>CAVOZZ010000008.1:0-450022 GCA_963701505.1 uncultured Gammaproteobacteria bacterium
CCGAGTAACAGTCAATATCCTGACGAAGGATCAATCAGGCAGTAGCGCGCCAATTATCAGACCAGGGAAATCAAAGCCGGAAACGCATCAGAAATGCCACGAGTGGCTTACCGGGGATAGTACCGCAGCATGTTAATTTATTATTAATTAATTATTCTTCAGCGATAACCCGCCGGATGTGTACTAGTATTAAAAACAAGACACGATGCTGTTAGACTACGTACGGTATTAAAGCAGGACTCCGTTTATTATCCGGAGAAATGCGGCTAGCCACACACTAATAACAAATCCTGACACTTCTGTACGACAAGGCAATGCGGGTGTAAACAGCACGGTGCAGTTACATACTTTTTCGCGAGGGGCACGCAATGGACTCGATACTTGGCAAGACGGTTTTGGCGATCTCCCAGACACTCGGGATTGGCATGCTGGAAACCTGCCTGCTGATCGGCGTGGTACTGCTATTCACCGTTTACAAGATTATTGATCTGGCATAAACGGCCTGGCCGTTCAGCACACAGATCCGGCGTTGCCGGTCATGGCTTCACGTTCACTTCAATAAACAGCCACACCTCCCCGGCCGCAACACGGTTTACTTCAGCCCGAACAAACCGACCCTTGCATCACCCGCTCCACGCGGGTCACTGGCAGCAATCACCTGACCGGTTTGCCAGTTCCAGAAAATCGCCTGCATGTTGCCATAGTCTGCATCCAGCGGTGTTAACTGATGGCCGCGCGCAAGCAAATCCTGCTGCAGTTGCGCATCAAATGCGCCGGGCTCGAACTGCACTACATCAGGCAGATACTGGTGATGATAGCGGGGCAAACTGACCCAGGACTGCGGATCGCTGCCAGCCGCCATGTCAAGTATACCCAGCAGCACCATGGTGATGATGCGACTGCCGCCCGGCGTTCCCAGTATCGCCACACCCTTGTCACTTTCTACAAAGGTCGGCGACATGCTTGAGAGCGGACGCTTGCCGGGTTCGATGGCATTCGCATCAGCGCCGACCAGGCCATATACGTTAGGTTCGCCAGGCTTGATCGAGAAGTCATCCATTTCGTCATTCAGCAAGACACCGGTGCCCGGAGGGACCACGCAGGCGCCAAAGGGATAATTGATACTCAGGGTCGCTGACACCCGGTTCCCTGCCGCATCCAGCACGGAGAAATGCGTCGTGTCCCGGCCCTCGTCGTCTATCGCGATAGCGGGGAGTGTCGAACTCGGTGTTGCCTGCTTCAGCCGGATTGATTCGGCCAGTTGCCGCGCATACGCGCGACTGCTGAGACGCTCAACCGGCACAGCCACAAAATCACTGTCGCCGAGAAACTCTGCACGGTCACGGTAGGCACGGCGCATGGTCTCGATGACCAGGTGCGTGCGGGTCGCCTCATCAAGCGCTTGCAGCGGAAATGCAGAGAGCATGTTCAACATCGAGAGCAGCGCGATGCCGCCGGATGAAGGCGGTGCAGCGGAACTGATACGCATGCCGTGATACTCGCCACGGACAGGCTGCCGCTCCACGACGCGGTACTGCGCCAGGTCCTGCATTGACCAGATACCTCCCGCTGCACGCACGCCTTCAACCAGCTTGCGTGCCAGCGTACCCCGGTAAAACCCGGCCTCGCCAGAACGCGCAATGGCCGCCAGGGTATCAGCCAGATCCTGTTGCACAATACGCTGTCCAGCAGCAGGCACCTCGTCATCGCGCAAAAAAATAGCGGCTGCCTCCATATCATCCTGCAAGGTTGCAAGGCGGAACTGCGCCATCTTGCGGTAGATCGCGTCGACCCGAATCCCTCGCGTGCCAGACGGATGGCCGGTGCGAAACTGCGTTGCAGGGGCAGACGTCCGTAACGCTGCGAGATATGCACCAGCGCGGCCGGCACGCCGGGAATACCGGCTGCCAGCGCGCCGTTGACAGACAGGCCCGGTATAACGTTGCCGTCATCGTCCAGGTACATCGTCCGGCTGGCGGCCAGCGGTGCTTTCTCACGACCATCAACCATCACTTCAAAGCCGTCGCGCTCACGGTGCAGCAGCCAGAAACCACCACCACCAAGGCCGGAACTGTACGGTTCCACCACGGCCAGTGCCGCGCTGACAGCGACTGCGGCATCGAAGGCATTGCCGCCACTGGCCAGGACATCCATCCCTGCCTGTGTGGCCAGTGGATGGGCACTGGCAATCGCCGCCACAGGCGGCTGCGCGGCAAACGGCGTCGCCGCAAAAACACAGCACGCAAGCAGCAAAAAGGCGCCCGAGCGGAGCCTTCTGCCAGTCGGCGAATACCATGATGTTCATTCTGCCTTGCTTACCCGTCAGCCTTTTCATATTTGAGCAGCAGTTCTTCACGGCTTTCCACGTGATCCGGATTTAACGGGATACATTCAACAGGACACACCTCGACACACTGCGAGAATTCAAAGTGTCCAACACATTCCGTGCACAGGTCAGGATTGATTTCATAGATCTCTTCGCCCTGGTAGATCGCGTCATTCGGACATTCCGGTTCACACACATCACAGTTGATGCATTCATCGGTAATCATTAAAGCCATGTGGTGGTCCTGCCGGAAGAATTCGCTGACACGGGTGTTGCAAAAAACATTACATTAATTCATACGCCCGTGTAATGCAGCCACAACTTTACTGTGGACAAACGGGGTGACATCACCACCGAGACTGGAAATTTCACGCACCAGGCTTGATGAAATGTAGGCATACTGTTCTGCCGGTGTCAGAAACAGCGTTTCGATTTCAGGTGCAAGACGGCGGTTCATACTGGCAAGCTGAAATTCGTATTCGAAGTCCGAGACGGCCCGCAGGCCGCGCAGGATCACCCGCGCCTGCCGCTGGCGCATGAAATCAACCAGCAGGTTGTCAAAGCTGCAGACTTCCGCATTGTCGACATGCGCCAGCACATCGCGCGCCAGCGTCACCCGGGTTTCGATTGGAAATGCACAGCCCTTGTCGGGGTTGACAGCGAGCGCCACGATCACCTTGTCAAACATCCGCGAGGCACGTTCAACCAGGTCCGTGTGGCCGTTGGTAATGGGATCAAAGGTACCAGGGTAAACAACTGTATCCATGAAGAGAGTATGGCGCATACGGCAATATTGGTACAGTTTTCATATGCATGAGACCAGCTTGCAGCGCGGCACAACGACAACAGGGCGCAGCGGTCTGCTGTGCATTTCCGGCAGCTGCAACTGTTCTTTCAGTACTTCTCGTGTCTACAGGGCAGCGCTCAAACACACCTCGCAAGATGGTAGCCTACCTGGCCTGCGCGCTTGCTGCGATACAGCTCCCAGCTTTCCGGCAAGTCCAGTTCCAGGCTGGTCTCCGCCTCAATATAGACGCGTGCATCCGCAGCCAGCCAGCCACCGGATTCGAGCGCGCTGATACAGGCAGGCAGCAGATTTCTGCCGGAAAGGAGGATCCAGAAACACGATTTCAAACGGTTTCGCCGACGGCAGCCAGCCAGCCTTCAACACTCGACTGCACCACCTCGACCTGTGCTGCATCCAGCAGTTGCAACTGTTCACGCAGCTTGGCCACTACCCGCGGATCACTGTCGACCAGTACCACGCTGGCTGCGCCGCGTGAGGCGGCCTCTATACCCAATGCACCACTACCGGCATACAGATCCAGACAGCGCGCACCCCTGATTACGGGATTGAGCCAGTTAAACAGTGTTTCGCGAACCCGGTCGGGTGTGGACGCACCCCGGCTCACTGGCGCAAACGACAATTTACGTCCGCGCCAGCAGCCGGCAATGATGCGCACTTGATTAACTGACTGATTTGCCTTCATGTGAGCGGCATGATCAGGCCTTGTCAGCCGCCCGTCAATGCAAGCGTCCGGTGTGCCAGTCAGCCCCGTTTGCGTGCCACACCGGCAAGGCCAACGATGCCGGACAGGAACAGTGCAATGGCGGGCGGCACCGGGACGGCGCTGACCGGCACCGCACCTGGTGTCGGCAAGTCCAGCACCATAAAGTCGTTAAGATTGTTATTGCTATCGTCCATTGGATTATGGCGCGCCAGGCTGCTACCGGCCGGGACATCCGGCGCCGCATCCCCCTCGCCAGCTAAACTGCAGCCCGGTAAAATCCCCATAGCCCAGCGCATCCAGCACCGTATCTCCATTACGCAGGACAACGGAATCGGGGCCGTTCTGGAAATCAATCTCACGCACCAGGTCAGCGTTGCTTATAAAAGTGCTGCCGTCGCCGCTGTCATCACCAATAAGGAACACCCCGGTCGACGGAATAATTCCGGCAAGCGCAACACTGCGATAGACAACGCCGTCGGCACCGTTCACACCCTCCAGCGACAGTCCGTCGAGCACGGTGCCGGGGGTGCCAAACAGTTCTACAAATACATTGCCATTATCTGTGGCGCTTGCATCATAGAGCACTTCAGAAATGATCGTTTGCGCCTGCACGGACGGCAGTGACAGCAAAGCGGAACATGCACAAATAGTCTGCGTCATTCGCAGCCCTGACTTCCCTGTAAAAAACATAGCACCCTCCTTGGGTATGTTGAGTAAATGAAAAAGGCTTCCTTGCCCAGGCCCGTCTCCGGGTGTCCAGTGCGCTACCTTACAGAGCAGGCCTGTGATTTTCAGTCGGCCAAATGCAACACGGCCTGTCAGTTAAAACTGACAGGCCGTGTATGAAAAAGGGTATCCGGGAAATGGCGGTCATTCCCGCGAAAGCGGGAATGAGACGGCTCACCTTAAGAAGCTGTTTACTGCTGGCAAGGCAGGTTATTTCAAACGACTGCCCCTGCCTAATCCTCACCGCCCACTATAATGGTCACCATGGTGTCCGGCACTACGCGGCGCTGGAAGGCATCGATGATCTGTTCCCGCGTGACGGCCATTACCTTGCCGTTGAACGTCCTCAAGATAGCTGAGCGGCAAATCGTAAAAACCGATCACATTCAGATAAGCAAGAATATCGGAATTGCTGGCGATACCCAGGGGAAAACTACCGGTAATATTTTTCTTTGCGTCAATCAGTTCCTTTTCCGTGGGACCGTTCTCAACAAAGTCCTGCAATGTCTCCCGCATGACGGCCATGGCATCATTCACCTGGTCATTGCGGGTCTGTAATGAGAGCAGATACGGACCGTCCTGCTCCATTGGAGAAAAATAACTGTTGACGCTGTAGGACAGGCCACGCTTCTCCCGCACCTCTTCAAACAATCGCGATACCAGCCCACCGCCACCGAGCACATGATTTCCGACATACAACGGAAAGTAGTCCGGATCACCGCGGCGCATACCCGGCGCACCCACGCGTACATGCGTCTGCGTGGAGGGATGATAAACACGTTGTTCTGTTGCCTTCGTCAGGACCGGCGCTGGCGCCACCGCGGGCGCACGCTTGCCGGCGGGCAACTGCCCGATCACCTGCCCGGCCAGCTGCTCGGCCGCCTTGCGGTCAAGGTCACCGACAATGGAAAACACGGCGTTACGTGCGACGTAATACTGCTTGTAGTATGCCTTGATCTGCTCAAGCTGCAGTGCACTGATACTTTCCATCGTACCGCTGGGGCGCAGCGCATAGGGATGATCGCCGTAAACCGACCGTGAAAAAGGTGTACTCCGCAACTGTCGAGGGTGACTGTTCACTGTGACGAATAGCAACCAGCGTACGCTCACGTTCCCGCTCGAAGTCCGCCTTGTTGAAGTCCGGCCTGTTGATAACATCCGCAAGCAGTTGCAGCGCCGGCTGCAGGTGTGCGGCATCACTCAAGCTGCGCAGTGTAATCGAGGCCATGTCGCGCGCAGATACCGGTCCCCAGCTCGGCACCCAGCGATTCCAGGCGGCGGGCGATTTCATCTGCACTGAGGCCGGCGGCACCCATATCCAGCAGTGTACTGGTCATATGCGCCAGGCCGGCATGGCCGTCATCGCGCACACTGCCGGCTGCGAAGGTGACATTGATATTCACCATCGGCAGTTCCGGTGCCGCCACAAAGTAGACCCGCGCACCGTTGTCCGTCACCCAGTGCTGTATCGCCGGCATCGCGGATACTGCCGGTATCGCAGCCAGCCACAACAACAGGGCTGCACCGGTCGATTTGCAAAAAGTCAGCGCGCTGCTAGTGTCCATGGCCAGCTCCCTTGCTATCCGCACGCGCCTGGCGGCCGGTCTCCATCGGCAGGGGGTCAAGCACTGCCACGGTCAGGGTCTCTTCTACCAGGTATTTTTTCGCCACCGCCTGTACCTGTTCAGCCGTGACTGCATTGATGCGCTCCACATATTCGTCGGCCAGCCGCCAGTCCAGCCCGACGGCCTCCAGTTGCCCGATCTTCATCGCCTGGTAAAAAATCAGAGTCCAGCTCGTAGACTGCACTGGCCACCACCCCGGATTTAACCCGCGCCAGTTCCTCATCGGTAACCGGCTCATCCTGAGTCGCTGTATCTGTGCGAACAATGCGTCCTGCAATTCGGGAATACTGTGTGATCCCGCCGGGGTACCATCCAGCAAGAACAGGCCTGCCTGACGGTCATTGAGGTCATAGCCGGCACCGGCGCTTGTTGCGATCTGGCTGCCGCGCACCAGTTCACGGGTCAGGCGGGAGCTGTCACCACCGTCCAGAATATTGGCCAGCACTTCCAGCGCATAGGGTTCCCAGCCCGCCTCCGCCGTGGCCAGCACCGGCGTCTTGTAACCCATGACGGTATAGGGCACTTCGGCCGGCGCACGCACGGTGATGTCACGCTTGCCTTTCTGGGGTGGCTCGATACGGGGCTTGGGCGGCACGATCACTTCCGGCTGCAGCGGCCCAAAATATTTCCTGGCCAGTTTTAGCACCGCCTCCGGATCAACGTCACCGACGACCACGACAATGGCATTATTGGGCGCATACCAGCGTTCATACCAGTGCTGCAGGTCAGCCAGTTGCATGTTCTCCAGGTCATTCATCCAGCCGATCGTCGGGATCCGTACCGAACTGCTGGTAAAGGCGGCGGCCCTAAACTGCTCATAGGTCAGTGCTGTCGGCTTGTCGTCGGTACGCAGCCGACGCTCTTCCATCACCACATTGATTTCCTTCTGGAATTCTTCATCCTGCAAGCGCAGATTGCGCATCCGGTCAGCCTCCAGTTCGAAACTGATCGGCAGCCGGCTTTTTTCAAGCTGTTGGAAATAGGCGGTGTAGTCACTACTGGTAAAGGCGTTCTCGCTGCCGCCATTTTCGGAAATAATGCGCGAAAATTCGCCCGGCGGATGATCATCCGTCCCCTTGAACATCATGTGCTCCAGCACATGCGAGACACCGGTTATGCCATCATGCTCGTAGCTCGACCCGACCTTGTACCACACCTGTGAAACAACCACCGGGGCACGGTGATCTTCCTTGACGATCAGCTTCAGACCGTTATCCAGTTGATATTCATGGACTACTCCGTTCGCCAGCACCACCTGACTGGCCAGCTAACAGACCTGTCGCAAGCAATCTTCGCATTCATTCACTCCTGTACTTTCGGTAGTTAACCCGGATGGTCAGGGGATGATAGGATACCCACCCCTGTATCGCCTAATCACTCAGAGACAACCATTTCATGCTAGGTTTCGGAAAAAACAAGACATCGACCACCACGCGACGAAGCCGAAAAGGCCCGGACTGTTCAAGCGGCTCAGGGATGGCCTGTCGCGCACCCGGCATAACCTCACCGACGGACTCACCGAACTGGTGCTGGGCAGCAAGTCGATCGATGATGAGCTTGCTGGAAGAGATCGAAACCACAGCTACTGGTCGCCGATGTCGGCATCGAGGCCACGCGCGAGATCATGGACCGCCTGACCGAGCAGGTCGCACTCAAACAGTTCAATGATGCCGATGCGCTGATGGCTGCATTGCGCAAACACATGCAGGCCATACTCACGCCCAGCAGCCGGCCACTGGTCATTCCGGAGGACACACGCCCCTATGTCCTGCTGATGGTCGGCATCAACGGCGCCGGCAAGACCACCACCATCGGCAAACTGGCACATCGCTTCCAGCAGCAGGGTCTGAAGGTCATGCTGGCCGCCGGCGACACCTTCCGCGCCGCCGCTGTCGAGCAATTGCAGACCTGGGGCGAGCGCAACAATGTCCCGGTGATTGCACAGCAGCAGGGAGCCGACTCGGCCTCGGTCATCTTCGATGCCCTGCAGTCGGCACGGGCACGCAATATCGACGTCCTGATCGCAGATACTGCCGGGCGCCTGCATACCCAGACCAACCTGATGGAAGAACTGAAAAAGATCAAACGGGTGATGACCAAGCTGGACGACAGGCGCACCACATGAAGTGATGCTGGTGGTGGATGCAGGCACCGGCCAGAATGCACTCAACCAGGCACAGGAATTCAACAATGCCGTCGGGCTCACCGGCATCACCCTGACCAAGCTGGATGGCACGGCCAAGGGTGGCATCATATTTGCCATCGCCAAACAGATGCAAATACCGATACGCTTTATTGGCGTCGGTGAAGGCATTGAAAACCTTCGTGAATTTGATGCGGAAGAATTTGTAGATGCGTTGTTTGTAAAAGAACAATAAAACGCACACAGTTCACGGACCTCTCAGAAAACATGATCCACTTCACCAACGTCAGCAAGCGCTACCCCGGCGGGTTTGAGGCGCTCAGCAACATCAGTTTTCACATGGAAAAGGGCGCCATGGCCTTCCTGACCGGACACTCCGGCGCCGGCAAAAGTACCCTGCTCAAACTGGTTGCCCTGATCGAGTACGCCACACGCGGCCAGGTGATTCTCGATGGCGAGAATGTCACCGGCATCAGCAAGCGCCGCATCCCCTATATCCGTCGCAAGATCGGTTTTATTTTCCAGGAACATCACCTGCTGTTTGACCGTACCGTGTTTGACAATGTCGCCCTGCCGCTGATTATCGCCGGCTACCGGCACCAGGAAATCGGGCGCCGGGTACGCGCCGCACTGGATAAACTGGGCCTGCTGAGCAAGGAACGCCTTTATCCCATCACCCTCTCCGGCGGTGAACAGCAGCGCGTTGGCATTGCGCGCGCCGTCGTCAACAAGCCCATGCTGCTGCTGGCCGATGAACCCACCGGCAACCTGGACCCCGAGCTGTCGCGCGAGATCATGTCACTGTTCTCACTGTTCAATGACGTCGGCGTCAGCGTGCTGATCGCCAGCCACGACATTCCCCTGATCGAAGAACTCGATTACCCGGTGCTGTCCCTGGAACAGGGACGCCTGGCTCACAGCGTAGCCGGTGCGGCATGAACCGGATGCGTAAAAACCGGCGCCAGTCGCAGCACCACTGGCAAGACAACCTGCGTCGCATGCTGTCACCGGGCACCTTCCTGCAACGCCACGCACAGGTCGCTCTCGACAGCCTCGGACGTCTGTACCGGAACTGGGTTTCCACTGCCATGACAGCCGCCGTCATCGCCATCGCGCTGGCGATGCCTTCCGGGCTGTACCTGCTGCTCGGCAACCTCGAGCGCCTCAGTGGTTCATGGGATGGGCAGGCAAGCATGTCGATCTTCCTGAAGCAGGACATCACGCGACAACGGGGCCCGTGCGCTGGTCGCACAGGTCGGCGAATGGCCCGAGGTAGAATCCGTGCAGCTGATCACACCGGCGCAGGCACTGGAAGAATTTGGCCAGCAAGCCAGCTTTGCCGATGTCCTCGGAGTGCTGGAGGAAAATCCGCTGCCGTACGTGCTGATCGTACTGCCGGCAGGCGACTTTATCGACCCGGCGGCCGCCAGTGCCCTGCGAGACCGTTTCAGCAAGCTTCCGGAAACCGAACTGGCACAGCTTGACCTGCAGTGGGTACAGCGCCTCGCGGCGATCCTGGACATCGCGCATCGCGTCATCCTCATTATCAGTGTGCTGCTGGCGCTGGCTGTCATGCTCGTCGTTGGCAATACCATTCGTCTGGAAATCCAGAACCGGCGCGAGGAGATACTGGTTACCAAACTCATCGGCGCAACCAATGGTTTCGTGCGTCGGCCGTTTCTTTATGGCGGCATCTGGTACGGTGCCCTGGGCGCACTCATTGCCTGGCTTGTGGTAGAAGCCGGCTTCTGGCTGTTATCCGAACCGGTCTCCAGGCTGGCCGGTCTCTACCGCAGCGACTTCAGCCTTGAGACCCTCCCCGTTCAACTATTGGGGATATTGCTGGCAGGTGGCACAGTGCTTGGCCTGCTGGGCTCCTGGCTGGCGGTCGGGCGCCACCTGGATGCGATTGAACCCAGCTGAGCGTAATCCCGGGGGGTATTGCTGCGCTCGAGCAACAGACAAGCCTGCTAAAGAATCCCGCCTGCAAACCGAATTCACGTGAACTTATCAGGGAATTGGCACTCTATTAGCAAGAGTGCTAGGATTAGCTTCAGCAGACAAGAGAGGCAACACATGACACAGGCTTTAGTAACCAGAAATCAGACACTTGCAGTAGCATTGCCGCCGACCGGCAATCTCGATCAGTACATCCAGGCCGCGTTCAGTGTGCCGGTACTGAGCGCAGAACAGGAACGCTCACTGGCGCTGCGACTGCAAAACGAGGGTGACCTGGAGGCGGCTCGTGATCTGGTGATGTCACACCTGCGCTTCGTCATTCGCATTGCGCGTGGTTACAGCGGTTATGGCCTGGCACTGGGAGACCTGGTTCAGGAAGGCAACATTGGCCTGATGAAGGCAGTGAAACGTTTTGACCCGGACGCCGGTGTGCGACTGGTCTCCTACGCCGTGCACTGGGTGCGTGCGGAGATCCATGAATTCATCCTGCGCAACTGGCGAATCGTGAAAGTGGCGACGACCAAGGCACAACGCAAGTTATTCTTTAACCTGCGCAGTAAAAAGCAGCGCCTTGGCTGGTTGAACCAGGAAGAGGTCAACGGCATTGCGGACGACCTCGGCGTCAAACCGGAAGTCGTGCTGGAGATGGAGTCACGGCTCAGCGGCCAGGATATCGGCTTTGACCTCACCGCGGAGGATGACGACGAGGAATCACGTCACTTTGCCCCGGCTGCCTATCTCACGGACGCATCCAACGATCCGGCCCTGATGATCGAACAGGACGACTGGAGCAGCGAGAACACCGGCAACCTCAGCGAGGCGCTGGCGACACTGGACGAACGCAGCCGCACCATCCTTGAAGAACGCTGGCTGGCGGACAGAAAAAGCACGCTGCATGAACTGGCCGCACGTTTTGATGTCTCTGCCGAACGCATCCGCCAGCTGGAAAAGAGCGCGCTTGGCAAGTTGAAAAAGACCCTGCTCGCCTGACGCCGGGCTGTATATAATCTGAACGGCCCTGCGGGGCCGTTTTTTATGCCTTGAAGAGCACACCATGGAAAACCCGACCTCGAAGTCAGCCAGTACTGCTAATCCACTGCCCGGACCAGAAGGGGATTGTAATATCCATTACCGAGTTCATATTCAAGAACGGCGGCAATATCCTCTACCTGGACCAGCACGTGGATACCGGGCACCAGGTCTTTTTCATGCGCATCGAGTGGGACTTGCAGGACTTTGTGATTACCGACGGGAAGATCGGCGAATACTTTGAAACCCTCGTAGCCAGGCGTTTCACGATGAACTGGCGATTACATTTCTCCGATGAAGTGCCGCGCATGGCCCTGTTTGTGTCAAAACAGCCGCACTGTTTCTACGATATCCTGGCCCGCTACGAAGCCGGCGAGTGGCAGGTCGAGATCCCCCTGATCATCAGCAACCATACCGACATGCAAACTGCGGCGGGGCGTCTCGGTATTGATTATGTGCACCTGCCGGTCACCGCGGAGAACCGCGCGGAACAGGAGCGCAAACAGCTGGAACTGCTGCAGCAGTACCGCATCGATTTCATCGTACTGGCACGCTACATGCAGATCCTGGGTGACGGATTTATCGGCACTCTACCCGGACCGCATCATCAATATCCACCATTCCTTTCTGCCGGCGTTTCCCGGTGCCCGGCCCTATCACTCCGCACATGAGCGGGGGGTGAAGATCATCGGCGCGACCAGCCATTACACGACCGCCGAACTGGATACCGGGCCGATCATCGAGCAGGACGTGGTGCGCGTGAGCCACGAGAATTCGGTCGAGGACATGGTCCGCAAGGGGCGCGACCTCGAGAAAATGGTGCTGTCGCGCGCTATATGGCACCACTTGCACCACAACATCCTGGTCTATGAAAACCGGACGGTGGTGTTCGAATAAGGCCCCCTGCCTGTGCAGCAAGGCCGTGCTGAAAGACACCCCGATGCCACGAGACATCAGCATAGGGGCATTCTGTGTGTGCTTTTCTTGTCTTGATATGTGGACCCGCAAGGCTTACTTTATCAAGCAGCTAGTTAACCGGGGTGCAACATCAGCTGTTTGCTGTACGGGTACCTGACTGCTGGAGACAAGACATGAGACTTCTGGTGGGAATTGATCTTTCTGAATCCACGGAAAAGGTCGTGAAAAAGGCCGAAGAAATCGCCACGGCACTCTCGGCAAAGGTGTGGCTGCTGCATACCACAAAGGCGGAGCCAGCCGATCTCTATCTTGCAGGCCAGGAGCCTGACTCCATTGGGCTGCAACCGGATCCGCAATTTATCCGTGATTCCCTTGCCCACAGATTCCACGCCGAGCACCGCCAGTTACAGGAGATCGCTGATCGGCTGCGCAAGACGGGCCTGGATGCTACCGCCCTTCTTGTGGAGGGCGCAGCGGTAGAAACCATTCTGAAAGAGGCCTCCAAACTCGATGCAGATCTGATTGTTATCGGTTCTCATGGACGAGGCAGGATGCATCAACTTCTCCTCGGCAGCGTTAGCGAAGGGGTTCTGCATAAGTCGGAATTCCCGATTCTTATTGTCCCGACTCACAAACGCAGCTAGCCACCCCTGATTGCACGCCTTGCAATGCAATCCCTGTGCAGAATCCGGAGAGCCAGATTGCTCGCCACACCGGATGCCTCTTGATAACCCCTTGAATCAAGTTTGATTAAGTTATGTTTTTCAGCTACGTTTGACATGACTCCGGCGTTATCGGAGCAGGCTATTGTTCAAACGGCTTCGCATTTGTTTGACTGCCATTGCCGGTTAATGTTTGCTATACGGCTGCTATGCCCGGCCACGTCCCGGGTAGATGGATACTCATCACCGCTTCATCGGGCACCGCAGCACCTTCATCCCTTGGGAAACACAACAGGAGGTTTTCATCATGCGCAGTCTGAACAAGAAACTGGTCACCTGTTTTATGGCCGTTATGCTGGCCACATCCAACATGACGTTGGTCTCCAGCGCCTACGCAAGAGATTATGACAGTAACAGTGAGCGACCCTCGGGGGGCGCCATGCTGGCGGACGCAGTGTTTATGCGGCTGCCGATGACCGCAGTCACTATCGTCGGTGCAGCAGTTTTTGTCGTCACACTTCCGTTCAGTGCACTGGGTGGTAATGTCGCTGAAGCCGGAACCAAGCTGGTGAAAGAACCGTTTGAATATGCCTGGTTGCGGCCACTGGGGGAGATGTAAGCAGCTATCCCGGGCGGGCCTCACTCGCTAACCACAGCCTGTACCAGCATCGTGTGCAGGTCGTACCGGGGGATTCATCGCTGTAACAGGGATCACGGCACTTGCCGGGTGTGCAGTTCTGAACGAGGAGTCATTCAGTCAATGAACCCGGGGCGATCAGTCATCCAGCTCGATTGACGCGAGGCCTTGCAGCACCAGGGCACGTGGACTCACGGTGCCAAGCAGTTCACTATCCTTCACAACCAGAACGCGCGTCAGGTTCAATGTCGACATGAGTCGCGAACAATAGCGGATGTCCATGTCGGGGGAACGCAGACGGCTGGCTTGGTCATGATTTCATAGACATTCATCCGGCTGGCTGCCTTGTCCTTGGCCAGTACCTGGCGGGCAATGTCTGACACCAGGATGAGACCGTACTCGTCATGTTCATCCCTTTTGTCAACAACGAGGACGGCAGATTGCAATCGTTTCATCTCGTTAAGGGCTTCCGTGATGGTCGCCTGACGGTTGATGGTACCGTAGTCTGTCTTCATGACGTCCTGAACACTAATACGCCTCATGCTTGTCATTAACGATACCTCCAGAGTGAATGCCTGTTGTTAACTGTCGGTAGCATAACCGTGCCGGGATGAAGGGGAAAGCCCAGTATCACCCCTGCGTCGCTCCCTGAAAAGTCATGGGTCCCGGCTACCCTTGCTGCGCAGGTCCTGTAAAAGCACAGACACCTTCAGCAAGATTGGCCGGACCGTACGAAGCAAGAAGCGCAGCTGCCACGCTTGAGCGTATTCCCAACACTCCCCCTCCTCCGTGTAAACTCAGGGCTTCTGCGTTATCCTCATCGAATCACACCACCCCCCTTCCCCAGGAATTATTCTGCAGCGCATGAGTCACACAGGAATGCCCGCAAACGGATCACCCTCCCGCGAAGACATCCAGGCAGTCCTGAACGCCGGCCGGCACTCGCCCCGACAGCGGCGCTTGCGCTGGGCACTCGCGGCGCTGGTTGTATTGCTGCTTGCGGGCGGCGCGCTCCTGCTGCTGCCAGGCGAGAAATCTGCGGTGCGCTATGAAACCGCAGAGGTACAGCAGGGCGATCTCACGGTGACAGTCACCGCCACCGGGACACTGGAGCCGGTGAACCAGGTGGACGTGGGCAGCGAGCTGTCCGGCACCATCGAGACTGTGGAGGTGGACTTCAATGACAAGGTACAACGCGGCCAGGTGCTGGCGCATCTGGATACCGACCGTCTGCAGGCGCAGGTGCTCGAGTCCCGTGCCTCGCTGCAATCCAACGAGGCCAAGGTCAAGGAGGCGCAAGCCACTGTGCTGGAGACGCGGCTGAGCTTTGAACGCTGCGAGAAGCTCGCCGAACGCCAGCTCTGCACCGCCGGGGATCTCGATGCTGCCCGCGCCGCGCATACCCGCGCAAAGGCCGCAGAGGCCAGCGCGCGGGCGCAGGTGGCCGTGGCGCGCGCCACTCTGGACGGCAAGGAAACCGAGCTGGCCAAGGCCGAGATCCGCTCACCCATTGACGGGCTGGTGCTGCTGCGCCAGATCGAGCCGGGCCAGACGGTGGCGGCGTCCCTGCAGGCACCCATCCTGTTCACCCTGGCCGAGGATCTGTCACAGATGGAATTGCACGTAGCCGTCGACGAGGCCGACGTGGGCAAGATCACCGCGGGCCAGGACGCAGTGTTCACCGTGGACGCCTGGCCAGAACGCAGTTTCCCTGCGCGCATCACCCAGGTGCGCTTCGCACCGCGGACCATCGATGGCGTAGTCACCTACGAGACCCTGCTTGCCGTGGATAATTCGGACCTGTCGCTGCGCCCGGGGATGACCGCGACCGCGGTCATTACCGTGCAGCAGTTGCAAAACGTGGTGCTGATGCCGAACGCGGCCCTGCGGTTCACACCACCGGTGACCGAGGCGGGACAGCGCCGTGGAGGCGGCGTCTTCGGCATGCTGTTCCCCAGGCCACCGATGGACCAGCGACGCAGCAACGTCGAGCGCAACGGCGGCCAGCAGATCTGGGTGCTGCGCGACGGCACAACGGCGGCCATAACGGTGAAGACCGGTGCCAGCGACGGCAAATTCACCGCGCTGCAGTCGGGTGATATCCAGCCCGGGCAGCAGGTCGTGGTCGATGCCGTCATCCTGAACCCATGAGTGTACAACCCGCCGCGGACGTCATACCGCTGATCGCGCTGCGCGGCGTCACCAAGGTCTATGGCCAGGGACTGGCCGCCATGCAGGCCCTGCGCGGCATCGATCTCGACATCGAACCTGGCGCCTTCGTGGCGATGATGGGGCCAAGCGGCTCTGGCAAGTCCACCTGCATGAACATCCTCGGCTGTCTGGATACCCCTACCGACGGCAGCTACCGTTTCGAAGGCATCGAGGTGGGCGACCTGGACCGCAACCAGCGCGCCCTGCTGCGACGCAACTACATCGGGTTCGTGTTCCAGGGCTTCAACCTGCTGGCGCGTACCTCGGCGCTGGAGAACGTGGAGCTACCACTGATCTATCGTGGCATCCCGGTAGCAAAGCGCCACGAGCGCGCCCGCAGCGCCCTGGCGGCGGTTGGCCTGTCCGGCTGGGAGTCGCACTCCCCTGCCGAGCTCTCTGGTGGCCAGCAGCAGCGCGTCGCCATCGCACGGGCCATCGTCACCGCACCTGCCGTGCTGCTCGCCGACGAGCCCACCGGTAACCTCGATACCGCACGCAGCCTGGAGATCATGGAACTGCTGTCGCGCTTCAACACCGAGCAAAACATCACCATTGTCATGGTCACCCACGAGGCAGAGATGGCCGCCTATGCGCGCCAGGTGGTGCATTTCCTCGACGGCCAGATCGACAGCAGGCAGGCGGACTGATGCTGTGGAACGCCCTGCTGCTCGCCCTGCGCGAGATCCGCCGCAACCTGATGCGCTCGGCGTTGACCATGCTGGGCATCGTTATCGGGGTGGCCTCGGTGATCGTCATGGTCAATCTGGGCAGTAGTGCGACCGCCCAGGTCGGCGATCAGATCGCCAGTCTCGGCAGTAACCTGTTGATGGTGCGCACCGGCCAGCGCCTCGGGTTCGGGCAACGCTCCGAGGCCGAGCCATTCGACAGCGACGATGCCGACGCCATCGGCCGAGAGGTGGGCGGCATCGCCGCCGTGGCACCCGCCGCCGCGCAGCCCGTAACGGCCATCTATGGCAACCGCAACTGGTCTACCACGGTGACCGGCTCCGACAACCACTATTTCCCGGTGGGCAACTGGAATCTGGCGAAGGGGCGCGAGTTCAGCCCCAGCGAGCTGCGCGCCGGCGCGGCTGTCTGCGTTCTCGGCGAGTCAGTGCGCAAGGAACTGTTCGGCAACCAGGAGGCACTTGGCGAGAAGATCCGCCTCAACAAGCTGTCCTGCCAGGTGATCGGCCTGCTGGCGCCCAAGGGGCAGTCGGCCGGCGGGCGCGACCAGGACGACCTGGTGGTGATCCCGCTGCGCACCTTCTGGCGACGCGTGGCCGGCAACCAGGACGTGCAGATGATCTACGTCTCGGCCCGCGAAGGGGCCTCCACCAAGAAGGTGCAGCGCGACATCGAGCTGCTGATGCGCGAACGCAGGCGCATTGCGGCAAACGAGGATGACGATTTCAACGTGCGTGACATGAAGGAGATTGCGGAGGCGCTGACCGGCACCACCCGGGTGCTCACCACCCTGCTCGGCGCCGTGGCCGCGGTCAGCCTGCTGGTGGGTGGCATCGGCATCATGAACATCATGCTGGTCTCGGTGACCGAGCGCACGCGCGAGATCGGTACTCGCCTGGCGATCGGCGCCCTGGAACGTGAGGTACTGCTGCAGTTCCTGGTCGAGGCCGTGGTGCTGTCGTCGTTCGGTGGCGTGCTCGGTATCCTGCTGGCGGTGGTCACAACCTATGGCCTGGCCGCCCTGATGGGCATGCCGGCGATGCTCAACCCGGGCATCATGCTGCTGGCCTTCCTGTTCTCCGCGGCCGTCGGCGTGATCTTTGGTTTCTTCCCCGCGCGCAAGGCCGCACGCCAGGACCCGATCGAGGCACTGCGCTACGAGTAGGGGTATTTAATCGATTCCGTTTCCTTGCACCTGTCATTCCGGGAAGCGCACAGCACGTCGAACACCCGCAGGGTAAGTGTGGTGAATAACCCAGGGTCATCGAGCACAGCCGGGGATTGTCCACAACCGCCAGGCAATACCAGGCGCTGAGCCCGGCTTTTGCGGCGGCAACAGTCAGTGCAGATGTTCCTTCCCGGACAGGAAACGTTGCCGCTCCTGCGCCGTCGGGATCTCCTCGGCAAGCAGCTGGTAGAGCTGATCGAGGCTGCCGCTTTTGCGCATGGCACGCTTTACCAGGACGCGGGCCATGGGCCCGATGATCAGGGCCAACTGCTCCTGGACGATCTGCACTATCCGTTCATCCAGGTCGCCAGCGTGCTGTGGCAATGCGCCGGCCGACTCTTCATTATTGCTGACAACGAGACCGGCATGTTCCCCGTCCTGGTGGGCCAGGACCTCATAGACATCATATTGACGCACATGCTTGTCATTATGTACGCCGATGTAGGTAAACATCTTCGGGTTCTCCTCCGACAGGCAACTGATCACGTCATAGTAGGCGCGTGACACCAGCAGTTGATTGGGTTGGGCGAAGCTCATGATGCGCTGGGCGGCATTGATGCCGTCACCGATCGTGTTACGCTGGCCATTGATGTCTTCGAGAATCTTGACCGGACCCAGGTTGATACCCATGCGCACGCTGTAGCAGTCCCCGCAGATTGCCTTGACATCAACAAAGGCATCCCGCAGGCCAACGGCCACATAAAGAACATCTTCGGGAGCCCCCAGGTAACAGATGGCAAGACCGTCCCCCGTATCGAGCTTGATGCAATCATCGTCGGGAAGACTGCGCAGCGCATCACTCACCAGTGTGCTGAAACTCTGCTTGACCATCATCTGATGATCCACTGAATGCTTGGAGTATTCGACGATATCCATGAACAGCACCGTGCACAGCCAGGTGCGATTGTTGCGCGGCATAGCCGACTTCCGTTGATCTTCAGACATAATTCATTCGCCCAGCATCTTCATGGCCTTTTCCAGGCTGAGGCGCATGCGGTTGAAAGAGTGACTCAGGTCTGCAATCTCGTCCTTGCCATTCGCCGTAAATTCCGGGACCTCCATGTGTCCAGTGCTGATGTCGTCCGCCACCTGCGCCATGGCCCTGACCCGTTTCACCACAATCTGGCTGAGCATTAGGTTGATCACGATGAATATCACCACAAATATCGCGATCAGCGAAGCCATGAAAATCAGGAATTCCTTCTGCGCCTTCGCCAGTGGTAACGATAGCGGCACGCTGACGATCTGGCTGCCCACGACTTCATCCAGCTGCCAGCCGAAGCCGTTTGAGTCACCGTATAGTTTGATCATGGTTTCGGGCGCCGCATCGGCAGTGCTGTGACAGGTCAGGCAGTTCTTGTTGGCGATCTTTATCGGACGCGCATAGTAGAGTGACTTCCCCAACGGGGTATCGCGCTCGCCACTGACCTCCACGGTCCCGGTGTCGTTCCTGAATACCTGGATGATATCGGTCTCCCAGTCGGTGGCACGGTCATTGGGATTGGTAGGATTCAGCGCTGCTTCCTTATAGGTATATTCAGGATACATCTCCCTGACGGCCTTGAAGTTCTGGGTGGCGGCGTAGGACGGAACCGACTGCGGCAGAAATTCGCGCTTCATCTGCAGCGTCAGCAGCGGCCGGATCTCCTTGACCGTGTAACCGCGAATCGCCATGGCTGCCTCCATCATCATGCCGGCATGGTTGAGCACCTCCTCACGGGCATGTTTGTGCAGCACCGTATAGGAAATGTAACCGGCGATCGTCAGGCCGAGTGAAAATACGGCAAACAGTACGAGATTGAACTTGGTGGTCAGTCGCATCGCTTCCCCTCCGGCTGCAAATCGCTGGCGGTCATGGCATCCTGTTGCTGCATAACTTGTAGTCGTTGTACGCCCGTGTGAATCCGATCAGGCTGAAACGGGCCTCGTAGCGCTGCGTCGCCGGATAGCTGGGCCAGAAGCGCAGGTACACTGTAACCGAATGGCCTCGTATAAACTGTTCGATCACGGCATCAGTGCTGGAACTGAACAGTACCTGTTTTTCATCGGCGACGGCATCCGCCGGTATAAACTCCTTGCCATCCACGCTCAGACCCACGTCGTTGAAACCGATGTCAATATTGGATTCTGTCTTCACCCGCAACTCTCCGTCGGCGATACTCAGCCGCAGCCGGGTATCCTGGTAGCCGTCGAAGAGGCTGATCTCTTCCGTCTGCAGGGTGCATCCCGTCGTTCCCGGTGCCACATCTGCGACAGACCATTCGGCACGTGCTGCAAGCGCTGCGGCACAGAGTGCCACAAACATGAGTGCACTGCGCCACACGCTACCGAGCGAACCTACTGCAGACAAATCCCTGCCTCCTGCACATGCGGCAGCACCCTCTCACCCCCGGTGGCCCACCGCGCAACCATTGTTGACCGGATGGTAGCACACCCTGTAGATATAGCAGGCCAAACACCTGCAATCCAGGCACCGGTTCGTGACATACACAGGCAGGCTGGTACCATCAAAACCTGCAGCGTGCTGCAAACAACCCAATGACATCGATGGGACATGGCTGACAACCCCAAAAAAATCACCGTCGGAATAAGCAGTTGTCTGTTGGGCGAACGGGTCCGCTATGACGGTGGCGACAAATACGATCCATTGATCAATACGCAGCTTGCCGAGCTGTTCGAGTTCCGACCCTGCTGTCCGGAGATGGCCATCGGCCTGGGTGTCCCGCGTGAACCGATCCAGCTGGTCCGGACAGCTCGTGGCATACGCGTCAGGGGCGTCCAGCAATCCGGACATCGATGTCACCCGCAAGCTGCAGGAGGCTGGCAACAGCACGCGCCACGGAATTTGCGGACATCTGCGGGTATATCTTCAAGGCGCGCTCGCCCAGCTGTGGCATGGCCGGGGTTACAATCTGGACGGAACAGGGCAGCAGGACGGGTTGGACGGGAGCGGTGCCTTCGCTGCGGCACTGATCGAGCGCTCGTCCCGGTTTACCGGTCACGGACGAGGTCCGTCTGCAGGATCCGGTACTGCGCGAGCAGTTCATCGAAGCCGTATTCGCCTGGTATCGCAGTCAGTACCCCTGACGCGGCTGCGAACCGCGACAGCCTCCGGTGCAGGCCGCTTCAGAACAGCAGCGGCAGGTAGTGATCGACCAGCAGCAGGGTAAACATCGCCATCAGGTACCAGATGGAATAACCGAAGGTCTTCATGGCGACGCTTTCATCATGACCTTTCATTAATTGAATAGCGTAATGGAGAAAGCCGCCGCCCAGCAGCAACGCACCGATCAGGTAGAACAGGCCGCTCATCCTGAACACGAACGGCAACACGCTGACGATGATCAGCATCAGCGTGTAGAGCAGGATCTGCAGCCGCGTAAACGGGATGCCATGGGTCACCGGTAACATCGGGATATCCACTTTCGCGTACTCATCACGCCGATGAATCGCCAGCGCCCAGAAGTGCGGTGGTGTCCAGATGAAGATGATCAGAAACAGCAGCAAGGCGTGCGGATCAACCGTATCCGTGAGTGCAGTCCAGCCCAGTATCGGCGGCGCGGCACCGGCAGCGCCACCGATGACGATGTTCTGCGGCGTCGCACGCTTCAGGTACATGGTGTACACCACGGCATAACCGACCAGCGACAGGAAGGTCAGCACGGCCGTCAGGGTATTGATAAAGACCACCAGGATGAGCATCGACAGCGCCCCCAGCAGCAGGGCAAAGACCAGCGCATTGCGCTCGTTCATGTCACCCTGCGGCAGGGGCCGTTTGCTGGTACGTGCCATCTTGGCATCTTCACGGGCATCCAGCACATGGTTGATGGCGGCGGCCGCACTCGCGGCCATACCGATACCCAGGTTACCGAACAACAGCACGTCCCAGGGCACCATTCCGGGTGGCGAGGTTGCCAGAAACATCCCGACCATGGCGGTAAACACGATCAGCGCCACCACCTTGAGCTTGCACAGGCCGAGATAGCTTTTTACCGTAGTTCATCATCAGCCGATCTTTGAGTACTTCAGCAGTTTTCTCAGGTCTTTCAGCATACCGCTCGGGTTTGCATCCGGCGGATAGAACATCATCAGATTTCCCAGCGGATCAATAAGATACACGCGCTCCGCACCCTGCATGGCAACACCATCGATGAGGAAATACGCTGCAAGCTGCTCTGCCTGGCGAGCCGTGAGCAGGGTAACCGCCGTCTCCTTGTAGTCTTTATCCAGCAACGCCTGCAACGCCTCGGGCACTGCCTCATCGCGCACCAGGTACAGTTGTTGTACCCGTAGCATGTTCTCGTTCTGTGCCGTTCTTACCTGGCGCATCTTGTAGAGATTTTCGTTGCAGACGGCATCACAGTCCGCATCACCGATATACAGCAGCGTCCACTTGCCCTGCAGGTAGTCATTGGCAGTTGCTCCGGCAATCATCAGTTCCGCCGGCAAGCGTCAGCGGCCGCGCAGGATGCACCAGCATGCCCATGTTGGTGGTCCCGTCCGGGCGCCAGCCCTGCTCGGACTGGTGATGCATCACCCAGGCAACGAATGCCGGCGTCATGAACAGCAGACGCCAGCAGCACCAGTGCCTGACGTGAACTCAGAAAACCGCGCTGCCTGGCGGTGGATGGATTTTGTCTCATGGTGTCCGCGTCATTTCTCTGTTGGTATGCGTTTGCGTATTCACGCCCGATGTAGATCATCAGCAACACGGCGGCGAGTGTAAACCACTGCACGGCATAGGCGCGATGCTTGTCGGGCGTGACCCCGTAGACCGGTTTCCAGTCACGGATAAAACCAAACTCATCATCCTTGTCCAGCAGCAGTATCAGCGGCTGCAACGGGTATCCGAGGCGCTGTTCAAACTCTTTCATCTCGATCTGCTGCACGACCTGGGGCCAGCCCTTGTTTTCTTCATCCATGGCACCCAGCCTGAATAATTTCTCCGGCGGCAGCTGGATGGTTGCATCCACCAGCAGCTCACCGCTGGTACCCGGAATGTCCGGCAGTACGGCCCGGTTGTTACCGACAGGGACCCACCCGCGGTTGACCAGTACCGTCTTGTCGGAGTCAGCCAGCCGCAACGGCGTCAGCACATGGTAACCGGCATAGCCTTCATAGGTGCGGTTGTCCAGCAACAGCTGATGCTCCATATCGTAATGACCGCGTACAAAAATCCGCCGGTACGGCTCGACATCCCTGATGTCAGCCAGTGAATCCAGGGACACCGGCGGCAGCCGCGCCCTGTCTGCATGCGCTATCGACCAGTCCCTGCTTCCAGGTTGCCCGCTCCAGCTGCCAGATGCCGAACCCGATGAACAAGCGGCACCAGCAGCAGGGTCAGGATTGTCGGCCACAGCGCCGGCGAAAATTCATATGCGCCGAATCTCATCCTTCATCCCGATTTGCTATACTGCCGTTCAATCTCTCTACCACTCCGGTTGACCGTCATGATCACCAAAATCGTTATTGTACTGTTTCTGCTTGGCATCGTTGGCAGCCTGTTCAGCGGTCTGTTTTACCTGATGAAGGACAAGGGTGCATCAGAACGTACCGTGAGGGCCCTGACCCTGCGTGTCAGCCTGTCCGTGCTGCTGTTCATCCTGTTGATGATCGGTTTCGCCACCGGGGTACTGCAACCGCACGGCGTCTACCCCGGCTAGGAAATCAATCCGCGCCTGCAGATACGTATCCCTGCAGGCAAAAAAAAGGGCGCCGCACAGAGCAGCGCCCGTTTTTTTACTATCAGCCGCTGCCGTCTACACCAGCCAGTACACGAAGACGAACAGACCCAGCCAGACCACGTCAACAAAGTGCCAGTACCAGGCCACTGCCTCGAAGGCGAAGTGATGCTCTTCGGTGAAGTGTCCTTTCATACTGCGGATCAGGATGACAAACAGCATGGTCGCACCCAGTGTGACGTGCAGACCGTGGAACCCGGTAAGCATGTAAAAGGTCGTGCCGTACATGCCGGACGTCAGCTTCAGGTTCATCTCGGTGTAGGCATGGTGATACTCGTAGGCCTGCAAGGCGAGGAACAGGAAACCCAGGGCAACGGTGGCCATCAGACCCAGGATCAGCTGGGTACGGTCGTCTTTCTTCAGCCCCCAGTGTGCCCAGGTAACGGTCACGCCGCTGGACAGCAGGATCAGGGTATTGATGGCCGGGATACCCCAGGCACCCATTGGGTGAGTACTCGCCGCCGACAGCACCCGGACCATTGGTCGGCCACACGGCCTCAAAGGTCGGCCACAACAATTCATTGGTCATGACATTGTTGGACGCACCGCCGAGCCACGGGAATGGAATACATGCGGGCATAAAACAGGGCACCGAAGAAGGCCGCGAAAAACATCACCTCGGAAAAGATGAACCAGGCCATGCCCATGCGGAATGACACATCCACCTGGCTGTTGTATTTTCCTGCCAGGCTTTCATTGATGACCGTACCGAACCAGCCGAACAGCATGAAAATGATGATCGCAGCACCGGCGATCATGATGAGACTGGTGCTGCCATGAAGATAACTGGCAAAGCCGAACAGCATCAGGAACATACCCAGTGAACCAACAATCGGCCAGTGACTGGGTGCTGGCAGGTAGTAACCCCCGTTAGATGATGACATTGATGACTCCCTTATCTATACAAAATTACGTTTATACGTTTTCAAATTACAAAATTGAGTCCAGCGTAGCTGATTCGCTGCTTTTTTCCGTGCCTGCAGTAACAGCCTCTGCCTGGTAGAAGGTGTAGGACAGCGACACCGTCCGCACCTCATCAGGCAAAGCCGGATCGACCACAAACCGCAAGGGCATCTCCTTGCCTTCTTCCGGCCCCAGTGACTGCCGGGTAAAACAGAAACACTCTGTCTTGTTGAAATACTTTGCCGCCAGGCCCGGCGCCAGACTGGGTACTGCCTGTCCGGCCACCAGGTTGGCTGTCTTGTTCCTGGCGTAGTAATTAACCTCGGTGACCTCGCCAGGGTGAACCCTGATCTTCTTCACCATCGGCTTGAATTCCCATGGCAGGTCACTGTGTACGGTAGCCAGAAATTCCACCGTCACCAGACGGTCTTCATCCACCTTCTGGCCAAGCGCCGCTTCCAGCTCGATACGCCCGGTTTTGCCGTTGATCCCGGTAATATCACAGAACACGTCATATAACGGCACCAGTGCAAAACCAAAGCCAAACATGGCAACCGCGGCGATGGTCAGCCGTTTTGCGATCTTGCGGTTGGCAGCAGCGCGATCAGCGTGGTCCATGTCAGCCCCGCACCACGAAAAAGCTGGCGACATAAAACCCCAGCGCCACCAGCACCAGCACGGCGATGGTCAGCGTCTTTCGAGTTGACCGCTGCGTTGTCGTCTGATTTTGCTTTGCCATTTCAATCTACCCTGAAGTACGCACGGGCCGCATGGCCCGTGCATATCCTGATTACCTGACTTCCGGTGCAGTCTCGAAGGTGTGGTAGGGCGCCGGTGATGGCACGGTCCACTCCAGACCATGTGCACCTTCCCATACCTGGGCCGTGGCCGCCTTGCCGCCACGGATGGTCTTGATGACGATGAACAGGAAGAATACCTGTGCCAGGCCGAAGGCAAAGCCGCCAATACTGGAGACCATGTTCCAGTCCGCAAACTGCAGCGAGTAATCCGGAATACGACGCGGCATGCCGGCGAGACCAATGAAGTGTTGCGGGAAGAACAGCACGTTCACGGAAATGACCGACCACCAGAAGTGAATCTTGCCGAGACGCTCATTCACCATGTGGCCACTCCACTTCGGCATCCAGTAGTAGAAGGCGCCGATCATTGAGAACAGTGCGCCGGTTACCAGCACGTAGTGGAAATGTGCGACGATGAAGTAGGTATCGTGATACTGCATGTCCGCCGGTGCGATACCCATCATCAGGCCGGTAAAGCCACCGATGGTGAACAGGAACACAAAGGCGATCGCCCACAGCATCGGGGTCTCGAAGGTCATGGAGCCCTTCCACATGGTGGCAGTCCAGTTAAAGACCTTCACGGCGGTCGGTACCGCGATCATGATGGTGGCATACATGAAGTACAACTCACCGGCCACCGGCATACCCGTGGTGAACATGTGGTGTGCATAGACGATGAAGGACAGGAACGCGATGGAGGCCGTTGCATACACCATGGAGCTGTAGCCGAACAGCTTCTTGCGTGCGAACGTCGGGATGATCTCGGAAATCACGCCGAAGGCCGGCAGGATCATGATGTACACCTCGGGATGACCGAAGAACCAGAAGACATGCTGGAACAGCACCGGGTCACCGCCACCGGCGGCACTGAAGAAGCTGGTGCCGAAGTTGCGGTCGGTCAGCATCATGGTCACGGCACCTGCCAGTACCGGCATCACGGCAATCAGCAGGAAGGCGGTGATAAACCAGGTCCATACGAACAGCGGCATCTTCATCAGGGTCATGCCCGGTGCACGCATGTTCAGCACCGTGGCGATGATATTGATGGAACCCATGATGGAGGAGAAACCCAGCATGTGGACGGCGAAGATGAAGAAATCGGTGCTCGCCGGGGCAAAGGTTGTGGACAGCGGCGCATAGAAGGTCCAGCCGAATGCCGGGCCGCCACCTTCCATGAACAGGGTGCTGAGCAGCATGGTACCGGCGAAGGGCAGGATCCAGAAGCTCCAGTTATTCATGCGCGGCAGCGCCATGTCCGGCGCACCGATCATCAGCGGGATCTGCCAGTTAGCCAGACCCACCATGCCCGGCATGATGGCACCGAACACCATGATCAGACCGTGCATGGTGGTCATGGTGTTGAAGAAATGCGGGTCAACGACCTGCAGCCCCGGCTGGAACAACTCGGCGCGGATCACCATGGCCATGGCACCGCCGATCAGCAGCATGATGAAGGCAAACCACAGGTACAGGGTACCGATGTCCTTGTGGTTGGTCGTTTTGACCCAGCGCATCAGGCCGCTGGGTGCGCCATGATCGTGGTGCTCGTCGTGTGTGGTTGCTGTACTCATAGCGTCATCTCTCCACTTGTATCCTGAAAATTCCTATTTCGCAGCGACTACGTCAGCAGGCTGCACCATATCACCGATATTGTTGCCAAAGGCATTACGCTCGTAGGTAATGATGGCAGCAAGGTCAACGGCACCCAGTTGCTCACCAAAGGCCTGCATGGCGGTACCGGCCTTGCCATGCACCACGATATCGATGTGGGCAGCAACCTCACCGGTGGCAATTGCGCTGCCGGCCAGCGCCGGGAACACACCTGGAATACCGGCACCGTTCGCCTGGTGACAGGCGGCGCAACTGGTATTGTAGGCTGCCTCACCCCTGGACATCAGCTCGTCCATGGTCAGCGTCTGGGTGGCGGCATCAGCGGCAGCCGTGGCGGCACCCTTTTGCTCGTCAACCCAGGCGGCATAATCTTCTTCCGTCTTGGCGATCAGGACGATGGGCATGAAACCATGGTCCTTGCCGCAGAGTTCGGCACATTTGCCACGGTACAGGCCGGGTTCACTCAGCTCCGTCCAGGCATCATTGATGAATCCGGGAACGGCATCCTGTTTCCAGCCCAGATCCGGCACCCACCAGGAGTGGATGACGTCGTTGGAGGTGATCAGGAAGCGGATTTTCTTGTTGATCGGCACCACAATCGGGTTGTCGACTTCCAGCAGGTAGTTTTCACCCTTCTCCGCAGTCCCCTCGATCTGCTCACGCGGTGTGGTCAGCGCACTGAAGAAACTGATGTCTTCATCGAGATAATCGTATTTCCACTTCCACTGGTAACCTGTGATCTGGATGGACATATCCGCATCCCGTGTATCCTCGATCGCCAGCAAGGTGGTGGTTGCCGGCACGGCCATGGCCACCAGCACCAGGAACGGGATGGTCGTCCAGATAATTTCCACCGTGGTGCTTTCGTGAAAATCGGCGGGCACGGCCCCCTTGGACTTGCGATGCGTAAAGATGGAGTAAATCAGAACGGCAAAAACCAGCAAGCAGGCAACGACACAGATCCAGAAGATCAGCATATGCAGGTCATAGACCTGGTTACTGATAGAGGTAACGCCTTCCCTGAGGTTCAGGGTGTCGGATAAACCTGCAAAGCTATTGCCTGCGCCCAGCAGGATCAGCGCACCCAGAAAACCACCGAGTGTGCGTCTTAGCGTTTTAGCAAACATGCATCAATCTCCCTAACATTATGATTAATCTTGCAACTCGTTGTCTGTGTGCTGACTGCCTATCCGGCATCCTGATGCCATGGCGTAGTGCGAATCATCTGCTGCAGCTCATCTGCCAGCACACCCCGTTCTTCTTCATTCAGGAACTGTCCGATCTCGACCTGGCGCCCCTGAAAAGCCACCGTCAGGCGCCTCGGGTACCAGGCAATCGGTGCCTGTTGCAGCGCTACCCGCGCCCATGCGCGTGGACATTCCCAGTGTTCCTGTGGCCGATGACGTCCCTTCTCCACGCTGACGACCTCAGCACTGACAGTGATCACCTCGCGCAGCTGACTGCGCAGCAAACAGCGGTAAAAGGCAATCCCCAGTAACAACACTTCCAGACCGGCAAACGGCAGCACTGGCCAGTATCCGTAGAGTGCGAACAGGATGCCAATACCCAGACAACAGGAGGCAATCACCGTGTAAATCCTTACAGCACCACGCCATGACAGGGACTGGTTTGGTCGAATCACCCAGTGACAGTCAAGCCCCGCTGGATCACATACCCGTTCTAGCACAGTTTGTTAATAGAGCCTGGTGTTCGTGGTCAAATTGTATTCAGGACGCACAAACTGCTCCTCTCAACCTGACCCACTCAGCGCAGATTCAGGTTTCTGGTGCGACAAAGTGCCGCGCATTGTATAGCGGAGGCTCCCCAAGTTTCAATTGAGAACACGAAGCAATGGCAGCATTACTTCAACCACTGGTGCAGGGCGGCAGCGCCAGATTTTCCGCCACTTTACGGGCGCTCACCTCCTGAAATTCCGGCAGCACACCCAGCAGAGGAGCAGAAATTCTTGATTTCAATGCACTAATATTCTCCTGGCACAGCCTCGGGCAGCGGCGACAACAGATTTGCCACCCAGCCGGCCAGGGTGCAACCCGCCGCCTCGATGGAAGTCGACCGTCAACAGGGCATGGTTCAGGCAACCCAGACGGATGGCCACGACCAGGATGATGTCCAGACCCAGCCGCCGCGCCAGATCAGCCAGTGTCTCATCCTCGTTCAGCGGCACCAGCCAGCCACCGACACCTTCCACCAGCACACAGTCGACTGTTTTGTATAACCTATTGTATTTATTATTTATTTTTTCGATATCAATGGTGATGCACGCCTGTTCCGCAGCAATATGCGGCGCAATGGCCGGTTCGAAGGCATAGGGATTGACCAGGCCATAGTCCAGCGCCACCGAGGCCTGCTGTTGCAGCAGCAGTGCATCCGCATTGTGCATCCCGGCTGCATGACGCTCACACCCGGAAGCCACCGGTTTCATGGCGGCAACCGATCTCCCCTGTGCCTGCAGGAGCTGCATCAGTCCCAGCGTCACCACCGTCTTGCCGACACCGGTGTCGGTAGCGGTGACAAAGTAGCCGCAACGCTCACTCACCGGGACGTTGCAGGCTGGCCAGTGGCACCTCGCTGCCGGAGCCGCTGGCCTGTTTGTTCAACGGTGACCAGGCATGGCCATAGACCACCTCGTAGCTGGCCGGCAATACACCATCCATGCGGTAACGCTCATAGGCATCAGCCAGCTGCAGCATACGCCGCCGGCCGGTCAAGCCGCCGGGACGACCGAGCGTGACATTATGCGCACCGATCTGTTTCAGATCTTCCATCAGGGTGCGCAATTTCCGGTAGGTCACGGTGATGCGCTCGGAATCCATCACCGGCTCGGCCCAGCGGGTTTTCAGCAGGGAATCGCCGACATCGTGCATGTCAATAAAAGAGTTGACATGGGTATAGCCGTCAACCACTTCCCAGCTGGCACGCAGCTCCATCAGGGTATCCGGCCCGAAGGTGGTAAACATCAACAAACCGCCCGGTGCCAGCACCCGCCGCAACTCGGCCAGGGCCGACTCGAGATCGACACACCACTGCAGCATCAAATTTGAAAATATCAAATCAAAACTGTTGTCTTCAAACGGCAGCGACTCGCCGTCGGCACACACGCAACGCGGCCTGCGGAACCAGCCGGCACGTGACTGCACACGCTGCAGCATGTTCTCGGCGATATCCAGCGCAATCACATCCGCCTTGCGATAGCGCTGCAACAGTGCGCCACAAAAGGCGCCGGTGCCTGCACCGAGGTCCAGGATGCGCGTGGGTTGCAGCCGGATATAGTCGAGCCGCTCGATGAGGCGACCGCCGATCTCGTTCTGCAGCTCTGCCACAGCGTCATAGGTAGCCGCCGCCCGGTTGAATGCACGGCGTGCCTGCCGCTTGTCGATGGTGCTTTTTTCAGCCATAGGTCAACTTAAGTAACAACTATTCGCGGAGGTAGCCGATGAATCGCCGGGCATCATCGATCCGCTACTAGATTAAAAAACTGTTGATGCGCCCGGCAACCGCATCCGCAGCCGCCAGAAACGGCGCATGCCCGGCACCCTCGATCACCACGAGCCGCGCATCACCGGCCAGTCCCAGGGTTTCCCTGCCGGCATTCACCGGCACCAGCGTGTCCCGTTCCCCCATGATCATCAGGAAGGGACGATCGATTGCCTTTATAGCCGTCGCGTAAATCGGTGGCGCGCAGAATAGCCAGGCCAGCGCCCAGGCCGGCCGTATCCGGCTCGCCGTGGGCAAGCAGTGTCGCACGCAGCGACTTCAGCACGGCACTTGCCTGCTCACTGCCGCGCACCTGCAATGACAGAAACCGGTTCAGGGTGCGCGCGTAGTCCTGCGCCAGTTCGACAGAAAAACGTCTCCAGCAATGACGGCAACATCGCACTCTGCCAACCCGGCTTGCGCACAAAACAGGGGGTGCTGGCCATCGTGACCAGGGCCGCAACCGTCCGCGGGAGCCCGCAGGGCGGCACGCATCGCAACCAGTCCACCAAGCGACCATCCCAGCCAGACTGCGGACTGCTGGCACAACGGCCAGCACCGCATCGACCCACTCGTCCAGCGACGCCTCGCCTCGCCAGTCGCTGCGGCCATGACCTGGAAGGTCAACGCGCGTGACCCTGAAAGCGTCTTGCAGCAGTGGTGCAAATTCATCCCAGATGCCGCTGTGCAAACCCCAGCCGTGAATCATGACCAGGTCGGGGCCATTCCCGGCTGTTTCTGTATAAAGACTCAACGGGCAACACCTGCGCTATCCCGGGCCGCCATGCCCGTATCGTCCAGCGCTGCCAGCAACCGGTCCACCTGCGTTTCGCTGTGCGCCGCCGAAAAGGTGATGCGCAACCGTGAGGAACCCTCGGTAACGGTCGGCGGACGAATCGCCGTGATCAATATCCCCTGTTCCCGCAGTGTCTGGCTCAGTTCCAGCGCCTGCCCGGCGGCACCCACGATCAACGGTTGTATCGGTGTCTGCGAGTCACACAGTGCCAGCCCCAGTTCCATGGCACCGTTGCGGAACCGCTGGATCAAGGCCTGCAGGTGCCCGCGCCGCCAGTCATCCTCCCTGACCCGTTGCAGTGCTGCACGGGTCGCACAGGCCACTGCCGGTGGTGGTGCCGTTGTGTAGATATAGGTACGTGCCTGCTGTATCAGGGTTTCTATCAGGTCATCGCTGCCGGCAACGAAGGCACCAAAGGTACCGAACGCCTTGCCCAGCGTCCCCATGAGAATCGGCACCTCGTTCACCCCGAGACCGGCCTCGGCGACACTGCCACGTCCTTGCGGCCCCAGCACTCCCAACCCATGTGCATCATCTACCAGCAGCCAGGCATCATGGCGCGCGGCAACCGCGGACAACTGTGCCAGCGGCGCACTGTCTCCATCCATACTGAAGACCGCATCGGTTGCCACCAGGTATTCAGACGCTGGCGCAGCGGCCAGCCGCGAGTCCAGTTCCGCCATATCAGTATGCGGATAGCGGTCCAGCCGGGCATTGCTCAGCCGGGCGGCATCCAGCAACGAGGCATGGTTGAGGCGATCCTCAAAGACGCGGTCGCCGCGTCCAAGCAGCGACGACATCACACCGAGGTTGGCGCTGTAGCCGGTTGAAAACAGCAGGGCCCTCGGCCGTTGCACGAACCCGGCGAGTTCCTCTTCCAGAGCATGATGAGCGCGGCTGTGCCCCGTAATCAGGTGCGACGCACCACTGCCACAGCCATATTCATCCAGCCCGCGGTGAAAGGCATCCACCACCTCGGGGTGATTGGCAAGTCCAAGGTAGTCATTACTGCAGAATGACAGATAGTCCCTGCCGTCAACCCGGACAACAACACCCTGTGGACCCTCCACGACCAGCCGTTCGCGATACAGCTGTTGAAGCCTGCGAGCCTGCAGCTGTCTGGCAAGGTTTTTCATAGAGAAGTGAAGTGCAGTGACAGATGCATCGATTGATGTAGGCGACTGCAGCGGAGAACACACACGTAAAAAACATTCGCGGCTGGAGGCCGCTCCTACGGGTAATTTTTTTTCGATATAAAACTGTGCACCATTCGACTCACGCAGGCTGCAAGCCCAGCTTTGCAAACAGGGCATCATCCGCGGCAGTATCCGGGTTCCCGGTAGTCAACAGCTTCTCGCCATAGAAAATCGAGTTTGCACCGGCAAGGAAACACAGCGCCTGCATCTCGTCCGTCATTGCGGAGCGCCCGGCCGACAGGCGCACATACGAGGCCGGCATCAGGATGCGCGCCGTTGCAATGGTACGTACAAATTCAATCGCATCGATGTCCGGCTGCTGCTGCAGTGGCGTGCCCTCCACCTTCACCAGCTGGTTGATCGGTACACTGCCGGGATGCTCCGGCAGGTTTGCCAGTTCGCACAACAGCGCCACCCGGTCTTCACGGTCCTCACCCAGGCCGACGATGCCGCCACAGCAGACATGAATACCGGCATCGCGAACATGCGTCAGGGTATTCAGGCGGTCATCGTAGCTGCGCGTGGTGATAATCTCGCCGTAAAATTCCGGCGAGGTATCGAGGTTATGGTTGTAGTAGTCCAGCCCGGCCGCCTTTAGCGCGCGCGCCTGCTCCGCATCCAGCATGCCAAGGGTGGCGCAGGTCTCCAGCCCCTCGGCCTGCACCCGGCTAACCATCTCCAGCACACGCTGAAACTGACTGCCCTTTGGGTTGCGCCACGCGGCCCCCATGCAAAAGCGTGTCGCTCCCGCCTGCCTGGCACGTTTTGCCGCCAGCACCACGTCCTCGACATCCATCAGGTGTTCGGGCTCAAGTCCGGTATCGTAATGCACACTTTGCGGGCAATAGTTGCAGTCTTCCGGGCAACCACCGGTCTTGATACTCAGCAGGGTACTGACCTGTACGGCATTCGGATCGAAATACTGCCGGTGCACTGTCTGCGCCTGAAACAACAATTCGTTGAAAGGCAGCTCAAATACAGCCCTGACCTCATCACGCGACCAGTCATGGCGTACAACAGTTTCAGGTTTATCCGACAGACAGGCTGATTGATTGTTCATAGGCTTGGCAGACACCGTTTCACAGGCAGGCGACTATGGGACGGATCTTTTTATCTGTCAACCTGAAAAGGCTTATATGGTTTACAACTACGCACAACGGCTGCAATCGCTACTGTTTCCATCACGCTGCCGGTTGTGCGGCGTCGCCACCGGCACCCCCCTGAGGTTATGTCCACCGTGTCTGGCTGATTCGCCCTGGATGGGGAATGCCTGCACACAGTGCAGCACACCCCTGCCGGCGCATGCAGAAGACAGCCGCTGCGGTCACTGCCAGCAACGGCCACCCGCCTTTGATACGACAACGGCCCTGTTCCATTACCAGCCACCGGTTGATTACCTGATCAAACAGCTGAAGTTTGCCAACGAACTGGCCATCATCCCGCTGTTATCCGCCCTGCTGTCTGCACGCCTGACAACACGTGCGGCACCGCTTCCCTCACTGCTGGTCCCGGTGCCCTTGCACCACACGCGCCTGCGGGAACGCGGCTTTAACCAGGCCACAGAACTGGCGCGCCGGGTCGGTCGCGAACTGGGTATCCGCACCGATCAGCATCTCTGTAAACGCAACAGAAAGACTGAGCCGCAATCGCTGTTGTCACCGAATGCGCGCCGCTTGAACATGCGAAACGCGTTCAGCATGCAACGCGAACTGCCTAGCGGGCATATTGCCATTATCGACGACGTCATGACCACCGGCCATACCGGCAACGAACTGGCGCGGGTTTTAAAACAGGCGGGTGCGGAGCGAGTGGAAGTCTGGGTGATTGCGCGGGCGGGCTAACAGTGGTTTTCTGCCGGAGTGCATTGGCACGCCATCTCAGGCAGACACATAATCGAACAGGATCCCCAGAAAGATCGCCATCCCGAACCAGTTGTTATTCAGAAAGGCCTGAAAACACCCTTCACGGGTACGATAGCGAATCAGGTATTGCTGGTAGGCGGCCAGCAAGCCAGCCACTAGCACGCTGATGTAATAGATCGTACCCAACTCCGCCTGGCGACCGATCATCAGCAGGCACAACAACACCATCACCTGGATGAGACCAATGATCTGGCGATCAGAATCCCCGAACAGGATCGCCGTTGATTTAATCCCCAGCGCAAGATCGTCTTCACGGTCGACCATGGCATAGAGGGTGTCGTAGGCGGTTGCCCAGAGCAATGTCGCCAGGAACATCAACCAGGCAATTTGTGGCACGCTGCCCGTCTGTGCGGCAAATGCCATCGGCACTGCCCAGCCAAATGCCGCGCCCAGGAAGATCTGCGGCAAATGGGTGAAGCGTTTCATAAACGGATAGATGGCCGCCAGCAGCAGCGCGACGATGGATAACAGGATCGTCAGGGTATTCAGTTGCAGCACCAGCAGAAAGGCGGCCAGGCATAAGACCAGTAACAGGATTTTAGCTTCCCGGGTGCTCACACGTCCGCTGGTTAATGGCCTGTTCTGGGTACGTGAGACATGACGATCAAAGTCACGATCAGCGTAGTCGTTGATGATACAGCCTGCGGAACGCATCAGAATGACACCCAGCACAAATACCACCAGGATCTGGTGATCGGGATGGCCTTCACTCGCAATCCACAGTGCCCAGAGCGTCGGCCACAGCAACAAAAAGATGCCGATCGGCTTGTCGAGCCGCATCAGGCGGGCGTAATCACCCAGACGGGTTGTTATCGATGAGGACATGGTGCCTGTTTTACGCTTGTCAAGTCACCCTCCCGGTGACGTACATCACGGATTTAGCTGCTGCCTCTCCAGCAGGGGGCGGGTGGACTGCCCGCTGGAAATTCAGGCAGGAACACCTCACTCACCAGCAGTGGCCTGCCGGACAGCCGGAATACCGCCCGCCTCCCCCATATTTCTGCGGGAGCTTGCGGCAGATGGCCGGTAGCGGCCTGATAAACGGACTCCTCCCTGCAGATCCGCGCCAGCTCGACAGGACCTCGCTGCATGCCGGGATCGGCAAACAATACACCACCCAGCGGGCGGGTACCCAGCTTCGCGAGACGCTGCAATTTACCACGCAGTGATGTCGCGGGAATCACGGTACGCGCATACACCCAGGGCTGGCCATCACAGAGCAGGTGCACCTGCCGGATGATCGCCAGGCCAGCCGGTCTCATCCCCAGCACCCGTGCTTCATCGATCCCCGGCGCATCCCAGGCCTGTGACAGTACCTGTACCTGGAATTTTCCCGGGCAAAGCCGCTGCAGGCGCAGGGTCAGTGAAGCGGTATCCAGCAACCAGCCGGACAGCCCCCGCGGAAGACTGCTGCGCAGAAAATAGCGGTTGGGTTTCCAGCAGGTCGGGCGGGGCTCTAGTGCAGCTGTTTTCAAGGCAGATGATCATCAGGATCCAACGGGGGCGGGATTATCGCATGATTGCACGCTGGTTTCTGCAGTGTTCGCAGCCGCCCGCGCACACCGCGCATGCCATGCCGGAACACCCATTTACGGGCTGCCTGCAGGGCGTCTCAACAACCCGGTGGTTAATCGGTACAGGTGAGATCATGACGACCGCGGCTCCTGCGGCTTGTTTTGTATGCACAGCAATCAGACCTCGCCGTAATCCACCGCCGCCCCGAGCCAGCGGCGGATCAATGGCGATACATTCTCCGGCGCCAATTCCAGCAGCTGTGTGGCGGCGGACTCCACAGCAGCCAGCAACGGCTCATCACGCAACAGGTCGGCAATGTGGAATTGCATCTCTCCGGTCTGGCGGGTACCCAGCACTTCACCGGGACCGCGCAACTCCATGTCACGGCGTGCGATTTCAAACCCGTCATTGCTGGCACGCAACACGGCCAGACGTTCGCGCGCCGTCTCCGGGAGTGGCGGTTGATACAACAACACACAACTGCTCTGCCGGCTGCCACGACCGACGCGTCCGCGTAACTGATGCAGTTGTGCCAGCCCCAGCCGTTCCGGGTTCTCGATAATCATTAACGAGGCATTCGGAACATCCACACCGACTTCAATAACAGTCGTCGCGACCAGCAGGTCCAGCTCGGCGGCCTTGAAGGCAGCCATCAAGGTCTCCTTTTGCGCCGCTGCCAGGCGGCCATGCACCAGACCAATGCGCAACTCCGGCAAGCACTCGGTGAGCAAGGCGGCGGTGTTCTCGGCCGCCTGACATTGCAGCACCTCGGACTCATCGATCAGCGTACACACCCAGTAGGCCTGTTGCCCGGAAGCACAGGCCTTGCGCACTGACTGGATCACTTCCTCGCGCCGCTCCTGACTGACCGCCACCGTCTTCACCGGTTGTCGCCCGGGCGGCAACTCATCAATCACCGAACTATCCAGGTCGGCATACACCGTCATGGCCAGGGTACGCGGGATCGGTGTTGCCGTCATGACCAGCTGGTGCGGGCGCTGCTTACCCAGCCGCCCCTTGTCACGCAATGCCAGCCGCTGATGCACACCAAAGCGATGCTGTTCATCGATAATTACCAGTCCCAACCGGGAAAACTCGACCTCGTCCTGGAACAGTGCGTGCGTGCCGACAGCGACCGCCGCCGCACCGCCAGCGATCGCCTGCAGTGCCGCGCTGCGCATCTTGCCCTTGGATTTGCCTGCGTGCCAGACAACGTGGATGTCCAGCGGCGACAACCATTCACTGAAGCTGCGGTAGTGCTGCTCAGCCAGTAATTCCGTCGGCGCCATCAGGGCGACCTGGTATCCGGACTGTACCGCCATCAAGGCCGCACACGCAGCCACCACCGTCTTGCCGGAACCGACATCGCCCTGTACCAGGCGTGCCATCGGGTGTGCGCGGGAAAGATCCAGTTGAATCTCCCTGAGCACCCGCTGTTGTGCCGCGGTCAGCGTAAACGGCAAGCGGTTGATATAGCGATTGACGAGTGTCTGGCTGCCGCTAAAGGCCGGTGCGGCCAGCTGCTGCGCACGCTGGCGAATGCGTCTAAGGCTCAGGTGGTGTGCCAGTAACTCCTCGAAAGCAAGCCGTTGCTGGGCCGGATGTTTGCCGGCTGCCAGCAATTCAAGCGGGGCATTCGGGGGCGGGCGATGCACATAACGCAACGCCGCTGGCAGTGACGTCAGCCTGAACGAGCGCACCAGCGCGGCCGGCAACCAGTCGACCAGCGCAGCCCTGTGGCTACCGTCCTGTTCGCCGAGGTAGGACAGCGCCTCTTCGGTCAGGGCACGCAGGCTCAGCTGGTGGACACCCTCGGTCGCCGGGTACACAGGGGTGAGATACTCCGCCATGACGGCCGGCGGCGAGGTGCCCGGCAGCAAGCTGTACTCGGGATGGACCAGCTCCAGTGAGGCGGGGTTGCCACGGGCTTCCCCGTAACAGCGGATCGCCGTGCCACGTTTAAAACCGGCCTGCTGGGCGGCATTGAAATGGAAAAAGCGCAGCGTCAGTGACCCGCTGCCGTCACTGACACGCACCAGCAAACTGCGCCGTCGCCCGAAACGGACTTCTGCGAGCTCCACTTCGCCCTGCACCACTACCAACTGGCCGGGCTGGACGGCTCCCATCGGTGTGATGCGGGTACGGTCCTCGTAGCGTGCCGGCAAGTGAAACAGGACATCCTGAACCGTTCGTATCTGCAGCCTTTCAAGTCGACATGCGATACGCGGCCCCACACCCTTGAGTACGGTGACCGGGAGTGTGTCGAGGTTGTCGGGTGTTTGATTCAAGGTTTAGTGCTGGCTTCCACCACGAGACTGAACCAATGCCAGCCACATCATGGCACAGGCAGGCAACCCATGGACAGGCACTCGCCGGATCAGGCAGTGCCAGACCAGCTCGCTAGGCGCTTGCCAGTTCCATGATAGCATCCATCTCCACCTGCGCGTCCCTTGGCAGGGCTGCGACCCCCACAGCCGCGCGTGCCGGATAGGGTGCCTCAAAGTATTCCGCCATGATGGTATTCACCAGCGCAAAATTCCCGAGATCGGGAAGAAAAACATTCAACTTGACGACATCGGCCAGCGACCCGCCGGCGGCCTCCGCAACCGCCGCAAGATTGTCAAACACGCGCCTGATCTGTGCATCCATATCACCGCTAACCAGTTCCATGGTAGCCGGCAACAGCGGAATCTGTCCGGATAAATAGACGGTGTTGCCACAGCGAATGGCCTGCGAGTAGGTACCAATTGCCTGTGGCGCGCGGTCAGTCTGTATCGATTTTCGTGTCATCGAGGCCCCCTGTAGTGGAAAAAACACAAAGCATGCTCAGCTCCTGGTCCGGGTAATCTTGATTACCGCGGGAATATTGCGGACCCGACGCATCACGCGCGCCAGGTGCTGACGGTTGTGTACGGTTATGGTGAACTGCAGCTTGTTAGTCAAGCCGTCACGCTCTTCTATGCCAACGTTCTCAATGTTGGAATCTGCATCACCAATGACGGTTGCGACCCTTGCCAGCACCCCCCTGCGATCCTCGACGATGACGCTGACTTCAACAGGAAACTCTTCATCAATACCCGGCTCCCACTGCACATCAAGCTGGTTCTCCTTCGGGTATTTGTTGTCGGCGATGTTTCTGCAGCTCTGGGCGTGGATCATCAGTCCACGCCCGCCGGTAATAATCCCGATGACCGGATCGCCCGGTATCGGACGACAGCACTTCGAAAACCGCATGACCATGCCTTCGGTACCCTTGATCACAAGGGGTCGCATGGCCATGTCGTCACCCTTTGAGTCGGCAGCTTCCGAGGGTACCAGGGCGCGCGCCACCAGCACCGAGGGTCGTCTGCCCATGCCCACTTCAACCAGCAGGTCATCCAGCGTCTTCAGGTGATAGTCTTGCAACAGCACCTGCAGCCGCTTCTCGGATATATCCGCTGCGGTAACCTCAAAAACACCGAGCGCACGGTCCAGCATGCGACGCCCCAGCTCGATGGCCTCTTCCCGTTTCAGGCTTTTCTGGTAATGGCGAATATTGGAGCGCGCCTTGGCCGTCACCACAAAGTTCAGCCAGGCAGGACTCGGGCAGGCACCCGCCGCGGTCACGATCTCGACCGTCTGACCGTTATGCAACACGGTACGCAAGGGCACAACCTGCCGGTTGACCTTTGCATCGATACAGGTATTGCCAACATCGGTGTGTACCGCATAGGCAAAGTCAATCACCGTCGAGCCATAGGGCAGCTTCATGATCTCGCCCGCCGGGGTGAACACGTAGACCGCATCGGGAAACAGGTCGACCTTGACGTTCTCGAGAAATTCCAGTGAGTCACCGGCGCGGGTCTGCATCTCCAGCAACTCGCGCATCCACTCGCGTGCACCGGCGTGCATCTGGTCAAGTCTTTCCTCGTTGGCCTTGTACACCCAGTGTGCCGCCACACCCGATTCGGCAACCTTGTTCATTTCCTCGGTGCGAATCTGGACCTCGAGCGGTACCCCGTAGGGGCCAAACAGAATACTGTGCAGTGACTGGTAGCCGTTGGCCTTGGGTATGGCGATATAGTCCTTGAACTTGCCAGGCACCGGCTTGTACAGATTGTGCATGATACCGAGCGCCCGGTAACAGGCATCGACATCCTCGACGATGATTCGAAACGCGTAGACATCGTAGATTTCTTCAAAGGACAGGGTCTTGTCACGGATCTTGCGGTAAAGACTGTACAGGTGCTTTTCGCGGCTGAGTACCCGCGCCTGCAAATGCTCCTGGTCTATGCGACGCTTGATGGCCGTATCGATCTTGTTCAGAACTTCCTTGCGGTGCCCTCGCGCTGCCAGCACGGCTTTTTCCAGCACCTTGTAGCGCAGCGGATAGAGTGCGGCAAAACCCAGGTCTTCCAGTTCCACACGCAGCGCATTGATACCGAGGCGGTTGGCAATCGGCGCGTAGATATCGAGGGTTTCGCGGGCAATGCGGCGGCGCTTGTCAGGTCGCATCACCCCCAGGGTGCGCATGTTGTGCAGACGGTCCGCCAGTTTTACCAGAATGACACGGATATCACGCACCATCGCCAGAATCATCTTGCGGAAATTCTCCGCCTGGGCTTCTGCCTGACTCTCGAATTCTATCTGTGTCAGCTTGCTGACCCCGTCCACCAGTTCGGCCACATCGGCACCGAAGGCGCTTTCAATCTGCTCCTTGGCGATCGGTGTATCCTCAATGACGTCGTGCAGGATGGCCGCAATAATCGACTTGTGATCGAGGCGCAGTTCCGCAAGGATGCGTGCCGCGGCAATGGGATGGTAAATGTAGGGCTCACCGGACAGCCGGTGCTGTCCTTCGTGCGCTTCCGCGCCAAACAGGTAGGCGCGATATACCTCCTGCACCTGGTCCTTGTCCAGGTAGGACTCCAGCATCCCGCACAGATCGCTGATCAGGAATCGCGAATCATCTGCTGTATCTAAATCCGGTCTGCTTGCCATGAAACCCTGGTGTTGCGGTGTCTGCCTGTAGCGACTGGCGCTATTTCCGGCATTGATAATAAATCAATGAATGCCCGTGAGTCCCAATAATATTTGCGCGCGCCACAGATACGCACGCCACCACTATCACGCGATGGTGGCGCAGCAAGTAGAGGGGGTGTGCGGTCGAATGACCGCTGCCACGAGTGGCGGGCGGGGTTTATCCCGGGATCAGCTGTCTGCTGCCGGCGGTGTGGTATCTTCAGTTGTGTCAGATGCAATGGCTGCCGGGGGTGCAGCTTCCTCGGCGATGGCGCTCACAACGGCTTCCTCCTCATCCTCCTCTTCAAACACGGAATGCACCGTCTCATCCAGGATGGAGGGGCCGACGAGGCCAGCGGCAATCTCGCGCAGGGCAACAATGGTTGGCTTGTCATTTTCCCACGGCACCAGGGGCTGCACGCCGTTGGCGAGCTGCCGGGCACGCTTGGTCGCGACCAGCACCAGCTGAAAGCGATTATCAACCTTGTCGAGACAATCTTCTACGGTAACGCGCGCCATGTAACTCTCCGGAAAACCTTTAACTACTGACTATCGGGGCGGGCGAGTGTACCCGAATCACTCCGCCGACGCCAGCAAAGCAGCCAGCAAGGCGGCGTGCCGCCGGCGCTGTGCCGGCATCCGCAGGTGGTGGCTCAGCAGGATCGCTGCCAGCTCCTCCAGGGCCTGCTGGAAAACATCGTTGATTACAAGGTAATCGTACTCCTCATAATGCGTCATCTCGCTGACCGCGTCGCGCATGCGCCGCGCAATGACCGCCGCGTCATCCTGACCGCGATCCTGCAGGCGCTGCTGCAGCGCCTGCCGCGATGGCGGCAGGATAAAAATACTGACGACGGCCGGCATCTGCTCGCGTATCAGGCGAGCCCCCTGCCAGTCGATCTCGAGGATGACATCCAGACCGGCCTGCAACTGATCAACCACACCCTGCTTCGAGGTGCCGTAGAAATTATCAAATACCCGGGCATGTTCAAAAAAGGCGTCCCGGTCCACCATCTGCTTGAAGGTGCTGACATCAGTAAAATGATAATCCTTGCCATCCACCTCACCCGGGCGCGGACTGCGCGTGGTGTGCGACACGGACAGGGCAAGGCTGCCGCCCAGGGACTCCAGCAGTGCACGCAGCAGGCTCGATTTACCGGCGCCGGATGGTGCGGAAAGGATGTAGAGCGTGCCATTCCCTGTAATTTCCTTGCCCATAGTTGCTTCCCGTGCCCGCAAGGCAGCCGCATCACTCCGCGTTTTGCACCTGCTCGCGCATCTGCTCGATCAGGACCTTGAGCTCGACCGAGATACTGGTAGTTACTGCCGCCACCGACTTTGAACCCAGGGTATTTGCCTCACGATTCAGTTCCTGCATCAGGAAATCCAGGCGACGTCCGACGGGCTCATCGCGTTCCAGCACCCGACGCACCTCGTCTATATGGCCCTGCAGCCGCTCCATTTCCTCATCCACATCACTTTTCTGTATCTGTATAACCAGTTCCTGTTCCAGCCGTCCGGGATCAGCCGCCGTCTCAAGTTCGGCCAGCCGCGCCTCCAGCTTTTCCCGCAGCGCCACGAGTATCTCCGGCAGACTATTGCGTGCCTGCTGCACCAGTTCGCTCATGGCATCACAGCGCTGCAACAACAGTTGCTTGATCTGCGCGCCCTCGCGTTCCCTGGACTGCAACAGTTCATCGAGGGTTCGGTCAAGCAGTGCCAGCGCAGTTTTCACCAGCGGCGCCGTGTCAACAGATTCTTCGCGTAGCACCCCTGGCCAGCGCAACAGTTCAATCGGGTTCAGGGGAACAGACTCCGGCAACCTGTCAGACACGTCTGCACAGGCAGCCAGCAAGCGCTTCAGGTTGTCCTGGTCGATATCGACTGGTACGGCAGCGGATGCTGGCGGCCGGTAGCGGCAGGAACATTCCACCTTGCCGCGCCCAAGGCGCGCGCCCAGCCGTTCACGCACAGCTGATTCGATGGCCCGGAGTTCTTCCGGCAGGCGTACACCCAGTTCCAGATAACGATGGTTCAGCGAGCGAATTTCCCAGGCCAGCTCACCCGTTCCGGTATCAAGCTCCTGTCGTGCAAACGCCGTCATACTGCGTATCATGAGGTCACCCGCGATTCACTCGTCCCGATCAAAAGGCCAACATGGTAAGCCTTAAAGACAGGCATTAACAGACATGCCTGAAGACAACACCTCACCGCGATCACCACCCCCCCGCGGCGACTGGAAGGAGCACAGCAGCCAGATGAACCATCATTTGCTGGCGGGTCAGCATCCAGCAGGATTGGGCTTGCGCCGGTTTGCCGGCCGTTGCGTGCACTTATCCGGCCTCAGGAGCCTTCATCATGTTGCGCCCCGGCAGCAGCCACATCGGCCACAGGCTCAACCTTTGGCCCCAGCATAATGGCGATCCAGCGTGTCTCCGCCTGACCCTCCAGTGCAATCTTGATGGCAATTGTCAACGGTACCGACAACAGCATGCCGACCGGTCCCAGCACCCAGCCCCAGAAGACCAGTGACAGAAACACCACCAGCACAGAAAGTCCAAGGCCCTTCCCCATAAAGCGCGGCTCCAGAAACGTCCCGATCACAATATTGATGAGCAGATAGCCGCCCGCGACAGCCAGCGATGCGGTCACTCCAAGCTGTACCAGCGCCAGCAGTACCGCCGGTATCGCGGCAATGATGGAACCGATGTTAGGAATAAAGTTCAGCAGGAATGCCAGCACCCCCCAGAGGACGGCATAATCAACACCGCTCAGGCCCAGCAGGATGACGACTGCCAGCCCGGTTGCCAAACTGGTCAGCGTCTTGATACCCATGTACTGGTTGATGGTGTTAACAGTGGTACTGAATCGCCGCAAGGATGCCTCGGCGTTATCATGCCCGGCGCGCCACTTGGCGGGGAAACTGGCGGCCTCCAGCATGACAAATACCACGGTCACCAGTATCAAAAAACTATTGGCCAGCATATTGCCCAGGCTGCCAAGCACTTCCGCCGCCATCTTCATGGCCTTGCCCGGATCCGCATAACTCGACAACAATTGACTGCTAATGTGTATTCCAAAACCAGCCAGCCGGTCAACAAAGCCGCTACTCATCTCTTTGAGGCGTGTTTCATAGACCGGGAAGGTGCTGGTGAAATCCTGTACGGAGGAACCAATCAGGGAACCCACCAGGGTCATCACGATAACCAGCACAGTAAGTACCAGCAGCAGGGCCATGCCGGCCGGCAGTCCCTTGCGCTGCAGCCAGTCAAAGGGGGCGGCGATCAGGATCGCAATAAAGATCGCCAGCAGGAACGGCACCAGCAACGCTGACGCCAGTTTCATACCTGCAATAATAATGACAAAGGCAGCCAGTGAGACCAGCAAACCAGCCGTCAAAACTTTGGGTTCATTATCCATATCACTCCAGACATGCGGAGGTTCGTAGAGCTGGCCTTTATAGCAGGCCAGTTCCCGAAATGACACCGCGAACCATGTTTATCTGTCTCGCCACAGCACGATCAAGCTATAATGGCTGGCTTACTTCATCAGCAAGGAACTGTTTATGCGACCCAGTCAGCGCAGCCCCGGACGAAATGCGGCACGTCCGCATCACCCGCAATTACACCAAACATGCAGAGGGTTCCGTGCTCGTGGAATTCGGTGACACCCGGGTTTTATGCAATGCCACCATCGAGGACCGGGTGCCGGGATTTCTCCGCGGCAAGGGAACCGGCTGGGTAACGGCTGAATACGGCATGCTGCCGCGCTCTACCACCAGCCGCATGGGACGTGAAGCCGCACAGGGGAAGCAGGGCGGCCGCACCATGGAAATCCAGCGCCTCATCGGTCGTTCACTGCGTGCCGTCATGGACATGAAGCGGCTCGGAGAGCGCTCGATCACGATTGACTGCGATGTAATACAGGCCGATGGCGGCACGCGCACCGCCAGCATAACCGGGGGTTATGTTGCACTGGCCGACGCCATCCAGACACTGCTTGATAAGAAGGTCATCGACAAAAATCCGCTAACTGCGGGCGCGTCGCCTCGGTATCCGTCGGGATTTATAAAGGCACAGCGATACTGGACCTGGATTATCCGGAGGACTGCAATGCAGAAACCGACATGAACGTGGTGATGAGTGATGCCGGACACTTCATCGAGGTACAGGGTACGGCTGAAGGTCACCCGTTCAGCCAGGACGAGCTGAACAACATGCTGGCACTGGCGAAGAAAGGCATCTCGGAACTGCTTGCCAGCCAGCAACAGGCACTTGCGGAGGAATGATCCGGGAGTGAAAGAGATCGTCCTGGCCAGCAGCAACCCGGGGAAGGTTCGCGAGATCAATCAATTGCTCGCGATGCTGGATCTGCATGTGCAGCCACAAGGCGAATTCGGCGTTCGTCGATGTTGAGGAGACCGGCCTGAGCTTTGTTGAAAATGCCATCCTCAAGGCACGCAATGCAGCACAACACACCGGCCTGCCGGCGATCGCAGATGATTCAGGCATAGAAGTGGATGCCCTGCAACGGCGCACCCGGCATCTACTCGGCCCGTTTTGCCGGTGAACATGCCAGTGACCAGGCAAACCTGGAAAAGCTGCTGGCAGAGCTCGGTGACCTGCCCGAGGCACAGCGCAGCGCGCGTTTTCAATGCCTGATGGTTTTCATGCGACATGCCAATGACCCGACGCCGCTGATCTGCCAGGGCACCTGGGAAGGTCGCATCCTGCTTGCAGCACGCGGCAACAACGGCTTCGGTTATGATCCGGTATTTTACGTGCCGACACACGACTGTTCCTCTGCCGAACTGCCGGCAGAGATTAAAAACGCCCTGAGTCATCGTGGACAGGCTTTGCGTAAACTGCTCGCCGCGCTGCAGCAATACCGCTGACAACCGCCAGTACGCGGCCTGCGGTTGATATGTTCAATTTTACTGCCACACCGCCACTAGCGCTTTACGTACATATCCCGTGGTGCGTACGCAAATGCCCCTACTGTGATTTCAACTCACATGAAGTGCGCGACAATTTCCCGGAAGACAGCTACATCAAGGCACTGCTTGCCGACCTGGAACAGGAATTGCCGGCTGTGTGGGGACGCACGGTCGACACCCTGTTCATCGGCGGTGGCACACCCAGCCTGTTTTCAGTGCGCGGTATACAACAACTGCTCAGCGGGATCCGTGCACGCATCCCGCTGAGACCGGGCGCCGAGATTACTCTTGAGGCAAACCCGGGAACCGTTGACCAGGCGCGCTTCACCGGCTACAGGGAAGCCGGCATCAACCGGCTTTCAATAGGCGTACAAAGTTTCCAGGATGGCCTGCTGGCTTCCATCGGCCGCATCCATGGCGCTAGTGAGGCACTGGCTGCAACCACGGCAGCGCATCTTGCCGGGTTTGAAAATATCAACCTTGACCTGATGTTCGGCCTGCCGGCACAAACCACGGCAGAGGCGCTGCTGGATCTGCGCACTGCCATGGAGCTGCAACCGACACACCTGTCCTGGTACGAACTCAGCATCGAGCCCAACACCTGGTTCTACCGACACCCGCCGCTTCGGCCGGATGACGACGCCCTCTGGGAGATGCAGACGGCCGGGCGTTCCCTGCTGGAAGACGCGGGCTATCATCGCTACGAGGTGTCGGCCTACGCACAGCGGGGCCGTCAATGCCGGCATAACCTGAACTACTGGCAGTTTGGGGATTACCTGGGTATCGGTGCAGGCGCCCACGCCAAGATCAGCAATGCGGCCACACAGACCATCACCCGTACGTCAAAAGTGAAACACCCGCAAACCTACCTTGAAACAGCCCACCGCGAGACGCGCATCAGCCGCAGTACTGAACTGTCAGCCGATGATGTCATGCTGGAATTTGCCATCAACAGCCTGCGTCTTGACAGCGGCTTTACGAAGGCCGCGTTTACTCAAGCGACCGGCCTGCCGTTTGCCGCGATCGAAACACGGGTAGAGACCGGCCATTGAAGATGAATGGCTGACCGAGAACAACGGCCTCATCAAGACCACTGAAAAAGGGCAACAATACCTGAATGAGCTACTGCAGCAGTGGCTGCCGGATTCATCCGACATGCTGAAACAAATTGACTGCCCCTATTGCGGTGAACCCTTTGAAACTGCCGTGGATACATCCTGCGGCAGCCAGCATTACATTGAAGATTGTCCGGTATGTTGCCGACCCATTGAGTTCCATCTCGAGGTCGACATTAATGGCGAACCGGCCTCGCTGACAACACGGCGTGACGATGACTGACTGCCAACGACAGGTAACCTGTTAACAACAAATTATGGACGATTCACACGATCTCGAGCTGTTGCTGAGCTCCCGCGTGCCACTGATTATTATCGAGACGCGGGATGAAAAACGGGTCGCCCGGCTGTTTGCCGGGCTTGCCATCCCGCTGGCGATACCGGTCATGGCCTGGTCAGCCACCACTGGTCTGCAGCGTATCGACTACGATGCCGCACCACAACGGCATGCCAGTGAACCACAGCAGGCATTGGGCCAGATCAAGGCAACCGAAACCCCGGGCATCTACCTGTTGATGGATTTTCATCCCTACCTTGATGATGCCTATAACATCAGGCTGCTGAAAGAAATCGCACTGGCATATGACACTCTTGGGCACACGCTGGTACTGGTCAGTCATAAAGTGGAGTTGCCTCAGGAACTGGCCGGGTTCAGCGCACGCTTTTCGCTCTCACTGCCTGGCAGTCAAGAGTTGCAAGCCATCATTCAGGAAGAGGCCGGTCACTGGTCAGGCAGGCATAACGGCAACAAGGTAAAGACCAGCCAACGTAGTCTGGACCTCATCATCAGCCAGCTACGCGGGCTGACAACGGCCGATGCCAGGCGCATTATTCGTCGCATCATCCATGATGATGGCGCCATCAACAATGATGACCTGGAACGTATTACGCAGGCACGCTACCAGTTGCTGGACACCAACGGCGCGCTGTCCTGTGAATTCGACACCGGCAACTTTGCAGGGGTAGGCGGCCTGCAAAATCTGAAACGCTGGATCAGGCTGCGGCGCAAGGCCTTCCTGGAACCGGACAACACACCTGACCCTCCGCGGGGCATCTTGCTGGTCGGCGTTCAGGGCGGCGGCAAAAGTCTGGCAGCCAAGGCCGTTGCCGGCATGTGGTCCGTACCCTTGCTGCGATTTGATTTCGGTACGCTATACAACAAGTTCCATGGCGAAACCGAACGCAACCTGCGGGAGGCATTGCAGACGGCCGAGGCGATGGCGCCCTGCGTGCTGTGGATTGATGAAATCGAGAAGGCCATTGCCTCCGGAGACAACGATGGCGGCACCTCTCGGCGCATGCTCGGCACCCTGCTGACCTGGATGGCAGAACGTGAGTCACCGGTATTTATCGTGGCAACGGCAAACGCCATCGAACACCTGCCGCCGGAGTTAATCCGCAAGGGCCGCCTGGATGAAATCTTTTTTGTCGATCTACCGGATGCCGCCACCCGCGCCGAGATTTTTGCGATCCACCTGCGCAAGCGCGAGCACAAACCGGTGGACTTCGATATCCTGACACTGGCGGGGATCACGGAAGGCTTTTCCGGTGCAGAGATCGAACAGTCCATCGTCGCCGCCACCTACCTGGCCCGTGAGCAGGGGTTGCCTTGAATACCAGAACACCTGCGCACCGAGATCGAGCAGACCCGGCCACTGTCCCGGGTCATGGCCGAAAAAATGGCACGTTTGCGCAACTGGGCCAGGGATCGCACCGTACCCGCCAACTGAACAGCCGCAACAGTTATACACAGTCGTCTGTAGCCATACTGTAACCGTCCCCAGGGCAGAGTGCCTGCTTGTACTGCAGACCAAAATGTCTAATATCTACTTGATTTTATTGTATTAATTATTATCCAGACCGGTCAGGAAGAAGGCTGTCGTCCGGACCATGGTACCGGCAAGGAAGTCTTAACCCACAAGCTATTCACATGGATATCCACAATCTTATCCACAGGACAAAAAAATCGTGTTTTCCTTGAAGTCAGTGCGCTGAAAAATCTAGGTCGGAGGTCCAATAGGCGGCATTACCGTAGCCATGCTAGGCTTGTGTTACTCCAGATGAACAACAACCGACCGTGTGTTGCACGGTACAAATCGGAGCGCTGCATGGACACTACCGACAACCCGCCCAACATTTGATTTCGATGCCTGGGCGAAACTCGCCCGCAAGGATCCTCAAGCATTTGAATTAGAAAGAAAATTACTCATCGAACGGGCAATCATGAGGGCCCCCGCGGACAAGCACCAGCGGCTACGCTGCCTGCAATGGAAGCTTGACCAGATCCGCAATCTGGCCAGCACTCCGATGGCTGCCTGCCTGCAGATCAACAGGCTGTTGTGGGAGAATATTTACAGTGAACACGGCTTGCTGCATTGCCTGCAGCACCTGCAATCGGTAAAGCAGCCTGATAACAGCAACCAGACCATGGCAAAAATCCTGCCTTTTCAGGGCCGTGCAGCGTGCCGCTTGCCGCCTTCGGACGAATAAAGTATCATCCTCGGCCTTTTCACGGTGGCGGTCTTGCAGCTGCCGAATGCAGAAACCGATTGACCAGAGGCTGTTATGAAACCTGATACACACCCGGCATACGACACCATCAATGTTACTTGCAGCTGCGGCTCAAGTTTCGAAACGCGCTCGACTGTTGGCAAGGACCTTGCAATCGAGGTCTGCTCACAGTGCCACCCCTTCTACACGGGCAAGCAGAAGATGGTGGATACCGGTGGCCGCGTCGACAAATTCCGCAAGCGTTACGGGAACTGATCACGCAAAAAATGCTCGCTACAGCACTCCAACAAAGGGGCGTCCGGCAGGGTCGCCCCTTTTGCATTCTGGCTGCTGTTCACAACATCCATGCTCTCGCCGGCAGCCCTCGACCGGCAGACGGCAGCCGCATGCCAGGCAACGAAAATCCGGTGAGCGCGTACAGGTCATCTATGTCTATGACGGGGATACCGTCAAATTGGACGATGGCCGCCGCCTGCGCCTCATCGGCATCAATGCACCCGAGCTCGGCTACAGGGACCAGACGACTCAACCACTGGCGGAAGCAGCACGTTCGGCGCTGCAACGCCTGCTCGAGACAAGTAACCGCACCCTGCTGCTTCAATACGGCAAGCAGGATCATGATCACTATGGCGGCTACTGGCACATGCCTTTCTTGAGGATGGCGAGAACGTCGCCGTATGCCTGCTGCAACAGGGACTGGCTACCACGATGGTGGTGCCGCCCAACAGCTGGGGTGCAGACTGTTATCAGCTGATCGAAAATGATGCGCGCCTTGATCGCAAGGGCCTGTGGGCACTGCCCGATTATCAGCCGCAACCGGCGCTCACACTGCCGCCGGATACTCGCGGATTTCGCATTGTGCAGGGACAGGTCAGCGGGATTCGCAATTCAAGGTATACAGTATGGGTCGATATCGAAGGACCGCTGGTGGTGCAAATTTCAAGAAAAGGACCTGGTCAATTTTGATTCACTTGAGTCACTGATCGGACAGCAGGTGGAAGTCCGTGGCTGGATCAGGCAGCATGACAATGAGTTACGCATGAAGATACAACATCCGTCCGCACTGATTGTCATTAGCGGGACAGCTCGCGACCCCGTTGATCATGGCCTCCTGCCTGCGTACCAGCGTATTGCTTGCTTGTACTGCTGGGTATTCACTGGCAGATTTCAGCGTGCGCCACCAATCCGGTGACCGGTAGCAGTGATTTTGTATTGATGTCCGAGGAACAGGAAATAAGCCTGGAGCAAAAAATACAGCACCGAACTGCGCTGAGGAGATGCCGGCCTATTATGACCCTGTACTGGAAGAACTGGTGCAGCGTGTCGGCAAGAATCTGGCGCACACAGCCATCGACCGGTACTTGAATACCATTTCACCATTGTCGACAGCACCGAGGTCAACGCCTTCGCACTACCCGGCAGTCATATCTATATCACCAGAAGCATGCTCGCCTATCTGAATTCTGAAGCCGAACTGGCTGCTGTCCTGGGTCACGAGATTGGTCATGTCACAGCACGACACGGTATCTGACAGCAGAGCACCTCTGCCGTCACCGGAATTGTCGGCGCGGTGCTGGCTGTCTCAAGCGGAATCAAGGGCGCCAAAAGGCGCAACCTGGTCAAGCCTGGTGCAACGCTCGCCCATCACGAACCATCCCGAGGAACCATTACGGCTCCTGAATGACCAGTACCCGACCGGAGAACCCGGTGAATCACAGATACTCAAGGTTGTGCGTTAATCAGCCGCATTTTGAATGCAGGCCATATCTGTGGGATTATGCGCGGCAATCTTCCGATCAAAGAGAGCAGCATGAACAAAATCAGCATTATCGGTGCCGGCCGCGTCGGCGAAACAACCGCCCACACACTTGCCCAGCAGGAAATGTGCCGTGACATCACGCTCCTGGACATCAGGGAAGGGGCCGCAGCGGGTGCTGCACTGGACATCATGCAATCCGCTTCCTATTTTGGTTTCGACACCCGCGTGACCGGTGGCACAGACCCTGCCCTGTTGCAGGACTCTGATCTGGTCGTCGTCACGGCCGGCTCACCGCGCAAGCCCGGCATGTCACGTAGCGATGTACTGGATATAAACCGGTCTGTCATCGACAGCATTTGTGACCATGTACTTGAATACACATCCGGCGCCCTGTTGCTGCTTGTGAGCAATCCGGTCGATGTGCTGACCTGGCATGCATGGAAACGTACCGGCTGGGAAAGACATCGGGTATTTGGAATGGCGGGTGTGCTGGACGCATCACGCATGGCCTGCTTCATTGCCGAAGAGACCGGACTGTCGATCAAGGACATCCATGCCATGGTCATCGGTGGACACGGTGATTACATGGTGCCACTGACGCGATTCAGCACTGTCAATGGTGTACCGGCAGGCACCTTCCTCGACGAGGAAAGTATTGCCCGTATAAACAAGCGTACCCGGCATGGGGGCTGCAGAAATATTGGCCCTGCGTCAACAGAGTAGCGCCTACAATGCCCCGGCCGCCGCCATTGCCACCATGGTGGACGCCATCAGCCATAACCGCCGGCGCGTCCTGCCGTGCGTCTGCAACCTGGACGGCGAATACGGCCAAAGCGATATCACCGCCGGCGTTCCAGCCATTATTGGCCGCAACGGCATCGAACAGGTTGTTGAGCTACCCCTGAATGAGGATGAACGTAGCGGATTCATCGCCTCGATCGACAGCATTCGCGCCGATCTGCAGAATTTGTAATCAAGTCTGCGGGCATAAGAAGACCTGCAGAATCCGGGCTAAAATAATTGCTCCGTTGCGCCATCAGACGCGCCGCGCGCACCACCTGCCCCCACTGCATCACTGCTCTGCCTGGGTACGTCTTCTTCCCGAAAGGTTTCAAACACCGCATCGCTTTGCCCGCTACCAGCCAGCAGACCGGTCGCCGGATCAATGCGCACTGTCACCAGTCCCGGCGGGTGGTTGCCGTTTTTGCTCCTTAACACCCTCCAGGGCGACCGCCATATAATCAATCCACATGGGTAATGCCGAGCGACCACCGGTCTCGCTGCGTCCCAGTGGTTCGAGCTTGTCAAAACCCACCCACACGGTAGCCACCAGCGACTGGTTGAAACCTGAAAACCAGCCATCCTTCTGGTCATTGGTCGTGCCTGTCTTTCCCGCCAGGTCAGTCCTGCCAAGTACGCGCGCCTTGCGCCCTGTACCCCTCTGGATCACGTCCTGCATCATGGACGTCATCAGCCAGACGTTCTGCGGCGTCAACACCTGTGGCGCCCGGTTGATTGTGTCCATGCCGGAGTCATTAACAACCTCGATTGTTTCCGGACATTGCGGGCAGGCGATCGCCGGGTTGGCAGCAAATATCTCTTCACCCGACGCATCGTATATGCTTTGGATAAAGTAGGGGTCAATCAGATAGCCGCCATTCGCAAGCACTGCATAGGCCCTTGCCATTTGCAGTGGCGTGACTGATGCACTGCCCAGCGCAAGGGTCAGGTCGTTTGGCAACTGGTCAGCGGTAAAACCGAATCGCTGCGCATAGTCGACAACATAACTGGCGCCGATGGCACGCAGAATGCGAATGGAAACCAGATTGCGGGAACGGTACAGGGCCTCACGCAACCGCGTAGGTCCATAAAACTGGCCACTGTAATTTTCGGGACGCCAGGTTGATTCCAGATTGGGATCATCAAACACGACCGGCGCATCATTGATCATGGTGGCCGGTGTAAAACCTTTCTCCAGCGCCGCCGAATAGACTACCGGCTTGAAACTGGAACCGGGCTGGCGCTTGGCCTGCGTGACACGATTAAATTTACTTTGCCTGAAGTCAAAGCCGCCGACCAGCGCGACGATCGCCCCGTCATCCGGCTGCAATGACACCAGCGCACCTTCTACTTTCGGGACCTGTGCCATTTTCCAGACACCCTCAACCTGATGCACCCGGATCACGTCACCCACGCCCAGGATATCACTGGCCTGTTTCGGCGACTTACCCATGCGATTGGCGCTTATATACGGGCGCGCCCAGGATAACCCCTCCCAGCCGATCGTGACGAGTTCCTGGTTTTGCAACAGCACCTCGACGCTTTTCTCTTCCACACCGGTAACCAGCCCGGCAACCAGGCCGCCGATCAGCGGCGACTCATCCAGCAACCCGGGCCAGTCTTCGGCAGGTAGTTCTTCAAGTGAAAAGTGCGCCTCGGCACCATGGAAACCATGGCGCAGGGAATAGTCGATGAGGTTCTTGCGCAGCGCCTCGCTGGCCGCCTGCTGGCGTTTTACATCCAGTGTGGTTATGACCTCGTATCCAGAGGTATAAACCGCATTGCCATAACGCTTGACCATCTCCTGGCGCACCATCTCGGCCACGTAAGGCGCATTGGCTTCCGCCTGCACCTTGTGCAGTGCAGCATCATCCCGTTCCGCAATGGCAAGGTCATAGGCTTGCTGGTCGATATAACCAAGCTTTCTCATGCGGCCCAGAATGTAATTCCGGCGGTCAAGCGTCTCGGCTGGACTATTAATCGGGTTAACGCGGGAGGGAGCCTTCGGCAGTGCGGCAATGGTTGCCATTTGTGCAGCAGACAGCTCATTAATACTCTTGCCGTAATATACCTGTGCCGCCGCCTCGATTCCGTAAGCATGGTGGCCCAGGTAAATCTTGTTGAGATACAGTTCCAGGATCTCGTTCTTGCTGAGTGACTCTTCTATCTTGAACGCCAGCAGAATCTCCGTGAGCTTGCGCCAATAGGTCTTTTCTGTGGGCAGGAAGAAGTTACGCGCCACCTGCATGGTGATCGTACTGGCCCCGCGGCGCTTTTTTCCGGTAGTGACGAGTTCAAAAGCAGCACTCATCAAGCCCGGGACATCAACCCCTGAGTGTTCAAAGAAGTGGTCGTCCTCTGCAGCCAGAAACGCATTTACCAGTGTCGGCGGGACGTCATCAATATTGACGGGGGTGCGTCGCTTGTCGCCGAACTCAGCCAGAATGCGCCGGTCACGCGAGTAGATACGCAAGGGCTCCTGCAACTGCACCTCGCGCAGCACATCGATGGAAGGGAGTTGCGGCTCAATTCTCAGGTAAATGACAACAGCAAGTGCCGCCATGGCAACACTGCACAGAAGAAACAAGTAGAGGAAGAAGCGTGCAGTGCGGCGTAATATCATTTCAGTGTTAAAACCTGTGATCAGTTTCAAGGAATTGTTTTCGATCAAGTCATATAAATGAAAACAGCACGACAAACAACATTGCGAATGGCAGTTTTCTCTCAACAAAAATGGTCACTGTCCGATAACCAGTACCATGACATTTGTATAGTATTCGCATTGGTTGACAAATAGTTGGCTTTGCACTCTAATGCGGCGAACTACCTTTGTTGTACAACACTGGGTAACTAAAAGGAAATATTGTGCCAATCGCGCAGCTCTTTAAACGGACAAAACCACCGTTAATTGGTCTGGACATCAGTTCCACAGCAGTCAAATTGCTGGAACTCAGTCGCAGCGGCTCACGCTACCGGGTCGAAAGCTATGCCGTCGAACCCCTTCCCCCCAATTCAGTTGTAGAAAAGAATATTACTGATGTTGACGCCGTAGGAGAAGCAATACGACGTGCCGTTAAACGTTCAGGTACCCGCACTCCGGCATGCCGCGGTTGCCGTTGCCGGCTCATCCACCATTACCAAGGTCATTTCCATGCCAGGCGGTCTAAGTGAAGATGACCTGGAAGCTCAAATCGACCTGGAAGCCGACCAGTACGTTCCCTACCCGCTCGAAGAAGTAAATATCGATTTTGAAGTCCTTGGGCCATCTGAGAAGAATCCCGATACGGTTGATGTACTGCTGGCAGCGTGTCGCAGTGAAAACGTGGATCTGCGCAGCGCAGCTGTAGAGACCGGCGGCATGGGTACCCAGATAATGGATGTTGAGTCATTCGCCAGTGAAAATGCCTTCGCACTGCTGGCTGACCAGCTACCGAATCAGGGAGTTGGAAAAACTGTCGCCGTCATCGACGTCGGCGCCACCATGACGACACTGAACGTCATGCACAATCTCAAGAGTATCTACACCCGCGATACCGTTTTTGGCGGCAAGCAACTAACAGAAGAAATCATGCGTCGTTATGGCCTGTCATATGAAGAGGCCGGCATGGCAAAACGACAGGGCGGCCTGCCTGAAAATTACCTGACGGATGTACTGGAACCTTTCAAGGAAGCAATGGTTCAGCAGGCAAGTCGTTCACTGCAATTCTTCTACTCGTCCAGCCCGCACAGCAAGGTCGACCATATTGTACTGGCTGGTGGCAGCGCCTCCATACCCGGAATGGACGAAATGATCCAGGAAAAACTCGGCGTGGAAACCACTATCGCCAATCCGTTTGCGTCCATGTCATTGTCTGCTCGTGTGAAGCCACAAACACTAAGCAATGATGCACCCGCCTTGCTTATTGCCTGCGGACTGGCCCTGAGGAGCTTCGACTGATATGGCACGTATTAACCTGCTACCCTGGCGTGAGGAGCTGCGCAAGCAGAAACAACAGGAATTTGGAATTACTGCCATCAGTTCCGTTGTTATCGCAGGACTGATCGTATTGCTGGCTCATTTTCATGTCGACAGCCTGATCGACGACCAGAACCAGCGTAACGTCTATCTGGAAAGCGAAATCAGTATCCTGAATAAACGCATCGGTCGTATTCGTGAACTTGAGGCAATGAAAGACAATCTGCTGGCACGCATGAATGTTATCCAGGAACTGCAGGGCAGCCGCCCGGAAAGCGTCCATCTTATGGACGAACTGGTCAGAACCTTGCCTGAAGGCGTACATCTGAATACCTTCCAGCAAAAGAGTCAAGGCTCTGACAATGACAGGTGTGGCCGAGTCAAATGCGCGTGTTTCAGATTACATGCGCCAGATCGATACCTCTGAATGGTTTACCGGCCCACGACTTGATGTCATCAAAACCTCTGAAACCAAGCGCCGGCGTATAGCCAACTTCACGCTGCGTGGCAGCCAGAAAACTCGCCAGCCAATCGATGACACAGCGAGGGCAACGCCATGAATATGAATTTAAATGAACTGGACCTGGCAGATGTTGCACGATGGCCAACCGCAGCACGTGCGGTAGTTATACTGTTCCTGATGGGCGGCGTCATTTTTCTTGGTTACTGGTTTCACACCAAGGACCAACTGGTCGATCTGGACAACTGCCGAGAACAAGGAGGAAGGACTCAAGGTCATTTTCGAAACCAAGGCGAAACAGGCTGCAAACCTTGAAGCCTACGAAAAACAGCTCGAGGAAATGCGTGAATCGTTCGGCGCCATGTTGCGCCAGCTTCCCAACCAGACAGAAGTTGCCGACCTGCTGGTGGACGTTTCCCAGACAGGACTGGCCAGCGGGCTTGAGTTTGAATTATTTCAGCCGGGCTCCGAGGTTCCGAAGGAATTTTACGCAGAGATGCCGATCAGCATCCGTGTTATCGGTGGTTATCACGAATTTGGCGAGTTTATCAGTGGTGTTGCTGCGCTTGCCGCGTATTGTGACTATCCATGATGTCAGCATCAGCCGCGTTGGCAATACTGGCACGCTGGGCATGAATCTGACTGCCAAGACCTATCGCTATATCGAGGATAACGAGGGACTGACGGAGGGGACAGCTGATGTCTGGAAACTACCGTTACATGGCACAGCTGGCTGGCTATCGTCTCCGTGTCTGGCAGTCTGCTGGCATGCTCGGATAATCCGAGCGCCGACCTGGAAGAGTACGTCAGAACAATCAAGAGCCAGCAGAAATCCAGCATTGAACCGCTGCCAGAGTTCCAGCCGTACGAGTCATTCACCTACCAGGCGGTCGATCTGCGTGACCCGTTTACCGAGCCCACATTTTCACATACCAGGGCAGTCAGCAATGTCCCCAGTAACAATGGAATAAAGCCTGATTTTGACCGGCCGACCGAGCCGCTTGAGGAGTTCCCCCTCGACAGCCTGCGCATGGTAGGCACACTGGAGCAACACGATGACCAGTGGGCACTGATTAATGATACAGATGGGACGATTCATCGGGTGCAGCCCGGAAATTATGCGGGCCAGAATCACGGCAAGATTACACGCATCACAGATTTTGAGATTGAACTTACAGAAATCGTACCTGATGGTATCGGGGGCTGGATAGAACGTCAGTCGTCAATAGCAATCAGCGAATAATCCCACAGGGTGAAATCAATGATCGGAAACATGTCAGACTGCTTGCCTACAGGTGAACCAACAATGATGCAAATCATCAAACACCACTCTCACAAGCTGTTGCGATGCGTGCTTGCCGCTGGCTGCCTGTTTACCGCCAGCACAGTGCCCTGCCAATGCAGCCGACCCCGTATCCGGTAATACGCTGCAATCCGTTGACTTTGCCGAATTGCCCGGCAACAAGGCACAAATCACCCTGACACTGAGCAAAGCCGCGCCGGCACCGTTGAGCTTCACCATTGATAATCCGGCGCGTATTGCCCTGGACTTTCCGAATACCAGCAACGGTCTCGATCAACGCTCGCAAAATATCGGTATCGGCATGGCAGAGAGCATAACCGCCGTGGAAGCACAGAACCGCACACGTGTTGTAGTTAACCTGGTAGACATGGTTCCTTACGAGGCACATTCAGAAGGCAACAAGGTCATCCTGGTCGTGCAAAACGCCGGCAGCCAGCAATCAGAAGCAGCAGCCGTAGCAATCACGCGCAGCAGGCGGCAGCACTGACACCATCACTAACATCGACTTCCGTCGCGGTGAAGATGGCCAGGGCCGGGTCATTGTCAATCTGTCTGACCCCTCCATCCCGGTTGACATGCAGCAACAGGGTGGCAAAGTGATTGTCGACTTCTATCGCGCACAGATTGCCGGAAGAACTTGAACGCCGTCTTGATGTGCTCGACTTCGCAACGCCGGTTAAAACCATCGACACCTACACCCGGGGCAATAATGTCCACATGGTGATTACACCAATGGGGGATTACGACTACCTGGCATACCAATCAAATAACCAGTTCACCATAGAAGTGAAGGCACTGACCAAGGAACAGGTCGAGGCCAGCAAGAAGGATGAATTCGGCTACTCCGGTGAACGACTGTCACTGAACTTTCAGGATATTGAAGTCCGCTCGGTATTACAGCTGATCGCAGACTTTACCGGTATTAACGTAGTCGTCAGTGACACTGTCCGCGGCAGCCTGACACTGCGCCTCAAGAATGTCCCCTGGGACCAGGCTCTGGATATCATCCTCAAGACCAAGGGCTTGGCCATGCGTCAGAGCGGCAATGTGATGCTGGTTGCACCCAGCGAGGAAATTGCCGCACGCGAGAAGCTGGAACTTGAGTCCCAGAAACAGATCGAGGAACTGGAACCATTGTATTCGGAATTTATCCAGGTCAACTATGCCAAGGCATCAGACCTGGCCTCACTGTTAAAGAGTTCGGATACAACACTGATGTCCGATCGTGGCATGGCAACCACTGATGAGCGTACCAATACATTACTGGTACAGGACACAGCCGCCAAGCTGGTAGAGATAAGACAACTGGTCGCCACGCTGGATATTCCGGTCAGGCAGGTACTGATCGAGTCCCGTATCGTTATCGCCAGTAATGACTTTCTCCAGGGACCTGGGCGTCAAAGTTTGGCTGGAGCAAGCAAACCACATTCAATAATGGTGACAACATCGTTGCAGCCGGCGGTACGCTGAACAGTATCACAGGCAACAACATCGTTGACCCGGGCTTTTCACCTGATGGTCTGCTGGTAGACCTGCCGGTTATCGGGGCAACCAGCTCCATCGGTCTGGCCGTCGGCAAGATAGGCAGCTATATGCTCAACCTGGAACTCACCGCCATGGAAGCCGAGGGCCAGGGTGAAGTCATTTCAAGTCCACGGGTGCTGACATCCAACCAGAAAACTGCATTCATCCAGTCGGGTGTTGAGATTCCCTACCAGGAAGCCACCTCAAGTGGCGCAACCTCGGTGTCATTCAAGGATGCCGTTCTGGAACTGAGAGTCACTCCGCAGATCACACCGGATGATCGCATCATCATGGACCTGGATGTCAAAAAGGACAGTGTTGGTGAAGTCTACCTCGGCGTACCCAGTATCGATACCAACGAGGTTTCTACCCAGGTACTCGTCGACAACGGTGAAACGCTGGTGCTTGGCGGCATCTATGAGCAGGAAAAGATTAAAGAGGTTGACCGGGTACCATTCTTTGGTGAACTGCCACTCGTTGACTGGATGTTCAAGAAAACATCCATCACCGATGACAAGGCAGAATTGCTGATATTCGTGACCCCCAAGATCGTCAAGGAAGACCTCAATATCTAGACACCCGCAGCTGGTAGCGCTTGCCAGCAAGCACATTATCTGTCATATCTGCCCGGCATGAATACGCCGGGCAGCTTGTTTCTGACGGGTCCAATGGGCGCCGGAAAATCCACCATCGGCCGACAGCTGGCAAAACAGCTTGGCCTGCCCTTCCACGACAGCGATCACGAGATTGAATCACGTACCGGGGTGGATATCCCGCTGATTTTTGAGCTCGAAGGCGAGACCGGTTTCCGCAAACGTGAGACGGCTGTCATTGATGAGCTGACCCGTTTGCCGAATATTATACTTGCCACCGGAGGTGGCGCGGTGCTGGATCCGGCCAACCGGGAACACCTGAAGACACGAGGTCGCGTAATTTACCTGCATGCCATCCGTTAATCAGCAACTCAAGCGCACTCAAAAAGACCGTAACCGGCCATTGCTGCAAACCAAAAACCCTCGTGCAAAACTTGAGGAACTGATGGCCATCCGCGATCCTCTCTATCGCGAGATCGCCACCCTTGTCATTGAGACGGATGGCATGCGGGTGCGCGACGTGGTCAGGAAAATCATGCAACAACTGGAAAAATAAGCACTGATTTTTGCTCTCGGTTATCATATCTCGGATATGCTCGAATAACCGGCCCATCAAAGTAATAAATGGCACATGAAAACCCTGACAGTTGACCTTGGCAGTCGCAGCTATCCGATACACATCGGGCAACAACTGCTCGATAATGCGGAACTCTTGACCAGGCACATACGTGGCCGACAGGTAATGCTGGTCAGCAATGACACCGTTGCCCCCCTGTATCTGGAGAAGTGTCAGGCAGCAGCTGTCGGATTTTGACACCGCATCCGTAATCCTTCCCGACGGCGAGCAGTACAAGAATCTGGACACCCTCAATACCATTTTCACAGCCTTGCTGGAGCAGCGCTTTAACCGCGATTGCACACTGCTTGCACTGGGTGGTGGCGTCGTCGGTGATATCACCGGTTTTGCCGCTGCCAGCTACCAGCGTGGCGTGGCATTCCTGCAGATACCGACGACCCTGCTGGCCCAGGTGGACTCATCGGTCGGCGGTAAAACCGGCGTCAATCACCCGCTGGGCAAGAACATGATCGGTGCTTTTCACCAGCCCGGATGCGTGGTGATCGACACCAATACACTGGATACCCTTGATGACCGGCAACTCTCGGCTGGTCTCGCGGAGGTAATCAAGTACGGTCTGATCCGCGATGCCGGTTTCTTTGGCTGGCTGGAAGCCAATATGACGGCGCTGTTGGCCCGTGACAAACAGGCACTGGAGTATGCAATTGAACGTTCCTGTTCCATCAAGGCAGAAATTGTTGCTGCCGACGAACGCGAGAGCGGGCAGCGCGCCCTGCTCAATCTTGGACACACATTCGGTCATGCCATAGAAACCGGCACCGGCTATGGCAACTGGCTGCACGGCGAGGCCGTCGCAACCGGCATGCTGATGGCCGCTGACTTGTCCGCACGTCATGGCTGGATTTCCAGCTGACACGGTACAGCGCACGGAACAAGCTGCTGCCACAGGCCAGACTACCGACAACAGCACCGCAGGAAATGGACGAGACACGGTTCATGGCACTCATGGCGGTTGATAAAAAGGTTGTTGATGGCGGCTTGCGGCTGGTACTGCTGAAGGCGATTGGTGATGCCATCGTTACGGGAGACTTCAAGGCAGAATTACTCGGCGAAACACTGAGATCAGCGGCCTGAAATCAGGAACACGCAAGCAGCAACCGGTCAACAACAGCTACGCTTGCACCCTATGCTGCCAATCCGGCCTGCACCATGGGACGCCAGTATGCCGAACCCGCACCGGCCTATCGCAGTGAGTACCAGCGTGATCGTGACCGCATCATTCACTCGGCTGCCTTTCGTCGACTGGAGTACAAAACCCAGGTATTCGTCAACCATGAAGGCGACCTGTTTCGCACCCGGCTGACACATTCCATAGAGGTTGCCCAGGTAGCACGATCGATTGCGCGTGCATTGTGGCTGAATGAAGACCTGACTGAAGGCATCGCTCTGGCACACGATCTCGGCCATACGCCGTTCGGCCATGCAGGCCAGGATGCCCTCAATGCCTGTATGAAAAACTACGGTGGCTTTGAACACAACCTGCAGTCACTGCGCGTCATTGATGAACTGGAAGAACGCTATGCCGAATTCCCCGGCCTGAACCTGACATTCGAAACCCGTGAAGGCATACTCAAGCACTGCTCGCTGAAAAACGCAGAGACACTCGGTGAACTCGGCCGACGTTTTATTGAAAAACTGCAACCCTCGCTGGAAGCACAGCTGACCAATCTCGCTGACGAGATTGCATACAACAGCCATGATGTCGATGATGGCCTGCGTTCCGGCCTGATCGACGTCGATGCCCTGGCAGAGGTCACGCTGTTTCGGGAACAGTACGATACCGTACGTTCGCGGTACCCGGACCTCGCGCCACGACGCACCATCCATGAGGTGGTCCGCCGGCTGATTGGTTGCCAGGTCATTGATCTCGTTGAAACCAGTCAGGCGAACCTGAAGCGGGCCAATCCCGAGAGTATCGATGCCGTGCGCCACCACGGTGAGTCACTTATTTCCTTCAGCGACAGCATGCAAGATAAGAACCTGGAATTGAAGCGTTTTCTGCGCACCCATCTCTACCGTCACTACCGTGTCCACCGCATGAGCGCGAAGGCGGCACGCACCATTACCGCCTTGTTCGAAGCCTATATTGATGACCCGCGTCTCATGCCGATTGAGTCGCAGCAGCACGTTAGCCAGCTGGAAGCGGTTAATGGCAGGGATGGGCGTGCCCGCGCCGTTGCCGACTATATCGCCGGTATGACAGATCGTTATGCCATCGCTGAATATGAACGCACCTTCAATCCGGCCATCTGAGCACACATCAGCAACAACCGAATGCACGGGTAATAAAACACTATAATGATGTGAGTCGTTATTTCCTTACAACCGACATTACACACCCGATACCGTTATACCTTTACCATGCGCATCTACATGCAGATCCCGCCCGAAGGTGACAAGGCACCACGCTACTACTACCTGCATCTTCAGGAAGATCTGCTGGAAGGCTGGACGCTGATTCGTGAATGGGGCTACCAGGGGACGGCCGGGCAGGGTAAAACAAGAACACTTTGCGGATCATGAAGCGGCTGAGTCCGCCCTGCTGAAGATCCGTGACGAACAAATCCTGCGCGGCTTTCGCGTTGTCTTCATGCAGGCACAATCCCCGTAACGTCTCGCCCTCCGGCTAGCATATCCCTGAAAGTAAAAGGGAAAAACACACCCGACCAAATTGAACCGGTGGCCGTCCGGCGCTATACTGTTCGACCTTTTCGGCTGTGAGTCGTTCACGCTGGTTTCCTGATGCCTTAACGACAGCAGTGTTAATACAACGTATTGTAATTATAAGGTATTTCCAATGACGACTGGCACATTGCCCCCAACACAGGGCCTGTATGACCCTGCCAATGAACACGACGCCTGTGGCGTCGGATTTGTCGCCAACGTCAAAGGCCGCAAAAGCCATGGAATTGTCCAGCAGGGTCTGCGTATTCTCGAAAACCTGACTCATCGCGGTGCAGTTGGCGCCGATCCAAGCGCCGGCGATGGCGCCGGATTGCTGATACAGATCCCGGATGAACTTCCTGCGCCAGGAGTGCAAGCGGCTTGGGATCGGTTTGCCGGAACCAGGAAGTTATGGAGTCGGCATGCTGTTTCTGCCACAACATCAGACCACACGCAGCCATTGCGAACAATTGATCGAGCAGACTGTCGGCGAGGAAGGCCAGACCCTGCTTGGCTGGCGAGACGTGCCCGACGAACAATAGTGGCCTCGGTGAAAGTGTCAAGCTGGTTGAGCCGGTTATTCGCCAGGTCTTCATCGGCCGCGGTGCTAACTGCCCGACTACGGACGACTTTGAACGCAAACTGTTCGTCATCCGCAAACGCGTTGGAAACGCGATCCGCGAATCAGGTCTCGATGGCAGCGAGTGTTTTTATGTCCCGTCCATGTCAGCCCGCACGCTGTGTTACAAGGGCATGCTGCTGGCAAACCAGGTCAACAGCTACTACTCAGACCTGAATGATGAGCGCCTGACTTCGGCACTGGCCCTGGTACACCAGCGCTTCTCCACCAACACCTTCCCTTCGTGGGATCTCGCTCACCCGTTCCGCATGATCGCGCATAACGGCGAGATCAATACCATGCGCGGCAACATCAACTGGATGAATGCCCGCCGCCATTCCATGGCCTCAGAGCTGTTCGGGGATGACCTGCAAAAACTCTGGCCACTGATTTCAGAGGGCCAGTCGGACTCAGCCTGCTTTGATAATGCGCTGGAGCTGCTGGTGACCGGGGGATACTCCATGGCGCACGCCATGATGCTGCTGATCCCGGAAGCCTGGTCCGGCAACCCGCTAATGGATGAAAAGCGCCGTGCCTTTTACGAATACCATGCAGCCGTCATGGAGCCCTGGGATGGCCCTGCGGCCGTGGCTTTTACCGATGGCCGCCAGATTGGTGCCACCCTGGATCGCAACGGTCTGCGTCCGGCGCGCTACCTGATCACCAATGATGACCTGGTCGTGATGGCCTCGGAAATGGGCGTGCTGGACATCCCGGAAGAGCACATCGTCAAGAAATGGCGCTTGCAACCCGGCAAGATGTTCCTGATCGACATGGAACAGGGACGCATCATTGATGACGTGGAACTCAAGAACAGTCTTGCCAACAGGCATCCCTACCAGGAATGGCTTACAGAAAACACAGATTCGCCTGAGTAGCCTGCCTGGTGAAGTCAGTCCGATGCCACCGGATACAGACACACTGCTCGACCGGCAGCAGGCCTTTGGCTATACGCAGGAAGATATCAAGTTCCTGATGACACCCATGGCGGTGACCGGGCAGGAAGCGATAGGCTCCATGGGTGCAGACAACCCGGTTGCTGTACTCTCGAACAAGTCCAAACCGCTGTCGAACTATTTCAAACAGAACTTCGCCCAGGTCACCAATCCCCCTATTGATCCGATCCGTGAAGAACTGGTGATGTCGCTGGTATCCCTGATCGGCCCGCGCCCCAACCTGCTGGGCCATGAAACCTCAGGCGAGCATATGCGCCTGGAAGTCAGTCAGCCGATCCTCACCAATACCGATATCGAGCGTATACGCCATATCGAAGACCACACTGCTGGCGCCTTCCGCACCAGCACCATTGATATCTGCTACCCGGCCGTTCAGGGTGCTGACGGTATGCAAGCGGCACTCGATGCAGTCTGCCGGCAGGCAGAACAGGCAGTGGGCGAAGGCTTCAACATCCTTATCCTTTCGGACCGTGGCACCGACATCGACCACATTGCCATCCCTGCGCTGCTGGCGACCTCCGCCGTTCACCATCACCTGGTACGCACCGGGCTGCGCACCGAATCTGGCCTGGTGGTTGAAACCGGTGCCGCCCGCGAGGTACACCAGTTTGCGACTCTTGCCGGTTACGGTGCAGAAGCCATCAATCCCTACCTGGCCTTTGAAACACTGATCTCTGTTCGTGACGAGTTACCGGAAAAACTGGACGAGCGCGAAATCCAGAAGCGTTATATCAAGGCTGTCGGCAAGGGACTGCTGAAGGTTATGTCGAAAATGGGCATCTCCACCTACCAGTCCTATTGCGGCGCGCAGATCTTTGATGCCGTTGGCCTCAACACGGCATTTATTGACCAGTATTTCACCGGTACTGCAACGACCATTGAAGGCATTGGCCTGCAACAGGTCGCCGAGGAAACCGTGCGCTGGCATCGAGATGCCTACAGTGACGCGCCTGTATACAGAAACAGCCTGGACGTGGGTGGTGATTATGCGTTCCGTATGCGTGGCGAGGACCACATGTGGACGCCTGACACCATCTCCAAGCTGCAGCATGCCACCCGTGCCAACGATGCGAACACTTTCAGGGAATATGCGCAACTGGTAAACGACCAGAACAGGCGCCTGCTGAACCTGCGCGGGTTGTTCGAGTTCAACTTCAGCAACAAACCGGTACCGCTCGACGAGGTCGAGCCGGCCAGAGAAATCGTCAAGCGTTTCTCCACCGGTGCCATGTCATTCGGCTCCATCTCCTACGAGGCACACTCGACACTGGCTGTTGCCATGAACCGTATCGGCGGTAAATCCAATACCGGCGAGGGCGGTGAACAGCCGGAGCGTTTCAAGACACTGGACAACGGCGACTCAAAACGCTCGGCCATCAAGCAGGTAGCCTCTGGACGATTTGGCGTCACCACGGAATATCTGGTGAACGCCGACGTTATCCAGATCAAGATTGCGCAGGGGGCCAAACCGGGTGAAGGTGGCCAGCTGCCGGGTCACAAGGTCGATGCCACCATCGCGGAAGTGCGCCATTCGACGCCAGGTGTCGGACTGATATCACCACCGCCGCATCATGACATCTATTCCATCGAGGATCTGGCACAACTGATTCATGACCTGAAAAACGCCAATCCGCGTGCAGACATCAGCGTCAAGCTGGTGGCCGAGGTTGGTGTCGGCACGGTTGCCGCCGGTGTCTCGAAGGCGCATGCCGATCACGTCACCATTGCAGGTTATGACGGTGGCACCGGTGCCAGCCCGCTGACATCTATCAAGCATGCTGGCTCACCCTGGGAAATCGGCCTTGCCGAGACCCACCAGACGCTGGTGCTAAACAACCTGCGCAGCCGCATCGCCGTACAGGTTGACGGCGGCATGCGTACCGGCCGCGATGTCGTTGTCGGCGCGTTGCTCGGTGCGGATGAATTCGGCTTTGCTACCGCACCCTTGATTGTTGAAGGCTGTATCATGATGCGCAAGTGTCACCTCAATACCTGCCCGGTCGGCGTTGCCACCCAGGACCCGGAACTGCGCAAGCGATTCACCGGCAAGCCGGAACACGTGGTGAACTATTTCTTTTTCGTCGCCGAGGAAATCCGCGAGCTGATGGCACAGCTGGGGTTCCGCAAATTCGACGACATGATCGGTCAGTCCCAGCACCTGAACATGCGCAAGGCCATCAATCACTGGAAGGCGCAGGGCCTGGACTTCTCCCGCATCCTGCACAAACCAGCCGCTGGACCGGGCGTGGGTATCTATCACACCGGGAAACAGGATCATGGTCTCGACAAGGCGCTCGACAATGAACTGATCAGGCTGTCACAGGCTGCGCTGGATAACGGCACAGCGGTAAAAATCGAGCTGCCGGTACGCAATACCAATCGTACCGTTGGCGCCATGCTGTCCGGTGAAGTGGCCAGGCGTTACGGCCACGCGGGCCTGCCGGAAGACACCATCAGTATCACCCTGCATGGTATCGCAGGCCAGAGTTTTGGTGCCTTTGTGGCACACGGCGTCAGCCTGGAACTGGTCGGTGAAGGCAACGATTATGTCGGCAAGGGTCTCAGTGGCGGTCGCCTGGTTGTCTACCCGCCCGCGGAGACACCCATCGTCGCCGAGGAAAATATCATCGTTGGCAACACCGTGCTGTACGGCGCCATCAGCGGTGAATGTTATTTCCGGGGTGTCGCCGGTGAACGCTTCGCAGTCCGTAATTCCGGTGCAACCGCAGTCGTGGAAGGCGTCGGTGATCATGGCTGTGAGTACATGACCGGCGGTGTCATCGCGGTACTCGGCGAATCCGGACGCAACTTCGCAGCCGGCATGAGCGGCGGTATTGCCTACGTACTGGACGAACACGGCGATTTCGAGCAGCGCTGCAACCTCGCCATGGTCGAACTGGAACCGATCCCGGAGGAAGACGACGCACTGGAACTGCTGGACCACCAGGGCGGTGACCTCGAGACCCACGGGCGTGTCGACCTCAGTCACGACCTGACACGCTACGATGCACTGCGACTGCGCCGGCTGATCATGAAACACGTGCACTACACCGACAGTGCAATAGGCCACAAGATTCTGGATAACTGGAATGATTATTTACCGAAATTCATCAAGGTCATGCCGGTTGATTACCGGCGCGCAATGCAGGACATGCAGGCTGCCCAGGCAGCCACCTCGCTGGCTGCCAAGGGAGGACACTAGGCATGGGTAAGCCAACCGGTTTCCTGGAATATGATCGGCTTGACCGCAGCTATACACCGGCGTCAGACCGGGTCCAGCATTACAGGGAGTTTGTCATCCCGCTGGAAGAAAACGAACTGAGCCAGCAAGGTGCGCGCTGCATGGACTGCGGCATCCCCTTTTGCCACCAGGGCTGCCCGGTCAACAACATTATCCCGGACTGGAATGATCTGGTCTACCGGGGCAACTGGCAGGAAGCGTTGCAGATACTGCATTCAACGAACAATTTCCCGGAATTTACTGGCCGCATCTGCCCGGCACCCTGCGAGGCAGCCTGCACCCTGAACATCGACGACAATCCCGTCACCATCAAGACGATCGAATGCGCGATTATCGACAAGGGCTGGGAACAGGGCTGGATCAAACCACAGATCGCCGAGCACAAGACCGGCAAACGCGTTGCCATCGTCGGTTCCGGACCTGCAGGCATGGCCTGCGCACAACAACTGGCGCGCGCCGGGCATGACGTGGAACTGTTCGAAAAGAATGACCGCATCGGTGGACTGTTGCGTTACGGCATACCCGACTTCAAGATGGAAAAACACATCATTGACCGCCGCATGGCCCAGATGCAGGCAGAAGGCGTCAAGTTCCATACCGGCACAGCGATCGGCGTCACCATGGCGGCGAGGGATTTACTTGACCGCTTTGATGCCGTGGTCCTGACCGGCGGCTCCGAACACAGCCGTGACCTGGAGGTTCCGGGCCGGGAACTGGATGGCGTGCATTTCGCCATGACCTTTTTGCCACAACAGAACAAGCGCAACGCCGGTGATACTGATCGACGGAGACGGCTTCGCTCACGGCAAAAGGCAAGCATGTGATCGTCATCGGCGGCGGTGATACCGGTTCGGACTGCATCGGTACCTCGTTCCGGCAGGGCGCACTGTCTGTCACACAACTGGAAATTCTGCCGCAGCCTCCGGAAAAGGAAAACAAGTCGCTGACCTGGCCGGACTGGCCAAACAAGCTGCGCACCTCCAGTTCCCAGGACGAAGGTGCCAATCGTGACTGGTCGGTCGCCACCAAGTCCATCGAGGGTGAAAATGGCAAGGTCACCGCAATCAACTGCGTCCGCCTGAACTGGACACGGAATGACAACGGCCAGTGGCAAATGGAAGAGATTCCCGGCAGCGAGTTTCAACTGCAAGGCCGACCTGGTGTTACTGGCAATGGGTTTTGTCCACCCGGTTCACGAGGGCATGCTGAAGGAACTTGGCGTGGAACTCGATCCGCGTGGCAATGTGCAGGCCGATACCGAGCAGTACCGGACCTCCATCGACAAGGTGTTCTCCGCCGGCGATATGCGCCGTGGACAGTCGCTGGTTGTCTGGGCAATCCGTGAAGGCCGCCAGTGCGCGCGTTCAGTAGACGAGTTTCTGATGGGCTATTCTGATTTGCCGAGATAGTGTGTCAACTTTTTCCAGATCTGTATTTTTTGAATTTCGCGTTTCGCCCTGAAGGGCGAGGTACTTCTTAACTGCCTGTTTCGCCTTGTCAGGCGAGGTACTTTTCTTTGCTCCGCCAAAGAAAAGTACCCAAAAGAAAGGCGATCCCGGAGGCTTGCCCGCTACGCGGGTCCCCTGTGCTTCTCGTAAAGCCCGGCGCTCGCGCAACTCGCTACGCTCAAACAGGCGCGAGCGTCCTCCGGCCTTTACTGCGATGCTCGGCGGCGCCAGACGGGGGTGAAACCCGTTACCCGTTACCCGTTGGCACTCACCGAGTACCACAGCCACTCCGGGAACAAGGCGCGCACCCTGTTTGAGGCAGGTTTACCTGCCGAGTTGTGCGCGCCCCCGGAGGGGCGAGGAACGCAGGGCATCGGCGCAGCCGATGAGTGCGCCGGGGCGCCCTTCTCTTTGGGTACTTTCTCTTGGGCAAGCAAGAGAAAGTACCTCGCCCAACAGGGCGAAACAGACGGGTAACAAAAGCGCCACGCCCGAATGGGCGAAAAAGGCAGATGATAAAAGAGAACATACCCAACCATCATGAGCAAAATCTGAAAATTACTTACGAAAACACCCTGCCCCGCATACAATACCCCCATGCAACCACTCCAAAACGACAGACTCATCCGTGCCCTGCTGCGTCAACCGGTAGATGTCACACCCGTATGGATGATGCGCCAGGCGGGCCGCTACCTGCCGGAATACCTCAGGGTACGCAAACAGGCCGGCAGCTTCATGGCCCTGTGCACCAACCCGGAGCTCGCCTGCGAGGTTACACTGCAACCGATAGATCGCTTTCCACTGGATGCTGCCATCCTGTTCTCCGACATCCTCACCATTCCCGACGCCATGGGACTCGGCCTGTACTTCGAGGAAGGCGAAGGCCCGCGTTTTCATAAGCCGGTCCGCTCAGCAGCCGATGTGAATGCACTGGGCGTCCCGGACCCGGAGACCGAACTGCGTTATGTCATGGAGGCGGTGCGCCTGATTCGCCGGGCGCTCGACAATCGCCTGCCGCTGATAGGATTTTCCGGCAGCCCATGGACACTGGCCACCTACATGGTCGAAGGCAGTTCCACCAAGACCTTCTCGCACGTCAAGGGCATGTTGTACAGCGAACCCCGCTTGCTGCACCAGCTGCTGGAAACCGTTGCAGCTTCCGTCAGCAGTTACCTGAATGCCCAGATTGCCGCAGGTGCCCAGGCAGTCATGATCTTTGATACCTGGGGTGGCGTACTGACGCCTGAGGATTACCGCGACTTCTCGCTGCAATACATGCAAAAGATCGTTGCCGGCCTGACGCGCGAGGCAGATGGCCTGCGGGTACCCGTGGTGCTGTTCACCAAGGGTGGCTGCCAGTGGCTGGAGATCATGGCGGACACCGGTGCGGACGCACTCGGACTGGACTGGTCCACGGATCTGGGCATGGCCCGCAAGCGCGTCGGTGACCGTGTTGCCTTGCAGGGCAACCTCGATCCGGCCGTGCTGTATGCAACACCCGGGGTGATTCGTGAAAAGGTCGCCCATGTGCTTGCCGAATTCGGCAAGGGCCCGGGACATGTGTTCAACCTCGGCCACGGCATCACCCCGGACGTGAATCCCGAGCATGCCGGCGTGCTGGTCGATGCCGTGCATGAACTGAGTGCGCAATACCACCAGTAACAACCTGCAGCATCTTTAACTGTAGCGAATCAAATCTGCGAACAGAGTGCCTCACAAAATTCGTGGCCGCGATCCTTTCCTGCGGTACCAGAGAATTCCTAGCGCAACTCGCTCAGCAGCGAATCCATCATCCGTAGTGCCTGGCCACCATAGCCTCCACCGAACATGTTGAAATGGTTCAGGATGTGATACAGGTTGTAGAGGGTCTTGCGAGTCCGGTAACCACTGTCGAGTGGCCAGGCATTGTTATAGGCTGCATAGAAGTCTGAGCCGAATCCACCAAACAATTCCGTCATGGCGAGGTCGGCCTCGCGATCACCGTAGTACACAGCCGGGTCATACAGGGTCGGTTCTCCGGTTTGCGTGTAGGCATAGTTTCCCGACCACAAATCACCATGCAACAGGGAGGCCGGCGGCACATAGTCGTAAAACAGGGCCGGCAAATCTGCCAGCAGATGCTCACCCTGCGACAACAGCCGTCCTGTTGCACCGTTGCGCGCTGCAAGGTCCAGCTGGAACTGTAAACGCTGCAACTGCCAGAACGCGACCCAGTCATCGGACCAGGTATTATCCTGCGGTGTCGCGCCAATGGTGTTGGCCCGGTGCCAGCCGTATTGATCACGGCTGATGCGGTGCATGGCCGCCAGCCCCTCTGCCAGCGCCACCGGATCGCCGCGATGTCCCAGAGAAAGGTGCTCCATGACCAGCCAGGCCGAGCGATCATCATGGCCACAGCACACCGGTGCCGGGATATGCAGTGCCGCACACTGCCGCAGTTCATTCAGGCCATCGAGCTCTGCCATGAACATCTCGACGCGACTGGCGCTGGTGAGCTTTACAAAGTAGTCCGTCTCACCAAACCGAACCCGCTGCGCCTCATTGATGCAACCACCGCTGACCGTACCCTGTTGCTCCAGGACGGACTGCTGACCGGTTGCAGCGGCAAGATCAGCGGCAATGTGTTCCCACAGTGACATGAATCTCCGTTGGCTGACACTGATTCCACCAGGAAATGGCAGAAAAGATTGCCACGACGCAAGCCTGCGATCAGGCGCTCAGTGCAATGCGTTCGTGCAAGGGACTACTGCGCGGGAAGTGCGCACGCAGGAACTCCATCTGGTCGGCAAGCACCCGCCGGCCCTGCAGATAAATATACTCGGCATGCGTCGGGACAAAAGGCACCGCCAGCAACTGCATGCCAGCCTGCTCGGGTGTACGACCGGCCTTGTGGTTGTTGCAGCGCCTGCAGGCAGTCACCACGTTGCTCCAGGTATCCTGCCCTCCCTGTATGACCGGCGTCACATGGTCACGTGACAACTCAGCATGGCGAAAGTGCTCGCCACAGTAGAGGCATACATGTGAATCACGCTTGAACAGTGCCGGGTTGTTCAGGGGTGGCGAATAGTGGTCACGAAACTTGCTGAGGGCATGGTTGCGCCCGCAGGTGGCAATGATGGAATTCACATCGATGGCACTGCGCTGACCGCTGCTGGCCGATATACCGCCATGTATCCGGTACAGCAAGGTACCGCAGGTGTAGGCCACCTGCTGCAGATGGTAGAGACGCACGGCATCCTGGTAGCCCACCCATTCGATCGGCATGCCCGAAACATCGGTTCTCAAAACCTGCTGGTTCAAATCGATCATTACAACACCCTTGGCGTTGCCTCCTGCCAGCTGCGAATCAGCACTGCGGGCAGGTAATTACCTGCCAAGAGACTATCATGTTGACAAAAGGCGCGCCACAGAACGGCACCTGACGCACCGGCAATCGACAGCGGCGCATGTCATCCTCCTGTGGAGAAGGCAGCTCCGATAAAGTCCATGCGTTTCATCCCCTGACGGTGAGCGTCCCAGTCAGCTAGCCCGGCATCGCATATTGTTAGATTCGAGTCTTGTCCTTGCGCAATGCTTTAGGCTAATATTCCCAGCGCTAGACGCACTGCAATCCATGATCAACCTGTCTATGTTACTTGCCCCGGGCTAACAGCACGACAAGTCGCATCGGAGGCCTATATGCCGATACGCGTGGCTGTACCCAAAGAGATCTACCCTGGTGAACGCCGCGTCGCCCTGGTCCCCGAAGTCAGCCAGAAAATGGCCAAGCTCGAACTCGAGGTGCTGATCGAGACGGGCGCCGGCAGCGCTGCCCATTATCCTGATTCGGCCTTTGCACCTGCACGTATCGTCAGCGATGCCAGCAGCCTCTACGGCGAGGCCGACATTGTCCTGACCGTGCAGCCGCCCGCTCCGGAGCTGATCGAGCAGCTGCGCGAGGGCAGCATCCTCATCGGTATGCTGTTGCCCTATCAGCGGCTGGAGCATGTTGCCCGCCTCAGGGAACGCAACATCACCAGCTTTGCCATGGAACTGGTACCGCGCATCTCTCGCGCCCAGAGCATGGACGCACTGTCGTCGCAGGCTGCAGCCGCCGGTTACAAGGCAGTCATCATGGCCGCCGAACGCTCCGGGCGCTTCTTCCCCATGCTGACCACAGCAGCCGGTACCATCCGCCCGTCAAAGGTGGTTGTTATCGGTGCCGGTGTCGCCGGCCTGCAGGCGATTGCCACCGCGCGGCGTCTGGGAGCGATGGTCGAGGGCTACGATGTACGTGCCGCCACCAAGGAACAGGTGGAATCACTGGGCGCACGCTTTATCGATATCGAGGTTGCCGCCGAAGGCACTGGCGGCTATGCCCGCGAACTCACCGAGGAAGAAAAACAGCAGCAACAGGCCATACTGGCAGAACATATTGCCACCGCCAACGTGGTCATCAGTACGGCAGCGCTTCCCGGCAGGCCTTCGCCCGTGATCATTACTACAGCGATGGTCGACTCCATGAAACCCGGATCGGTGATCATCGACCTCGCCGCCGAAGGCGGCGGCAACTGTGAACTCACCCGTGCCGGCGAGGACATCCTGCATAATGGCATCAGCATCGTCGGCCCGCTCAATGTACCCAGCATGCTGGCAGTCCATGCCAGCGAAATGTATGCAAAAAACCTGTTCAATTTTCTGAGCCCGATGATCAGGGACGGCAAGCTGCTGCCGGACTGGGAGGATCAGGTGTTTGCCGAGAGCGTGCTCACCCACCAGGGCGAGATCCGCCACGCGCCCACGCGGGCACAGGTCGAGGGAGAGACTTCATGATTGAAGGAATGACCGCACTCTATATTTTCATGCTGGCCGCGGTTGCCGGTTATGAAATCATTGGCCGCGTACCGGTGATACTGCATACCCCGCTGATGTCCGGCTCCAACTTTGTTCACGGCATCGTACTGGTGGGTGCCATGGTTGCACTGGGCCATGCCGATGGCCCGCTGGAACAGCTGGTCGGATTTGTCGGTGTTGCACTGGCGGCCGGCAACGCCGTGGGTGGTTATGTCGTCACTGAACGCATGCTGGAAATGTTCAAGAGCAGCAAAGGCAGCAAGTGATGCATAACATTATACAAATCAGCTACTTCATCGCTGCCTTCCTGTTCATCTTCGGACTCAAGCGCATGAGTTCGCCGGTCACCGCACGCAACGGTATCGTCTGGGCGGGTATTGGCATGCTGGTCGCCACGCTGATCACCTTCTTCGAACCGGGAATGCAGAATTACCTGCTGATGACAACCGCCATCTTTGTTGGCGGTGTTGCCGCCTTCTGGTCGGGCAAAAAGGTCGCCATGACCGACATGCCGCAAATGATCGCGTTGTACAACGGCATGGGTGGCGGCGCAGCAGGTGCCATTGCCGCGGTGGAACTGCTCAAGGGTGAGTTCCACTCGCAGACCTTTCTGACACTGGCGGTACTCGGCGCCCTGATCGGCTCAGTCTCCTTTTCTGGTTCACTGGTGGCCTTTGCAAAACTGCAGGGGCTGTTACGCCGCCCGATGCGCTTCCCCGGGCAGCTGCCGTTTAATATTGCCGTGTTCCTGGTCGCGGTCGGCCTGGGTGCCATGCTGATTATGCAGGGTGAATTCACTGGCAGCATCATCCTGATGTTCTTCGCCGCGGCGCTTGCCTATGGCATGTTCATGGCGCTGCCGATTGGCGGTGCAGACATGCCGGTGGTTATTTCACTGTTCAATGCCCTGACCGGTCTGGCCGTCGCCTTTGAGGGCTTCGTGCTCAACAATGCCGCCATGATTATCGCCGGCACCGTGGTCGGCTCCGCCGGTACGCTGCTGACCCAGTTAATGGCCAGGGCCATGAACCGTTCGCTCGGCAACGTGCTGTTCAGTTCATTCGGCAGCAGCGACGCTGCCGGGGCTGACAGTGTGGAAGGCAGCATGAAACCCATCGACGCCGTCGATGCCGGCGTCATGATGGCCTTCGCCGAGCGTGTCATTATCATCCCCGGTTATGGAATGGCTGTTGCACAGGCTCAGCACAAGATTCATGAGCTGATGGAGCTGCTGCTGGCACGCGGTGTCGATGTAAAGTTCGCCATCCACCCGGTAGCCGGTCGCATGCCCGGCCATATGAACGTGCTGCTGGCCGAGGCCAATGTGCCCTATGACCGACTCTACGACCTGGACGAGATCAACCCCGCTTTCCCGCAAACCGATGTTGCACTGGTGATCGGCGCCAACGACGTGGTCAACCCGTCTGCACGCACCAACCCCGACAGCCCGATCTACGGCATGCCCATCCTCAATGCCGACCAGGCGAAAAATGTCATCGTCATCAAGCGTGGACAGGGCAAGGGATTCTCCGGCGTCGAGAATGCACTGTTCTACGGGGATAATACCCGCATGCTGTATGGCGACGGCCAGGCGATGATCGGTGAATTGATCGAGGCCGTAAAAGACCTTTGAGTCACTTGCCGGCGGCCAGTAGTCTGCAGTGGTTACGCCCCCGAAAGGGCATGAGTTGCTCCCCCTGTACTTCAGTGCAATAGCCACACTGTTGGAGCTTCGCTAACCTGTAACCAGTGGCGTTTTCTATACTCCTCCCTCCGTACGCCACCATACGCCTCAAGGACGAGGCGTATTTTCTTTCTGCCCCCTTTTCACTGCACCGCAAACACGTAAGCGGTACGCACATCCCCGGGTGTTATCATGGCGTCCACCATCGTGTCCGGGCACTGCCGGGGCAAGGCCCCAACCGGACACCCGCTGCATCATAAACAGGGCAAAAACACTGCAAAAACAGGGGTTGCAAAACATCCCGAAACCAAACCGGGACATGAGGCTTATGCACAGCCGACGGGTGGCTGATGTTTTTTCACAACACCGTGGCACAACCCGTATATTAGAAACTTATAATTAACTATATCTTATTGTTTTTAATAGTTATTATTTCGTGGATAAAAATAGGACAATCTAACGACAACACTAGAAAAATAGGGTTTTGAGGCACTTTACCCCATTTCATCCACAGAGTTATCCACAGCTTTTGTGGATAACAACCGCTACTCAATTAGATGAAGGGCTTAGCTTGGTTTAGTAATGAGATCTATTAACCTTGGACGCTAAACTTACTTGTTTTTCCTGAAGAAGCCCGCCTTGCTGTCAACGTGAACCATCTCATCCTGCAAATCGCTGTTCCGTCACCGTTGCACCGCAGATTTGACTACCTGCCACCGGTTGATGTTGATGTCACCGCATTGCAACCCGGCATCAGGTTGCGCATACCGTTTGGACGGCGCACCACCATCGGTGTATTGCTTGCTGTTAGCAATGAATCCGCCATTGATGTCCGTAAACTGAAACGCGCCCTGGAGGTACTCGACGACGCGCCAGTGATCAGCAGCGATATACTGGCCATGGTGCAATGGGCCAGTGACTACTACCACTATCCCGTCGGCGAAGCCTTTAGTGCAGCCATGCCGGCATTACTGCGCCGGGGTCAGCAACCGGCTGCCACCGACTCAAGCGGCTGGCGGCTGACGGTTGCAGGCCGGGCAATCGACACGGCAACACTCGGCCACGCCGCCCGCCAGACACAGGTGATCGCCCTGTTGAGTGCACATCTGCAGGGGATGCCTCGCAGCGCCATTGATGTCCCGGCCAGCGTCTTGCGGACACTCGCGGACAAGGGCTGGATTGAGACCTGCACCCTTCGCGAGTCACTCAGCGAGCCATCAGCTGTGCAGGCGGTTGCAGCCTCCGCTCACACCCTGAACCCGGATCAGCAGCTGGCCGTCGACACCATCCGCTCGCAGCTGGACCGCTTCACTCCGTTCCTGCTTGCCGGTGTCACCGGCAGTGGCAAGACCGAGGTGTACCTGGAACTGATCGCAACCACACTGGCGCGTCAGCAGCAGGCGCTGCTGCTGGTGCCGGAGATTGGACTCACCCCGCAGCTGCTGGCACGCTTCCGGCGACGCTTTCAGGTGCCACTGGCGCTGCTGCACTCCGGGCTCAGTGACCACGAGCGGCATGCCGCCTGGCAACAGGCACGCAGTGGTGAGGCTCCCATCATCATTGGCACCCGCTCGGCGATCTTCACCCCGATGGCCCGACCCGGCCTGATTGTGGTCGACGAGGAACATGATGCCTCGTTGAAGCAGCAGGACGGCTTTCGCTATTCTGCCCGCGATCTGGCCGTCTGGCGGGCGCGTCGGCTGGACATACCGGTGCTGCTGGGATCAGCGACACCGTCCCTGGAAAGCCTGCTGAATGTCGAGCAGGGACGCTACCGGCAACTGGAACTGCCGGAACGCACCGGCGTGGCGCAACAACCGGCGTTTCACATCCTCGATGTCCGCAAGCAACCACTGCAGGACGGATTGTCTGCACCGTTGCTGCAACGTATACGCCAGCACCTCGATGCCGGTGACCAGGTACTGCTGTTCCTGAACCGGCGCGGCTATGCACCGACCCTGATGTGTTATGACTGCGACTGGATCGCCGAGTGTCAACGCTGTGATGCCCGCATGACCTGGCACCAGCACGATCAGCGGCTGCACTGTCACCATTGCGGCAGCCAGCGAGCGGTGGATAGCACCTGCCCGGTATGCCAGGGCAGCGATCTGCACCCCCAGGGCCAGGGTACGGAGCGCGTCGAGCAGGCACTGCAGGAATACTTTCCCGACATCAGGCGGGTGCGCATCGACCGTGATACCACCCGCCGCAAGGGTGAGCTGGACCGGCTGCTCGAGGAGGCGCGCTGTGGTGAAGGCCGCCTGTTGCTCGGCACCCAGATGCTCGCCAAGGGACACCACTTCCCGAATGTGACCCTGGTCGGCATCCTCGATGCCGACCACGGCCTGTTCAGCACCGATTTCCGCGCCAGTGAACGCATGGCACAGCTGATTGTGCAGGTGGCCGGGCGCGCCGGGCGGTTTGAGCGTCCCGGCGAGGTGATCATCCAGACCTGCCATCCCGATCACCCGTTATTGCAGTTGCTGGTTAACCAGGGCTACCCGGCGTTTGCCCGCGCAGCCCTGGACGAGCGCAAGGCTGCGCAAATGCCCCCGGTAACCAGCATGGCCCTGCTGCGCGCCGAGGCCCCGGCCGCAGACACCGCGATGGACTTTCTGGCCTCCGTGGCAAAGCGCATTCAGGCGACCAGGATCCGCTCTGTCGAAGTCTGGGGGCCGGTACCGGCGACCATGGAGCGCCGCGCCGGGCGCTATCGCGCCCAGCTGATATTGCAGTCAGGGCAGCGTGGCGAGCTGCAGCGCCTGCTGAGTGGCCTCGTCAGGCAACTGGAAACGGCAAAAGAGGCACGCCGGGTGCGCTGGTCGGTGGACGTAGACCCGGCAGACACCTTTTAACCGGCCATTGCAGTTGCAAGATGGCTAACGAGCGGGATAATAGGCCACCCGTTTACCGGCAACCCGGATATAGATGCAGGAGCGGATTGTATCCGCGAAGATTGTCGCACCACGGTCGCGGATGCAGTCCGCTCCTGCGACACCATTACTCACTTGAAAACACAACTCGCAAAACTACTGAACGATGCCGTTGCCACGCTGCAGGCCGACGGCACGCTGCCAACCGAACTCACACCCGAGGTGATGATCGAGCGCACCCGCGACCGCACGCACGGTGACTACGCCAGCAACCTGGCCCTGCTGCTGGCGAAACCCGCACGCTGCAAGCCACGTGACATTGCGGAAAAGCTGGTCGCTGCCATTGGCCCGGATGAGCAACTGCAAAAGATAGAAGTCGCCGGCCCGGGATTCATTAATTTCTTCCTTGGCAACGAGGCCTGGCATTCGGTCATCGATGACATCCTGGCCCAGGGTGATCTCTACGGCCGCAGTGACTACGGCAAGCAGCGACGCATCCAGGTGGAGTTCGTATCCGCCAACCCGACCGGGCCATTGCATGTGGGTCACGGCCGTGGTGCAGCCTACGGTGCCGCGGTGGCCGACCTGCTGGCTGCCATCGGCTACAACGTACACCGCGAGTATTACGTCAATGATGCCGGCCGGCAGATGGACATCCTTGCCGCCAGTGTCTACCTGCGTTATCTCGAGCTGTGTGGCGCAACAGTCACCTTCCCTGCCAACGGTTACCAGGGCGACTATGTGTGGGATATTGCCGCCAGCCTGCACCGTGAACATGGCGAGGCACTGCAGCACCCGGTCAACGCTGTCTTTCAGGATGTCCCGCCCGATGAACCGGCCGGTGGCGACAGGGAAGCACACATCGACGGCATCATCGAACGCACCCGTACCCTGCTCGGGCAAACACGCTACCGGCTGGTCTTTGATGAGGGCCTGAACGCCATTCTCGGCAACATCCGGCAGGACCTGAAAGAGTTCGGTGTGCATTACGACGAATGGTTCTCGGAGCGCTCACTGTCCGATAACAAGTCAGTTGAGGCGGCTATTGAACGCTTGCAGAAGAGCGGTCATGTCTACGAAAAGAACGGCGCCCTGTGGTTCATGTCCACCGACTTTGGTGACGAGAAGGACCGCGTGATCGTGCGCGATAACGGTCAGAGCACCTACTTTGCCTCGGACATTGCCTATCATGCGAATAAACTGGAACGCGGCTATGACCGTGTCATTGATATCTGGGGTGCCGACCATCACGGTTATGTGCCACGGGTTAAGGCCGCCCTCAAGGCACTGGGTGATGATCCGGACCGTCTGGATGTACTGCTGGTGCAGTTTGCGGTCCTCTATCGCGGCGGCGAGAAGGTGCAGATGTCGACGCGTTCCGGAGAATTCGTTACGCTGCGCGAGCTGCGGCGCGAAGTCGGCAATGATGCGGCACGTTTTTTCTACGTGATGCGCAAGTGCGAACAGCACATGGATTTCGACCTTGATCTAGCCAAGTCACAGTCAAATGACAATCCCGTTTATTACATCCAGTACGCACACGCACGGGTCAGGAGTGTGTTCCGTCAGCTAGCGGGAAAACACTTCAGCTGGGACCGTGAGGCCGGTAGCGACGGACTGTCCATCCTGCTCGAGAGTCATGAACAGGATCTGATCATCAGTCTCTCGCGTTACCCCGAGGTCCTGGAAACGGCCGCCATCAACCATGAACCGCACCAGTTAACGCATTACCTGCGTGAACTGGCCAATGATTTCCACACCTATTACAACGCACACACCTTCCTGGTCGATGATGCCAAGGTCCGCAATGCACGCCTCAACCTGATCGAGGCAACCCGGCAAGTCATCGCCAATGGCCTCGGGCTGCTGGGTGTTTCAGCCCCGGACACCATGTAATGCCGCGCGACTACAAACACAGAGCCAATCAGGGCAGGAAACGCACCACGCTGTCACCCTGGGTCGGTGTCTTTGCCGGCTTGCTGATTGGTCTGTTTGTCGCCTTCCTGGTCTACATCAAGTCGCAGTCTGAACCACGTGAACCGGTCTATGAACAGGAGATCCTTCCACCACCGGCGGCCGCCGCCCGGGAGGAGGAAGTTCCTGCAACGCCCAAGGAGGAGCCCGCAGAGACCCCATCACCACCGAAGCCACGCTTCGATTTCTATACCCTGTTACCGGAGATGGAAGTGGTCATCCCCGAAGAGGAGTTTACCGAGAACCTGAAGCAGACGGCGCCGCCGGTTGCCGCGCCAGCGGTTACAGCGCCCGTTGTCGATGCCACACCGCCGGATCAGGCGGCTCCAGCGGCAGCGGCGACGCAAAGACCGGCGGGCGGGCAGCAGCGCCAGCAGCGCCAGCAGCGCCAGCAGCGCCAGCAGCCACGTCAACCGGTAGCTATTTCCTGCAGGTGGGTTCCTTTCGCAGTGGCGAACAGGCCGAACGCTTCAAGGCAGAACTGGGGATGCTGGGCTTGCAGACCAGCATTCAAAAGGTCACCATCAATAACACGGACACCTACCACCGCGTCCGGGTGGGGCCCTTCGGCACGCTGGATGAGCTGGACAGGACGCGCCAGCGACTCAAAAAACAGGGGATCGACAGCACCCCGATCAAGGTGCGTGGCTAACGCCTGTCCCGGCCGCAAGCCGCGACAGCAATGGCCAGACCTGCAGGAACAACTTGCAGCCGCGGAAAGTCACTCATGACGGATCCGGATACACCTCAAAGGTCTGCCTGAGTATCAGGGTGTCCTGGTAAGACAACTCGATAATCCATTCACCGCTGACCAGCTCATCCGGCTCGTCGAAAAAATAGGTATAGTTGAACACCTTGACATCCTCTGCATCGGTCGGGTACAGCGACTGCGTACGCGTGTAGGTGCGGCTGCCGGTTTCACCCGTTGCATTCCGTTCCGGCCTGGTTACCGTCAGCGTGACCGGTTCACCAAAAGGCATCCCGTAGACATCGGCAAACACTTCCAGGCCATGCCCGATCCTTGCCGGGATGCGATTACCCTTGATGCGTACCACCGTGAAGTCTTCCCAGCGATAGCCATTTTCCGACTCTTCATTGCGAATCAACTCGCCACCTTCGCGAACCACATGGGCCGCGTAATAACTGCCAGGGTGATAACCCGGTGCAGACTGTACCTGGGAAAGCGGCAACAACAGCATCATGCCCATGAGCCCCGAACGGTATAGCTTGTGTAATCTCATGCCTGCACCTCCTTCCTGTTACGATGCCGCCCTGAGACGAACCGGAAAACAGCAACAGCCGCTCAATGCCGCTTGACACCGGACTGTATGCGGATCAGGTCATCAAAGCGCTTCATCAGCGTCAATAAACTGTTCGTACACGGGTCATTCTTGCGCAGGTACTCACGGGCATAAATGAATATCCCGCTTTTTTGCGGCAGCGGCCGGGTATTTTCCAGGGTGTGCTTCATGCGGGGCAGAAACACCCACTGCAACCATTGCTCGAACCGCAGGGTATCCAGACAAAACGGCTGGGTGCTGCTCAGCGCACTGTACGCGGGCCTGCACGGGTCCCAGAGGTCGTTGCTGCGCAGCGTCGCCTCAAGCTCCAGCAGCACATCGGCGATGCGGTTGGGAATGTCGTGCATAAATACATTATAACCTTGGGATCGAATCGCGGGGATTATGCCGAATGGGGTGTATTCGAGGAACTCCCGGCCCTCAGTCAGGGACTGATGCCTGAATCAGTATCTGTGATACATAAACTCTCCATTCTGGTTTATAATCCGCCGGCTCTGGCCGCGCCCTCGTCTCACCGGGATGGATTGCGCCAGATGTGGACTACCGGCACCTCTGCGGCTGTCCCGAACAGCGGTACAGACGCACCAATCCAGATAACGACTAGAACCCTACAGAAGAGTAGCAGCACTATGACTGATTTAAGCAATTACAGGAATATCGGAATCTTCGCTCACGTGGATGCCGGCAAGACCACCACCACGGAACGCATTCTGAAGTTGACCGGCAAAATCCACAAAACCGGTGAGGTGCATGATGGCGAGGCCACCACTGACTTCATGGAACAGGAACAGGAGCGCGGCATTACCATCCAGTCAGCCGCTACCAGTTGCCAGTGGAAGGGGCATCGCCTGAATATTATCGATACACCCGGACACGTTGACTTCACCATCGAGGTGTACCGTTCACTGAAGGTGCTTGACGGCGGTATTGGTGTGTTTTGCGGATCCGGTGGCGTAGAGCCACAGTCCGAGACCAACTGGCGCTATGCCAACGAATCCGAAGTCGCACGCGTGATTTTCGTCAACAAGCTGGACCGCATGGGCGCAGATTTTTATCGAGTGGTGAAGCAGGTCGAGACGGTGCTCGACGCCAAGCCGCTGGTGATGGTGCTGCCGATCGGCGTTGAAGACGAATTCCGGGGGGTCGTAGACCTGCTGACCCGCAAGGCCTGGATCTGGGATGACTCCGGCGACCCTGCCGCCTATGAAATCCAGGAACCGCCGGCGGACATGGCCGATATTATCCAGGAATGGCGCGAGAAGCTGATCGAGACGGCCGTAGAACAGGATGACGAGATCCTGGAACAGTATCTGGAAGGCAACGAACCGTCCATTGAGGACCTCAAGCGCTGTATCCGCAAGGGCACCATTGCGCTGGATTTCTTTCCGACCTATTGTGGCTCGGCCTTCAAGAACAAGGGTATCCAGCTGGTCCTGGATGCCACTGTCGATTACCTGCCCGACCCCACGCAGGTCACACCGCAACCGGAAGTCGACCTGGAGGGTAACGAGACCGGCAAGTTTGCCATCGTTGATCCAGACCGGCCACTGCGTGCGCTGGCGTTCAAGATCATGGATGACCGCTTTGGTGCGCTGACCTTTATCCGCATCTACTCCGGCCGGCTGGAGAAGGGCTCGACGGTGCTCAACACCTTCACCGGCAAGACCGAGCGTATTGGCCGCATCGTGGAAATGCACGCCAATTCCCGCGAGGAGCTCAACGGTGCCCAGGCCGGCGATATCGTTGCTGTCATCGGCATGAAAAACGTGCAGACCGGCCATACCCTGTGCGACCCCAAGGATCCGGCAACACTGGAACCGATGGTATTCCCGGATCCGGTGATTTCCATTGCCGTCGCGCCCAACGACAAGGGCGCGGCTGAAAAGATGGGTATTGCCCTTGGCAAGATGATCAAGGAAGACCCGTCGTTCCGTATGGAAACCGACGAGGACAGCGGCGAGACCATCCTCAAGGGTATGGGTGAGCTGCACCTCGACATCAAGATCGACATCCTGCGCCGCACCCATGGCATCGACGTAACCGTCGGCAAACCACAGGTGGCCTACCGTGAAACCATCACCCAGCGCGTTGAAGACAGCTACACGCACAAAAAGCAGACCGGTGGTTCCGGGCAGTTCGCGAAGATCGACTACGTCATCGAGCCGGGTGAGCCGGGTAGCGGCTACGAATTCGAATCGGCGGTGACAGGTGGTACGGTACCGCGAGAATTCTGGCCGGCCGTGGACAAGGGCTTTCAGAAGAGCATGGAAAGAGGCGTGCTCGCAGGCTTCCCCTGCCTCGACTTCAAGGTCACCCTGATGGACGGTGGCTATCACCCGGTGGACTCATCGGCTGTGGCCTATGAACTGGCCGCAGGCGCTGCCTACCGTCAGACCATGCCGAAAGCCGGTCCGCAGCTGATGGAACCGATCATGAAGGTGGATGTATTTACCCCGGAAGAACAGGTCGGTGATGTCATCGGCGACCTCAACCGCCGCCGTGGCATGATCAAGTCACAGGAACCGGGGGCCACCAACGTTCGTATCAAGGCGGAATGCCCGCTGAGCGAGATGTTTGGTTATATCGGTGACCTGCGTACCATGACTTCCGGTCGTGGTCAGTTCACCATGGAATTCCTGCACTACATGCCCTGCCCCAGGAACGTCGCAGACGCTGTCATCAAGGAAACACTGGAGCGCGAAGCAAGAAAATAGTCAGCCAACCCTGGCACTTGCATTCCTGCACACACCGACGGCGCCTTACAGGCGCCGTTTTTATGTGGGTGCCTGCGACTATCCCAAGAGACATCCTGCATCCAATGACCGGCGGCCGGAGCATAAAGCCGGCGCCGCCGGGTTAGCCATGGCAGTCGGAATAATGGCTTGAACAGAGGGTCCATAAATAAAAACATGCAACAGGGTATATAAGCCGTTAAACTATGCAGTCCTGCTTGTTTTGCACCCGGCTCACAACGGGCAGGGCACACTGGATACTCTGGCTACCCCGCTTCGTTCCACGCATTCCATCGATTTCAGGCACAGCACATGACGACCGACACGGTAACAGCGTTTACCCAATTAGCGCTGCAAGCACCCCTCCTCAAGGCGCTGGATGAAGCGGGCTATGAAACCCCGTCACCCATCCAGGCTCAAACGATTCCGCTGTTACTGCAAGGCAAGGATGTACTGGGCCAGGCTCAAACCGGCACCGGTAAAACCGCGGCATTTGCCCTGCCGATTTTATCCGGCCTCGATTTAAGCCTGAAAGACCCGCAGGCGCTGGTACTGGCCCCTACGCGTGAACTGGCGATCCAGGTAGCCGAGGCCTTTCAGAAATACGCCCGGCACCTGCAGGGCTTTCATGTGTTACCCGTTTATGGCGGCCAGGATTACCGCGGACAGATCCATGCCCTGAAGCGCGGTGTACATGTGGTGGTGGGCACACCCGGACGCGTCATGGACCACATGCGTCGTGGCACCCTGGTACTGAACAAGCTGAAGGTACTGGTACTGGATGAAGCCGATGAAATGCTGCGCATGGGCTTCATCGATGATGTCGAATGGATACTCGAGCAAACCCCGGCAGACAGGCAGATTGCGCTGTTCTCGGCAACCATGCCCCAGCAGATACGCCGTATTGCCGCGAAACATTTACATGCACCCGAACAAATCACCATCAAGACCAAGACCACCACGGTCGAGACCATACGTCAGCGCTTCTGGCCGGTGAGCGGCGTGCATAAACTGGATGCCCTGACGCGCATACTGGAAGCAGAACACTTCGATGGCATGCTTGTTTTCGTGCGCACCAAAACCGCCACACTGGAGCTCTCGGAAAAGCTGGAGGCACGTGGCTATGACTCGGCGCCACTGAACGGGGATATTCCGCAGAATCAGCGTGAGCGCACTGTCCAGCAATTGAAGAACGGCCAGCTCGATATTCTGGTTGCCACGGATGTCGCTGCACGCGGGCTCGACGTGGAACGCATCAGTCACGTCGTCAATTACGATATTCCCTATGACACGGAAGCCTATGTACATCGTATCGGGCGCACCGGGCGCGCCGGTCGTAAAGGCGATGCCATCCTGTTTGTCGCACCACGTGAGCGACACCTGCTCAGCGCCATTGAAAAGGCCACCCGTCAGAAGATCGACATTATGGAGCTGCCCTCAACGGAGCTGATCAATGACAAGCGTATCGCCAGGTTCAAACAGCGCATTACCGATACCCTGGCGAATGAAGACCTGGGGTTGTTTGCCCAGCTGATCGAGCAATACCGGCTGGAACACAATGTGCCTGCACAGGAAATTGCCGCCGCACTTGCCCGGCTGTTACAGGGCGATACACCCCTTTTGATACCACACAAGCCGCAGCGCAAGGCAGACAGCAGCTGGAGCAAGGATGCAAGCCCGGCGCACAAAAAACCGGCTCGCAAGACAGATGTACACTCTACAAGAAAGGAGTCTTCGCCTGAAGCAGGCATGCAACGTTGCCGGATTGAAGTCGGCCACCGGCATAAAGTCAAACCCGGCAACATTGTCGGCGCGATCGCCAATGAAGCAGGCATCGACAGCAAACACATTGGTCGCATCTCTATTTACGAAGACTACAGCCTGGTTGATTTGCCTGCAGGCATACCCAAAGACGCTTTTAACACCCTGAAAAAGGCCCGGGTAGCGGGCCAGCAACTGAACATTGCAGCGTTAGGCAGCGAAGCAAGACCCGGCAGTGCGGCCAGACGCCCTGCCAGTACAGGCGACAGCCCGGTAAAAAAGCGCATTCAAGCCAAAACAAGGCCGGATAAGCCCGGCAAGAAAAAGCCGCGAAAGAAAAAACCAGTCAAACCATGACCACCGGCAGCACAGGTCCCAGGTACATTCTGAGGAAAGCCATTCCGGTCACTGCATGGCTGCAAAACCGGAATAAAGCGCTGCCATCACAGAGACGCTCCGGATAGCCTACGCTGCGGTCCTGCCACCGGGCCTGACTCGGCTGGAACATGCCTTGCTACGAGTTCCCGGCATGCCGGGTTAAAAATTTATCGAGTTGATCCGCAAATAATTTTCGATCACTATGGCTGAGTGCCGGCGGACCACCGGTATCTATTCCACTGGCCCGCAGGGTATCCATAAAATCTCTCATGGTCAGGCGCGCCCTGATATTGTCAGCCGAATACAGTTCGCCACGAGGATTGAGGGCATGAGCTCCTTTCTCGATCACCTCTGCCGCCAGCGGAATATCGCCGGTAATGACAAGATCGCCGGCGACAACCCTCTTGACGATCTCATTGTCAGCGACATCAAATCCGGATGCTACCTGTATAAATGTAATGCAGCGTGACGGCGGTATGCGCACCGACTGATTGGCCACAAGCGTCAGCTGTACCCTGGTACGCTCTGCAGCCCGGAACAGGATGTCCTTGATCACCACGGGACATGCATCTGCATCCACCCAGATTTTCATGGCACTGCTGTTGCTTGCATAACAATCAACCACACTGACAGGCGGAGACTGACAGCTGTTTTCTGTCAGCCAATGATTATTGATACCCCGAGCAGCAGCGGCGTGAGTATGGCTACGGCTGCATTTGCACCAAGGTAATGGGGAAATTGACCAATGTTTTCTCCATATTTGATGGCGCCGAATAAGGAGAAAAACGCCAGCGGCATTGGCAGCAGGGCGATCAGACCCAGCACCGGCAAGTAGCCAATCAGGACGTAGCTCAGGATCACCGCGGTTGTTGCCAGTGCAAAAAGACCGTAACCCATGTTGCTGCGACTGATACCGTAGGCAATTGGAAAATGCCTGCGTCCCACACGGCTGTCTGCCTGAATATCTGGGTATTGATTGAGTAACAGCAGGTTGTTGACCAGAAAAAAAGGCACTACTGCAACCAGCCAGGAGAGCGTCGCATATTCTCCCTGCAGTACATACTGGGTACCTACGACCATAAGGAACCCGAAACCAACCCCCGGCGCAACCAGGCAGAGCAGCGGACGTCTGTTAATCCACTGCGTATAGGCAACGACCAATAACAGTCCAACAACGCCTATAGGCACAATGCCTGCCCCGTACTTCCAGACAAAGAAACCGCCAATCATTAAAGTTGCCAAAAGGGAGACAGTGCCAACTGCTAAAACGGCACCCGCCATCCCGGGATTCCCGGGCAGCGCTCCACTGCCGCCACTGAATGGTGTTCTTGTCGTTGTGAGGTCCAGTCCGCTTTTGAAATCCAGATATTCGTTGAGCGCGTTCGCACTGATATGCGCCAGCAAGCCGCCAAGCATTGCCAGTGCCAGCAACAGCAGGCTGACACCGTTGTGGTTCGCTACCACCGTGCTTGCACCCAAAAATACACACACCGGTGTCAACACCAGAAAGGGAAGCCTGATTGACTGGACGACTGCCGGTAATTTCATCATCTGGATAGTGTCAATCGTCCCGAGTCTCGTGGCGCATGTCAGTGGTAGCAGTGGCACGGTTTGGGCAGATCTGCCGTACCTGGCTGTAGGCTGCCGCATACACCTTGTCAGCAAAGCGGCAATGATGCCCGATGATGCTTGCTTTTGCCACGAATCAGGAGGTGACTGCAGCACCCTCAATAGTGTGGACGAGGCGATTAGTCGGGTTATTGCTGGTCAGCAGCGGCCGCCAGCGGAATCAAAACCTCGTTTCGCCGCAAGAACCACAGGGTAAAGGGCGGGTTATAACGAGCCCACACGGGATCGCCCGCGATGCTGAGACCGCGCTCCTGTATCCACGACTCCAGTTCCAGCTTGTGGCGAAGGTAAGCCTTCTCGCTCCAGAAGCCGGAGTAGCGCACGGCTGCCATTCGGCGAGCAGGGACCTGGCGCAACTTCACCTCGGGATCCTCGGGCTCGGGAAGGCTATCCAGGGTGTAGGTGGCCGGCATCATGAAACTGACGGCCCAGTTTTCCTGTACACGCTGCTGCCCCACGGGAGCCGTCATCACGATCTTCTCACCCTTTGGTTGCTGGGATACCGGAGCCGTCATCGCGACTTTCTCGCGTGAGCGGTTGTTGCCCGAGATGTAACGAAACAAACGGTTGAAGGCCCTGTTGCCAGCCTCTTCAAGGTCACCGTCAACCACGGTTTCGGCGAGAATGTGCGGTGCATACTCGCGGATCTCGAAGTTATTGTCGCTTAGCAACACGGTGTACGCTGCCTCTTCGATCGCCATGGCATCGATTGCTCCGGTAATCAGCACTGCGGCTGCAATCATTCGTATGGTAGTTTTCATGGGCGCCCCCTCAGATGACCTGCATTCATGGCTGCCGAATGTCCTCGCTACTGTGCACTGCTTCCCGGCGTCGCACCGGCTGACGGGGCGGCTGTTGCAAGCTGTTGCATATACAGCTTTCCGAGTAATACGGCTCTCTTCCGGTTAACACCCATATCACTATGGCCCACCCGGGACGCAGAGCGGATATGGATCACTTTTTGTATCGAGTCGATCCTGATTTCGAGGTCATCGACAAATCCGAAAATGGCCGATGAAAAGGTAGCCGCAAGATAGTGGTCACTTTCAGCCTCAATCGTGCCGCCCATCTCCAGAATCACATTCTTCAGCACGGGCAATGTATCCGCTGCCTTGTCATCAGGAATCATCAGCGCTTCAACGTAATGACCGGTATCCTCCTGTTGTTCACTGCAGACACAATTAGGCTTGTCCGGGCAGTTCGCCAATCTGCCATCGACCAAACCCGTGGCCTTGCCCGACTTTGAAAGCACCCCGAGAATAAAGAACAGGACAATAACGGCTGCGATCAGGAGTGACAGGGTAATCAAGGCGGTTTTCATGGCTGTTTTTCAGAGCGACAGATAGTTCGCCACAAAGTCTGCATCCTTGTCTCCACGGCCTGAAAGGTTAACGAGTATCGTTTCATCGCCAGACATGTCTTTTGCTATCTTCATGGCGTGGGCAACGGCATGGGCACTTTCCAGTGCGGGGATAATGCCTTCCAGGCGAGAAAGCTGCATGAAGGCATCTAGACACTCCTTGTCATCAATGGTTTCATAAACAACGCGTTTTATATCCTTCAGATAACAGTGCTGCGGTCCCACGCCGGGATAATCCAGGCCGGAAGCAATGGAATAGACAGGCAGGGGGTTCCCCTCCCTGTCTTGCAGGTTATAACATTCAAAACCGTGAATGGCCCCTTTGGTTCCCAGGGTAAGGGTGGCTGCATGGTCAGCGGTATCCAGCCCCTTGCCTGCGGGTTCCACGCCAATCAACCTGACCGTCTCATCATCCAGGAATGCAGTAAACAGGCCGATGGCATTGGAGCCGCCGCCAACACAGGCAACCAGTACATCAGGCAGTTTATTTTCTTTTGCCAGGAATTGTTCCCTTGCTTCCTTGCCAACGATGCTTTGAAAGTCACGTACAATTTTCGGGAACGGGTGGGGTCCTACCACCGAACCAATGGCATACAGGTAGTTAACAGGGTCTTTCAGGTATTCTTCAAAGGCGCTGTCAACGGCATCCTTGAGCGTTCTTGTGCCGCGTGACACTGGCACCAGTTTGCAGCCCAGTATTTTCATCTTGGTCACATTCGGGTGCTCTTTCTCGATATCGATTTCACCCATGTGGATTTCGCAATCGATGCCAACCAGCGCACAGGCCGTGGCCAGCGCCACACCGTGCTGACCGGCGCCTGTCTCCGCCAGCACCCTGGTTTTTCCCATGTGTTTGGCGAGCAGTGCTTCGCCTAGACAATGATTGATTTTATGGGCACCGGTATGGTTTAAATCCTCGCGTTTGAGGTAGATGCGGGCCCCGCCGATCTTGTCCGTCAGGCGTTTGGCAAAATACACAGGGCTGGGACGACCCACATAGTCTGCATACAGTTGTCGCAGCTCTGTCTGAAAGGCTTCCGTTTGCCTGACCTGATCATAGGCAGCATTGATATCGTTCATAATATCAACCAGCGGTGGCGGAATGACTTGCCCGCCATACTCGCCGAAGTATCCGTTTTTGTCAGGCATTTCCAGATATTTACTTGTCATTGTTATCGCCCCTGATTGCTAATTGTCTTCTGTAACAGTCTGTTGGTCATAATAACCGGCAACGCAGCCATGCGTACTGCCTGATCATATTGCCAGGCTTCCCAGCACATGCTCAATCTCCGGTTTCATTCTTTGTACACAGTTCTCACCTTCCTTGATTGCCTCACTCGCACGATAAAACTCCAGAAGACCGATATGTGACAATTTTGGTGTCAGCAAGATATCCGGTGGATCACCCGCCATACGGCTTCTGGTGATTCTGTCCTGGGTAATATTGACAGAGCCTGCGATGGCATCCAGCAGACTGGGTGGTTGCTCACTGCTTTTAGCGGTTAAAAACAATGAACTGGTATAGTCCCTCACCAGGTCGGTCAGCTTTCCTCCAACTCCGTCAGCTTGTTTTTTTGCCCTCCTGGACTTGTCGAAATGTTTACCGACAATGTCTCCATTCAGGTTCACCGCGATGACGATATCTGCACCCAGGGCACGGCATACCGAAACAGGCACGGGGTTTACCAGGCCGCCATCAACCAGCCATCGGTTATTGTTTCTGATTGCCGGAAACAGGCCGGGCAACGAAATAGACGCCCAGACTGCCTGCAGCAGGGAGCCTTTCATGAGCCATATTTCCCTGCCGGTTTCCAGATTTGTTGAAACGGCTGCATAAACCTTTGCCAGATCTTCGATGACAGCCCTGTCACTGGCGACATTCTCGTTGAGGAAATAGTGCAACCTGTCTGTATTGACGAAACCACTTAGCGAGGTGTTAATTTCAAAAAATCTGGCTGTTTCAAACTTTGTCAGGGAGCAGGCCCATTGTTCCAGCTTCTCTAATTTATCTGACACATAAGAGGCACCTACCAGCGAACCGATCGAGGTCCCGCAGATGATATTTGGTGTGATTCCAAGATCGGAGAGGGCTCTCAGTATCCCGATGTGTGACCATCCGCGAGAGGATCCGCTACCCAGTGCCAGCCCAACATTAAATTCTGTATCCATCAAATGCCCTTGACCCCTGCTGATCTGACCTCGTTCACTGGAGGCACATGGTTGCGGCTACGGCCCTCGATGGGCCTGTTACCATTTGTCCCGTCCGGATCCATGTAATTGCCGCATTCCTGTGTCAATGGAATCAGCCATCCTTCTTGCCCTTACTGGATGACTGCTTGCTGGCCTGCTCTTCTTTGACTCGCTCCATATGCTCAATGAGTGCATCGGTTGTCTCCTTGAGTACTTCGAGCTCTTCAACTGACAAGTCATTCAGCTGCTCAAGGTTGTATTCAATCGTATCCACGATTTGCTTTGTTGGCCGCTGCAAGGGGCGCATGAAATAGGCAGTAACCGTCGCCACGATTGCACCGAAGAACAGGATGGAGCCGAGGATAATCCATATCGCCCCGATGACTTCAGAGATGCCGTTTACAGGCATATCGGCTATACCGGCTGTAGAAAAGGCGGCGATCCCCCAGTACAGCGCCCTCCCATACGAGGTTATTGTCGTCCCTTCCGCCCCGCTCTCACCGAGATAGATGCCTGCGGCAAAAAGCATCCACAGCATCACCAGCAGCAAGGTCATCTTCAGTATCGGGGTATATTCAATGACATCCCCGATAAACTTTCTGATCCTTCTTTTCAGGCTTCTTTTATAACTGATCATTTCTTGTCACTCGCACCGGAAACCGGGCAACACCAGCCCGGATGATGCTGTACCTGTGCAACTAGCGGTTGTTGCCACTTGAACGCTGACTCGCCCCGATATCCTTTTTTCTGCCAATCCGGTAGGCGTCAATGGTCCCGATGACCCAGATGGCAACGATCAGCAGCAACAGCAGGTTGTAGTTGATACTCCCGGAACTGCCGGATACACGGCTTGCCGCGTCCGAGATGGTGCCCATATCGATCAGTCCACCCTCCAGTTCAATTTTCTCCAGGATGGTCCGCGCATCTTGCAATGCCAACACCACAATTCCGGACAGGCTGACCAAAACAGCAAGCATGATGACGGCACCCCGCCGGTAGTGTTTCAGAGCCACCTGACCCAGGCCCGGTAACACCAGCCCTGACAACAAGGCGCCCTTTAATGAATTTTTCATGGCAATTCTCTGCTACACAGGTTATCGATCAGAAACACGGCACTCATTTCTGCACCCCGGAATAGTCGAATCACAGCAGTGCAATAGCGATTGGCATCACATATCGCAACAGGGATGCGGTTTTTTTCATGCCCCCGCAATAACACTCCAGACAACCCTCGCCCTAGCCATTTTTAGGGCGCAACCGGACTGCGGTGCCATAGGCCAGCAACTCGGCAGTACCCTGCATCACGGGTGAGGTGGTAAACCTCATGGCAACAATGGCGTCGGCATTTTTTTTCCTTGCCTCGACAATCATTCTGTCAATGGATTGCTCCCTGGACTCTGCCAGCATTTTTGTATATTCGGTTATTTCGCCGCCAACAATTGTTCTCAATCCGGCCAGAATATCCTTGCCGATGTGCCGGGCCCTGATGGTGTTGCCCCGGACCAAACCTAGCGTTTCGACTATTTCATAATCTGAAAATTCATCCTGTGTCGTAATCAGCATTACTTGTCGACCTCCTTGCTGTAATAGTCATCCTCTTTATTCTGCAAACGTTCCTTGAGTACCTTGATCATCAGGATGCCCAGGGCCGCTATAAAAACAAGGCCGAGGAGGCCAAACGGAAATGCGGCAATCATCCCGATAAATATCGCGATCAGATAAGCGATTGCGATAATCACCAGTAGCGAATATCCCCATTTCTCGTAACTATCCATAACGTCTCCCAATAAGCATACTGTTTTCGGTGCATGGCCGGCGGCAAGCGCCGCCTTTTGGCTGTTTAGCGGAACGCGAACCTGATTCCCTGGCACCTCAGTCCTTCTCTGGCATGGCGGAAGAGTGGTGGCTTGTGATCAACCACTGCTTGCCATCCCACTTGTAGGTAAAGGTATAACGAGCCTTGACTTGCGCCCCCGTGGTGCCATAGGTGAAGGTATAGAGTCCGGTATCTACAGCCATGTTACAACCAAACTCTATGCTGCTGGAGTCAATCCTCCCTGCGGGCTTGTTTTCCAGGAAGTAGCGGAAGTAGTCCTGTTTCTCGGCCGCCGTCAGTCGTGGCTGGTTCGATACCGTGGGGAGCAGCACGGAGCCCTCTGCGTAGTTGGCGACAACCCTGTTCGGATCACCGCTTTGCAGCGAGCGATTCCAGCGGTCAAACAGGGCCGATATTTCCTGCTCATTAATTGGCGTGCAAACTTCCGTGCGCGCTGCAGCGGTGTGCTGTCCCGACGGGGCCGAGGCACAGCCTGCGACAACGCCGGCGAGTACTGGTAACAGAACAGCTTTATATCTCACCTAGAATGATTTCCTTTAGTGAAACCGTGATTATCTCAACATCGCGCCGCAGCGCCCGGATCCAGGGCTCCTGAAGTCTGGCTAGGGCGTGTGTTTTTTCAGCGTGTCGCTTCCTGAAGCAGTGGTCAGGCTGACGACCCTTGCGGTTACATACATGGTTAACAGCACTGCAACTGCAAATGCATACAACCCATACCTTATCTCTACACTGGCGATCGCGCCAAGCTTCACAGAGACCACCAGTACCGCCACAACAAAGACATCCAGCATGGACCACTTGCCGAACAGATGCATCCAGTGCAGATATTTGTCCAGATGAGCTGTCTTGTTGTCTTGAGCGCCAAGCAACTTCATCAATACGCCTATCTTTAACAGGGGCAGAACAATACTGAACCCGGCAATCAGGACAAACAGAAACAAGCGCCCTTCCTTTAGCAGCACTACAGCGCCGCTAAGGACAGAGAATGTATTTTCGATCAGAACGAATTTCTTCAGGGTAATGACGGGCGCCACCAGGCCCACACAAAGAAATAATAAAGTAATCCACAGAATCACCCTGAGTCGTCTGGCTTCTTTCATGGAAGGCTTCGATTACAGCGACAGGTATCCCTTGTAGTCCCTCTGAAAGACTGTTTTGCCGTTCTGAAGAAACTCGGCAAAGTCCCAGTCAGCCTGGTCGAGACGATACAGGAACTCCGGAGCTACCACGTAGGTGGCCGCAAGCAAAACTGCGCCATCACCCAGTGCGACCGCCACCCTCCTGCGTACATACAGCTCGCCCTCGAAGCGATCCAGTCGTTCCCATGCCGCATCGGGCACCTCCCGGTAAAGTACCCCCGCAACGCGTCCCTGCCTGTGCGGCAGGATAGCGGGATAGTGCTCGCCTCTGACGCAGCGTCGACTGTAACCCTTCAGCGTACCCGGCACAGCTGACAGACGGCACCCGGAGACTTCTCGCATGATGCTGTTGCACATCAGGGTCCCGTAGGCAAAGAGATTTTCCATTGCTGTGATCTCATCCATCATTTACGGGGCCTGGCGACCGGGTCCTGCCACAGCCGGCGAAGCTGGTTGCAGGCCGGTTTGTGTGGCCAGACGGCATTATATGCCATCAAAAAAGTCGACCTCGCCAGTTTCAAGCGAATATTCGGCACCGACAATGGTCAAGTCACCTTTTTGTAGTAACTGTTCGAGCAGTTGTGATCCGTGCCTCAGGTGGTTTGTGGCCGCAAGAATATTCGCCCGAATAGCGGTTTTTAACAATTGCTCGGGATTGTTGCGAAGTTCTGTCTCGAACAAGGGTTCTACCGTTGGTCGAATCCGGTTCACGATGGATAAAACATTGGACGATTTTTCCTGTGAAGGGCCTTCCAGGCATTCAAGTGTTGCCATAACGGCTCCACACATTGAATGGCCAAGCACAACTACCAGGGGTGTGCCAAACCATTCTGCAGCAAACTCGACACTGCCGACCTGCGAGGGCGCCACAATATTGCCGGCAACCCGGATGACAAACAAATCGCCCAAACCCTGATCGAATATAATTTCCGCTGGCACACGCGAATCAGAGCAGCCAAGGATGATGGCGAAGGGTGTCTGGCCTTCAAGAAGGCTGATTCTCTGCGTTTGCCTTACAAGAGTATCAATACTTCGTACACCGGAGACAAAACGCTGGTTGCCTTCCCGCAGCCTCATTAATGCTTCAGTTGCGGTTATCATTGTTTATCTGTTCTCATCATGACGTTTGCTTCGCAGGAAGGGCGAAGCAGCACAAAATATTGCGGGATTCTGTCTCTCTGAAGGGCGCGCATCAGGGTGTTGATTGTTCGGCTTGGCAAGAGCAGGTATTTTTTCATGGATACTCCGGGTTTACTGGAAGCCTGACAGTGCTTCGGATCAGGGTCGCTTTGGACGGTCCCCGCTACTGTCGAACAGCCGCTGCTTCTCCCGAAACAGCGCCGAGATATCTTCATCACTGAACCCCGCGTCCATCAGGCGGCGATAGTGGATCAGGGTCATCTCGACGAGCGGCAGGGCGACATCGAACTGCGCGGCCATTTGCCTGCAGATGGCAAGGTCCTTGTGATGCAGCGCGACACGGAATCCGGGATCAAATTTCCCCTCTGTCATTGAGGCACCGCGGTGGTCAAGAAACCAGTTGCCGGCAGCACCGCTGCCGACCACCTCGATCACCTTGTCCAGCGGCAGTTGCAGCGCCGCTGCAAACGCCAGCGCCTCCGTCACTGCCTGGTTGATGCCGGCGGCCATCACCTGGTTGACTGCCTTGGTGGCCTGTCCGGCGCCAACCGGGCCCATGTGTTCGACACGCCCGGTAATGGCGTTGAGCACCGGCATGATACGCTCGAGCACCGCGGCCTCGCCACCGATCATCATCGCCAGCGTTCCGAGGCGGGCACCTTCAATACCACCGGATACGGGTGCATCGAGGAAAGCCGCCGGCTGTGCCAGTGCCGCCGCCTGTATGGCAGTCTCGCGGCTGACGGTTGAGGTATCGAGGACCACGCTGCCGGGGTGCAATCCGGGTGCCAGCGCCTGTATGACCTGCAGCAGGTCATCGTCCGCAGACACCGACAGCAACACCAGTTCACACCCGGCGGCAAGGGCCGCCGGGCTGTCCGCTACGCGCACACCCAGTTCAGTGGATAAGCGGCTGGCCTTTTTCGCGCTGCGATTCCAGACGACCTCCAGATAACCCGCCCTGTGCAGGTTGCGCGCCATGGGTGCGCCCATGGCACCGACACCGATCACGCCGGTTTTCATGGTGTGTATCCCCTCTCCCCGGCCCTCTCGGCAATTGCTCCCTGCATTGCACTGCCACCGATATCCCTGTCGGCGTCCCGGATGAAAGGAGCGAGGTTATTTAAAGTTCTGAAACGCTCTGCTGGAGCGCCTTGATCTTGTCCGGCGATTAGTCCGCCAGCTGCGCGATTAACCGGGTACAAGAATTTTCGCGCCTTCCATGCGCACCTGCGCTTTTTGAATGCAGGCACGGCTACTCCTCTTCCAGGTAGGTGGTACCGCTCAGTCCACCTTCCAGCGCCTGCAGGCAAGCGGTCTTGTCCTTTCCTTCCAGCCCGGCCGCCCTGACCTTCTCGCGGTAACGGGCGATCAGGCGTTTGGGTTCGATCTCCACATAGCGCAGCAATTCCTCGACGCTGTCACCATGGTGCGGTTCGAACATCCGGTAGCCACCATCACCGGTCAGCTCGACGTTGACCGCATCCGTGTCACCGAACAGGTTGTGCATGTCGCCGAGTATTTCCTGGTAGGCGCCCAGCAGGAAAAAACCCAGCAGGTAGGGCTCTCCGGCCCGCAGTGCGTGCACCGGCAGGCTCGATTCCACGCCGGCGGCATCGACGTAATACTCGATGTGGCCGTCGGAATCACAGGTCAGGTCATGCAGGGTCGCACGCCGCTCCGGCACCTCCAGCAGACGCTGCAGCGGCACGATCGGGAACACCTGGCCAATCCCCCAGACATCCGGCATCGACTGGAACACGGAAAGGTTGCAGAAATACTTGTCCGCCAGCAGGCGGTTGATGGTATCGAGCACGGCCGGTGGCTCCGGGAGCGCCTGCAACAGTGTCTGCAGCTTCCGGCAGAGGGAGTAATAGAGCGATTCGCCATGGGCCCGCTGCGCCAGCGTCAGGCGTCCCTCGATAAAGGCCGTGCGCAATTCCGCCAGTGCATTCGTGGCACTTTGAAATGCCGCGGCAGCGCTGCTGGCGTCACACTGCTCCATGGCAGCCTGCAGCACCCGCGCCTGCGGAGCCGCGGTACCCGGATCCACATCGCCAGTCGCCAGCACCTGTTCGGTATCGATGACGTTGGTCAGCAGCACTGCGTGGTATGCCGTCAGCAAGCGGCCGGATTCACTCAGCAGGGAAGGTGCAGGCAACTGTGACTCGCGGCAGCAGCGGGCAAACACATCCACGACGGTGTCTGCATAATCTTCAAGACTGTAGTTGATGGAGCAGCTACTGCTGCTGGCTGTGCCCTCGTAATCCACACCGACACCACCACCGACATCGACGCAGTCGATCGGGACACCGGCACTCCGCAGCTCCACCCAGGTACGCGCCACTTCCGTCAGCGCGCGGCGCAAATCCGCAAGGCTGGAGACCTGCGAACCCGGGTGACAATGCAACAATTGCAGGCAATCCAGCAGCCCGGCAGCGCGCACGCGTTCCAGAAGTGCGAAGACGCCGGCCGCCGTAAAGCCGAACTTGGAACGGTCGCCGCCGGTGTTTTGCCAGTTGCCGGCGGTAGCGGCAGACAGGCGGACCCGCAGGCCAAGACGCGGCCGCAGCTGCAGTTCTGCTGCCACACGGATGATCAGTTCCAGCTCGGAGAGTTTCTCGATGACGAGGGTGATCCGTTGCCCGAGCCGCTGGGCATGCAGGGCGAGGCGGATGTATTCCGCATCCTTGTAGCCGTTGCAGATAATGACGCCGTTGGTTGGCGCAATGCCGATGATCGCCAGCAACTCCGGCTTGCTGCCGGCCTCAAGACCGACCCGGTCGCCGCCGTGCCGCATGATTGCATCCACCACGTGCTGCTGCTGGTTGACCTTGATGGGATAGACGGCGGTATAGCCTGCCTCGTAGTGTGCCTTGCTGATCGCCGACTCGAAGGCGCCGCACAGGCGGTCGACCTGCTGGTGCAGGATATCGGTAAAGCGCACCAGCACCGGCCAGGAGAGGCCGGCATCGCGTACCGCGTACGCCAGTGCATGCAGGTCCACCCCGGGACTGTCCACACTGCCGGCGGGCCGGGCCACCAGGTGGCCGTTCTCGCCTACATCAAAATAGCCGGCACTCCAGCCGGGAATATTGTACTGCTGACGGGCATCGTCACGATTCCAGTTCATGGCGGGAACGATAAAGACAGATGCCTGCCTATACAAGCGATATCCTGCAGGTTCGACATGCCACCGGGGAAACCCTTGTCCGGAGACTGGCTGATCTTGTATTGTCGCCCCCCTGCCCAGTCGCTCAGAGGATATCCCCATGTTGGACAAAGACCAGTGGTTTACCGAGATCTGCACGCAGGACGGCTCTGCCTTTTCATTAAAGATCAGTGAAAAGCTGCACGAGGAGCAGACGCCGTACCAGCGTATCGAGATCTACGCCACGGAAAAATTCGGCAACCTGATGGTGATCGACGGCTATTACATGCTGACGGCAAGGGAAAATTTTATCTATCACGAAATGCTGTCGCACCCGGCGCTGTTTGCGCATCCCGCACCGGAAACGGTTGTCATTATCGGTGGCGGCGACTGCGGTACACTGCGCGAGGTACTGAAGCACGAGGGCGTAACGCGCGCCCTGCAAGTCGAGATCGATGAGCGCGTTACCCGTCTGGCAGAGGAATATTTCCCGGAGCTGTGCAGCTCCAATCATGATGCGCGCGCCGAATTGCTGTTCGATGACGGCATCCAGTGGATGAAGGACGCCGCTCCAGGCAGTGTCGACATCGTCATGATCGACAGCACCGACCCGATCGGTCCCGCGGAAGGGCTGTTCACGGAGGCCTTCTACCGCGACTGTTACCGCGCCCTGGGAGACCAGGGTCTCCTGGTGCAACAGAGTGAATCACCGCTGTATCACATGGGGATCATCAAGCCGATGCGCGCCGCCATGGAGTCGGCAGGCTTCCGTGACACGCAGACCCTGTTTTTCCCGCAGCCCTGCTACCCGTCCGGCTGGTGGAGCGCCACCCTGGCCGGCAAGCAGCCGCTCGACAACCGCTTCCGGGAGTCCGATGCCCGCAACAAGCGCTTTGAGACCCGCTATTACAACGCCGCCATCCACCGTGCGGCACTGGCACAACCGGAATTTTTTTCCCGGGAACTGGATTAAAATCGCCTCTCCCCGGCCTCTCGGCAATTGCTCCATGCATAAATCTGCCGCCGATATCCCCTGTCGGCGTCCCGGAGAGAGGGGGTCAATTACACCAGTGCGCCACGGCTGCGCGTGCCCGTTCTTCCGCGGCGTCGCGTTCCTCAAACGATAGCACCACACGATTGCCGTCTTCATCCAGCCGATAGACTGCATGTGCCTGCGTGACGCCGAGCAAACGCTCGCGTGCAGCGCTGCAATTTTGTTCCGCCTCCGCCCTGGCGGCACGCACGGCTGCGGCCTCTCGCTGCTCCTCTGCATTCTCTATATCGTAGGCCCTTAGCAGGCGCTGCGTTTTCTCCAGGCGTTGCTGCGCATCCCCGGCGGCCTGCGGTGCCGCCCTGGGGACGAACACACTGGCGTTACTGCCACACGGCGCATCACTGTATTGGGTATCGCCATGGGCATCGGTGCACTTGTAGATGGCCGCGTGCAGTGGCGCACAACCGAGCAGCAACACCAGCATCATCAACGGTCTCTTCATGGCTGTCGTAACCTGTCCAGGCATAAACGCTGGCGTTCATCAAACAGATGCTTCGAGCCGATGGATACCGCGGCCAGTGTCCCCAGCCCGGTACCGGTGGTAATCAGGAACATGATCAGGATTTGGTATTTCACCGCTTCTACCGGTGCTGCACCCGCCAGGATCTGCCCGGTCATCATGCCCGGCAGGCTGACAATGCCGGCTGCCGCCATGGCATTGATGATCGGTATCATGCCGCTGCGGATCGCCTGCCGCCGGTACTCCGAGATGGCCGCTTCCCAGCGCTCACCGAGCATCAGGCGTGCCTCGATCACCGCACGCTGTTCCCAGGCGGCTTGCGTCAGGCGATCCATGGCGATGGCAATGCCGTTCATGGTATTGCCCAGCAACATGCCCAGTAACGGTATCGCGTATTGCGGCGTATACCAGGGATCCTCACCGAGGATCACCACCAGTGCAAACAACGTCACGGCAAACGACGACAGAAACATGGAAAAGGTGCCAACGGCATAGCCCCACCAGCCCCTGAAGCGGCGCTCCTGCCGCGCCATGACCTCGCGCCCGGCGACCAGCAACATGATCAGAGCCATGAGCATCACCCAGCCCAGAGTGGCATTGGCAAACAGCAACTTCAGCACCAGCCCGACCAGGGTGAGCTGCACAGCAGTGCGGGCAGCCGCGATAACGAGCTGCTTACTGATATTGGACCGCAGCCGAATGCTCAGCAATGCCAGCAGCAACACCAGCACCGCTGCAATCCCCAGGTCGACTACGCTCAGTTCAACCATTGCCCGCCCTTGATAGTCCGTTCCTCCAGCGTGCCGTTAGTGACGGCATAGTAACGGTCGGCAACCCGTGCAATCTGTGCCTGGTCGTGACTGACCCAGAGGATCACGGCCTGTTGTATCCGGCGGTACTCGGCGATCACGGCTTCGATGCGCCGCGTGTTCTCGGGATCGAGATTGGCAGTCGGCTCATCCAGCAACAGCACCTCCGGGTGATTCGAGAGCAGGCGCATCAATGCCAGCCGCTGTTTCTCGCCACTGGAGAGCTGCGCAACGGGTTGCGCCATGACTGCGGTGGACAGGCCAATGTGTTCCAGCGGGACCGGCAGGTCACCATGAAAATGGTCACCCACCCGTGGCAGCCACCAGACGCTTTCGGGCGGCAATAACCCGACCCGGGTACGCCAGGTCTCGGCCGGGAGGCTGCTGGCGGGCACGCCTCGCAGACAGGCCTCGCCTGCATGCGGATCGAGATCGGCGATGGCACGCAGCAGCAGCGACTTGCCGCTGCCGGACGGCCCGGAGATGCACAGGCAATCGCCCGCCTCGACCGCCAGCGACACCGGGCCAATCATCAGGCGGCGCAACTGGTTGATTTGCAATAATGGCGGTGCTTTACTCACGGGGCATCCCTATCTCACGGAGAGGTCATTATGTCAGAAGCGACGATCGCACAAAAAGCGCCCTATGCCGAGGAACTGGAGCCCGGGACCTACTGGTGGTGCGCCTGTGGCAAGTCAAAGAGCCAGCCCTTCTGTGACGGCTCCCACAAGGGCAGCGACTTTAGCCCGGTTAAATTCGAAATCGCCGAAAAATCCACGGTATATCTGTGTGGCTGCAAGCACTGCGGCAAGCAGCCATTTTGCGACGGCACACATAAATCACTGTAGACCTTCGTGTGAAGTGTTGTCTTCGTTCGGCTTATCCAGGAGGGAGCCAGGCACTTGTTAGCCTCTCGTTTCGCCCTGAAGGGCGAGATACTTTTCTTTGCTTCGCCAAAGAAAAGTATCCAAAAGAAAGGCGATCCCGGAGGCTTGCCCGCTACGCGGGTCCCCTGTGCTTCTCGTAAAGCCCGGCGCTCGCGCAACTCGCTACGCTCAAACAGGCGCGAGCGTCCTCCGGCCTTTACTGCGATGCTCGGCTGCGCCAGACGGGGGTGAAACCCGTTACCCGTTACCCGTTTACCCGTTGGCACTCACCGAGTACCACAGCCACTCCGGAAACAAGGCGCGCACCCTGTTTGAGACAGGTTTACCTGCCGAGTTGTGCGCGCCCCCGGAGGGGCGAGGAACGCAGGGCATCGGCGCAGCCGATGAGTGCGCCGGGGCGCCCTTCTCTTTGGGTACTTTCTCTTGGGCAAGCAAGAGAAAGTACCTCGCCCGAATGGGCGAAACAAAAGTCCATAAATACATACCCTAAAGACAAACCCTGCTCAATATCGGGGTGACCCGTTTACGTCAGTCTCGGATCAGACACAACAACATAAAAAACGGGCGCCTCGGCGCCCGTTTTTCGTTGCCGCGATAAAACCAGTACTACAGGTTGTAACCCGTCTCGTCGTGCAACACCAGGTCCAGACCCTGGGTCTCCTGATCACTACTGACGCGCAGGCCGATGACGGCATCGACCAGCTTGAGGATAAGCCAGCTGAGCACACCGCAATACACAAAGGTCGCGGCAACACCAACAAACTGCACCCACACCTGGCCACCCATGGTCATGCCCTCGGCGAGACCGGCACCCCCGAGTATGCCGACAAACACGCCGGCCAGCAGGGTACCCATGATGCCCCCCATGCCATGCACCGGAAACACATCGAGGGAGTCATCGACCTTCAGCGTGTGCTTCATAAACGCGGTGACGCTGTAACAGACCACGCCGGCAGTAATGCCGATGAGCAGCGCACCGGCGGGACCGACAAAACCCGATGCCGGCGTGATGGTGCCAAGACCGGCCACCATGCCGGTGACGATACCCAGCACACTGGGCTTGCCGTGACGAAGCCACTCCATTGCCATCCACGCCAGGGAACCGGCGGCAGCACTGATGTGTGTCACCAGCATCGCCATGCCCGCATCGCCGTTGGCGCCCAGCGCACTGCCGGCATTAAAACCGAACCAGCCCACCCACAACATGCCTGCGCCAGCCACCGTCATGGTGAGATTATGTGGCGGCATCTGCGTCTTGCCGAAGCCCTTGCGAGGACCCAGTACCAGTGCCGCCACCAGCGCCGCGACACCGGCATTCACATGCACCACGGTACCGCCGGCAAAATCCAGTAACCCCATCTCCTGCAGCCAGCCACCGCCCCATACCCAGTGGGTTACCGGGGCATACACCACCACCAGCCAGATGGCCGAGAACCACAGCATGGCGGAAAACTTCATGCGCTCGGCAAAGGCACCGACAATCAGTGCCGGCGTAATGATGGCAAATGTCATCTGGAACATGGAAAACACGCTTTCCGGGATAGTACCGATCATGCTGTCACGCGCGATCCCGCCATGCAGCAACTGGTCAAAGCCGCCGATCCACTGGTTCATGCTGCCGCCATCGCCAAAGGCCAGACCATAGACGAACACCAGCCACAGCACCGACACCATGCAGGTGATGGCGAAGCACTGCATCAATACCGACAGCACGTTCTTGCTGCGCACCAGGCCGGCATAAAACAGTGACAGGCCGGGGATGGTCATAAACAGTACCAGGGCGGTGGACGTCAGGATCCACGCCGTGTCGGCACCGTTCAATTCGTCTGCCAGCGCAATCGAGGGCACCAGACCGATCAGTGCAGTCAGCAGCACCGCCAGAATTCCCTTCGGGTTTTGAAGGCTCATTATCGTTCTCCCAGGCTAATCTATATTCAAGAAAGTAGGTCTAGTTTCCATCCAGGGGCGAAACACTCTCACCTGGACGCAGAGATCGCAAAGTTATAACCTGCTGTTATAAATGCATATTGATGTTTCCTGCCTGGCGTCTTTGCACCCTGGTGAGAAAAATCAATGCCCTTGTGGACGACACCGTCTAGAGAGCGTCCGGGCCGGTCTCGCCGGTACGGATGCGGATGGTCTGCTCCAGATTGCTGACAAAGATCTTGCCGTCACCGATCTTGCCGGTATTGGCCGAATTCCTGATGGCATCAATCACCTGCTCTGCCTTGTCCGCCGCAACACCGATTTCAATCTTCACCTTGGGCAGAAAGTCCACCACATACTCGGCGCCACGATAGAGTTCGGTATGCCCCTTCTGGCGACCAAAGCCCTTCACCTCGGTCACGGTAATACCCTGCACCCCGATCTCCTGCAACGCCTCGCGCACATCCTCGAGTTTGAAAGGTTTGATAATTGCTGTGATTAATTTCATAGATTTGCTCCGGTTAAATCGGACCCCCTGATCCGGACGAGCATCATACCAAAGGATGCAGCAAAATCCTGCCGGCAGTTGTACCCGAAAAACAAACGCGCTTGTGAATCGCGCCTGCACCAAAAAATACCCCGGCAGGAGCCGATTGTTTTTGCCCGTCGATGCATCGGGTACCTTCGCGCTTACAGCATAAAAAACGGGCGCCGAAGCGCCCGTAAAATGCCAACCTTATGTTTTGAGTCAGGATTACTTGCCAGAGCCCTGTGAGCCCACAAATTCCGGGTAGGCCTCCAGCCCGCACTCGGACAGATCGACACCGGCGTACTCTTCCTCCTCGCTGACTCGGATACCGATGACCATCTTGATGACGAACCAGGTCACGAAGCTGGCAACAAAGGTCCAGGCAAAGATCACACCCAGACCAGTCAGCTGTGCGACCAGCGTGGCTTCTTCGTTGGACAATACCACCGCCAGCAGGCCCCACATGCCAACGACACCGTGAACCGAGATGGCACCGACCGGATCATCCAGCTTCATCTTGTCCAGCGACACGATGGCGAACACCACCAGCACGCCACCGACCGCGCCGATCGCGGTAGCCAGCAACGGTGTCGGGGTCAATGGCTCAGCGGTAATCGCCACCAGGCCAGCCAGCGCGCCGTTCAGTGCCATGGTCAGATCCGTCTTGCCAAACAGCATGCGGGCAGTGATCATGGCAGCAATCACACCACCGGCTGCCGCCATGTTGGTGTTGACGAACACCAGCGCCACATTGTTAGCCTCCGCCACGTTGGAAATGATCAGTTCGGAACCACCATTGAAGCCGAACCAGCCCATCCACAGGATGAAGGTACCCAGGGTCGCCAGCGGCATGTTTGCACCCGGGATCGGGCTGATGCTGCCATCCGGACGGTACTTGCCCTTGCGTGCGCCGAGCAGCAGGACACCGGCAAAGGCCGCTGTCGCACCACACAGGTGCACCACGCCAGAACCGGCAAAGTCCAGGAAACCGAGCGCGTCCAGGGCACCACCGCCCCACTTCCAGTAACCCTGCATCGGGTAAATGAAACCGGTCATCACCACCGCAAAGAACAGGAACGCCCACAGCTTCATGCGTTCTGCCACGGCACCGGAGACGATCGACATGGCAGTAGCCACGAACACCACCTGGAAGAAGAAGTCGGACAGGCCGGAGTAATAGGTTTCACCCCCGCTGGCCAGCACTTCTGCTGCCGTGTGGTCACTTGCGCCAAGTATGCTGCCAAAACCCGGCCACCAGGCGTTCACTGCCTCGGCCGGATACATGATGCTGTAACCCATCAGCATGTACATGATACAGGCGACGGCAAACAGGGAAATGTTCTTGGTCAGGATTTCGGCCGTGTTTTTCGCACGCACCAGACCGGCCTCAAGCATCGAAAAGCCTGCGGCCATCCACATAACAAGTACACCGGTTATCAAAAAGTAAAAGGTGTCCAGCGCATAACTCAGTTCAGTTATTGCATCCACAATAATTCCTCCGTCTTAGCGATCAGAGTGCGTCCGGACCGGTTTCACCGGTACGAATCCGCACTGTCTGTTCAAGACTGGAGACGAAAATCTTGCCGTCGCCGATCTTGCCCGTGTTAGCTGCCTTGGAAATTGCCTCAATGACCCTGTCGACCATATCGGCTGCCACGGCGGCCTCGATTTTTACCTTGGGCAGGAAATCAACCACATATTCCGCACCACGATAGAGTTCCGTATGGCCCTTCTGACGTCCGAAACCCTTCACCTCGGTCACGGTAATGCCCTGCACACCGATCTCTGAAAGGCCTTCGCGGACATCATCGAGCTTGAACGGCTTGATGATTGCAGTTACTAACTTCATATCGCATTACTCCTTGAAATGGCCTGCCCTGAAAAACAGGGCAGGCGGTTCGGATCAGTTAGAAAGATTTGCCGATGCTGGCGACAACCCTGGCCTCACAGACGTTGCTGCCACCACAGTCTGACTTGCTGACATTGTTGTCTACATAGGTCAGGCCGAGATCAACCCCGACCACCGTCTTGGACAGACCCAGGCTCCAGTCGGTGTAGGTACCGCCCAGTGCGTCGTCGTCGCTATAGGCCTGTCCGGCGTTATAACCCACGTGCGCACTGAAATTGATGTCATACGGGAAGGTGTAGTCGTAACCGGCCGCCCAGTACCAGGCGCTACCGTCGACACCGACGAAGTTCAGCTCGGGGGAATAGTTCACCGAGGCGCTGAAGCCCTTGTAGCTGCCCTTGAGGTAGTACTCGTTGGTGTTGAAGTCGCTGCCACCCGGATACTGGTAACGCAGGTAGCCAAGGTCATAACCAATGCCGTTACTGAATTCATTGGCATAACCGCCGTACAGGTCGAGCTCGATTTGCGGGTCGGTGGCACCACCAAAGAACTGGGAATCGACGTTGGAGGCCCAGGTACCCACGTAGATTCCCATGTCGGACGCCCAGTCAAAACCGCCCTGGATTGCGAACTGGTTATCCGTCTGGGAAACGCCACGGAAGGCGTAATCGGTTGCCAGCGTGACATTGGCGGAAATATCCGGGATCTCGGCCAGTACGGATGAAGTGCTTGCCAGCAGCGCCGATGCAATAAGTGTTTTCTTGATCATGTCAAATCTCCAATAGTTAACGTTGCAAAAGAATGTAGCTGTGCAATGACTACAACTCCGTGCGTAGGGGAAAATCACCTGTCTTGTTAGCACAACATGTGCCAATATTATTTTTTGTAATTATTTCATAAGGTTATTTCCAATTCTCAGCACATCATCATGGGCGAACGCGTTATATTGGTGCGCCGAAAAGCACCAACGCACAACTATAGTGCGCAGGTCCTGGACTCAATGGAACATTGGACGGATGGCGGCTGAATCGTCTATGGTTGCGCTATGCTAAATACCAAATTTATTGACGATCTCGCCCGCCAGATCAGCGACAGCATCCCGTCCGGGGCAAAAGGGTTGCAGCAGGACCTCGAGAAAAACATCCACACCCTGTTGCAGGGTGCATTTGCAAGGCTCGACCTGGTCAGCCGCGAAGAATTCGATGCCCAGTCACAGGTACTGTTACGTACCCGCGAGAAACTGGAACAACTGGAAAAGATTGTTTCCGAGCTGGAAGCAAAAAATTCCTGATCGCGCAGTCGCATTTGCCCCCGATCAATCGCCGGTCCTGCACGGCGCACGTTCCTTGAGGAGCGAACCGCGTCCGCGATTCCATTCATTCGCCACACAACACGATCAGCATTTTCCTACCGTGACTGGCGAAGACAGCTAACACCCACCGCGGATACAAACGGTTACCCTGATTTTCCCTACTCCCGGGTAACAAACATGTCGCTTGCCATCCTCTACAGTCGTGCCTGCGTCGGTATGGATGCCCCGCTGGTCACGGTCGAGGTACATCTCTCCAACGGCCTGCCATCACTCTCGATCGTCGGACTGCCGGAAACGGCCGTCAAGGAGAGCAAGGACCGGGTGCGTGGCGCCATCCTCAACTCACAGTTCGACTTTCCCGCCCGCCGCATCACCATCAACCTGGCGCCGGCCGACCTGCCCAAGGAAGGTGGCCGCTTTGACCTCGCCATCGCACTCGGGATACTGGCGTCTTCAAGGCAGATTCCCGATGCCGAATTACAGGAGTATGAATTTGCCGGCGAGCTGGCGCTCTCGGGTGAACTGCGAGCGGTACAGGGCATCCTGCCAATGACGCTGCAAACCTGCAAGGCACATCGAACACTGGTGATCGCCAGCACCAATGTCGCCGAAGCGACACTGGTGAAAGCTGCCAGGATCATTTCCGGTACGCATTTGCTCAACATCACTGAGCACCTGACGCGAACAAGGAGACTGGAATACGAGGCACCCGTACAGCATTCACTACCGGACAAGCACGTGAACGACCTTGCCGATGTTCGCGGTCAGCACCATGCCCGGCGCGCACTGGAAATAGCAGCCGCAGGCAACCACAGCCTGCTGCTGCTGGGCCCGCCCGGAACCGGCAAATCCCTGCTGGCGAGCCGGCTACCCGGGATCCTGCCGGAGATGAGCGAGACAGAGGCACTGGAAGCAGCGGCACTGGCATCGATCAGCAAGCTGCCGGTGGATGCACAGCAGTGGAAACGTCGCGCCTTTCGCGCACCGCACCATACTGCCTCGGCCGTGGCACTGGTCGGAGGCGGTTCCAGTCCCCGTCCGGGCGAGATCTCGCTGGCACATCACGGCGTACTGTTTCTGGATGAGTTCGCGGAATTCGACCGCAGGGTGCTGGAGGTGTTGCGCGAGCCACTGGAAAGCGGACGCATCATGATCTCGCGTGCCGCGCGCCAGGCAGAGTTCCCGGCACAGTTCCAGTTGATCGCCGCCATGAACCCCTGTCCCTGCGGCTACCTCGGCGATCCCTCCGGTCGCTGCCACTGCAACATCGACCAGATCGAGCGTTACCGACGCAAGCTATCCGGCCCGCTGCTGGACCGTATCGATATGCACGTCGAGGTGCCACGGGTCCCGTATTGCGAACTACAGGGGCCGCCGGGTGAAGCCAGTGCCGTTGTTCGCGCCAGGGTCAGCCATGCCCGTGAACGACAACTGGCCCGGGGAAATGTACTGAACAGCCGCCTGACAAACCGGCAGATCGAGCACTTCTGCCGCTTGACTGATACTGACCGGCTGTTACTGCAACACGCCATGGAACGACTGCAGCTGTCGGCGCGCGCCTATCACCGCATCCTCAAGGTGGCACGTACCATTGCAGACCTGGCGGGCCGGGAAAACATAGGAGGCACCCACCTCGGCGAAGCCATTGCTTACCGTCAGCTGGACCGCAAACATGCCCGGGGATGATCCTCAGCTGGAGATGTGGCTGCTATCCGCTCCTGCAAAACCGCTATTCCTGGTCGTTACGCCCCATCAACTGAGCACACCGATCTCGGTGTTTGCCTTGCGCAGGTTTCTGCTGAACAGTCGACACATATTTTCCAGCACCTTGACCTTGATCGCGCCGTGGTCGACCATCATTGCATCGAAGTCAGCAATGTCCAGCTTGTAGCAGAGCGCATCCACATCGACGCTCACCGCCGCCGAACGCTCGGAACGTTCTATCCAGGCCATCTCGCCGAACACCAGCCCCGGTGAGAGGGTCGCCAGCCGCTTCACCTTGCCGTCCGGCAGGGTAATTTTGATACTGACCTGCCCCTGTGCCAGCAGATACAACTGACTTGCAGGTTCTCCCTGATTGATAATGGTTGCCCCCTGTCTGTAGGCCTGTCTCTTCAGCTTGCTGCCGATAACTTCAATCTCATCCGCAGCGAGTCCGTCAAACAGTTCGAAGGTATCGAGGGCCGCCTACCGGCGTGTCCTCCCCCTTGTCCAGAATCCGGTTTTCACAATACTCAAGCGCATAGTCATCCTCAAAGCTTTGCCAGTGCGCCTTGTCACCAGCCTTCAGCTTCCTGCTGATGTACTTGCCAAGCACCGGCCAGGCATCAGAATTGGTAAACAGCAGCTGCTTATCCCGGTCCGCAAGCTTCAGCAGCAGCTGGTAGAACAGTCGGCAGGCACTCTGATCAAGTGTTAGCACACGCTTGAGATCGACAATGAAGTAATCGGCATCGTTGCTTCGGTTGACAATTTCATTGACGATCACTTCAGTAGTGGAGAAATTCAGATCACCCTGAATCTCATAGATCCGGATACAGTGTGCCTGTTGTTGCAGACGACTGCGATCCACCGCATTACGCAGGTGCTTCGAGGTGATGTGGCTGCCGTCATAGGCGCTGCGAATTACGGACTTGCCGGGCTGCACGACATTGAACATATGCAGGTTGAAGTCCATCGAAATCCTGTTACAGACCTCAATGCCGCGCACACTGTTGCCACGCTTGTCCAGAGGCGGGGAGAACACACCAATGCCCAGTTTCCCCGGCAGCACAGCGACAATACCGCCGGCGACACCACTTTTTGCCGGCATCCCGACCTTGTAGATCCATTCTCCCGCATAGTCATACATGCCACAGGAACCCATCACACTGAGTACGCTTTCGACATACTCGCCACGTATGGCACGTTCCTGCGTCAGCGGATTGATGCCTGCATTTGCCAGGGTCGCGCCCATGATGGCGAGATCACGGCAACTGACGGATACCGAGCACTGCATGAAATACAACTCAAGCGTCTCTGACGGATCCTCCTCGAGGATATTGAAATTTCTCAGCATATAACCAATGGCACGGTTACGGTGCCCGGTGTGACTTTCAGACAGGTAGACGGCCTTGTCTATCGACAGCGGTCGCCCGGCATAGGCGGACAGCATATCCATGACACGATTGATCTTCTTGTCGTTGTCATGCCCCATGACCAGTCCCGCCGCGGTAATGGCACCGGCATTGATCATCGGGTTTGCCGGCTGGCCGCTGAGCGGATCGAGGCTGATGGAATTGAAGGCATCACCGGTCGGTTCCACGCCGATTTTTTTCAGGACATCGGTACGGCCATTGTCCTCCAGCGCAAGACCGTAGACGAACGGCTTCGATATCGACTGGATGGTAAACTCGTGCCGGCTGTCACCGACTTCGTAGACATGACCTTCGGTGGTAGCCATGGAGATACCGAACGAGCCACTGGATGCCTTGGCAAGCTCGGGGATGTAATCGGCAATGTCGCCCGCATCGAGGCCGGCAAAACGATCCCTGAGATCATGCAGGTAATCCATGATTGGCGAGTCAATACGAGTAGCTACCTCCTCGCCTGGTAGGCCCTGAACGTTAAAATTCATTGATCGCTCCTGCTGAAGCCGGTTCCGGCACCAGTCTTCAGGTGTACTCTCCGACCCGTAAAAGGCGTACTGCAACGATCAACCGCTGGCAACCGTCGTTACTGGTGCAGCCTTCATTGCAATCAACCGACTCACTCCCTCATTTCACAAGCCCAGAAGCAAGGAACGCGCCAGAGTATCAGCAGGTCTGCATGCAATCTGGGCCACCGCCCTGAAGCAACAACGACCCGTCGCCAATTGCCTCATCCAAACAAGCACTTGATTGCCGCATAACTGGCTGCCTGAATGCTCAGCCGCGGCATCACCGTCTGTAGAAAAGAGAGGACCGATGATTCGTCTGTTGCCAGATTACAGTGCAAACACAAGCAGGGCGCACCAAACTTGTGCGAACGTCTTGCACCTGCCATGCGCATTACGCTCGCACCGCGGCCACTCGTCCCCACCACCCACCCTGCCAGTCAGCTGCTAAGTGGTCATTAATCCTGCCATTCACCCGCCACTAAAGCAGTCCCTCACCACAGGACATTCGCACCCATGTGGATACGGCACATTAAATGCATTCCCTACTAGAGCCGGATTCCGGCCACGTACAGGTACGACCCGGTACACCTTGAGGCAGGCGCAGGCTGGCAGGGACTTGCATGGGTAACAGCGATAGTCAGGAATCCAGAGTAGCGGGATATGAATGCACAGCCAGATTCAATCACACCGGACTTGACGGGCGACAGCAATCGCACTGGCCTGGATGAAGCCTCCATCAAGCGCGCGTTTCTCGATCACCTGTTTTTCCTGCAGGGGAAATTTCCTTCCATTGCAACCTTCAATGATTATTACCTGGCGCTTGCCTATGTGGTTCGAGACCGCCTGTTGCATCGCTGGATCAATACCGCAGCGACCTACACGCGGGCCGGTTCACGTACCGTGGCCTACCTCTCCGCCGAGTTCCTGATGGGACCACACCTCGGCAACAACCTGATGAATATGGGCATTTTCGATACTACCCATAAAGCCATGAAAGAACTCGGCCTGGAGCTGGAACAGCTGCTTGCGCAGGAAGAGGAACCGGGGCTTGGCAACGGCGGGCTGGGACGACTTGCGGCCTGTTACCTCGACTCGCTGGCGACACTGGAGATGCCCGCGCTGGGATACGGTATCCGCTATGAATACGGCATCTTTCACCAGGTGATCCGCGACGGCTGGCAGGTCGAGTTGACCGACAAGTGGCTGCGCTACGGCAATCCCTGGGAAATCGCCAGGCCGGAATGGACGGTTGAGGTGAAGTTCGGCGGCCACACCGAGCGCTATGTCGATGAACAGGGCAGGGACCGGGTGCGCTGGCATCCGGACAGGATCGTCATGGGTGTGCCCTATGACACCCCGGTACTTGGCTACCACTGCAATACCGCCAACACACTCAGACTGTGGCGCGCCGATGCGCCGGAGTCCTTTGATTTTGCCGCCTTCAACGAAGGCGATTACTATCGCGCCGTGGAAAGCAAGGTACTTTCCGAAAACCTCACCAAGGTACTCTACCCCAACGACGAACCGGTACAGGGCAAGCAGCTGCGGCTGGAGCAACAGGTCTTTTTTGTCTCCTGTGCCCTGCAGGACATGATCCACATCCTGTTCCGCCAGCGTTTGCCGCTGGACAAGTTCCATGAAAAGTTTGCCATACAACTCAACGACACCCATCCTGCCATCGCCGTTCCGGAGTTGATGCGCTTGCTGGTTGACGAGCACGGGATGGACTGGGAGGTCGCCTGGGATATCACCGAGAACAGCTTTGCCTACACCAATCACACGCTGCTGCCTGAAGCCCTCGAGTGCTGGCCGCTGCCGCTGTTGCAGCGTCTGCTGCCACGCCACCTGGAGATCATCTACGAAATCAATGCCCGCTTTCTCGACAAGGTGCGCATCTGGTGCCTCGGCGATCCCGCACAGGTTGCACGCATGTCAATCATCGGCGAAGACGGTGCACGCTCGGTGCGCATGGCACACCTGGCCTGTGTCGGCAGCCACGCCATCAACGGCGTTGCCGAACTGCACACGGAACTGCTGAAGACCAGCGTCCTGAAGGACTTCCATGGCATTTCACCGGCCAAGTTCAGCAACAAGACCAATGGCGTGACCCCGCGGCGCTGGATCGTGCTGGGCAACCCGCGTCTTGCAGCACTGCTGGATGACACGCTGGGTGACCACTGGGCGAAAGATCTGGAGAGACTGCAGGGACTGGAACCACTGGCGGGAGATGCGGAATTCCGCGCCCGCTGGCGGGACATCAAGCGACACAACAAGGTCAAGGTGGCCCACTATCTGAGACAATACACCGGCATCGCTGCCGACCCCGCCTCGCTGTTCGATGTGCAGGTCAAGCGCATCCATGAATACAAGCGCCAGCACCTCAATGTGCTGCACATTATCGCGCTCTATAACCGCATCAGAAAGGATCCCGGGGCTGTCATTCAGCCGCGAACCTTTATCTTTGCCGGCAAGGCGGCGCCGGGCTACCACATTGCCAAACTGATTATCCGCCTGATCAATGGTGTTGCGGATATCGTCAATCGTGACCCTGCCGTGCACGGGCGCCTGAAGGTGATCTTCCTGCCCAACTTCAATGTCAGCAACGGACAGCGCATCTATCCGGCGGCTGACCTGTCGGAGCAGATCTCCACCGCCGGCAAGGAAGCCTCCGGGACCGGCAACATGAAATTTTCCATGAACGGGGCATTGACCATCGGCACGCTGGACGGTGCCAACATCGAGATCAGGGAAGCGGTAGGCAGGGAAAACTTCTTTCTCTTTGGCTGTACCGCTGACGAGATCGAGACCATGACCAGGGAACAGCGCAGCCCGGCTGCCTTTATCGAAAGCAACCGGGAACTGCAGGAGGTCATGCAGTTGATTCGCAGCGGGCTGTTTTCACGCGGGGATTCCGCCCTGTTCCAGCCGCTGCTGGATTCGCTGCTGCATCACGATCCCTTTTATGTCTGCGCAGACTTTGCGTCCTATTGCACCTGCCAGCAACAGGTCTCGAATGCATTTCAGGACGAAGAGCGCTGGACACAGATGTCCATTCTCAACACCGCCCGCATGGGATGGTTTTCCTCAGACCGTTCGATCCGCGAATACTGTGATGATATCTGGAAGCTGTCACCCGTCAGCGTAACACTTGGTGGCAACGACGGACTCGGATTTTTGCAGAGCCTGCAATGATATGAGCATTGACTGGAAACATTATGACCCGGGGGAGTTCTATGACGAACTCATCAGCACACCCGGTTATGCGCGTGCAACGGCACGCAACCTCACCGCCTGGCTGCGCTCATTGTCGGACGAGGAACTGGAGATACGCAAGGTCGATGCCGAACTGGCGATCATTGACAAGGGGGTCACCTTCACGGTTTACAGTGACGGCGAGAACATCGATCGCGCCTGGCCTTTTGACATCATCCCCCGTGTCATGCCGATACGCGAATGGCGCATCATCGAGGCCGGCCTGAAACAGCGCCTGCAGGCACTCAACCTCTTCATCGATGATCTCTACCACGAGCAGAAAATCATTCGGGATCGCGTTATCCCGAAGATACTCATTGCAAGATCCAAGGGATTCCGCAAGGAATGCGTCGGCATCACCCCGGCCCACCGGGTCTGGGCCCATATCTGCGGCAGCGACCTGGTACGTGACAGTACCGGCACGGTCTATGTGCTGGAGGACAACCTGCGGGTACCCTCGGGTGTCTCCTACATGATCGAGAACCGCGAAGTAACCAAGCGGGTCCTGCCGGAACTGTTCGAGAACAACAACATCCTGCCGGTCGACGACTATCCCGACCGCTTGCTGGAGATGCTGCAATCCCTTGCACCGGGTCGGCGCACCCGGCCTGATGTGGTGGTGCTTACGCCCGGCATCTACAACTCGGCGTATTTCGAGCACGCGTTTCTCGCCCGCAGCATGGGCGCCGAGCTGGTCGAGGGTAGCGACCTGGTCGTCGACAAGGACGATTGTGTGTACATGAAGACCATCCAGGGCATGGCCCGCGTCGATGTCATCTACCGGCGCATCGATGACCTGTTCCTCGACCCGGAGGTCTTCAATCCGGAGTCGGTGCTCGGTGTCCCCGGACTGATGCGTGCCTGGCGCAAGGGTAATGTCGCGCTGGCCAATGCACCGGGCTGCGGGGTGGCCGACGACAAGGTGGTCTACTCCTATGTACCCGACATCATCCGCTACTACCTCGATGAAGAGCCGCTATTGCCGAATGTGCCGACCTACCGCTGCAATGATAAAAAACAGCGCGAGCACGTGATGGCCAACCTGGAATCCATGGTGGTCAAGCCGGCGAATGAATCGGGCGGTTACGGCATGCTGGTGGGGCCGCAATCAACGGCCAGGGAACGCGAGGAATTCCGGCGGCTGATCAGCATCAACCCGCGCAACTACATCGGCCAGCCGGCGCTCAAGCTGTCCACGGCACCGACGCTTTGTGAGCACACACTTGAACCACGCCACCTCGACCTGCGGCCGTTCATCCTGCAGGGCAAGGAAACCTTCGTCACCGCCGGAGGCCTGACACGGGTGGCCATGAAAAAAGGCTCGCTGGTGGTCAATTCCTCCCAGGGCGGCGGCAGCAAGGATACCTGGGTGGTGGATAACGAGGGCGGATAATGCTGTCACGGGTTGCCAGACGCATCTACTGGATGTCGCGCTACATCGAGCGGGCAGAAAATACCGCTCGGCTTGTTAATACCTATTATTTTCTGTTACTGGACCTGCCGGGCGGTACCCGTATCGGCTGGGAAGTTCTGCCGGTGATTACCGGCAGGTTTCCATTGTTCGCCGAACACTATCAGCGTCATGACGAACGCAATACGGTCAAGTTCCTGCTGGCTGACAGCTTCAATCCGGGATCACTGCTGAACTCGATTGCCTGTGCGCGCGAAAACAGCCGCACCTCCCGCGAGGTACTCCCCGGCCATGCCTGGGAGCAGATAAACGAATTGCAGATTTATGCTAACGCGCATGTCAATGAGGCCCTGCCGCGCCGCGGGCGCTTCGAGTTCCTTACGGAAATCATTCACCGCTGCCAGCAGCTGACGGGGCTGCTATCCGGTACCATGAGCCATGATCACGCCTATGATTTCGTGCGCATCGGGCGCAACCTCGAGCGCGCCGACATGACCACTCGTGTGGTTGATATCGGTGCCATGACCATGCAGGGTCCGGAAGATGCCGGCAACCTTGATGTCCATGTCTGGACCAGCATGCTGCGCGCCCTGAACGCCTACCAGATGTACCGCAAGGATATAAAACTGGGCGTACACTGTGCAGATGTCGTCAGTTACCTGCTGCAAAATGACTATCTGCCACGCTCCGTTGTGCATTGCCTTGACCAGGTCGAGGAATGCCTTGGCAACCTGCCACGCCACCAGGACACGCTCAAGCCACTGCGCGAGGTACGCCGCCGCGTGGCGCGGATCAAGCCGGTGACACTCGATGCCACGACCCTGCATCAAGAGGTTGACCGGCTGCAGGTCGGTATATCCGCAGTACATAACCAGATTGGCAAGACCTGGTTCGCCTAGGGACGGCTCAAACTGCGGATAGAATCGTATGCCACAACAGGACGAACGCAATGACCGCCTGTATGGATGGACCCGTCAGTCTACCGGCGCCATGACGAATGCTGCGCCCCAGCCTGTTTTATCCCAGACCCCGGCGGCAAGGGGTTGCAACAACCAGCACAAGGGAGGTTATGCCAGATGAAGAAGCGATTTCTGAAGACAAAACCGGTCTGCAAGGTGACCTTTGAGTTGCCTCAGGAGGCCGCCAGGGGCGCCCGCAAGGTGGCACTGGTGGGAGAATTCAATAGCTGGGATGGTGAAAGCGCCCTGATGAAGCGGCGCAAGGACGGCTCCTTCAGCATCACCCTTGACCTGCCTGCCAACCGCGAATACCAGTTCAAATACCTGATTGACGGCGACTGCTGGGAAAATGACTGGCAGGCCGACAAATACCTGCCCAGCAGCATCGGTGACTGCGAAAATTCCGTCGTGGTCGTATAGACGGCAGGACCCCGGCCAGCAACGACGGCAGCTGGCCGGAGATGCACATCCCTCCCCGCTGCTGACGGAACGGCAGATACACCCATTTGGCCCGTAATAGGGCATAGTAACGAGTAGCGCTTTTAAATATCGCAGGTGTGCAATGGCAATCAGAGTCGCGATCAATCACAAGACCGAATACCGCTTCGACCGTCCGGTCGCTGTGTCACCCCACGTGGTGCGGCTGCGCCCGGCCCCGCACACGCGCACGCCGATCGAGTCCTATGCGCTCAAGGTGTTGCCGCAGGAACATTTCATCAACTGGCAACAGGACCCCTTCGGTAACTACCTTGCCCGCCTGGTGTTCCCCGAGCCGGTACGGACCTTGTCGTTCGAGGTAGACCTGGTGGCCAACATCGTGGTCATCAATCCATTCGACTTCTTCGTAGAAAAGTACGCGACCCACTATCCCTTCGACTACCCGCCTGGCTTGCGCAAGGAACTGGCCCCCTATCTGGAGACCACCGAGGGCGGTCCGAGGTTGCGACAATGGCTGTCTGCAGTCGACTGCTCGCGGCAGGAAATCAATAACTTTCTGGTGGATGTCAACCAGCGGCTGGAGCAGGACATCGACTACACCATCCGCATGGAGCCGGGCATCCAGAGTTGTGAGGAAACCCTCGAAAAGGCACTCGGCTCCTGCCGCGACAGCGGCTGGCTACTGGTGCAGATCCTGCGCCATCTGGGACTGGCGGCACGCTTTGTCTCCGGCTACCTGCTGCAGCTGACACCGGACGAGAAACCGCTGGAAGGCCCCGCCGGCACCGACCACGACTTCACCGACTTGCATGCCTGGGCCGAGGTTTTTATACCCGGGGCCGGCTGGCTGGGGCTCGATCCCACCTCGGGCCTGTTCGCCGGCGAGGGACATATCCCGCTGGCCTGCACCCCCCACCCCGTCAGTGCCGCACCCATCACCGGCGCAACCGACAAATGCGAGGTGGAGTTCTACTTCCACAACCAGGTGCGGCGACTTCACGAGGACCCGCGTGTCACCAAACCCTATAGCGAGGACCAGTGGCAGACCATCGAGGCGCTCGGGCACAAGGTCGATGCCGATCTGGTGTCAAAGGACGTGCGCCTGACCCTCGGTGGTGAACCGACCTTCGTCTCCATTGACGACATGGAGTCCTCACAATGGAACGATGCCGCACTGGGCCGGCACAAGCGCGAACTGGCCGGTGACCTGCTGCTGCGCCTGTGGCAGCGCTTCGCACCCGGCGGCCTGCTGCACTATGGCCAGGGCAAGTGGTACCCCGGTGAACCGCTGCCACGCTGGTCGCTGAACTGTTTCTGGCGTGTCGATGGCGAGCCGGTATGGCAAGACCCGGAACTGCTGGCGCGAGACGGAATCGACTACGGCTACGGGCCCTCCGAGGCACAGCAGTTTGCCTCACAGCTGGCGCGCAGCCTCGGCCTGGCGCAGGAGTACCTGCTCCCGGCCTATGAAGACATCCTCTATTATCTGTGGAAAGAAGGCGAACAGCCGGCCAACGTGGACCTGCTCGGCACCGATCTGAAGAACCCGGATGAACGGCGCCGGCTGGTGGAACTGCTTGCCGGGGATCTTGGGAAGCCGGCCGGCTATGCACTACCACTGCGCTGGGACGATACACACAATGGCTGGCAAAGCTGCAGCTGGCAGTTTCGCCGTGGACACATGTTCCTGGCCCCGGGCAATTCGCCCATGGGATTGCGCCTGCCCCTCGATGCCCTTCCCTGGGTGGCCGAGGAGCAACGCGATATTGAACCGCAACGCGACCTGTTCGAGCCCCGACCGGCGCTGGGGGACTATTACGGCGAGGTGAGCCGTCGCTTCAGCCATTTCGAGGCGGCCCCGGAGCCGCACCCGGAAATCAGGCAGCAGCCAGCGGCAGATACTGGCAAGCGCGGACAGCGGGTCGAGGTGATCCACACGGCGCTCTGTGTCGAGGCCCGCAAGGGCATGCTGCGGGTCTTCCTGCCGCCGCTGACCCACCTTGAACACTATTTGAAGCTGCTCGCCGCCGTGCAACTCACGGCTACCCGGTTGGGGACAGCGGTGCGTATTGAAGGCTACGAACCACCGCGGGACTGGCGTCTGCGCAAGCTGGCCGTGACCCCGGACCCGGGTGTCATAGAGGTCAACATCCACCCGGCGCATACCTGGCAGGAACTGGTCGAGCACACCGAGACCCTCTACGCCGAGGCACGCCTGACGCGGCTGGGAACCGAGAAGTTCATGCTCGACGGCCGCCACACCGGCACCGGTGGCGGCAACCATGTCACCCTCGGTGGGGCCACTCCGGCTGACAGTCCGTTCCTGCGACGGCCCGACCTGCTGCGCAGTCTGCTGACCTACTGGCAGCATCACCCCGGCCTGTCCACCCTGTTCTCCGGCATGTTCATCGGCCCGACCAGCCAGGCCCCGCGGGTAGACGAGGCCCGTGACGAGAACCTCTATGAACTGGAGATCGCCTTTCAGCAGATGCCTGCCGGTGACGTCGCCCAGCCCTGGCTGGTGGATCGCCTGCTGCGCAACCTGCTGGTCGATATCACCGGCAACACCCACAGGTCGGAGTTTTGCATCGACAAGCTGTACTCGCCCGACTCGCCGACCGGGCGTCTGGGACTGGTGGAATTCCGCGCCTTCGAGATGCCGCCGCACGCCCGCATGAGCCTGGTGCAGATGCTGCTGCTGCGCACCCTGATTGCACGTTTCTGGAATCAGCCCTACCGGCACCGTCTGGTACGCTGGGGTACGGAGCTGCATGACCGCTTCATGTTGCCCCACTACGTGTGGGCAGATCTGAAGGATGTGATGTGCGAACTGCAACAGGCCGGTTACCCGTTCCAGCTCGAATGGCTGGCTCCGTTCCTGGAATTCCGTTTCCCGCACCACGGTTCGGTCAGCGTGCAGGACATACGCCTTGATCTCAACGCGGCCCTGGAGCCATGGCACGTACTCGGCGAGGAGATGAGCAGTCTGGGTACCGCACGATTTGTCGATTCCTCTGTGGAACGGCTGCAGGTCAAGGCCAGCGGGCTGACGCAGAACCGCTTCGTGGTTACCTGCAACGGACGCCGGGTGCCACTGCGCAGCACCGGCACCCACGGTGAGTATGTCGCAGGGGTGCGCTTTCGCGCCTGGCACCCGCCCTCGGCGCTACACCCCACCATCGGCATTCATTCGCCGCTGGTCTTCGATATCATCGACACCTGGAATGGCCGTTCCATCGGTGGTTGCACCTACCATGTCGCGCATCCGGGCGGACGCCACTACGACGTCTTCCCGGTCAATGCCTATGAGGCCGAAACCCGCCGTGTCAGCCGCTTCTGGAATTTTGGCCACAGTGCCGGCCCGCTCAAGCCGCCGCCGGATATTGCACAGCTGGCGAAGTTCTTTCCCGAGGGACATGTCCCGGGACCCATGGCACCCCCGGCGGAAGAGATCAACCCGGAATACCCCGGCACCCTGGACCTGCGCTACCTGAGCAGGCTGTGATTGATAACCCGGGCGATGAATGCAACCGACCGCAGCTGCTGTCTGCCCGACGTACCGGCAGACAACGACCCATTATGACGAGATGTGCACCGGGCAGGGCAAGGTGCGCAAGCACTGGCGCTATGTCATCAGCGCACTCGATACCATGGGTCCCGAGGTGCTGCAGCAGCGGCAGCACGACACCGTCCGGATGCTGCGCAGCGACGGCGCCACCTACAATGTCTATGGCACAGCGGACGGCCTCAACCGGACGTGGCAGCTCGACCCGATACCCCTGCTCATCAGTAGCAGCGAATGGGCCATCATCGAGTCCGGCCTGGCTACAACGGGCGGAACTGCTCAACCTGATCCTGCGCGATCTTTACGGGCCACGCAGCCTGTTGCGCAAGGGCCTGATCCCGCCGGATCTGGTGTATGCCGATGCCGGTTTCCTGCGCGCCTGCGTGGTTCCCCCTGCCACCCATGCACCGGGGCTGAGCCTCTATGCGGCTGACCTGGTGCGCGACGCGGACGGGCAATTCCGGGTCCTGAAGGACTGCACCCAGGCCCCCTCGGGCATGGGTTATGCGCTGGAAAACCGCACCGTCATGTCGCGCCTGATCCCGAGCCTGTTTCGCGACTCCCACCCGCACCGGCTGGCGCCCTTCTTCCGCCGCTTGCGGGAGATCGCTGGTGGCCCTGGCACCCGCTGCCCGACGCGACAACCCGCGGGTGGTGATCATGACCCCCGGGCCGCACAACGAAACCTATTTCGAGCACCTCTACCTCTCCAACTACCTCGACTACACCCTCATCGAGGGCGCCAACCTGACCGTGCGCGAGGGACGCGTCTGGCTCAAATCCGTCAGCGGTCTGGAACCGGTGGACGTCATTCTGAGGCGTGTCGATGGTCACTACTGTGACCCGCTGGAACTGCGTCCCGACTCCCTGCTCGGCGTCCCGGGACTGGTGGAAGCGGTACGCCGCGGACACGTCGCCATCGCCAATCCACTCGGTGCAGGCATCCTGGAAAGCCCCGGGCTGATGGCCTTTCTGCCGCGGCTGGCGAAGCAGCTGCTGGGACAGGAACTGCGGCTGCCCTCGGTGGCCACCTGGTGGTGCGGACAGCCGCGTGAGCTCGATTACGTGCTCGCCAACCTGCCCACCCTGGTACTGCGATCGATCAGCCGCGCCGCTGGCGGCCGACCGATATTCGGTGACCAGCTCGATAACGCAGGGCTGGCGGCATGGCGCGAGCGGATCCGCGCACAACCTCACCAGTATGTCGGTCAGCAACAGCTGCACCCGTCCTCGGCCCCGACGCTGCGCGACGGCCTGCTGGAACCACGCCAGGGCATCCTGCGAACCTTCCTGGCAGCCGGACAGGACAGTTTCGTGGTCATGCCCGGCGGACTGACCCGCGTCGGGGAGCAGCCGGACAGCCGGGTTGTCTCCAGCCAGGCAGGGGCATCAGCAAGGACACCTGGGTGCTGGCCTCGGAACCGGAGCAGCTCGATACGCTGCTGCCACAGGGCCAGGTGGCCTACCAGCAGATGCAGGAGACCCTGCCCGGTGTTGCCGCCGAGAACCTGTTCTGGCTGGCTCGCTATGCCGAGCGCGCCGAAGACATGATCCGTCTGATCCGCAATATTCACACCCGCCGCAACGAAACCCTGCAGCTAGAGGACCCGGTCAACCAGACTGCACTGCAGATGCTGCTGCGGGGATTGACCCACATGAGCATGACCTACCCGGGCTTCACGGGTAACGGCGCGAGCAAGCGGCTGGCCGAGCCGCTGGCGGAGATCATCGACCTGATCCGCAACCGGCAGCGCACCGGCACCCTGGCCGCCAACCTGGCGGCCTGCCTCAACGCGGCCTATGCCGTTCGCAACCTGGTGTCAGCCGATACCCGCCGGGTGTTCAATGACATCGGTGACGAGCTGGCCGGCCTGGCGCAGGCGGGTGACAGCGATTTGCAGTTCCTGCAAGATGCCCTGGACCGCATTATCACCGCCCTGATGGCCATCGCCGGCGCTGCCAGCGAGAGCATGAGCCGCGACCTCGGCTGGCACTTCCTCAACCTGGGCAGGCGACTGGAGCGGGCCATGTTGCTGATCGCATTGTTGCGAGCGGTGCTTGACGGCACGTGTGGAACCGGAGGTTGAGGTGCTGTTGCTGGAGTCGGTGCTTGCTGTTGCCGAGAGTTCCACCCTCTACCGGCGACGTTTCCGCAACCCGCCACAGCTGGAAGCGACACTGGATCTGCTGCTGCTGGATGAAAGCAACAGCCGTTCCCTCATCTACCAGTTGAACGCAGCGCAACAGCATCTTGCCGTCCTGCCGGGACAGGGCGGACGTCCCTACAAGAAAGAAATGCGGCTGGTGCTCGAGGCCACCACACTGCTGAGTCTCGCGGATGCCGAAGAACTGGCAGAAATCGAAGGTGGCACCCGGCCACGACTCGACGCCCTGCTCGCCGGCCTCGGCCAGAGCCTGAGCGAAACCTCGAACGCGCTCGCGGCGACCTATTTCACCCAGATCCAGCGGCCCTACCAGCTGGTCGAGGAAGAACCGTAAGACTGAAATACCGTGTCGTGCACAAAACCGAGTACGTGCTACGGGGTCACTGTCAGCCGAGTGCCACAACCTGGCTCACCTGCGACCGCGCAATCTTCCCGCCCAGCAGTGTCTGGGTCATCGTTTGCAGGTCGATCCCTTGCCGCTGGATCTTGCCGAGCACGAGGATTTCTTCGGCAACCATGTCAGCTATTTTTCCATCACGCAGCCGCACCAGACACTTACGGTCACCGCAACCAGCGAGATCCAGCTGGATCACCGGCAACGGCCAGCTGGCACTGGACAAGGACATGCCCTGGGACGAGGTGCGCGTGCGGCTGGCGGAACCGCTCACGGACAGTGCGCGGGAAAACCGTCAATTCGTGCTCGACTCGCCGTTTGCCACGGCGGCACCGGAACTCGCCGGGTATGCGGCCGCTTCCTTCCCGCCCGGCAGGCCCCTGCTGGAGGCAGTGCGTGAGTTGATGGAGCGTGTCCACCATGAATTTACCTACGACCCGGGCTTTTCCACCGTCTCTACCCCGCTGGCCGAGGTGTTCTCCAGCCGTCGGGGCGTGTGCCAGGACTTTGCCCACCTGGCTATCGCCAGCCTGCGCAGCCTCGGGCTGGCGGCGCGCTACGTCAGCGGTTACCTCGAAACCCTGCCACCGCCTGGCCAGGCCAAACAACAGGGCGCCGACGAGTCACATGCCTGGTTCTCGGTCTACCTGCCCGAGGTCGGCTGGCATGACTTTGATCCCACCAACAACAAGGTACCGCTGGACCAGCACGTCACCACGGCCTGGGGACGGGACTATGCCGATGTCACGCCGCTCAAGGGTGTGATCTTCGGCGGCGATCCGGGCCACAGTCCACGGGTATCGGTGGACATGACACGCCTGCCGGAACCCGATGCAGCGGCGGGGCAAGTAAAACTCTAGTGCTCTTTCAACCTGGTAATAACGGATGCTGAACTATATTACGTTGGGCACCCAATTTATTTAATAGCCACGGAAGCACACGGAATTACACGGAAAAAAGTATTTTATGGTATTTATTCTTCCGTGTTTTTCCGTGTGCTTCCGTGGCAATCATATCCGTTTTTATTAGATTGAGGCAGTACTAGTGTCCGTCCATAAACAGGAATCAGGATACTGCTCTAGAAACGGCAGCGGGTCTCGCCACCCCGTTCAATCCAGCCGTGGATCATTTTCTTCGTGGTAAAACCGCTGCTGCAATTGCCGTCCCTGTCGATGACAATGACGCCACCGCGCCCCTGTACCTTGCGCACCAGGTACTCGATGCCGGCGGCCGTTGCCTGCCTTGCATCCATGCCTTTCATGTAGATGAAATCAGAGATGGTTTTTGCAATGACGGCGCGCATGAAGTCCTCGCCGAAACCGGTCGCGGAAACCGCACAGGTCTCGTTATCCGCATACACACCGGCGCCAATGATCGGAGAATCACCGACGCGACCCAGTACGCTTGTTGACGATGCCGCCGGTTGACGTGGCGGCAGCCAGGTTGCCTTGCGGGTCACGGGCAATGGCGCCAATGGTGCCGTACTTCTGGTCTTCCGTGTTTGCCCCGCTGTCGTCATGGTCGAGCATGATCTTGTGCTGCAGGCGTGCCTGGCGAAGCTGTTCCACACGCTCAGGTGTGTAGAAATAGTCTTCGGGCACACGCGCCATGCCGCAATGGTCGGCAAAGCGCATGGCGCCTTCGGCAATGAGCATGACATGCTCGCTTTCGGTCATCACCAGGCGCGCGAGTTGCACAGGGTTGGCAATATTATCGACGGCGGCGACGGCACCGGCCGACAGGTCACGGCCATCCATGATGGCGGCGTCCATCTCGACCTTGCCGTTTTCATTCAGCACCGAACCGCAACCGGCATTGAAAACCGGGTCGTCCTCCAGCAATGACGCGCAGGCCTCCACCGCCTGCAGCGCCGAGCCACCCAGCTCCATGACATCACGGCCATGTTCGAGGGTCCTGCGAATACTGTCGAGGTAACGAAAGGCGGTCTTGTCGTCGTTGACGTTATCGAGCGCCCCCGCTCCGCCATGAACCATCAGGGAATAGCTGCCTGCTCATGAGTTGTTCGGGTCGTCATTGTGCACCCGCGCATTGTCACACATCAGCCACACAAATTCCCGGCGAAAGGTGGTGCCGACATCTGCAAAGCGCCCGGGTCACCCGGCAGGGCCCTCCAGCAACTCCACCCGAACATCCATACTGCTGAAAAGTGCCGGCGGGCCAAACTGATGGTAGATCGCAACATCGGCTGCATCACGCCCGTAGGCCACTGCAAGCCGACCCGCCGCGAAGAACGTCCTGCGTGGGGTCGAAGGTGTACCAGCGGTCACCCACGTACGCCTCGAACCATGCATGCAAGTCCATCGGCTCAAGCCCGTAGAGGAATCCAACCACCAGGCGTGCGGGGATGCTGATGCTGCGGCATAGTGCGATGCCAAGATGGGCAAGATCGCGGCACACCCCTTCACGCTGACCATTCACCTCGACAGCGGACAGTGGAAATACGCTGGATCCGGGCAGGTAGCGTATCGAGTGTCGAATCCAGTCGCTGATTCTGCTGCACCTGATCGTAACCGGGCTGCACCCCATCGACGAGGTCTCTCGCGAGATCACCGAACCTGTCCGATTCGCAATAGCGGCTCGGGAGCAAATAGGTCAGGACCGCGTCCGGTAGATTCTGGATTTCCACAAAGAAAGCACCCGGTGCCTTATCCACTACATCCGCAGTCATGACATCGGCGCTGGTATGGACAGAGAAAGTCCCGGCCGGCGCGACCAGGCGCTGGCAAAGATTGCCGAAGATGTCCGTATACTCCTCCACCGGAACGGCTGGCGACAGTGTATAGGCCTCCCGTGACACCCACTGCCGGTGTACCACTGCGGGGTCGAAGCATGAGGATCAAAGGAGTCGACTCGACCAGTTGAAACTCGAGATTGCAGGTGGTCCGGATCCACATGATGAGCCTTCCTCAAGTTTCCATGATGACCAGGGCGTGCACAGAACAACTGCCCGGACACGCCAGCCTGACAGCAGACCGGCAGTCATGCAACTGCCGCGTCTGTGAAACATCAGTCAACAGGTGTCCCGGTAACGATGATTATTTGAGGCGGTACCGCAGCTCGTTCCGAAGCACCTCCTGGTATTCGGGAGACCCGGCCAGCAACACCACAAGTTTACCCTTCAGTATGGTTCCCCAGTTCACGATGACAAGCCCTTCACCGGTCTTGCCATGTCGAACTCGATATCCCTGATATCCAGGTCGGACAGTTTCCGGTAGCGGGTCTTGAAGGTCATCGCACTCCATTCCGGGATATCCAGTTTCTGCGCAATCACCGTCGGATAGGAGGCACCATTGAACCTCGGATTGCATTCAACCGCCGGGTAACGGATACCCATCGGGTGTTGCAACTACCGCCAGGTCAAAGGCAAAGATACCTTTCATGCCCCGCTCCTTGAGCCACAGGGCCATCGGTTCGATGGTCATCCCATGGCTCATGGCTGGACGGAAAACGATTACCCTGGTGGAGCGCAGCCCTCAAGAATTTGCTCGCTCACAGCCAGGCGTACCAGCCGGTCGTCAACCACCCGGTACTGCATGTTGAGGAAGATATCGGTTCTGATTTCTTCCTGCAGCTGTACCGGCATATCGCGTGCAAACTTTTTCATCGCATCGCGCAGTTCTTCGCGATTGGCACAGCGATAGATACCGACACCGGATACCGATACCGCCGCTTTCAGATAACAGGGCATATTGAACGAAATGATGTCCATCTCGGTGATTTCATCAACACTGCCAAAGCATCGCGTCTGCGGCACCTCGATACCCAGCTCTTCCGCAAGCGCCATGAAATTGTTTTTCGAGTTAATGAACTCGACGGCTTCCAGCCATTGCGGATCGTTCCAGACCTTGCATTCCGCCGGTCCGAAATAAAACACCGACGGCTTATAGCCCTCATGTCGAGCCAGTTGTTCCCGGCTCAGGTTCCAGATCACGCTTTCGCTGTGCTTCAGTCCGATACGGCGATAATGACTCGCAATGTGTTTCCACAGGGGCTTGAGTACCGGGTGCAGCTGAATGTAATCATCCGGCTTCGGTCAGCCCAAGCGCACGGCCCGAATAAAGATCATTTCCTTCAACGCCCTCTGCCGTGCAATGCATGATGTCATGATTCACGACATAGCGCCCTGCAGGCAGGTAACCGTGACTGAGACTGGCAGACATGGCAGTTCCTCATGGGTACTTTGTTTGATAATTTGAAGAACTGCAGGATTGGTGCCAATTTCCGGGCGATACAAATCAACAGCTTATAACACCGGCGGAGCTGGAAAACGCACCCTTCATAACGCATGTCCGGGTTTATTGAACCACGCCAGTGCATGGCATTGGCAGGCCCTGTCGTCGGCCATAGCTGGCGCCCGGTACTGATTTCATGTCCCGCAGAGGAACAATGCAAGCACCGGACAGTACGGGACCGCAATGCGGATTGCGCCCTGCTCTGTCCCTGTTCTTGCATCCTGAAGCAGCACAATTTATTGTGTGCGCTACAATGCTTGCCGGCACGAAGCGGCGGCAGTGTGGTCTGAGCCACGATCGTGTCCAGCATGAGACTGGAGCGGTGAACCCTTGTCCAAATAAACGAAGGATGTCGTGATGACCAAACGCATGCTGCTTGTCCTGCTGGCGCTGGGCCTGGTGCTTGGCGCCATGTTCGGCTGGAAGTACTACCAGGGGCAGAAAATGGCGGCGCTGGCGAGCATGCCACCGCCACCCGCCAGCGTGGCCGCGGCCGATGTGCAGACCGAGAACTGGCAGCCCTACCTGGCGGCAGTGGGTTCACTGGTGGCCACCCAGGGCATCCCGGTCACCACCGAGGTGGCGGGGAAAGTCAGCGCAATCCGACTTCGAGTCCGGCCAGCAGGTGGAGGCCGGCACCCTGTTGCTGCAGCTCGATGACAGCGTCGACCAGGCCGAGCTCGAGGGTATTGTCGCTGAACGGCGCATGGCCGACCTGCAGTACAAGCGGCGCGAGGAGTTGCTGGACAGCAAGACCATTTCACGCTCCGATGTCGACGAGGCCCGGCTGCGGCTGGAAAACGCCATTGCACAACTGGCCACCAAGCAGGCCGTGATCGCGAAAAAGCGCATCACCGCACCCTTCAGCGGCTGGCTGGGCATCCGCCAGGTGGACCTGGGTGAATACCTGCAGCCGGGCGCAGCCATCGTGCCGCTGGAGGCACTGGACCCGATCCATGTCGACTATTCCCTGCCCGAACGCGATCTCGACCAGATCTCGGTTGGCCAGGGCGTGGAAATCGAGGTGCAGGCCTTTCCCGGCGAGATCTTCACGGGCCGGATCACTGCACTGAATCCCGGAATCGATCCGGGTACCCGCAGCCTGCGGATCCGCGCCACGCTGGAGAATCCGCAGTCCCGACTGCGCCCCGGCATGTTCGCCGAGGTGCGCACGGTACTGCCGCAGCGCCCGGCGGTACTCACCCTGCCGCAGACGGCGATCACCTACAACCCCTACGGTGATTCAGTGTTCGTGATCGAGGAGGGCGAATCCGGGCCGCGTGTGCAGCGCCGCCAGGTCGAGACCGGCGGAGTGCGCAACGGCCAGGTCGAGATCGTGCAGGGACTGCAGGCCGGCGAACGCGTGGTGATCGCGGGACAGGTGAAGCTGCGCAATGACCAGCCGGTGGTCGTCGACAACAGCATCGTGCTGGACCCGCAGATCACGCGCCCATGAAATTCACCGACCTGTTCATTCACCGGCCGGTACTGGCCAGTGTCGTCAGCCTGCTGATACTGGTGGTGGGCTTGCGCTCCCTCGGCCTGCTGGAGGTGCGCCAGTATCCCGAGACCCGGGACACGGTCGTCACCGTGACCACCTTCTACCCCGGCGCCAGCAGCGAGCTGGTCAAGGGTTTCATTACCACCCCGCTGCAACAGGCCATCGCGGAGGCCGACGGCATCGACTTCCTGTCTGCGACCAGCAGCCAGGGCCGCTCGGTGATCGAGGCCCACATGGTGCTCAACTACGATCCCAAGGCCGCCGTCTCGGAGATCCAGGCCAAGGTCGCCAGTCAGCGCAATGTGCTGCCGGACGAGGCCGATGACCCGGTGATCGATGCGACCACGGGCGAGCGCACCGCCCTGATGTACATGGCGTTCTACAGCGACGCCATGTCACCCTCGCAGATCACCGACTACCTGCTGCGCGTGGTGCAGCCGAAGCTGCAGGCGGTGCCCGGCGTGGCCAAGGCCGAGCTGATCGGCAACAAGACCTTCGCCATGCGCATCTGGCTGGATCCGCAGCGCATGGCAGCGCTCGGGGTGACGGCGGGCGATGTGCAGCAGGTGCTGCGGGACAACAACTACCTGGCCGGCATCGGTCAGACCAAGGGCGCCTATGTCGCCATTGACCTCAGTGCCACCACGGATATCAGCCGCGAGGAGGACTTCCAGAACCTGGTGCTGCGCGACAACGGGGATACGCTGATCCGCCTGCGCGATGTCGCCACCGCGGAGATGGGCGCGGCGGACTATGACAGCAGCACCCGGTACAACGGCAAGACCGCCATCTTCATCGGCGTCAAGCAGGCGCCCGGCGCCAACCCGCTGACCGTCGCCGGGCGGGTGCATGCGCTGCTGCCGGAGTTGCGGGCACAGCTGCCGTCGGGACTCGAGGCCGGCATCCCCTACGATGCCAGCGTCTTCATCGAGGATTCCATCCGCGAGGTGTTCACTACCCTGATCGAGGCGGTAGCTGATCGTGCTGCTGGTGGTGTATCTGTCGCTGGGTTCGATGCGGGCCGCGCTGATCCCGGCAGTGGCGGTGCCGCTGTCGCTGGTCGGCGGCGTCTTCCTGATGCTGCTGATGGGCTTCTCGATCAACCTGCTGACACTGCTGGCGCTGGTGCTGGCCATCGGCCTGGTGGTGGATGACGCCATCATCGTGGTGGAGAACGTGCACCGCCACATCGAACAGGGCGAGACACCGCTCCAGGCCGCGCTCGACGGCGCGCGCGAACTGGCCATGCCGATCATCTCCATGACCACCACGCTGGTCGCGGTGTATGCCCCGATCGGTTTCATGGGCGGACTGGTCGGCACCCTGTTCACCGAGTTCGCCTTCACCCTGGCCGGGGCGGTGCTGATATCGGGCGTGGTCGCGCTGACGCTGTCGCCGATGCTGTCCTCGCGGGTACTGAAGGGGTCCAGCGGCGAAGGGCGCTTCGAGCACGCCGTGGAGCATTTCTTCAACGGCCTGGCGGACCGCTACCGGCGGGCACTGCGGAGTTCCCTCGATACCCTGCCGGTGACCCTGCTGTTCGCCACCGTGGTGCTGTTCAGTATTTACTTCATGTTCGTGACCGCACAGAGCGAACTGGCGCCCGACGAGGACCAGAGCATCCTGTTCTTCCAGGCAACGGCGCCGCAAACGGCCACCATTGACTACAACGAGGCCTACATCCGGCAGATCGTGGCACTGTTCGAGAGCGTCCCGGAATACGACAAGAGTTTCATCCTGGCCGGCTTCGGCGGCGACGTGAGCACCACCTTCGGCGGCATCAAGCTGCCGACCCCGTCGCAGCGCGAACGCAGCCAGATGCAGATCCAGCCCGAGGTGCAGCAGAAGCTCGGCCAGGTGGCCGGATTGCAGACCGCGGTGTTCCCCAGACCCAGCCTGCCCGGTTCGGGCGGCGGTCTGCCGCTGCAGTTCGTCATCACCAGCGACGCCGACTATGAGCGCCTCGACGAAGTCGCCGGGCAGCTGATCGGCACGGCATGGCCAGCGGCAAGTTTGCCTTCCTGCGCAAGTCGGTCGAGTTCACCCGCCCCAAGACCACGCGTGGTCATCGATCGCGACCGCGCCGGCGACCTCGGCATCAGCATGGCCGACATCGGCAGCAACCTGGCGACCCTGCTGGGTGACAATGATGTCAACCGCTTCAGCCTGGAGGGGCGCAGCTACAAGGTGATCCCGCAGGTGGCGCGGCAGTTCCGGCTCGACCAGGCGATGCTGGAAAACTACTACCTGCGCAGTGACACCGGCGAACTGGTGCCGCTGTCCAGCATCGTCAGCTTCGAGTCCACGGTCGAGCCGAGCAAGCGCACCCAGTTCCAGCAGCTCAACTCCATCAGCGTCGAGGGCGTCATGGCCAATGGCGTCACCCTGGGCGAGGCGGTGAACTTCCTGGAGGAGCAGGCCCGGCAACAGTTCCCGCGCGGTTTCACCTGGGACTACATGGGCCAGTCACGCCAGTACGCCCAGCAGGGCAGCAGCCTGATCATGACCTTCTTCATGTCACTGCTGGTGATCTACCTGGTGCTGGCGGCACAGTTCGAGAGCTGGCGCGACCCGATTATCATCCTGGTGTCGGTGCCGATGTCGATCGCCGGTGCACTGGCGTTCCTGACCCTCGGTTTCGCCACCGTGAATATCTATACCCAGGTCGGGCTGATCACACTCATCGGGCTGATCGCCAAGAACGGCATCCTGATCGTCGAATTCGCCAACCAGCTGCAGCTCGGGAAGGACTGTCGAAACGCGAGGCGGTGATCAAGGCCGGGACCATCCGGCTGCGGCCGATCCTCATGACCACGGTGTCGATGATCATGGCCATGGTGCCACTGCTGATCGCCAGCGGACCGGGCGCCGTGAGCCGCTTTCACATCGGTCTGGTGGTGGCCAGCGGGCTGGGTATCGGCACCCTGTTCACGCTGTTCGTGGTACCGGCCGTGTACCTGCTGATTGCCCGTGACCATGCCGCCGCGCATCCGGTTGCATCGGCAGCATAAGCGGCTTTTTTCCCGGGCAATTATCCAGCGAGCGCTAACGGGCATTCCATTCAGGGCACTGAACTTCTGCTCTGATTCCATTGCAAGCATTCAGCCTGCCAGCAGCATTTATGAGCATGCGCGAATGGCATTGGTTACGGGCTGGCGTATCAGACGCTGGTCCTGCCGATGGAATGCCTCAGGGTCACCCCTACCAATGGCCGTTCCCCGGGCGAGTATTCAGTACCCCGCACTACGCTGAATCAATCAAATACAAACTCGCCCCATACCTGTGCATTAACCAGGTCATGCAAATCTTTCCAGCCGCTCACATCGATTGATAATTATTATATATAACAATAAGTAACAAGATTTACCCATTCCCCAGGAGGATTGGCACACAGCTTGCAATTCAGTTTATATTTATATAATTAACTGGTAATATACTGCCATGCATATGGAGGCCTTCACAATGGATAGCATCAGGTACCCGGCATGCCGGCGGACTTTCTTAGCAGCACCGCCAGCCACACAGCCTGTCGAAACAGGCAGCCGCACTCTCATGCCATCGATTCATGCCGGTGACACAGTATTCGACTGGTTTCACATCACCGCGATTCCGGTTTCCCAGTCCTGTGCCACAAGACCCTCCCGGATGGGTGCGTGAAGGTAATACATGGCCTGTGATGATTTATGGATGTGCATGCTAGGGGCACTGGTGATGCTTGGCATGCTGGCGGTCGTACCACTGTTTTTGTACTGGTTGTGGAGCGGCCTTCCTGGCTGAAGGCCGTTACAGACAAGCGCAATTTTGAGGATCCGTACCCGGTAAACACAGATATAGGAAAAGGAGGTTGTATGTCAAACGTTATGAACGAAATCCTGCATCGTGCAAGGATATGTCCAGTGGCCTGTGCCCTGAAAATACTGTTACTACTGCTGTTGATCAGTGCACTCAATATTGCGATCTTTTTCAAGAATGAAATGTCAATCTATGCCTATGTAGGCTTTATGGCGGCCATTGGTTATGTCGCAATACTGGCCATCGCAACGAACGGTAATTGCCGGCTCAAACTCGCTGAGGAAGACTAGCCGACAAAATCGAGCTAGAAGCCAGCGACCGCTGGAACTTGACAGCGACCCGTGTCATTCATCGGGTCGGGCCACTGGCCGCGAGTGAACCTGTCGTTTTTGTCGCCGCTGCCAGCCAGCACCGCGAGCAGGCATTTCGCGCCTGCGAGTTCATGATCGACACCGTCAAGACCAGTGCACCGTTCTGGAAGAAAGAAACACTGAATGAAGGCACGTGCTGGGTCGAACCCGGTACATCCATTTAAGTGTGAACCGCGGATGTATCCGGTTATTGGCCGGGCATAAAAAATCCGCTCCTGCAAGAACATCATTTTTGCAGGAGCGGATCATATCCGCGAAATCGACGGGGGTCTGTCAGGTTAGAACGCCATGTACCCGGCCCTGCCTGCCGCTACTTTGCAGCGCCGCACTTGCCCTCCTGCATGAAGCCTTTCATGTTATTCATATGCGCATCGCTTTCCGCCGGATCAATCATGCCGTCACCGTTCTGATCGATCTTGTCAAACATGGCCTCGTGACCCTGCATGAATTCATCCTTGCTGACCTTGCCATCACCATCCGCGTCCATGCGAGCCATGCCGCACTTGCCCTCACCGGCCTTGCCCGCGCCACATTTTCCTTCACCGCACTTACCTTCTGCGCTCTTCTCCTCCGCCACCAGCAGGTAGCCGCTGGCAAGAGGTTTCATAGCGAACGGGTTTTCTGCCGCATTGCTGATGGGAGTGTTTGCCAGTGACACCGTGAACACGGTACCAAGCGCAATGCTGAGTGGTTTGATAGCAGACCTGTTCGACATTTTGTATCTCCTCCTGCGGTTTCTGTAAAGCTAGCGACGTCTGGAACGCGCCACATGGATGGCCCGGTTGTCGATTGCAAGCGCTGCCTCATGCAGTGCTTCTGATAATGTCGGGTGTGCGAAAACCGTTCGTGCGATGTCTTCACTGCTGGCATCGAACTCCATGGCCGTAACCGCCTGGGCTATCAACTCCGATGCCGAAGCACCGTGTATATGTACACCCAGCACACGATCTGTCGCCGCGTCACTCAGTATTTTTACCATGCCGTCGGTTTCCTGCATCGCACGCGCACGACCGCTGGCTGCAAACGGAAATAACCCCGTTCGATACGCTACCCCGGCCTGCTTCAGTGCCTCCTCGGTCCTGCCAACCCACGCAATCTCGGGATGGGTATAGACCACAGATGCAATCGTTTCGTAATTGACCTCGCTGTGCTGACCTGCAATGCGCTCGGCTACGGCAATACCTTCTTCAGACCCCTTGTGCGCCAGCATCGGACCACGCACGGCATCCCCGATGGCATAGACACCGGGTGCGCTGGTACAGCAGTCATCATCAACATGAATATAGCCGCCCTCATCCAGTATCAGCTCGGCTTCCGCCGCTGCCAGGCCTTCGGTACAGGGCTGCCTGCCAACAGCGACAATCAGGCGATCTACAACTAGTGATTGTTCTGCGTCAGCGTTTTCATAGGTGATATGTACACCATCACCCATGATCGCTGTGGATTTGACGCAGGCACCCAGGTGGATATCAAGTCCCTGTTTGCGGAGCACCCTCAGGGCCGACTTTGCAATTTGCTGGTCTGCCATCGACAAGAAGACATCCTGCGCTTCCAGCAAGATCACCTCCGAACCCAGCCTGCGCCAGACGCTGCCCAGTTCGAGGCCGATGACACCCGCACCAATAATTCCCAGACGTTTCGGTACCGCGGTCCACTCCAGGGCACCAGCCGAATCAACAATGCTGTCATTATCTAGCGGTGCCACCGCAAGCTGCACTGGTGTGGATCCCGGCGCGAGAATTACATGACCGGCCATAATGGTCTGCTGTTCTCCATTATGCATGGTAACCTGCACCTGCCGGTCGGGCAGCAATTGTCCACGCCCCTGAATCCACTCAACACCATTCGATTTGAACAACGTTGCAATACCCTGCGTCAGGTCACTGACAATGGCATCCTTGCGATTGATCATTGCGGCCATGTCGAGCGAAATTGTAGCGGCCGAGATACCATGAGCAGCCGCACCCTGCTGCAACCTTTCATACCAGTGCGAACTTTCCAGCAGGGCCTTGGAGGGAATACAGCCAGCATTAAGACAGGTACCGCCAAGTGCAGGTTGACCATGCTTGCCAAGCCAGTTGTCTACACAGACTGTCTTCATGCCCAGTTGTGCGCAGCGTATCGCTGCCACATACCCGGCAGGTCCTGCACCAATGATGATCACGTCGTGGTCATTGTTCATAAGTCAGTCATAAATCCAGCAGCATGCTCGCCGGATCTTCCAGCAAATCGATAATGGTCTTCAGGAAGGTCACTGCACTCTTGCCGTCGACAATACGGTGATCATAGGTCAGCGCCAGGTACATAATGGGGCGCACCACAACCGCACCGTTCTCGACCACGGCACGGTCCTGAATCTTGTGCATACCGAGGATGGCGCTTTGCGGCGGATTCAGAATCGGTGTTGACAGCATGGAGCCGAATACACCCCCGTTGGTAATGGAAAAAGTGCCGCCGGTAATATCCTCCATCGACAGCTTGCCGTCTCGTCCCTTGTTTGCAAACTCGAGGATGTCGGTTTCGATTTCAGCGAGGCTCATATACTCGGCATTGCGCAGTATCGGCACCACCAGCCCGCGGTCGGTGCTGATGGCCACGCCGATATCACAGAAGCCGTGATAGACAATGTCGTCACCATCGATGGACGCGTTGATATCCGGATGCCGCTTCAATGCCTCGGCCACGGCACGTACGAAGAAAGACATGTAACCGAGGCGCACACCGTGTTGCTTCTCGAAACTTTCACGGTGTTTCTCACGCAGTGTCTTGATTGGCTGCATGTTGACCTCGTTGAAGGTCGTCAGCATGGCGGTGGTTTGCACTGCCTGCAACAGGCGTTCGGCCACCCGCGCCCGTAACCGGGACATCGGCACCCGTTTCTGCGGGCGGTCTTCTTCAATCTCTGGTAACCCGGGTGTTGGTGCGGACGGCTGCCTGGTTACTTCCGCTGTACCAGGCAGCTGTCTGGCAGTTTGCGGGGCAGGCGGCTGCGATTCGATATGTGTCAGTACATCACCCTTGGTCACCTGGCCGAGCCTGCCGGTCGCAACAATCTGCTCGGGTGTGAGTTCATGTTCGGCAATCAGTTTGCGTGCCGCCGGCCCCGGCTTCTTCTGCTTGCTTCCAGCAGTGTGCGGCACGGACTTCTGATGCGGACGATCAGCCATGTGCAGTGACTTGCTCCCGGTTCCATTTGCTCCAATCAGCCCTATGACCTGGTCGGCGGTCACGGTATCACCATCTGAAAACAGGATCTTTTCCAGTATGCCGTCTTGGGGAGCCGGGACCTCAAGTACCACCTTGTCGGTTTCAATATCGACCAGTGCCTCGTCGCGGCGTACTGCATCACCGGGTTGCTTGTGCCAGCAGGCCACCACACCGTCACTGACCGATTCCGGGAGTGCCGGTACCTTTACCTCTGTTGTCATGGCGTCTCCAGACCCAGTGCCTTGTTCACAAGCTCGGCCTGCTGCTGTACGTGCAGGCTGGCATAACCCACCGCGGGGGCAGACAATGCCTTGCGGCCAGTATAGATAAGTTTGTTTTCGGCACCAATGAGTTCCTCGAACTTGTGCCGCGTGGCATACCATGCACCCTGGTTTTGCGGCTCCTCCTGACACCAGATAAATTCCCTGACAGCGGGATAGCGTTGCAACTCGGTACGCAGTAAACGCCAGGGAAACGGGTAAATCTGTTCGATACGGATCAAGGCAACATGCTCAAACTGTATGTCCTGCCTGCGCTGCAGCAGATCGTAGTATACCCGGCCACTGCACAACACCACCCGGGTTACCTTGCGGGGATCGGTGATCAGGCGTTCGCCAATGACGGGATAAAAATGCCCTCTCGACAACCCGTCCATGGTGGAGACCGCGCTCTTGTGTCGCAACAGGCTCTTCGGTGACATAACGATCAGCGGCCGTCGCACCTTGCGCAGCATTTGCCGGCGCAGCAGGTGGAAACACTGTGCCGGGGTCGTCGGGTTACACACCTGGATATTATGGTCGACACACAGTTGCAGGAAACGTTCCAGGCGGGCCGATGAATGTTCCGGACCCTGCCCTTCATAGCCATGCGGCAGCAACAGGGTAAGCCCGCACAAGCGCCCCCACTTGGCTTCGCCGGAGGTTATAAACTGGTCAATAACGACCTGTGCGACATTGGCGAAATCGCCATACTGCGCCTCCCAGACCGTCAGGGTTTCCGGATCGGTTGTTGCATAACCGTATTCAAAAGCGAGCACTGCCTCCTCAGAAAGCAACGAGTCAACCACCAGGAAGCGTGGCTGCCCGGCACTGATATGCTGTAATGGCACATAGGTATCACCACTTTTCTGGTCATGCAACACCGCGTGACGATGAAAAAACGTGCCGCGCTCGCTGTCCTGACCGGAAATACGAATCGGGTATCCCTCGTGCAACAGGCTGGCATGCGCCAGCGACTCTGCAAAACCCCAGTCAACCGGTAAGGCACCGGCTGCCATCTTGCGCCGGTCATCGATCACCTTGGCGACACGCGGATGCAGTTCAAAGCCGGTTGGAATTTGCTGCAAGCCGGCTGCAAGCGCTTCCAGTGTCTCGATGCTGACCGCGGTGTTACACGGAACGTCCCAGTTGTAACCCAGGTATGATTTCCAGTGAACAGCAACCTGGGCATCGATTCGCTGGTGTAGCAGCACGGCAGGCGTTACGCTGTTGCCGGCATCCAGCTGTTCACGATAATCCTCAACCATGCGTTCGGCCGCCTGCTGCTGTATTACATCCAGGTTGATAAGGCGCTGCATATACAGACTGCGTGTTGTTGGCAGGGCACGAATGTCCCTGTACATCATCGGCTGGGTTGCTGCAGGCTCATCCGCCTCGTTATGCCCGTGACGCCGGTAACAGACCAGGTCGATGACCACGTCCTTCCTGAATTGCATACGATAGTCGAGTGCCACCTGGGTGACAAAAAGCACGGCCTCCGGGTCATCGCCATTGACGTGTAAAATCGGAGCATTCACCATCTTTGCCACGTCAGTGCAATACAGTGTTGATCTTGAGTCCTTGACTTGACTGGTCGTAAAACCGATCTGGTTATTCACCACGATATGCACGGTCCCGTCGGTACTGAAACCGCGCAGGCCCGACATGTTGAAGGTCTCCATCACCACACCCTGGCCGGCGAAGGCAGAATCGCCATGGATTACAACCGGCATGACCTGTCCGCCTGGATCTTCGGGATAGCGTTGCTGGCGTGCGCGTACCGAACCGTGTACCACGGGTGAAACGATCTCGAGGTGTGAAGGGTTGAATGCCAGCGCCAGGTGTACCAGGCCACCGCTTGTTCTGATATTCGAGGAGAAGCCCTGGTGATACTTTACATCGCCGGAGATGTTGATCCGGTCATGCACATCTTCAAATTCCGAGAACAGCTCGGAAGGAAGCTTGCCGAGGATATTGACCAGCACATTGAGGCGACCGCGATGCGACATGCCAATGACGATTTCTTTCATACCCTGTGCACCGGCACGATCGATGAGCTCGCCCATCAACGCTATCAGGCTTTCACCGCCTTCCAGAGAGAAGCGCTTCTGTCCCACGTACCTTGAATGCAGGTAACGCTCTATGCCTTCTGCAGCGGTTAGCCGCTGCAGTAACCAGCGCTGCTGCTCGTGTGATAACGGTGGATGCGATTGCACGCTTTCCAGGCGCGCCTGTATCCAGCGTTTTTCATCTGTATTGGTGATATGCATGTATTCAGCGCCCACCGTGCCGCAGTAGGTTCGATTCAATGCATAAAGAATTTCCTCGAGCGTTGCTTCTTCAGGCCCCACCAGGGAGCCGGTCCGGAATACCCGATCGAGGTCGTTTTCGGAGAGCTTGTGGTAATTCAGATCAAGTTCCGGCACCGGCACCGGATCAGTACGGCGCAGCGGGTCTGTGTGCGCATGCTGGTGCCCGCGGAAACGATAGGCATTGATTAACTGCAGGACACGCACCTGCTTGCGTTCCTGCTCAAGGCGTGCGCCCGTCAACCGTGCAATGCGGTGACCACGTAAACGACCGGTGAGTTGCGAGAATTCCTGGCGCAGTTCCGAATGAAGGACATCACCACGCTCCTGACCATTTACCCGGGGAAGACCGTCAAAATATATGCGCCAGTTTTCAGCAACACTGCCCGGGTCATGCAACCAGGACTCGTACAGTGCCTCGAGATACGCTCCATTGCCGCCATCAAGCAACGATGTCTGTTGCAATGTTTTCATCCATTGCTTGCTCATAACCCGATGGCTCCTGCCAGGCAGAAATTAAAATTTAAATGAGGGTATGCAGTTCCCGGTTACTTATATAGCAAAGACTATCGTGATCTCCACTAGTTTCTTTAGATGCACTGTTTCTTATGCACAGCACTCTTCCGCGGGGCACGCATAGACGGCAGTCTTGTATTGCCAGGCGGGTACGCGGCCTGACCGTAATACATCACAAGCAACGACTGCATGGCTCAATAAACCAGCGCCACTGCCGATAGCCTTGAAAATCATCACAATGCGTACTGCAGGGGACATTCCATAACTGTGCCCCAATCGTGCACATGGATTTATATTAACTACTTACAAAGAGTTATGGCATTGCACAGTGTAACCTGCAAACATCCTTCCGGTACCTGCATCGCATGCTGAACATCCCACTGTCACTGCGAATTACGACCGGGCTGGTAGTCCTGATGATCGGCTCGCTGCTGCTCGGTGAAACACTCGATTTCCACCTGGAAAACCTGGCCGGCATCATCACGGCAATGACTGTTCTGGGAATTGCCATTGGGCTGTTTATCACCTTCAGAAATCACCACCACATCGATCTCGCAGCACTCGCCCCGACACTACTCAAATACACCCTCGACGCATTACCCGCAGGCGTTGCACTGATCAACAACAGGGAACGCATTGTCATCGCAAACGCAGCCTTCGCTGATATCGTTGGCAGCACACCCGGAAAATTAACGGGAATATCCCTCTCCAGCTTCGGATGGAAGCATGCAAACGACTATGAACAGGAGCTTCCCTGGACGGTTTCAACCCGGGAAGACGCTCAGTTAACAGAGCGGCAAATGTACCTGCTTGGCGATAATGGCAAGAAAATACTCTACGCTGTCAATTGCTCACCTACCAGGGATGCCAGGGGAAAACGTAGTGCCGTCATGGTTACTTTCGATGACATCACCAGCCGTGAAGCGAAAAATGACCAGCTCGAGGGTATGCTCGGCATGCTGAAGAAGTCGCGTGACGAAATCAGGCGCCAGAATGAAGTACTGCAGGAACTGGCTACCCGGGACTCGCTAACGAATTGCCTGAATCGCCGCTCATTTTTTGAAAAATACGAGACCGTATTCAGGACTGCACAACGGAATGCCCATCCACTGGCCTGCATCATGACAGACATCGACCTGTTCAAGTCAATAAATGACCGCTTTGGCCACACACAGGGTGATGATGTCATTCTCAGGGTCGCCGAAACGTTGCACCAGTCACTGCGTTCAACAGATACCGTATGCCGTTACGGGGGTGAGGAATTCTGTATGCTGTTACCCGGCATCGATCTTGACAGCGCCATCGAGATGTCGGAACGTGCCCGCAGGAATATTGCACAAATCGAATATACAGGTGCATCGGACAGCACCCGCATCGCCATTACCTCCAGTTTCGGGGTAGCCACCATAGAACACCGGCCGGCGAGTCTCGGCGAGCTCATTGATCGCGCTGACAGGGCCCTGTACCACTCAAAACGCACGGGAAGAAACCGCGTTACCGCCTGGCGGCCCGGACAATTCGATCAGGATGCGCACGTCAGCGGCATCCCGGGCACTGCAGTGCAGGCAGTTGCCGCATGCAGCGATAGCAGTTTCCCGCCACACACCGGTATCCTGCAGGATCTTGACAGTCTCACCGGCTTGCCGAATCGCAAGGAATTTCACAGCAGCATTGTTACAGCGGTGCAGTCATGCAGAAGCAACCGGCAACATGTCTCCGTCATGATGCTTGACCTTGACATGTTCAACCGGATCAATAGCACACTCGGCTATGCCATCGGGGACAAACTGCTCAGGATTGTCAGCCTCCGCATTGTGGAGGTACTGCGCAACACGGATTCAGTCGCGCGCCTGAGTGATATCAATGCGGTGACCTCCATTTATCGCCTCGGTGGCGACGAATTCGGGATATTGCTTGCCGGCCTCGACTGCACTGAATTTATCGGGGAAATCGTCAACCGGATCATTGCATCAGTCACATCACAGATCGATATACAGGGACACGAGATTCACCTGAGCTGCAGCACCGGGATCAGCCTGTTTCCGGATGATGGCAGCAGCGCTGACACACTGCTGAAGAATGCCAGCACTGCACTCTATTACGCCAAGCTGCAGGGCAAGAACTATTACCAGTTCTATGATGAAAAGCTGAACAGGGACTCACTCGAAAATCTGAAGCTTGAGAATGACCTGCGTCATGCCATCGAAAGAAATCAACTGGATCTGCACTACCAGCCGAAGATCGATCTAGTCAGCGGCAAAGTCAATTCAGTGGAAGCATTGCTGCGCTGGCGCCACCCGGAAATCGGCATGATCCCGCCCGATGAGTTCATCCCTGTCGCCGAGGAAACCGGCCTGATTACGTCGCTGGGCTACTGGGTGCTGGAAACCGCCTGCCGGCAAATCAGGCAGTGGCAAGACGCCGGCTATGACCAGCTTAGCGTCGCGGTCAACCTGTCAGCCATACAGTTTCGCCAGAATGACCTGCTGGAAAGAATTCATAGCACGCTTGAGGAGACCGGTATCTGCGCGCACCAGCTGGAACTCGAAATAACAGAAAGCACCATCATGGACGATATCGACACCGCGGCGTTTACCATGCGCTCTCTGCATAGCTCCGGTATACGCATAGCCATCGATGATTTCGGTACCGGCTACTCCTCGCTCAGCCACCTGAAGCGCTTCCCGATTAACACCGTAAAAGTGGACCGCTCCTTTATCCGTGACATCACCACCGACCCGGATGACGCAGTAATCGTCGGCGCCATCATCACCATGGCCCACAGCATGGGACTCAGGGTAATCGCGGAAGGTGTGGAGACGCAGCAGCAACTCGACTTCCTCAGAACCCTGCAATGTGATGAAGTACAGGGTTTCCTGTTCAGCCCGCCAGTTCCGCAACAGGAGGCCTGTGCGTTGCTTGACCAGAGTATCGAGGTGCAACAACTGCCCGCTGCAACCGGACAAGCCACCTCCTGATAATCATTTTTTCCGGCCTGGATTGGCCCCAGGACATATGCAAAACCGAAAACAGCCAGAAAAAAGGGCCGCCCGCAAAGGCAGCCCCGGACTACACCATGAACCGGAATTACTGGCTGTTGCTGACCATGTACTCAATGGCGCCTTGAAGCTCGGCCTCCGAACAGGCCATGCACAAGCCCTTGGGTGGCATGGCGTTCAGGCCCTTGGTGGCATTCGCCAGCAAGGCATCCATACCTGTGGCAATACGCGGTGCCCAGGCAGCCTTGTCACCCAGTTTCGGGGCACCTGCAGCGCCGGTTCCATGACAGGATACGCAGGAACCATTGTATATTTCTTCCCCTGACTTCGGCCCGGAAGATGCCACTGCTGTGTCCGCAGCAGGTGCGGCCTCCGGCTCGGACTCACCGGCAATATAGACCTGGCCGACCGGCTTGATGTTCTCCAGAACAATCTCTTCAGGCTTGTAGTCCGAGACCTCACTGGTCAGGTTACTGGCAATGATGACCAGCAAAATGGCAAACACGGCCAGTCCGCCCATGATCGAAAAAAATGTCGTAAAAAACTCTTTATCCTTACTCACTGTCTTCTCCCGATTAAACTGAAAGCATAGCGTTCACCGCATGCCGGGAACGAATGCTGGCGAATTATACTGGAAACGCCAAACACATGAAATTACCTGGATAATCAGTATTTTCATATACTTGCCAGCCCTCTTCTAGCAGTTCCCGCGATTAAGGAACCCATCGTACCACCTGTCGAGCGCCGAACGCCGGGACGCCCCGGCCACCGTTGCAGGCTTTCGACTCTCGCAGCAGCAACACCGGTCTCGCTTCCTAGCCAGCTGATACATACGGTATGATCACGCCTTCCAAGGCGCCCGTAGCTCAGCTGGATAGAGTACTGGCTTCCGAAGCCAGGTGTCACAGGTTCGAATCCTGTCGGGCGCGCCATTTAATTCAAGTAGAACGCAGCAGCTTTTCCGCACCTTGCTGCCCCCGACGTGTTCCCTGGATACCAGGATTGTGCGCTTTTATCACCGGCTTGAGGAACGAGGCATTGGCTACACGCCTTGAGGCAGGGCAACTGACCGGGTATGGATAATGAACAGTCTAGATTTCATCGCCGCTGTTTTTCGGTGGCAACAAGGTACCTTCATAGCTGAAGGGCAAACTGCCAAACCCGTTTTTGAGGCTGAGCTTGCCGCTGAGCCTGTAATCCATACCCGGTGACTGACGATCCTGTAATGCCTGGATCTGGCGCACGAACCCGAACAGGGTACTGACACCGCTCATCTCGATAACGGATTCCCCGAAGCGCGGCACCTGCACGGCATCATCACTCACACCTTTTACAAGCGAGTGCCCGTTGACCTCCAGTACATAGCTCATGCCGGAAATATCGATATCATGATCGTTCGGATTCTGGATTCGCACCTTGAGACGATACTTCTGCTCCAGCGGCGTCACCTCCATCGGTTCGACCGAAATAATGGATAAATAGGGTGGCTCGGTCGAGGCAGGCATAGAGGCACAACCAGCGAGCGCGGCAGTGCACGCTGTCCAGATACAGATCAGCAATAGCTGGCGAAGCAAAGGCATTTGACGGGCTCCTGTACGGGCAATCGATTCAGACATTGATTTCACTTGTCCTGCTTTTTTAACTAGCCTCTTTGTGAGGCTGCGATGGCCTGCAGTCGCGCTACCCGTTCCTCGGTTGAAGGATGGGTCGAGAACAGCTTTGACAATCCCTTGAATGCCGAGAGCGGGTTGACCTGGGCAAGAGGTGCCACGGATGGAGAAACATCCATCGGGATTCGGTTCGCAGAATTCTGCAGCTTCTGCAATGCACTGGCAAGGGCCAGTGGCTTGCCGGAGATCTCCGCCCCGACCGCGTCTGCCTTGAATTCGCGGGTTCGGCTAATGGCAAACTGGATAATCATCGCGGCGATGGGCGCCAGCAGTGTCAGCAGGGGCCCGATGGGTGAACCACGCCCTTCACCCTGATGCGGCGAGTACATCCCGAACCGGGCGAGGCTGGTGATCGCACCCGACATGGTCGCCGAGAGGGTCTGCAACAACATGTCGCGATTCCTGATGTGCCCCAGCTCATGGGCAAGCACACCCTCCAGCTCATCCCGGTTCACCAGGTCAAGCAGGCCGCTGGTAACACAAACCACGGCGTTCTCCGGATTGCGACCGGTGGCAAACGCGTTCGGTTGCTGCTGCGGTGCGATCCCTACCGTCGGCATAGGCAGGCCGGCACGCTGCCGTAACTTGTCCACGATCTCGTACAGCTCCGGTGCCTGTTCGCGAGTGACGGTTTTTGCCTTGTACGCCTTCATCACCTTCGCAGAGGAAGTGAAGAACATGTAGAAATTCATTCCCCCGGCAATCAGCAGCGCGATCAGCATGCCACCCTGACCACCCATCGCCTGGCCAAGCATCCCCATGATTGCCGTCATCCCGGCAAGCAGCACAAAGACTTTAAAGTTATTCATGGCATACCCCTGCAATGTACAGGCTATTGGCTACCAACCCGCTGAACCCAAACCTCAATATCATTAAATGGATTACCACGCGTCAGTACACCTCTGTGTTCGGTAGTGGTCCACAACAAGTCACCCGAAGCGTCACGAATCTGCGCCTGTATCGCATAACTCATACGGTTATCGATATCACCGGGATCGTAATCAAGCTGAAACGGGATGGGTATCGAAGCCGCACCCTCGATACGCTGCTCGGCCAGCACTGTTGCCCTTGCATCGGCACGCGAAACATCGGCCAGTGTTACCGTCACGATACTGGCGGGCGGCATGGCCATACGCTCGCGATACATCACATGACCGGTTAAACTCGCCAGTGTGTCGCCGGCACGGGAACCCGCAGGGTCAGCTAGACTGCCTGCCAGCAACAGGACAGGTAACAGTATTCTGAAGAACATCAACCCCCCTTGATCCATCATTATGCAATTGCCTGCTTTGTATTATAGGTAAAAAGCTGGCAGCCTGTTCACACATCGTGCAGGTTCTCTGGATAAAAGAACGACCGGAGGAAAGCCATGAAAAAAAGAGCCCCCTCGTCGAAGCGATAAATATTCTTACTAATGCCTGAGGGATCACCGCCATGTTGAAATACAATCAACTCCGCAAGGCGGTCGTTGCAACCTGTTTCGCCGGCACCCCGCTGGTGATGGTCTCCGCCGCCGAAGTCCCGGTCAAGCCGCACAAGGACGCCTACTTTCATCTGCTACAGGCTACAGCAACCCGCGGACAGTTCGTGACTTGCTACACAGACAACCCTGCCGAAGACCTCGTGGCAGCCGGATGAACCGTGAACCTGAGGGCGAGGTAGCTGTTTTCCATCTAATCGATCAACAACGCGATATGTCTGGACTTGTCTTTGCCCCACTCACCGAGGGCGAACCGTAACATGCAGGACATTTCCCTGAGCACGGTTGATCTCGCAATCGTTGCCGTCTACTTCCTGCTGGTGTTTGTCATCGGTTTTCGCATGGCACAGCGTACTCACAGCGCCGATGACCTGTTCCTGGCCGGGCGGCGGCTGGGCTGGCTGCCAATTGGCCTGTCGCTGTTTGCCTCGAACATCTCCAGCACCACGATGATCGGTCTGGCCGGTGCGGCCTATACCTGGGGTATCGCCGTGGCAAACTACGAATGGATGGCAGCCCCGATCCTGGTGGTATTCGCGCTGTTTCTGGTGCCACTTTATCTGAATGCGCGCATTGGCACGGTCCCGGAGTTTCTGGAATACCGCTACAACCGCCATGTACGCCGCTACTTTTCCCTGCTGACCATCGTTGCAAATATCGTGGTGGACACCGCGGGTACGCTGTTTGCCGGTGCCATCGTGCTCACCGCATTCCTGCCGGGACTCGACCTGTTCAGCGCCGCACTGCTGCTGGCGGCCATAGCCGGACTGTACACGGCAGCCGGCGGACTTGCCGCGGTGGTCTATACCGATGTCCTGCAGGCGGTGATCCTGCTGGTCGGGTCCACGGTGGTCACGATACTAGCATTTGCAAAACTGGATTTTTCCTGGGCCCAGCTGGTGGCCCAAACCCCGCCCGAGCATCTCTCCCTGATGTTGCCGCTCACGGATGAAAACCTGCCCTGGCTGGGTACGCTGGTGGGCGTGCCGGTACTGGGATTCTATTTCTGGTGCACCAACCAGTTCATCGTGCAACGGGTGCTGGGCGCACGCAGCATCGCCGATGCCCGCCGCGGTGCCTTGCTCGCCGGTCTGCTGAAGTTGCCGGTGTTGTTCCTGATGGTGTTACCGGGGGTAATGGCAAGCATATTTCTGCCCGGCCTCGACCAGGGGGACCAGGTATTTCCGGCACTGATCGGCACCTTGTTACCGCCGGGCCTCGCCGGACTGGTGCTCGCGGCACTGGTAGCGGCGCTGATGTCCAGTATTGATTCGACACTGAACTCAGCCGCTGCCCTGGTGACACTGGACTTCGTCAAGCCACTGTGGCCGCAACTCACCCCGCGCCAGACGGCCTGGATCGGGCGCGCAGCCATCGTGGTATTTATGGTGCTGTCCGCGCTGGTCGCGCCGGCAATCGGCGGCTTCGAGGGCCTGTTTCACTACCTGCAGACGGCACTCGCGTTCCTGGTGCCACCGGTGGTGGTGATCTTTCTGTTTGGTGTGTTCTGGCGGCGAGCGGGGGCAGGTGCCGCACTGACCACCTTGCTGGGTGGGCATGCCTTTTCGATGCTGTGTTTCGTCGCCACCTTGACGGGCTGGCTTGAGTTGCACTTTACCCTGATCGCCGGATTGATCTTTGCGGTAAGCGGCGTGCTGTTCTGGGTGAGCGCGCAGCTAACGGCGCCACCTTCAGCACAGCAGGTTGACCGTTACACCTTCCGGCCGGAGATCACGGCACGCACCGTGCCAGGCCCATGGTGGATGGATTATCGTGTACAGGCCATGGTTTTATTGCTGCTGACCCTGTGGCTGGTTGTGGCCTTCTGGTAAAACGGGCTCTGACAGGGAGCGGACGGTCGAAAAATACCGCGACGATGATGATGCGGTATTGCCACAAGGGCTGCCATGGTCTTCCTGAAAGACCGGGCTGTTAGCGTCTCAGCTTGTTGATACCCTGGCTGGCACGGTGCAGGTGCAGCGCCATGTAGACCAGCAGGCATCCCGCCAACAGCGCCATTGCAGCGATCACCCAGGAAATGGCCACGGCCCCGGTGCCTGGCCAGAAGATCAGTACGAGGCCGACCAGCACCGCGGCCACGCCAACACCGCTCAACAACCCCCTGTCGGGATCACCGGCTGCGGCCTGACGGGCCATCAGCCACAGGCTGGCGCCCTGAAACGTCGCCCAGATCCCAAGGATGACAAACAGCAAGCGCACGCTCACGCCCGGCCAGAACAGCAACAGGGCCCCCACCGCCAGACTCAGCCATCCCGGCATCCGGTAGGAATCCGGCAGACGCGCCTGATAGGCACTGAACAGACCGGCTGCCCCGTTGAGTATGGCAAAGATACCTACCAGCCGGACCAGCAGGTCGACCGTCGCACCTGGCCAGAACAGTGCGCCAATACCCAGCGCCAGTGCCAACAGTCCACGCAGCAGGAAGCCTAACCACAGATTCCCCAACCGCTCGCTCATTCTGCCCTGCACCCGGGATGCTGCCTGCCGCAAGCGTTGTTCATTGTCTGTCATACCTTGCTCCTTTAAAGCACCTGTAAAACAATCAGTAGGTAGATCCCCGGCATCATATACCCAGAGAGGGTCTGAACAAGTCCCGGTCCGTCATTCCAGTCAAACCAGACATAAGCGCCAGGCGTGTTGAATATACCCTTTGTGTCCTGGCGAGAGTGCTACTTGTTGGATGGACACTAATTACCCGGGCGTGAGAACGGCTGCGAAATCATCGCCCATACCGAGCTGCCTTCATCGGAAATGGCCCAGTCCAGACGCACAACCGCACGAAACGCCATCAGCCGGATACCGATGCCCGCATCCCATTTTAGATCCTTGAAGAACAGATCGGAATCGTAATCCGGTGCCACCCTGCCGGCCTCGACAAAGGGCACAACCTGCCACCAGTCGATTTCAAAGTAGTTGATAACGGGCACATCATGCAGCGGCTGGTAAGCAGGTAACAGGCGCAGTTCAGCGGCATAATACACGGCGGACTTGTCACGGAAACGCCCGCTCGGATAGGCGCGCATGCGGTCAAAGCCACCGAGTACCGAGCCGTAATTTGGCGGCGGCCGATGCGCGACCTGCTGAGGATTGTCCGGATTCGTTTCCCAGCTGGTGGTATTGGACGTCCAGAAATCCAGCGCCAGCACCTGTTGCCGGAACCAGCTCGAGGTACCCAGGTTGAAGTACTTGGCCATGTCCAGTTCGAGGTTGGTCCAGCTGTTGGAGCTGTCAAACCAGCCAAAGTCGCGGCTCACCATGAATTGCTGACGGCTGCCCCTGGTCGGGTTGCGCGGGAAATCGGTATTGTCATACTCAAGCCAGAAATCAAGACCGTTGGTCTTGGCATCCAGCTGTTCGACATCTTTACCATAATCCGACAGGTCCCGGTAGGTATAAAAGAACCTTGTCGCCAGTGTCGTCCTGCCGCTGGTCAACGGGTTCCACTCCGCGCCTCCCACAGGACCTTCATGCAGCAGGCCATGATCGAGTCGGTAGACAGGTACCGGTTCCTCTCTGGCATTGCCAATCGCTAACGGGTACTTCAAGGTGAAGTTAAAGGTCACTTCATTGCTGGTTCCCGACACGTAATCATTCTTATCAGAATCATTAGAACCGGCCCTGGGTTGCGAAGAATCCAGATCCAGATCCACATAGAATCGCTGGTCGGTAAAATGGTCGAGCAACAAATAGGTATCCGTGAGGAATCGGCTGTTACCCAGTTGGTAATTACTGAAGATACCGGAGAATAGCGCGGATTTATTCGAGGTCACGAATCCCGTGCCAAACAGGCTGGTCTGCGGCTGCAGTGTACCGGCTGTAAAGCCGCCGACACCGACCGCCGTGCCCAGTTCATCGGTTGCAAACAGGTAGGGCAGCCAACCGTTTCTCTTTTCATCGAGGCTTTGTCCCTTGTCAAGGGCAACCAGTGCATCCGCGGCGCGCAACGGGGAGGCCAACGCAAGCAGGAAGATAAATATGACAGACACCAATCGCGTCCTGTGAAAAACGTGGTAACCCATCATTGGTGATCCCCCGGTTATTTTGATTGTTTGTCATTTAACTGCTGTCGCCGCCAGTCAATTACACTAAATCGGCATTAAACATCATAATTGATATTATATTGCCATAGTTTGATGATAATATATCACTATTGATATCCTATTTCATATTCAATAGTTATTTAGCATCAATAATGATATCCTGTTTGCATTAAATGCTTTTAATTTAACATTATTGATGCCTTATGAAGATTCAAGACAAGCTATCTGATGCAGCCGTGCTGGAAGAACTCGGACAGCGTATCGCCCGCTATCGCCTGAACAGAAACATGACACAGGGCGCACTCGCCACCGAGTCGGGCGTATCTACACCGACGGTGCAACGTCTTGAAAACGGTCACTCCACCCAAGCATCCAACCTGATACGCATTCTACGCACACTGCAGTTGCTTGAGAATCTCGATGCGCTTATTCCGGAGCCCGTCATCAGTCCACTGCAACAGGCCCGGTTGCAGGGCAAAACCCGGCAGCGCGCCTCGACAACCCGAAAGCGAAAACCGTCCGCCACCCCCTGGACATGGGGAAGCGATGAATGACGGTCGCAAACGTAAGGCTCTGGGGGCGAACCATCGGTGCCGTCAGCTGGGACGAAGACCGGCAGATCGCACATTTCGAATATGACCCGACGTTCATAGACAGCGCCATTGAAGTGGCCCCGGTGATGATGCCGTTATCCGAGCGCATCTATTCCTTCCCTGCGCTGCCCCGCATCACCTTTCACGGCCTCCCCGGCCTGCTGGCGGATTCCCTGCCCGATCGTTTTGGCAACGCACTGATCGACGCCTGGCTGGCAAGGGAAGGACGCGACCCGGCGAGCTTCAATCCCGTGGAACGGCTTTGTTATACCGGCACACGCGGCATGGGTGCGCTCGAGTTCAGCCCGGCGCTCGGCCCGTCACCGAAACACGCAAAGGCAATCGACGTGCAGTCGCTGGTCGATCTTGCCAGTGAAATCCTGACACAGCGCAGCCGTCTGGAGGGCTCGTTCTCGACACCGGACAGGGCGGCAGCACTGCAGGACATCCTCCGCGTCGGCACCTCGGCCGGTGGTGCGCGCGCCAAGGCAATCATTGCCTGGAACCCGGAGACCAACACGGTGCGCTCCGGACAGGTGACCGCAGGAGAAGGCTTCTCCTACTGGCTGCTAAAGTTTGACGGTGTCTCCGGTAACCGCGACAAGGAACTGGAAGATCCCCGCGGCTACGGCCTGATCGAGTACGCCTATTCCCTGATGGCGCGTGACGCCGGCATCGAGATGAGCGAGTGTCGTCTGTTGCAGGAACACGGGCGCAACCATTTCATGGTGCAGCGCTTTGATCGCACAGACAGTGGCCAGAAGCTGCACATGCAGTCCCTGTGCGCGCTGTGCCACTATGACTTCAACCAGGCCGGTGCTTACTCCTACGAACAGGCGTTACAGGCCATGCGGCAACTGGACCTGCCCATGAGTCAGATCGAGGAACAGTACCGGCGCATGGCCTTCAACATCGTCGCCCGCAACCAGGACGACCACGTAAAGAACATCGCCTTCCTGATGGACAAATCCGGGACCTGGTCGCTGTCACCTGCCTTTGACATGACCTACAGCTACAACCCGACCGGTCACTGGACCAGCACGCATCAAATGACGCTCAACGGCAAGCGTGATGATTTTCAGCTGCATGATTTTGTGGCCTGTGAAAAAACCGCGTCCATGAAACGTGGCCGTGGCCTCGAGATCCTCACGCAGGTACAGGCGGCGGTATTGAAGTGGACAGAATTTGCCGATGCCGCCGGAGTACCTGCCGGAACCGCCCGCCAGATCGCCGCGACACACCGAACTGAAATTTTATCTGGATAAAGAAACGGCCGCCTGTCGGGAGTCGCCCTTACCTCTTTTCACAAGACAACATAGAATGTATTTTATCATAATAATCAGTATTTTAGCGAACAACCCTGCCATGCATACCATTCAAATCCGTATATTTCCCCATGCAGGATGATTGAACCCTTTACGTTTACGGCCTTGGTCTTGCCGGCATAGAAAACATCTTCACTGTCCGCATTTCATAAGCCTTTCATAAACGGTACCATCACACCTCAAAACCCTAACGAGTGTACCGCCATGAACCTCGACAGAGTCACTCCCGGCAAAAATGTACCGGATGAGGTCAACGTCATCATCGAAATACCGGCGCACAGCGACCCGGTGAAATATGAGGTCAACAAGGAGACCGGTGCCATGTTTGTGGACCGATTCATGAACACGGCCATGCATTACCCCTGCAACTACGGCTACGTGCCACACACCCTGTCCGAGGATGGTGACCCGGTGGACGTGCTGGTGATCACCCCTATACCACTGATCACCGGCTCGGTGATCTGTTGCCGTCCCATCAGCATGATGAAGATGACGGACGAATCCGGCCCGGACGCCAAGGTGCTCGCAGTTCCGATCGACAAGCTCGCCACCAATTACCGCCACATACAGACCATGCAGGACCTGCCGCAGCAGTTACTCGATCAGATTGCGCATTTCTTTGACCACTACAAGGACCTCGAGGCCAACAAGTGGGTCAGGATCGAGGGCTGGGAGGATCGCAAGGCCGCGTATAGTGAGATACTATCCAGCATCGAGCGCTTCAATCATGCACCTGTGAAACCCTGCTTCTAAATGACGCACCCAACGACTTGTGTACTCGCCGGTGATATCGGCGGCACCACCACCCGGCTGGCAGTGTTTTCTGTCAGCGGGCGTCAACTGGAGACGCTGGCAAGGACCAGTTATCCGAGCCAGCAATACGCCTCACTGAACGACATCATTGCCGATTTTCAGGGCACGCATCAGTACACGCTGGATGCCGCCTGCTTTGGTGTTGCCGGCCCGGTGCAAAAGCAGACGGCCAACATCACCAACCTGCCGTGGCAACTCAGTGCCGCAAACATTGCTGCACACCTTGAGTTCCACAGGGTGTCACTGCTGAACGATCTTGAGGCCACGGCCTGGGGCCTGCGCACCCTGCAGGCAGACGATGTCTACACCCTGCAGCAAGGGATTGAACACGCCGCCGGCAACGCCGCGATTATCGCGGCCGGTACCGGTCTCGGTCAGGCCGGGTTCTATTTCGACGGTCACAAGCATCACCCCTTTGCCTGTGAAGGTGGACATACGGACTTCAGCCCGCAGTCCGAACTGGACATGGCGTTGCTGCGTTTCCTGCAAACACGACACCAGCATGTCAGCTGGGAGCGCGTGGTCTCGGGTGCCGGCCTGGTGAGCATGCATGAATGCCTGCGCCAGCTTCGCCAGCAGCCGATGCCCGACTGGTTACAGCAGGCGATGAGCGAGGGCGACCCGGCCGCCGTCATTTCCGCGGCCGGACAACAGGGACGTGATGCCATCTGTGCAGAGGCACTGGGGCTGTTTGTACACCTGTACGGTGTCGAGGCCGGTAACCTGGCGTTGAAACTGATGGCGACCGGCGGCCTGTATATCGCTGGCGGCATCGCACCCAAGATTCTGCCGCAGCTGCAGGATGGTGCTTTTATCAAGGCCTTTTTGGCCAAGGGCCGCATGCAGGGGCTGCTGGAAGGTATGCCGGTACGGGTGATCTTGAACCACGAGGTTGCGTTGCAGGGTGCCGCCGTTTATGCGGCATCGTATAATGCTGACAGTGCATTATAGACAAGCCCTGCTACATCATTAATTCTGCCAGTCAGGAGCGCTCCGCGAGTGCGAATGGTTCAGCCCTCGTAACCGCGGTTGTACCCGATTACTCGCCGGGCATAAACAATTCGCTCCTACAGGTCAAACACGAAAGGATACAGGCATGCAAATAGGAATGGTGGGTTTGGGACGCATGGGCGCCAACATGGTGCGCCGGATTTTGCAGGCCGGACACGAATGCGTGGTGTACAACCGCAGCCGCGGGCCGGTCGATGAGATGGTCGCGGAAGGCGCCGTGGGTGCGGATGACCTGCAGGACCTGGTGCGCAAGCTCGAGGCACCGCGTGCCATATGGCTGATGGTCCCGGCTGCCATTGTGGATCGTTTCATTGACGACCTCATCCCGCTGCTGCAACCCGGCGACACCCTCATTGACGGCGGCAACTCCTGGTACAAGGATGACATCGCCCGCAGCGATAAACTCGCCAGCCGGCAGCTACACTACCTCGATGTCGGCACCAGTGGCGGCGTCTGGGGACTGGAGCGCGGCTACTGCCTGATGATCGGTGGCGACAGGGCAAGTGTTGAGCGGCTCGACCCGGTATTCGCCGCACTGGCACCCGGGCACGGTGACATCCCCCGAACAGCGGGACGCAGCGGGGACTACCTGACCGCAGAGCGCGGTTACCTGTACTGCGGACCGTCCGGTGCCGGGCATTTCGTCAAGATGGTCCACAACGGGATTGAATACGGCATCATGGCGGCCTATGCAGAAGGTTTTAACCTGCTGAAACATGCCAACATTGGCAAGCAGTCACAGGAAAATGACGCCGAGACGGCACCGCTTCGGGACAACCGGGATTTCCAGTACGACATCGATGTCGGCGCAGTGGCCGAGCTGTGGCGCCGCGGCAGCGTGATCTCCTCCTGGTTACTGGATCTGTCTGCCAACGCCCTCAGCAAGGATCCCGGCCTGGAAAACTTTTCCGGCCGGGTATCGGATTCCGGCGAGGGGCGCTGGACCAATATCGCTGCCATCGAGGCCGGGGTGCCGGTGCACGTGCTGAGCGCTGCCTTGTATGACCGGTTCAATTCACGCGACGCGGCAGACTTTGGCAACCAACTGTTGTCCGCCATGCGTTTTGAATTTGGTGGCCATCACGAAAAGCAGAAGCCAGGACAATGAGCGTACTGCCCTCACGCAAGGCCGAGGTGCCGCCGGCCCCGCCGGGTGTCATGGTGATCTTCGGCGCCAGTGGCGATCTCGCCAAACGTAAACTGTTCCCGGCCCTCTATCACCTGATGACGGATGGCCTGCTGTCGAAACACTTCAGGATCATTGTTGTCGAACGACGTGATCGCGATGCAGATGCCTACCGGGATTACATCGATACGACCGCGCGACCGTTTATCAGCAAAGAGAACTCTGCAAGCCTGTGGCAGGAACTGCTGCAGCGCATTCACTATCTCAACGGCGATTTGAACGATGCGGACACCTACACGCGCATGTCGGCCATGCTGGATGAGATAGACTCCAGTTACCACACCGGCGGCAATTGTCTGTTCTACCTGGCGACCCCGCCCGACACCTTCGGCGATATCGCCACACAGTTGCACGCTGCCGGCCTGGCAACGGAGCATGGCGATCAGTGGCGCCACCTGGTGGTCGAAAAACCCTTCGGACGGGACCTGGCCTCGGCACGTGCATTGAACGCGACCCTGCAGGCCGCCTTTCATGAGGACCAGATCTATCGCATCGATCACTACCTTGGCAAGGAGACGGTACAGAACATACTGATGTACCGCTTTGCCAACAGCACCGTAGAACCGATCTGGAACCACCGTTACATCGATCACATGCAGATCACCGTCGCCGAATCCATCGGCGTCGAAAGCCGTGGCGGCTACTACGACCAGACCGGTGCACTGCGTGACATGGTACCGAATCATCTGCTGGCGTTGCTCTCGACGGTTACCATGGAGCCTGCCAACTCGCTCGACGGCAATGCGGTACGTGATGAGCAGGCAAAGATACTGCGCGCCATACAACCGATTTTGCCGGAGCAGGTGTTGACACAGGTTGTCCGCGGCCAGTACGGGGAAAGCACCCTCGCAAATGGTAAAACGGCCATCGCCTATCGCGATGAAGAGCGCGTTGCACCGAACTCTGCAACGGAAACCTTTGTGGCGATGAAGCTGCTGATCGACAGCTGGCGCTGGGCCGGCGTGCCCTTTTACCTGCGCACCGGGAAGCGCCTGCCGGGACGCTATACCGAGATCGTGGTGCAATTCAAGCAGGCGCCCAACATGATGTTTCGTGATTCACTGCTGCGTCGCGAGCAGGTGCCGCCCAACACCCTGGTGTTACGCATACAGCCAAATGAAGGTATCGGTATGTCATTCAATGCCAAGGTGCCCAGCCCGATACCGCAAATCAGTCCGGTTGAAATGGACTTCAGCTACAGTGACTATTTCGGTGACGGCCCGACCACCGGTTATGAAACCCTGTTATACGAATGCATGAACAGCGATCCGACGCTGTTCAAGCGTGCCGATGTCATCGAGACCGGCTGGGAACTGGTGGAACCGATCCTCGATGTCTGGCACGCGTTGCCGCCACGTAATTTTCCCAATTATGCGGCCGGCAGCTGGGGACCGCACGCGGCAGAGGAGCTGATCGCACAGGATGGCCGCACCTGGCGTCCCTGCAAGGTCTGCAGTATCGACTGACAGCATGCCGGCAGCACGGGATAACATCGACTGGCAGATCCTGGTAGACGCCGATGCGGTCGCGGCACACGCGGCCGAGCTGATCTTGCAGGCAGCTGACAGCGCCATACAGGAACGTGGCGTATTCCGGCTGGTACTGGCGGGCGGACGCACACCCGAACAGGTCTACCGGCACCTCGCCACGGCACGGGCCGACTGGAACCACTGGCAACTCTATTACGGTGATGAACGCTGCCTGCCTGCCAGCCATGCCGATCGCAACAGCCAGATGGCGGCACGCGCATGGCTGTCAACAGGCCAGGTCCCGGCCGACCACATCCACCCGATACCGGCGGAACTCGGCGCGATCACCGCGGCACAACACTACACAGAGGTGATCCGTGCGGCACGTCCCTTTGATATGGTGATACTCGGCATCGGGGAAGACGGTCACACCGCCAGTCTGTTTCCCGGCCATGCCTTCCCGACCGAAGAACTCGTCCATGCGGTGCAGGACGCACCCAAACCACCCCCTGAACGTGTCAGCCTGAGTGTTGCGTCACTGAGTGACAGCCATGAGGTGCTGGTGCTGGTCACCGGCAGCGGCAAGCGCGAGGCCGTCTGGCAATGGCAACAGGGTGCCGACCTGCCGATTGCCCGCATCTCGGCACGGCGGCGCATGACCGTGCTGCTGGATGCGACAGCGGCAAGTGGCTCGCAGGTGAGCTAAGGCGTTATCCACAGGGCTTGTCTGCCCTGCTGGAATCTGGCGGATAGAATTCCTGTGTAATTCAACAGGCAACCCTCAGGCAGCAATCCCCGTGCTATATCTACTTGATCGTATATTACGATAAAGAACGTATTTACTCCATACACTCGTATACCGCCGCACCCGGCGCAGTTTGCTAATAGTTGTCGACAAGATAGCCATTGTGGCAAGGATGCCGCTCCCGCAGCGGTGCCTGTCGTGTGGCTACGATACCAGGGAAAGCGGTTCTATGCAGCGCGCATCCGTGTGCTTCGGTGAGTTCACATAGCCGCTTACCTTATTTGCTACCAGTCCGTCGGATACGCTTGAGCCCAGGTGCTGCAGGATGCGGTGTTTGTCGGTGACGTTCGTATCGAGCCAGGCATCATATTCGTGTGCCGCAATAATCGCCGGCATGCGAGTGTGAATGGTTGTCATGATCCCGCTTGCCGGCAGGGTAATTATGGCACAACTGTCAAACGCCTCTTGCTCACCTTCCCAGTGTTCCCAAAGCCCGGCAAAAGCGAACACGGTCTTATCCTGCAGGCGAATATAGTACGGGATTTTTTGATCGCCACTCTTCTGCCACTCATAGAAACCATCCGCGGGAATCAGGCAGCGTTTATGCCTGAAGGCCGCACGGTAGGTTGGTTTCTCGGCAACGGATTCTACGCGTGCATTGATGGTGGAATATTTCGGCCGCGCTTCTTTGGACCAGCCCGGAACCAGCCCCCAGCGTGCCATGGCCAGTTCCCGTCCATCATCACCGGCACGTACCACGGGGATGTCCTGCGAGGGTGTGATGTTATAGCGCGGCACCAGCGCGACGTTGTCCGCCGCGACATCAAGGGCCTGCAGGATTTCGGCTTGTGGTGTATGTAGTGTGAAACGACCGCACATAACAGATTAATCACAGCCTCCGTGAGGTTTCCTCCGACTAAACTCTCGCTCCCTCAGGGACGCCTACAGGGATGAGAAGGAACTCTGCTTTTGGAATCCCGTTAAGATTCTACTGCATATCTTTTGCATACCTACTGATCCGCCGCCTGAAGGCGGGGTGGTTACGTATCCCCTGTAGGGGACTCTAAAATGGCAGCTCAAGCGCGTCTGCCAGGAACGCCATAAACGGGCTCGCGGCCTTGAAGGCACGTGTCACCTCGTAAATGAATTCCGGAGACGTTGCCAGCTCTTTGCTGCCCGCCTGCATGGCAAAAAAGGTCTTGCGCTTGAGGTCCTCGATGCAAGGGTGGTCGGCAGCGTAGCCGCGCGGAGGGCGCTTCAGGCCTTCACCATGCACGCCACCGAAACGCCGCACAAAGATCCTGTTACGGGTGATCGTGTTCCAGCGCTCTGGCTGCTCGACAATGGCGTCACGGATCCTGCCCAGTACCGGGCCGGGTGGCAGCCAAACACCGCCACCGAAGAAGATGCCGTCATTGGCGATATGCACATAGAATCCTGCAGCATGCGCATCCTTGCCGGCCTCGTGGCGAAACTGGCAGCCGACATTCTCCTTGTAAGGCCGCTTGTCTTTTGAAAAACGCGCGTCCCGGTAGATACGAAACATGGAACCGCCGTGTGGACGGGAATCAGCGATATAGTGCGGCGAAATCTGCTGCAGCCGCGGACGTATGGCCTCGATAAAATCGCACACCGGATCGACGACAGACGGTGTGATAGCGATGCTTGTGTGCGTTGAACCAGTCGCGGTTATTGTTTTCAGCAAGCGCCTGCAGAAACAGGAACAAGTCCTGCGGAAACCCTGGAAAGGCAGCGTTACCCTGCACAGGCATTTGCCCGTTGTCTGCTGAGACAGGGCCGAATTGTCCTGGATAATAACGAAGACTTCCAGCTCACCCCTCAGATACGCGCCTTGCGCAGGCGCAACGAGTTGGCGATCACCGATACCGAGCTGAAACTCATGGCCGCCGCCGCGATCATCGGTGAGAGCAACAAGCCGAACAGCGGGTAGAGCACGCCCGCCGCCACCGGCACACCCAGCGAATTGTAGATAAAGGCGAAGAACAGATTCTCGCGGATGTTGCGCATCACCTTGCGGCTCAGGCGCCGTGCCCGCACGATGCCGCGCAGATCACCCTTGACCAGGGTGACACCCGCACTTTCCATGGCCACGTCGGTACCGGTACCCATGGCGATGCCGACATGTGCCTGGGCCAGTGCCGGTGCATCATTGATACCGTCGCCTGCCATGGCAACAATGCGGCCCTCGGCCTGCAGCTGCTTGACGATCTCGGCCTTCCGCTCCGGCAGGACTTCCGCTTCCACCCGGTCGATATTGAGCTTGCCGGCAACCGCCATGGCCGTGGTACGGCTGTCACCGGTCAGCATCACCACCGTGAGACCCTCCCTGTGCAGATCGGCGATGGCCTCCGGGGTGGATGCCTTGATCGGGTCAGCAACGCCGATCAGCCCGGCGGCCTTGCCGTCAATCATCACCAGCATGACCGTCTGTCCCTCTGTGCGTCCGGCTTCTGCCAGTTGTGGCAGCTCCCCCGGATCGATGCCGAGTTTCTCAAGCAGCTTGATGTTGCCGAGCGCCACCGTTCGTCCGTTTACTTTTCCGGTCACACCCTTGCCGGTCACGGACTCGAAATTATCAGTCTGGCTCAAGCTCATGCCCCGGTCTTCTGCGCCGCGCACAATCGCCTCGGCCAGTGGGTGTTCACTGGCGCGCTCCAGGCTGGCCGCCAGTTGCAAGACTTCATCATCGGTAAATTCACCGGTTGCATGCACCGCGACCAGTTTTGGTTTGCCCTCGGTGAGGGTGCCGGTCTTGTCGATGACGATGGTGTCGACCTTTTCCATGAGTTCCAGTGCCTCGGCATTCTTGATCAACACCCCCATGGTCGCGCCCTTGCCGGTGCCCACCATGATCGACATCGGCGTGGCCAGTCCCAGGGCGCAGGGGCAGGCAATAATCAATACGGCAACGGCATTGACGATGGCATGTGCCAGCCGTGGCTCCGGCCCCCAGAAGCCCCACACAAGCAGTGTAATGACAGCACTAATGACCACCGCCGGCACGAAATAGCCGGCCACACTATCGGCCAGCCTCTGTATCGGTGCACGCGAGCGCTGCGCCTCGCTGACCATGCGTACGATCTGCGCCAGCAGGGTATCGGTGCCTACTTTTTCAGCGCGCATCAACAGGCTGCCGGTGCCATTCACCGTCGCGCCAATCAGTTTCTCACCGGCACTCTTTTCCACCGGGATGGGTTCACCGGTCACCATGGATTCATCCACCGAGCTGTTGCCGTCAGTGACCACGCCGTCCACCGGTATTTTTTCGCCGGGGCGCACGCGCAAGACATTGCCGGGCTGCACCTGCTCCAGCGGGATGTCTTCCTCGCTGCCGTTATCACGTACGATGCGCGCGTTGCTGGGCGCCAGCCCGAGCAGCAGCTTGATGGCTGCATTGGTCTGGCTGCGGGCCCGTAATTCCAGCACCTGTCCCAGCAGTACCAGTGCCGTAATGACGGCCGCTGCCTCGAAGTAAACAGCCACACGCCCGCCTTCCATTTGCATGACCGCCGGAAAGATCCCCGGAAACAGCAACGCGACCGTGCTATAGGTCCAGGCGACAGCAACACCCAGGCCAATCAGCGTAAACATGTTCAGGTTCCAGCTAATGACAGATTGCACTCCGCGCACAAAGAACGGCCAGCCACCCCAGATCACAACCGGAGTGGCGAGCACAAATTCAGTCCATTGCACGGCCTGCATGCTCAAGCCTGCCGGCAGCAGTGACGGCGCCAGGTCGGCAACCATTGCCAGTACAAACACGGGCAATGCCAGTACCGTACTGACCCAAAAGCGCCGCGTCATGTCGATGAGTTCTGTGTTGCTTTCCTCAACGGTAACGCTGCGCGGCTCCAGCGCCATGCCGCACTTGGGACAATTACCGGGATGGTCCTGAACAATTTCCGGGTGCATGGGACAGGTGTATTCAGTTTTCGTGGCAGCAACCGGCACACCCAACGGCTCCAGTGCCATGCCACACTTGGGACAGGCACCCGGTCCCGCCTGTTGTATCTCCGGGTGCATGGGGCAGGTGTAGTTCGTTGATCCGACGTCACAACTGGCGGTCGGACAGGCATCAGCGGCGGCAGCAGGTCGCAGGTAGCTCCCCGGATCGGCGCGGAATTTTTCCAGGCAACCGGCACAGCAGAAGTAATAGTCGGTGCCGGCATGCGTATAGCGGTGCTCGCTGTCGCTGCTGACCTGCATACCGCAGACGGGATCAGTTGAATCTGTCACAGCAACCTCCTTCATGCCGGCGTTGTTCGCGCCGTTCCCGCGCGCCTGCAACAATAGCCACCCACCTTCACGTTGCCATCACACTGTCAGTACACCCGCATAAGTTCCTTGTCTTCCGTGTGTTCCCTGGCCATTATCGTTCACGCCACTGCAACACCAGTCCGTAAATCACCGGCAGCACCAGTAGACTGAGTATAGTCACTGTCACCATGCCGCCAACCATCGGCGCGGCAATGCGCTGCATCACGCTGGAGCCGGTACCGCTGCCCCACATGATCGGCAACAGGCCGCCGATGATCGCGGTTGCCGTCATGGCGATCGGCCGTACGCGTTCCGAGGTGCCTTTGTGCACGGCTTGCAGGATGTCGCCGGCATCCAGGCGCGCGGTGGCAGCACCCTTTTCATGGCGGCAGCGCGCCACCTCCTGGTCGATAAAGGTCAGCACCAGCACACCGATCTCGGCGGCCACACCGGCGAGCGCAATAAAGCCCACCGCCACCGCCACCGACAGGTTGAAACCCAGCCAGTACACCAGCCAGAAGCCGCCGATGAGCCCGAAGGGAATGGACAACATCACCACCAGCGGCTCGCTGACATTGCGGAAATTGAAAAACAGCAACAGAAAAATAATCAGCAAGGTCACCGGCACCACGATGCGCAGGCGTTCTGCCGCACGTTCCATGTATTCGAACTGGCCCGACCAACCCAGGGTGTATCCCGCCGGCAGCTCCACCTCTGCATCGACCAGCGCCTTGGCCTTGCTCCACATAACCACCGATATCCGAGGTGGTGATATCGACATAGACCCAGGCATTCGGTCTCGCGTTCTCCGTCTTGATGGCAGGCGGACCACGCCGCATTGTCAGATCGGTCACCAGCGACAGCGGAATCTGTGCGCCCGTGGGCGTTGAAATCAGCGCACGCTTGAGTTCCTCGAGGTTATCGCGCAACTCGCGGGGATAGCGCAGGTTCACGGGATAGCGCTCCAGCCCTTCCACCGTCCAGGTAATGTTCATGCCGCCAATCGCGGTCTGAATGACATCCTGGATGTCACCGACGGTCAGGCCGTAGCGTGCCGCATCCTCGCGGCGGATATCGAAATCCAGGTAGTAACCACCGGCCGCCTTGTCACCGAAGGCCGAGAGCGTCTCGGGCAGTTGCTTCACTACCTGCTCGATGTCACCGGCCAGCTGTTCCAGCACCTCCAGATCGGGACCGCTGACCTTGATACCGACCGGTGTCTTGATGCCGGTCGACAGCATGTCGATGCGGGTCTTGATCGGCATGGTCCAGGCATTGGCCAGCCCCGGGAAACGGATCGCCTGGTCCATTTCACTCATCAGGTCCCTGGTGGTTTTGCCGGGATCCGGCCATTGCTCCCTGGGCTTGAGCCTGACCGTGGTTTCCAGCATGGACAGTGGCGCCGGATCGGTCGCGGTTTCGGCACGCCCTGCCTTGCCAAATACCGTCTCGACCTCGGGGAAGGTCTTCAGGATCTTGTCAGTCTGCTGCAGCAGTTCCTTCGCCTTGGTGATCGAGAGCCCCGGATAGGTCGTCGGCATATACAGGATGTCGCCTTCGTCGAGCGGCGGCATGAACTCGCTGCCCAGCTTCATGACCGGGTAGACGCTCCCGCCCAGCAGCAGCAGCGCCAGCAGCAGTGTCAGCCAGCGCCAGTGGATGGCGAACGCGCAATACCGGTGCATGCAGCGCGTGCAGCAAGCGGTTCACCGGATTTCTCGCCTCCGGCAAAATCTTGCCGCGAATGAAATACCCCATCAGCACCGGCACCAGCGTAATGGCCAGCAGCGCGGCACCGGCCATGGCGAAGGTCTTGGTGAAGGCCAGCGGTGCGAACAGTCGCCCCTCCTGTGCCTGCAATGTGAACACGGGCAGAAAGGAGACGGTGATAATCAGCAGTGAAAAGAACAGCGCCGGCCCGACCTCCCTGGAGGCCTCCCCTATGGCTTCCCAGCGTTCGTGCAGTTCGAGCGGACGCCCCTTGCTGCCGGCACTGTGTTCGAGGTGCTTGTGCGCATTCTCGATCATGACGATGGCGCCGTCGACCATGGCGCCGATGGCGATGGCGATCCCGCCCAGCGACATGATATTGGCATTGATGCCCTGCCAGCGCATGATGATGAACGCGATGAGAATACCAATCGGCAGCGACAGAATCGCCACCAGTGCGGAACGGGCGTGCAGCAGAAACAGGATCGTGATCAGACTGACCACGATGGATTCCTCGATCAGCTTCTCCGTGAGGTTATCGACCGCCCGTTCGATGAGGTTGCCGCGGTCATAGACGGTCACAATCTCCACACCCTCTGGCAAGCCCTTTTTCAGCTGCTCGAGTTTCTCGCGCACGCGTTCGATGGTGGCCAGTGCGTTGTCCCCGTAACGCATAATCACCACACCACCGGCGACTTCACCCTCGCCGTCGAGTTCCACCAGACCGCGCCGCAACTCCGGTCCGAGGTGGACGTTGGCGACGTCTTCAAGCCGGATCGGGGTACCCTTGGCATCCACCCCGACCGGTATCACCTTGAGGTCTTCTACACCCTGGAGGTAACCCAGGCCACGCACCATGTATTCGGTCTCGGCCATCTCCACCAGGCGGCCACCGACGTCCTGATTGGAGCGCTGAATGGCCTGCTTTACCTTCGCGAGCGAAATGTCATAGGCCAGCAGCACGTTGGGGTCTACCTCGACCTGGTACTGTTTGACGAAACCACCCACCGAGGCGACCTCGGACACACCCTGCACCGTCTGCAGTGGATAGCGCAGATACCAGTCCTGGATGGAACGCAGTTTGGCCAGATCATGCTGGCCGCTGCGATCGACCAGTGCGTACTCATAGATCCAGCCGACGCCCGTCGCATCCGGTCCGAGACTGGGTGATACACCGGCCGGCAGGCGGCTGCTCACATAATTGAGATACTCCAGCACCCGGGAACGTGCCCAGTACATGTCGATGCCGTCTTCGAAGATGATGTAGACAAACGAAAACCCGAAGAAGGAATAACCGCGCACGACCTTGGCGCCGGGGACTGCCAGCATGGCCGTGGTCAGCGGATAGGTCACCTGGTCCTCGACGACCTGTGGCGCCTGGCCGGGGTACCCGGTAAAGACGATGACCTGCACATCCGACAGGTCGGGTATCGCATCGAGGGGTATGCTTCTGAGCGCCCAGATACCTGCCGCCACGATGATCAGCGTGGCGAGGATGACCAGGAACCTGTCACGCAGTGACGCATCAATGATTGCCCTGATCATCACCGCCTCCCTGTCTTGTGGTCATCGTCTCCAGCATCTTCGCCGTCGCCTCGCGCAGTTTGGACTCGGAGTCAATCAGGAACTGGCTGGAAGTGACCACCGTCTCTCCCGCGGCCACGCCCTTGATGACCTGTACCAGGCCCTCTGCGCTCACACCGAGGGTGACATCGCGCGGTTCGAACTTGCCGGGTTCCCGCACGACGAACACCTGTTCCCGTTCACCGGAACGCACCACGGCTTCCATCGGTATCACGATGGCATCGACCTCGCGCTGCGCGTGGATGGTGACATCCGCAAACATGTCCGGCTTGAGCAGCAGGTCCGGGTTATCGAACTCCAGGCGGACCTTGATCGTGCGCGTCTTGGCTTCGGCATAGGGATAGATGTAACCGACACGCCCGGAGAACACCTTGCCCGGTATGGCCGCGAGTTTCATATCCACCGGATCACCGGCCTGTATCCAGGACACCTCGTTCTCGTAGACACTCGCAATGACCCAGACCCTGGAGAGATCGGCAATCTTGTAGAGCTCGGTGGTTGGCGTGACATACTGGCCTTCGCGCGCACCGATATTGATGATCACCCCGTCGAAAGGTGAATGAATATGCAGATACTTCTTGACCTTGCGCGAACGCTCCAGCTCGCGGATCTGGTGCTCCGGCACGTCCAGCAATTCGAGGCGCTCGCGTGAGCTGCTGACGAGCTCTTTTGCACCCTGGCGGATTTCCTCATACGCGCTTTCCTTGAGCACGTCCAGGTTATTCAGGGCCAGCAGGTATTCCTGCTGACTGCTCACCAGTTGCGGGGAATAGATATTGAGCAGGATCGTGTCTTTCCCGATCTGTTCTCCGGTCTTGTCGATATACAGTTTCTCGATCCAGCCCTCGGTCTTGGGGTGCAACCGGGACAGCCGCTCCTCGTCGAAAGTCGACGCGACCGACGCTGCGAATATGCCGGCTGAGCGTTTGCTGTTCGGCCAGCGCCGTCCTGACCCCGATATTCTGTACCGTGACCGGATCGATCCTGACCGTACCCGTGGGTTCATCGCTGACGTCCCGCGTCATCCTCGGCATACACCGGGATGTACTCCATGCCCATCTCGTCCTGTGCGGGCACCGGTGAGGTGATCGCCGGGTTCATGGGATTGCGGTAGAAAAGAATTTCGGGTTCCCTTTTCGGCTGTAGCTTCTCGGCATATACCGGGATGTAATCCATACCCATTTCATCCTTGGCCGGTGCCGGCGAGGTGATTGCCGGGTTCATCGGATTGCGGTAGAAAAGCACCTCGCGTTCGCGGATGTCATTCCATTATCAGCATCAGCGTCACGCCTTTGTCTCCAGGTAGGTTGCAATCCAGTAACCACCGCCACCACCCAGCACGAGGGCAATCAGCACACCCGTCACCGTCTGTTTATTCATTGATGACCTCCTCACCCACGGCAGCGTCCAGTCGCGCCAATGCCTGGTTGGCCTCGCTCAGGGCATTCCAGTACTGCGTCTCGAAGTTGTATAGCGTTATTTGCGCGTTCACCAGATTGAGAAAATCCACCTTGCTGACCTGGTAACCGGACAGCATGGAGGCCACCGATTGCCGGGCCTGGGGGATAATCCCGGTCCTGAACAGCTGCACCTGTTCGCTGGCACGATGGTAATCCGCAAGGGCAGCGGAAATTTCTGCCTGCACCTTGTTCCATTCGTCCTGCAGCGCATTTTGCTTTTGCAACAGTTCACTGGTGCGTTGATCGACGGCCTTGTCCTGCTTGCGACCGGCATACAGCGGCAGACTGACACCAAGACGTATGCGTGGCAAAATCGGCGCGTGAACTGCCGTCGGGATTTTCACCATCGCGGAAACCGTAGGCGGCGCCCAGCTTGAAGTCGGGATAGGTATCGCGCTTGGCAAAATCCCGCCGCGTCCGCGCAGCCTCGACCTCCAGCCGCTTTTGCTCCAGCAAGGGCCTGATTTTCTCGGCACGCGTGAACAACTGTGACTCGGGCAACAACCCGGCAAGGTCTTCATCCACCTGTTCCGGTAGTTGCACCGGCATACTGGTAGCGCGGTCCAGCAGTGCATTCAGTCGCGGTACCTGTTGCTGGCGCAACCCCTGCAACCTGATTTCACTGTCAAACAGCTTGGACAGTTCGACCTGTGCCAGCAGCACGTCCTGTTGCAGTCCCTCCCCGACCTTGTACTTGGTCTGTGCGATTTGCACGAACTGTCGCAGCAGGTCCTGGTTGCGGGAAACGATATCGAGTGCCCGATCGATATAATAGATCTGCCACCAGGTCTGCTTGACATTCTGTATGAGACGCAGCCGCGCCTCATCGACATTGCTGGCCGCTGCATCGGCATCGATTTCGGCCGCTCGCTCCTTCAACCCGAGCTTGCCGGGAAAGGGCAGTGACTGCTCGATCCCGATCTGCAGCTGGGTCATGGGTTCCTGATCAAGATTAAAGGTGTCTGTCGGCAGGTTCAGGGCACCCAGTGTGAGCATGGGATCGGGCAATGCCCCGGCCTGTGACGGGATGGCCGACATGGCCTCGGCGCGCGCCTGCATCTCGGCAAGCCCGGGATTGCCTTCAACTGCAAGCGCAACCGCATCCTCCAGTGAGAGTACTGTTGAGGTTGCACTGCGTTCCGCGGCCGCCTGCACGACCGTCCCCGGTGTCGAGAACAACAGCAGTGCCACAATCAGTGCAAACCGCCATGCGGAATACACGGGCTGATAGCGACACTTTTGAATAACGGTTGCTGTACTGTCACAGCGGCAATCCTGCAGGAATGCCGGACAGGACCCAGGTAGTAATGCATGGCGATTCTCCATAGCCATTTAACAGGAACAGATTACGGCTGAGTGTAACTGCCACAAGCGAGCAGACAAACAGACGTGAGTTGAATCAGCCTGGGAGAAAGATGGGGGGTCGAAACGGCGGGTGGACTGTCCGTCCGGAGATGCCATGTGAAACGGCTGTATTCAGAAGGCTATGGTGAATGTCGGGTGTAACTGCAAGAGTCGTCGATAATGCCATTGAGCCATGCGCACAGGCATTGCATGCCCCATCGCAACAGTCACCGCCACAGCCGTGGTCACACCCATGATCCCGGGTGTCTGCAGTCGAATCCTGCATTCCAGCCACGTGATCCAGTGATGGCGTACCCATTTGCATCTGGTCGCAGTGGCTTGTGTCATCTGCAGCAGTCATCACCGGCAAGGCAAGTGAGCCGCGCATGGGCGATACCGCCAGTGCAAGGGCTACAAAAACCAGCATCAAATTGCGTGTACGTCTGCTCATTTACCTCTAGAGATTAAACCCATTGCATTCCAGGAATCAAGGTAAATACCCGGGAATCAGCAATTTACTGCGCCTGCGTCCTATGTGTCCATACACCTCTCTTCCAGTTTCAGGCACAACAGTCCTTGCCGGTTGCCGTCCTATACCGTTAGCCCTGGCAGAGGATGCGATTTCCTGCAATGGACCTTGACCGATATCGGGTATACTCACGCTCCTGGAATCAACCTGGGTGAAGAAGCTATGGGTGCCGCCCGCAAGGACATTGAGGTGCGCGAAATGGAGCTGGAGGACCTGCCGGTCGTGTATGCGCTGGGCGAGTCCGTGTTCACAGCCGACAAGTGGCCCAGCCTGTACCGCACCTGGGATGAATATGAAGCGGTCGGGCTGTTTCACTCCGATGGGGAATTCTGCCTTGTCGCCGAATGCGAAGGCAGGCTGGCAGGCTTTGCACTGGGCTCGCTCATCGACAAGCGCAACAGTGCCTGGAGCTATGGTTACCTCACCTGGCTGGCGGTCGACCCGGCAATTGAAAGGCGGCGGCATTGCCACCCAGCTGATCGCTGCCATCACCGAGGCATTTATCCGTGCCGGTGCCCGCATGATGATCGTGGATACCGATGCAGGGAACAAGGCGGCCCTGAAGCTGTTTCGCAAGCATGATTTCCTGCGCGAGGACCGCCATATCTACCTCAGCAAGAACCTCACCAGCCATCGTGATTACAAACGCCTGCGTGGCAAGAAAACAGGCGCCCCGCCGCAAGAAGAAAGATAATGAGTAACCACTTGGATACCATCCTCGGGCTGATCGACGATGAGCAGCTCGTTACGCTGCTGACGGATGCCGTCGAACAGTACAGCCCGTCCTATGCCGAGGAACCGGCCATGCAGGTATTTGCCACACGTCTCAACGAGTGCGGCGTACGTTACATGCGCCAGCCGCTGCCGCCGGGCAGCGGTCCGGCGACGGATACCCGCGCCAACCTGATCATCGAACTCGGTCCGCAACCCTCCGCACTGATGTGGGTCGGCCATGTCGATACGGTGCCGCTCATCGACGAGGAGGAGCAACGTCTGCACCGTGAAGGTGACATCCTGCACGGTCTTGGCAGCGCGGACATGAAATCGGGCTGCGCGGCCATCGTCGAGGCGGTGATCGCCGTGGCCAGGTCCGGCGTGCAACTCACGCGCGGCCTGACCGTCGCGCTGGTGGTCGGCGAGGAAGAGTACGGCGACGGTTCCGAGGCGCTGCTGGAATGGCGTACAGCACCGCTCACCGTGATCGGCGAACCCACCGGCCTGGTACCCTGCGTGGACCACTATGGCTACTACGAGTGCCGCTGACCGCGCAGGGTGCGCGCGCCCATGCCGCGCTGCCGGAAATGGGTGCCAGTGCCATCCACGCCATGCTGGCCTGGATGCAACTGCTGCTGGAGTCGGGCGCTGAAGAGACACATGGCCTGACCATCAACCCGCGCCAGATACGCGGCGGTGCCGGCCTGTTCATGGTGGCACAGCAATGTGAAGCGGCCATCGATATACATGCGCCGCCCGGGGTCGAGCAAACGGTCATCGATGAGCTGATCGAACACGCACGCGACAAGGCACAGGCCACCCACCCGCGCTGCGAGTTGCAGTTCGAGAATCTCTACTGGGCGAACGGCTATGCCAATGCGCCGGACGAGCCGCTGCTGGCCCCGCTGCGCCAGGCGTTTCAGGCGACGGGACTGGACTGGTCGCCGGCGGCGTTCCGCTCACACTCGGACGGCAGCCTGTTTCACCAGAAAGGGTCGATCCCGGTGATCTGCGGACCCGGCCGCCTGGAAGTGGCCCATACGCGCCATGAACATGTCTCACTGCAGGAGACACTGCGATGCCGCACGCCTGTATGCCGCACTGATCCACGCGGCTTGCGTGGCCTGACAGCGGTTTTTCAGGGACAGATCCGATCATTGCATGAATGCAAAGACCGTGACCGGTTGGGCAATTTCAAGCAGCCCGGGATTGCACCATCTTCAATACAGTCCTTGCAGCCATGACCAGCCCCACTCTCTGTTAACAACGATTCAACATTCAATTGCCGATTTCCGGATTATTCTTTATTTTCAAGGTAACATCACCCTAATTGACCCTGATCAATGAACGCACACCTTATAATTGCGACATTTGCCTGACGCACCCTGGCAGAGCTTCTCCATCGTTCAACCAGGGCCTTGCGTCATCCAACCAACCTGCACAGAGGCAATCATGAACCATTCGGAACTGATGATTTACAAGGCATGGGATCTGCCGACGAGGCTTTTCCATTGGATTAACTTCAGCGCTGTTATTTGCCTGATCTTCTTTGGCCTGCTGATGCTGTTCAAAAAGGAGCTTGGTATCACCAGCGTCGAGGCGAAAATCAGCTTAAAGACCGTCCACGTCATTATCGGCTACGTGTTCGTCCTGAACCTGGCCTTTCGAATTCTTTGGGGCTTCCTCGGCAATCGCTATGCCCGCTGGCGTGCCATCCTGCCGGGCAGGGGTTTTATGCAGTCACTGCGCGACTACCGGACATCCATCCGCGCCGGCAAACCTCAGCAATTTGTCGGCCATAATCCGCTGGGGCGGCTTGCGGTCTGCTGCCTGTTGCTGCTCATGCTGGTGATGGCGTTCACCGGCCTGATACGTGCAGCCACCGATATTTACTACCCGCCATTGGGTTCGCTGGTCGCCGGCTATGTTGCCGCCCCCGGGGTTGATCCGGCCAGCCTTATCCCCTATGACCCGACCGGCCTGGAGCCATCCAGGGCAGAACAGCTGCAAGCCTTCAAGGAGCCGTTTGGAGAAATTCACCTTTATACTGCCTATGCACTGATGCTGCTGATCGTCGTGCATATCGTTGCCGTGGTGTTTACCGAGGTGCGTGAAGGCGGCAGCCTGATATCGGCAATGTTTACCGGCAGAAAGGTGCTATCCGGCAAGCCGGTGGATGACGGCTCATCATAGGCCGGGCAACTGCGATGCTGTAATACCGCAGCTAATCACTGCCCACAACCGCGGGATCGACAGGAAATGAGACAGCCACGTTGAACCAGTTCAGAGCCTTCCTCGGTACCCTGCTCTCGAGCCTGCGTGATCTGTTGCCCATCATACTGGTAGTCGGCTTTTTTCAGATCGTGGTCATCCGTCAGCCTGTACCGAATCTGGGCGGGATACTGTACGGCACGCTGCTGGTCATTCTCGGCCTGGCATTTTTTGTACGCGGTCTTGAACAGGCCCTGTTCCCCATCGGGGAATCGGTGGCCTATGCCTTCGCACGCAAGGCCAATCTTTTCTGGTTGCTGACCTTCGCCTTTGCACTGGGATTCGGCACCACCATCGCCGAGCCGGCACTGACGGCTGTCGCCGCCGAGGCCGCCAAGATCGCCGCCGACGACGGACACATCGCACAGCAACCAGCCGCCATGGCCAGCTATGCACTGGGGCTGCGCCTGACGGTGGCGGTGGCGGTCGGTGTCGCCATCGTCGCAGGCGTGTTTCGCATCATCCGTGGCTGGCCCATCCAGTACTTCATTATGGGCGGCTACATCGGGGTGGTCATTATGACGGGGTTTGCACCCCCGGAAATCATCGGTATCGCCTATGACTCGGGCGGTGTCACCACTTCGACAGTGACCGTGCCGCTGGTCACGGCACTCGGTGTCGGCCTGGCAAGCAGTATCCAGGGGCGTAACCCCATGATCGACGGCTTCGGGCTGATCGCGTTTGCGTCACTGACGCCGATGATATTCGTCATGGCCTACGGCATGGTGGTCTGATGGAATTCCTGCAGCACCTTCTGAATACCGCCATCTCCACACTCACCGATGTGTTGCCGATTGCCGGTATCATTTTCGGCTTTCAGCTGCTGGTGCTGCGGCAGAATATTCCGAACCTGAAAACTGTGCTGGTGGGTTTCGTCTATGTACTGATTGGCCTGACATTGTTCCTGGTCGGACTGGAAGAGGCCTTGTTTCCGCTCGGCAAGCTCATGGCACTACAGCTCACCGATCCGGAATTTATCCGCAGCACGGTCCACGTCGTGGGTGACAGTCTGCAGTGGAGTGATTACAAGTGGATCTACTTGTTTGCCGCCTCTATCGGCTTTGCCACAACCATCGCCGAACCCGCCCTGATCGCCGTGGCCATCAAGGCGCACCAGGTCTCTGCCGGAGCGATCACCGTGTGGGGTCTGCGCACCGCGGTAGCCATCGGTGTCGCCGTCGGTATCACGCTCGGGACCTTTCGGATCATCACCGGCACGCCATTGCATTACTACATCATCGCAGGCTACATCATCGTACTCGTCCAGACTGTGTATGCACCACGCACCATCATCGCACTGGCCTATGATTCCGGCGGGGTGACCACCTCTACTGTGACGGTGCCGCTGGTTGCGGCACTCGGGTTGGGACTGGCCAGCACCATACCCGGCCGCAGCCCACTGCTCGACGGCTTTGGCCTGATTGCCTTCGCCAGCCTGTTCCCCATTATGTCGGTTATGGGCTACGCACAACTGGGTGAGTGGCGGCTGCGCAGGATGAATAACGCCCGGAATGATAATGATTCAGAGGATTCGGACTAAACTACAGCGACAGGCAAAAGAGGTAAGACATCATGCATTTCAAATTAATCATAGCGCTGGTCGAAGATCAGAAGACCAGTGCAATTCTGGATGCGGCCCGCAAGGCCGGCGCCACGGGTGCCACGGTGCTAAACCAGGTACGCGGTGAGGGCATCAAGGCGGCAAAAACCTTCTTTGGCCTGAACCTGGAAACACAGCGTGACATGCTGATGTTCCTGGTCGAGGAACACATGAGCCGGGATATCCTTGAATGCATATCGGCTATAGGAAAGTTCGATGATGGCCCGGGAACCGGTATCGCCTTTCAGCTGGATGTCGAGGACGCGGTCGGTGTGAACCTGCAAATAAGCAAACTATCTGAAGTCGTGGAGGAAAAGCTATGAGTAACAACCAGTCGGTACGTGTCAGAGATGTGATGACCGGCAATTATCAGCTGGTAGACGGCCTGATGATGACCGACCAGGCGCTGGCGAGGATGAAGGAAACCGGTGCGGTGGTACTGATCGTTGACAAGCGTAATGAGAACGATGAATACGGCATCGTGCTGCTGTCCGATATCGCGCGCGAGGTGCTGGCCGTCAGTCGTGCTCCCGAGCGTGTCAATATCTACGAGATCATGAGCAAACCGGTGGTCAGCGTGGACCCGAACATGGACATCCGCTATTGCGCCCGGCTGTTCAACAAGCTGGGCTTTTCCTATGCCCCGGTCATCGATCAGGGGAAACTGCTGGGTATCATCGGCTATGCCGACATGCTGCTCAAAGGAATGATTCACACCTGACAGCCGTCAGCCGTAATGCTTGCTTCATCACCCTGGATCGATCATGCCATCCGCGCCTTCTGACTTGCAGACATCTCCCTGTGCGCTACTATTTTATACAATACCGGCTCGCAATATGCGATAGTCGGTGCATCAATAAACCGTTCCGGGGGAACCGCTATGAATGCAACAGCAGAAATAAACGGCCAGGCACTTGCCGGCATGTCATCCGAAGCGCTGAATGCATGGTTTGATAAACGCCTGGCCGAGAGTATGGCAGCAGCGAATGAGAATAAAACACCCAGGCTCTCGATCATGGTAACCAAGGGGACGCTTGACTGGGCCTATCCACCCTTCATTCTCGGCGCTACCGCCGCGGCCATGGGCTGGGATACCACGCTGTTTTTTACCTTCTACGGTCTGGCACTGCTGAAGAAGGATTTACGCCCGCATATCAGCCCGCTGGGAAACCCTGCCATGCCGATGAAGATGCCGTTTGGCCCGCAGTGGTTCCAGAACGTCGAATGGAATATGCCCAACCTGTTAATGGCCGGTGTTCCGGGATTCGAATCAGTCGCAACCTCGCTGATGAAACAGACCATGAAGAACAAGGGGGTAGCCACTATCCCTGAACTGCGCGAGCTGTGTATCGAGGCGGAGGTAAAGCTGGTGGCGTGTCAGATGACCGTTGACCTGTTTGGCTGGAAACAGGAGGACTTTATCCCTGAAGTCAGTGAATGGGCGGGTGCGGCCACCTACCTGACCTCGGCAAATGGCGCAGACATCACCCTTTTTATCTGATACCAGTACTAGCTGCCGAGGTGCAGTGATTCCGGCAGGGTGATCTGCATCTCCACCGGCAGGTGGTCCGAAAGTGAAAAGCTCAGCGCCTTCACATGGTCAACCTGCAGTGTCGGCGTGACCAGGATATGGTCGATGTTCCGCTGCGGGCGCCAGCTGGGAAAGGTACACATGCCGTGGATGGGTTCACTCATCAAGGTACGGTTAATCAGGTAGTCCATTTCGGCGCTTTGCGAGTGGCAATTCAGATCGCCCATCACAATCACGTGGCGGTATTCATTGACGATCTCGCTGATGTAATCAAACTGGCGCAGCCGCGCCCGCTGACCCAGTGCCATGTGCAGGATCAGTACGACCAGTGAATCCTGGCGGTGACCAAAGCGAACAAACAATGCACCGCGTCCCGGGATTTTACCGGGCAGCCGGTGCTCGATAATTTCAGTGGGCTGGAAGCGGCTTAATATGCCGGTACTGTGCCGGGCAAAACGCCCGATGCGGCGATTGGTCTGGTCCGTCCAGTATGGCATATGTGCCTTTTCACTCAGGTACTCGGTAAGGTTGATATAGCCGCTGCGCAGACTACCGGCATCGAGTTCCTGCAACCCGACAATGTCATAGTCCTTTACCAGCCTGGCAATGCGATCAAGATTACTGAAGCGCTGTGCATGTGGCAGCACGTGTTTCCAGCTGCGCGTCAGATAGTGCCGGTAGCGTGCCGTGCTGATGCCGGCCTGCACATTGTAGCTGAGCAGGCGAATACGTTGTCCCGTATTGGTTTCCTCAGCCGCAGGCAAGCTGCGTTCAGACCTGTGGAACGGTGCGGTTGCTAGGTCGGACATACCAGTGTACCCATTTGCTCCGTCAATTTGATGTTCTCCCGGTAATCCACCGGACAGTCGATTATGCTCACGGTATTATTGGCAAGCGCTGCTTCAAGAATAGTCGGCAAATCTGCCGTTCGCTCTACCCGATAACCCTTCGCACCAAAGGATTCTGCATAGGCGACGAAATCGGGGTTACTGAAATGGACATTGGAAACGCGCTGGAACTGGTTCATCTGCTTCCATTCAATCAAACCGTAACTGCTGTCATTCCAGATAAGAATGACAATCGGCAGTTTACAGCGGATCGCTGTTTCTATTTCCTGTGAATTCATCATGAAACCGGCATCGCCGGTCACAGCCACCACATGCCGGTCCGGATACACCAGCCGGGCGGCAATGGCTCCGGGCACCGCAATGCCCATACTTGCGAAGCCGTTGGAAATAATGCAGGTATTCGGGTACTCGCAGCGGAACATGCGCGCCATCCACATCTTGTGCGCACCCACATCACAGATCACGATGTCCTCGAGATCCAGCGCTGTACGCAGGTCCCAGATGATCTTCTGGGGTTTCACCGGGAAGTCCATGTCTTCGCGGTGCTGGTCCATCTCGCACACCAGCCGTTCGCGCAGGGGACGTACGTGCGCGCCCTGGTGCGGCGTCGCCAGTCGGGCAATCCGATCAAGGCTCAGCTTGATATCGCCGATGACGCCGACCGCGACCGGGTAGTGCGCATCGGTCTCGGCGGGTGAATAGTCGATATGAATAATGGTGCGATCGCGGCTCGGGTGCCACAGGTAAGGGTGGTACTCGACCAGGTCATAACCGACACAGATGATGACATCGGCCTGGTCAAAACCGCAGCTGACATAGTCATTTGCCTGCAGGCCGGCACTGCCCAGTGCACAGCGGTGTTTGAACGGAATCACGCCCTTCGCCATAAAAGTATTGGCCACCGGGATATTCAGTTTTTCAGCAAAGTCGGCCAATTGCCTCGATGCACCGGAACGTACCACGCCGTTACCCGCCAGGATCATCGGATGTCTGGCCGCACTGATCAGCGCCGCCGCCTCGGCCACCTTGGCTGTGGATGGCTCCGGGTCGTACGGCTGAGACACCAACAACAGGTCAAGATCGACCTCCATTTCCGCAATGTTCTCCGGAAACTCGATAAAGGCCGCACCGGTCTTTTCACTTTGTGCCAGTTTGAATGCCTTGCGCACCACCTCGGGGATGATATCGGGATCCAGCAGGCTGGCAGAATACTTGGTGACCGGCTCGAATATCTTTGTCAGATCCAGTACCTGGTGGGATTCCTTGTGCAGTCGGTTGGTCCCGGCCTGCCCGGCAATAGCCACCAGTGGGGCATGATCCATATTGGCATCAGCCACCCCGGTAATGAGATTGGTGGCACCCGGTCCGAGCGTGGCAAGGCACACACCGGCACGCCCGGTCAGACGGCCATAGACATCCGCCATGAAGGCCGCGCCCTGCTCGTGGCGAACGGTAATGAAGCGGATGGATGAATCCAGCAAGGCATCCATCACGTCCAGATTTTCCTCGCCCGGAATACCGAACATGTACTCAACGCCTTCATTTTCCAGGCAACGTATAAAAAGCTCGGCCGCCCTCATTGCAAGTGGCCGCCTTTGTGTACTGCCAACATATTAAAAAGCTTACTCGGTAGCCGTGACTGCAGCGGCGGCTGCAGCCGCCTGCCGTTCCTGATCAATCAGGTAGTCCATGACCTTGATGATATTTTCGTTGCTGCCCGCCAGGCTGCCACTGGTGTTGTACTTGCCATTCACTATGATCGTTGGCACACCGCTAATCGCATAGCGCTTGGTCATTAGCCGGGCGTTATTTATCTTCACGGACACGGCAAATGAATTGAAAGTATTTCTGAAGTCCGCTTCTGAAACACCCTGCGCCACAAACAGCGCCTGCACGGCGGCTTCACTATTGAGTTTTTTATGATCTTTATGGATGGCATCAAACAGGGCGGGATGCACCTTGTCCTTCACATCCAGAAATTCCGCCGTGTAGAATGCCTTCGCGAGCAATTCCCAGGGTGGTCCGATGATGGCGGGCATCTGTACAAACTCGACATCCTCCGCCTTACCGGCTTGCCATTTCTCGATATAAGGCTCAAGACGATAACAATGCGGGCAACCGTACCAGAACAGTTCCACGACCTCGATCTTGTCGCCGCTGCTGGTGGGTTGTGGATTGGCCAACACTTCATATTCCTTGCCTGCCGTATACTCCGCAGCCTGCGCTGCGGTCGCCAGCATGGCGGGAACAACAAGCACCAACAACCACCGTGTTAACCTATTCATACATAAAACTCCTTAATTAGTGATATCTTTAATTATACAGTAAACCACAATAAAGTAGTCCTGATAACTATCTGTTCACACGAGGGGAGGTGAACAGCGCAGACAGTCCGCGGGATCATGGACCGCCACCGCGGCACACCCCATCTCGCCACCATACGCTCTGGCACTGGCAACCCGCCGCCGACAGCGTGCGCGCAGGACATGGTGTGACCTCAGATTCAGCAAGTCAACGCAAAGACCAGTCTACCATCCTGTCCGAAAGCAGTTACTGACAAATCGACACTGTTCCTGGCCAGCAGTTCCGCATCAAGACTCACCCGCGGGTTCAGAAAAACCTCTTCCCCAGGAGCTCTGTAGTAAGCATCCCTCAAAGAGCGGGGCAGCGTCCAGGAAGCAGCATGCAGGGGCTGAACTGGACGAGGCGGTTCGGCTTCGGACCGCTTTGTTTCAGTACACGTCCTTCAAAGGAGGGGGTCCCCTTCGCCATGGCTGTGAGATTGACTTGTTGATGGTCCCCGGTGGCTGTATCAGTCACCGGGGTGAATGGCATGTTCTTGCTGGCTGCCTCGCTGGCCAGGTCAGCAAGCTGCACAAAGGACCAGCGGATGCACACACCCCTGGCCGCCGCAAACAGCGCCTGTGTACCTAGTGCAAGCCCTGGATATAACTGGCTACCGCGCGAATCTCACGGTTGGTCATGCGCGAGGCAAGGATCTGCATCATCTTCACGGAGTTTTCATTGACGCGTTTGCCTTCTGCAAAACCATGCAGCTGGATCTCGACATAGGCGGCATGCTGTCCGCGCAAGGCCGGGTAGTTGGCACCCGGGTTGCCTGCACCACTCGGCCCGTGACATCCCATACAGGGTGCAACACCACTTTCAGCATTGCCGCTGCGATAGATCTTCTCTCCCAGCTGCACCAGTGCCGGGTCGGCGGTGCCGAACTTGACCTCCTGGCTGGAGAAGTAGGCAGCAAGATCCTGGGCATCCTGTTCAGACAGACCCTCTACCATGCCCTTCATGGTGTCATTGACACGCTCGCCGCTGTGGAAGTAGAGCAATTGCTTGACCATATAATCTTCATGCTGCCCGGCCAACTTTGGCCATTCCGGATTGAGGCTGTTGCCGTCTGCACCATGACAGGCGGCACAGCTTGCTGATTTGACCTTGCCGGCCTCGGGATCACCCGCGGACTTCGTATCAGTCGCGGCGTGAACCTGGCTCAACATCATGGAAGCAAGCAAAGTCACTGTAATAGATAGGTAATTCTTCATTTCTAAACTGCTCCTGTAGCCGTCTATCCGGCTGTTGACTGGCATTTGACCAGTCTGGCATGGATTATCAGCTGCACACTGGCGAAAAAGGGTTCTTTTTATACCCGCAGGGAGGCAGTGGGTCAACTGGCCAAAAGCAACATGCTGCCCTCTATCCGTGTCAAAATTCGATTGCAGAGCAGCTTTCCAATGTGGCAGAAGTCGCGTCTAATGCAATCATGAATAATCCCTACCAGCAAGCCCGCTTCATCCTCGGGACACCGGATACCCGTCACGCGCCACCAGACACCGGTGTCGAAGTGGCCTTTGCCGGACGCTCCAATGCGGGCAAGTCCAGCGCGCTGAATGTGCTCACCGGGCAGCGCACGCTTGCGCGTATCAGCAAGGCACCTGGACGTACCCGGGAGATCAATTTTTTCCAGGTCCGGGAGGACATCCGGCTGGTTGATTTGCCCGGCTACGGCTATGCCAGGGTTTCCAGGTCCATCAAGGACCAGTGGCAGCACAACATCTCCAACTACCTGGAAACGCGTCAATCCTTATGCGGAGTGGTCCTGCTCATGGATGTACGCCATGCCTTGAAAGACGTCGACCAGCAGGTGCTCAGGTGGTGCAGGAGTGCAAACCTGCTCACCCATGTGTTACTCACCAAGTCCGATAAACTCAAGCGCGGGCCGGCAAAAGCGGTCCTGTTTCAATCCCGCAAGACACTGCAACAGTTGCACCCGGAGGCCACTCTCCAGCTGTTCTCGTCGCATACCCGGGAAGGCTGCGAGGAGCTGCAGAGGGTGCTGGATCAGTGGTTGGAAGCACCACCAGACTAAAAAATAGCCGGCAGGTGCGGATCGCATTCATGAACAAGGTTCTGCACAATATACTTTTGCAGTTGCGATCCACACCTGCAGATCTTTTACCTAAAATCAATGCAGAAAAAAGCCCCGGCCTAGGGGGATCTGGCCGGGGCCTTGAAAAGGCCTGGTTCATGTCGAACCAGGCAGGAGACTACCCACTCAGGGAGGGGAGCGGGGGGTATAAGGTCTCCTTACATTAAAAAGACAGGCAGCAATTGAATTAGTTCCAGAAAGGCGCGGCAGGATCATATTCTAAGTGAATACATTATAAATAGTGTTTACTGTATTATATTTTCAAATAAAAACAATCGGGTTACTAATTGTGATCAATTCACTAGAGTGCATTCTCAAAATCAGAGGGTGCTATTTTGACACGCTAGTTGAGTTGTATAACCCGGTTATTATTTATGCTTGCTACATATTTAGATAGCAAACTATTAATTATTCATATGATTACAATACGTTAAATATTTTAGCCGATACGTCATAGGTCAACCGGCCACTACTGAACTAATGCGCCTCATCCCAATTGGCGCCCACCCCGATGTCTACCAGCAACGGTACCCTGAGTGAAGCGGCGCCGCACATATGTTCAGTAACAGGAATCTTTGCAGCCTCCACGTCCGCTTCGGCCACCTCGAACACCAGTTCATCATGCACCTGCATGATCATGGTGATATCCAGGTCGCAGTCACTCATCAGCCAGCGATGCATGTCGATCATGGCGCGTTTGATGATGTCGGCGGCCGTGCCCTGCATGGGCGCATTAATGGCAGTACGCTCGGCGGCTGCACGCAGCTGGCCATTGCGGGCCTTGATATCCGGTAAATAGAGGCGCCGCCCAAACACGGTTTCCACATAGCCCTGCTGGCGCGCCTGTTCCCGCGTGGCCTCCATGTACCTGGCCACTCCAGGATAGCGTGCAAAATAGACATCGATATATTCCTGGGCGGCACCGCGTGCAATCCCCAATTGCTTCGCCAGGCCAAATGCAGACATGCCATACATCAGGCCAAAGTTGATCGCCTTTGCAGAGCGACGCTGCTCACTGGAGACAGCTTCCGGCATAACCCCGAAGACCTCTGCTGCCGTGGCACGGTGTACATCCTGGCCTTTGGAAAAGGCCTGCAGCAAGCCTGCATCCTCAGACAGGTGCGCCATGATGCGCAGCTCAATCTGGGAATAGTCGGCAGCCAGCAATACCTTGCCCGCCGGAGCTACAAAGGCCTGGCGTATGCGTCGCCCTTCCTCGCTGCGTACCGGGATATTCTGCAAATTTGGATCGGATGAAGACAGGCGTCCGGTGGCCGCCACGGCCTGGTGATAGGAGGTATGCACCCGTCCGGTCTGCGCACAAACCTGCAGCGGCAACTTGTCGGTATAAGTGGATTTCAGCTTGCTCAGGGAGCGGTGCTGGAGGATCAGCCGCGGCAACGGATAGTCCAGCGCCAGTTCCTGCAACACGGACTCTGCTGTCGATGGCGCCCCTTTCGGGGTCCTTGCCAGTACCGGCAATTGCAGTTTGTCAAACAGCAGCTCCTGAATCTGCTTTGGTGATCCCAGGTTAAAGGGCTGACCGGCCTCACGGTGCGCCTCCTGCTCGATGTCTGCGATACCTTCCGCCAACTCGAGACTCTGCTGCGCCAGCATGTTGACGTCGATGGCAACACCGGTTTGCTCCATGTCTGACAACACCGTCACCAGTGGCATTTCGATGTCAGTGAAAATTTTCTCCAGCGCCGGAATTGCAGTCAACTGCGGCCACATGGCGGCATGCAGCTGCCAGGTAATATCCGCATCTTCCGCCGCATAGGGAGCCGCCATCTCAATGGGTACTTCATTGAATGTCAGCTGTCCAGCGCCCTTGCCGGCGACTTCCGCGAACTTGATATTGGTGTGTCCAAGGTATTTCAGCGCCACCGAATCCATGTCGTGACGTACCGCAGTACTCTCCAGCACATAGGACTCCAGCATGCTGTCGTAACGCATCCCGTCCAGCCTGATCCCATGATTAGCCAATACATTACGGTCGTATTTAATGTGATGACCAATTTTATACAGCTCACTATTTTCAAGTAGTGGCTGCAGCCGTGCCAGTGCCTCTTCCCGATTCAACTGGGTCGGTGCACCAGGATAATCATGCGCCAGTGGCACATACGCGGCCTCGTTGGCCGAAACCGCGAACGATACCCCCACGATACGCGCCGCCATGTAATCAAGGCTGGTGGTCTCGGTATCAAAGGCGAACATACCGGCCTGCTGCAGGCGCACCAGCCAGGCATCCAGCTGTTCCCGGGTGAACACCGTCTCGTAGTTTGGCCCGGCAGCGCCCGCCGCTGTCTCCTTGCCGGGTTCTGCGGGCCCCGTCGAGTGGCTATCCAGCTCTTCCAGCAGCCGCCTGAAATCGAGTTCGGTATACAGCTCGCGCAGGCGGGCAACATCCGGTGCCTGCACCTGCAGGGCCTGCGGCCCTACATCCAGCTCGAGGTCGCAATGAATGGTCGCCAGTTGTCGCGACAACGGCAACATATCAAGGTTTTCTCGCAGACTTTCACCCACCTTGCCCTTGACGTCGCCGGCATGTGCCATGAGCTTGTCCAGCGTGCCATGAGTGGCCAGCCAGTTGGCCGCTGTTTTCGGACCAACCTTGGGGATACCCGGAATGTTGTCCGAGCTGTCACCCATCAAGGCAAGGTAGTCAACGATCTGGGCCGGCTCCACACCAAATTTCTCCTTGACGCTAGCGGGATCGAGCGTGGTCCGTGACATGGTATTCACCAGCGTCACGTGGTCGTTGACCAGCTGCGCCATGTCCTTGTCCCCGGTCGAAATAACTGTCTCCAGGCCCAGTCGGGTAGCCTCTCTGGCAAGCGTGCCGATGACATCGTCGGCCTCCACCCCTGCGACCTGCAGCAACGGCAGTCCCATGGCTCGCACCAGTTCATGCAGGGGCTCGACCTGTACGGCCAGTTCCTCCGGCATGGACGGACGGTTTGCCTTGTATTCGCCATACAGATCGTGGCGGAAGGTCTTGCCGCGGGCATCGAACACCACCGCCATCAGTTCCGGTTGATACTCCTTGATCAGGCTGCGCAGCATATTGGTGACCCCATACACGGCACCGGTCGGCGCGCCATGCGCATCCGTCAATTTCTGCAGATTGGGGACATGGAAGGCCCGGTAGAGATAGGAGGACCCGTCAACCAGCAACAGGGGGCGGGATTGTTTCTTGGACATGATTCACTTTATGCTTGAAACAAAGGGTGGCAGAGGCCGACATGGTACCATTATTAGCATTTCCGGCCTCAAACACTGTCACACTCAACCTGGCCGCAGCCACAGGAACCATAACAATGCCTAAATACCTGCTTATCTTGCTACTCGCCAACCCGTTGTGCCTGCTGGCTGCCCAGCAGACACAACCCAATGACCTGCAACCACTGCCCGAGATACCGCCACCAGCGTTGCCGGACTCCGTACCGCCGCCACCAACGGGGCTGGAGGATGAGGGACTGGAACCCGAGGTAAAGATCATCAAGCGCAACGATGCGGTCATCCAAGAATACCGCATCAATGGCCGCCTCTACATGGTCAAGGTGGTGCCGCGCTACGGCCCTCCCTACTACCTGTACGATCGTGATGGCAACGGTTCACTGGAATCCCGCAGATTGCCGCTGGAACCCGCGCCGATTGTGCCAAACTGGATGATCCACAGCTGGTAGGCCGCCGGGAAGCCGCCTGCAAAGACCCGCATGACTGACGCATTTTACGGCAACTCACCTGCGGCCGGCGCAGATTAGCCCTCCAGGGAAGCCCCGCTCGAGAATGTACCCACGCCTGCAAGCACTCGCTGACTCGCTGGATCACCTGGCTGAAACAACCGGCCGAGTTATTGCCTGGCTGACCCTGGCCATGGTGCTGACCACCGTCGCCATTGTTATCCTGCGCTACCTGTTCAATAGTGGTTCCATCGCCCTGCAGGAGTCGGTATCTTACCTGCACGCGACGGTATTCATGCTGGGTGCAGCCTATACACTGAAGCATGATGCCCATGTGCGCGTCGACATCATTTATCAGAAATTGACGCCACGCGCGCGTGCCTGGATAGACCTGCTGGGCACCTTGCTGCTGCTGTTCCCTGTGTGTCTGTTCTTGCTGTACAGCAGCATGGGTTATGTCTCCTCTGCCTGGGCAATACAGGAAGGCTCGCGCGAAGCCGGTGGACTCGACGGCGTATACCTGCTGAAAACGGCGATACCGCTGATGGCGATCCTGCTGTTGTTGCAGGGCGGTTCAATGCTGCTGCGCAACCTGCTGCTGATTGCCGGTTATCCGCCGCCACCAGCTCAGGACAACCACCTGGACCATGAGCTCTAGGGCATGGCGGACCTGATCCCGCTACTGCTGTTTGTCGTTGTCTGTGTCGTGCTGATGGCCGGCTACCCGGTGGCCTTTTCACTGGCTGGCACGGCGCTGCTATTTGCCTGGATTGGGCAACTTGCTGGCGGCTTTGACGCCGCCTTTCTGGATGCACTACCCAACCGCCTGTATGGCATCATGACCAATGTCACCCTGATTGCGGTACCGCTGTTCGTGTTCATGGGTGTCATGCTGGAACGTTCGCGAGTGGCTGAAAACCTGCTCGACACCATGACGGAACTGTTCGGGCATCTGCGCGGCGGGCTGGGTTACTCGGTGACGCTGGTCGGCATGCTGCTGGCGGCCAGCACCGGTATAGTCGGTGCCACCGTGGTCACCATGGGCCTGCTGTCGTTGCCCACCATGTTGCGGCGCGGTTACGACCCGCGCATTGCCAGCGGCGTCATTTGCGCCTCCGGCACCCTCGGCCAGATCATTCCGCCCTCGATCGTGCTGGTGTTACTGGGAGATGTGCTGTCATCCGCCTACCAGCAGGCGCAACTCGACATCGGCATCTACTCGCCGGAGACGGTATCGGTGGGTGACCTGTTTAGCGGTGCCCTGCTCCCGGGTCTCATGCTGGTCTCGCTGTACCTGCTGTACCTGGCATTTATCGCCTGGACGCGACCCGAGTCAATGCCGGCAATCACTGACAATGCCAGCCCTCCGGTCATCCATGACAGCTTGCTGAAACGCATCATCTTCAGCCTGCTGCCGCCACTGCTGCTGATCGTTGCCGTGCTCGGCTCCATCCTCGCGGGCATTGCCACGCCCACCGAGGCGGCCTCCGTGGGCGCTGTCGGTGCGATTCTACTGGCCGTTTCACAGCGCCAGTGTACGCTCGCCGTCATGCAGGAAGTCATCCGCAGCACCACACGCATCAGTTGCATGGTGTTTTTGATCCTGATCGGTGCCTCGGTATTTTCACTGGTATTCCGTGGCTTCGGCGGTGATGAAGTGGTTGCCGGCTTGCTCCATAACCTGCCGGGTGGCAAGTTCGGCGCGATACTGGCAACGATGCTATTGATGTTCCTGCTGGGCTTTGTGCTCGACTTTATCGAGATTACCTTTGTCGTGGTCCCCATCGTCGGGCCGGTATTGCTGGCAATGGGCATAGACCCGGTCTGGCTGGGGATTATGATCGCCTTGAACCTGCAAACCTCGTTTCTGACCCCGCCCTTCGGATTTGCGCTGTTTTACCTGCGCGGTGTCGCCCCCGCCGAGGTCAGTACCCGGCAAATCTATGCGGGCGTTGCGCCTTTCATTGGCCTGCAACTGCTGATGCTGGTGATGCTCGCCATGTGGCCGGCGATCGCCACCTGGCTGCCCGAAGTCATCTACCAAAATTGAATGGCCGGAGGCCTGCTTTGCAGCCTTGGCGCCTTCATGCGAAAATCCAGCAGAAGGCATTACTCGAGGATCTCCAGATGTTCTCTATACCACGCTTCATGCTAGCCATCGCACTGCTACTGTCACCGCTGACGGCGTGGTGCGCAAATACTGACAACTGGATCGATGCAATGACCATTGCATATGGCAAGGAATCAAATACCAACGACGCTGATATCTATCAACTCAGCTTGCAGCGCAAGTGGAACCGCACATGGTTTAACGGTGGCGCCTGGTATGTCGGCGGTTACTGGGATGCGGGGCTGTCCTATTTGAATGCCGATGCCGACAGCGGCGAAAACAGCGACCTGTTCGACCTCAGCCTGATGCCGGTGTTTCGCTGGCAGCGGGATGCCAGCCTGTCCAGCGGTGTGTCGCCGTTTGCCGAGGCCGGCATTGGTCCGCATCTGCTGTCGGAAACGCGTCTGGCTGACCAGCAATACTCCACTGCCCTGCAATTCGGCACCCTGGTCAGCTTTGGCATTGGCTTTGGAGACCGCGGCCAGTACGAACTGTCTTACCGCTACCAGTACCTCTCCAATGTTGCTATCAAAAAACCAGACGACGGCATGAACCAGCATCTGTTGCGGCTGGGTTATGTCTTTGAATGATCAGCCGCCTCAAACCCTGCTGCCTCTTCAGCCACCTCGCACATTGAGATAGGTGCGCTCCGAGATATCGTGCCAGGCAACCACCTGTTTCCTGAAGCGCTGATAGGACTCGTACACCTCCGCAGACATGGCATCCTGACCGGCTATCTCGGCAACCACCTGTTCCGATATCACCCGTAATTTATCCAGTACCGGTTTGGGGAATTCACGTACATCGACGTGGTGTTCGTTCACCAGTGTCTGCAATGCCTTGTTGTTGCGCGCTGTAAATTCCGCGAGCATGTCCAGATTTGCAGCCTTGCATGCATTCATGACGATACTCTGCAAGTCCGCGGGCAATGACTCGAACGCGTGCCTGTTGATCATGCACTCAATGGTGCTACCCGGTTCATGCCAACCCGGGTAGTAGTAATATTTGGCAGCATTGTATAGCCCCAGTGACAGGTCGTTGTAAGGTCCTACCCATTCCGTCGCATCGATGACACCGGACTGCAATGACGTAAAAATTTCCGTGATCGGCATGCCAACCGGAGTACCTCCAGCGCGCCGCAATACCTCGCCACCCAGTCCGGGTATGCGCATCTTCAAACCTTGCAAGTCATCCACGCCATTGATTGGTTCTTTAAACCAGCCACCCATCTGCATGCCTGAATTGCCAACGGCTGCCGGTATCAAACCATGCGGCTCATAGACCTTGTTCCATAGTTCCATGCCCCCACCATAATACAGCCAGGCATTCATTTCCTGTGCGGTCATACCGAAGGGCACCGTCGAAAAGAACTGTGCTGCTGGGATCTTGCCTTTCCAGTAATAGGCCGCGCTATGCCCCATCTCTGCCGTCGCGTTTGAAACAGCATCAAATATTTCAAGTGGTGGCACCAGTTCGTTTGCACCGTAGACCTTTACGGAGAGGCGGCCGCCAGTCATCTCGCCGATCAACTTTGCCAGGTTGTTGGCGCCGGTCCCCAGTCCCGGGAAATTCTTTGGCCAGGTAGTGACCATTTTCCATGTATATTTCTGCTGACCCGATGCAACACCGGCGCCTGCCGGGGTCGATTCCTGTCCACAGCCACTGAGTAGCCCGCCCGTCAGCAAGGCACTCGCCCCGGCCGTTCCCAGAAATTGTCGTCGTTTCATAACTGCCCCTGTGGTCAATTCATGAAGCGGGACATTGTACTGTGGATGCCCGCAAAACGCTGTTGATGGTTTGCGCTGCAGGAGTCAATTTTCCGCCTGTGATTAATCCGCAGGTAGCCTTGATATTACGCAATGTTATGACATAGTATTCAGCGAACGCATTCGGTATAAAGCCTAGCGTACTAAATTCTAAAATAATATTAAGTCAAGACACGCATGCAACCCGACGGGCAGAAGAAGATGCAGATGATCGAGGGGAGTCCGGGGCGGTAACATGTTGAGTGATCTCAAAGGCATTCGTGCGCGTTTCATCTCACTGATTATCTCGGGCTTATTACTCGCGCCACTGGCCGGAATGGCGAGCGCCTTGCTGTTTGGTCTGGTGACCCCTGCCGAACTGCAAGCCGATCGTTCCCTGGTTATTCTGGGCTCATTTGTGGCCATCATGGCATGCTGGGCATACATCCATTTTTCCAGATATTTCAGTCCCTTATCATACACGAAGGGACACAACCCGCTTACTGGCAACCTGCCTGACCAGCAACAGCGGCGGCTGGCACGCTTTGGCCGTGACTACTGGTGCTTCTTTCTGCTGTACGCACTGGCCATCCCACCGCTGTTTTTCCTTGCGATCGAGAAGCCCATCGCCAGTGCCGCGGGGACATTCCTGCAACTGATGCTGCTGCAACTGTCGGTGGTGGCACTGGTGGGACTGCCCGGTTACCAGCTGGCGCTGGATCAGATTGGCAAACTCGCCGGTCACCTGAGTCTGCATACCATTCAGGTCAGTCTGAAATCAAAGATCATGCTGCTGGGTGGTTTTGTGCCGCTGCTGTCCTACAGCATGCTGATGAACTACTACTGGCAACAAACCGGCAACCTGACAGCCGGCCACATGGCCATCTGGCTGACTCTGGTGTGCCTCACCGGCCTGATCACGCTGTTTTCCATACGCAGCGTCGCGCAGGCACTGGAACCGATGCAGAGTCTGATCATGCGCAGTGGCGCATCACTGCACGCCGAGCTGGCACGACTGCAGCCACAGTCAACCGATGAAATCGGATTAATGACGCAAACGCTCAGCAAGTTGTTCCGGCGTCTTGGTGAACAGGAATCACACATGCGTGCAATCGTTGAAACCGCCGCAGAGGGCATCATCGTTGTGAACCAGAAAGGGCTGATTGACACATTCAACCCGGCCGCTGAAAAACTGTTCGGCTACCTTGCTGCAGAAATTCGCCAGCGGCCGCTGAAAATGCTGTTGCCGACTCTGCTGGATGCCACTGGCAAACCATGCACCAACGATTCCGAATGCGAAATTACCGGCTATCATCGCAATGGCACGGCCATGCAAATGTCAGTACGTGTCAGCGCCATGCAAATCAGCGGTGAACGCCTGTTCACCTGTCTGGTCGCCGACATTACCCGGCGCAAGGCCATGGAAGATCAGCTGCGTGATGCTGAATGCCGCTACCGCGATCTCGTGGAAACGGCACACGACATGGTGTGGACACTGGATACCGAGGGCCGTCTGACCTATCTAAACAAGGCGTGCGAGAGCATCTACGGCCATCCAGCCGATGTCATGCTGCACCATCACCTGCACGAATACCGCTCACCCGGTCATTCACCAATCGACCAGGAGGCCATCAAGCAGCTGCTTCGGGGTGAGGAAACCGTACAGTTTGAAACGGTTCATCTTGACCGTGAGAGCAAGCCGCATTTCCTCAGCTTCAGCGCCCGCTCACACAAGGATGCCAGCGGACAAGTCACCCGCATCAGCGGGACCGCGCGTGACATCACCGAACAAAAAGCCTTTCAGCACCAGCTCTCCTACCATGCAGAGCATGACCCGCTCACCGGCATGTTCAACCGGCACTATTTCCAGGAAGAACTGGAACGTACCGTGGCGCGCGTGGCACGCAACGGCTCCGACTGTGCACTGTTTTATATCGATCTCGACCAGTTTAAATATATCAACGACACCCTTGGCCATGCTGCCGGCGACCGTTTGCTGGTCGATGTCGCCACACTGCTGTCAGCACATGTCCGCGAGGGCGACCTGCTGGCGCGTTTTGGAGGTGATGAATTCACCCTGCTGCTCTACAACATTGACAAGCAGGATGTGCTGCGGGCCGCAGACAACTTTCGTACCCTGTGTGACGATTACAGATTCAACGAGGATGAGAAGTCTTTCACCATCAGCTGCAGCATCGGCGTTGTGATGATCGATGCCTCGGTTACCACTGCCGAAGAGCTGCTGTCGCATGCCGACATGGCCTGCAACATGGCCAAACAGCAAGGGCGTAACCGCGCCAAGCTCTATAACCCGGCTGATCTCGGCAAGGCAGACATGGCGGCTGACATGAACTGGGCATCACAGGTACGCGAGATGCTTGAGCACGACAAGTTTCAGCTGGTTTATCAACCGATCGTCTCTACCGCTGACGGTGCTGTTAATGACTATGAAGTGCTGGTACGCATGGTCTGCAATGACGGACAGATCATCCTGCCAGGAGGCTTCATGCCGGCAGCTGAACGATTCGGGCTGATTCACAGTGTCGATCGCTGGATCGTCAGCCGTGCAATCAAGCAGCTGGCCAGTCTGCATGCTTGCGGGCATCGCACCAGTTTCTCTATCAACCTCTCGGGCAAGGCGTTTGAGGATGCCACCCTGCTGTCATTGATACAGCAATTGCTGGACAGCACCGGCCTCGATCCTGCGTGGGTAACGTTTGAAATTACCGAGACCGCAGCGATTGCCAACCTCACCGCCGCCGAGGAATTCATTACTGCACTGAAAGACATCGGTTGCCAGTTTGCCCTGGATGATTTTGGCTCCGGCTTTTCCTCCTTTGCCTACCTGAAACACCTGCCGGTCGACAAACTCAAAATCGATGGTGCCTTTGTAAAAGGCATGGCACACAGTTCTGTTGACCAGGCCATGGTCGAATCCATGAACCAGGTCGCCCATGCACTCGGCAAGCGTACTGTTGCAGAATGTGTAGAGAACGAGGAAACCCTGCTCTTGCTCAAGGAGATGGGCGTCGATCTGGCCCAGGGAAACTACCTTGGACGTCCGGGCCCCGTAACGCTGAACATCATCCAGCCCGGCCAGCACCCCGAAGTGATCACGCAACCGACCCAGGCAGGGTAGCGACTGCCAGTGCGCTGCTGACGGCCTGTTTTACTCGATTTTCATGCCGTTACGCAGCTCCCACTGCCTGATATTTTCCTGCGCATCCCGAAAATAGGCGGTGCGTTTCAAAAGTGTCAGCATGATGCCGTTGAGAATGCGTCCCGGGATACGCAGAGGCCTGAGGACGTCGAAAAAAAGCACTACCCGCTGCTGGTCGGTATTGTTCTGTACCTCGTGTTCGTAGGAATCATCGAAGACAATGCACTTGCCCTCATCCCAGTGGAGAACCTGGTCATCCACCCTGATCCAGCACTGCTCGCGCTGCTCGGGGATGATGAGCCCAAGATGGATGCGGACGATGCCATTGGTCGGTCCTTTGTGCGGTGGTATGCGGTAACCGGGCTTGAGGATCGAGAACCAGGCGTTCTGCAATTCCGGGCAGCTCTCCAGCAGTTTCGTGGTCTCCGGACAGCGCTCACAGTTGCTGTCGACGCGGTGGCCCAGGCCATAGAAAATGAAGGTCTTCCAGTTGTCGCCCTTTGAGATACGTTTCTGGTCCGGTGATATGTCATGAAACGATGGCAGTGAATCCCGGTCTCGCAGAACCACGTCCAGTTCCGCGCGGACCTTTTCCCAGTTGGCCTCGAAATCCCTGATCCACGGGAAGATGGCAGGATCAAACACCGGGGTATCACCGATCAATGATTGACGGCTGATGAAGCGGTCGGTCAGATGCAGGACACGTCTGCCGATTTTCTTGACCCAGCTGCGGCGCAGTTTTTCTATCCCTGTGGCGGTTACCATATGTGTACCTGTCTGATCAGTGGAGCGCGAGGTGATCGACACCCCTGCCATTCAGTGTCGAAGCGGCAAATCGTATCATAGACAGGCATGCAGGCTGACGAATGGCAAAGGAGCAACCGATAAAATGCAACACACAGATCACTTTCCGGACTTCTTCGTGATCGGCGCTCCGCGCTGTGGCACCACGGCCATCAGTAAATACCTGTCGAAAAACCCGCACATTTGCTTTTCCCGGCCCAAGGAACCGCACTTCTTCTCCATCACCATGCAGGAAAAGCCGGACGCAGATATCCACAAGGACTACCTGGAACTGTTTTTCCCCCACTGCCGCAACACCTGCCAGGCGATAGGGGAAGGCTCGGTCTCCTATCTCTATTATCCCCGGGCAATCCAGCGGATCCAGCAGCTGAATCCGCAGGCCCGGTTTATCGTGATGGCGCGCAATCCGATCGATATGATTCATTCCTATCACGCAAGGCTATTGGCAATCCTGGATGAAGAGGTGGAGGATTTCGCAACCGCCTGGGGGCTCCAGGAGGCCAGGGCACGAGGTGAGCAGCTGCCCGAACATTGCCGCACCCCCTATCTTCTGCAATACAGGGAAATAGGCAGGATCGGTCATCAGGTGGAGCAGCTGTTTCAAACCGCCGGGCGCGAGAATTGCCATGTGGTCGTGTTCGATGATTTCATCCGTGACACGCTCGGCAGCTACCGGAAGGTCCTGGACTTCCTCAAGGTGGACTACGATGGACAAACCGAGTTTCCACCGGTGGAGGTCTCCAAGTTCTATCGTTACCGCTGGCTCCACCTGCTGTTGAAGCGCCCACCCATGAGGGTAGTGAAATACACCCTCAATATCGAACAGCGTGCCCGTCGCAGGGGCAAGAAAAAATCCCGGATCAAACGCCTCCGAAAATGGCTCATCAAAAAGAACACCGTGATCAGAAAGCGTCCACCGCTGGAGCCCGCTATGCGTAACCTGCTGAAAGAAACATTTGCGGATGATATTGCGAAGCTTGGCCGCTTGCTGGATCGTGACCTGAGTCACTGGCAATAACACCGGCTCCTAGCGAAATACGCCGCGACGGTACAGTCGCCACACCGCACCCCAGCTGTAGAGGAGTGGATGACGGCGCATCCTGGGTGTCACCTCGACGGGAACCCCGCTGTGACGCTCCAGCTTCCAGGCGATGTAGTCGATGCCTCCCTGAAAGGTGAAGCTCGCCTTCATCAGTCTCAGGAGCGAAAGCAGCTTTCCCTGAAAGCGGCGCAGCAACCAGCCGAGGCGGCTCAGTGCCCGGGTGTGCCGCGGGATCCGCACACAGTAGTGCAGCGGGGCTGTACCCTGCTCCCGTGTAATCGTGAATGGCAAATCATCCATGGCCAGGGCTGTGACCGCACGGTAATGATCCTGCCAGGATTCGTAGAGATGAATGGCACGCCCCGGCTTCTCTGCACGCAATTCCGCCTGGTAACTGAGCGCCAGCCCCTGCTGCCAGATTGCAGCACTGTCCAGCCGCTCCGGCAGGGCGGGCAAAACCCGGCCGAGGAAGGTCATTATCGCCTGCGCAAGTGCGCCCTGAACCCGACGGCCGGTCTCAAGGTCGCGACTGTACAGCAACCCGCAGGGTTGTGAGAACCGGCCCCACAGGTAGGAATGGAAACATCGAGGGGAGGTGCCGTGCTCCAGATCCCGCAGGGAAATGATGGCATACTTGGCGCGCACCAGATTCCCGTCCACCTCGACCTCAAGGTAATAGACATTGGGCGACAACAGCCTGTTGAAAAGGGCGGGTAGAAATTTGCCATAGGCCTTGCGGTAGTCGTCAACCACCAGGTAAAGATCGACCAGCCCTTCCAGGGCGTCACCAGTACGCAGGCTGGAGCCATAGAACAGCATGGCCTCGACGGCTCCGTTATAACGCTCAAGCAGTGCGTCGCGCAGTGCCAGCAGTTCACGGCTGCAGATAGCTGGTGTCCTTTCAGCGAGCAGCTTTGTTAGTTGTTGAAACAAAGGTACGCTGCCCATCAAGATCGGTCAGTTGGTTGGCGAGTGGTCCGGCTAGTGGGTAAACCAGCGAACCGCCAGCGTCTGTTCTGGGCAGGTCAGATCGACCTCTGACAGCCAGGATTGCAGCGGACCCGAGGTGGCACGAGAATAGACACCCATCGCCAGCCGCACAGCCAGAAAAAGACTGGATAGCAACGTCCAGAGGGTAACTGCTTCCAGACCCAGGTCCGGACGTCCGGGCAACAGGCTGACGGTCAATAGAATAAGACACGGGTTGCGGCGTGCCGTGATCAGGCGATTGAATGAGTCGACAGGTCGCCAGCTGTAAATGCCGAATTTTGCCATCCAGCTGAAGACGCCCTCAACCACCCTGCCGGTAATATAGCCGACGAAGATGAGCGCTATCATCGTGCTCAAATCAATGTGTAAAAACACGGGCTGGTAGGAAACCAGACCCACCCCCCAGGCGAGGTACCAGAAAGGTGGATGGAGCAGGTCAAGTATATGATCGAAATAATTTCCCAGCGGGCTCGATGTCACCGTCACTCGCGCCAGCTTGCCATCCACGGTGTCGAGAAAGGTCATCAGCCAGCCACAAATCAATCCCGCAACAAACTCCCCCTGGTAGAACAGCAGGCCTGCCAGAACGGCAAGCACCCAGCTGAAGGCAGTCACGTGGTTTGGCAGGAGACCAAGGCGGACACAGAGCCGGGTAACCCAGCGAGCCGGTACCGGCCACACCCATTTGGTCACAAGGTCGGTGATCCCCTTGTAAGCGGTCTTGAAAAGTTGCCGTTCCAGGGCCCGGCTGTTGTCTTTATTGATGGGCAGCACATATGCTGCGTGCGCCTTCTTCAGCCGGGTGTGTGTTTGGGGTACCAGCGTACCCGGGGTTTCGAGCTTGAGTGTGACCGGAAGATCCTGGTTATTCCCTCTGATGTACTCCCTCACCCGGACCGCAGCTGCTGCCCCGGTGTGTGCCGCTACCGCCACACTGCTGCCCTCACTGCTTGCCTGTAACAGGGTATCCTTGGCAGTAATGAGATTGGTTATCACGCGAACGTCATACAGGTAGTCGCCCCGAATCAGGACAACCTCGGCTTCCGCGGGCAGCTGCTCCAGATCGTCCACTAACTCAATCGAGCGACGCGGTACAGTGCCTGAGCGTTCTCTCTTGAGGGAGGATAACTCCCACTCAAGCTCTCCCCTGATACGCTGCGAGGATGATAGCCCCCAAAGCAGAACCGGAGGTTCATCAAAAACATGGATGTAACATGACATTGAATGCAGCGGTGCCTGGACAGGAATGTGACGGGGTCAAATGACTATTTGGCCGACCCCATTGGCAGTCGGCCTTAGATATTAGCGTATAGTATACCGGTGAGCTTCGTAAAGTCAGCCGCTCCAACCCCGGGCGAAGAAAAGAGCAATGAACCGATCACCTGGCCTGCAGGAGAAGGATATCTGTTCGCTCATATCTCGGACCCGCATCTCTCCACACTGGAGGGTGTCAGGCACCGCGACCTGATGAATAAGAGGCTGCTGGGCTATCTGTCCTGGAAATCTCACCGCCGTGAGGAACACCGCGCCGACGTGCTGGCCGCCCTGGTGCGCGACCTTAAGCACTGCCGGCCGCAACATACGGTGATTACAGGGGATCTGACTCATCTCGGCTTGCCAGGCGAGTTCCTGGAGGTTGCCCGCTGGCTAACCAGTCTGGGTCCAGCCGAACAGTTCACCGTGATCCCGGGTAATCATGAAACCTACGTCCGATCCCCCTGGGATGAGACCTTTGCCCAATGGTTGCCTTATCTCTGTTCCGATGCCCCGGCGGCTGCGCCTGCCAGGATGCGGCAAGACGTCGTGTTTCCCAGTCTGCGTATCCGTGACCACATCGCCTTTATCGGCTTGTCTTCGGCCAGGCCATCGGCACCCTTTCTTGCCGTGGGGAGCCTGGGCAAGCAGCAGCTACAGGCCTTGAACAGTATCCTGGCAGAAACCGGGGAACGCCGGCTTTTCAGGGTACTGCTCATTCATCATCCACCGCTGGCTGATACCCTGGGATGGCGCAAGCGCCTCACGGACAGCAGTGCATTGCGGAATATCCTTGTACAACAGGGTGTTGAACTGGTGCTGCACGGGCATGCCCACCGTGCGACGCGGGGCTGGATCGAAACATCGGCCAACCGCGCCCCGGTGATTGGCGTGCCCTCGGCTTCGGCAATCGGGCACAAGGCCGGGCACAGGGCACGCTACAATCTCTGCCAGGTGAGTCGCTCAGACTCCGGCTGGACACTGGACATAGAGGCACGCGCCTATTCACCCGAAAGTGACCGCTTTGTAACGGCAGGAATGGTGCTAGAAAGCGCGTCGCATCAATACGGCGCCAAGCATCATAATGGCGACGATCGGTATCGCGACCATAAGCAGGGGACTGAGGTCCAGCATGAGACCCAGGTTGGCCAGTAACTGGCTAATCAACTGAAAGGAGACCCCGGTAATGGTCGCCAGGACGATCCTCTTACCAGCATTGGTGACACGCAGGGAGCCAAAGACAAAGGGAAACGAACACAGCATCATGACAACAACCGCGACCGGGAGGGTGGCTTTCTGCCAGAATACCAGCTCGAATCGTTCAGTTACCTGGCCACTGGCCCTCAGGTACTTGAGGTACTGATACAGGCCTGAGGGCGGCAGGCTGTTGATGGGAAGTTCCAGAACCTGCAGCTGTTTCTCCGTCAGGTAGGATTCCCGCGCCAGTTCCGCTTCAAAGCGGGTATCGACGGTCTTCTCCTTGTAGTCCTTCAGTATCAGATCCTGGTACAACCACTGTTTGCGGTTAGCTGTCTCCGCACGATCCGCGTGCAGGTAGCTGTTGAGCTGGTGCTTTTCGGGATTGAACTCAAAGATGTGGATATCTGCCGGAGTACGTCCCTGTTCTATGTTGCGGACATTGATAAAGCGATTGCCCTGGTGAATCCAGAAGCCGTGTTGCTCTATCAGGATATCGCCCCCGGACAGTGCCATCGACTGCCGTTTTAGTGCCTGCTGATGAAGGGGGGGAGCAATCCACTCCATGATGACAATGACCAAGAGCGTAATCAGGACTCCGGCCTTCAGTGTCGCCAGTCCGATGCGCGCAATGGAAATGCCGGAGGCACGCATCGCGGTCAGTTCCTTGTTGTGAGCCAGCTCACCCAGGGCGATGCTGGTTCCCAGCAGTGCGATAAATGGCATGAGACTCAGCAGGTAGTCTGGCATCATGAGGGATTCATAGATGATGGCTTCAAGCAGCCCGTAGTTACCAGTACCCACCTCATCCAGCTGCTGAACCAGATCCAGCAGGATGAATAGTGGTAGCAGTACCAGCGCCACCAGCAAGGCACCGCGCACGAGTGCCAGACCGATATAGCGATCCAGGATGCTCATCGGACCCTTGACCGCAGTAGTGGCAGTAAAAGCAGCACCACAATCAGTAAACCAAGCAGCACCTGTGGCCACCAGACACCGGGAATGGCCCCTACGACCCCCTGCTCAACCCAGTTCTTTGCCATTACGTTGAAGTTGTAGAAGAAGGCGAAGAACAATGCGGCAACCATGGTTTTCGAATAGCGTCCGCGACGCGGGGCGCTGCGACTCAATGGCACCCCCAGAACGCCAAGCAGCAGGGTGGTGACAGGTGTAGTCAGTCGCCACTGGAACTCCGCCAGATCGTCCGGTTTGCTCGATCTGGCAAGCTGCAGGGTGCCGGTTGCCTTGCTCCTGTGACGATCAAGTTCCTCGTCGTTACCCTTGAGTAACAACGACAACTGCTTGAATTTCAGGGTCAGGTCACGGGTGCCATTGAGGTCGACCAGGTATTCGTTGCCATCAAGAAACTTCAGTACAGGGGATGCAAACGGATCTGTTACCGGCTGCCAGGCCTGTCGAGCATTGATGATGCCGACACTTTTATCGTCAATCTTGAAAAAATAGACCTGTTCGAGCCGCTTCTGTTGTCTGTTGATACGTTCCACAAAGATCACGGTGCCGGATTCTTCAGCAGAATAAAACTGGCCCGCCTCCAGCTTGTCCAGGTTGAACTCCGCCTCCGCCTGTGCCTTGAGGAGATAACTCTTGTAGTATGCCCAGGGGCGAACTGCCAGCGACAGGCTGGCGACAACAATTGCCACTGCCAGAGACAGCCAGAGTACACTGCGCACCACCCGCAGTTCACTGAAACCATTGGCATACAGCGCCACCATCTCGTTATCGCTGTACAGTCGCCCCATACCCATGACGACCGAAAGATAAAGTGCCACGGGCAGCAGCACTTCTATGGCAATCAGTGATCTTAACAGTGTCAGTTGCATGACCGTACTGCCCGGCAGCAGGCCGGCGGCTGCATCCGCCGTGTAGCGGACCGCGTTGTAACTCATGAAGATCACAACCAGCACCATGGTTACGGTAACCAGCGGCAGGGCCATTTCACGAATCAGATAGCGGTTGATGATCAATGGGGGTCGCTCGTGCAAATAAACCCGTTACTCCGGGAACGTCGGCCGGCAAAAGTCATTGACCGGCCAGCGGGTATGGTTTGCGTACTCAGAGTATGACTGCTCAAGGATTCGGTTTCCCTCGAGCCGGGACTGTACTATAAAAATTGCCTTGTATTTGCTGTTTATGCATGTAATATCATCCAGTTGTGATTCACGGCCCTGTTTGACAGCCCGATTTGTGTTGTTGTGGTTTAGCAGGATATGTAATTGGCACCGGGTGACAAGCAACAGGTGGACGATCCCCTGCACACTCGCTTTGCGCGGATAACCCGCAGTTTCAATTGCTGCACCTGTAACCATCAGAGCAAAGAGATTAAACATTTTGAAAGCGATCATACTGAGTGCCGGTCATGGGAGAAGGTTGTTGCCTATGACAGCCGAGATTCCAAAGTGCCTGCTTGATATAGAGGGGCGCACCGTTGTCGAGTGGCAGATTGATCACCTGCTCGAGAATGGTATCAACAATATCACGGTTGTGGTCGGCTATGGCGCGCTTCGGGTCGAATCGCTGCTGGAGCGTCGTTATGGTCGAGGACGGATAAGCACTCTCTATAATCCGTTTTTCGACGTGGCTGATAATCTGGCAACGGTCTGGATGGCCAGAACCGAGATGAGCGGGGAATTTTTGCTTCTCAACGGTGATACCCTGTTTGAACCTGCGGTTCTTGGACGCCTGCTGAACTCTCCTGTGAAGCCCGTTACCCTGGCGAGAGACCACAAAGCACGATATGACTCCGACGATATGAAGGTTTGCCTGGATGGCAATCGTCTGCTGCGAATAGGGAAGAATCTTGAAACCAGCAGTGTAGATGGCGAGTCCATCGGGATACTGTTGTTCCGTGAGCAAGGCAGCAGACTGTTCAGGGATGCGGTCGAACAGGCCATGTATCAACCGGTGGCACTCAAACAGTGGTATCTGTCTGTAATCGACCAGCTGGCAGGGGGGGGACATGTATGGAGCCAGTCGATCCATGGCCTGCAATGGGGCGAGCTCGACTATCCTGTTGACCTGGACAAGGCATTGAAGATGGCCGCTGGCTGGCTGGCCGGTGAAGAAGGCGGCATCCAGGCTATTTAGCCCGGCAGCGTTTACCAACGGAGCAAAGCCTCGGGCAATCAGCTTGTCAGGGGCTTTTCTTTTTCTGCGAGTATTTGCTGCACCAACAGCCAGTCGTTGCTGCTGTCAACATCCACGGCAGCCTCGGCAAAAGGCAGGATGGCAACACCAATCTCCATATCAAGCAGGCCGGAAAGGCGCGCAAGCGCCTCCTTCAGCGAAAGACGTCCGAGCAGATACTTGAATACCGGCCACCACCCCAGGATGCCAATCACCCGCCAGGGTTGCTTGCGCTGACTCTCCACCTTGCTCCAGAAACCGGTAATTGCGCGCGCGCGCGGTGTCATGAATGCGAACAGATTGCAGCTGCAATAATCCCTGTCGCTGAAACGCAGCCGCGTCCTTTTCATGGATGGATAGGCAGTCGCGACCAGATCATGGGGGGCCAGTGCGACCAGCAGATCAACATCAGCGGTGCGCGCCTGCCCGCAAAAATGATCGATGATCCGACTGCTCAGCAGGGCATGATCGGCGGTCGTCAGCAATACCGGTTGTGATTCCGGAATCTGCGCCAATGCGGCGGCAGCACTGGCGCTAGGACTCTCACTGCTGTCCGTCCAGCCGTAGTTCCCGGCATCGACCCCGGATTTGAGCAGCGTGGCTTGCTCAAGCACGGGTCCGGGAGGACCGCACAACAGCCGCGGTCCGACTTCCAGGCTCTCCTGCAGGGCATTCAGCACCCTCAGCACCATGGGCGTACCACCGACCGGGGTCAGTGCCTTGCAGGCAACACCGGCAGCCCTGGCAACGGGATCACCTGGATTCCGGTCTGCCGCCATGACGATAGCGCTGAAGGGGGTGTCAGGAGTTGCGCTGCGCATGCTCGATAGTTGTGGCCCCTGGTTGTCGGCTACTGTCCGGAATTCAGTCCAGGGATAATGGATGGTCAGATATCTTTTTCATAGATCCGGTAGCGCTTGTAGGGATCGCCACCGAGTGATTCCAGAATATGCCGCATGTTGGTGTTATCTTCCAGGATCCATGACATCTCAACCTCATCAATGCCCTTTGTTATGAGGGCGACTCGAACAGCGTCTATTACAGCATAGGCCAGCGCCATGCCCAGCCGGCTATTCTGGTATTCCTGACGCACACCCATCAGCGTGACGCGGGCAGTGCGTAGCTTGTGTTTTTTCAGGCGCCACAACAGTTTAAGCCAACCCAGCGGCAACAACCGTCCATCGAGGTCACAGGCTGCTTCATTCAGGTTCGGCAGTGCCACGATCATGGCAGCGGGCTTACCATCGACGGCTGCTACCTGGATTAAATCTTCATCCACCAGGCGGGCGAGGTTACGCCCCAGATCATCAAATTCTTCCCTGGTGAAAGGCACGAAGCCCCAGTTGCTTGACCAGGCGTCATTAAACAGATCGCGCAATATAACCAGGTCCTGCTTCAGGCGTGCGCGTTTCAAGGGCGATACGGTTATCCGTTTTGAATTCCTGGCTGTCAGTTTGCTCATTGCCCTGGGAAGCACAAAATCCATATTCAGTCGATAAGCCAGCAGATCCTTGGCCTTGCTGAATCCCAGCGCCTCGATCCTGCCGGCGTAATAGGGACGGGCGTGCCCCATCATGACAGAAGGGGGCCTATCAAAACCCTCTACCAGCAGGCCGCATTCGTCGTTGATCGAGAGATTGAAGGGACCTTGTACCCGTTTCATACCCTGCTGCCTGAGCCAGCCGCACGCCGTATCAAGCAGCAACTGGAATGTGGCAGGGTCGTCCCCCGCCTCGAGAAACCCGAATAAACCGGTCGCGTCCCTGTAGCGTTCCAGTCGCAACAGGTCCACCTGTGCACTGACGCGCCCAACCGGCTTGTTGTTACGAAAGGCTATCCAGGCTTGCCATCTGGCGTGTCGGAAATAGGGATTTTTAGCAGACAGGTGTTCTTTTCGTTCAAAAATCAGCGGTGGAATCCAGCACGGATCACCATCATAAATGGACCATGGTACCCGGATGAAACAATCCAGGTCCTTCGCACTTTCTACCGGTAGAATGGACAGATCATCAGGTGGGTCAGACTTTTCAGGGTAAGACATGCTGTGGGACTCCGAATACGCCATCACACCACCTGATCAGAAGGATAGCCTGATGTCTTGTGCGCAAGACATAATTTGTCGGGATGCACCGGGGCGCGTGGTTCACCTGCCTGTAGACCATCATTATTGAAATCAACCACGTGCCTAATGATCTTGGCCATTAGCCTGTACACCATCAGGGTACCGGGGCTCGTGCCCCGGGAGGAACGGTGAGCATGCAGCTGGAGACAGGTAGCAACGGGTAGTGATTCTCGAGTATCTTGGGACAGGCATTCACGAAGCAATGTCTGATGATAGCTGATGTTTTAGGGTAATCAGAAATCTGATTGCATCATACTGGCGTTTAATGACCAGTCAATGGCACGAGATGTCCATAACCCTCCCATCTAACCGTGTAGTATACGACCGTGGTCCGCTCTTGGTGGTCGAGTCACGTGTCTGGTGAAAGACGAAGTTCGGTAATAAACGGGAAGCCTGGTGTAATAGCCGGAACCGCCCAGCGACTTCATAATAATCAGATATATCACTCATCTACATGTTGCTGTTTGTAAGAAAATCTTGGAGAATACATAAGTATTTGCCTATGTTGTGATTTGGGAGCCGATTTTTCAGGCCACGTACTTCAGGGATGCGTGTGCTGGTTCATGAATCCCTTGGCTGCAAGATTATATATTCCTGATATACGGGTGTGTTTATATAGATCTATGCTACCGCCTTCGGGTGATTCCGGGATTGATGATTGCAGATATCTGCTAGTATAAAGAGGAGAATACTCTTGGGTTTGGAAGCAACAAAAACCGAAAACAACCTGCCATTGAGGGCTGCTGATTTCCCGAATCTTGCAGCTGCCCTCGATTATGCAGCGTTGGGGCGAACCGGGAGTAATTTCTACAACAGTCGCGGCGAGCTCTATGCGGTACTGACCTATGCAGAGCTGAGAGAGCAGGCACAGGCTCTGGCACGGCGACTGCGTGCTCTTGATCCTTTGCGCGGCGCGCGCTTGGCAATCGTTGCGGATACCCAACCCGATTTTCTGCGCTTTTTCTTTGCCTGTCAGTATGCAGGCCTGGTACCGGTGCCGTTGCCAATTCCCCATAACCCGGGCAGTCACAAGTCGTATGTTGCCCAGATCCGGGCAATGATGCGAGGCTGCCAGGCGTCGCTGGCGATGGCACCGGCGGGTTATTCTGATCTGCTTTCGGAGGCGACCGAGGGACTGGATCTGATGTTTGTCGGCACTCCGGAGGAGTATGACGTTCTGCCACAGCAGGCAGGTGAGCTGCAGTCGATGCAGGCTGATGAGCTGGCCTATCTGCAGTACACGTCGGGCAGCACCCGTTTCCCGCGTGGCGTAATGATCACCCAGCGGGCAGTGCTGAGTAACCTGTCGGGGATCATAACCGAAGGGTTGGACGTAAGGACCACGGATCGCTGTGTGTCCTGGCTGCCCTTTTATCATGATATGGGACTGGTGGGCATGGTGCTGGCACCGCTGGCCTCGCAATTGACGGTGGATTACCTTGGTACGCGGGAGTTTGCGATGCGTCCCCGCCAGTGGCTGACGCTGATGTCGCGTAACAAGGCGACCATATCATTTAGTCCGCCTTTTGGTTTTGAGCTGTGCAACCGGCGACTGCGCGAAGGTGAGGCGGAGACGTTTGACCTGAGTGCCTGGCGTGTGGCGGGTGTGGGTGCGGAAACAATCAGGCCACGGGCTCTGCTTGACTTTGCCGAGGCACTGGCCCCGAGCGGATTTGACCGCAAGGCATTTCTCGCCTGTTACGGGATGGCGGAGTGCTCGCTGGCAGTGAGTTTTGCACCGCTGGGTGGCGGGCTGTCGGTAGACCGTGTGGATGCAGATCACCTGGCTCTGCATCATCATGCCCGTCCGGCCGGGGACACAGTCGGGGAGCGGCTGAGTGAGTTTGTGAACTGTGGCGTACCACTGTCAGAGTTTGAAGTAGAGATAAGGGATGACACGGGTGAGGTTGTACCTGAACGTCATATCGGTGTGATCCATGTGCGGGCGCCGAGCGTGATGTCGGGTTACTTCAATGAGCCGGGGATTACTGCCGAGACGCTCTCGCCGGATGGCTGGCTGAATACGGGCGACATCGGCTACCGCGTAGCCGACAGCATTTTGATCACGGGACGCAACAAGGATCTGATCATCATCAACGGCCGCAACATCTGGCCACAGGACCTGGAGCAGCTTGCAGAACAGCTCCCGGATGTGCGTCCGGGAGATGCCTTGGCATTTGCGGTTCCAGATACGGATGGCACCGACCTGGCGCTGATGGTCGTGCAGTACCGGGAGAAGGATGTCAAGAAACGAGCAGAGTTAATCCAGCGTCTGCAGGGAGTAATCCATGCTGAGGTGGGTGTGAACTGCCGTATCGAGCTGGCACCGCTGCACACACTACCGCGGACTTCGTCAGGCAAGCTGTCCCGCTCCAAGGCCCGGCAGAACTACATCGACACCCACCCCATGAACCATGGTGCCTGTCAGAAAGAGAAGGAAGCGACTGCTGCCCTGTTGCAGAAGCAGGCTGGCTGACGACCACAAGACTCGCTGCTGTTCCATGTCCCGGACCATTGCCGTAACGGGCGCCACTGGATTCATCGGTGGCATGCTGATCAATCATCTGCTAGCTGCCGGATGGCATGTAAGAGCTCTCGCACGCCCCCGTTCCGCACATAAAATCGAGCGTTTACCCGGGATTGAAACCATTATTGGTTCTCTTCAGGATGGCGAATCCCTGAACCGTCTGTTACAGGGTGCGGCAGCTGTAGTGCATTGTGCCGGTGCCGTTCGCGGTGTTACTGCTGCCGAATTCAACGCCGTTAATGTCGACGGCTTGAAACAACTGGTACGGACAGCGCTCTCCCAGTCACCCAGACCCAGATTCCTGTTGCTCTCGTCGCTGGCAGCACGTGCCCCGCAACTCTCACATTACGCCACCAGTAAACGCCAGGGGGAGGACGCCCTGGCGAGTATGGCTGAAGATATGGATTGGATTGCCCTGCGCCCCCCGGCGGTTTACGGGCCAGGTGACAGGGAACTGCTGCCGCTGTTTCAGTGGATGGGGCGTGGCATTGCGCCGGTACTTGGCGAAGCTGATGCGCGGGTGTCATTACTGTATGTGGAAGACCTGTGCGCAGCAGTGCTCAGGTGGCTGGATTCCGGACAGTGCCACAGCGGGGTATATGAACTGCATGATACCCGGACCGGTGGCTATAGCTGGGAAGAAATCATCGCGAATGTCTCCGCACTGCGCTCCAGACGCATCATCAGGGTACCCTTGCCAGCAGCGCTGCTGCGGTCGCTTGCGGCCATGAATGTCACAACGGCACGGCTGATCGGGTATGCTCCCATGTTGACACCGGGAAAGGTTCGCGAGCTGCGGCATCCCGACTGGGTGGCGGATAACACCGCTTTGACTGCTGCTATCGGCTGGCAACCGAGCTTTTCCCTGCAAGAGGGCCTGCGGCGCACCATGGGCTGGAGCGGACCCGGGCGTGCCGCATGAAACCGGCCGGACCGATACACGCATGGAGGTTTGAAAAAGATGCAGAGTAAAGAGGATATCCTTGAACAGCTGTACGAACTGGTTCGTCCTTACACTAAAGAACCGCTTGAACTCGGTGAAGAGACCAGTCTCATCAATGAGGTGGGCCTGGATTCAGTGAAGGTCATGGAGCTGATGACAGGTATCGAGGATCATTTCGATATCTCGATACCACTGAATATCCTGCCCAATGTGCAAACCATCGGTGATTTTGCCGATCAGTTGCAGCTATTGTTAAAAACAGCTGATTCATGACAAGCCTTTTCGATAAATTCCTGCCCCTTGAAAAGACACGTACCGAGCTGGTTGCAGGCAGCGGTGTGGATCCCTTTCATGTAGTGATAGAGCGGGTGATTTCGGCTACTGAAGCCATCATCAATGGCCGCAAGGTAATTATGGCCGGTACCAACAATTATCTCGGTCTCACCTTCGATCCCGAGTGCATCGCCGCTGCCTGCACTGCGATCAGCAATGAAGGAACAGGTACCACCGGCTCACGCATGGCGAATGGCAGCTATGCGGCTCACGTGGCGCTGGAGACTGAACTGGCGGCCTTCTATAACTGTCCTGCTGCTATTGTCTTTTCAACCGGCTACATCGCGAATCTCGCAGTCCTCTCGACGCTGACAGGACCCGAGGACGTGATCCTGCTGGATGCCGACTGCCATGCCAGCATCTACGATGGCACCCGCCTCGGCAGTGCCCAGGTGATCCGTTTCCATCATAACGACCCGGCCAACCTGGAAAAGCGACTGAAACGACTGGGTGACCGGGCCACGAACACCCTGGTGGTCGTCGAGGGAATCTACAGCATGCTGGGTGACCGGGCACTGCTGCGCGAGATTGTGGACGTCAAGTGCCGTTATGGCGCCTCCCTGCTGGTGGACGAAGCCCACTCCCTGGGCGTTCTCGGACAGCATGGCAGGGGGCTGGCAGAAGCGGTCGGTATCGAGGCTGAGGTGGACTTCATCACCGGTACCTTCAGCAAAAGCCTTGGCTCAATCGGCGGTTTCTGCGTCAGCCGCTGGCCGGAACTGGAGTTTGTGCGCTATGCCATGCGGCCTTATATATTCACCGCATCCGCTTCACCGTCGTTGATATCCTCGACTCGCAAGGCACTGGAGATCCTCTGTCGTGGCACCGGGCTGCGTAAAAAACTCTGGGACAACGCAACACAACTCTACCAGGGGCTGACGGCACTGGGTTTTGAACTCGGTCCGGAGATCAGCCCGGTGATAGCGGTGCGGCTACCGGCATCCGTCGGGGAGGTAACTGCGTTATGGAGTCAATTACTGTCACGGGGCATCTATGTCAACCTGGTCCTGCCCCCTGCGACCCCGGGAGGTGGACCCTTGCTGCGCTGCAGCCTCAGCGCTGCCCATAGCCAGGAGCAGATCGATACCATCCTGGATGCCTTTGCCTGGATCGGTGAAAAGCTGCGTCCACACCCCTGATAGCAAAACTGGTATTCGGTATTCCTGCATAAATTGCCCTGCTCTTTTAAGATAACCTTACGGCCATGCATCTGCTGAAGACCTTTGCCCGCGCCTATCCGTTGCAGAGTGCCATCATGCTGGTTGCGCTGCTGGTTGCCGGCCTGGTCGAGGGTCTCAGTCTGACCGCGCTGCTGCCACTGTTGAACCGTATCCTGGTCAAGCCGGACTCCCCCGTGAGTGATACCGCAGCGCTTGCGGCTGACTCCGGCTCCGGTGTCGGAAATGCACTCCTCAGTGGCATCGAAGCCATGGGGTTGTCCCCCAGTGTCGAGTTGCTGCTGCTGATCATCGTAGTTGGCTCAATCATCAAGGGCGGCCTTGTTCTGCTGGCCAAGAAAAGGGTTGGTTACATTGTTGCCCAGGTTTCCACCGACCTGCGGCTGTCAATGCTGCGGGCAATACTGGCATCGCGCTGGGAATATTTTCTGCATCAACAGGTTGGTCAATTGACCAATTCCATGTCGATCGAGGCGGTCAGGGCGGCCAATGCCTACCTTTATGGTGCCACCCTGATATCACAGCTCATTCAGGCCCTGGTGTACGTCACCATCGCCACCATGCTGATGTGGCAGGCGGCACTGTTTTCATTTCTGATGGGCTTACTCATCTATGTAGCCTTGAACCGACTGGTCACAATGGCCCGCAAGGCCGGCAAGCGCCAGACAAGGTTGACCAAATTGATGATAGCGCGCCTCACAGACACGCTGTTGTCGGTCAAGCCACTCAAGTCAATGGGGCGGGAGGGCCTGGTCGATACCGTGCTGGTATCAGAGACGAAGAATATCAATCGCGCCTTGCGCCGCGAGGTGGTGAGCACCGAGTTTCTGGCAGCCGGACAGGAGATACTGTTCGCACTGGTGCTGGTGATTGGTATCTATATCACGCTGGTGAAGTGGGAGTTGCCGGTTGCGACGGTAATGGTCCTGGGTTTTCTGTTGTCCAGGATATTGAGGAGGACCGGACAGGTACAACGCAGCTACCAGAAGATGGCGGTCTCCGAGTCTGCCTACTGGTCCATCCAGAAAACCATCAACAAGGCCGAACAGGCACGCGAAGACCTGGGGGGCGAGCGCAAGCCAACCCTTGAGCAGGGTATCGAGTTACGGGATGTCAGTTTCTCCTATGCTGACAAGAGGATACTGGATCAGATAAATCTCACCATCCCGGCCGGTTCATTTACTGCCATCATCGGGTCATCAGGCTCAGGCAAGACCACCTGCCTCGACCTGATCATCGGATTACTGCAGCCGGAAAGCGGCACACTGCTGGTCGATGGCGTTGCCCTGATGGAACTCGACATCCAACGCTGGCGGCGCACCATCGGTTACGTCCCGCAGGAAACGGTTCTGCTGCATGATTCGGTACTCAACAATGTGGCACTGGGGGATCCCGGTATCAGTGAAGCCGATGTCATTTCGGCCCTGCAGGAGGCCGGTGCCTGGGGATTCGTGGAGAAGCTGGCCGGGGGTATACATGATATCGTGGGTGAACGCGGCGGCAAACTGTCCGGCGGCCAGCGGCAGCGGATCATGATTGCACGTGCCCTGGTTCACCGACCGCGGCTGCTGATACTGGATGAGGCGACCTCGGCGCTTGATCCACAGAGTGAAAGGGCGATTTGCGAGACGCTGCGCAAGTTGCGTGGGGCGCATACGATCCTCGCCATCTCGCACCAACCCGCCCTGTTGAATGCCGCCGAGCGTGCCTACCGCCTGCAGGACGGGCACGCTCTGCTGGTAAAGGCGGTTACTGATTAGCATTCCTGTTGCTGCTCGCTCCAGCCACACCCGGGTTTCAGGAAGTGAGCTTTGCGACGCCCCCGTCAGCTGTTAGACTCTATGCCCCTTCCCACACAGCCATTGCAGCCACACCCCGTAGCCGGTAATCGTCCAGTGCGAATCGGATTTCTGTTCAATCATTTCTTTCCCCACCAGGTGCCGCACGCAGCGCCCTATGCGTTCGAGCTTTCGCGCTCGGAACCCCGGTTTCGAAATCATCATCGCATGCTCGTCGAGCGCCGAGATGCAACTGGCCCGGCGAATTGGCCAGCTCTATCCCGGCCACCGCTGCACCTTCAAGCCCGTTCGTCCGTCCTGGGCCTACCGGTTGATCGACCCCCTGGTCTCGCCGTATACCTTCACGCGCAAGAAGATGGTACTGAAGAACAACCTGGATTTCTTCCGCAGCCTGGATGCGCTGGTGGCGCCGGAGCGCCACTGCATGCGATTGCGGACACTCTACAAGCTCGAAGGGGTAAGGATGATTCACGCACGCCACGGCGCCGGAGACCGAGAGGGCGGCTTCGATGACCGCTCCGGCGCATTCGACCTGACACTGCTACCCGGCCAGAAATACGTCGACCGTCTGCAGGAGATCGAGGCCCTGCGCCCGGATTCCTATGCCGTCGTCGGCTGGCCCAAGTTCGAGGTCGTTCGCGGCCTCAACCCCAACCCTGTGCGCTTCTTCGACAACGACAATCCGGTTGTCGTCTACAACCCGCATTTCGACCAGAGGGTATCTTCCTGGGAGAAGATGGGCCTGCAGGTGCTGGACTTCTTCGTTGATAACACGAACTACAACCTGATCTTCGCGCCGCATGTCGTGCTGTTCAAACGGCATGCGCGACACAAGGGATACCTGCCGAACAAGTACCGCAAGATCCCCAACATTCTGATCGACACCGGCAGCGTCGCCTCGACCGACATGACCTATATCCTGAATTCCGACATCTATCTGGGGGACGTGAGCAGCCAGGTCTACGAATTCCTGCTCGAGCCACGACCGTGCATCCATCTGAATGCACATCACGTTGACTGGCAGGGCAACCCCTACTACCTGCATTTCACGCTGGGCCAGGTGGTCGACGATGTCGAACAGCAACTGGGCGCCGCGCTAGAGCGGGCGTTCGACACCCACGCGCAGTACCTGGACGAGCAGCGACGTGCGTTCGCCTACACCTTTCACACCGAGGCCGGCAGCACAGCGGCCCAGCGCGGCGCCGATGCTATCGCCCGGTTTCTTGGCGAACCCGAAAGAAACTCCTGATCGCTGTGACTGGACAGCCATTGTTCACATCCGGCATCCGCAATTCCAGACACCGCAAGAAGAGACTGCCGCAGCCGAATGTTCGACGGGTGCGAGAAGAGCTATTCATGGAGAATGTGGCTTTTATACAGCCGATGCCACTCGGCCACAGCAATCAACTGTTCAGGAGATGGGCGACAAAATTTTCCGGTGAATATTCGTAGAGTGCTTCGGCCGAAACTGGTTCAGGGGCTGAATTTAAAAACAGGGCTATTTCGCTGGTTGTGGTTGCCTCGGTAAGTACCAGTACGTTGTTTGCATTGTAAAGTGCAGTTTTCCTGACGGCAGCATTGGTTGTCATGACTTTTTTCCCGTAGAGCGCCGCCTCGATCGGCCTTAATGACAATCCGTCCTGGCCCTCTTGGGTGATATCAAGCAGGCACTTTGAATCTGCAACCAGCGACAGATACTCTTGATACGAAATCAACTTTATCCCGTCACCGCCTGTAACCCTTGCATATACCTTGAAACCAGCGTCCGAAAGCGAGGCATACAGCTGTTCCACGATGGATTTTCTGCCTTTGTTACGTCCGACAAAAAGCAAATCGATGGCGGGTGTCGGGATATTTTGCAGGGGAAATTTCCTGACAAACTGGGAATAATGCTTAAGTGTGTATGTTTTACAATCCGCTTCATCAAAAGACCAGATTGCAACGCCTTTTTCTTTCAAGGCTGCAATACCGTGCTTCAGATTATTATTTCTGGCCACAATGTTTCTGCAAATAATAGCCGCCTGAAAATTGATCGGGATCTCTATTAATATGCGAGTCAAATTTGCTTTACCCTGAAAAAAGAAACGACCTTCCGGGTATTTTCTTGTCAGCTTTCGAATCAATTTTTTCAGCTGGTAGTGTCTCGCTCTTTTGGACCACCTGGCCAGTAGATTGCCTTGATACTGGCTTTTTTTTAAATTGATGACATTTACCTTTATACTTCCGACCTGGCCGATAGCAAGAAACTGTTCATCGTAGTCAGGCCAGAAGCCGATAAAAAAAGCCACTTTCTGTGGCAATTTCGAATTGGTTTGTGTTCTCATCTGTAAAATGACCTTTCTATACTACATTCAGCATCAGCCGTACAAAGTTAAGCCATGAATAATGAAATACAAGAACCTGTCAGAATTTTTGTTGGCACCTCACCCAATGGAGAGGACGCCGAAGCGGAAATGGTACTGGAGTACTCCTTGCGCAAACACAGTACCCGGCCAATTGATATTACCTGGATGAGACTCTCCAGAGACCCCCGGTCGATCTGGTATAGCGGCAAGTATGGCAGGAGTGGCTGGCGCATACGCAAATGGACGACACCCTTTACCGGCTTTCGCTGGGCCATTCCGGAAGCCTGCAACTTTCAGGGAAAAGCCATTTACATGGATGTTGATATGGTAAATTTACACGATATCAGCGAATTATATAGCCTCACCTTTGCGCAAGACAAAGCCATCATGGCTCGACCCGGCCTTAAATCGAATTACAGATTTTGCGTCATGCTGATGGACTGCGAGAAGCTGAAAACCATCATACCGCCGGCAAAGAAACTGCAGCGACTTAAAGACGGTCATCGTCAGATCACCGATACGTTACTCAACTCCGAGTATATTCAGACGCTCGATCGACGCTGGAATTGCCTGGATGGCGAAGACCTGGCGATCGATGAGATCTGGCACCTGCACTATACAAAGATGGCCTCTCAGCCGTGGAAGCCCGCGTGGTATCCAGGCGTAACAGAAGCACATGCCCGGCCTGAAATTGCTGACCTCTGGTTTCAGTACAAAGAGGAAGCCATGGCCAATAGCTGGTGGCCAAAAAAACCAGACCCTCCCTTCGGCGCACTAAATATTCATCTCCGCAAGGGCAGGAAAAAAGCATGACCACTATGCCCTTCCCCAGGCCGTAATCCTTAAGGTGCTGATATTCTGTGAAAAATGCATGATGCCAGAATATCATTGCCCCGGGGGGAATAATGGGTTGCATCAACATAGCTTCCCTGTAAGCCAGCCTCGGAGATTGCACGGGAGCAATCTTCCATCATCAAAAAACCCTGACTGATTGCTTGACGGATTCTTGAATCAACGCCGTTGTAAACAGCAAAATAATCCGATGTGTAAAATTCCTGAAGTAAAAATTCTTGCTTGGGTTCCAGCAATCCTATTGGTTGATAGATGAAGTGCGCAGTAAAACCAAAGGCATCCCCCAACTGCCGGACAAAGGAAATATTGTCCTGGTAATAATGAATAATCTCATCGGCAAGTTCGTCGATTCTGTTTTTGTGTATGCTTGCCCAGTTATAGTGAAAATCCATTAACTCAAACCAGTTGTCCAGCCCCTGCACATTTGCACTCTTGCGAATAAAGATGTCATCAGCATCTTTCTTCCTGTTCATAAAACGATAGATTACATGTGATACCGGAAAGCTGTATGCCAGGGCAAGCAACCTGTTCTCTTTAACAGGCACACCAAAAACAAGCGGCACCTGCCCCCTGTCAAGGATCAGTCCCTGTGCACGAGGGGAATCGTGCAGTTCATAGGGAGATCGGGCAAATGTTGTAACCTCGTTCAGACCATCGATAAAAATAACCGATTTGGGCCGATACCCCTTGCGCAGGAGATAAACAAGCTTGTCCACTTCTCTTATGGTGTCGTATGCCTCAATTCCGAAATTGATATATGTTTTTTCTTCATCAATCGCGTTTAAACGCGCAACTACTGTACTGCTATCAGGAACACCATCTCCGAAAGTCGTTGAACCACCAAACACAAAAGTCTGCGCGTGCTGTTCCGACAACAGATTTTGCACGAACTTATCCGACCAGTCAGGCAAGTATCTTATTCCCTCTAACCCTACCTTGTAATGTGGTTGTGCCGCCCCTTCTGTGAAATGCAACACCGTATGTGGCCGGATTCCAGGTGCATGGACATAACTTTCTAAAAGACTCTCATCATTTGTATTGAATATTCTCTTTCTGATTTCGATCCCTTCACTGGACTCTTCATCCAAAAAGTAGGACTCGCTTATTACAGCAATCGGATGGCTTTTAAGGTAGAAATGGGCGCCAATGTTGATTGCCAAAAATAACACTATTGTAATGGCGACGATCACGCACGCAGTGTCGATTAACTCCATTATCTTTATTTTCGCGCTCATGGATTTCGAACCCGCAGCTTCATATTCCGCTCAATAGCACATCCAGGTAACGCTCGACGGCACGGTCAATATCGAACTCGCGCGCCCTTGCCCGCAAGGCGTCACGATCCATCGTCGTGTCCAGTGTCGCGGCAATGGCATCCGCCAGCGCCACCTCATCGCCCACCGGCACCAGGCGCCCGTAGCGGCCTCCGGCCAGGATCTCGTCCGGGCCGCTGGGGCAGTCGGTGCTAACCACCGGACAACCGCACGCCATGGCCTCGACGAGAACCCCCGGCGATCCCTCCCAGGCCGATGACAGCACAAACAAGGATGCCCGCGACATCCATGCAAAGGGGTTGTCGACGAAGCCGTGCAGTTCGACATCTGCCTCAATTCCCAACTCGCCCAGCAGCTTTTCGAGGGTGCGTCGCTGGCCGCCTTCCCCGAGAATCACGAGGCGCACCGGCCGGCGCGCGCGCACCCGGGCAAATGCACGCAGCAGCGTCGCAAAGTCTTTTGCGGGCGCCAACCGTCCGGCACCCAGGAGCAGTGGCGGTGCGCCCGCTGACAGCCAGGCATGATTGAGCGGCGCCAAGGCAGCGCTTTCGATGTCGGGGGTATAGGTCGGGTTGGTGACCGCGCACACCTGCTCACGTGACAGTGTGGTGTGCTCGACAATATCGTCCGCGATGCCCTGCGAGACCGCGATCGCCGCATCGGCCTGGCCGTAGACGAGCCGTGCGAATTTCAATCGATGCGGACGCGGCCGTTGACTACTGCCGAGGTGGGAGCCGGTGAGGTGGTTGCTGATGCGTAGCACTACCCGTACCCGCGCACGTGAAAGCCGCGCCGCAATCACAGCCGTCAGATGGACGTGGTTGGCGGCCGACAACAGCACGTCCGGGCGCTCACGCCACAGGTAACGCGCCAGGGCGAAGCCACTGGCCTTGATCCGACGTCGCCGCTTGCGCCCCGCCAGGCGAAGCAACGCGGAATCGAGTACCACCAGCCGCACACCGTCCGGCAGCTTGCCGGCGAGCGGACCCTCGGCATCGACGACCACGAGATCGACGCGGTGTCCGCGCTTTGCGAAACCACCCGCGAGCGTCAGGGTGCGGCGTGTTGCGCCACCACCGGACGGTCCATAGATGTAAATCGCGATGTGCTGCCCGCCTCCCTTCCACCCGGTCACGGTTCCTTCACGGATGGTTGCCGGACGCGGCCGCGGCGGGAGCATAACCAGCACTAGCTCCTGGTAAGGAAGTAACGCTTGAGCTTATAAAAGTAATAGCCCGGGTTGAAATTGAGCGGAGATTCCAGCAGCGAACGCAGAATACTGTTCTCAAATCGTAACGTCTGAAGATCATCCTTTGCATGCTCTCTCCCTGGCTGTCGTTTGACCCGCTCGTCCAGGACCGTGAAAAAGTTTTCTTGCGAGAGATTTTGTTCCAGGCAGTAACGCTGGAACTCCATGCGAGTCTCTTCTCTCGAGATCATGGAGGCCAGCGTTGCTTCCAGACTGTACAGGTCCCCCACCAGCCAGCCGCTCTGATAGAAAAGCGGCGCATCACGGTAGATCAGGGTCCCGACAGGTTTCCCGCTGGCCATGCTCTGCAACAGTACGCTACTGGGAGTACCAATCACGCATCCGACCTGTTGCAGTGCCTCCTCGAAGCTACCCTCCAGCAAGTTTTCTTTTGGTGACAGCGCCTCTTGCAACGCGTGATCAAAGATGCGGAAAACGTAAGAATAGCCATTTTGCTCGAGCACGGTTGTCAGTTGCCTGAGCAGATGAATCAGGTTGTTTTTCTCCCGGTCCTCGAAATACGGAGTCTTCGCCGTCGTTATAAGGAATTGCCATCGCTCATGGGATGACGGTGACGACTTGATACTTGTGAGACGCTGGTTTTTGTACGTCATAAAGCTGAGGTCTCTATCAGGATTCCTGAATGCCAGGTAACTGGCTTGAGCATGAGATACCGCCAGTATGGCATCATGGATCAGCGGTTCCATCAAGTAACCACGAAAAAAGCGGTTGGTTTTTCGCAGGCTTGGATTAAGGTAACTGTTGGACCACTCCAGGGGACCATCAACCAGAAACAGGGTCGGAATATCCAACGCTTTGGCCTGCAGGATGAAGTAGTTTGCTCGTGGACTGAGATAGGAATGGGTGATCACCAGGCTCACCTGACTGACAAGCTCAGCTGCCCGCAGGTAGTGTCTCTTCCTGACAAACACGAAGACACCTTGATACCTTTCAGGGATTTCACCAACAAAGCCGACGAACTTCTGCCTGGACATCACAACCAGAATTCGGCCTGCGCGCACTCTTTCACACCTCTTGTTTTTCACAAGCCCCGGGCATCATTCTCGATGGGTGCTTGATCCTGTGATCGTATCAGCCCCCCTTACCCATCCTTTATCCGGCTACCGTCTTTTCACAAGCACTGACGGGAGCTGCCTGGAGTGAAATCACCCCGGATCATCTGCCCTGGATGTCAGGGAGCAAAGAATACCGATAATGCGGCAGACCTTACAGGGCAATTTAGATGAAACTGATCGAATAACGGTAAGGTACGGAGCACTTCCTGGTCGCAATCACCGGCACTGGCTACCGGGTCAACTTCCCAAGCTCGAGTTCAACCATCCCGAATCCGGACACCTGGCCCCGGACACGAAGCGGTATCCGGCCGGGTTCTGAAAGCAGCAGGTGGATCTCGCCGTTCAGACCCAGGAACGAAAGCGGCTCCACGTCTCCCCGGGCATCCTCGACCGGGCGGCTCTCAAGTACTACGTGTTGTGCATCGAGTGTATCTTTTAGCCTGGTTTCCTGACTGGCAGCGAGCTGCAGGTAATCGACATCTACCCGCTCTCGACCCAGGGTACGGAATCCCACCCGGTAGACATGCTTGCGGTCGAACACACAAAGCTCCACCGCTTTCTCACTGATCACCTGCTTCGGGCTGGATAGTGTGTAAAGCAGTTGTGATGATTCCAGGATGGTCGGGCATCCTGCATCCGCCGGCGGCAATGAATAAAAGGATTCACTGATCTGGCTCCATTGCCCGGCAGGCTGCCCGCTCTCCGCACTGTCAGCCGGCTGCCTTCGCAGCCGGTATACCTGATCACGTCCAAAGCGGTAGATTTTCTGTGCAGGCTTGTTCCCGAGACGCAGCCGCATCAGTTGCAGCGGCAAGCCATCATCCTCGTTAAACCAGAGGCGATCCTCGGTCTCGATCCCGAGACCCGCTAACAGGCGAATCGAGCTGGCCACCACAAGCTCCTGTATACGTGTACCCGCCACCCGCGGCGACATCGGACTCGGCACCTCAACCAGGGTGGATTGCAGATCTGCGCCCGGGCGTGTTTTCAGCTCGACTCGGGTTGTCACTGAACCGGTCACCCCGGAATCGCGTAACTCCAGCTTGCGCCAGTTCAGCGGCACCGTGGCAGTACCCGGTCGTTGGTTTTCCGCAGCCACAGTCGCTCCAGATGACGGGCTGGTCTGAGCCATCGCCAGCGTCAGCAGAAGCTGCGCTAGCATCCCCCTGGACAGCAAACTGCGGACCATGACTGACAACTCCACCCCCCTTGTGCTGCCAAGGCCTTTAACTGCGGACGACCTCAGGTGCCGACATTTTCCAGATTGGCATAGGCCAGTACCAGCCACTTGCTGCCACTGGTTGAGAAATTGACCTGGACACGGGCATGGCTGCCCTGACCCTCGCAACTGGTGACCACACCGTCACCAAACTTCTGATGGCGAACCTGTTGCCCGAGGCGCAAGCCGCCCGCGCCAGTGCTGCGCTGCACAAACGACGTGGCCGATTGCGATTCGCGAGGTGTACTGATTCCGGGGCGTGGCCGGATCTCGTCCAGGAGTGCCTTGGGGATTTCATCAATGAATCGGGACGGCAAACAATAGGTCTCGGAACCGAACAAGCGCCTGCGTTCTGCATAACTCAAGACCAGCTGCTGTCGTGCGCGGGTAATGCCAACGTAGCAAAGGCGGCGTTCTTCCTCCAGCTTCCCCGGCTCGGCAATGGAGCGCTGGTGCGGAAACAGGCCTTCTTCGAGGCCGCATAAAAACACCAGTGGAAACTCCAGCCCCTTGGCGGAGTGCAACGTCATCAATTGTACGCAGTCTTCCCAGGCATCTGCCTGCCCCTCCCCGGCTTCCAGCGATGCATGTGCAAGAAACTCGGACAGCGGATCCATTTCGCTATCGGGGTCGGCCTCATACTCCTGTGCCGCGTTCACCAGTTCCTGCAGGTTTTCCAGACGCGTCTGGCCCTTCTCGCCTTTTTCCCGTGTAAAGTGATCGACCAGACCGCTGGGGTGCATCACATGTTCGACCTGTTCACCCAGCGGCAGCTTGCCCAGCCCTGCTGCGAGTTCATCAACAAGTTGCAGGAACACCAGGATGGCGTTACACGCGCGTGCCGCCAGCAGCTTCTCGTTGACCACGGTAATGGCCGCCTGCCACAGCGAGCTGTTGTTCTCCCTCGCCTGTTGCCGGATGACATCCACCGTGCGTCCACCGATACCGCGTGGCGGATGATTAACGACACGCTCAAAGGACGCATCATCATCACGGTTACGCGTCAGTCGTAGATAGGACAGCGCATCCTTGATTTCAGCACGTTCGAAAAATCGCAGGCCGCCGTAGACACGGTAGGGAATGCCGCATTGCATCAGGCGCTCTTCAAACACACGTGACTGGGCATTGGAGCGATACAGGATCGCGATCTCGCTGCGGACGCCGCCCTTGTCGACACAGTCCTCGATACGGCCGACGACAAAACGGGCTTCATCCTGTTCGTTATAGGCGGTATATAACTGGATCAGATCACCCTCATTGCCGGCCGTCCACAACTGCTTGCCCATACGGTCGGCATTGTTTTCAATAACGGCATTGGCTGCATTCAGGATATTTGCCGTGGAACGATAATTCTGTTCCAGCCTGACCACCCGCGTATCTTTAAAATCTTTCTGGTAGCTGAGGATGTTTTCGATCTTCGCACCACGCCAGCCATAGATCGACTGATCATCATCTCCGACAACCGTGATATTGCCCGTATCACCGGCCAGCATTCGCAACCAGGCATACTGGACGGCGTTGGTGTCCTGGAATTCATCCACCAGGATATGGTGAAAACGTTGCCGGTAATGATCGAGTAACGCCGGGTACTTCAGCCACAACTCGTGGGAGCGCAACAACAGCTCGGCAAAATCCACCAGACCGGCACGCTGACAGAGGGCCTCATAGGCCGCATAGATCTCCACTTGCCGCTTCAAATAAGGATCATTGCGGTGTTCAATATGCTGGGGGCGGCGGCCTTCATCCTTGCAGCCGTTGATAAACCACTGCATCTGTTTCGGCGGCCACTTCGCCTCGTCCAGTTCCATGGTCTGCATGGCGCGCTTCACCAGCCGTAATTGATCCTGTGAATCCAGAATTTGAAAGCCCTGCGGTAACCCGGCCTCCTGCCAGTGGCGGCGCAGCAGCCGGTGTGCAAGCCCGTGAAAGGTGCCAACCCACATGCCGGCGGCCGGCGCATCGATCATGGCCTCGATACGGGCACGCATTTCACCGGCAGCCTTGTTGGTAAAGGTCACGGCAAGTACCGCATACGGCGACAGGCCTTCGACATCAATCAGCCAGGCAATGCGGTGTACCAGCACCCGTGTTTTGCCACTGCCGGCACCGGCCAGTACCAACAGGGGATCCTGTGGCGCACACACCGCTTCGCGCTGGGCATCATTCAGCGATTCGATAATCCGTGAAACATCCATGGCATACAATTCTAGCAAATCGTCACTGTGACCGTGTGCCGGTATTGACCCTGCTGTGTCCTACAATCGGGGTATTCCTTGCGATAGCGGAATGATTCTGATACTTATTGTCCGCGTCGGGGGGATACCAGAAAATTTATTCTCCGAGGAGGCCTATCGCTGGCAGCCGAATGGACTGTAGAGTGTGGATTGATGATGGAGCATCCATGGTAAAAATACTGATACTGCTGCTTATCGTCGGCATCGTTGCCGGGTTGATCTGGATGCTACGTGGCAAAAAGCCCCCCGGCCGTCGCCGCATCACAGGCCTGCAGAAATACGAGGCATTTACTGCCGGCGAGGATGTCCCTGCACAACACGGTGGCCTGGAAAAATTAAGAAATAACCCGCTGTTCTGGGGTGTGGAAATGGGCCAGCCGGGCTGTGAGGCGGCGCTGGCCTTACTGGACAGGCAATTTAGCTTTGACGAAGCGCCACAGCTGCCACTGGCCGGTTGCAGTTCAGCCATGTGTACCTGTCAGTTCAAGGGCGTTAAAAACAAGCGCACACAGCATCGACGTAACAACGAAGACCGCCGTGTTGAAGTTCGTTTTGAGAAGGACAAGCCTGACCGCCGGTCACACAAGAACCGGCGGCGCAGCGATAGCTGGAACGATCACACGTTCTGAGGCGGTAATCAGGCAACCTGTGCCAGTAATTTCCTGTTCTTCGGCGAATTCAGGTTGACAGTCCGGGGCTTGGAACCACCGAGGTAGGCTTCCAGCGAGACCACCGGGATCTGGGCCATATCGACCAGCGGGTGCATTTGACACTTTTCGCAGGCAATCAGCTTTGGTGGTGCGCCAGCCGGTGCCTTGCCAACCGGTCGTTCACGCAGGTTCTTGCAGGTGGTGACGCTCAGGTAGGCCTGTTGGGGAATGCAGTAAAACATCGAATCCGTATCCAAATCTCTACTCCTTTGTTGCCCGGCCAGAAGGAAACGCAGCTGCTTGCCGGTAAAACGGAAAAGAATACCACAAAGCCTGTCTTGGTGCAAACTATACCATAAATTTCAAATGCTTAGTCTGCACAAGGCTTTTGTTTGTGCTGGGGTCGTGCCGCAGGGGAGGTGCGAATCCACGATTGGTCTGGTGACGACAGGCATTCCCCATCCGCGCCAGGGACGACGCTTGCTGGAAAATCCTGATCTTATGCTTACTCGACGGTGACCGACTTGGCGAGATTGCGCGGCTGATCAATATCGGTGCCCTTGAGGACCGCGACGTGGTAGGCCAGCAGCTGTAGCGGTACCGAGAAGATGATCGGTGCAATGCTGTCTTCGGTGGGAGCGACCGGCAGGGCCGTGATTCCGGGAGAGCTGATCATGCCGACACCGGCATCCGCAAAGATGATCAGTTCACCGCCGCGTGCACTGACTTCCTGCAGGTTGGACTTGAGCTTTTCCAGTAATTCGTTGTTCGGTGCAACCACCACCACCGGCATTTTGGCGTCCACCAGTGCCAGCGGGCCGTGTTTCAACTCACCCGCCGGGTAGGCCTCGGCGTGTATATAGGAGATTTCCTTGAGCTTCAGCGCCCCTTCCATGGCTACCGGGAACTGGGCTCCTCGACCTAGAAACAGGGCATTCTGCTTGTCACCGAAATGTTCCCTGGCGAGCGTCCGGATTTCTTCATTCAGCGTCAGTGCATGTTCCACCTTGCCCGGTACACTGCGCAGTTCATTTACCAGCAACGCCTCGGTTTCGCTGCTGAGGCGATGGCGTCGCCCCAGTACAATCGTCAATAACAGCATGGCCACCAGCTGGGTAGTAAAGGCCTTGGTCGAGGCCACCCCGATTTCCGGTCCGGCATGGGTCATCAATACCAGGTCGGATTCCCGTACCAGGGTGCTTTCCGGGACATTGCAGATGGCCAGCGAATGCCCGTACCCGAGCCGCTTCGCCTCGCGCAGGCCTGCCAGGGTATCCGCCGTTTCACCGGACTGCGACAGGGTGACAATCAGTGAATTGTTACGCACCACGGGGTGGCGGTAGCGGAATTCACTGGCAACCTCGACACTGCAGGGTACACCGGCAATCGATTCCAGCCAGTAACGCCCGACCATGCCGGCATGGTAACTGGTACCACAGGCAATGATATGCACACCGGCAACATGATCAAATATCTTGTCGGCACCGGCACCGAAGGCCTCTTGCAACACCCGGTTAGCGCCGATCCTGCCTTCCAGGGTATCCGCAATGGCGCGTGGCTGCTCGTAGATTTCCTTGAGCATGTAATGGTCGAAGCCACCCTTGTCGGTTGCGCTGACCGTCACCCTGGAGGTCTTTACCGGGCGCTCCACAACGGCACCACTGGCGTCATGGATGGTCATGCCACGGTAACTGATATCAGCAACATCGCCGTCTTCAAGGAAGACAAACTGCTGTGTCTCTGACAACAGTGCCGCAATATCCGAGGCAATCAGCATTTCACCATCGGCAATTCCAATCACCAGCGGGCTGCCTCGACGCGCCGCGATCATGCGCCCGGTTTCATCCTTGCTGATGACTCCCAGTGCAAAGGCACCTTCCAGATCTGCCACCGTCGAGCTGACGGCTGCAAGCAAATCCTGACCCTGCTGGAGATAATAATCAATCTGGTGCACGATGACTTCGGTATCGGTTTGCGAGGTAAACCGGAAGCCGGCCGCCTTCTGCTGCGCACGCAGGGCATCGTGATTTTCGATAATGCCGTTGTGCACCACCGCGACCCGTTCATGGCATACATGCGGGTGGGCATTCTGTTCGCTGGGTTGGCCGTGGGTGGCCCAGCGGGTATGCGCAATACCGGTCCGGCCACTGACCGGGGTTTCTTCCAGCGCCCGCACCAGCTCGGCAACCTTGCCGACCTTGCGCACCCGCTCGAGTATCCGCTGCTCGCTTTGCACGGCCACACCGGCGGAGTCATAACCGCGGTATTCGAGCCGCTTCAGCCCGTTAACCAGCAGTGGTATTACATTTCGCTGCGCTGCAACACCCACGATTCCGCACATGAAGCTATCCTTTTGGCTGTTTCACCGGTCGTTTCCAACCGCTTCGGGTTTCCTGTGGCGCGCGACTCAGGGTCAGCTCGTGTGCCGGTGCATCACGAGTAATGGTTGAACCCGCACCAATGGTGGCGCCGTCCTTTACCTCGACCGGTGCCACCAGCTGGGTATCCGAGCCTATGAACACATCATCACCGATGATGGTGCGGTGTTTGTTGGCGCCGTCGTAATTGCAGGTAATGGTGCCGGCACCGATGTTCACGCCCCGCCCCACCGTGGTGTCACCAACATAACTGAGATGATTGATCTTGGAGCCTTCGCCGACCTCGGATTTCTTGATCTCGACAAAGTTACCGATGTGGGTTGCTGCCGCCAGCGAGGTATCCGGACGCAGCCTTGCAAACGGACCGATACGGCTGCCGGCACCGATGACTGCACCCTCGATGACACAGTTAGCCAGGATCTCAACATCCGCTCCGACTGTGGTATTGCGGAGGGTGACGTTGGGACCGATAGTGACACGGTCTCCCAGTATCACCAGACCTTCCAGTACCGCATTGATATCGATCACCACGTCCTGCCCGGCATCCAGTCGCCCGCGCAGATCAAACCGCGCCGGGTCGATCAGCGTTACCCCTGCCTGCAGGCAAGCCTCTGCCTGGCGTTGCTGGAAGCAACGTTCCTGAATCGCCAGCTGCTTGCGATCGTTGATACCCATGACCTCATTTAGATTGTCCGTGGTGATACCACGCACACTGGTGCCCTCGGTAACGGCACGCGCGATGACGTCTGTCAGGTAAAACTCACCCTGTGCATTGTTGTTGTCCAGCGCATCCAGCCAGCCACGCAGGCGTGCCGCCGGTGCCGCCAGAAAACCGGTATTGATTTCCTGAATGGCACGCTGTTTCGGGGTGGCATCCTTTTCTTCCACGATACCGCTGATGCTGCCATCGGCATGGTGCAGGATACGGCCATAGCCGGTCGGGTTATCCAGCTCGGCCGACAGCAGGGCCACGACTCCCTGTGATGCCGACTGGCACAACGGCTCCAGTGTTTCCTTGCCAATCAGCGGTACATCACCGTACATCACCAGTACCGTGTTTTCCTTCGCGACTCCGTGCATGGCCTGGGCCACGGCATGCCCGGTTCCCAGTTGTTGCTCCTGCATGACCCAGTGGATATCGGGATCCGGCAGCGCGGCACGCACCTGGTCGGCACCATAGCCAATGACAACATGGATATCGTTGCCGTCCAGTGAGCGTGCAGTATCCAGCACATGCGCCAGCAGCGGTCTGCCACCGAGCGGATGCAGTACCTTCGGACGTGCGGAGTTCATGCGGGTACCCTGACCGGCGGCCAGAATGATGATGCTTAGATTCATTAGGGATCAATCATCAAAACAACACGCGAAGCTAGCGGCATTAATTTGTCAATGCTGGAAAGCGTGTGATCATAGCACGACCACTGGCGGGAAGGTTCAGTGAAGGACCGGTGCCTGCATTGCAGCAACACCATTCTCCAGTTCTTCCGGCGTGGCATCACGGATGTCAATCACCCTGATTTGAAAGGTAATCACCTTGCCGGCCATGGGATGATTGCCATCGACAGTCAGCTTGCCATCTTCGATGCGGGTCACGGTGAAGGTCTTCGCCTCACCCTTGTCATTCATCATTTCCACCTCAGCGCCAATGCGCCGAAATTCAGGTGGCACATTGTCGATATCATCCGTATAGGTCAGCTCGGGGTCATGTGGCCCAAAACCCTCCTCCGGGCTCAATGAGACTTCGACGGTATCGTTGATCAGACAGCCGTCGAGTTCCTGTACGACTTTCTCAAACAGGTCATGTTTTCCGCCATGGACATAACTGATGGGTATATCCGACTGTTCCAGCAACTCGCCATCCTTGTCCACAATCGAGTAGGTGAATGACACTACCTTGTTGTTCTCGACGAAGTGCCCTGTCATCAGCTTCTTTCGCGCAGCTTCTTGATTGCTGCCAGCTGGGCAATCGATTGTGCCAGCTCGGCCTGCGCCTTGGCATAGTCAATATCAGCGCTCCTGTCAGAGAGCATTTTTTCAGCGCGTGCCTTGGCCTCCTGCGCCTGCGCCTCATCCAGGTGGTCCGCACGAATGGCCGTGTCGGCAAGCACCGTGATGATATGCGGCTGCACTTCCAGCAGGCCACCGGAGACAAAAAATGACAGTTCTTTGCCTTCCTGCGTTTGCACCCGTACTTCACCTGGCTTCATGCGGGTCACCAGCGGCGCATGGCGCGGTGCAACACCGACCTCGCCCATTTCAGCTGGTGCAAAGACCATCGTCGCCGTGCCAGAAAATATTTCTGCCTCGGCGCTGACGATGTCAACGTGCAATGTCATAGCCATGTGTGTTTACCGTTAAAGGGTCTTGGCCTTCTCGGCGGCTTCTTCAATGCCACCGATCATGTAGAACGCCTGTTCCGGCAGGTTATCATAGTCACCATTGATGATTCCCTTGAAGCCGGCAATGGTATCTTTGAGCGGAACGTATTTGCCGGCGGTACCGGTGAAGGTCTCGGCCACGAAGAACGGCTGCGACAGGAAGCGCTGGATCTTGCGCGCCCGGGTCACCACCAGCTTGTCGTCTTCCGAGAGTTCGTCCATACCGAGGATGGCGATAATGTCCTTGAGCTCCTTGTAGCGCTGCAGCGTACCCTGTACGGCGCGTGCTGTATCGTAGTGATCAGCACCGACCACATTGGGATCGAGGATACGCGAGGTCGAATCCAGCGGATCCACGGACGGGTAGATGCCCAGCTCGGCAATCTGGCGGGACAACACCAGGGTAGCGTCAAGGTGGGCGAAGGTAGTGGCCGGCGAAGGGTCAGTGAGATCGTCCGCAGGCACGTACACCGCCTGGAAAGAGGTAATGGAACCGGTCTTGGTCGAGGTAATACGTTCCTGCAGCACACCCATTTCCTCGGCCAGTGTCGGCTGGTAACCCACGGCCGATGGCATGCGGCCCAGCAGTGCAGATACCTCGGTACCGGCCAGCGTGTAACGGTAGATGTTATCAATGAACATCAGCACGGCACGGCCTTCATCGCGGAAATGCTCCGCCATGGTAAGGCCGGTAAGTGCCACGCGCAGCCGGTTGCCAGGCGGCTCGTTCATCTGCCCATACACCAGTGACACCTTGTCGAGCACACCGCCTTCCTTCATTTCATGGTAGAAGTCATTACCCTCGCGGGTACGCTCACCAACGCCGGCGAACACGGAGTAGCCACTGTGCTCCACTGCGATGTTGCGAATCAGCTCCATCAGGGTCACGGTCTTGCCGACGCCGGCGCCACCGAACAGGCCGACCTTGCCACCCTTGACGATAGGCATGATCAGGTCGATGACCTTGATGCCGGTCTCCAGTACATCCAGTGTCGCCGCCTGCTCGGCATACGACGGTGCTGCACGGTGTATCGGCAACAGGGTCTCGGCGCCGATGTCGCCGGCATCGTCCACGGGGTTACCCAGTACGTCCATGATGCGACCGAGGGTCTTTTCACCCACTGGCACCGTAATGGGCGAGCCGGTGTTGAGTACTTCAAGACCGCGCCTGACGCCGTCTGTTGATCCCATAGCGATGGTTCGCACCACGCCGTCACCCAGCTGCTGCTGCACTTCCAGCGTCAGTTCCTTGCTCGGGACTTTCAGGGCGTCGTATACCTTCGGTACGCTGTCACGCGGAAATTCCACGTCAACGACCGCGCCGATGATTTCAACAATGTTGCCAGCACTCATGATGTTTTCCTCTTAACTCAATTCTTCAATCTTGAACGGCAGCAGCACCCTGCAAGCGCGATTTGGCCCGGGCCTGAAAAATCGCGCTTGCACCCGGTCAATCGCCGGGCATCAACAAAGCGCGGCTGCAAATATAAATTCATTTTGCTTTGCTAAACCGCAGCGGCACCACTGACGATCTCGGAGATCTCCTGGGTAATTGCCGCCTGGCGGGCCTTGTTGTAAATCAACTGCAGCTCGTCAATCAGATCATCTGCATTATCCGTCGCCGACTTCATGGCCACCATGCGGGCCGCCTGTTCGCAAGCCACATTTTCGACCACACCCTGGTACACCAGTGACTCGATATAGCGGATCATCAGTGCATCCATCACGGGCCTGGAGTCCGGTTCGTAGATATAGTCCCAGTGATCCTTCAACTCCTCGTCCGGCTCAGCCGTCACCGGAATCAGCTGTTTCAGCACCGGTTGCTGGGTCATGGTGTTTTTAAACTCGTTATGCGCCAGGTAGAGGCGATCAATGCTGCCCTCTTCATAGGCATCCAGCATGACCTTCACAGTACCGATCAACTCGACGATCGACGGCGCATCACCCAGGTGAGTGGCGGTAGCGACGATATTGCCACCGAGGCGCTTGAAAAACGATCCGCTCTTGATACCGAGCAGGGTCAGGTCAATCTCCAGTCCGGCCGCATCCCAGTCCTTCATGGACGTAATGACTGATTTGAACAGGTTGATATTCAGACCGCCGCAGAGACCACGATCAGTAGAAATAACGATCACACCAACGCGTTTTGCCTCGCGCTGTACCAGGTAGGGATGGTGGTATTCCGGGTGCGCCTGCGACAGGTGATTGACCACGTTCTGGATCTTGTCCGCATAGGGGCGAGTGGCCAGCATTCGTTCCTGTGCCTTGCGCATCTTGCTCGCAGCCACCATCTGCATTGCCTTGGTAATCTTCTGCGTGCCCTTGATGCTCGCAACCTGGGTGCGGATTTCCTTCGAGCCTGCCATTTTCTATCCTGTCATCCCTATTTCTGTTTGCATGGTTTCGCTCTGAACTACCAGCTACCTTTAGCCTTGAAGTCCTCAACGGCAGCACGCAGGCCCGCCTCGATCTCGTCGTTGTATTCGCCGGAAGCATTGATCTTGTCCATCAGTTCCGTCTGGCTGGAACGCATGTAACCGAGCATAGCTTGTTCGAAGTTGAGAACCTTATCAAGGTCAACGTCATCGATGTACCCCTGATCTGCGGCAAACAGCGATACGGCCATTTCGGCAACCGATAGTGGCGAATACTGCTTCTGTTTCATCAGTTCGGTGACGCGCTGCCCGCGTTCCAGCTGCTTGCGGGTGGCTTCATCAAGGTCCGAGGCAAACTGCGAAAAGGCTGCCAGTTCGCGGTACTGTGCCAGTGCCAGGCGCACACCGCCACCGAGCTTCTTGATAACCTTGGTCTGGGCTGCGCCACCGACGCGCGATACCGACAGACCGGCGTTGATGGCCGGGCGGATACCGGCGTTAAACAGGTCGGACTCCAGGAAGATCTGGCCATCGGTAATGGAGATCACGTTGGTGGGCACGAAAGCCGACACGTCCCCCGCCTGGGTCTCGATGATCGGCAACGCCGTCAGGGAACCGGTCTTGCCCTTTACCTTGCCATTGGTGAGCTTCTCCACCTCGACGGCATTGATACGCGCAGCACGCTCCAGCAGGCGAGAGTGCAGGTAGAAGACGTCACCCGGATAGGCCTCACGACCTGGCGGACGCCGTAACAACAGGGACACCTGGCGGTAGGCCCAGGCCTGCTTGGTCAGGTCATCATAGATAATCAGGGCATCCTCGCCGCGATCGCGGAAGTACTCACCCATGGAACAACCGGCGTACGGCGCGATGTACTGCATGGCCGCTGACTCGGCGGCAGCCGCAGCCACCACAATGGTGTGTTCCATGGCTCCATGCTCTTCCAGCTTGCGCACCAGGGTCGCAATCGAGGAATTCTTCTGCCCGACAGCGACATAGATACACTTCACGCCGGTGCCCTTCTGGTTGATGATGGTGTCGATGGCCACTGCGGTCTTGCCGGTCTGGCGGTCGCCAATGATCAACTCGCGCTGGCCACGGCCAATCGGCACCATGGCGTCGATAGCCTTCAGCCCCGTCTGTACCGGCTCATCCACCGACTGGCGGGCGATCACGCCAGGTGCAATCTTTTCAATTGGCGATGTCTCGGAGGCCTCGATCGGACCCTTGCCATCAACAGGGTTACCCAGAGAATCGACCACGCGCCCCAGCAGTGCCTCACCCACCGGTACCTCAAGGATACGGCCGGTGCACTTGACGCTGTCACCTTCGGTAAGTGTCTTGTAGTCACCGAGAATCACTGCGCCCACGGAATCTCGCTCCAGGTTGAGCGCCAGACCGAAAACATTGCCGGGGAACTCCAGCATTTCTCCCTGCATCACATCGGCAAGGCCGTGGATACGGGCGATACCGTCAGACAGACTGACCACCGTACCCTCGGTGCGTGCCTCGGACACGACCTGGAATTGCTCAATGCGGCTCTTGATAAGCTCGCTGATTTCAGTCGGATTGAGTTGCATAGTGTTTACCTTGAATAAGCCTTTAGCTTGAAAAAATGGGGCATTCAGCGGGTCAGAGCCGTACCCAGCCGTTGCAGTTTGCCGCGCACGGAGCCATCGATGACCAGGTCACCGGCACGGATAATGGCACCACCCAGCAGCCCGGCGTCGGTAGAACAGCTCAGTTCGACCTCGCGGCCAAGGCGCTTGCGCAGGCTGGCGATGATTGCGGCCTGCTGTGACTCGCTGGCCGGAAATGCAGTGACCAGCTGTGCCTGCACCATCCCCTCGGCATCGCGGCGCTGGATCTCGTACAACGCGGCAATCTCCGGCAGCAGAGTGAGGCGCCCGTTGGCAGACAGTACGCGGACAAAATTGGCGCCCTTCTCATTGATATGGTCGCCGGCAATCTGGATAAACAGGTCGGCCAGCTGTGACTCCGTGACATGCGGGCTGTCAATCAGCTCGCGCATGCCGGGATCGTCGGCAATCACAGCCAGCAAGGACAGCATCTCTGACCATTCCTTTAACGCATGTTGCGTGTTGGCAAACAGGAAGGCTGCCTGTGCATAGGGACGTGCCACGGTAATTGCTTCGGCCATGTGCAGTTACCTAGATCTCGGCCGCCAGCTTGTTCAACAGCTCTGCATGGGCGGCTTCGTCCACTTCACGCTCCAGCACCTTGCCGGCACCCGCCAGTGCGATCGATACCACCTGCCCACGCAGTTCTTCCTTGACGCGGTTGAGTTCCTGGTCGATTTCGGCCCTGGCGGCGACCAGCAGGCGCGCACCCTCCTCCCTGGCGTCACCCTTGGCCTCGTCAACGATCTCCGCAGCGCGTTTGTCGGCACGGGTGATGATCTCACCCGCTTGTTCCTTGGCCTTGCGCAGCAGCTCCTTGGCACGTTCCTCGGCCAGTGCCTGCTCGCGCTTGCCGTGTTCGCCTGCCGCCAGGCCATCCGCTATCTTTTTCTTGCGCGCTTCCAGCGCCTGCAGAATCGGTGGCCACACATATTTCATGCAGAACACGACGAACAGGAAAAAGGCAATCGCCTGGCCAATCAGGGTGGCATTGATATTCATTTCAGACCCTCTGCGTCTCGATCAGCTGCAAGTATCAGCCGCCAACCACTGCAAACAGGATGTAGAGTGATATACCCACGGCAATCATCGGCACTGCGTCAACCAGACCCATGACGATGAAGAACTGGGTACGCAGCATTGGAATCAGTTCCGGCTGACGTGCGGCACCTTCCAGAAAGCGGCCACCCAGCACACCAATACCTACTGCGGCGCCCAGCGCACCGAGGCCCATCATCAACGCGCCGGCGATATAGAGTAAAGCGTCTGCCATTTCCATGTTTTTCTCCTAAAAATAGAACGAGCTGTTTAAATAAAATCAGTGATGTTCCTGATGCGCCATGTCCAGGTACACGATCGTCAGTGTCATGAAGATGAACGCCTGCAGGGTAACGATAAGGATATGGAAGATTGCCCAGCCGATCTGCAGCAGCCCGCCGAACGAACCGAGTAACAGGCCGCCGCTGTACATGAGGGCAATGAGTATAAAGATCATTTCACCGGCGTACATGTTGCCGAACAGACGCAGTGCCAGTGACACCGGCTTGGATATCAGGTTGACACCTTCCAGCAGCAGATTGATGGGCATGCCCCACTTGCCAAACGGCTGCAAGGCCAGCTCACCAAAAAAACCGACCGGCCCCTTGATCTTGAAGCTGTAGTAAAGCATCAGGAAGAACACACCGATGGCCATGCCGAAGGTGGCGTTGGGATCCGCTGTCGGTACCACCCTCAGATAGGGGATGCCGATTACTTGCGCCAGGTGCGGCATAAAATCTACTGCAATCAGGTCCATTAAATTCATCAGGAAGATCCAGATGAAGATGGTAAACGCCAGCGGTGCTACGAGCGGGTTGCGGCCGCTGAACGAACCCTTCACGGTATCTTCGATAAACTCGACGATCCACTCGGCGAAGTTCTGCAGACCACTGGGTACGTCTGCGGTCGCCTGTTTGGCGGCACGCCGGAAAATATACAAAAACAGCAAGCCCAGCCCGATGGAAAATCCCAGCGTATCAATATGAAGCGCCCAGAAGCCCATTTCACTGGCTTCCTCGATGCCATGGGCAATGCCCCAGCTGCCATCCGGGTGCTGACCAAAGGTCAGGTTTGTAAGATGGTGATGAATATATTCAGCAGAGGTTAGGGCTTCGCCCGACATAACGATTCCGTTTTAATTAAAAGTTCCTGTAAACAGCAGGCCCAGCTGACCCGCAATAAATCCCGTGATCAGTGCGACCGGTGCCAACTGCAGCACACCCAGTGCAACTGCAAACAACAGCGCGACCAGCACAAAACGTTCCAGTGCAGTCCGGTACAGCAGCCGGATACTCTCCCCTGCACTCAGGGCACGCCCACTGTCGGCGCCCCACCGGCGCCACTCCAGCAACAGCATGTTGGCCATTGCAATCAGCCCGCCAAAACAGGCTGAGGCTGCCTGAAACGGACCGTAGATCATGAAAAATATAACCGAGGTAGCTGCAATCAAAAGCAGCTGGAGAATGGCAAGCTTGCGGACACCGCGCGCTATATTCGCCATAATCACTCAGTAATTCAGCAAGTTACGTGAATCCAATCTCCCGTCCGCAAGGCCTGCTTCTTATCCTTCACCGACATGGAACCGCACGCAGGCAGCCCGGGATTATAAGGAGCGCCCGCGGCAGGGGTCAACAAAAGCCGGTGAAAAAGTCTTCAATTGAATCCAATGGCTCAGTCCTCACTCTGCAAGACCCTGCTTTATGGCGGGTTGCCAGCGGACCCCATGGGCACCGTTTCTGTTTTCTCGTCTTCCTCCAGATAGGGAACCCCGGCAAATTTCTTCAACGTGACCTGGGTGCCATCCTCCTTGACATAATGATCCGTGCTGCAGGCGCTCATTGTCATACACAAAACCAGTAGTAGTTTTTTCATAATCACCTTTCCTCGCCGGCCACCTCCATCAGGAAGGCCGGATTATCGTGTTTCCTGCCGGGATATGCAAAAGCTGGCTTGCCGCATCAAATCTGTGACTCGATGGGCAGCAGTCGCATAAAACCGACCCCAAAGCGCCGCCAGAAGCTGGTATTGGGATCACTGCTGAAGGTCACCGGCTCACCCTCCACCAGGCCATGCCAGGTCAGCTGTTCCTGACCCTGCGCATCTTCTTCCAGCGACAGGCGAAACCCGACCTCGTCGATGCGCTGGTCAAAACTATCCGCAATGAGGCCGCCAATTTCCGCCGATTCCAGCACGACTCCGATCTCGGTATTCTGCACCACGGAGCGTGCATCCAGGTTGAGTGAACCGATAAAAACGGTCTCGCGGTCAACAACAAACGACTTCGCATGCAGGCTGGACCTGGCCCGTTCGATCTCTCCCTGTGACCAGGCGCGACGCTCTTCCTTGCTGGTCACCTCGTTCAGCTCATAGAGTTCCACGCCGGCACGCACCAGCTCCTTGCGATAACGGGAATAGCCCGCGTGCACAATGCTGACATCCGTGGAGGCCAGTGAATTGGTGAGGATACGCACACGCACGCCGCGTTCGCGTAATTGTTTCAGAAATGCCACCCCGGACTTACCCGGTACAAAATAGGGTGACAGGATAATGACCTCGTGCTGCGCAGCGGCCAGGTATGGCTTGAGCTCGGTCCACACCTGGTAGTCGCTGTCACCGGTGCCTTGACTGAGCTTTTCCGGCGGGTCCGCAAACACCCTGCCGTCACCCCAGATAAACTTAACGCTATGATTTCTCAAGCTGCTTGACAGGTCCGAGTTAGCCAGCCGCTGCAGGTAGTCAGAGTCCTTCTCTGCTGCTGTAAAATCCGCGGCACGCTGCCGTGCCTGCTGCAGGTCCGCCTCGGTGGGTTGTGTTTCCAGCAGCGTGGCAATCGGGTAACTCAGCGGACTGTTCCAGTACTCATCGAAGGATTGGGACACTTCAGCGGCGACCGGGCCGATGGCGAGCACGTCAAGGTCGGCAAATGCCAGGTCCGGATCGGCGCTGAAATATTCATCACCGATGTTGCGTCCACCGAGAATGGTGGCCTGGTTATCGACGGTATAGGACTTGTTGTGTGCACGCCGTGTCTGTTTGCCAAAGCCGGTGAGGTACTGCAGGGTGCGGCCGGCGTTGCGCGCGAAGGGGTTGAAGATACGCACCTCGATATTCGGATGCAGGTCAAACACCGCAATCTTCTTATCGCGCCCGCCTTCATCGATATCGTCGATTAACAGGCGTACCCGCACACCGCGATCGGCGGCCATCAGCATCTGGTGGCTAAGCAGTTGTCCGACCTCGTCGCCGTGCCACATGTAATACTGGGCATCGATGCTGCGTTCCGCCAGCTGTGCCAGCACGGCGCGCGCCACGAAGGCATCGAGGCCATCGGGCAGCAGCAAATAGCCGGATTCTCCTTCGCTATGCTCGGAACTTTTATCCACAACCAACTTGCTAAGGAGGGTGTCATCCGTGTTTGTGTAGTGCTGTGAGACAGTTCGATCGCTGTTATCGGGCAGCGTGGCACAGCCACCGAGCATAATCAGGCACAGTGCAATCACCGGGCGAAAAAGGGATCTCGCTTCGAGCATATAATTTTCCTGTAACAGGCTAACCGTGATAACGGGCTATCATGTTAAGATCGCCATAGGTGAATGGCAACCGGCCGGCAAGTGCAACGGATATCCGACCAGTTGCTAACCACCGATTCACAACCCACTAGCCATCCTGTGGTGTCAGCTTCTGCATGACCTGATCGAGACGGAAGCTGGCCGCCTTCTGCCGTGGCGGATACTCCTTGAAGGTGGCCAGGAATTCACCTACACAGGCCTGTGCCGGTACCAGCAGGTAGGCACGATCCAGCAACCAGTCGAAGTAGGTATTGGACGTCACCATTCCCCGCTCATAGGGTCGCGGCGCAGGTTTTCGATATACGGAACCCGCATAAGTTGCGATCAAACCGTGGTGCTCACCGGGTTCTATTCGGCTCAGTACTATCCAGACAAACTTCGGCGTATCAAATACTACGATGCCGAGACCAACAAACGGTTCGTATTCTTAACCAACAACTTCAGCTTGCCGGCGCTGACCGTCGCGAATCTCTACAGGTGCCGCTGGCAGGTGCAACTATTCTTCAAGTGGATCAAGCAGCACCTGCGCATCAAGTCGTTCTTTGGCTCATCAGCGAACGCGGTCAAGACGCAGATAGGGATCGCTGTCTCGATCTACTTGTTCGTCGCAATCATCGAAAAACGACTCAACATCAAGCTCAGTCTATATTCAATCCTACAGATTTTGAGCCTGACCCTTTTCGAATCAACGCCGCCAGATCAACTGCTTACCAATTGTGACCAAAACATGAAAAATCCAAGTTCAGATAACCAATTGAATCTGTTTAACTAACATTCCGGACACTAGTGATCTAGGATAAACATATTTTTTATACTATTTTGTCAGGGCCTCTATGGCCTTGCCGGTGTCAACAGAGTCGGCAGCTTGTGGCTTGTCGATTGCGTCATAGCCTTTTTTCACATCCTGCTGCATAACTGCCTCCGTGGCCTGTTGCTTGTCCACCGACTCCATGGCCTTCCCGGTATCAACCGACTCACCCAGTTGCTGATAATCGACAGCATGGGCTATTCCGGACACACACCATAAGGCAATGCTGGATACAATGATAAAGTGACGCATGATGGGACCCCTTTGTTACTGGACGATGGTAAAACCGTTTGTGAGCGGCTTGCTTACTATAACTGCTGGAATTTCTTTAGCAAAGGCGCCAGGAAAGAATTTTGGTCTGTATTTGTCAGCCACACGCTATCGCCTTGCGATGCTGGCATCCTGGCGAGAGTCATTGTGTTTCAAATGACACTGCCTAGCGAAGGTGCGCCAGCACACCGTCCAGCTCGTCGAGACTGTTGTAACTGATTTCCAGTTTACCCTTGCCGCCACGGCCCTGCCGAATGGCCACACGCGCACCGAGTTTGTCAGAAAGGTCGGATTCAAGCCGCTGTATGTTGACATCCTTGCTGGCCCTCTCCGGCTTTGCCGGTGCTGGCCGTTGCAACGACTTGACCAGCCCCTCGGTCGCCCGCACCGTCAGTCCGCGATTGACGACCTGGCGTGCCGCCTCCAGTTGTTTGTTGCCGCTGAGTGCCAGCAAGGCACGGGCATGGCCCATCTCCAGCTCGCCCTTCTCTACCAGTTGCTTGACGGCATCCTCGAGATCCAGCAGGCGCAACAGGTTGGAGACCGCCGCGCGTGAACGACCAACGGCTTCCGCCGCCTGCTCATGGGTCAGTTCAAACTCCTTGATCAGGCGCTCCAGTGCTCGCGCTTCTTCCAGCGGGTTGAGGTTTTCACGCTGGATGTTTTCTATCAAGGCGATGGCAATGGCAGCGCGATCTTCCACTTCCCGTACAACCGCCGGGATCTCGTGCAAACCGGCAAGCTGTGCGGCACGCCAGCGACGCTCGCCGGCGATGATTTCGTAGCGACCCTCGGCGATGGCGCGCACCACGATCGGCTGTACCACGCCCTGTGCGCTGATGGAATCCGCCAGGTCCTGCAATGATTCCTGGTGCATGTCCAGGCGCGGCTGGTATTTGCCGCGCTGAATCACATCAACCGGCAAGGTACACAGCATCCCGTCCGTTGGCCTGGTCTGTACTGGCGTGCCTGCCGTAGGGACCGCCCTGAGTTCCGGTGGCGCGCTCACTGCCGTGTGGTCCGCTGCCGGTGCGGTACGTGCCGCCGACCCCAGCAAGGCATCCAGACCACGCCCCAATCCACGCTTTTTCACTGCCATGTCAGTTACCGTAGTTGCCTGTCATATTTCTAAAGATGTGAGCGTTGAGGCAGCGGCTGCTCTGCCCCTTCCGCCTCGTCCGGTTGCGGCACGATTGGCGTGTGCCTTCGCAAGTACTCACCGGCCAGTGCAAGGTAAGAGGTCGCGCCGCGCGAACCCTTGTCATAACGCAATACCGGCAAGCCGTGGCTGGGCGCCTCGGCCAGTCTGACATTGCGCGGGATGATCGTGCGGTAGAGCTTTTCACCAAAGTGCTCCTGCAACTGTGCCGACACGTCATTGGAGAGGTTGTTGCGGGCATCGTACATGGTGCGCAACAGGCCCTCGATATTCAGCTCCGGGTTGATGCTGGCACGTACCTGCTCGATGGTGTCCAGCAAGGCCGACAAGCCTTCCAGGGCATAATACTCACACTGTATCGGTATCAGTACGCTGTGGGCGGCGGCCAGTGCATTTACCGTGAGCATGCTCAGGGATGGCGGGCAGTCAATCACAATCAGGTCGTAGTCATTCTGAACATAACTCAATGCGGCACGCAGTCTGCGTTCACGATCGTCCTTTTCCAGCAGTTTTACTTCTGCAGCTGTCAGGTCACTGTTTCCCGGCAGCAGGTCATAGCCGGCCGCCTCGGCGTAGACAATGACCTCACGAATATTTGCGTATCCCATCAGCAGGTCATAGCCCGTCTTTTGCACATCATGTTTGTCGATGCCGCTGCCCATGGTGGCATTTCCCTGTGCATCGAGGTCTATCAGCAACACCCGGCGGCCGGTCTCGGTCAGTGACGCCGCCAGGTTCACACTGGTCGTGGTCTTGCCGACCCCCCCCTTCTGGTTGGTAACTGCGAGGATATGTCCCATTATCAGCTTGCCCTATGAACTTTCTGCTGCATGCATGATGACCAGATGCCGCTCGGCATCCAGCCCCGGTACTTTCAGTGACACCACGTCATCAATCACCGATTTGTCCTGCAGGCATTCCACCTCGGTCATCGGGTAGACGCCCTTCATCGCCAGCATCTTTCCGTCTGTGCTGCAGAGCCGTGCGGCATAGCGGTAGAAATCCGGCAAATCAGAAAAGGCACGGCAAATGACCGTATCAAACAACACCTCAGGCTGGTATTCCTCGATACGACTGTCTTCCAGTGTGACATTGCCAAGGTTGAGAATACCCAGCGTCTGCTGCACAAAGCGCAGCTTTTTGCTGCTGCTGTCGAGCAGCACGAACTCCCGCTCCGGACAGGCGATCGCCAGCGGTATACCGGGTAACCCGGCACCGGTACCGATGTCCAGGATACGGTCCCCGTGCAGGTACGGAAGAATGGTGAGGCTGTCGAGGATGTGGCGGGTAACAATGTCAGTGGGCTTGCGAACCGAAGTCAGGTTATAGACACGATTCCAGTTCATCAGCTCGGTGACATACTCCATCAGCAGATCATCACCGCCAAGACGCTCTTCCAGTTCCAGCTCATAGATGCCGTCTTCCAGCAACTCGGCAGGATCGACGAAGTTGTTAGTGCGCCCTTTGCGATTGCGGTTATAGAGTCCGGTATGCATGGCCTGTCATTTTAATTAAGGTACCTGCGTCAAGCACTCTTGCGTGCTGTCTTGAATTTTTTTATGTGTATCAGTAACAACGAAACGGCTGCCGGCGTAATCCCGGGGATGCGTGCGGCCTGGCCAATGGTTTCCGGCCTGACCACTTGCAGTTTTTCACACGCTTCGTTGGAGAGTCCCCGCACCATAGTGTAATCGAAGTCCAGTGGCAATGGTTGATCCTGCTGCCGCTGCTGCCGTACCACCTCGTCATGCTGGCGATCAAGGTAACCGGCATACTTCGCCTGAATCTCTACCTGTTCGGCCACGTCCATCGCAGCGACCCCCGGTCCGATGCCGTCAATCGCAGTCAGGGAGCGATAATCCAGCTCCGGTCGACACAATAACTCGCTGGCACGCAACTCGCGCTGTAACGGCTTTTCCAGTAACACGGACAGTGCCTGCGCCTGTGCCGAGTTCGGATGCACACACATGGATTGCAGCCGCTGCTGTTCCTGTTCAATGGCATCACGCCGCTCGCAAAACCGCCGCCAGCGATGCTCGTCAACCAGACCCAGCTCCCGGCCTATGGCAGTCAGGCGTAAATCGGCATTGTCCTGGCGCAGCAGCAAACGGTATTCCGCACGACTGGTAAACATGCGATAGGGTTCGCTGGTCCCGCAGGTCACCAGATCGTCGACCAGCACCCCAAGATAGGCCTCATCACGGCGCGGTAACCAGGGTGGCTTGCCCTGTGCCTGTCGCGCGGCATTCAGTCCGGCCAGCAGTCCCTGTGCAGCGGCCTCCTCGTAACCGGTGGTGCCATTGATCTGTCCGGCAAAATACAGCCCCCCGATGACCTTGGTTTCCAGTGAATGGCGCAGATCACGCGGGTCAAAAAAATCGTATTCGATCGCATAACCGGGGCGCGTGATATGTGCATGCTCAAAACCGGCGATGGAGTGCACCAGCGATTGCTGCACGTCGTATGACAGGCTGGTGGAGATGCCGTTGGGATAGACCTCATGGGTATCCAGGCCCTCCGGCTCGATAAAGATCTGGTGCGATGATTTGTCGGCAAAACGCACCACCTTGTCTTCTATGGACGGGCAGTATCGCGGGCCGGCTCCCTCGATCGCGCCACTGTACATGGGCGAGTCATGCAGACCCTCGGCAATGATTTCATGTGTGCGTGTATTAGTGCGGGTGATATGACAAAGCAGCTGGCGCGGGTGGTCCGCCGCAGTACCGAGAAAGGACATCACCGGTAACGGTACATCACCTGGCTGGGCCTGTAAGCGACTGTAATCAATGCTGCGGCCGTCCAGCCGCGGCGGTGTGCCGGTCTTCAGGCGCGCGACACGCAACGGCAACGCCCGCAGGCGCGCCGCCAGTGCATTGGCCGGCGGATCACCGGCACGGCCGCCGGCGTAGTTGCTTGGCCCGATGTGAATACGACCGCCCAGAAAGGTGCCCACGGTCAATACTACCGACGCGGCATGAAATTTCAGCCCCATGCCGGTAACCACACCACACACCTGTTCAGTGTCAACCATCAGGTCAGCGACTTCCTGCTGGAACAATTGCAGGCCGGGCTGATTCTCCAGCGCGCGGCGCACTGCCTGCCGGTACAGCACCCGGTCAGCCTGGGCACGCGTGGCGCGCACCGCCGGGCCCTTGCTGGCATTCAATACCCGCAGCTGGATGGCGGCCTGGTCCGCAGCCCTGGCCATGACCCCACCAAGCGCATCGATCTCTTTCACCAGGTGGCTTTTTCCAATACCACCGATCGCGGGATTGCAACTCATTTGCCCCAGCGTTTCCAGGTTATGCGTCAACAATAGCGTGCGCGCCCCTGCCCTCGCAGCGGCCAGCGCCGCCTCGGTGCCGGCATGGCCACCACCGACCACGATGACGTCATAGTGTGTTGAACTCCGGGACATCCTTTGTCATTACCCGCTAAAAAAAATTATGACGAGTGTACGCTTCCGCCCAAAAGCAGGGCAATGCATCCTCGCACATCTGGATAATCCGTTCCTGACTACTATCAATTCAAATATCTTGTGCTAGAATGCACCGTTATACACCATATAAGGTATCTGGAATGAGACTTCTTGAGTTTGGCATTGACGAAGGTGGCGCCAACCCGGTCCCGTCCCCCCCGAGATCCTTGCCGGAAGCTGCAAAACCCTTCAAGGTACCTGCGCCCGCAGCGGCACCCTCCCCGCCTGGCACCACCAAAGCCAAGGCAGCACTGAATCGTGACACGCACACCAAAAAGGCCACCGTACACCCGCTAAAATCAGCGACCACAGCGCAAAATCACCGCAAACCAATCGATCTGGAACAGTTACAGCAGCGTATCGCCGTGCTCGAACAGCGCATCAAGGCTCGCGCCGAGGCACTTGGTAATGAAGTCACTGCCAGGGACCTTGAAATGCTCAAAAAGCGGATGAAACTGCTGGAACACAATATTGAGAATGAACTATGGGCCGCACGGCAACGTGAATACAACATGTTGCAGATGATGGCGAAACCCACTCTGAAAAGCGCCATCAAACAAGGCTGCACGAAATTTTCATTGAAAACGCTACCGGCGATGCTGCAATCATTTCGTGAGTCCTACGCACATTGGTGGTTGAACAGTCAGCCTGGCTGGTGGCATGGCTTTGCGGCTGCCTGGCAAGAATCCCTGGACAAGGCGCGCGGTCAACACCATAACTGAGTCAGCGCGTTTCGGTGTTAAAGATCCCGGCACCGCAACTGATCACCACCTGCACCCTACCCTGCAGCTGCCCGTAACCCCTTCCACAAGAGTTCCAGCTGTTGCCGGTACATGGCGGCAATAGCCGCCGGATTGCTATGCTGCAAGGCCAGTGGTACCCCGTAAAAAATCGATACCAGTCCCACCATGGCTGCGGCGATCGCGGTATTTTCCGGTAATTCACCCTGCTCGATGGCAGTCTGCAGTGATCCTCGCAGCAAGCCCTCGAGACTATCGTCCGGTGTCGACACAATTCCCTCGAGATCCGAAAACGCCATCAAGCGTTCCGCAACCGTAATCTCCGGACTTTTGTGTCGCACCCGGCTGCGCGCCTCATGTGCAATGATCTCGCCCATCAGGCCGGGCTTTTTTTGCATCTGTATTGAGGTGTAACGAAACAAGGCATCGATCACAGACAGCCCCTGGTGCTGCCGCATTGCCTGCTGACCGTACCAGTTAAGCTCCAGTGTCCATAAACGGTCGAGATACAGAATAAGGTCTTCTTTTTTTGGAAAATAATTGAAGAAGGTTGCCTCGGAAATTTGTACCCGTTCACACAGAGCCTTCACCGACAAGGTTTCAAAGGGAGCCGCCTCAAGATGATGTGACGCCGCCTCAGCCAGTGCCAGACGGGTCTTGGCAAATTTGCGTTCACGTAAGGATGGACGGGTTGGATACGGCATTGATCAAGTCTACCCTAAAAATACACTGGGCAACATATAAAAAATTAACATTGAAACAATAGGTTAAAAATCTTTGGGCCAATCCGGGCTTTTCCCATAAAAAACACATAGTTTTTACAGGGAATCACCTCGCACAGGCCATTTTTTAGCCTGGTATCCTGGGATACAGGCATAGATTTCATAATTAGTACATACAATATAATGGCTTACAATTATTATAGCTATATCTAATTATATAGAGAACTTTTCTAAAGGGCATAATTTGCAGTAGTCTTCCCGATTTATTTAATCGTGATGTATAGAAAAATGGGGTTCCTTTAAATATGTCCTCTGCTTATGGCCATTCGCCAAAGACTAGGGTTGCTGATCGAGTTGCAACACCAACAGACGATAGCTTTTGTACTTTTCAAAGATGGCCTGGTTGCGGTGGCCGGAAAGGTACTTGTAGCGAAGACGATCAAGCTTGTGACGCGCCAGCCACTTGAACAAACGTGTCAAGCGCGGATAGCTGGACCGCAAATACTGATCGATTGATCTCGAGGCCGGCAGCAGCCGTTGTGTCAGCCACTCATCCAGCAGCGCAATATTCGGACTGATCCGAGGGGTGAGATCCTCATCGTGGCGCAGGGTAAACGGCGCGGCTGAGAGCTGCTCATAGAATGAGCCGAGGAGGTGACCCCCACTGAAACTGCGATCACCATCAGCACCGTCACTATGGGCGCTGGTCTTGAAAAAGTCACAAATAAGCAGCCGTCCAGCCGGTTTCAGCAATGCTGGGCTATTCTGGAAGATCTCCGTCAACGGGATGTACTGGAAACTCTCACTGAATAACAGCAGATCATAACGATGCTGACACCTCGCAAGGGGCAGGGACCCAAAATCGGATTCAAACAGGGTACTGTCCGTGTGCTGCATGGCCGCCAGACGTGCGCGCACCTGACGGTTCAACTGCGCAGAGGGGTTGACAGCATCGACAGCATAACCACGCTCGACCAGTAACTGCAGCATGTGGCCGGTGCCACAGCCGACATCGAGTATGCGCGGGGCAGGGTGGTCTGCCAGTAGCGCATCCACCTGCCCCAGCAACAGCTCGGTATAACGCTGCTGGGCGAGGGCGAGGTTCCCAAGCGACAGCTCCAGATCAGGGTCCCAGAGGCCATAGTGCAGGTCCTCCACATCCAGTATCTGCTGCGCCAGCACCAGTCCCAACTCCCTGGAGGACATGATTTCGTTACCAGCCATCGGGCCCCCGGCTCGGCTGCCTCATGAATAAAACATCATTAAATTACGATGGACAACATTTGTTACAGGGAAACTATATATATATTTATTTCAATGAAAACAATCACTTGTTGGGTTGCAGGGCAGGGGACATCGACAACCGGTCAGCTCACTTGCCAATACAAAAACTGCTGAAGATACGGCCCAGCAAGTCGTCGCTGCTGACTTCACCGGTGATTTCACCCAGCACCTGCTGTGCCTGGCGCAACTCCTCGGCAAGCAATTCACCCGCACGTTGTTGTTCCAGTAGCTGCTGCCCGGTTTCGACATGCTCATCGGCACGTCGCAAGGCATCCACATGGCGACGTCGTGCGCTGAAGCCACCCTCATTGTGCGCGGTGTAGCCGACGCACTGTTTCAGGTGCTGTCGCAATGCGTCCAGGCCGGCGCCGCTTCGGACGGAGACAGCAATCGTTGCCTGCCCGTTGTAGCTCACTCATGCCTGCTGCGCGTCCGCTCAGATCGATCTTGTTGAATATCAGCGTATGCGGGACCCCCGTCGGCAGCTCGTCAAGTATGGCGACATCGGCCGCAGTAAAGCCTGACTGGTCATCAACCACCAGCAATACCCGATCGGCCTGTTCCAGTGCACTGCGTGCCCGTTGCATGCCCGCCAACTCGACCGGATCTTCACTGGCATGCAGACCGGCGGTATCGATGATATGCAGCGGCAGGCCGTCAATCTGGATATGTTCTCGTAACAGGTCACGGGTAGTGCCGGGAATCTCGGTGACGATGGCAGCATCACGGCCCGAGAGGGCGTTCAGCAGGCTGGATTTCCCGGCATTCGGGCGGCCCGCAATGACCAGCGTCATACCATCACGTAATAATTGTCCCTGCTGGGCACGCGCACGCATGTCATCAAACTCGGCGCGTAACGCCGCCAGCTGTTGTGTAATGGTGTCGTCCGAGAGAAAGTCGATTTCCTCTTCCGGGAAATCGATCGCGGCCTCCACATACATGCGTAGCCGGGTCAAGCGGTCCACCAGCGCATGCACCCGGCTGGAAAACTCGCCCTGCAAGGAACGGGCGGCCGCACGGGCGGCCGCCGTAGTGGCACTTTCAATCAGGTCGGCGATGGCCTCTGCCTGTGCCAGGTCGAGCTTGTTATTGAGGAAGGCGCGTTCGGAAAATTCTCCGGGACGGGCAGGGCGTGCACCCAGCGACAACACACGGCGCAGCAGACTGTCCATGACGACCGGGCCACCGTGACCATGCAATTCGAGTACATGTTCGCCGGTAAACGAGGCCGGCGCTTCAAAGTACAGCACCAGGCCTTCATCAATCAGGGCACCATCCGCGTCTGTGAAACGATGGACTTCGGCGCACCGCAGCCGCGGTAATCGCCCCAGTAATTGCAGTGCGATGGACGGGGTGTCCGCACCGGAGAGTCGCACGATACCCACCCCGCCATGGCCGGCCGGAGTCGCGATTGCTGCAATGGTGTCCGTGGCCGGGGTGACCACAACAGCTGCTTGCGACTATTTCCCGCCGCGCTCGATGCGCCGCGTAATCACCCACTGCTGGGCAATGGAGAGGGTGTTGTTGACCACCCAGTAGAGCACCAGTCCGGACGGGAAGAAGGCAAAGAACACCGTGAACACGACCGGCAAGACCATCATGACCTTGGCCTGAATGGGGTCCATGGGTGCCGGGTTCAGCTTCTGCTGAATCAGCATGGTGACACCCATCAACAGCGGCAGGATGTAGTACGGATCCGGGGTGGACAAATCCGTAATCCACAGCATAAAAGGTGCCTGCCGCAATTCCACAGCTTCCAGCAACACCCAGTAGAGGGAAATGAACACCGGGATCTGTACCACGATCGGTAGGCAACCCCCCAGCGGATTGATCTTTTCCTTCTTGTACAGGTCCATCATCGCCTGGTTGAGCTTCTGGCGATCGTCACCGTAACGTTCCTTCAGTGTCTTCAGGCGTGGCGCCAGTTTGCGCATGTTCGCCATGGATTTGTAGCTGGTCTCCGACAGCTTGTAGAACGCAAGCTTGATCAGCATGGTCACGAACACAATGGCCCATCCCCAGTTGCCGACCAGTGAGTGGATCTTCTGCAGCAGCCAGAACACCGGCTGTGCCAGTACCGTGAGCAGGCCATAATCGACCGTCAACTCCAGGCCCGGTGCAACCTGCTTCATCTCGTCCTGCAGTTTCGGACCAATGAAAATTTTTGTTTGGTAGAGTGCGGAATCGCCCGCCGGGACTGTTTGACCCGGAGAGATCATGCCAATCACATAACGCGCATTACTCAGGGTCTTGGTGTAATAACGGTTCTCCTCACCACGCGCAGGGATCAGGGCGCCGAGGAAATAATGCTGCAGCATGGCTGCCCAGCCGTCGGTGATGGTACGGTCGAGATTCGCCTTGACCATGTCATCAAACTTTATCTTTTCGTACTTTTCTTCCGGACTGTAGATCACGCCACCCATGTAGGTGTAGATAAACGTGCTCTGGGCAGTCTCCGCAATCTGGGTGCGCTGCAATTGTCGGTACTGCCGGCCGTGCCAGTCTGCACCACTGTGATTGCGCACTTCGTGCTGCAGGTCGATGGCATAACTACCCCGGTGAAAGACATAACGTTTAATGACCTCGACACCTTCCGGGCTGCGCCAGGTCATGGGTACCACCAGTTCATTGTCCGTCTCGGCCATACGGTAGCTTGTCTGTTCCGGACTGTAGACAACGTGGTGCGTGGGCTCGGTACCGACACTGGCGCGCAAGCCGGACTGAATGACAAACAGATGGGGAAGGGTATCGTTCAACAGGCGGAACGGCGGGGAATCCTCTGTCGTGGTCTCTGGATAGGCCAGCAGATCGGCCTGTCTCATGTCGCCACCGGTGGTATCGATCCTGATTTTAAAGAGGTCGGTTTCTACATCTATGTACTGGGCAGTTTTCAGCAGCTCGGCATCCGACAGCGCACTGACCTGCGTGGCAGACTCACCGGATGCGCTGGGGATGTCTTCACTGCTGCTGCCGAGCACACTGTCGGGTGCCAGCTCAGTCGTTGCCTCAGGAACCGCTGATTCAGACGGGGGAGGCGGGCCGTAGTCTTCCATCCAGGACTGCCATAGCAGCAGGGTGACAAACGACAGTGCGACGAATAAGAACAGGCGTTGATTATCCATGACGGTGGGCGTTCTCCTTTTCCGGCACCGGATCTACTCCACCCGGGTGCCAGGGGTGACACCGCAGCAGGCGCGCCAGTCCCATCGCACTGCCACGCAGTGCACCATGACGTTCTACAGCGGTAATCGCATAACTGGAACAGGTCGGATAAAAACGGCAGTGATTGCCGAGCCACGGACTGAGCAAAAATCGATAACCGCGTATCAGTTGAATAATGAGCCAGCGCATTGTTTGTTCAATTCTGTCCAGAGATTTTCCACTGCCGTATTCAGGTCCTTTTTAGACCGGGCAGCTACACCAATCCGACCCAGGACCACGATGTCCAGGGCATCCAGATGCGTCTGCCAGTGACGATAACTTTCCCGGATGACCCGCTTGATACGATTGCGTGCTACCGCAGTGCGCGCCACCTTGCGTGAAATTGCCAGGCCCAGGCGAGGATGTTGCAGCTGGTTGGGGGTGGCGAGTACGGTTAACCAGCGATTGTTCAGCCTGTAGCGACAGTGCTTGAATACCCGCTGGTAATCATCCGGCCCGGTCAGTCGAACCCGTCCCGGGAAACGCGTCGAGCCGCTGCACAAAGCGATGCTTCAGACAGACAACCGAGCCCGGCCCTTCGCACGACGGGCATTGATTACACGACGGCCATTCTTGGTGCTCATGCGGGCACGAAAACCATGTGTCCGCTTACGCTTCAGTTTACTGGGTTGATAAGTTCTCTTCATGGCACGTCACTTTCAGCAGGTTGTACTCTCGGGTCACGCCAGGCAGGCGCGAAAGGGCGCAAAGATTACAGTTCTCATAGCCTTAATGTCAACATCAATACAACTCGATTGCCTGGCATCAGGGTGTGGATAACTTTTTTCGACAGGTATAGACTTCCCCTCCTGCAGTCAAGGTTAAACAATAATTCAAGGGGGATAAGCGTTGGAAGTTTCACTCTGGCAACAGTGTCTGGTTCGCCTTGAAAGCGAGCTGCCAGAGCAGCAATTCAATACCTGGATACGCCCGCTGCATGCCATTGAAAACGGTGACAACCTGCGCCTGCTGGCACCCAACCAGTTTGTCCTCGAGTGGGTGCGCAAACATCATTTCGAGACGATCTCGCAAACACTGAACGACCTGGGCCCGAATGCGGCAACCCGGTTGCAGCTCGATATCGGCAGCAGCAAGAACACACCGGACTCTGCCCCTCCTGGCAACCACACGGTACCGGTGACCAGCGCCTTTTCCTCGCCGCAGCCGGTGGTCCACAAAAGCAATATCAACCCTGAATTTACTTTTGAGACCTTTGTTGCCGGCAAATCCAATCAGCTGGCGCGCGCCGCTTCCATGCAAGTTGGCGAGAATCCCGGTGGGGCCTATAACCCGCTGTTCATCTACGGCGGTGTTGGCCTTGGCAAAACCCATCTGATGCATGCCATCGGGAACGTGATTCTTGCCAACAAGCCCGGTGCGCGCGTGGTCTATTTGCATTCAGAACGCTTTGTTGCCGACATGGTCAGGGCCTTGCAGCATAACGCCATCAATGCCTTCAAAAACTACTACCGCAGTGCAGATGCCCTGCTCATTGACGATATTCAGTTCTTTGCCAAAAAAGAGCGTTCGCAGGAGGAATTCTTTCATACTTTCAATGCCTTACTTGAAGGCCAACAGCAGGTGATACTGACCTGTGACCGCTACCCCAAGGAAGTCGAAGGACTGGAAGATCGACTAAAATCGCGTTTCGGCTGGGGTCTGACGGCGGCCATTGAACCGGCTGAACTGGAAACCAGAGTCGCCATCTTGATGAGCAAGGCCAGCCAAAGCGACGTTGAATTACCCAGCGATGTGGCCTTTTTTATTGCCAAGCATATCCAGTCCAACATTCGTGAACTGGAAGGTGCCTTGCGCCGCGTGATGGCCAGTGCACGCTTCACTGGACAGGTTATCAATCTTGACCTGGCAAAAGAGGCATTACGAGATTTACTGGTATTGCAGGACAAACTGGTCACCATCAGCAATATTCAAAAAGTCGTTGCCGAGTACTACAAGATACGGGTTGCTGACTTGCTGTCACCACGCCGCAGTCGCTCGATTACGCGGCCACGACAGATTGCCATGTCGCTGGCAAAAGAATTGACCACCCACAGCCTGCCGGAGATTGGTGATGCCTTCGGTGGACGTGATCACACCACGGTATTGCATGCGACTCGCAAGGTCGTTGAACTGCGTGACAGTGACTTGCGGATCAACGAGGATTTCAACAACCTGTTGAGAACACTGACCACATAGCGTGGAAATCCTGTGGATAACATTTGGCGCCAAACTTATCCCCTGTTATCCACAGCTTGCCAACAACACATCAGGCTGCCAGGTGCCAACTTATCATCAATGCAGGATATTGTTATAAATACTGTTTATTGAGTTACCCACAAAAATACGGCTGCTTAATAAACACAATAACCAGAGTAATTAACTTAAACATTAATTAATAAATATGAAATTCAGCATACAGAGAGAAGCCTTATTAAAACCGCTTCAACATGTCATAGGGGTTGTTGAACGCCGTCAGACCTTACCTGTCTTGGGCAACGTGTTACTGAATGCCTCGAGAAAGAATGTCCGCCTGACCGCAACCGATCTGGAGGTTGAGCTGCAGGCACAGGTGGCGGTTTCAGTGACCGAAACGGGTGACATTACCTTGCCTGCACGCAAGTTGCTTGATATCTGCAGAACCTTGCCGGATGAAGCTCAGCTGGATATTTCGGTGAAGAAGGACCGTGCCCTGGTAAGCTCCGGAAAAAGCCGTTTCACCCTGTCTACACTGCCGGCCACTGAATTTCCCGTCATCGATAAAATAAAAAGTGCCCGAAAATTCATGCTCTCCGAAAAGCAGTTGCGCAGCTTGATAGAGCATACCGGCTTCGCCATGGCACAGCAGGATGTGCGTTACTACCTCAACGGACTGATGCTGGAACCGGGGGCAGGTATGTTACGTGCAGTTGCGACAGACGGTCACCGGCTCGCTCTTTGTGACCTGGCAGCGGATGTTGGCGAGGGTGACAGTCAGCAGGTCATCGTGCCGCGTAAGGGGGTGCAGGAATTACAGCGTTTGCTGGAACAGAATGACACCGAGCTGGAGGTCGAAATCGGCAGCAATCATATTCGCATTACCACGAATGAATTGCGTTTTACGTCGAAATTGATCGATGGACGCTTTCCTGATTATTCACGGGTGATCCCCAAGTCGCTCGACAAGCGGCTGTTGATCAGTCGCGACTCGCTGCGCCAGGCGTTGACGCGCACCTCCATTCTTTCCAATGAGAAATATCGTGGAATCCGTCTTGAAATATACAAAAATAACATTAAAATTCAAGCACATAATCCAGAGCAAGAGGAGGCGGTGGAGGAGATTGATGCCAGCTATGACAATGAGACAATTGTGATTGGTTTCAATGTAACCTACCTGCTGGAAGTGCTTAACGTCATTGATACTTCTGAAGTTGAAGTCTTTTTAGCGGATGCCAACAGCAGCGCGCTGGTCCGGCGGCCGGGTAATGATGACTGTCGTTACGTGGTCATGCCCATGCGATTGTAGTGCGTTCCACAAGGTCATTCACCGACCGAAAAATTTATAGCTCACAAATTCACAGGACGCGCAGCGGCGAGTGCTTTCCTTTCCAGGCACTCCACTAGCCGTACCTGTGCTGTGCCAGCATCCGGGATCATGCTGCAAACTACGAGTTAGTTATCCATGGGATTACAGTCGCTGGAAATTTGTGATTTTCGTAATATCCGCCATGCGTCCCTGTCGTTTTCACCCGCGCTGAACCTGATCCGTGGTGAAAACGCGGCTGGTAAAACCAGTCTGCTGGAGGCCATCTATTACCTGGGACGAGTACGCTCCTTTCGTACACCTCAGGTCAACCTGCCGATTCGTGATGGACAGGCGGCCTTCCGTCTGGTCGGACGGTTGTCGCGAGAAGACGGTCGCCTGATACCCATCGGTATTGAACGACAGACAGCTGGACTGCAGGTACATCTGGATGGCTGCGTGGTTAGACGTCTTTCGGATTTAGCGGGCAGTTTCCCGGTACAGGTGTTAAGTGGCGATACGCCCACCATTCTCAGTGGTGGGCCACGCTACCGGCGGCAAACGCTCGACTGGGCGTTGTTTCACGTGGAACAGGCCTACCGTGATGTATGGCAACGCTACGTGCGCGTATTACGGCAGCGGAATGCAGCGCTACGCGCGCAGATCCCGGCGAATCAAATTACCGCGTGGGATACAGAACTGTTGGATGCGGCCGGGCAGATCCATCAGTACCGTCAGATGTATTTTGAAGACCTGAGGAGCCACCTGCAAGCCGAGGTGAGCCGTCTATTGCCCTTCGAGGCAATCCATCTGAGCTATCAGCCGGGATGGCCGGCAGATACGACCCTGGCAGAAAGACTCACCATGGCGCTGGAGAAAGACCGTGCGCTGGGTAGTACCCAATACGGCCCGCATCGTGCAGATTTTAAAATTATGGCAGAGGGTCGACCGTTGCAATCGCATTGTTCACGAGGACAGCAAAAGGCAGCCGTTGTGGGTTTTATGCTGGCGCAGGTCAGGTACCAGCAAGCGCGTGGAGCCCCCATGGGTGCCTTTTTACTGGATGATCTTGGAAGTGAACTCGATGCCAGGCACCAGTCCCGGGTGCTGGAGTCACTCAGGCAACTCGATATCCAGGTATTCGTATCAGCGATTGATTCGGGATCTGTCGATCACTCGGGATGGTCGAGTATGAAAAGGTTTCACGTGGAACATGGCGAGATAAAGGAAGTGGTATAATACCCGGCTTTACGCATAGCCGTCGCAAAAAACCGAAAGATAAGCATTCCAGGATATCCATATGGCAGAAAAAAACACCTATACCTCATCAAATATCAAGGTTTTAAAGGGGCTTGATGCGGTTCGCAAACGTCCCGGTATGTATATCGGGGACACCGATGACGGTACCGGCCTGCATCACATGGTGTTTGAGGTGGTTGATAACTCAATCGATGAAGCGCTGGCGGGTCATTGCAATGAAATTAATGTCATCTTGCATACTGATAATTCCGTGACGGTCAATGATGACGGGCGTGGCATTCCGGTAGATATGCACACGGAAGAGGGGATTTCGGCCGCCGAGGTCATTATGACGGTGCTTCACGCCGGTGGAAAATTTGATGACAATTCCTACAAGGTGTCCGGTGGTCTCCACGGGGTGGGTGTCTCTGTAGTAAATGCTCTTTCCGAGAAGTTACTTCTGACCGTTAAACGGGATGGCAAGATTCATACCCAGCAATACAACATGGGCGTACCTGCAGCACCGTTGCAGGTAGTCGGCGATACGGACAAGACAGGCACCGAAATACACTTCAAACCCAGTAGCACGATCTTCACTCAAACCGAATACCACTATGACATCCTGGCAAAACGACTTAGGGAGCTGTCATTTCTGAACTCCGGTGTACGTATCCGTTTGAAGGATGAGCGCACTGATAAAGAGGATATCTTTGAGTACCAGGGTGGTATCAAGGCTTTTGTGGAGCACCTGAATCGCAAGAAGACGCCATTGCATCCGGTGGTGTTCTATTTAAGTTCGGAAAAAGATGGCGTCGGAGTCGAGCTTGCCATGCAGTGGAACGATTCCTACCAGGAGAATATTTTTTGCTTTACCAATAATATTCCGCAGCGTGATGGCGGTACCCACCTGGCGGGTTTTCGGGGCGCACTTACCCGTACACTGAACCAGTACATGGAAAAGGAAGGTCTGATGCGCAAGGCCAAGGTAACAGCCACCGGCGACGATGCCCGTGAGGGCCTGACAGCGGTGCTGTCTGTGAAGGTGCCGGACCCCAAGTTCTCATCCCAGACCAAGGACAAGCTGGTGTCGTCCGAAATCAAGGGCATTGTAGAGTCCACCGTGGGTGAAAGGTTCCAGAATTATTTACTGGAAAATCCTGCTGAAGCCCGGGCAATTACCACGAAGATTATCGACGCCGCGCGCGCCCGGGAAGCGGCCCGCAAGGCACGTGAAATGACCCGTCGCAAAGGTGCACTCGATATCGCGGGGCTGCCTGGGAAATTGGCAGACTGCCAGGAGCGGGACCCGGCATTATCCGAATTGTTCCTGGTCGAGGGCGATTCAGCAGGCGGTTCAGCGAAGCAGGGACGTGACCGTCGCACGCAGGCGATCCTGCCGCTGAAGGGAAAGATCCTGAATGTAGAGAAGGCGCGCTTTGACAAAATGCTGTCATCGGCCGAGGTGGGTACCCTGATCACCGCCCTGGGTTGTGGCATCGGACGGGAAGAATTCAATATCGACAAGTTACGCTATCATCGCATCATTATCATGACCGATGCCGATGTTGATGGCTCTCATATTCGTACCCTGTTATTGACTTTTTTCTACCGCCAGATGCGGGAACTCATCGAGCGTGGTTATGTGTACATTGCCCAGCCACCCCTATATAAAATAAAAAAAGGTAAGCAAGAACAGTATGTTAAAGATGATGCGTCGTTGAATGCGATGCTCTTGAGTAGCGCCATAGATTTGGCGCAACTGTATGTCAACCCGCAGGCACCACCCGTTACGGGGGCCGCGCTGGAGTCCCTGGCAAATGAGTACATGGCGGTGATGGCCTCCCTGAGACGCCTGTCTCGCCGCTATGACCCCATCGTTCTGGAACGTATGATTTACATGCCGGTACTGGATGAGGGCAGCCAGAATAGTATCCCGGTTGTGACGGATTGGTTTGTCGAATTGCAATCACGGATCAATGCCACTCTCAGCAGCGGCCAACACTATGAGTGTTCGGTCGAGGCCCGTGAAACGGTGCCGGGATTCGTCGCCACCATTAGCAAATGGACGCATGGAATCGTGGCATCGGAACAGGCGTATGGTATGGAATTCTTCAATAGCGCCGAGTACCAACAAATGATGGCACTGGGGCAGCGGCTCGATGGCCTGCTAAGTGACGGTGCCTTTGTGCAGCGTGGTGAGCGCAAGACCGAGGTCACGTCCTTCAAGCAGGCCCTTAACTGGCTAATGGACGAGGCCAAGCGCGGCCAGCATATCCAGCGCTACAAGGGACTTGGCGAGATGAACCCGGAACAGCTATGGGAAACCACGCTTGATGCAGAGAACCGTCGCTTGCTACAGGTGAGGATTGAGGATGCCGTAGCCTCTGATGATATCTTTACTACCCTGATGGGAGACCAGGTTGAACCGCGCCGCGACTTTATTGAACAAAATGCGCTGTTGGTTTCGAACCTCGATGTCTAGATGTGCGATAAATTGATACAGTATAAATAATAAAAATTGTTATGTTATTGAATATAATATTTTTAATATTATATTTCTCTATATATTTAGTGCGCCATACAAAATACTATGGGTGGTAATTCAGCTGTAAGCCGCTTGCAGAGCCAGCACTGAGGTTACGCTGTGCTTCCTGTCTGGCTCCAAGCGGCTTACAGGGTGGTGATCTCTGCCATGCGGTCTTCAATCCAGCTGGAGGCTTCCATCAGTAGTTGATTGGCGGATTTACCGGTGGGATCAATCGGTGCACCGATTCGAACCTGTATGACACCGGGACGCTTGATGAAGCTGCGCCGTGGCCAGTACTCGCCTGCATTGTGTGCGACCGGGACGATGGCACTACCCGTTTGATCCGCAAGCACCGCACCACCGACGCGGTATCGACCCTGCTGTCCTGCTGGAATTCGGGTGCCCTCCGGAAAGATGACTACCCAGATGCCTTCATTGAGTCGTGCCTGTCCCTGGGTGACCAGCTGCCTGACCGCTGCCTTGCCGGAGCCGCGTTTGATGTGAATGCATTTCATCACTGCCAGCCCCCAGCCAAAGAACGGAATCCACATCAATTCGCGCTTGGCTACCCACACCTGCATGGGAAAGATTTGCTGTAGTGCAATGGTCTCCCATGTTGACTGGTGTTTGGCAAAGACGATACTGGCAGTCGCGGGGATATGCTCGGAACCCTGCACCTCATGTGTGAGTTTGCAGGTGACCTTCAGCCACCAGAGGATAAAGTGCACCCATAGCTGTAACAGTTGCCAGCGTGTCCGGAAGGGAAAAAAGACAGTGAACAATAGCAGGCTGGAACAAAGGACCATCGAAACCGGAAACACGATCCAGAATGCCAGCGAGCGTAACCAGAGAACGGGGTAGGGGGTGCTTTCAGCGTTCATATGAGCAGGCGGGTTGCATTAAGGGTCGGTACTGAGCAAGTGGTCAACGGCACTGTAGAGGTCATCAAATACCGCTACCCCTGGATCGAGATACGGACTGCTGACGGTGCCAAACCCCTTGCCGGTCTTGACCAGAATCGGTGTGGCACCTGCCGCCTCGGCAGCCTGGATATCACGCAGTGAGTCGCCGATGGCAGGGACGCCCTGCAAATCGGTACGCAGGCGTTCCGCAATGTCACGCAGCATGCCCGGCTTTGGTTTGCGACAGTCACAGCCATCATCGGGACCGTGGGGGCAGAAAAACACGGCATCGATCATGCCGCCACTTTCGTTGACACGGCGATGCATGCTTTCGTGGATACGCGCCAGTGTGTCCAGGTCAAATAATTTACGTGCGATGCCTGACTGGTTGGTTGCCACCACCACGTGCCAGCCAGCCCGGTGCAAGCGTGCGATCGCCTCCAGGCTGCCGCGGATGGGCTGCCACTCGGAGGGAGACTTGATGTAATCATCGGAGTCTTCATTGATAACACCATCGCGGTCGAGGATGATCAGTTGCATCAGCTGTCCCTGAATTCGGATACCCGAATGCGGCCATTGATCATGCGTGATTCGCGTTGTTCGAGCTTTTTTATCTTTGCCCAGAAGGCGTCATCAAGTTTGAAGTCGGCAGCGATGGCTGTGCCCAGTAACAGGATCAGCAGGTCAGCACATTCCTCCGAGAGGCTCTCGCGGTCCTTGCCCTTGGTGACACAGGCAGAAATTTCACCGAGTTCCTCGGTCATCAGCGCTACGCGATAGGCGAGTTCTTCGCCACCGGTATTTTTAAAGTCATGCTTGTCATGGAATGCCTGTACGGCCGCAAGCATGGTTCTGTAGGAGTCTTTTTCTTTCATGTAATCACCAGTGAGTGCGACAGCATGCAGTGTTCCTGCAGGCTAACCCTGCAACAAGGAGATGTCGGCAACCTGCAGAAACAGGTCGGACAGTGACTGAAGCAGGGCGAGGCGGTTATCGCGCAGGGCGTCATCATCTGCCATGACCATCACATTATCAAAAAAGGCATCCACCGGCGTCTGCAGTGCGGCCAGTTGACACAGGGCATTGGTGTAGTCCCGCTGCCGGAACAAGGGTCGCGTCTGCATATCCAGCCGTTCCAGTGCTGCTGCGAGGGCCTGTTCTGCGGGTTCCTGCAGCAAGTCATGGTTGTAAGCAGCGGGAATTACCGTGGAGGCCTTGCGCAGTATGTTACGGATCCGTTTGTTGGCCGCTGACAGGCTGTCCGCTTCAGGCAGTTCACGAAATGCCCTGACGGCTCGCATGCGTTCATCGAAGTCCAGCGGTCGTAGCGGCTGGCGGGCAAGCACAGCCTCGAATACGTGCACTTCGTAACCGGCATCGAGATACCAGGCGCGCAGGCGATCCATCATGAAGCTGAATAATGTATCGCCGATAGTATCCGCGCCAAGAGCGGCGGGAAAATTGCCTGCCGCGTGATCGATCAGGGCGCGCAGGTCCAGATCGAGGTGCTTTTCTATCAGGATACGCAGTAACCCCAGCGCCGAACGTCGCAGACCGAACGGATCCTTGTCGCCCGTTGGCGTCTGTCCAATGGCAAAGATTCCAACCAGTGTATCGAGTCGTTCGGCGATCGCCAGCGCCTGGCCCGTTTCCGAAGCGGGCAGTATGTCACCGGCAAAGCGCGGCTGATATTGCTCATCCAGTGCCGCGGCAACCTGCTCATCCTCACCATCGTGCAATGCATAGTAACGCCCCATGATGCCCTGCAGCTCCGGGAACTCGAACACCATGCTGGTCACCAGGTCGCACTTGCACAGGGTGGCCGCACGTTCAACCCGTTCAACGTTGAAACCCAGACTTGCGGCGAGGCTGGTGGCGATGCGGGCGATGCGGTCCTGCTTGTCTCCCAGTGACCCGAGTCCTTTCTGGAAGGCCATGCCCTGCAGCTGTGCAGCACGACTGTGCAGTGATTGCTTGCGATCCTGGTTCCAGAAGAACACGGCATCCTCGAGGCGCGGCCGGATAACGCGTTCATTGCCGATCTTGATCTGGTCCGGATCCTTGCTGGCGATATTGGCGACCGTGATAAAGTGAGGCAGGAGCTTGCCCTGCCTGTCCACCACGGGAAAATATTTCTGGTGGTCCTGCATGCTGGAGATCAGGGCCTCTGCCGGCACCGCGAGAAAACGCGGGTCATAGCTTCCGGAGATGGCCACCGGCCATTCCACCAGTGCCGTGACCTCGTCCAGCAGGTCGGCATCGATCAACGCCTGGCCGCCAAGCGCAATAGCGGCCTCGGTCACCTGGGTGCGGATGGAATCCCGCCGCTGGTCCATATCCGCCTCGACCATGCCCTCCCGTTCGAGTATTCCGGCATAGCCTTCCGGTGAGGTGATGGCGATTTGCTCGTTGTGATGAAAGCGATGGCCATACGAATAGCGGCCACTGTCGATGCCAAGAACGTTTGCCGAAACGGGCTGCTCACCGAACAGCAGCACCAGCCAGTGCAGTGGCCGTACAAATTCGATGTCTGAATTGCCCCAGCGCATGCGCTTCGGCATCGGTAGCGCCTTCAGCGCCTTTTCAAGCAGGGCGGGCAAGATGTCGATGGTCGCCTGGCCGGTCTCCGTGGTGTGATATACCAGCCAGCTGCCCTTGTCGGTCTCCAGCTTTTCAAGATCACCAACCGTGACACCACAGGAGTTGGCAAATCCTTCGGCCGGCCTGGTCGGGTTGCCATCGGCATCAAAGGCGGCTTTCAGTGCCGGGCCCCGTTTTGTAACTTTGCGGTCAGGTTGTGCGACAGGCACATCCCTGATGACGACCGCCAGACGGCGTGGAGTGGCATAGGCGTGACTCTCGCCGTGTGCCAGGCTATTTTCATCCAGCAGCGTATCCAGCGACAGGCGCAGGGCATCGTGCATCTGGCGTAATGCCTTGGGAGGCAGTTCCTCGGTGCCGATCTCGACCAGTACGTCGCGGGTTGCCGTCATGTTGCACCACCTTCCCCAGTAAGCATGGGGAAGCCAAGTGCTTCGCGGGCTGCAAAATAGGCCTCTGCCACCTGGCGGGACAGGGTGCGTACCCGCAGGATATAGCGTTGCCGTTCCGTGACTGAAATGGCATTACGCGCGTCCAGCAGGTTAAAGGTATGCGAGGCCTTGAGCACCATTTCATAGGCAGGCAGGGGCAGGCGGGCCTCGATCAGGCGGTTGCTTTCGCGTTCACAGGTGTCGAACCAGTCGAGCAATGAGGTAACGTCGGCATATTCAAAATTGTAGGCCGACATTTCGACTTCATTCTGGTGGTAGACGTCACCATAGCTGACCGGGCCATCAGGCCCTTCGGTCCACACCAGGTCGAAGACGCTTTCAGCCTCCTGCAGGTACATGGCAATGCGTTCCAGGCCATAGGTCAATTCGCCGCTGACCGGGCGACATTCAAGCCCGCCCACCTGCTGGAAATAGGTGAATTGGGAGACTTCCATACCATTCAGCCAGATCTCCCAGCCGAGACCCCAGGCCCCCAGTGTGGGTGATTCCCAGTTGTCCTCGACAAAGCGTATATCGTGTACCAGTGGATCGATACCCAGTTCGCGCAGCGAGCCCAGGTACAACTCCTGTATGTCCAGCGGCGATGGTTTCAGTAGTACCTGGAACTGGTAATAATGCTGCAAGCGGTTCGGGTTTTCGCCATAGCGGCCATCGGTGGGACGACGCGAGGGTTGCACATAGGCTGCGCGCCATGGCTCGGGGCCGATGGCACGCAGGAAGGTGGCAGGGTGAAAGGTGCCGGCACCGACCTCCATATCGTACGGTTGTAGCAGGGCACAGCCCTGCCGGCTCCAGTAGTCTTGCAACGCAAGAATCAGGCCCTGAAAAGTTTTTTCTGTCTCAGCCACGGGTTTTTCAAATAATCAGCATGCAGTTTGCAAGCCGCACAGTATAGCGTGAGGCTTGTCAAATTTCCCTACGGCTGAATGAGAGATGTCCCGTGTAACTGTACTGTCGTGACAATTTGATTGTCTGTGTGGTAAATGTGGTAATCAGGATCGGCCTGGCAACCGGTTTAAGCTGCCTTAACAGGCGGTCGACACCCTGATCAGTACCCAGTTGGAGGAAAAGCATGTCCCGGCTAATTCTCGAACCCACACCGCAGGCCCAGTGGCTGGCACTCGTTCACGAGGCACAAACGGCCTGCCATCGGCACCTGGATGAATCGCTGGAAAGCTACCTGGTGTTTTTACTGATGCGTTTCGCTAACAGGCCGTACTGCACGGCTCGCATCATGGCGGAAGACTATCTCAGATCACTATCGCTTCGTGGGGAACAACGTGCCGGTCAGCTGCGCGAAGTTGGCGATCATTGCCTGCTGTTCTCGGGACTTTTCCCGCAGCTTGCAGAGCGCCGCCTGGTGCCGGTCAGCTATTTTGTCAACATCGGACGGGGCTCCTACCAGCAGTTATCCGCCGTACTGGATCGAGGCTGGTCTTCTGTTTACCGCCACCTGTCCGAGGCATTTGTGGTGCTGATGGATATTCTCCACGCCATGCGCGGGCTGGGTGGCGAGTCGGTGTTGACGCCTATCCAGGCCATGGACCTGTGGCAGGATACCGGCAGTCGCCGCTGCTATGAGCAGATGTGTGCGGACGGTCTTGTGAGCCCGGCCCCGGCAACGACTCAAAAGCACTGAATCTCCGGACAGTGTGCCGGGTTTTCTGCCGCAGCGTGCACCGCATGCGGTAGAATCCCCGCGACTGGAATTCCTCACCTCAAACACACCCTGTATTCACCATGTCGAAACAACCGAAAGCTGTTGCACTGATTTCCGGCGGACTCGATTCGCTGCTTGCGGCACGCATCGTCATGGACCAGGGTGTTCACGTTGAGGGCATCAACTTTTATACCGGTTTTTGTGTCGAAGGCCATACTCACGCCATTCGCAAAAAAGAGCGGCAACGGCCGAAACGCAACAATGCCTTGTGGTCAGCAGAACAACTCGGTATCAAGTTGCACATCGTGGACATTATCGATGAGTACAAGGATGTCGTGATCAATCCGAAACACGGTTATGGCAGTAACCTGAACCCGTGCCTCGACTGCAAGATCTTCATGGTCAACAAGGCGCGTGAATGGATCGACGCGAATGGCTTCGATTTTATTATTACCGGCGAGGTTGTGGGCCAGCGACCCATGTCGCAGCGCAAGGATACGCTGACGGTAGTTGCCCGTGATTCGGGTGCCAGCGATCGACTGGTGCGGCCCCTGTGCGCAAGAAACCTGCCACCAACCTTTCCAGAAATCGAGGGCTGGCTGGATCGTGATCGACTGTATGGTTTCAATGGCCGTTCCCGCAAGCCGCAAATGGCACTGGCAAAACAGTTCGGTTTCGAGGATTACGCACAGCCGGCCGGTGGCTGCTGTTTCCTTACCGACAAACAGTATGCCGTGAAGCTCGCAGACCTGTGGAGCACCCGCGGCAAGCGTGATTACGACTTCGACGATATCATGCTGTTGAAGGTCGGGAGGCACTTGCGACCAGGCGCGAATTTCAAATTGATTGTAGGTCGCGAGGAAGGAGAAAACCGCTTTCTTGAAGGCTATAGAAAGCGCTTCATCAATATTATCCCGACCAGTCATACAGGACCCCTGGTACTGATCGACGGTGAGCCCGGCGCGGATGACATTGAACTGGCGGCTCGTCTGACGGCGCGTTTCAGCCAGGGACGCGATGCCGGACGTGTCACGGTAGCGGTAAAGCAGCTGGATGGTATGACGCAAACACTCGATGTCATACCCATGCCCAGCGATGAGATACCCGAGAACTGGTATGTCTGAGCTGAGATGCTGCGGGTATTCTTTCACCGCGTTCCCCCGCCGGGAACCGGTCGCAAAAAGCTTCCACGCATGGACCCTGTAATTGTCGATGCCCGTAACCTGCTTTGCCCCATGCCGGTAATTCGTACGCAGGATGCCGTGCAACAGTTGCAGCCGGGTGATTCAATCAAGGTAGTGTGCACCGATCCGGGTGTGTTGCACGATATCCCCGCCTGGTGCCGGGTACACGGCCACGAGGTTTGCGATATCGATGAGCAAGGGTATGAAATTACCATTACCGTTCGAGTCGGCCCTTGCGGCCATCCAGATGTATGAGTGATATGCAGCTTCCCGAACCACTGGATGCGCGTTACCGGGACATCCGCAAGGTGACGCTGATTGGTTCCGTCATCGACTTGCTGCTGGGCGTTGTCAAGATCATCGTTGGCGTAGGCGCCAGCTCACAGGCCTTGATTGCCGATGGCATCCATTCACTGTCCGACCTGGCGACGGATTTTCTGGTGTTGTTTGCCGCCAAGCATTCGCATCGCCAGGCCGATGACGAACATCCGTACGGTCACGGCCGGATCGAGACCGTTGCTACCGTCATACTGGGCGTGTCACTGGTTATTGTTGCCCTTGGCATCAGTTACGATGCCGTGCGACGTCTGCTGGCCCCGGAATTACTGCTGCACCCGGGCTGGATGGCATTAGTGATCGCCATTCTCTCGGTGGTCTCAAAGGAGATAATCTATCAGTACACTGCACGGGCAGCGCGGCGCTTGCGCTCCAAGATGCTGCAGGCCAATGCCTGGCACAGCCGCAGTGATGCCCTTTCCTCGATCATCGTGGTCATTGGTGTACTTGCGACCATGGCGGGCTATCCCACTTTTGATGCACTGGCTGCTGTTGCCGTTGCACTGATGGTTGCGAAAATCGGCTGGGACCTGCTGTGGAAAAGCCTGCAGGAATTGATTGATACCGCACTGGATCCGGAGGAGGTCGAGGCGATCCGCAAAACCATCATGGCGGTTGACGGTGTGCGCGCCTGTCACATGCTGCGCACTCGCCATAGCGGCAGCGACGCACTGGTGGATGTGCATATCCTGGTTGATCCGGCGCTGAGTGTCTCGGAGGGCCACCAGATTGGTGAGGCGGTACTCGGGCGCCTCATCAATACCGTGGAGGTAGTCTCGGATGTCATGGTGCACATCGATCCTGAGGATGATGAGTTTGCCTCGCACAATAACGCACTGCCATTGCGCACCGAGATCAGGCAGCGGCTCGACCAGCAGTGGCAGCACCTCGGTATCAGTGAGCGGCTCGACAAGCTGGTGCTGCATTACCTGGATGGCAAGGTTCATGTCGACGTCTTCCTGAAGTCGGGTGGCCAGGAACCCCGGCAGCTTGTCGGGCTGTCTGCAGAAATCCGTGAATCGGCACGCAAGGCTCGCGATATTGGCGAAGTGAGAGTCTACATTCAGACATAGTGATGCACCATTTTAATCCATGTATCGGGTTACGCGCACAATGATGGTGCACTCATAGGCAAAGCCAGGCGTCTAACACCGTGAATTACAGGGAGTTGCTCGCCACAGCAGCCGTGGCATAATTCGTGCTTTAACAACAAGCAAGATCGTAAAGATTTTAGTGTCCGCCGTTGTCGCCTGATAACGGCGTGTTATTTTTTAGCGCAACTTGATTTGGAGGAGCTGTAATGTCTGTAACCAAAGTTATGAAAATGATTAAGGACAACGAGGTTAAATTCGTTGACCTGCGATTCACTGACACCATCGGCAAGGAGCAGCATGTCACCATGCCGACGAGCCAGGCGGGCACCAGCCTGTTCAAGGATGGCAAGATGTTTGATGGCTCCAGCATCGCCGGCTGGAAGGGTATTAACGAATCAGACATGGTGTTGATGCCTGATACCACCACGGCCGTCATGGACCTGTTCAGCGACGAGCCGACCCTGATTATCCGTTGCGATATTCTGGAGCCGACGACCATGCAGGGTTACGAACGTGATCCACGTTCTATCGCCAAGCGTGCCGAGGCTCACCTGGTATCCACCAAGATTGCCGACACGGCTTATTTTGGTCCGGAGCCGGAATTTTTCATTCTGGACGATGTACGCTGGGGAGCCGACTTGAGTGGTTCCTTCTGCAAGGTGGACTCGGAGGAGGCCTCCTGGAACTCCGAGCGCGTTTTTGAAGACGGCAATATCGGCCACCGTCCGACAGTCAAGGGCGGTTATTTCCCGGTTCCTCCGGTGGATTCACTGCATGACCTGCGTGCCGCCATGTGTCTGGGACTGGAAGAAATGGGCGTATCCGTCGAGGTGCACCACCACGAAGTGGCGACCGCGGGACAGTGCGAAATCGGCACCCGCTTCGATACCCTGGTGGCGCGCGCTGATCAGAATCAGATTCTCAAGTATGTGGTGCAAAACGTGGCACACGGCTACGGCAAGACCGCTACCTTCATGCCCAAGCCAATCGTTGGCGACAACGGCAGCGGCATGCACGTGCACCAGTCGCTGGCAAAGGACGGCAAGAATCTCTTCACCGGTAACAAGTATGGTGGTCTGTCACAGCAGGCCCTGTATTACATCGGTGGTATCTTCAAGCATGCCCGCGCCCTGAATGCCTTTACCAATGCCAGCACCAACAGCTACAAGCGCCTGGTGCCGGGCTTCGAGGCACCTGTGATGCTGGCCTACTCGGCACGTAACCGTTCGGCATCGATACGTATCCCGTTTGAATCCAATCCGAAAGGCCGCCGCATTGAGGTGCGCTTCCCGGATTCGAGTGGCAATCCCTACCTGTGCTTTGCTTCCATGCTGATGGCCGGGCTGGACGGGATCAAGAACAAGATCGACCCGGGCGAGGCCATGGACAAGGATCTGTATGACCTGCCGCCGGAAGAGGAGAAATCAATACCGACGGTGTGCAGCGCACTGGATCAGGCACTGGATGCGCTCGATAAAGACCGTGAGTTCCTGACGGTCGGTGGTGTCTTCACTGACGATATGATCGATGGCTATATCAAATTGAAGATGGCAGAAGTTACGCGTCTGCGCATGACTACCCATCCGGTCGAGTTTGATATGTACTACAGTCTCTGATCGAACGTACGTGTTGTACTATAAAGCCCCGCTCCGGTAGCGGGGCTTTATTTTTTGCGGCATTGCGACAAGGGTGATGGTATGCGACTGACAGGGATCCTGTTATTTATTTTTATGGCAGCCGCTCGCGCGGAAGTCTACAAGTCCATTGATGCAGACGGTCAGGTGATCTACTCCGACCAGCCTACCCGGGGTGCAGAGCGGGTGAATATGCCACCCCTGCCGACCTATACTCCACAGACGTCGGGGACCGTTGGCCGCTCCAAGCCTGTGGCAGCAGAACAGCTACATTATGAAAGTTTTACCCTGACCAGCCCGGTCAGTGAAGCCACCATCAGGAACAATCTCGGTACGGTCGAGATCGAGACCTCGTTGACACCGCCGTTGATGACCGCACTGGGTCATGGTATCCAGTTTTACCTGGATGGCGTGGCATATGGTGCTGTAACGAATACCACCACTATGACACTGGGCAATGTCGATCGCGGCTCGCATCAGCTCTCGGCGAGGGTAGTGGATGCTACCGGGAAGGTGCTGATCAGTGCCGCGGAGGTCACTATTTTTGTCAAGCGTGCCTCGAAATTGCACGGTAGCAAGCAGGGAACGGTGACGGACAACCCGGGCTATATCACAGTCAATCCGAATGTTGTCGGTGATGAGACCTTTCAGCCCTATCTCTACAAGGACATCGCGGATTACAGCGGCACTGCAGCGGAGAATGATGATCCGGATCTGGCGAAGCAGCCGGCTAATCCCGGTTTTCGCAACCGCAATCCGAATATTCTGAGTCCAAATCCCAATATTCATTCGCTCAATCCGAACCTGATTAATCCGCCTCAGACCACAAAAGACTAGGGTGGCGCACCAATATGGTGCACAGCCCTGGTTGCGGCTATACTTAACGAGGCATTCCCTGATTGGCTGTACAGGCCATAGCATACATAACTATTTGTATTATTTGAAATATATGTTATTCATCCGGAAGGTTGACCCTATGATGGTGTTGGTTTGATATTTGCATTCAACTCCGTATGTCTGGAGATTTCGTGCCATCCAAAATAACTGCCGAACGAATTCTCGATAGCATGGGTACGGCGGTACTGGTGTTTGATGCACAGTCACGGCTGACAACCATTAACCAGGCGGGTGAGGTCATGCTTGCCCACAGCGCACGCCATGTTTGCGGTCGTTCGGTCCACGAGCTGATTGTGAATGCAGGGGAAATAAACGCGCAGATTGCCAGTAGCCTGTCCTCCGGACAGACGGTAACGCAACGTGGCTGTCTGCTGGAGTTGCCGGATGCACCGGACCTGCGGGTCAATTGCACCTTCACACCGATCACGGATACTGCCGGCAATCCCCAGGTAGTGATCGAGTTGCGCCAGATAGATCACCACCTGCGTATCGAGCAGGAGGAGCGCCTGATTACACAACAACAAGCCACACATGAGCTGTTGCGCGGACTCGCTCATGAAATCAAGAACCCGCTGGGTGGTTTGCGAGGGGCTGCACAGTTACTGGAACGGGAAATCAGTGATGCAGCGCTGAAGGAATACACGCACATCATTATCAGCGAGGCAGATCGCCTGCAGTCATTACTCGACCGAATGCTGGGACCCAACAATTTGCCCAATATCCAGGCAATCAATATTCACGAAGTACTCGAGCATGTTCGTGAGCTGGTTCAGGTCGAGTCCGGTGCGGGCCTGCGGATCCAGCATGATTATGATCCCAGCCTGCCGGACTTGCAGGCAGACCGGGACCTGTTGCTGCAATCGATCCTTAACATCGTGCGCAATGCGGCACAGGCACTGGAAAACGAAGGCGAGATCATCTTGCGTACCCGCATACGGCGTAATTTTAATATCGGTAGCCGTAAGCACCGCCTGGTTGCACGCATCGAGGTGATCGACAACGGCCCCGGCATCCAGGAGGAACTGCGCAAGCAGATTTTCTACCCGATGATTACCGGTCGCAGTGACGGCACCGGTCTGGGGCTGTCCATTGCACAGGCACTGATCAGCCGTCACCAGGGCCTGATTGAATGTCACAGTCAGCCCGGAGAAACCGTTTTTACTATTTTGCTGCCACTGGACGGAAAGCATGAGCCATAACGAAACCATCTGTGTCATTGATGATGACAGTTCCATTCGCTGGGTGCTGGACAAGGCGCTCACCAATGCCGGCCTGCAGGTTGCGGCATTTGATTCTGCCGAAAGCGCGCTGCGTGCGATCAGCAAGCAGGAGCCGGCTGTAATTGTCACCGATATTCGCATGCCTGGGATGGATGGACTGGCCTTGCTGGAGCACATCGATAGCCGCTATCCGGACTTGCCTGTGATTATCATGACCGCCCATTCCGATCTTGATAGCGCCGTATCGGCCTACAAAGGCGGTGCTTTCGAGTACCTGCCGAAGCCTTTTGATGTGGATGAAGCCGTGGCACTGGTCAGCCGTGCACTTGAAATGCGCGCCCAGCAACCGGTCGAAACGCCACCGCAGTCACAGCAGGAGGCGCCGGAAATCATCGGCAAGGCAGCGGCGATGCAGGAGGTGTTTAGAGCCATAGGTCGCCTCGCGCACTCCAATGCCACGGTACTGATCAACGGTGAATCGGGTACCGGAAAGGAGCTGGTTGCACATGCATTACATCAGCACAGCGCGCGTGCAAAGCAGCCGTTTGTGGCACTGAACATGGCGGCGATTCCCCGTGACTTACTGGAATCCGAGTTGTTTGGTCATGAGCGCGGTGCGTTCACCGGGGCACAGAACCGCCGTGCCGGACGTTTTGAACAGGCCAATGGCGGTACTCTGATGCTCGATGAGATCGGTGATATGCCGGCTGAACTGCAAACCCGTCTGTTGCGTGTGCTGGCTGACGGCGAGTTTTATCCCGTCGGTGCACATACACCCAAAAAGGTCGATGTCCGCATCATTGCGGCGACCCACCAGAACCTCGAACAACGGGTGCGGGAGGGGCAGTTTCGTGAAGACCTGTTCCATCGCCTGAACGTCATTCGCATCCATATCCCGTCGCTGCGGGAACGCCGCGAGGACATCCCGCTGTTAATGAGGCACTTCCTGCAACAGGCCGCCAGGGAACTGGAAGTCGAGACGAAGACACTGAGCGCTGCAGCGGCTGCCATCCTGTCGACACTGGACTGGCCGGGAAATGTACGTCAGCTTGAGAATTTATGTCGACTGTTAACGGTGATGGCGCCTGGCCAGGAAATCCATGTCGAGGACCTGCCGGATGAATTGCTGGCAGCGAGCGCCAGCGGGACACGAACCACAGCGGACTGGCAAGGCTTGCTGCGACAATGGGCACAGCAGCAACTGGCTGGCGGGGCAGAGCACTTGCTGGATGACGCGCTGCCAAGCTTTGAGCGGGTACTCATCGAGGTCGCGTTGCAGCAAACCGGCGGGCGTCGCCAGGATGCGGCGCGCTTGCTCGGCTGGGGGCGCAATACCCTCACACGCAAGCTGAAGGAACTCGAAAGCGCCGACTAGAGCTGTTGCGTGGATGGACGCATCGTTGCGACTGTGATTCAATCCGGCTGTTTCGACAGGCCGCCGTTTTATACCCGGAATGATTGTTGACCACCGTGAATCGCATACGCACTACCAGGAACCTCTGACCGTGCCTCATGTGGCCTGAGCCGATGCCTTGTCGGCTCAGGCTCGTGGTGACAGGCCGTTTGCTTGCCTGCCTGTGCAGCGCAGTGGCATCCCCGGTAACTGCCGCGGAACTCGATACAACTGGAGATGATATTGAACCGGCAAGCGCTTATGTAGACCAGCTGATTGATCCACTGGCAGTGGAAAGCGAGCTGTACCCGGAGTACGAGGAGGTGCCGGAACCTGAGGGCTATCGCAGCTTCAGCACCGAGTACCGCCATTATCAGCAAGACCTGGATCATGTCGGCAATTCCTATGAAGATGGCTTCATCCTGCATGGCCAGCGGCAGACCCGGGATTATGGCGAGTTCGAAATGCTGGCAACGGTCCGTAAGGACCGCCCGTTAGATAACACCGGCAGGGATGACACCACGGGTGGCCGGCTGACGCTGCGACAGTATGGTTTTGCGGCCACTGATAACTGGCTGCTCGATAATAGTCTCGGAATCCTGCGCAGTGACGCGGACCCGGTGCTGAGCAGCAGCTACCGTGTTAACTTGCCATCAACCCTGGTGTCTGGCGTGAAGAACTGGTCACGCAATGGCCAAACCGATGTGCGCGTCAGCGCCGGAAAAATCGGTACCCTGGGTGTCGGGCAAATCGAGGATTTCGATATCACCTCCGGTTCCCTGGCATCCATGGGCCTCAGTCATGCACTTTCCCCAAACTGGCTGGCCACAGGGCAATTGATCGCCATCAATGACTCTGATGACGTGCCTGACCACGAAAGTGGTGCGGCGGCGCTGCAATACCTGAGCCCAGACCAACGACACCGTTACGTGGGCCATGTGTTGCTCGACAGTGAAGGCAACCGCGGTATCTGGCTGGACGCAGATGACCTGCTGGGCCGCTGGCGGCACCGCTACGGTATCTTCAGGCTGGAACCGGAGCTGTTGTGGAGTGATGCAACTATTACCGATGACCAGCAGGGTATCTATACACGCTCGGAACTGCGCTCTCCACGCTACAACCTGACGCTTGGCGCTGACTTTAACCAGAATAATGTGGAGGATCGTGCAGACCAGCCACAGAGACGCACGAGTAATCTGTTCGTCACCGGCAACCGTAACTTTCTCCGCTACATGAGCGTCGGCAGCACGGCGAGCTACAACCGCGTGGATCCACGCAATAACCTTGCCGGCGAGGAAAAACGTGTCCTCAGGTTGTCGACCTATATCCAGCAGCGGTTTGGTTTTGGTACCAGCCGCCTTGAGCTGTTCATCGCTGATATTGATGAAGGCAGTGAAGATGGCGATGTTCATGGTGTGATCTGGGATCAGAGCTGGGACCTGTCACGCCAGTTATCGCTGTCGACGACACTGTCGCACGCAAAAAGCGATGGCTTGCGCAGTGATGAGCAACGGGACTCAGCCAGTGTGCTGTTCTCGCACACTCTTGGCCCTGACCTGGGCTGGAACGGCAGTGCAACCTACACACGTGTGAAGACGGCGGGTCAGATCGACACGGATAATTACAATGCCATCCTCGGGGCCGTCTGGCATTTCCTGCGTAACTGGGATGCACGCCTTGACCTGACCTGGACCCGTGCCGAGGAGCCAGCTATCGCCCTGGCAGATGTCATAGCGGTCGATGAGAATACCGCAGGGTGTGGTCGGTGCCGTATTCAGGGTCAGGCTGCCGGTGAGCTCGCTGACCGAGGCCAGTTGGTGCCGGTCAAGGTAGTCGACAATCCCTTGGTTCATCTTGCTGCACACCAGTGGATCATAGAACAGCGCAGTACCCACGCCGACAGTGGTGGCACCTGCGATGAGGAACTCGATAGCATCCTTGGCGGTCGTTACCCCACCCTGGCCAATGATGGGAATGTTATGTGCCTTGCAGGCCTGGTAGACCTGGTGCACCTTCAACAGGGCGACCGGTTTGATGGCCGGCCCTGACAGTCCGCCCTGGTTATTGCCGATCACAGGTGCTCGTTTCTCGATATCGATCGCCATGCCCATCAGGGTGTTGATCACGGCGAATCCATCGGTGCCGGCATCGATACAACGGCGGGCATTTTCGGTGATATCAGTCTGGTTGGGCGACAGCTTGGTGATCAGCGGTTTGCGGGTGACTGCCCGGCAGGCGGCAACCACACGCGCCGACATGTCCGGGTCATTGCCGAAGGTGACCCCGCCTTCCTTGACGTTCGGGCAGGAGATATTGATCTCGATGGCGTCGATCGGCGAATCATCAAAACGGCGGGTAACCTCGGCATACTCCTCTACTGTCGATCCGGAGACGTTGGCAAAAAAACGGGTTTCACTGAAATCCAGTGAGGGCAGAATTTCATTGACTACATGGTCGGTTCCCGGGTTTTGCAGTCCAATGGCATTGAGCATGCCCGCAGGTGTCTCCGCGATGCGGTGCGGCCGGTTCCCGAGCCGGGGTTCCAGCGTGGTGCCCTTCAGGCAGACGGCACCGACATCCCGGTTGGAAAAGCCCGCGACCCGGGTATATTCTTCGCCAAAGCCGACGCAGCCGGATAACAGCACCAGCGGTGATGTTAACGGCAGTCCGCAAAAGTCCACTGCCAGTTTTTGCCATTCAGTCTCAGTCATTGCAGTCAAATAAATTCCAGATATAAAAAGGTTCCCCGATGTTTCATGTTGTGCTCTATCAGCCGGAGATACCACCCAACACGGGGAATATCATACGCCTTTGCGCCAATACCGGCAGTGTCCTGCACCTGATTCATCCGCTTGGATTTGAACTCGAGGATCGCAAGTTGCGCCGTGCGGGTCTCGATTACCGTGAGTGGGCGACGCTGCATCAGCATGCCTCACTGCAAGCCTTTAATGAAACGGTCAGGCCTCTGCGGCTATGGGCAGTATCGACCCGTGGTACCTGTCGGTATACGGAGCCGCGCTACGAGGCGGGTGATGCCTTTCTGTTCGGACCGGAAACACGGGGCTTACCTGATGATGTGCTGCAGGCAATCGGCAGTAGCGCCGTTTTACGTGTGCCGATGACCGCCAACAGCCGCAGTCTGAATCTCTCGAATACCGTGTCAATACTGGTATACGAGGCCTGGCGACAACTGGCCTTCGAGGGTTCAGTCGGTTGACTCTGACCTGATGTCACGCGCCAGCAGGTTATGCACGGCCTCTGCAGGTGATTGACCCTCATGCAGCACCCGATAGACCTGCTCGGAAATCGGCAATTCAACCCGGTAGTGTTTGGCCAGTTTCACCACTTCACGGGCCGTATTAAAACCCTCAACGACCTGCCCAATGTCCTGCAAGGCAACATCTATCGTTGTGCCGCTTCCCAGAGCCAGCCCCAGACGCCGGTTTCGGGACTGGTCATCGGTACAGGTAAGGATCAGATCACCAACGCCTGCCAGCCCCATCAGTGTTTCGCGGCGCGCGCCCATGGCATCGCCGAGGCGGATGATTTCGGCAAGCCCCCGCGTAATCAGTGCCGCGCGGCTGTTGGCACCGAGTTGCATGCCATCAGCGATACCCGAGGCTATGGCAAGGACATTTTTTACCGTCCCGCCAAGCTGCACCCCCGTCATGTCGTCACTGGTGTAGACACGCATCGTGTCACCATGCAGCCGGCTCGCCATATCATTGGCAAAGGTCGGATTGTTGGAGGCGACGGTCAGGGCGGTTGGCAGCCCTGCGGCGACTTCCCTGGCAAAGGTGGGTCCGGAGACCACGGCTGCCGGGTATTTCGATCCCAGCACCTCCTCGAAAACCTCGCTCATGAAGATGCCGCTGCCATATTCAAGGCCCTTGGTGGCCCAGGCGATGCGTGACTTCTCTCCAAGCAAGGGCGCCATCCTGGTGAGTACTTCACGAAAGGCATGGCTGGGTACGACCATCAGCAGATCACGATTGGCCTGAACAGCCTTGGTCAGACTCGACTCGATGCGCAGATTTTCAGGGAATTGAAAGCCGGGTAGAAATTGCTGGTTGTGGCGGTCCCGGGACAGTGTCGCCATGAATTCTGCTTCGTGGCCCCACAGCCAGGTGTTGTTGTGATTGGTTGCCAGCCGGATGGCAAGCGCCGTTCCCCAGGAGCCTGCACCGAGAACCGTTATTCCAGTATCGCGCATTGATTCGCAGGAGCTGCTGAATTTTATCCCGTTGGCCGCGAGCAGTTAGTTGTCGGCGCGAGTTGCTTCTGCGCCCCCGGCATTCTCCAGCCGCTTTTTATACATGAGGTCAAAGTTGATGGGTTGCAGGAGTAACTGCGGGAAACCTCCCTTTGTGACCAGATCAGACAGTGCAGCACAGGCATAGGGATAGAGGAATCTGTTGCAATAGACATTGTGAATCTGCTGGGTTTGCTCGGGATTGGTACCGCTAATGGTAAATATCCCTGCCTGGTGTACCTCGGCAAGATACGCAGTTTCACCATTAACCGTTACTGTGACGGTCAGTATCAGTACCACCTCGTGGTGACCATCGTTGGTCTGCGCTGCGCTGTTGCGGATTTCCAGTTCAAGATGAGGATTCCATTCTTTCAGAAAAATGGCAGGCGAGTTGGGTGTCTCAAAGGATACGTCTTTGAGGTAGATTTTCCGGGGTTGTATGGATTGCTGTTCTCCCTCGTTCCCGGGGGCTGCCTGCTGTTCATCCGCCATGGTTAGGATTCCTTAATAGTTGCTGCTGATCTGCAAGACAGGTTACCTGTTTTTGGTCAAGGGCAGTTCCGCTTTTTGCCAGGCCAAAACACCACCTTGCAAGTTATATACAGATTCAAATCCCTGTTTGCTGAGCTTGTTGCATAATGCCTTTGAGCGTTGTCCACGCTGGCAATAAACAATCACCGGTCTTTCACGGTGCTTGTCAAGGGCAGCAGGGATTTCGCCATTGCTTGCCGGCACGTTAATGGCATTCAAAATATGGCCTTCACGATAGTCCTTGTCAGTGCGCATATCAATCAGGGTGGCCTGCTCGTGATTGAGCAGGCGGGTTGCCTCAGCCGGACTGACTTCCTTGACACGGCTCAGGCGCTGCTGTATCTCGGACGCAATCAGCATGACGAGGATGCCAACAAACGCCAGCACCAGCAGGCGATGGTTACTGATAAATTCAATAAGCTGGTGAGAGTCCATCGGTGTTTTTTCAGGGATCAGTTTGTGAGACAAGGAGACAGCAGGTTGTTCTTTCTAAAGCGGTGTTTCTCAGGGGCTGTGACAGAAGACTTCGCGCATCATGCCAATCAATTGCAAGGTACGCCCGTCACCGACGCGATAGTAAACCCGGTTGGCGTCCTTGCGGGATGCGAGAATGCCCTTGTCTCTTAAAATAGCCAGGTGCTGTGAAATGTTGCTTTGCGAGGTGCCGACACGCTCAACAATATCTTGCACACTGAATTCCTGATCGCCCAGGGTACAGAGAATTTTCAACCGCAGCGGGTGTGACATGGCCTTGAGAGAGCGTGAGGCACGATCAATGTCTTCATCACGCGACATGAGTATTTCACTGTTTACAACCATTCTGGTGCCCCTCAAATTACTGATTTAATTGTAGCTTACTGCATTCATTATTAAAACATTATACAATAATAAGCCGTTTCGGCTACAGCTTAGATGCTGAAGCGTTAACATATTCATCTGGTTCAGACAGTTTTTGCCATCTGTTCACCAGCCATACTGGAAATCAGGTAGGGACTTGATTTAGTCTCTTTCTAAATAAATGAGCAAACAGCAACAAAAGACATTCAAAACCGGTGCCGCCAGGCCAATGCTTCTGCTGATCCTCGATGGCTGGGGATACAGCGAGACCCCACAACACAATGCCATTGCAGCCGCCAACAAGCCGGTCTGGGACAGGCTTTGGAACAACTATCCACATACCTTGATACGCACCTCGGGCGCCGCTGTTGGGTCTGCCCGCCGACCAGATGGGAAATTCCGAGGTCGGTCATCTGAATCTCGGCGCCGGACGCGTGGTGTACCAGGAATTCACCCGCGTCAGCCGCGCCATCAAGACCGGTTCATTTTTCAGCAACCACACGTTGACCGATGCGGTGGATCTGGCAATAGAACATGACAAGGCCGTACATGTGCTCGGCCTGTTGTCTCCCGGTGGTGTGCATAGCCACGAAGAACATATCCATGCCATGCTGGAACTCGCGTTGCAGCGCGGTGCGAAAAAGGTCTACCTGCATGCCTTTCTGGATGGGCGGGATACGGCACCGCGCAGTGCTGCCGCATCCATCGAGTCTATGCAGCAGCTGTTTGACAAACTTGGCGGTGGCCGGTTTGCCTCGATTATCGGCCGTTATTACGCCATGGACCGTGACCACCGCTGGCCGCGTATTCAGGCCGCCTATGACCTGATCACACAGGGCAAAGCGCTATACCAGTCAGAGGATGCCATGAGCTGCCCTGGATATGGCCTATGCGCGAGATGAAGGCGATGAATTCGTCAAGGCAACTGCGATTGTTCCGGCGGGTACCCGGCCGATCACGGTCGAGGATGGCGATGTCATTATTTTTATGAACTTTCGCTCGGATCGGGCACGCCAGATAACCCGTCCCTTTATCGAGCCGGACTTTGACGGCTTTGTTCGGGAACGTGAACCGGTGCTCGGGAGCTTCGTCAGTCTGACCGAATATAACGCCGAATTTGATGTGCCGGTCGCCTATCCAGCGCGAGCGTCTCAAGGATGTTTTTGGTGAATATGTAGCGAAAAGCGGGTCTGCACCAGTTACGGCTGGCGGAAACGGAGAAATACGCACATGTGACTTTTTTCTTCAACGGTGGACAGGAACAGCCGTTTGAGGGCGAAGACCGGATACTGGTGAAGTCACCCATGGTTGCCACCTACGACATGAAACCGGAGATGAGTGCCCCCGAAGTGACAGACAAACTGGTCGCGGCCATCGAGGGTGGCAGCTACGACGTGATCATCTGCAACTATGCCAACCCGGACATGGTGGGTCATACCGGTAAATTTGACGCGGCGGTGAAAGCCATCGAGGCCATAGACAGTTGCCTCGGCCGGATCGTGGCGGCAATGGAGACTTATGGCGGTGAGATGCTGGTGACCGCCGATCATGGCAATGCCGAGCTGATGCTGGACAATAACACCGGTCAGGCACATACCGCACACACAACCAACCTGGTGCCACTGATTTACGTCGGGCGTCCTGCACAGATGCTGGAAAATGGTGCCCTGTCTGATATTGCACCGACGATGCTGACGTTAATGGATATGCCGATACCACCGGATATGACGGGTACACCCGCTGGTTGAGCTGTTGTCGGAAGCCAGTGATGCCAGTGATGCCAGTGATCAGGAATCGCTCGTGGACGCGCGTGGCTGAGGTGTGCCGGCCCTCAGACCGGTTGAATCACAACACGGTAGCTGACGGCGCTCGCAATCCGCTGTTTCATCTGTTGCTATTGGCAGTGTCTCTGACGTTAATGCCGATCAGCACGCTCGCTGAAGACATTGCTGTGCAGGCAGAACAACTGCAAAAGCTGCGTGAGCATATCCATGAAATCACGTCTGATGTCGAGTCCATGCGGGGCCAGCACACTGCTACCCAGGACGCACTGGAAAAGACAGAAAAGGAAATTGGCAAGTGTCGTCGCCGAGCTGCATCAGCTTGACGCTGACGCAGCAGCTACAGTCCGGAAAATAGCAATCACTGAACAAGGATCGAACCACTGAACGCCAGAACTCTGGCTGACCTGCGTCAGACGCTGATGCTGGATATGCGATCGGCCTATACAGCAGGAAGGCAGCAGCGAATCAAGCTGTTGCTGAACCAGCAAGACCCTGCCAGCTCGGCCGTATGATGACCTATCATGGCTATTTCACCCGTGCACGCGCCACCAGGATGCAGGAATTACGTGCCACGCTCGCCAGAATCGACGGTATCGAGCACGCACTGGTTGAGCAGCAGTCAGAAGTTGATCGATTACGCTTGCAGCAGCGGGAAAAATCAGCACGTCTGACAGTTGAGCAGGACAATCGACGTAAAATACTGGCACAGTTACAGCACGATTTGCAGGCCAGAACGACCGAATTATCGACCTTGCAGCAGGACGAGCAGCGCCTGCAGGCACTGCTGAAATCGTTGCAGCAGGCCATGCGGGATGTTCCTCCGGAAGGCGGCGATTTCACGTCCCTGGGTAAGCTGAAGGGAAAGTTACACTGGCCTGTGGCGGGACGGATAATACAGCCCTACGGTGCCAAACAGGCTTCCGGTGAGTTGCAGTCCAGTGGAGTACTCATCGCTTCGGTGGCAGGTGCTGAGGTACATGCCATCGCGAATGGTCGTATTGCATTTGCCGACTGGTTACGGGGCTTCGGGCTGTTGCTGATTATCGATCATGGTGACGGATATATGTCTCTCTACGGGCAGAATCGAAGCCTCTACAAGGATGTCGGTGCCTGGGTGAAACGAGGTGAGGTGGTGGCGGCAGCCGGGAGCAGCGGCGGGCGCAGGCAGGACGGACTGTATCTGGAATTGCGCAAGAATGGACGGCCGTTCAACCCAACAGCCTGGTTTAGCGGCCAGCCGCTACCGCTACAGGCCGGTCACTAGTAATACCCCATGTACAGTGGAATCATGTCGCTGATGCGTTGTCTGATGTCGGTAAGTGGCGAATTGCCGGCTCATGAAAGCTTTGTGTGCGGGCGCCGATACCGCTGTAACCGGCGCTGTGATATTGTCACGTTGTCTTGTCAGCGGTGGTACTCAACCATTAACAGCAAGCCTGTTTGCGTTGCCCGTTGACCTTGAATGGAATAAATAAATGAAACCCAATCTACAGAATTATTTGCTGGTGATGACCGGGCTTGTCGCCGGCGTGCTGGTGTCAATTGGACATGGTGTGTTTGCCGAACGTGAAGCTGTCCAGGCAACCTTGCCGGTTGAGGAATTGCGCACGTTCAGTGATGTATTTGGACGCATCAAAAACGACTATGTTGTCGAGGTGGACGACAAGGAATTGATAGAAAATGCTATCCGCGGAATGCTATCCGGTCTGGATCCACATTCTGCCTACCTGGATGCAGAACAGTTTACCGAACTGCAGGTCGGCACCACCGGCCAGTTCGGTGGCCTCGGTATCGAGGTTGGCATGGAGGACGGTTTCGTCAAGGTCATTGCGCCGATCGATGACACACCGGCACAGCGAGCCGGTGTACAGGCCGGTGACCTCATAATCCGGCTGGATGATACCCCGGTCAAGGGAATGACTCTCAATGATGCCGTGAAAATCATGCGCGGCAAACCCGGGTCTGATATTGAACTGACCATTGTGCGTGAAGGGCTGGATCAGCCACTCAAAATTACCATCACGCGTGATGTAATCAAGGTAAAGAGCGTCAGGGCTCGCCTGCTTGAGCCTGGATTCGGCTATCTACGCATTTCCCAGTTCCAGTCAAAGACAGCAGAGAACATGGTTGCTGCCATCGACAAACTGAATAAAGAGAACAAGCAACCGTTGCAGGGTTTGGTGCTGGATCTGCGCAACAATCCTGGTGGTGTCTTGAATGGCGCAGTCGCTGTTTCTGACGCCTTTCTCAAAAAGGGCATGATCGTCTATACCGAAGGGCGCATCGCCGACTCCAGGCTGCGATTCAATGCGACACCGGATGACATACTCAATGGTGCCCCAATGGTTGTGTTGGTAAATCAGGGTTCGGCCTCTGCCTCGGAAATTGTTGCCGGCGCGTTACAGGATCACAAACGCGCCATCATCATGGGTGTTAAAACGTTCGGCAAGGGATCAGTGCAGACGATATTGCCGCTAAGTAGTGAATCTGCGCTGAAGTTAACCACGGCACGCTATTACACACCGTCAGGCAAATCGATACAGGCAGAAGGCATCACGCCTGATATCGAACTGGAGAGTATTGAAGTCGCCGCCATAGACCGGAAATTCGAGCCATTGAAGGAAGCAAACCTGTCGGGTCACCTGGAAAATGGCAATGCAAAGGACAAGGCAAAGGACAAGGACAAGAAAGAGTCCGATGACGCCGATGAAGAGGATGCCACGTTGTCAGCAACGGAAGACTACAACCTCTACGAGGCGCTGAATCTGTTGAAGGGCCTGGCAATTCTTCAGGGACGCATGCAGTAATCAATGACAGATGAGAATAAACCCGGCCACATGGTGTTTCCCGATTACCCTGTGGCTGTGTTTCCAGTACTGCGTGCTGGTAGCTGCAAATGCCTACCCCGGAGATGCTGAAGAAAATCTGCCTGGTATTGCATTGATTATTGACGACCTCGGTAATCAGCGTGAACTTGGCATGCGTGCAGTAATGTTGCCCGGTCCGGTAGCCTGTGCCTTCCTGCCCTATGGACCTCTCACCAAGGCGCTTGCCAGTCAGGCACATGCCTATCGCAAGGAAATCATGCTGCACCTGCCGATGCAGGCCGTTGATCAGCCGGTAACGCTCGCGTCGAGGAAGGCACGCTGACGCTTGATATGACTGAACAGCAGTTCATGGATGCACTGGCGCACGAGATTGCAGCTGTTCCCTATATCAGCGGGCTGAACAATCACAAGGGCAGTTTGCTGACACGGCATCCCGGTAACATGGCGTGGTTGATGCAGGCCATTAACGAGCGTGGCGACCTTTTTTTTGTAGATAGCCGCACCACCAAGGAGACCGTCGCGAGCCAGCTCGCAGGCGAGTATGGTGTGCCGAACATCTCCCGAAATGTTTTTCTCGACAACGATCCTGACCCCGAGGCAGTACGCGTGCAATTCAGAAAATTGATCGCCATCGCCAAGCGTGATGGCACTGCGCTGGGTATCGGACATCCACTGACTGGTACGCTGAATGTTCTCAGGGAAGAGCTCGAAAGCCTGCCAGCGGCATGGTGTACAGTTACTGCCGGTGTCGCGTCTGATCGAGCTGCAGAATGAACGGAGGCTAGCATGGCAAACGTCCTTGTCCCGCTAGCGCAGGGCTGCGAGGAACTGGAAGCGGTGACCGTGGTTGACCTGTTGCGTCGCGCCGGCATCGTGGTAGTGACGGCCGGCCTGGACGAACAGCCGGTGCGTGCGTCACGTGGTATGGTACTGCTGCCTGATATGACCCTTGACAGGGCGTTACAGCAGGAATACGACATGATTGTGCTGCCTGGAGGCCTGCCGGGCGCGGATAATCTGAAGGACGATGATCGCATTATTGAACGACTGCAGAGCATGTCTGCCGCTGGTAAATACACGGCAGCGATTTGTGCTGCACCCAGGGTGCTGGCACACGCCGGATTACTGCAGGGCAAGTGCGCCACCAGTTATCCCGGAGCACTGGATGCCGACACCATTGCGGGCCTTGATTACCGGGAGATGCCAGTCGTCATGGATGGCACCGTCATTACTTCACGCGGCCCGGGTACCGCGATGGACTTTGCGCTTGCCCTGATCGAGCTGCTTGCCGGCAAACAAAAGCGTGATGAGGTCGAAGCGGGTCTGCAGCGCGCCTGATATCAGCCGCTCAGCAGCTGCCTGGTGGCCAGGACTAGAGGATCGATCAGGTACTAGTCGCTGTTATCCGGCCAATTGAGAATCAGCAGGAATATCCCCAGTCCTCCACAGATCCAGCTAAGCAGGGGGGCGCCCATGATCATGAATGGCTCATGGCCATCAAGGCCATAAATGATGGCTGCTGCCACAACAAGCCCGGTACCAATGATGGCGCTGAAGCTGCGTCGATTGGCGCGGCGTACTTCAAGTCTCAGGCGTTTGAGATCACGTGAAGCCCACTCCACCTGCAGCTTGCCACTGGTCGCCTGTTCCAGGAAGCGGTGCAGCCAGTACTGGCATCTCCGGCAAGGTGTTGCCCCACGCGGGAAAGCTTTCTTTCAGATTACGCAGTAATGAACGCGCACCCAGCTGTTCACTCATGGTGCGTTCCAGAAACGGTTTGGCGGTTTTCCAGAGATCCAGTTCGGGATACAGCTGCCTGCCCAGCCCCTCGATATTCAGCAGGGTTTTTTGTAGCAGCACCAGTTGTGGCTGCACTTCCATGTTAAAGCGGCGTGCTGTCTGGAACAGTCTCAATAACACATTGCCGAATGATATTTCATTCAGCGGTTTTTCAAATATCGGTTCGCAAACTGTGCGAATCGCTGCCTCGAATTCATCGACACGGGTGCCTTCGGGGACCCATTCCGATTCGACATGCAGTTCGGCAACACGCCGGTAGTCGCGGTTGAAGAAGGCCAGAAAGTTTTCGGCGAGGTAGCGCTGATCGACGGGATTGAGGGTGCCCATGATGCCGAAATCCACGGCCATGTAGCGGCCGTCAGCACCGACAAAGATATTGCCGGGATGCATGTCGGCATGGAAGAAATTATGGCGGAATACCTGTGTGAAAAAGATTTCAACACCGCGTTCCGAGAGTGTTTTCAGGTCGATATGCTGTGCGCGCAGTTCATCAATATCACTGATTTGTATGCCATATATGCGCTCCATCACCATTACGTCGGGACGGCACCAGGGCCAGTACACTTCCGGAACGTAGAGCAGGTCGGTGTTACTGAAATTGCGCCTCAGCTGCGAGGCATTGGCGGCCTCGCGCAACAGGTCGAGTTCGTCGTAAAGGATCTTTTCAAATTCGGCAATCACTTCGCGCGGCCGCAGACGGCGACCGTGTTGCCAGTAACGCTCTGCCAGTCGTGCAATCGTGTGCAGCAGGTTCACATCGCGGGTAATTTGCTGGCGGATATTGGGCCGCAGGACCTTGATGACGACGTCGGTGCCGTCCTTGAGTTGTGCAGCATGTACCTGTGCGATGGAGGCGGAGGCCAGCGGTGACTCGTCGAATTGCTGGAATATCTCTTCAATCGGTGCACCCAGTGCGGCCTCGATGACAGCGCGTGCCTGACTGCCGGGAAAAGGCGGTACATCATCCTGCAGGTGCGCCAGTTCCTGTGCGATATCATCCGGTAACAGGTCACGGCGGGTTGACAGGATTTGTCCAAACTTTACATAGATGGGGCCCAGGTCTTCCAGCGCGCGCCGGATACGTACAGCCCGCGGGCCACGTGTGCGTGGTATCCAGTTCCATGGTGCCAGGTAGTAGAGAAAGCGGAATGGACGGAACAGGTGCGTCGCGAGGATGATTTCATCCAGTCCATGACGCGCCAGTACAAAATTGATATGCACCAGTCGTATGATTTGTGCTGGCCGGATCATGTCAGGCGCTGATATCCCTGTCAGCCTGTGCCTGCAGGCGTTTTAGCCGGGCGCTAAGCCGCTCAACATCCATGCTGATGCGGGTAACATCGGCGCTGAAGTTTGCTGTTTCTATGTGTGTTGGCAGTACCCGCAGTTCCTCCTGCAGGTATTCGCCGAGGTCTCTTTCAAGGGTACCAAGGCCAAGCCGGAATGCGCGGCGGCCATGGCGTGCCGCATTACCGAGCTGGTGGGCGATGAGGTCGCCGGTCAACCTTGACAGCTGTTCTTCCCAGTCGATATCCAGACCATCCAGAACGGCCTTGAAGGCCTGTCCGGTTTCAACATCACCGTCGATGACCACGGCACCGGAAAACAGGGTTTTTTCTGTATTGCCGCCGAGACCGAGGCGCAGCATGCCCAGCGGGGTCCCTCGCAGCACGGTATCCGGCTCGCCTTCTATGTGCCCCTTGAGTTGAATACCCTTTTCATCGGGTAATACATACAGCTTCAAATCGAGTCCGAGAAGTTCTATGCCTATGCAACGTCCGCAGAGGGTGGCCATGCGTGATCCGATCGTCGGATCAAGCCGCAGGTAACGGTTAATAACCGCTTCAAGGCCCGGGAGGGCGCTGGCCGGCAGCTGCATCAGTTGCCTCCCGGGGGTGCAGACAGCATCAGGACCTGTTGCGATGAGCGCATCATAATTTGTAGCCGCGGTGAATGGCGACGATACCTCCTGTCAGGTTGTGGTAGTCACAGCGTTCAAAGCCGGCTTGCTCCAGCATGCCCTGCAGTGTCTGCTGGTCAGGGTGCATACGTATGGATTCGGCCAGGTAGCGATAGCTGGGCGCATCATTGGCAATAAGTTGCCCGAGTTTTGGCAATAATTTAAAGGAATAAAAATCATAGGCTGGTTTCAACAGCGCTACCGGCCTGGAAAACTCCAGCACCAGCAGTCGTCCACCTGGCTTGAGTACCCGGAACAGGGCATCCAGTGCACGTTGTTTATCGGTAACATTACGCAGGCCAAATGCCATCGTTGCCAGGTCAAAGCGGTTATCCGGGAACGGTAACTGCTCGGCGTTGGCGAGGACAAAGCTGACATTCCCGGAAATACCCTTGTCCAGCAGTCGCCGGCGTCCGTTTTCAAGCATGGCGGCGTTGATATCCGCCAGTACAATCTGTCCGGAAGGACCGACAAGGGGTGCCATCAGTCGCGTCAGGTCTCCGGTGCCACCGGCCAGATCCAGCACCTGTTGCCCCGGCTTGCAGGGCGGCCATGTTAATGGCAAAACGTTTCCATAAACGGTGGATGCCGAACGACATCAGGTCGTTCATCAAGTCATAATTATCTGCAACAGAATCAAATACTTGACGAACATGCCGCGTCTTCTCGGAGACGGGCACACTACGAAAGCCGAAATGTGTGGTTTTGTCTGGCATGGTTAGTTTTATTATGGCCTTTTTTGGAAAGCGATCGCAAAGAAGCCCGCCCTGTGAAAAAGCCAGAGCGGCTGGCCCTAGCCTCTTCCCTTGTAGGTATGCCCGGCTTTTTCGAGTTTTTCCAGATATTCCTTCCAGTACCTGTCCCTGTTCTTGCCCAGGTCATAGAGCGTTTCCCAGGAGTAGATGCCGGTATCATGACCGTCATCAAAAGTCGGCTGGATCGCATATCTGCCTACCGGTTCTATATGGGTGATTATGACGTCCTGCTTGCCCACCTGCAGCACACCCTGTCCGGGTCCATGGCCCTGTACCTCTGCAGAGGGTGAATGGACGCGCAGAAACTCGTAGCTGAGTTCGAAACGCTGACCATCCGAATAGCTGATTTCCAGTATCCGGGATTTTTGATGCAGGTTGATCTCAACGGGTTTGGGTGCTTCTGTCATGGTGTCCTCTGGGTATATGCAGTGATGGCGATTGCATAATTGGCTTACAGTATATAGCGGCTCAGGTCTTCATCCTTGACCAGTGCCTCGAGATGTTCATTGACATAGGCCGCATCGATAACCAGTGAATGACCGGCACAATCGGTGGCTTCAAACGAGATCTTTTCCAGTAAGCGCTCCATGACGGTGTGCAGGCGGCGCGCACCGATATTTTCTGTCCGCTCATTGATCAGGCTGGCAATCTCGGCAATCCGCCCAATACCGCTTTCGGAGAACTCCAGGGTGACGTGCTCGGTGGCCATGAGTGCACTGTATTGTTCCGTCAGGGAGGCATCCGGTTCGGTCAGGATACGGGTAAATTCAGCGGCGCCCAGGGCATCGAGCTCAACCCGAATGGGTAGTCGTCCCTGCAGTTCCGGTATCAGGTCCGATGGCTTGGAAAGGTGAAATGCACCAGACGCGATAAACAGGATATGGTCGGTTTTTACCATGCCGTGCTTGGTCGAAACGGTGCTGCCCTCGACCAGTGGCAACAGGTCTCGTTGCACGCCTTCACGCGAGACATCCGGTCCACTGGATTCGCCACGCCGGGTGACCTTGTCGATTTCATCGATAAACACGATGCCGTTTTGCTCGACGTTTTCGAGGGCGCTGTGTTTAAGGTCATCCTCGTTGATCATTCTGGCGGCCTCTTCGTCGCACAACAGCTTGTGGGCGTCCTTGATGCGCAGTTTGCGGGTCTTGGTACGATTGCCGCCGATGTTCTGGAACATGCTCTGTAGCTGGCTGGTCATCTCTTCCATACCCGGGGGGGCCATGATTTCTACACCCACGGGAGTGACCGATACTTCGATCTCGATTTCCCTGTCATTGAGCGTGCCCTCGCGGAGACGCTTGCGAAATTTCTGACGGGTTTCGAATGCACTGTTGTCTGCCGTATCCACTGCCATGCCTTTGGGTGATGGCAACAGGGCATCAAGGATGCGCTCTTCCGCCGCATCCTCGGCGCGATGGCGCACCTTGTCCATGGCGGTCTCACGCGCCAGCTTGATGGCGGCATCGACGAGGTCGCGCACGATGGATTCGACATCACGCCCGACGTAGCCTACTTCGGTGAACTTGGTGGCCTCGACCTTGATGAAGGGCGCATTGGCGAGTCGTGCCAGGCGACGGGCAATCTCTGTTTTGCCGACACCCGTGGGACCGATCATCAGGATGTTCTTCGGAGTAATCTCGCTGCGCAGCTGCTCATCTACCTGCATGCGACGCCAGCGGTTGCGCAAGGCAATGGCCACCGCGCGCTTGGCAGCATCCTGGCCAATAATATGTTTGTCCAGCTCCTGGACAATTTCTCTGGGGGTCATTTCGGACATATTCTGATTCAGTATTTCTGTATTTAAAGATGATTGACGCTATTTGGGTGACAGTTAGACACTTAATTCCTCGAGTGTCAGCTGCCGGTTGGTATAGATGCAGATATCCGCAGCGATATTCAGGGCTGCTTCCGTGATGGTGCGGGCATCCATGTCGGTATTTTCCAGCAGTGCACGTGCAGCGGCCTGTGCAAAGGGTCCACCCGAGCCAATTGCCATGAGTGAGTTTTCCGGTTCGATCACATCACCGTTGCCACTGATGATCAGCGAGGTTTCCCTGTCGGCCACGGCCAGCAGTGCCTCAAGATTGCGCAGCATCTTGTTGGTGCGCCAGTCCTTTGCCAATTCAACAGCGGCACGCGTCAGATGACCGCTGTGTTTCTCCAGTTTGCCTTCAAACAGTTCGAACAGGGTAAAGGCATCGGCGGTACCTCCGGCGAAACCAGCGATTACCCTGTCATTGTACAGGCGCCGCACCTTGCGGGCATTGCCTTTCATTACGGTGTCCCCCATGGTTACCTGGCCATCGCCACCAATGGCAACGGCAGCGCCGCGTCGGACTGACAGGATGGTTGTGCCGCGAAATTGATCCACGTTGAGCCTCCGAAAATGGGCGTTTGATTGTACACCAATAGGATTGGGGCAATCAGGTTGAATAGAAAGAGGCTTTTTAAATAAATCGCGGTTATTTTGACTTGCGCGCGCGCGGATGTGCCTTGTCGTAGACCTGTGCAAGGTGCTGAAAATCAAGGTGGGTATAGACCTGCGTGGTGCTGATATCCGCGTGCCCGAGCAATTCCTGCACAGCCCGAAGGTCGCCGCTGGATTCCAGCAGATGACTGGCAAAGGAGTGCCGCAGGGTGTGCGGGTGGACATCGCCCGGGATACCCTGTCGACGCGCCATGTCCTTGACGCGTTGCTGTACGGCACGTACCCCCAGCCGCTTGCCACTGCGACCAGTAAAGATGGCCGAATGGCTGTCGTGTTGCGGGCGCACCTGTTGCCAGGCATGCAAGGCGCTGATGGCCTTGGTGCCCACCGGTAATACACGCTTGTCTTTGCGCCCTTGCCGGTGACGCGCACGGTGCGGTCATCAAAATCCACGTCGCCGTGATTCAGGCCGACCAGTTCGGACAGTCGCAGGCCGGATGAATACATCAGTTCCAGCATGGCGAGATCACGCACGACCAGCATGTCCTCGCTGCTGATATTCAACAGTCTCGCGATGTCATCCACGTTCAGGGTGTCTGGCAGATGCTGTGTCTGATTTCGGTGCACGTACATCCAGCCCGGGGTTCAGGGTGACGCGCCTGTTCCCGCAGCAGGTAGTTGTAGAAGCTGCGCAGTGCTGACAGCCGTCGCTGGATGCTGCGCCCGCTCAAGCCGCGGCGGTGGCACTGCGCTGCATAGTGTCTTACCTGCCGGGTATCAAGATCATGCCAGTGGTGGAGTCCGGCCTTTTCACACCAATCCTGTAACTCCAGCAGATCACGCTGATAGTGCTTGCAGGTATTGTCAGACAGGCGCCGTTCGGTCTGCAGATGATGCAGGAATCGGTCGATCCAGTGCCCGCTTGGTATTCAGCACGGTTTGCACGCAATTCAGGGCGTCCGTGCCGGCCCCGCTTCAGTCAGTGAGCGGGGTGTCAGTATTGAGATGTTCGGTCAGCAACAGTTCCATCAACTCACCCAAATGAGTCAGGAACAGTGTGCCCATGCCGGGATGGAAGCGACTCGCTTCCTGGCTGCCGATTGCCATCAAACCGAGCTTGCAGTGATGACCCAGCGGTATCAGGGCTGCCGATTCAATCGCTTGTGCCTGATCACCAAAAAGGTATTGCATCTGCTCCCGTTTGAAACGACCGCACTGCGGTCGTGAGGTTTTCAGGAAGGCTTCAAAATGCTGCAGCTCGACGGCATCCGGATCATGATAATCAACGCCGCATTCACGCGTCTGTGCCTCGGTCATGCCTGTCAGACGCATGATGACAGTATCCGCCTTGAACTCACCGAGCAGGTTTTCACGCAGGGTATCGAGCAGTGCTTCCAGCGAGGTTACCTTGATAAGGCCAAGCGTCAGCTGGTGCATGCGCTCATTGAGGCGATTGTTGTCACGGGCGACCTGCACCAGGTCCATGAGTTTGCGCTTCAACTGGCTGTTTTGATCGCGGAGTACCTTTACCTGGTATTCAACCAGTGAAACGGCAGGACTAATGGCATGCGGGATTTGCAGCGAGGCTAGCAGGCTGACGTTGTTTTGAAAGAATTCAGGATTGTCACGCAGATAGTCGGCAACCGTTTTTTCTTCCAGGGGCAGTGCCGGTGATTGAGTCTGCTGAGATGTCGTCATAGTTCAATGCGCCCTTGGTAGACAGTGGTAGCAGGCCCGGTCATCAGCACCGGCTGCCCTTCTCCGGCCCAGCTTACCACAAGTTCACCGCCGTTCAGGACTACTTTGACACTTCCTGACAGGCGTTCCCACAGCCTGCCGGCAACGACGGCAGCACAGGCACCACTGCCGCAGGCCAGGGTTTCTCCGGCACCGCGCTCAAACACTCGCAAACGGATGCAGTCAGTAGCCACTATCTGCATGAAACCGACATTGACGCGGGCGGGAAAGCGGGGGTGGTTCTCGACTGCCGGGCCGATACTGGCCACAGGGGCGCTCTCGACATCATCGACCAGCAGTACGGCATGCGGGTTACCCATGGAGACGGCCGCGATCTGCAGGTGCTGGTCGAGTACATCCAGCGCATAGGCACTGGCGCGGCCGGCTGCAATAAAGGGGATATCAGCGGGTTCCAGCCGCGGCACGCCCATGTTGACGGTAATCTGGCCATCTGCCTGTCGTACAAGTTGCAGCGGGCCACCCAGGGTTTCTACCAGTAGATGCGATTTCTCCGTCAGGCCCTGGTCGCGAACAAACTGCATGAAGCAGCGCGCACCATTGCCGCACTGTTCCACTTCACCGCCATCGGCATTATAGATCCGGTAGCGGAAGTCAGCCTCAGGCGTGCTGGCAGCTTCCACCAGCAACAGCTGATCACAACCAATGCCGAAGTGGCGGTCAGCCAGATGCCGAACCTGCTGCGGCGTCAGTGAGACCGGCTGGTTGATGCCGTCTATTACGACAAAGTCGTTGCCGAGGCCGTGCATTTTGGTGAAGTTCATTGTCATTGCTCAGGCGGGCAACAGCTGTTCATGACGATAGAGATCATCCAGTGTTTCCCGCTCACGGATGACAAATATCTGCTCACCCTCCACCATGACCTCGGCTGCGCGTGGCCGGGAGTTGTAGTTCGAACTCATGCTAAACCCGTAGGCACCGGCGGAGCGTATTGCCAGCAGATCACCTTCGGCCAGTAGCAGCTCACGATCCTTGCCCAGGAAATCGCCCGTCTCGCAGACCGGTCCAACGACATCATAGCGCGTCGCAGCACCCTCGCGTGGCTGTACCGGCACGATGTCGTGCCAGGCGTTATAGAGCGCCGGACGCTGCAGGTCGTTCATGGCAGCATCGACAATGGCAAAGTTCCTGTGTGCGGTATGTTTCAGGTATTCCACCGTCGTCAGCAGGATACCGGCATTGCCGGCAATCGCGCGACCCGGTTCCAGCAGCAGTTCCTGAGGACGCTCTGTCATGTGCGCCAGCAGTTCACGTGCATAGGCATCCGGCAGTGGCGGGTTGTCCGCGGCGCGATAGGGAATACCGAGGCCGCCACCGAGGTCGATATGCGTCAGTTCAATGCCGTCTGACTGCAGCTGATCCACCAGATGCAAGACTCGCTCAAGGGCATCCACAAACGGTGCCGTATCGGTCAGCTGTGAGCCAATGTGGCAATCAATCCCGGTTACCTGCAGGTGCGGTAGTTCACTCGCACGGTGGTATACCTCCAGTGCCTTGTCGACATCGATGCCAAATTTGTTGTCACGCAGGCCCGTGGAAATATAGGGGTGCGTGCGTGCGTCGACATCCGGGTTGACGCGTATCGATACCGGTGCCACATGCCCGGTTTTGGCCGCAACAGCCTCAAGACGCAGCAGTTCAGGCTCCGATTCCACGTTAAAGCAGCGGATGCCGGCCTCCAGTGCGCGCTGCATCTCGGTGGCACGTTTGCCAACGCCGGAAAATACGATGCGAGCCGGTTCACCTCCAGCCCGCAATACGCGCTCCAGTTCTCCCTCCGAAACGATGTCGAAACCTGAGCCCAGGCGTGCAAGTACCTGCAGCACGGCAAGGCTGGAATTGGCCTTTACGGCATAACATATCAGGTGCGGATGGGCGCCGAGTGCGTCGTCGAAGACATGCCAGTGGCGTTCAAGTGTTGCACGTGAATAGACATAGCAGGGCGTGCCAAAGCGTTTGGCAAGTTCGCCAAGATCAACCTCTTCGGCCCGCAAGCGGCCATCATGGTAGTTGAAGTAATCCATAGAGGGTGTTGAGTCAGGTGTCGGGAGAATCGCTGGCTTTGCTGTCGGCTGGTTGCTCCTGTTTGTCGGGCAGGTACAGCGGCCCCTTCTGACCGCAGCCAAGCAGCCAGACCGTGCACAGCAGCAACAGCAATCGGATCATAAGCCGGTTTTTCATGGTGTGTGTCCTGATAAGGTCTCGCCAGTATACGGTGAGAATGCGGCAAACCCAATGCTAACGGGGCATACTAGGGTCTATGAGCAGTCCATTCCTTGAAGCGGTTGAAATCAATCCGGCCGGCACCCCGCGCGCCTGCATTATCTGGCTGCATGGCCTGGGCGCAGATGGCCACGATTTTGAGCCATTAATCCCGCAGCTGGGTCTTGTCGACGCGCTCGGTGTGCGCGTGATCCTGCCACACGCGCCTCGCCGTCCGGTAACGATTAATGGTGGCATGGTGATGCGGGCATGGTACGACATCAAGGCCACCGATATCAGCCTGGGAGAGGACCGTGAAGGTATTCTTGAATCCGGGGAACAACTGCGTGCCATGATCCAGCGGGAAGTGGCTGGCGGTATCCCGGCAGCACGGATCGTGCTTGCGGGATTCTCCCAGGGTGGCGCCATCGTATTGCATACCGGACTGCGATATCCGCAACCACTGGCTGGCATCCTCGCCTTGTCTACCTATATCCCGCTGGCTGATACCCTCGCGGCTGAGGCATCAGCTGCAAACCGCAAGGTACCCATCCTGATGGCGCATGGCATGCAGGACCCGGTGATCCCCGTCGTACTCGCGTTGCAGTCACGCGACACGCTGCAGCAGCTTGGTTATTGTGTGAACTGGCATAGCTACCCGATGCAGCATGCGCTGTGCGCGCAAGAGATCGATGATGTGCGTGACTGGCTGGTGCGGCATCTGGGGCAGAAGAACGGCTGACGGGCATGCCTCGCCTTGCTGCGTGACGGGTCAGCGGCTTGCCCTTTCGCCTAGACCGCGATTGCGGTACCGCTGTCATTCTGGCGTGCTTCAGTCAGCGCTGATTCCGCACGTTCCAGCATGGATGTTGCATCATCATTACGCTGGCACTGGGTAATACCAAAACAGGCGCGAATCTCGCTCTCTGCCGCCTGGTTCATCTGCGTGATGCGCGACACCAGCTTGTCTACCAGCTGCAACGCAGCGTCCTGCGTGCTTTCCTGGAGAATCAGGATAAAGTCATGATTTTCATTGCAGCCGACCAGGTCTGCCCAGCGTGTCTGATCCTTTAACAGGTAAGTGATTTTGGTGATCGCCTTATCGTGATCCCGATCGGTATCTATATTGACACACACCAGCGACAGGGGGCTGTTGTAGCGACGGCTCCGGGATACCAGTGGTTCCAGTGATACCTGCAGCCCGTACCGACTCAGCAGGCTGGGCCGTTGTTCATCATAAATGGCCTGCTTTTTGAGCAGGGCCTGCAGGGCATCACGTTCTTTTTTAAGCCGCAGCTTTTCGGTGACATCCTGATAAAAACGTGCGCTTACACCCGGGGCATGTTCGATTGCGTATGACTCGACCGCCAGCCAGCGCTCATCGCCATCCGGCATGATCCAGTTGACGACAGTACCCGTTCCCAGCAGCGGGGCGACCAGTCCATTCGCTGGCGCTGCATCTTTCAGAGTGCTGGCAGCCTCACCGAGCAGTGCCGCAAATGCCCGGTTGAAATCCTGTATTTTGCCGTTGTCAGCGATTAGCAGCATGGCTATCGGGCAGTTCTGCAGCAAGGATTGTGCTGCTGAATGTGAGAGGTGTTTCATAGGCGTGAGCAAGCTCCGGTTACTGTTTGTTCAGGTGTTGTCGGGAAAATAGCAGTCTGGCATGGATGTGTTTTGGTTGCGGGCTAGTGCGGTTGCAATCGTTGCCGGGCGGCGGACACCGCCTTGCGTACCTGCTCGGGTGCGGTACCGCCCGGATGGTTGCGAGCTGCCATGGAGCCTTCCAGCTTCAGTACCGCAAAAACGTCGTCATCAATCTGGCTGGAAAATGCACGCAGCTCTTGCAGTGACATGGCAGACAAATCCTTGTTGCTGTCAATTCCAAAGCGCACGGCGCGACCGACGATTTCATGCGCATCCCTGAAGGCAATGCCCTTGCGTACCAGGTAGTCAGCCAGGTCAGTTGCCGTGGAAAAGCCCTGCAGTGCAGCGGCAGCCATGTTCGCATGATGCACAGTGACAGCCGGCATCATGTCAGCGAACGCGCGCAGCGAACCCTGCAGGGTATCAATGGTATCGAACAACGGCTCCTTGTCTTCCTGGTTGTCCTTGTTATAGGCGAGAGGCTGACTCTTCATCAGCATCAACAGGCTTACCAGGTGGCCCGTAACCCTGCCACTTTTGCCGCGTACCAGTTCCGGAACGTCCGGGTTTTTCTTCTGTGGCATGATGCTGGAGCCGGTACAGAAGCGGTCCGGCAGTTCAATAAAGCTGAATTGTGCCGATGACCAGAGTATCAGCTCCTCTGAAAAGCGGGACAGGTGGATCATGATAAGTGACGCTGCCGCAATGAATTCAATCACGAAATCCCGGTCACTGACGGCGTCCAGTGAGTTGGCGGCGACACTGTCGAAGCCGAGCAGTGCTGCGGTAAACTCCCGATCAATGGGAAAGCCGGTGCCAGCCAGCGCAGCCGCACCCAGCGGCATTACATTGACCCGTTTGCGCGCATCGAGCAGACGCTGATGATCACGCGCCAGCATGGCTTCCCAGGCCAGCATGTGATGCCCGAAGCTGACGGGCATGGCGACCTGAAGGTGGGTAAACCCCGGCATGATGGTGTCAGCTTCGCGTTCGGCGATATCGACCAGTGCGCCCTGCAGCCGCTTGAGCGCACTGCACAGGCTGTCAATTTCATCGCGCAGATAGAGCCGCAGATCGGTGGCGACCTGGTCATTGCGGGAACGGCCGGTGTGGAGCTTTTTTCCGGTTTCACCAATGCGCTGGATGAGCCGTGCCTCGATATTCATGTGGATATCTTCGAGTGCGACGGACCAGGCAAAGTCGCCGCGCTCGATGTCGGCGCGAATGTCTTCCAGTCCGGCAACGATGTCAGCGGCTTCGGAATCGCTGATGATGCCGACATGCGCCAGCATGCGTGCATGCGCAATGGAGCCGGCGATATCGTGCCGGTAGAGTCGCTGGTCGAAGCCGATCGATGCGGTAAAGGCCTCGACGAAGGCGTCTGTCGATTCCGTGAAGCGTCCGCCCCAGGGTTTATCTGATGTATGGTCGTCTGTCATGATGGTTAACCGGGATGCCTGTTTTGCCGCAGTATAACCAATCCGGATCGGGTTTGCGTTTGCCATTTGCACGGCAGCTGGCAGCCGTGGAGCGGCTCGAATGCAATGCTTGCATGCCGGGAACGACAGGGTTGAAACTGCTGCCATGAGTCCACGCCAGCCAGCTGGAAAGTACGCGATCGAGACGGCCGAGGTGTTCTTTTTACCCAGCTTTTGTGATGTACGCATGGTGTTTGCGGTCGTTGTGATTGCCGAGCTGCTGGCCTTCATCTTGACACTGGTAAGCCCGGGCGTGCTGGAGAATCCGTGGGCAAATCTCGGCCTGATCTCGGTATTCATGCAATGGATAGCGCTGACCAGTGCAGCGCTGCTGTGTGTCTGCCGGTCCGTTACTGGCGCGTCTTGGCAATACGGTGGCTGCGCTGGTGAGTTACCTGCTGGTGTTGCTGGTCACGGCGATTATCAGTGAAATTGCCTTCGGCTTGATGATTTCAAGTACCCTTTTCCCGGAGATTGATGCTCGGCATCATGCTGTCTTTCTGTTGCGTAATCTTGTTATCAGTACTGTCATTGCGGCGGTCGTGCTGCGTTACCTGTATGTCCAGTTCCAGTGGCGGCAACAGCTCAAGGCCGAGGCACGCGCGCGAATCCAGGCGCTACAGGCACGGATACGCCCGCATTTCCTGTTCAACAGCATGAACACCATTGCCGCCTTGACACGGACCGCTCCGGAGCGCGCTGAATCTGCCATTGAAGATTTATCCGACCTGTTTCGTGCATCGCTAAACGGTTCCCACGAACAAAGTACCCTTGCGGACGAACTGACGCTGGCGCAACGCTATCTCAATATTGAAACCCTGCGACTCGGCGAACGCCTCTCGGTGCAGTGGCATGTGGAGAAGATACCGCCGGGTGTGAGCATGCCCCCGCTGACCCTGCAACCGTTGCTTGAAAATGCAATCTATCATGGCATTGAGCGATTGCCCGAGGGCGGTACTATTCATGTCGATGGCGATTGTCAGCAGGACATGGTGACCATTGCTATCAGTAACCCGCTGCCGGCCACTGAAAGTGGCGGGCAGCGTGAGGGTAACCGTATCGCCCAGGAAAACATCCGGCAACGTCTGCAGATCGCTTTTGGAGGGCGTGCAGAGCTGCTAACGTCACTTGAGGGGGTATCTACAAGGTCATTATGAGGTTCCCGGAAGTGAGCATCGCATGAAAGTACTGGTTGTCGACGACGAGCTGCCGGCGCGCGCACGGCTGTGCTCAATGCTCGAAGAGATCGGCGGCTACGAGGTCTGCGGCTGAAGCGGCCAATGGCCGTGAAACACTGCAAGCGTGCGAGAATGAACCAGCCTGATGTGCTGCTGCTGGATATTCGCATGCCGGGGATGGACGGCCTGGAGGCCGCGCAGCACCTGCAGTTACTGCAGCAACCGCCGGCCATAATATTTACCACGGCCTACAATGATTATGCGCTGCAGGCTTTTGAGACACATGCCGTTGACTACCTGTTGAAACCGGTACGCCGGGAGCGTCTGGAAGACGCGCTGTTGCATGCGCGGCGCCTGACACAGGCTACAGGCAGCCTCTTTGCGGGAAGCCGATACCCGCTCCGGCGTAGCGTCAGAGTATTTGTGCAAATGTGCGCGGCAGTCTGCAACTCATTCCGGTTGCGGATATTCGATACTTTCAGGCCGACCAGAAATATGTGGTCGTCGGCACGGCTGATACACAGTTGCTGATCGAGGAGACGCTGAAGTCGCTGGAGCAGGAATTTGCCGACCGTTTTGTGCGTATCCACCGCAATGCACTGGTTGCCTGACGCTATATAACCGGTCTGGGAAAAGATCGAGGGCGGGCATGCGCAGCTGAGTCTGGCCGGGGTAGAAGCAGACGCTGGAAGTCAGTCGGCGGCACATTGCCGAGGTTCGCAAGCTCGTCAAGGCGCTGCAGTCGTGAAGATCGTGTCCCTGTTTGCAGCTTGTTGCAGCTGACATCCTCTGATGCGGGCGGCCGCCGCGGGATCCCTGATAGTACAGCAATGCTGTCTCAATGCAGTTGTCCAGGTAACCACCATAGAGTTCCGGCGTATTAATGCCGAGCATGCGCTGGGCGAGTTCCTTGCCGGTCCCGTCCACAAACAGCAGGGTCGGCGTAACGAATACCCGGTAGCGGCTGGACAGCTCGCTGGCCGTGATTGTCTGGCCATTAAAATCGGTGACCGTTGCGCCCGGGTACAGTTCCAGCTTGCGGATAATGACTTTATCGCGGTAGCCGCCGCCAAGCAGCATGGGTTGCAGAAAATCCTGTTCCAGCAGTTCACAGTAACTGCATGCAATGGAGGTCACGGTAAGCAGAATCGGCAGTTGCTGTGACAGTGCCTGAGCTGCCGTCCTGCTGCAGATCCGTGGCAACGGGCACAGTCACCTCTGCACGCAGTGCCGGCAATTGCCAGCCACAATGATGCAGATACTATAATCACCAGCCTGTATAATCGTTTCATCACACCCTATTAAGTGGCGAGACAGCAACTGATGTCAACTGAGCTGATACGTATTGCAACACGCAAAAGCCCGCTTGCGCTCGTGGCAGGCAGAGCATGTGCGCGACCGCTTGCTGGCCTTGCATCCCGGACTGCAGGTCGAGTTGCTGAAGATGAGCACCCAGGGCGATCGCATACTGGACAGTCCGCTGGCAAAGATTGGCGGCAAGGGCCTGTTTGTAAAGGAACTGGAGCAGGGCATGCTGGAAGGGCGTGCGGATCTTGCGGTGCATTCCATGAAGGACGTGCCGTCCGAGTTGCCGACGGGTCTGTGCATTGGCGCCATCCTGGAACGCGAAGATCCCCGCGACGCCTTTGTCTCCAGTCACTACGCATCGGTCGATGATTTGCCTGAAGGTGCACGTGTGGGCACCTCCAGTCTGCGGCGTCAGTGCCAGTTGCGTGCAAGGCGTCCCGACCTGCAGATCCTGGACCTGCGCGGCAATGTAGGTACCCGGCTCGGCAAACTGGATGCAGGTGACTATGACGCGATCGTGCTTGCCTGCGCCGGTCTGAAACGTCTTGGGTTGTCGGCGCGCATCACCCGTGAACTGGCGCCTGAAGAGATGTTGCCGGCGATTGCCCAGGGCGTGATTGGCATTGAATGCCGTGTGGATGATGAACGCATCAACAGACTGATAAGGCCATTGAATCACGAAGACACCCGCTACAGGACACAGGCCGAGCGCGCCATGAATGCCGCACTGGCAGGTGGATGCCAGGCGCCGGTCGCCGGCTATTCGCTGCTGCAGCGACGGTGTCATTGAACTGCGCGGCCTGGTGGGTCGCCCGGATGGCAGTACCATTATTCGCGGCGATGTCCGTGGTTCGTCGCAGCATGCTGAAGCACTGGGTAAACAACTCGCCGATGAGTTGCTGGCACGCGGTGCACGGACGATTCTTGATGAGTTGCTGAGTGCGGAACAGTAAGTCGCGCATACTCGTCACCCGCCCGGCCGGCACAGGCGGCGCGCCTCTGCGGCTTGCTTGAAGCAGCCGGCCATGAGGGCATTCAGCTGCCGGCAATTGAAATCATGGAGGCGGCTGACAGCTACCGTCTTGAAGCGGTAACCGATATGCTTGATGACTATGACCTGGCGGTATTTGTCAGCGTCAATGCCGTCAGAATGGGTGTTGAGTTTATCCTCAATCGCCGTGACTGGCCCGAGGACACCCGTATTGCCACGGTCGGTGCGGGTTCCGCAACAGCGCTGTTGCAATATGGACTGTCAGTCGACCTGCTGCCCGAGCATCAGTACAACAGTGAAGCCTTGCTGGCTCTGGATGAGCTTCAGGATATGTCGGGTCAGTGTGTTGTTATTTTTCGTGGCAACGGCGGACGAGAACTGCTGGGCGAAACACTGGTTGCGCGCGGTGCCGATGTTGACTATGTGGAGGTCTATCAGCGCGCGTGTCCGGTGGTGGATGCGAAGCGTATGCAGACACTGTTGCAGCCTGGCTACCTTGACTGCATCACCATCACCAGTAACGAGGCACTGCAGAACCTGGTTGCAATGGCCGGACCAGAAGGACAGCCGTTGTTGCTGAAGATTCCACTGGTGGTCATGGGCGCTCGCCAGGCAGCTACTGGCGCAGCAACTGGGGTTTGTTCATGCGCCGCTGATCGCGGCCAATGCGAGTGATGAAGCGATTGTCGCGGCTGTTCAGCAGCGCTAGCTGGTTGTTGTTCATAGGTTTCCTGCAGCGGCCTTCGGCCGAGACGCGAGGCGCCTGCGGCTGCGACACCATCAACTTCCGGAATCAGCTTGTCAGAGAGTGCGGCGTACTCGAAGGCTCTGAAAAGAACTGTTCATCCAGACCGTGCTGCAGGAACAGACCGTGCCCGGCCTCTACCATCACCGGTGGTCCGCTCATGTAGACGTCGTAGGCTGACAGGTCCGGATACTGCCTGATGACGCTGTCAGTCACAAAGCCGGTTTCGCCCTGCCAGTCATCGGCGGCGACAGGTTCAGACAGGACCGGCGTGTAATGGAAGTTTGAGTGTGATCTGCAGCCACTCTTGCGGTAGTTTGTCCAGGTACAGGTCACGCCTGGCGCGTACCCCCCAGAACAGGTGCAGGGGCTTGTCGACGGAGGTATAAAAGGCATGTTCCAGCATCCCCTTGAGCGGTGCGAAACCGGTGCCGCCACCGATAAGGATTGCGGGACGCTCACTGTCTTCACGCAGGAAGAACGTGCCCAGCGGACCCCTGATGCGCAGCATGGCTTTTTCCTGCATCTGGTTGAACACCTGTGCACTGAAGAAGCCGCCGCTGACAATGCGAATGTGCAGTTCGATCAAGTCATCATCATGCGGCGCATTGGCGATTGAAAAGGCGCGTGGTGCATGGTCCTTGAGGAGTACATCGATGTACTGGCCGGCAAGAAACTGCATGCGTGCGGATTCGGGGATTTTGAGATAAATGCGGACGACATCGTGGGCCAGGTGTTCAAGCTTGTTTACCCGGCAGGGGAGGGTCCTGATCTCGATGTCCCTGGCAGCATCGACCTCACGTATCTTTATCGACAGGTCAGCTGTCTGGACGTGCCTGGCAGAATAATGCCTTGTTGCGTCCGGCAGCATCGGCATCGAGTGCCGGCGGCAGACCATTGCGATAGCCGACCGATCCAGTGATGACATCGCCCATACAGGAGCCGCATTTACCATTGCGGCATCCATAGGGCAGTATAATGCCCTGGCGCAACGCGGCATCGAGAACCGTCTCGGACGGCTCGACGCGAAACGTATGGCCGCTGGACTGTATGGTGACCTGGTAGGACATGCAGTTTACGAACTCAACAGAAACGGGCAGGCATTGTCGCTGATTTAGGATGCAAGATAAACCGTATAAATCTGTGCTAATCGTGGGGTGTGGTTATATCGGCAGGCGCGTAGCCGGTCTGCTGCAGGCGGATGACTGCCATGTCACGGGCTGCGTTCGCAGCAAGCAAAGCGCAGCGCAACTCGATTGTTCAGGTATCACTCCGGTCACTGTTGACCTGGATCTGCCTGCTGCAATGAATGGATGGGCAGACGGTTTTGACGGGGTGTTTTATTTTGCGCCGCCGCCACCGCATGGAGCACAGGACCTGCGTATGCAGGCGTTTCTTCAGGCGCTGGATGTTGAGGCGCCGCCACGCCGTATCGTCTACATCAGTACCAGCGCGGTGTACGGGGACTGTCAGGGTGCATGGATAACCGAATCGCAGGCCGTCAATCCGGCCACGGCGCGCGGTCAGCGTCGTCTGGATGCGGAGCGACGTCTAACGGCATGGTGTGACGCACACAAAATGCAGTGGGTCGCTGTTGCGCGTGCCGGGAATCTACGGACCGGAAAAACTGCCACTGGCACGGTTGCGCGAGGGCACACCGGTATTGCGCGAGGAAGATTCGCCCTATACCAATCGCATTCATGCCGATGATCTCGCCAGGATCTGCGTCGCCGCCATGAACAGTCCGTATGCCAATACGGTCTATAACGTCAGCGATGGTCAGCCGAGCAATATGACGGATTACTTTTTCAGGGTGGCAGATGCCGCCGGCTTGCCGCGTCCCCCGACTGTCAGCCGTTCCGAGGCACCGCGGGTACTGTCTGCCGGCATGCTCTCATTCCTGAATGATTCCCGGCGCATGAGCAATGCGAAGATGCTGGATGAACTGGCAGTGACACTGCAATACCCTGATCTTGATGCAGGCCTGCGCGCCTGTTTTACAGCTTGAATTCCGCGACAACCGGCGCATGGTCAGACGGCCGTTCCAGGCGACGCGGTTCCTTGTCTATTAGGCAGGCGCTGCAATGGCCGGTCAGTGACTGGCTGGCCAGTATCAGGTCAATACGCAGCCCCATGTTTCTTCTGAATGCGGCGGCTCGATAGTCCCACCAGCTGTAACTGTTCTCGGGCTGTTCAAACAGGCGGAAGGTGTCGGTCAGACCAAGGTCGATGATCTTTTGCAAGGCTTGCCGTTCCGGCGTGCTGCATAAAATGCGTTCATGCCAGACCTCCGGGTCATATACATCACGGTCATCGGGTGCAATATTAAAATCACCGACAACCACGAAGCGCTCATGCTGTTGCAGCTGAACGTTGATGAACCCGGCGACCTGCTCCAGCCAGTGCAGTTTATGGGCATATTTCTCACTGCCCACTTCCTGTCCATTGACGACATACAGGTCAAGCACGCGTACACCGCCGATGGTGGCACACAGTATGCGGCGTTGCGGATCGTCCAGACCCGGGATATCGGTGATTATGTCAGTGGCCGCTTCCTTGCTGAGGATGGCAACACCGTTATAGGTCTTTTGTCCCGAGTACACCACCTGGTAGCCGGCGGCTGAAATTTCATCGACAGGGAAATTTTCATCCGTGGTCTTGGTCTCCTGCAGGCACAGGATGTCCACCTGTGAGGCAGCCAGCCAGTCGAGCACCTGTGGCAGGCGCACTTTCAGTGAATTCACATTCCAGGTGGCGATTTTCATAATGAATCAATATCTATGCGTGTGCAGGAGCGCATTGTATGCCGCGACAATTATCAGACAATCGCACTTGTAGCCGATTATTCGCCAGGCATAAACGAAGCACTCCTGCAAGGACAGACATGGCTAGTCAGGCGGCCAGACCGCTGTGCCGCAGCAGGGCATCGATGTTAGGTTCGCGGCCACGGAATTCGACAAACAGTTCCATCGGGTCCCGGGAACCGCCCTTCTCCAGTATGCACTCGAGAAATTTATTACCGGTGTCACGGCAGAAAATGCCGTTTTCCTCAAATGCCGAAAAGGCATCTGCCGAAAGGACTTCTGCCCATTTGTAGCTGTAGTAACCGGCTGCGTAACCGCCGCCGAAAATATGCGTGAAGCCGTTTTCAAAACGATTAAACGCCGGTGGTTGCAGCACGGCGACCTGTTTGCGGACCTCGTTTAAGGTGTCATGAATGCGCGCGCCACTTTCCTCGTTGTAATCGCGGTGAATGCGCAAATCGAAGATGGCAAACTCGAGTTGCCTGAGCATTTGCATGGCGGACTGGAAGTTCCTCGCTTGCTGCATGCGCTGATACAGTGCTTCCGGGATCTTTTCGCCGGATTTGAAATGCCCGGAAAACAGGTCCAGTGCCTCGCGTTCCCAGCACCAGTTCTCCATGAACTGGCTGGGCAGTTCGACCGCATCCCAGGCGACGCCGCTGATGCCGGAAACGCCGGCATAGTCTATCCGGGTGAGCATATGGTGCAGGCCATGGCCGAATTCATGAAACAGGGTGATGACCTCATCGTGGGTAAACAGCGCGGGCTGGTCACCGATGGGCGGAGAGAAATTACAGGTCAGATAGGCGACCGGGATCTGCAGGCCGGCAGAACCGCGGCGGCGGGAGATACACTCATCCATCCATGCGCCACCGCGTTTGTGTGGCCGTGCATACAGGTCGAGATAGAATTCGCCGCGTAGCTCACCGCCTTCATCCCGGATGCGATAGAAGGCAACATCCTCATGCCAGGTATCGATGCCTGCAACGGCCTCGATTTGCAATCCGTACAGCCGTGCCACGATGGCAAACAATCCACTGACAACACGGGGTTCGGGAAAGTAGGGTTTCAGTTCTTCCTGTGAAATTGCGTATTTCTTCTGTCGCAGTTTCTCGGAGTAATAGGCGATATCCCAGGCCTGCAGGTCGTCACATTCATGGTGATCCCGGGCAAAGTGGCGGAGTTCTTCCAGTTCCTGTTGTGCGGCAGGTTTTGAGCGTTGTGCGAGGTCTTCCAGAAAGCTCATGACCTGGCCGGTCGATTCCGCCATCTTGGTGGCCAGTGAGCGCTCCGCGTAGTTGCTGTACTCCAGTAACCGGCCGCTTCGTGGCGCAGCGCCATGATCTGCTCCATGGTTTCGGTGTTGTCCCACTGGCCGGCGTGCGGTCCCTGATCGGAGGCGCGTGTCACATAGGCGGTGTAGAGCTCCTCGCGCAATTCACGGTTGTCGGCGTAGGTCAAAACCGGGTAGTAGGAAGGAAACTCCAGGGTGAATACCCAGCCTTCCAGATCGCGCTGTTCGGCTGTCTGTGCTGGCCAGGGCGCAGGCGCTCTCCGGCAATCCGGCAAGCAGGGATTCATCCATAATCTGTTTATGCCAGGCATTGGTTGCATCCAGCACGTTGTCGCTGTAGCGCGAGGAGAGTCTGGAGAGTTCCTGTTGAATGCTCTTGTAGCGGTCGCGGTCTGCCTGCTCAAGCTCGATGCCGGAAAGGCGGAAATCACGCAACGCGTTATCGATGACTTTTTTCTGTGCGGTGTCGAGTTGCTGGTAGCCGTCGCCATCCGCGATTTGCCGGTAGGCCCTGTACAGACCCTCATGTTGTCCCATCTCGGTACCGTATTCACTGAGGATCGGCAGGCATTCGTTATAGGCATCCCGCAATGCCTCACTGTTGACGACCGAGTTCAGGTGACTGACCGGCGACCAGGCGCGATTGATGCGGTCGTCCATCGCATCCAGTGGCTCGATCAGGTTATCCCAGCTATAGTCGCTGTTCTGCTGCAACAGTTGTTCAACCAGCTGTCGACTCTCGGCCAGCAGGGTTTCGATGGCCGGTTTCACGTGTTCCGGTTTGATGCGTGAAAAAGGCGGCAGGGCGTTTTGCTCCAGCAGGGGATTCGTCATTCGTGTATTACCTCGGTATTTGCGGGTGTAATGCCGGGTCAGGGCGCGCTCGTGAAAGTGTACTGTCTGCTACTATTCGGCGGTAGTTCTTTTCAGACATGCTGCAATGCTCATCAGTGCCCGGCATTGCCTTAACGTCAGCAGGGGTAGTTTGTGACTGTAAGAAATTTTGAAGGGTATCAAACCACGTATCGCGAAGAGCGCCTACGTGGATGAAACCGCACTGGTAATAGGGGATGTCACCCTCGAAGACGATGTGTCGCTGTGGCCGAAGGTCGTTGCCAGGGGCGATGTCAATTCCATTTACATCGGGGCGCGCACCAACATACAGGATGGCACCATTCTGCATGTCAGTCATGACAGTGAATTTGCAGCCGGTGGATTTGCATTGCACATCGGTGCCGATATTACCGTCGGACACCAGGCCATTTTGCATGGCTGCACGGTGGAGGATCGTTGCCTGATCGGTATGGCGGCTACGGTGATGGATGGTGCGGTTATCCATTCCGGGGCCATCGTCGGTGCCGGTAGCCTGGTGCCGCCGGGTCGTGAGCTTGAAGGGGGCTTCCTGTGGGTAGGTTCGCCTGCCCGCAGGGTGCGTGCTTTACGGCCTGAGGAAGAGGGGTTCCTGACGTATTCAGCGGCACATTACGTGGAACTGAAAAACCGCCATATGGCCAATCACGACTAGGCGTGAGTGCGCAATTGCCGGATAACCGGGCGGGTGTCCGGACGCACACCGCGCCACAAAAAAAACGCTTCCGCTGCCTGCTCGACCAGCATGCCCAGGCCATCCATGCAGCGTGCTGCGCCACGTTGCCGTGCCCAGTCCATGAAGGCCGTGGGTCTGTCAGCGTACATCATGTCGTAACACCAGCAGTCCGGTGTCACCACACTGTCGGGCAGCGCCGGCACCTGCCCGGCGAGACTGGCGGCAGTTGCATTGATGATGAGATCGAAGGATTGGCCGGCAACGTCGTCCAGACCGCAGCCCTCGATATGCCCGAGATCGCAGAACAGTCGCGCCAGCTCTACGGCTTTCTCTGGCGGTGCGGTTGGCAATAACCAGCAGGGACGGTTTTTCCAGCAGCAGCGGTTCGATAACACCGCGTGCAGCACCACCGGCGCCAACCAGTAATATACGCTTTTGTTGCAGCGTGCTCCCGTGGTTGTGCAGCAGGTCACGTACCAGGCCGGCGCCGTCGGTATTGTCACCGAAATGCTTGCCGGATTGTTCAAGGACCAGGGTATTAACCGCACCGGCGCGTTCGGCACGACTGCTGCGTGTAGGCGCAAGCTGACCAGGCCTCTTCCTTGAGCGGTACCGTGATGTTCAGGCCCTTGCCGCCAGCGGCGAGAAAATCAGCCAACGGCCGCTGCCAGCTTTCCGGACTCGACACGGATGGCCTCGTAGTGCAGTTGCTGGCCGGTTTGACTGGCAAACAGGGAATGGATGCGGGGTGACTTGCTGTGGGCAACCGGATTGCCCATCACGGCATAGCGGTCCATTTCCGTGCGGGTGGATGGTCATTCGAGCAGCGTGCAGCCAGTGCCCGACAGCTTTCGCATAGTAGGTCAGGATGGCATCGGCGCCGGCGCGCTTCATGGATAGCAATGACTCCATCACGACCGCCTGTTCGTTCAGCCAGCCGTTCTGGGCGGCCGCCTTGAGCATGGCGTACTCACCACTGACCTGGTAGGCAAAGGTGGGTACCCCGAACTGATCCTTGATGCGGCGCACGATGTCGAGATAGGGCATGCCGGGTTTGACCATTACCATGTCGGCACCTTCATCCAGGTCCAGGGCCACTTCCCGCAGGGCCTCGTCACTGTTGGCAGGATCCATCTGGTAGCTGTATTTGTCACCACCGGCCAGGTTGGCCGCCGAGCCCACGGCATCGCGAAACGGGCCATAGAAACTGGAGGCATACTTTGCGGCGTAGGCAAGGATGCGGGTATTGATATGGCCGTCCTGTTCCAGGGCCGCGCGAATGGCGCCGATGCGCCCATCCATCATGTCAGAGGGTGCCACGATGTCGGCACCGGCTTCGGCATGCGAGAGTGCCTGTTTGACCAGTACTGCAACGGTTTCATCGTTCAGGACATAGCCGTCTGCATTGATCAGGCCGTCCTGGCCGTGGGTGGTAAAGGGGTCGAGTGCGACATCGGTGATGATCGCCAAGCTCGGGCAGTGCCTGTTTTAATGCGCGTACAGCGCGCTGTGCGAGTCCGTCCGGATTGAATGCTTCACGGGCATCGTCGGATTTGCCGCTGGCAGGTGTGACCGGGAACAAGGCGATGGCCGGGATACCCAGCGCGTGAATTTCAGCGGCCTCCTTCAGCAGTTCGTCGATACTGAGACGTTCCACACCGGGCATGGATGCGACAGGCTCACGTTGCTGCTCGCCGTCAAGCACGAATACCGGGTAGATGAGATCGGCACAGTCAAGCCGGGTCTCGCGCATCAGGCGCCGGGTGAACTCATCGTGTCGCATGCGGCGCATGCGGGTAGCGGGAAATCGACTGTTTCCCGAGGAATTTATCAGTCACTGCAGTTGCTCCCGGATCAGTTGGATTGCCAAAAGTTTACCGCGGCCGGGGACCGGCGTCAGTCCCCATCCGGCGAGCGTAACACTGTACCATTACCGCGAAGTGCGTGTAAGTTCGGTTCACCAGGCCCCGCAGGTGAGATTGCTGCGAGCGGCTCTTTATGCAGTGTTTGCCCGGGGGAAAATGCGGGGAAAATGCATGCTGTCATAACTATTTGCCAATTTTATTGCCAACCGGATGGCACTGCTTACCCTGCTGGGTGCCGTGATGGCGTATCTTTTTCCACCGCTGTTGCTGGTCTTCAAGTCCACTTTTCTGTGGTTCTTTGCCGCCACCATGTTTGCCATGGGCATCGTGCTGGATACGGGTGAGTTACAGCAGACACTGCGCAAGCCATGGCAAATCGGTATTGGCGTCATGACGCAATATACGGTCATGCCACTGCTGGGTTTTGTGCTGGCGTTACTGAGTCCGCTGTCCGCGGATCTCAAGCTGGGCTTTATTATTGTCGCCTGCGCACCCGGTGCCATGGCAAGTAACGTGATGGTTTATCTTGCTGGTGGCGCAGTGGCATTTTCTGTGGCAATGACGACGGTGTCGACCTTTCTGTCGCCATTACTGACACCGATGCTGGTTGAGCTATTGGGTGGCAAACTGTTACACATTCCATTCTGGCCGATGATGCAAACCATTATCCTGACCGTGGTGCTGCCCCTGGGTGCGGGGATATGGTTGCGGAGATACCTGGGGTCTTACCTGGGGGCTGCACGCATTGTCTCACCGGCAATCGCGGCGATCGCAATCATTATCATCTGTAGCTATGCCGTGGCAGCCAACCAGGAACGCATTGCCACAGTTGGCGCCTGGGTGATTGCCATGGTGGTCTTGCTGAATGCACTGGGATATCTCGCCGGCTGGTGGTTGGGGCGATGGTATGGTTTTAATGGGCACTATCGGCTGACACTGGCGATTGAAATCGGCATGCAGAATGCTGGCCTGGGTGTGGCACTGGCACTGGCGCATTTTCCACCGCAAACCGCGTTGCCGGGGGCACTGTTTGCCGTGTGGTGTATCCTCACCGCAACAGGCGCAAGCGCCTGGCTACGTCATCATGGGGCGTTGCTAAAGAAGTATAATAGTCATATATAACAATAAGATAGAATATTCATGCGGAGTGGAAACCGGGCAAAGAAAATTTTACTCAGGATCTCAGTCCCGTCGCCGATAGCATTAACATACAGTGATTCAGCAGTGCACTGTGAAATGGTTCCCGCCTATGTCTACACGTCAGGAACTATCTCAGAGAAGATTTTGTCATGCACTGTAGTAGTAAAGGCTCCTCCGACGCTGAAAAGCGTTTTCAACCCGCCGCAAGGCGGGTTTTTTTTGCCTGCATGGACACCGCTGTGCTGGCTCCCGTACCCTCCCTGTGGTCTACGTAACCCCGGAACTACCTGTCCACGCCGGGCCTGATTTATATGTGAGGCTAGTGTTTTCCCGGAGCCATGGGCACACAGCGGCGCTCGTGATTGATGTAGGCCTGCATAGCAATCGTCTTTTCATCATCAGCGGCCAGTGGTTCCTCTCCAGCGGTTTCATGATGCACCAGTTAATCATCGCTCACTGCTGAGCAACCATTCCCAGCTGTTGCTGGAACTTGGGGCAGGTCTCGGGATGTGTGTTGCTGGCACTCGTATGGCACTGGTCGCGGGAAACGGTGTTGGCATCGACCAGTCCCCGTTGGAAAAGTTTCTCGCGTTTTTTGCACCACTGAATCGAATTCCGCTTGCCAGCGCTCCATGTCTGCCTGGGCAAGGCCGGCATGGGATGCCAGCACAAGGATGTAAAGCAGTCGGTATAGGTCAACTCCTGGTGCTTGTTTGGAAATGACTGGCAGGCATGATTAGTGCTGTGCAGGAACATAGACAACAATCTAGAAACTGTCTAGATCAACAGGCAACCAATTGTAGTAGAGTATTTAATATCAGCACGCTGGTGATGAGGCCACGTATTACCTTGCAGCAGTGTCGCAAGGCAGGCAGGAGAATTTTCTAGGGTTGTTGCTGAGCCAGCCAGTCCGTTGGTTTCAGGAATACGTCATAAAGTTGAGCCTCAGCAGAGTCGGGCGCGGGGTGCCAGTCATAGCGCCAGGTTACTTCCGGTGGCAGAGAAACCAGGATAGCCTCGGTGCGGCCGCCTGATTGCAGGCCGAACAGGGTGCCACGGTCATACACCAGATTGAACTCTACGTAGCGGCCACGGCGGTAACGCTGGAATGCCTTTTCACGTTCTTCATAGCTTATGTCCTTGCGACGTTCCACAATGGGCAGGTAGGCCGGCAGGTAGTGGTTGCCAATGCTGATCATCAGGGAGCAGCACCTTTCGAAACCGCCCTCATTCAGATCATCAAAAAAAAGCCCGCCAATACCGCGCGGTTCATTGCGGTGCTTTAGATAGAAATATTCATCACACCACTGTTTGTAACGCGGGTAGACATCATCACCAAATGGTGTGCAGGCTTCCCTTGCCAGACGGTGCCAGTGTACAGCGTCTTCCCTGAACCCGTAGTAGGGTGTCAGATCAAAACCTCCACCAAACCACCAGACGGGATCGGCGCCGGGCTTTTCGGCAATGAAAAAACGTACATTTGCATGTGATGTCGGCACATAGGGATTGTGTGGATGAATTACCAGCGATACACCCATGGCCTGAAAAGAACGACCGGCAAGCTCCGGGCGTGTGGCAGTCGCCGACGCAGGCAATTCTGCTCCATGGACGTGCGAGAAATTGATGCCGGCCTTCTCGAAAATGTTGCCGCCTTCCATGACTCGCGAGCGACCCCCACCGCCTTCATCACGTGACCAGCTGTCTTCTCGAAAACGGTCGCTGCCATCCAGTTTTTCGAAAGCATTACAGATGGTGTCCTGCAACGTCATCAGGTAGTCACGCACAAATTCAACCTGGGTGCTGTCAATTTTAGTGTTGGCCATTGTTGTTACCAGTCCATGATCGCTTGTTTATTTCAGGGGCTATTGCGCAACAGTTCACCCGTCAGGCCATTGCATATCTGGCTGGGTTTGTTGGTACTGCCGTGTGTCCCGTGCAGGATGTAGTCGAGTCGTCCATTAAATGCCTTGCGTACGGCCAGCGGAGTCGTCGCAGGTGGTTTGCCGTGTATGTTTGCACTGCTTGAAACCAGCGGCCCGCCCCAGTGGTCACAAAGTGCTGCGGTAACCGGGTGATTGCTCACCCGGATTGCCAGCGAATCATGCTTGCCTCGCAGCCATGCCGGTGTCCCGGGCAGGCAGGGAAGAACCCAGGTAACAGGAGGCTTGGCTGGCCGGGAGACGCGCCTCCTGACTACTGCATTCAGCGGACACAAGAGCGGCTCCAGCTGCTCAAACTGGCTGGCGACAAGGATTAGTCCCTGTTTAATGTTTCTCATTTTTAGATCAATCAGGCGCAGTGCTGCATCGCTGTTGAAAGGATCGCATCCCAGTCCGTATACCGTTTCGGTCGGGTAGGCAATAACACCACCGTCGGCAAGCTTTCGGACGGCTTCCCTGATATGCCAGCTCATGATGTCGTCGCTATTGAACTCGTTTCAACGCAAGGATTAAGGGTTGCTATGCCTCAATATCTTCCACAGCAGAGACCGGCTCATCCCAGGGCTCAACAAATTTACAGTCCTGTTGCGGGCATACGCGCTGGGTACCGGAACGCTTCGTGGTTTTGATTGAAGTAATAGGCCAGTGGCACTTCGGGCAGGGCTGCGCCAGCGGCTGGTTCCAGATAGCGTACTGTGCAATCGGGGTAGCGCTCGCAGGAAAAGAAAATTTTGCCGCGCCGTGATTTACGTTTCAGGATAGTGCCCTTCTTGCATTCCGGACATTGCACACCGGTATCTTCCGGCTTTTCCAGTGGCTCGATATAGTTGCAATCTGGGTAGCTGCTGCAGCCGATAAACTTGCCATAGCGGCCGGAGCGGATGATCAGGTCTGAATCGCATTTCGGGCAGCTCCGGCCTTCGACAACTTCCGGTGCCAGTGCTTTCGCTGTGATTCATCAACATTGCGTGTGTACTTGCAGTCCGGATAACCGGAGCAGCCGATAAAGAAACCGCCACGGCCGAGACTCATTTGCAATGGCTTGCCGCATTCAGGGCACTTTTCTTCAATGGGTTTCGGGTACGGTCGCGGGTAGTCTTTGCCTATGAGCCGGTTGAATGGTATCCAGAATTCATTCATCAACGGAATCCAGTCCTTTTCCCCGCGTGCAACGGCATCCAGTTCGTCTTCCAGACCGGCTGTAAAATCATAGTCCACATACGAGGTGAAATTGGTTGTCAGGAATTCGATGACGACACGGCCAACATCAGTCGGATAAAAGCGCTTCTTGTCAAGGGTGACATATTCACGAGCCTGTAATGTGGAAATGATGGTGGCATAAGTCGATGGGCGGCCGATGCCATGTTCTTCCAGTGCCTTGACCAGGCTTGCTTCCGAATACCGTGGTGGAGGTTCGGTAAAATGCTGGTCGGCACGAATAGCATTCAGCGTACAGATATCACCCTTTTCGAGTGGCGGCAGCATCATTTCATCGCCACCCGCCTTTTTATCATCCACGCCTTCCTGGTAGACCGCCATGAAACCAGGATCAACGATGGTTGAACCATTGGCGCGAAACAGGTTTCCTTCCCCGCATTTGAAGTCTACGCTGACGGTATTAATCGTTGCGTGGATCATCTGGCAACTGATGGTGCGTTTCCATATCAGGTCATAGAGTTTGAACTGTTCTGCAGATAGATATTTTCTGATGTCCTCTGGTGTATTTCGTACAGAGGTGGGGCGGATTGCCTCATGTGCCTCCTGTGCGTTCTTTGCCTTGGTTTTATAGGTGCGCGCCTGGGGGGGTAATGCATTCTTGCCGTAGCGCTCCGGTATAAAGGTACGCAGTTCATCCAGTGCATCCTGTGCGAGATTGACAGAATCGGTACGCATATAGGTAATCAAACCGGCTGTGTCGCCCCCGATTTCCATGCCTTCATAAAGCTGTTGTGCCACGCGCATGGTGCGGCTGGCGGTAAATCCCAGTTTGCGCGAGGCTTCCTGCTGCAGCGTGGAGGTAGTGAACGGTGCGGTCGGGTTACGCTTGCGTTGTTTCTTTTCAACATCCTCTACAATCAGCTTGCCGTTGGAGGCGTGGAGCAATTCATCCCTGGCAGCGTTGGCACTATTGGCATCAGTGATGGAAAACTGCTTGAGCTTTTCTCCATGCAATTGCGTCAGTCTTGCAACTATTTCCTGGTTTTTATGGACAAGATCGCCCTCCAGCGTCCAGTATTCACGTGGCTTGAAATTTTCGATTTCGATTTCACGCTCTACAATCATCCGCAGTGCAGGTGTTTGCACGCGCCCAGCGGACAGTCCACGGCGAATTTTTTTCCACAGCAGTGGTGACAGGTTAAATCCGACCAGGTAATCAAGGGCGCGTCGTGCCTGTTGTGCATTGATCAGTTCTGTCGACAGTTCACGTGGGTGTTCTATCGCATCGTTTACGGCACGCTTGGTTATTTCATTGAAAACAACACGGTACACCGGTTTTTCCTTAACTGCTTTGCGATCCTTGAGCAATTCACACAGATGCCAGGAAATGGCTTCGCCTTCTCTATCAGGGTCAGTTGCGAGGTAGAGGGCGTCGGATTGTTTCATTGCCTTGACGATGGCGTCGACATGCCTTGAATTACGGTCGATCAGCTGGTATTTCATGGCGAAGTCGTGTTCAGTATCGACAGCACCTTCCTTGGGGATCAGGTCACGGACGTGACCATAAGACGCCATGACCTCATAGTCTTTACCAAGGTATTTCTTGATAGTCTTGCACTTTGCAGGCGATTCAACAATAACGAGGTTCTTGCTCATAGATATGTGTTACCGGCAGACAGAATGGCCAGTGGCTTAGTGCAGGCTATTTGTTGCCTCGTCGAACACCAGGTCTTCGACCCAGGTGTAGGCGGCTTCTTGGCCGGGCTGGTTAAACAGTACCATCAGGATCACCCACTTGAGTTGGTCAAGGTCGAAGTCCTCGCTCTCCAGTGCCATGGCACGATCTATCGCCAGTTCACGGCTGGCGGGTGTCAGTACACCCATTTGTTCAAGAAACAGGATAAAGCCACGGCAGGCAGTATCGAGGCGATTCATTTCATTATTTGAAAACAAACGCAATGAACGTTCGGCCTGCATGCTGGGTGGGTTGTCTTCTCCGGCGAGTCCCTCCATCCAGTGGAAGGCGCGATCGATTTGCAGCGCCGGGAAACCTGCTTGACTGAGTTCCTGCTGAACAATGTCTCGATCCGGCGTGGCTGTGCCGTCATCGTCCATGTAATAGTTTTCAAACAGATACATCAGTACGTCGAAGACGTTTTCTTTCATATTTAACCTTTTATTTCAGTCGGTTATAAACGCCACCGGGGCTGGAAGCAATATAACCGCTCATTTCCAGCTGCAGGAGCATGGAGGAAACTTCGGCTGGCGTCAATCCGCTGCTACACACAAGCTGGTCTATGGATGTGGTGTCGAAGCCAATTAAATCAATAAGTTGCTTGTATTCGAGGTCAAGTTTGTGTGGTTCCTCAGATACATTAGTGTCAACAGCGGTCTGGGGCGGCCGGTAGCAGCTATCGGCCAATACACCAAGCTCGTCTATGACATCTTGTGCGGTCTCTACCAGTTTGGCGCCCTGCCGTATCAGGTGGTGGCAGCCGCGAGCCAGCGGGTTATGAATTGAACCCGGAATGGCAAAAACTTCACGTCCCTGATCGCCGGCATAACGGGCAGTGATCAGTGAACCAGAGCGTATCGCCGCTTCGACCACCAGCGTTCCCAGACTCAAGCCGCTAATGATTCGATTCCGACGTGGAAAGTTTTCCGCACGCGGGGCGGTGCCAACAGGAAACTCCGATACCAGCGCACCGCGTTCAGCAATCTGCCGTGCCAGATCACGATGACGGGCGGGGTATACCCGGTCCAGGCCAGTACCCATCACAGCAATGGTGGGCGCGTCTGCATCCAGCGCACCCTGGTGACTGGCAGCGTCGATGCCCAAAGCCAGACCACTGCTGATTACCAGTCCGGCAGCTGACAGGTGGCGAGCGAAGTCTGTTGCTGTACGAGTTCCCGCAGCCGTCGGATTACGACTGCCAACCATGGCCAGCAAAGGTTCGCTTAAAATCTCGGCATTACCATGGATATAGAGCAGCGGAGGTGGGGTTTCTGTTTGTAACAGCAATACAGGGTAGTCCGGGTCATGACAGGTCATGATGCGGTTGCCGGGTTTGTCTTGCCACTCCAGGTCACGCGTGATGGCGGCCGTGTCCGGGTGTTGTAGTGCATCAATGGCTTGCTGGGACAGTCCCAGTTTTCGCAATGCTCCAGTGTCTGACTGCGCCAGCTCCCGCAGGCCTGGACCAGACTCCAGCAGGCGGTGGAAAGTAACTGCACCTACGCCTGGTGTGTGATAGAGGGCAAGCCAGTGTTTAAGGGTGTCTGTTGTGGCAGGTTCAGAGAATGGGGCCGCCATCATGGCTAGCCGTTTCTCTTGGATACGGGTGCTGCATCGGAAATCATTTGTTCACCATCCTTGGCGATTGCTGTGTGTAATGTGTTTTCAGGGAGTCCGTACGACATCATTGATGTGCATAGCGCTGGTAGCTTTCATAACCAGTCCAAAACTAACCTTTTCAAAACTTCGAAAGACCATAATCAGGCCTGCATCTTCATCAGGTAGCTTGACCATATCGTTACGCTTGCCGCTGACAGTATCCTTGATGAGCGCACCATCCTGATACACACGGAATATATGGCCTGGTTCGATTCCCTCGCGTGCACCGAGATTAATGGCGACGACGTTAAACTGGCCTATCTGGGTTACACCGTCCAGCACTGATATAATGCGACCCTGTGTGTTGTCTGGTGGTCTGTGGGGTTGGTAGTGCGTGAACGCGGTTGTGCGGTCGCTAGGGCGCAAGCGGTCACCAACGCGAACTTCTCTAGTGGTTTCAGCAAGATAGAGTGTTGATGGGTCGCCATACTGTTCTACCGGTCCGCGCCCCACAAAGAGGGCCTCGTAGCCGAGTAACTCATTGGTATCCGGATCGATATAAGGGCCACCAGGTTTAAAAATGTCATAGACAGGATGACTTTGCTCCTCGATACCCCGCGCATAGACACGATCACCAACTCCTGTGACCACATGCTCACCGGCACTTTGTACTATATAAGGTGCGGTTTCCAGCTCTTCTTCGCTGACCACGATGGCTCGGGTCAAGAACTGTTGTATGGCGTCCAGCGGGATTGTGGGTATGGCTTTTTCAAGACTTTCCTCTCGCACCTGTGGAGAGAGGGTGACGGTCGAGTAGCCCCGGGACATTTGCAGCTGTGGTTTTCCGTCGACGTAGACCAGCGTGAGGATATCGCCCGGATAGATCAGGTGCGGGTTCTTCACCTGTGGGTTGACATACCAGATCTCCGGCCAGAGCCAGGGGTCACGCAGGAACATGGTTGATATATCCCAGAGAGTGTCACCTTCAACAACGACATAGCGATCCGGGTGTTCCGGGTTAAGAACCACATCAGCAGCAAACAGCGAACTGGCAAGTAATGCGGCGAAGACCATTCCGAACAATTTCTTGGTTGTCATGGGTGTCCTTTTTACGTCGAGTGTGTATCACTACCAGGCCAGTTTGCCATCGACAGATGGTGTGGCTGGCTGCTACAGGTCATGCGCGAGTCTAGCGGAAAACCCACACAGAACAAAACCTTTTGTCGATTTACAGCGACCGTCGCGCACATGATTGTGGTAAAGTATATTCAATAAATTGATACTTGAATCGTGACGGCAATCACATGGCTATCCTCGAAATTCTGCATTTTCCCGACCCACGTCTGCGCAACACTGCCCAACCTGTAGAAACGGTTGATGCCGGCATCAGGCAACTCCTGGATGACATGCTCGCTACCATGTACGCGGCCCCCGGCATTGGTCTGGCGGCCACGCAGGTCAATATCCCCAGACGAGTCATAGTCATTGATGTATCGGAAGAAAAAGACCAACCTTTATGCCTGATTAACCCGGAGATACTCGAGCTTGAGGGTGTTGAAGAGATGGAGGAAGGCTGTCTTTCGGTGCCGGGTGTCTACGAGGTAGTGCAACGTGCGGACCGGGTACGGTTGCGTGCACTGGACCGTAATGGACAGCCTTTTGAGATGCAGGCGGAAGGTTTGCTGGCGGTCTGTATCCAGCATGAAATCGATCATCTGGATGGCAAGCTGTTCGTTGATTACCTTTCACAGCTCAAGCGTACGCGGATCCGGCATAGACTGGAAAAAGAGCAACGACAGACAACCACGGTAGCTGCTGCCCAATCCAGCAAGCGTGTCATCTAATTGATTTCGCATTTACCCTGATCTGAACTTGCCTGACTGACAGGCAGCATCATGAAAATAGTTTTCGCGGGTACGCCGGATTTTGCTGTGCCTTCACTGCAGGCACTGCTGGATAGTCCGCATGATGTTGTGGCTGTTTATACACAGCCAGACCGGCCGGCCGGGCGTGGTCGGCAAACGGTGGCAAGCCCGGTCAAACAGTTGGCAATGCAACAGGGTCTCCCCGTTTGCCAGCCTGCTTCGCTGGTGCCAGAAGCGGCACAGCAGCAGCTTGCAGCATGGCAGCCGGAACTGATGGTTGTGGTGGCCTATGGCCTGTTATTGCCACCCGCGGTACTGGTGATCCCCAGGTTTGGATGTGTCAATGTACATGCATCATTGTTGCCACGCTGGCGTGGTGCTGCACCGATACAAAGAGCCATTCTTGCCGGTGATACTGAGACCGGTGTCTGCCTGATGCAGATGGATGCCGGACTGGATACCGGTCCTGTACTTGCCTGTAGTCTTTGTGACATTGCCCAAGATGATACCGGGAGTCGCCTGCACGACAAGCTCTCACTGCTGGGCGCACACTTGCTGTCGCAGAATCTGGCGGCACTGGAAAGAGGTGAACTTGAGCCCCGTTCACAGGATGAGTCGTTGGCGTGTTATGCCGGCAAGTTGCAAAAAGCCGAGGCGCTTATCGACTGGAAGTCTTCTGCTACTGATATTGCCAACAAAATCAGGGCGTTCAATTCATGGCCGGTGGCCGAAACATGCTATGGCGGACGCCAGTTACGAGTCTGGGAAGCGCATCCTGTGCAAACTGGCAGTAATGCGGATGCCATACCGGGCGCAGTATTGTCAGCAACCGCTGCAGGTATTGAAGTGGCATGTGGTGAAGGCCGGTTGTGCATTCACAAGCTACAATTGCCGGGTGCGCGCGTTATAGGTGCGGGTGATTTTATCAATGCGCATGCACTGGAAGGCGTACTTCTTGGTTGTGAATAACACCTGGACTGTCCGATGGGTATGACGATGGATGCCCGTGCCTGCGCTGCCCGAGTTCTGGTACGGGTTATTTCCGGCGGCCATTCACTCGCAGAGGCCTTGCCAGATGCCGTACAGTCTGTGGATGATGCTCGTCAGCGGGCACTGGTCCAGGAACTGGCTTATGGCACCTTGCGCTGGTTTTACCTGCTGGATGCACTGCTACTGCAACTTCTGCAAAAGCCGCTGAAACAGCGGGATGCCGATATTCGCTGTCTGATGTTGATCGGCTTGTACCAGTTAATGCAGCTGGCAATGCCGCAGCGGGTAGCGGTCAATGAGACGGTGCAGGCAACAGAGGCACTGAATAAATCGTGGGCACGGGGTCTGGTGAATGCCGTATTACGCAACTATCTGCGACGTACTGATTCGCTGGAGGTGATGTGCGACTCTGCTGTCGAGATGAAATACGCGCATCCAGCCTGGCTTACAAGGCAGCTGCAAACTGACTGGCCGGATGACTGGGAATCCATATTGGCTGCAAATAATGCCCGACCACCATTTAGTTTGCGTGTTAACCAGCGCCGCGTGACCAGGGATGAATACCTTGATGAATTAGCGGAACGATCAATAGAGGCCGTACCATTGCCGCACGTCGATACAGGTCTGTTGTTGAAAAAGCCGCTGCCGGTGGAAAGCCTGCCCGGTTTTTCTGAAGGAGTGGTGTCAGTGCAGGATGGTGCTGCACAGCTGGCTGCCGGGCTGCTGGCGCTTGCGCCTGGTCTGCGGATACTGGATGCCTGTGCGGCTCCGGGTGGAAAAACGGCACACATCCTGGAAGCCTTGCCTGATATTTCAGCTCTGACTGCGCTTGATATCGACGGGCGTCGGCTGCGACGCATTGAAGAAAACCTGACACGCTTGTCGCTGCATGCAAAGCTGCAGCAGGGTGATGCTGGAGAGCCACAGGCATGGTGGGATGGTCAACCGTATGACCGTATTCTACTGGATACCCCGTGTTCGGCTACAGGCGTGATTCGCCGGCATCCGGATATCAAAGTATTGCGTAAGCCGGGTGACGTTGCGACACTGGTGTCCCTGCAGGCCCGCTTGCTACAAGCGCTATGGCCCTTGCTAGTGCCAGGCGGTATGCTTTTATACTGTACCTGCTCGGTGTTGCGTGATGAAAACAGTAGCCAGATAACCCGTTTTCTCGAAATGCAGACTGATGCAAAAGAAGCGCCAATAACTGCAGCGTGGGGGCGTGGCTGCGTGCATGGCAGGCAGATATTACCGGGTGAAAATGAAATGGACGGATTTTACTTCGCATGTTTGCGCAAGCTCGGTTAACAAGCTCTTTTTCAGCATTCTCTGTCGCCGGATTATCCCGGTGTCGGGTGGTTGTGCTGTTGCTGTCAGCAATCTGCTGTTTCCCGGCACAGGTTTGTGCCGGGCATCCGGGTGCAGTCAAGCTCGAGGATGCACACACCTGGCGAAGCGACGGTAGAGACTATCTGGAAGCGCAATTTTCCATTGAGTTGAGTTCGGGTGCTGAGGAAGCCGTGCAAAGCGCTATTCCTCTGGTATTTGAGCTGCAGGTACAGGTCGTTGAGACGCATACCTGGCTATGGGATTCTGTTGTAATCGAGATCACCGAGCGACGCTCACTGCAATATCATGCCCTCAGCGAAAGTTACCAGGTAAAGGACCTCAACGCCGGTACTCAGGGTAACTATCGTCGCCTTGATGACGCCTTACGGGCAGCAGGAAAAATCAGGAATTTGCTGTTGACTGACCAGTCACTGGACCGTGGGCCTGAATACAGCATCCGGCTCAGAGGCAGCCTGGATGTTGAATCGCTGCCAACACCGGTGCAGTTGCTCGCTTATGTTTCTTCGGACTGGAGCATGATGAGCAAGTGGTACAAATGGTCGTTGCTTCGATAAAGCGCGTTGGTCTCGGCATTTTGCCGATGCTGGTGTTGTTCGCGCTGTTGCTGGTGTCATTGTCACTATTGAGTGGCGCAACCCATAATTCTGAAAAATTTGGCCAGATGTATTCTGTGCTGCTGCTGATCAATGCGGCCGCACTGGTATTTCTGGGTGCATTGGTGGCTGCAAACATCATCGGCCTGGTCCGGCAACAGCGCATGAAGGTTCCAGGTGCGCGCATGACAAGTCGGCTGGTTGTGATGTTTGTGGTGCTTGCCGTGGTGCCTGTATCCGTCGTTTATTACTTCTCGCTGCAGTTCCTGCAACGCGGCATTGACAGCTGGTTTGATGTGAGGATTGAGCAAGGTCTGGATGATGCGCTTGACCTCAGCCGGGCGGCACTGGACGTCAGGCTCGTAGACATACTGAATCTCACCGTTCGCATGGCAGAAGACCTGGCCGATGCCGCTCCTGCAACACTGTCGCTGACACTGTACGATCACCGCGTCAGGAGTGGTGCGGCCGAGTTGACATTGATCGGTGGCGATGGCCGGATTGTTGCCTCCAGCAGTTCAGATATTTCCCATATAATTCCTGATCAGCCCCCGGGTGAAATGATGATGCTGATGCGTAATCGAAAGCATTACATCGGGCTCGATCCGATTGGCGACAGTGGCCTGTATGCACGTGCACTGGTGCCGGTGATGTCTTCACGTTCGGACAGTGAGGTCTACACTCTGCAGGCGTTGTATGAAGTATCAGAACGATTCAGTTTGCTTGCGGATAACGTGCAGTCTGCATATACCCGCTACAAGGAACTGTCCTACCTGCGAGCGCCACTCAAGTTCAGCTATAGTCTGACCCTGTCTGTGGTACTGGTATTGAGTTTACTGGCAGCCATCTGGGCCGCATTTCATTCTGCGCGCCGCCTGGTCGCCCCGGTGCGTGACCTGGCCGAAGCAACGCATGCGGTTGCTGAAGGTGATTACAGCAGGCGGTTGTCGGTCGCCAGTGAAGACGAACTCGGTTTTCTGGTACGCTCATTCAATGAAATGACGCGCCGCTTGGCCAGGTCTCGCGAACAGACCCTGCGTGGACAGCAGCAGATAGAAGGGCAGCGTGCCTATCTGGAGGCTGTGCTTGCCAATCTCTCGTCGGGAGTTATCAGCATGAGTGCTGATTCGGTGGTCCGAGCCATCAATCGGACTGCCAGCAAGAGCCTCGGTATAGATGCCAGGCAATTTGTTGGTCGGGAATTGTCGTTTCTTGCGTCAGAAAATGCACATCTACACCACTTTGTGGATGCAATCACAAGACACCGCAATCAGGGTGATAATACCTGGGAGGAAGAAATCGCGTTGTTTGGAGTCAGTGGCCATCAGGTGCTGATGTGTCGAGGTACGGTGCTGGGCGGCAAGGGCAAGCGTGCCGGCGGTCTGGTAATTGTATTTGATGACGTCACTGCGCTGATACAGGCGCAGCGTGACGCAGCATGGGGCGAAGTGGCGCGTCGTCTGGCGCACGAAATCAAGAATCCTTTAACACCCATACAATTGTCCGCGGAACGATTGCGGCGCCGATATTTGTCACGAATGGATGCCAGCGAAGCCGAGGTGCTTGACAGGGCAACACATACCATAGTCAATCAGGTAGATGCCATGAAGAAGATGGTTAATGCCTTCAGTGAGTATGCGAGAGCACCTAACCTATGCATGGAGGCGATGAACCTCAACACGCTCATTCAGGAAGTTCTGGATCTCTATCGAAGTAACAGTTTGGAAGTGCAGATCATTGAGCAGCTTGACGCTGAATATGATGTTATAGAGGGTGACGCCGGACGCTTGCGTCAGTTATTGCATAATCTGATCAAGAATGCGCTGGAGGCGGTCAAGGAGGTGCCTGATGCACGGATCATCGTATCGACCGGCAGCGTCGGCGGGAGCGTAACAAAACAGATTGAGCTCTGCGTAGATGATAACGGACCTGGCTTCAAGCCGGATGTTCTGGAAAATATATTTGAGCCCTATGTATCAACAAAACCGAAAGGAAGCGGGCTGGGGCTGGCGATAGTGAAAAAGATAGTCGAGGAACATGGTGGGACGATCAGTGCCGAATCCAGCCAGGCTGGCGGTGCGCTTGTCAGGATTCGTTTTTTATTAGCAGGCGAAAGTAGCTCGGGTTCAGAAAAGCAGGTACTTTCCTGAGTAACGACACCAGCCAGTTAGGGTGGGCTATAATCCATAATCTGCCCGGACAACGGCTCACTCATACAGTGGTACTGACTATAAACATGAATTTCATGAATGCAGGTTACGGTGTATGACTAATCGACACATACTCGTTGTTGATGATGAACCTGATATCCGCAATCTGGTGCAGGAAGTCCTCGAGGATGAGGGCTACTCTGTAGCCACGGCAGAAGGTGGCGAGGCTGCGCGCAAGGCACGACGCTTGCGGCGCCCGGACCTGATTTTGCTCGATATCTGGATGGAAGATATTGATGGCATTAGCTTGTTGCGTGAATGGTCAGAAAACGGTGGGCTGACCTGCCCGGTTGTCATGATGTCGGGACACGGGACCGTGGAGACTGCGGTCGAGGCGACCCGGCTGGGTGCCTATGACTTTATCGAGAAGCCGATTTCACTGGCGAAGTTATTACTCACGATAGAGCGTGCCTTTGAGAGTGAGCGACTGCAGCGTGAAAACGTCGATTTGCGGGAACATGCGCAGCCGATCATAGAGCCACAGGGTAAGTCACCGGTAATGATACGGTTGCGTGAACAGGCGAAGAAACTCGCACAACACAATAGCTGGGTGCTGATTAGCGGTGAGGCTGGTGCCGGCAAGGGTACCTTTGCGCGCTATATTCACAGTCACAGCACACGTCGTGACGGTCCGTTTGTCGAGATCGCTGTCGGTTCAATATCAGGGGAAAACTCAGCAGCAGAATTGTTTGGCACTGAGGACGGGGAGGCAGTTCATTACGGACGGCTTGAGCAGGCTAATGGCGGGACACTATGTATCGGTGATATCGCGGATATGGATTTACAGACCCAGACTCGCCTGCTGAGTGTTTTCCAGACTCACTCCTTTACCCGACTGGGTGGCAGTGAGGATGTCGAGGTCGATCTGCGAGTGATTGCTACAACCCAGCGTAACCTGGAGAATGAAGTAGCCGCAGGTCGTTTCAGGGATGACCTCTTTTATCACCTGAACGTGGTGCCTCTGCATATTCCGGCCTTGCGTGACCATGCCGATGATGTCCACGAATTGCTGGATTACTATATAAATTACCTGGTTACCCATGAGAGACTCACATACCGGCATTTCACGGTTGCTGCGCAGAACCGTCTGCGCAACTATGACTGGCCCGGGAATATCCGCGAATTGAAGAACCTGGTGCAGCGCTTGCTGATACTTGGTTCAGGCGAAGAGATTGAAGTTGCAGAGGTTGAACAGGCGATCAGAGCGCACCCGGTATCAGACCAGTCCACTGCACCAGTTTTGCCCTTTGATCTGCCGTTGCGTGAGGCCCGGGAAAAATTCGAGCATGATTATCTGCTTCACCAGTTAATGGAATCTGGAGGCAGTATCGGCAAGCTTGCCAAGCGCGTTGGGATGGAACGTACCCACCTGTACAGAAAATTGCGAGCCCTTGGTATTGACCACAAGAAAGGTAACGAATAGATGTTTATAGACTTCGTTTCCATCTGCCAGGAAATCTAATCAGGAAAACCAGTAGATGAAGATCATAATCCTGGGAGCCGGTCAGGTCGGTGCCTCGGTCGCAGCCAACCTGGCCAGTGAGGCCAACGATATTACAGTCGTCGATGAAGATGCTGCGACATTGCAGGAGCTGCAGGGCCGACTCGATATTCGTACTGTCAAGGGATTTGCTTCGCATCCCGAAACGCTGGCGCAGGCGGGTGCGGATGATGCCGATATGATTATCGCTGTCACGAATAGTGATGAAACCAACATGATTGCCTGCCAGGTCGCCTATACCCTGTTTCACACGCCTACGAAAATTGCACGAGTGCGTTCGGTTGAGTATTTGAATCATATGCGCCTGTTTGCACAGGAAGCCCTGCCCGTCGATGTGCTCATCAGTCCGGAGCAGCTGGTGACCGACTATATACAGCGTCTGATTGAAAATCCTGGTGCCTTGCAGGTGCTTGATTTTGCGGGGGGCAAGGTACAGCTGGTTGCCGTGCATGCCTTTTATGGCGGGCCGCTGGTGGGACATGAATTGCGCGACCTCAAAGAACACATGCCGGGTATTGATGCGCGTGTGGCATCTATCTTCCGTCAGGGCAAGCCGATTGCGCCGGAAGGTGACACCATTATCGAAGCCGACGATGAAGTTTTTTTTATCGCTGCGCACAAACATATTCGTGCTGTAATGGGCGAGCTGCGCAAGATGGACAGAGCGGTTAAAAGGGTGATGCTGGCGGGCGGCGGCAATATTGGTATGCGACTCGCGTCCGCAATCGAGGGTCGCTACCAGGTAAAGATTATCGAGCGGCAGGAAGAACGTGCACGGATGCTCTCGGAAACACTTGATAAATCGATCGTGTTGCTCGGCGATGCGGCAGATGAAGAGCTGTTGCTGGAAGAGAACATAGAGAACACTGATGTTTTCTGTGCGCTGACGAATGACGAGGAAGCCAATATACTTTCAGCAATGCTTGCCAAACGCCTGGGTGCACGCAAGGTCATGTCACTGATTAACCGTGCTTCATATGTCAACCTGGTACAAAGTGGCACAATTGATGTCGCGATCTCGCCGCAGCAGGCAACCATTGGCAGCTTGCTGACACATGTGCGGCGTGGCGATGTCGTTATGGTGCATTCACTGCGGCGCGGTGCGGCTGAGGCGATTGAGGCGGTTGCTCATGGCGACCGTGCCAGTTCAAAGGTTGTAGGAAGATCCATTGATGAAATCAAGCTGCCGAAAGGCACAACGATTGGTGCAATCGTGCGCGGCGAGGAAGTCATCATTGCTCACCACGATACGGTGATCGAGACTGATGATCATGTGATTTTATTTCTCGCTGACAAGAAATGTATTCAGGAAGTTGAACGCTTGTTCCAGGTCGGAGTTACCTTTTTCTGATATGTTTCCGGCAAAGCTGAAGTGCTCATGCCGCTGACTGCGGCAGGCGGTTGATCCTTGCACCTGCTATCCATACAACGTCTGCTTGGCCTGCTGCTGATGTTATTCAGCCTCACGCTGTTACCGCCCGTTGCGGTTTCCTGGCTTTACAGTGACGGCCAGATGTTTGTGTTCCTGGATGGCATGCTTGCTGCGCTGGTGCTGGGTTGCCTCATGTGGCTACCCGCAAGGCACTTCAAGGATGAACTACGTGTGCGGGACGGTTTTCTGATTGTTGTGCTGTTCTGGCTGGTACTGGGTCTGGCAGGTGCATTGCCGTTTGCGATGTCCATCAAGCCGGAGATGTCGATTACAGATGCTGTATTCGAGTCTTTTTCAGGCCTGACAACGACTGGCGCTACGGTTCTCACAGCGCTGGATAATCTGCCTGAGTCAATTCTGTTTTATCGTCAGCAACTGCAGTGGCTGGGCGGGATGGGTATTATCGTTCTGGCTGTTGCCATCATGCCAATGCTCGGTGTGGGCGGAATGCAATTGTACCGCGCTGAAACGCCGGGACCTCTGAAAGATACCAAGTTGACGCCACGTATTACCGAGACAGCAAAGGCGCTTTGGTACATATACGTGACGCTGACCATTATTTGCGCCGTCTGCTTCTGGCTTGCCGGGATGAGTGGCTTTGATGCCATCAGCCATAGTTTTTCTACAATTGCGATTGGTGGCTTTTCGACGCATGACGAAAGTATCGGTTTTTTTCAAAGCACCAGCATCGAGATGATTGCCGTGGTTTTCATGTTGCTGGCGGGTATGAACTTTGCCTTGCATTTTGTTGCCTGGCGATCACTGAGTCTGAAGGCCTATCTGCATGATTCAGAGTTAAAGACTTATCTGACGGTGCTTGCACTGGTAACGGTTATCACGGTGAGTTATCTGTACTACACGGATACTTTCATATTTATTGACGATGCACTGTATGCAGGTCTGTTTCAGGCTGTTTCTATCGGGACGACAACCGGATTTACGACCGCAGACTACTTTCAGTGGCCCGGGTTCCTGCCGGTTATGCTGTTGTTTGTGAGTTTTATCGGTGGTTGTGCCGGTTCGACAGGTGGTGGCATGAAAGTTATCCGGTTCTTGTTGTTGCTCAAACAGGGGCATCGGGAAACCCTGCGACTGATCCGGCCAAATGCGCAGATACCGGTCAAGGTCGGCGGTAAACCCATGCCGGATCGAGTAATTAGTGCGGTGTGGGGTTTTTTTGCTGCCTACGTGGCCAGTTTCGTTGTCATCATGCTGTTCCTGATGGCAACCGGCGAGGATCAGATCACTGCCTTTTCGGCAGTAGCCGCCTGCATGAATAATCTTGGCCCGGGCTTGGCAGGAGTGGGGGAAAATTTTATCGGCTTGACAGATTCTGCAAAGTGGGCTTTATCGTTCGCCATGATGCTCGGCAGGCTGGAGATCTTTACCTTGATGATCCTGTTCACGCGCGCATTCTGGCGACGCTAGCGGTTAACCGGTTTCAATGACGGGAGCTTCTTTTTGTAAAAGGAAGCTTCTTTATCCGGGCGAGTTTTGAAACGACGGTAGCTCCATTGGTATTGTTCCGGGCATTCTCGTACACAGTTTTCAACGGCCTGATTGATTGCTGTGACAGCGGTGTGAATGTCACTGGAGCGAACCGTTTCGGGTGTCGCTCTGAAGTGCAGGTGATAACCGCGCCCCCAGGTTAGTCGTTCGCACCAGGCGAAGATTATGGGTGTATCTGTCCTGGCGGCCAGACGTGCCAGAAATACCATGCTGTAGGCAGGTACTCCGAAGAAAGGTGCGAAAATACCGGTGCCGGCTTGTGGCTCCTGGTCCGGTAACATGGCCACCACACCACCCTGATCCAGGTCTTTATAGATTATGCTGATTCCTTTGGTTGTTGCCGGTACATAGTTGCCACCCAGGCGATTGCGTGCAGTTCGTACCAGATTTTCCAGTTCCGGAATTTTTAGCGGGCGGTACAGGCAGGAAATCTTGAATTGTGCGGAGCCGTACAGGCCTGCTGCTTCCCATGCACCAAGATGTGGTGTTGCAAGGATGGCGCCCGTGCCTTGAGCGAGAGCACGTTCAACCAGTTCGTTACCATCGACCCGCCTGATTAAACGCAGCGCGTTTTCCCCGGGTCGCAACCACAGGGCACTCGTTTCTATTATGGTCTTGCCGGTTTCCTTGAGACTGTTGCGAAGCAGTGCACGTTGCTCGCTGCGCAGAGAGTTCCGGCCAGCACAAGGCGATATTGATTTCACTTGTATCTCGGGAACGATTCGGGATCAGGAAAAGGCCCCAGCCTATGCACACACCGATACTGTGTATGACGGGCAAGGGTAAGTAGGCACAAAAGTATAATATAAATTTTATTATAGCCGGCCGCATGCGAGTAAATCTGTTCGCTTTTACCAATTTAGTCAAAATAAAGTCATTCTTTTGTAAGATAATACCCACAAATATTAATTTGTAATACTAGGTGTGATATTCGCTATTACACTGAACCTATTATTGAACCATAGTGGGTATTTATGCCCGAATAATTGGAAATATTTCGGCAATAAGTCATGCATTACGACCATTAGGACAGGTAGCGGGTTCTATTAGGTCACCTGCCCAGAGGGTATTTTCATTCCTTGGCAGACGATAGTCGAAACAAGGTTTGTTCATGACAGATATTTGCCTCGTTGGGTGGTTAGTTACAGAATGCAGTATAAAGCGATCTGCGCACCAGGAGATTACTAAATGGTCATCGAAGTTCAGTCATTGTCGCCCGCAGAGGCATGGAGATTTATCCAGGAAAACCAGAGAGCTGTGATGATCGATGTGCGTTCCAGTATGGAATACCTGTTTGTAGGACATCCCCGGGGAAGCGTTCATGTACCCTGGATTGATGAGCCGGACTGGATTGTGAACCCTAATTTTGTCACAGAGGTGCGCAAGGTTATGCTCGGTGGGGTCGGTATGGACAATCATGGCAGTGATGCACCGGTGGTGCTGATATGCCGCAGCGGAAAGCGCTCGCTAGAGGCTGGCAAGTTATTGATAAGTAAAGAATTTATAGAGGTGTATAATGTGTCCGAGGGTTTTGAAGGGGAATTGGACGATAGCCACCATCGTTCGACACTGGGGGGCTGGCGTTTCCATGGTTTACCCTGGGAGCAGTGCTGACATAAATTGACCGTAGTAGAATAGACAAATATACTTATACGTTCATACATAACAAACAAAATCGATATGGATCATGGGAATGTTAAAGAACCGTAGGTTCCATTGTGAGGTCGAAAACAACACAGGGTTTAAATTTAAATCCTGTTCTTAAGCAAATCATTCCAGGACATCTTGTTGGTGTTGCGGAGTGGCCTTTGAGGAGTACAACTTATGTCAACAACTGCAGATAACATTCCAAGCAATGCACAACTGGATGCCTGGCTGGACAAGAAGCTGGACGAATTGTTGCCCGCCAAGCTGGAAAAGATTGATGCGTCCAGAACACCTTCTATGTCCATTATTGCCACCAAGGGCACACTGGACTGGGCATATCCTCCCTTTATCCTGGCATCAACAGCCGCTGCTCTTGGCTGGGAAGTGGAAGTGTTCTTTACCTTCTATGGTCTGCTGCTGCTGAAAAAGGACCTTGATGCCAAGGTCAGTCCACTGGGTAACCCGGCGATGCCGATGAAAATGCCGTTTGGTCCGAAGTGGTTTCAGGAATTTAACTGGCCGATGCCAAACCTGCTAATGGCGGGCGTGCCCGGGTTTGAGAATGTTGCCACCGGGCTGATGAAGAAGACGTTCAAGAACAAGGGCGTGGCCACGGTAGAGGAACTGCGCAGTCTGTGTCTGGAAGCCGAGGTAAAAATGGTTGCCTGCCAGATGACCGTAGATGTATTCGGCTTTGATGCCAGTGAGTTTATACCGGAAGTCACCGACTTCGTGGGAGCAACCTCGTTCCTGCCGGTTGCGCAGAAATCTGACGTATGCCTGTTTATCTAAGCCGGGACACTTTCCGGCTGCTTCAAAAAAAATGACGAACCCGTATCAGGGTTAGTCTGGGACAGTCGAAGGGCGTGCGATTGCACGCCCTTTGTTTTTGTAATCTGGCAAGCATGGTTTATACAAGCATATGCAACGGCTATTTCCGCCAATAGAGCCCTATAAGGTACACAGGGTATCCGTATCAGACGGACATAACCTGTACGTCGAGGAATGCGGCAGGGCAGATGGACTCCCCGTCGTTTTTTTGCACGGTGGACCTGGCGCTGCCTGTGAAATGTATCACCGCCAATTTTTTAATCCGGAGATCTACCGGATAGTGCTGTTTGATCAGCGTGGTTGCGGGCAATCAACTCCCCATGCTTCATTGCAGGGTAATACTACACAGGCGCTGGTATCGGATATGGAAATTATCCGGACAACGCTGGGTATCGACCGGTGGGTTGTGTTCGGTGGTTCGTGGGGATCAACACTCGGTCTGGTATATGCAGAGACACACCCTGAAAATGTACTGGGCCTGATTCTGCGGGGCATATTTCTCTGTCGATCACGGGATATACACTGGTTTTACCAGGATGGCGCATGCTGCTTGTTGCCGGACCTGTGGCAGGATTTTATCCAGGCGATACCGGAAGCTGAGCGAGGGGACATGGTTAGTGCCTATTATCGCCGTCTGACAGGTGATAACGAGGTCGCAAAGATGGCAGCGGCAAAGGCCTGGTCATTATGGGAAGGGCGCGCTTCGACCCTGTTGCCCAAAGCGGCTGTTGTCGATCATTTTGGGAACCCGAAAACAGCATTAAGCCTGGCACGGATCGAATGTCACTACTTCATGAATGACAGTTTTCTGTTGCACGACCAGATACTGAGAAACGTTTCTCGACTACACGGGATTCCCGGTATCATTGTGCATGGTCGCTATGATGTGGTTTGCCCGCTGGAACAGGCATGGCTGTTGCACCAGGCGTGGCCACAATCACGCCTGGAGCTTATTCAGGATGCAGGGCATTCAGCAACAGAGCCGGGGATCGTTGACGCCCTGGTGACTGCAACCGAGCAGTTTGCGCGGCGTTTTCGATGATCGCTTTACTGCAGCGTGTGCGGCAGGCGCAGGTTGAAATTGATTCCGAACGTGTTGCAGCGATAGGTGCAGGGATGCTGGTACTGGTCGGGGTACAACATGACGATGACGAGGTGACGGCCAACCGTTTACTGGAGCGATTGCTCGGTTACCGGGTGTTCGCGGATGCCGACGGAAAGATGAATCTGAACGTCAAACAGGTCGGCGGAGAATTGCTACTGGTACCACAGTTCACGCTGGCTGCCGATACCAGTAGCGGCATGCGCCCCGGCTTCTCTACGGCTGCCAGCCCTGCAGCGGGTGAACATTTGTTTTCCTATATGCTGGCACAGGCACGGTTACAGTCACTACCGGTGGCGAGCGGACGATTTGGTGAGGATATGCAGGTATCGTTGGTAAATGATGGGCCGGTTACTTTCTGGCTGCAGGTTAATCCGCGGCAGTAACCTGTTAATATAGCTATTACACAGGCAGTAAATTTCACGTAGCCAACTGAACTTTAATGGTAATTTATTATGTCGCAACGACAGGCAACCGTTAGCCGCGATACACTGGAGACGCAAATCAGTGTATCTGTAAACCTTGATGGTTCAGGACTTGCCACTTTTGACACCGGGCTGCCGTTTCTTGAGCACATGCTCGAGCAGGTGGCCCGTCACGGATTGCTGGATATTGAAATCAAGGCGCAAGGGTGACCTGCATATTGACGGCCACCACACGGTTGAAGATATCGGTATTACGCTCGGTCAGGCAGTTGCCAAGGCGCTGGTCGACAAGCGCGGCATTCGTCGCTACGGGCATGCCTATGTGCCGCTTGATGAGGCATTGTCGCGTGTTGTTATCGACTTCTCCGGGCGTCCAGGGCTTGAATACCATGCCGTGTATCCTCGTGCACGCATTGGTGATTTTGATGTGGATCTGCTGCACGAGTTTTTCCAGGGATTCTGCAATCACGCCTCTGTTACATTGCACATTGATAGTTTGCGGGGCGACAATGCGCATCACATTGCAGAGACGATTTTCAAGGCATTTGGACGTGCCATGCGAATGGCACTTGAAGCCGATTCTGCATTGGGCAATCAGTTGCCATCTACCAAGGGAAGCCTTTGAACAAAACGGCTAATCGCGCTGCATGGCAGCTGATTCAAGCGTTTGGTTCACTATGACATCTATCGCAATTATTGATTATGGCATGGGCAACCTGCATTCCATTGCCAAGGCACTGGAACATGTTGCCGGCAAGGAACGCGTTATCGTCAGCAGCCAGCATGCACAAATTCTTGCAGCTGACCGGGTGGTGTTCCCGGGCGTCGGTGCAATCCGGGATTGTATGGCCGAACTCAGGCGCAGCGGGTTGAACGAAGTGGTGCTGCAGGCAGCTGCTACAAAACCGCTGCTGGGAGTCTGCCTGGGTATGCAGGCGTTGCTGGATATTAGTGACGAAAACCAGGGTACCGAATGCCTCGGCATCGTTCCCGGCAAGGTTGTGCGTTTCCCCGAAGGGCTACAGGATGGTGTCGAGGGTTCTCGTCTCAAGATCCCGCACATGGGCTGGAACCAGGTTCATCAACAGGGTGGCCATACCATGTGGGCAGACATCCCGGCTGGCAGTCGTTTTTATTTCGTACACAGCTACTATGCGGTGCCAGAGCAGGATGTCGGATATTGCCGCAGTGACGCCATACGGTATTGATTTTGCCTCTGTGCTTGCGCACGAGAATATTTTCGCCGTGCAGTTTCACCCGGAGAAGAGCCAGCATGCAGGTCTGCAGTTGCTGTCAAATTTTGTTCATTGGAATGGAGATATCTGAAAGATGTTGTTGATACCCGCGATTGATCTGAAGGATGGCAAGTGCGTGCGTCTGCGGCAGGGTCGAATGGAAGATGAGACTGTTTTTAGTGATGACCCTGTGGAGGTGGCGCAACGCTGGGTAGATGCGGGTGCACGCCGCTTGCACATGGTCGATCTGAACGGTGCCTTTGCAGGCAAAGCCGGTGAATGCAGGTGCGATCAAGGCAGTGGCGGAAGCCTTTCCCGACCTGCCCATTCAGGTTGGAGGTGGTATTCGTGACGAGGAAACGGTGCAGACCTATCTCGATGCCGGCGTCCAGTACGTCATAATCGGTACCAAGGCTGTCAGGGCACCTCACTTTGTCAATGATCTGTGTCTCGAGTTTCCCGGCCATATCATCGTGGGGCTGGATGCAAAGGACGGCAAGGTGGCAATCGAAGGCTGGTCCAAGCTGTCTCATCACTCTGTTATCGATATGGCACAGCGCTTTGAGCAGGATGGTGTCGAAGCGATTGTGTTCACGGATATTGGTCGTGATGGCATGATGAGTGGCGTTAATGTGGATTCAACGGTAGCGCTGGCACAGGCGATTCATATCCCGGTTATCGCATCCGGTGGTATTACCAATATTGATGATATCCGGGCATTATGCGCAGTAGCCGAAGAGGGCATCATGGGCGCTATCACCGGCCGAGCAATATACGAAGGGACGCTGGACCTCGCTGCTGCGCAGAAACTGGCAGATGAGCTGTGCGGTAATTGGACACGCTGAGACTGATCAATGGGGCTCGCAAAACGTATAATTCCCTGTATGGATGTTGATGCCGGGCGGGTAGTCAAGGGGGTCCAGTTCGTCGATATCCGTGATGCGGGAGATCCGGTCGAAATCGCGCGGCGTTACGACATGGAAGGCGCTGATGAGTTGACCTTTCTGGACATTACTGCCAGTTCAGACCAGCGCGAGACCATGGTACATGTCGTTGAACAGGTTGCGGGCGAGGTTTTTATACCACTCACGGTTGGGGGCGGGATTCGCGAGATTGCTGATATCCAGCGTATGCTGAATGCTGGTGCGGATAAAGTCGGCATTAATACTGCGGCAGTTTTCAATCCGGAGTTTGTGAAACAGGCAGCAGATCGTTTTGGATCCCAGTGTATTGTTGTTGCCATTGATGCCAAGCGTGTTAGTAGCAGATGATGAAGCACCACGCTGGGAAATATTTACCCACGGTGGACGCAAACACTACCGGAATTGATGCGTTGACTGGGCGCAGCGCATGGTTGCACTCGGTGCTGGAGAGATTCTCCTGACGAGTATGGATCGAGACGGCACCCGCGATGGATTTGATATTGCCTTGACGCGCGCCATCAGTGATGCGGTAAGTGTTCCGGTTATTGCTTCGGGGGGCGTGGGCACACTGGACCATCTTGTGGAAGGAATCATCGAAGGAAAGGCCGATGCGGTACTGGCTGCCAGCATTTTTCATTTCGGCGAGTACAGTATTGGTGAGGCCAAACAGTATATGGCGGACCGGGGTATCGAGGTAAGATTGTAAACAGGTTCCGGGCTCTGTTTGTGATCAACATGAAGGCAAGCATCGATGAATAGCGAGGCATGGCTGGATGCAGTCAAATGGACCGGTGACGGGCTGGTGCCGGTGGTGGCGCAGGATGCCGGTGATGGCAGGATTCTGATGGTGGCATGGATGAACCGTGATGCGCTGATGTTGACTGCACAGGGAGGCAAAGCCGTCTACTGGTCTCGCTCCCGGAAAAAACTCTGGCATAAGGGTGAAGAATCCGGTCACCAGCAGATTGTCCGCGAAATTCGACTGGACTGTGACAATGATGTCGTGATGCTGCAGGTTGACCAGCAGGGTGGCATCGCCTGTCACACCGGGAGGCGCAGCTGTTTCTATCAGCGCCTCGAGGACGGCTGCTGGGTGATTGTTGAGCCGGTGCTGAAAGATCCTGATTCAATTTATGGTAATAGCTGATAACGGCTACGTAATAATGAGTGATACATTGAAAACACTGGCCGCAGTCATCGAGTCACGGAAAGCAGCAAGTGCTGATTCTTCGTACGTGGCCAGCTTGTTTGAAAAAGGTATGAATGCCATCCTCAAGAAGATTGGTGAAGAAGCGACAGAAACAATTCTTGCAGCTAAAGAGGACGACGATTCACAGCTGGTTCATGAAACGGCCGACCTGTGGTTCCACACGCTGGTGATGTTATCTGCGCGTGGACTGGGACCAGAAGATGTATTATCAGAGCTGGAGCGACGTTTCGGTCTGTCTGGCCTTGAAGAAAAGGCAGCGAGAAACAATAACACATAGTGTAATTACAGTTTCTGTGTGAGCACAGATGGAGAAATGTTATGGGTATAAGTATCTGGCAATTGTTAATTATTCTGGCCATTGTCCTGGTGCTGTTTGGTGCCAAGCGGTTACGGAATATTGGTTCAGATCTGGGTGGTGCCATCAAGGGGTTCAAGCAGTCCATGCGCGAAGGTGAAGATGAGGCCAATGATAAGAAGTCACTGGATGACAAGGACGAAGGGCGCGTGATTGATGGCGAGGTGACCAGGCACAACAAGGACAAGGTATAGGCATAACTCTGGCATACTGCTGGCGGGCTACTTATGTTTGATATCGGTTTCTGGGAAATCATTTTTATCCTGGTTATTACTTTGCTGGTAGTGGGGCCGGAAAGGTTACCGAAAATTGCCCGGACAGCCGGGTTATGGGTCGGAAAAATGCGTGGCTTTGTCGCTTCAGTCAAGGCAGATATTGATCAGGAACTCGCAGCAGAGGAACTCAAGAAGGCGCTGGCAAAGCAGGCATCGGTTCATGAACTGGAAGAATTGATCGATGAAGTAACCGGTGAGTCGCTTGCGGCGATGGAGAGTCAGCCGGCGGGTTCCTCGAAAAACAGGCTATCTACGGATAATAACCATAAGCCTGCTGATACCAAGGTCTCCGATGACGCAGATAAATAATCAGGATTCTGTGTGCAAGACGAAACAGAACAGCCGCTGATATATCACCTTATTGAACTGCGTGACCGATTATTACGGGTCGTGCTGGTGGTTGGTGTGGTATTTGTTGTGCTGGTGCCGTTTTCAAATACCCTGTTTTCCCTGTTGTCCGGACCCCTGATGGCGCACATGCCGGATGACAGCAGCATGATTGCCATTGAAGTAGCATCACCCTTTCTAATACCTTTCAAGTTAACACTTTTTCTGGCCTTGTTTGTCTCGATACCCTATGTGCTCTATCAGCTCTGGTCGTTTGTAGCGCCCGGTCTGTACAAACATGAGCGACGACTGGCATTTCCTTTGCTGGTCTCAAGTACTGCGCTGTTTTATGCCGGTGCAGCATTTGCCTATTTTGTTGTGTTCCCTCTGGTGTTTGCATTTTTTACGGGTACGGCACCAGAAGGTGTCGCGGTGATGACAGACATCAGCCGATACCTGGATTTTGTCCTGACGCTGTTTTTCGCCTTTGGTGCGGCATTCGAGGTACCGGTACTTACTGTATTGCTTGTATGGACAGGTATGGCTACGCAGGAAGGTCTGCGTGAAAAGCGACCCTACATTATCGTTGCAGCGTTTGTTATTGGTATGCTTTTGACGCCACCGGATGTCATTTCGCAGACACTGCTTGCAGTACCTGTCTGGCTATTGTTTGAGCTGGGCGTCTATTTCTCTGGCTGGTTTATCAAACAGAGAGACGATTTTCCGAACAACAGCACAGACTCATCAGTCGCTCCTTACAAGCCCATGAGCGATAATGAAATGGAGGCAGAACTGGATCGTATTGAGAACGAGGACAAAAGTTAGTGTTTTATCGAGGCAGTCTTGATTTGGATCAATTCATCCTCTTCTTCAGGCGTGCCTAGATTAATCGGTTCATTATAGAGGGCTATCTCAATAGGCATCGGTTTTGCAATGATATAGCCTTGCGCATAGTCAACGCCCACTTCGGTTACAGCTTCGAGTGTAGCCTTATCCTCAACAAATTCAGCAATGGTTTTGATGTCCATGGTATGACCAATCTGGTTGATTGCCTGTACCATGGCATGATCGATGTTATCGCGCACCATGTTCTTCACGAAGCATCCGTCAAGCTTTAGATAATCAACAGCAAGGTTTTTAAGATATCCAAACGAACTCAAACCGACTCCAAAATCATCCAGTGCAAACCTGCAGCCCATCTGGCGCAGCGTATGAATTAATTTTGACGCATTACACAGGTTTGCGATAACGGCCGTCTCGGTAATTTCGAAAACCAGTATCTCTGGCGGAACCCCGTAACTTTTGATTTCGTCGATTAAATAATCCATGAAGCGTTCATCAGACAGTGACTGACCTGAGAGATTGATACAGCAGGAACTGATATGGTCAGCAACCTTTTCCCTGTCCAGCGTCAACATCCGAAAGGTATTGGATACAACCCAGCGGTCAATTGCAGGCATTAACTGGTAGCGTTCTGCAGCGGGAATAAATGATCCTGGCCCGACAATTTTATTGTTTTCATCCAGCATGCGAATAAGCACTTCACCATGGGTAAGACTTTTCTCACCCGCTACTTGGTTAAGTTTCGCGATTGGCTGAAAGAATAACCTGAATCGATTCTGTTCAAGCACATCCTGTATGCGCTGCACCCATTGCATCTGACCATGACGCTCGCTGACGGCCTCATCATCGGGTTGATAGACGTGTACGCGGTTACGTCCCTGGTCCTTGGCTATGTAGCATGCTGAATCTGCGGCACTTAGTATATCAGCGAGTGTGCCACTGTCCTGTGTAATTTGAACCAAGCCGATGCTTGCACCAATTCTGAATGATCTGTTGTCCCAGACAAAGCGGAACTCCTCGACAACCTTACGGATGGCCTCGGCGGGCTCGTGGGCATTTTCCATCGAACAGCCTTCCAGGAGTATGCCAAATTCGTCACCGCCCAGGCGTGCAAGTGTATCAGCCTCGCGCAGCTCCATGCGCAGTCTGATGGTTAGTTGTTTAAGTAGTTCATCACCGGCAAAATGTCCACTGGTATCATTAACGACCTTGAAGTTATCAAGGTCTACATAGCAAATAGCATGACGTACGTTTTCTTTACGGGCATTATCGATTGCCTGCTTTACACGGTTCTCGAATTCGCGGCGATTGAGTAGGCCCGTCAGAGAGTCATGAGTTGCCTGGTATGACATCTTCTTGGCAAGGCCACGCAGTTCGGTAACATCATGGAAAACCAGCACTACACCTGTGATATCTGCATTTGAATCACGTATGGGTGAAGCGTTCACTTCTACTGACAGTTTTTGGTTCCTGTAACGGTGAATCAGCAGCAGGTGTCCTGCAAGCATGGTACTTTTACCCTGTTCAAGACAGAGCGCAGCCGGGATCTGGCGGTGGCTCGAGGGTCTTTTCATCTACAAGCTTGAATACCGTGAGCATGGGTTTGCCGCGTGCATCCTGTAATTTCCAGCCGGTCGATTGCTCGGCAACCGTGTTCATGTACTCGATATCACCTTTCAGGTCAGTGGTAATTACGCCATCACCGATGGATCTGAGTGTAACCTGGGCGCGTTCCTTCTCCTGATGCAGTGCTTCCTTTGCCTGTTTCAAGGCTGTGATGTCGCGTATGGTACCCTCAATACCGATGGCGTCACCGTTTTCATCGTACTTGTAGTGTGAGTTTTCGGATATCCAGATATGTGAACCATCCTTGTGCTGCAGGCATGTCTCAAAATGCTGCAAACGACCATAATTGACGTCCAGTGAGTGTTTCAGATTGTCATGTTCGGTGATGCATACATAAAAGTCCTTGATATTGTTATCGAGTAACTCATGCGGGTCATAGCCAAGTAACTGTTTGATGGAAGGTGTGGCCCATTGTATGCGCCCACTGATGTCGGTTTGGTAAATGATATCCTGCATGCTGTCGAAGATGGCACTCATGCGCTGCTCGGATCTGCGTGATCTTTCTTCGGCCTGTTCTCGTACTTGCATCTGCTCCTGCAGCTTTATGTTCATCTCCTCTGCATGCTTTCGTGACTTTTCAGCTGATTCACGTGTGATAACAAGCTTTTTGATGAGATCGGTATTGTGTGATCCGAGACTGAAGGATTTTGCGAGGATGTTACGCATGGTGCGCGATGAAAACAGCATGACTGCTGTTGTAATAAATGACGACAGTCCCGATTGCCAGTGATAGTATGGTGCCCTGGTAAAAAAACCAGGCTGTTGCAGGTAATAATGCCGGGATTACAAAGGCACTGATGGTTCTGGGTGATGACTGCATGGAGACGAAAGCAGTCAGGGACATGCCTGCTAGTACAACGAGAACAAATATTTGCTGTGTTTGATCACCGTATATTGCCGAGATGATTCCGAGGCTTCCCCAGCACATACCCGAGACAGTGGCGCCGGTAATGTATTGCTGTCCCCATACATTGACTTCATCAAGATTATCGCCGCCGGATTTGACCTGATATGAACAGTGAGCGTACGCCAACACTGACAACCACTGCAGTTGCCCATCCAATGAGTAGTGCATGTGGTGTGCTGTCCCAGAACACCGAAGTAACAATGACGGAAAATAACAAGCTGATGACCAGTTCTATCTGTACCTGCTGGTTCAGCATTTGAACCTGGTCGGCACGGAACTGCCAACGATTGATGGTCCGGCGTTCGGTAGTCGGGATCTCAGTATCTGCTGACGACGTTTGTTGTTCGGTTAGCTGACCAGGATAGTCCTCGTTCTCGTAATCCTCATACATTGTATTGATCGCCCACCCAGTGCACGCCTGAATAGCTATGAAGGTTATTAAGCCCGGATGACGAATTCAGCTGAATCCGGTCAACTCTCAGACACAATCGGGCAGATGCTGGCAAACTTTAATGACGCTCAGGGCAAATTCTTATTATTTCAGTGTTTTACCTGACCATCGGCTACGGTAAGCGGGCCAATTCCATTGAAAACATATGTTTATGAAATCTGTGTAGTTAACCAAGTAATACTGTGCTGAGATCAGGGATTGCGGTGATGACAATTGAGAGTCACCTCATGACGATGAAGTGAGTGGTATTTCAGAGAGTCTTCAATTGGATGGTACAGTTGAGGCAGGTATTACTACTATCAACTGTCCTCAAGTGGATGGTGTCTTATTCCTTGTGTCGTAAAGAAAAGAATCCAATTCTTGAGAACTGTTGTTACAGTAGCTTAGTCCCGCTTCACTAACCCTTAACTCGGTGTCCGCTAGTTCGGGGGAAGATCAGTGGAGTACTCGCAACCAATTTGTTTACTGGACGTGCGCTACCCAAAACGGGCAATTTTCGAGCGACGGTGAGGGGCCAAACCGGTCCTGCGATTAACACAAACGACTGTAGATGGATTATGAATGGACATAGCATGGTAAGGTTTCAACTAAATGGTTTTACGGATTTCTGTGTCTTACAGAAACCTGGAGGAGAACGCCTTGATTGAAGAAATTGCAGGTTTACCCGAAGGTACGTTGGGATTCAAAATTTTCGGTAACGTTACGGGCAGCGATTACGACAGCGTTCTGACGCCAGCGATAGACAAAGCCATCGAAAAATTTGATCACATAAAGCTTTTGGCACAGGTTGGCCCGGACTTTGAAAGTTACAGCCTTGATGCCATCTGGGACGATACCAAACTAGGATTGCGACACTGGAACGGTTTCGAGCGAGTAGCCGTGGTAACGGATGTTGGCTGGATTAAGACGGGGGTTAAGGCGATATCATTCATGATGCCATGCCCCGTCCAGTTGTTTACTATTCGTGAACTGGACGACGCCATACGCTGGTTGAGTGAATCATTAGGGTCGATACAGGTTGAAAGAGAGGGTGATGTCGTAACAGCGCGCCTGCTCGGCAAGCTGGAACCAAGTACATACGATGGCGTCAATGAAGAAATTGACAATGTTATGAGTCGTGTTGAACACGTGCGCCTGGTACTGGATTTGCGCGAGTTTGATGGCTGGTCTGGCCTCTCTGCACTGGGTGATCACCTATCCCTGGTTCGCGAGCATTACCGCGTGCCCGAGCGCATCGCAATAGTGGGCGATAAAACCTGGCAGAAGATGGCTGGAAAAATCATGTCCAAGTTCGTGAACGCACAGACCAAGTTTTTCGATTCCGCTGATTACGACGGTGCGGTTGCCTGGGTTGCCGCCTGAAATCGACCCGCTCGGGTCAGTGTTGAGAGGCCGGGTTAAGCCGAAGAGTTACAAGATGGTGTCTCCGCCGGGTCACGAATCCGGAGACGCCGGATAATCCGGGCCGATTGGGTACTTGAGTCTTGCCAATCCGGGTTGAGTGGTCTTCCTTCCTGTCCTCTTTAATCACTCGTTATGCATCCCTCCGGGTTCGATCCATCAACAAGAACATGCTCGAATACCGGAGGGTTCTCATCACCGTAATATTGTATATAGTTCTCCCAGTCATTCAACTTGGCCAGGTCACGTGCATCACCCCGGTGAGCAAGTCTGTGCCTTCGGATTTCATGTGCACACTGTACGTAGTGAACTTCTATCGAACTGCCAAGAAGTAGATGAAGTCTCGATGGCCAGTCCGGATCCTTGATCTCTTTTGTGAAGGGGCCGACAATGACCGTATGCTGAAATTGCAGGTTTTCCCTGGCTATATCGAAGAGTGTTTCATAAATAGGTTCGCGAAAGTTTTTCTTGAAGTACCCGGAATCGCGATCATCCTGGCTATGTCCAGACTGATCAAGTGCAATTCGAACCAGCCTCTCAGTCACCGTGTCAATGTCCAGCAGGGTCGCATGCCTGGCAGCGGCTAGTTGCCTGGCATAGGTTGATTTGCCTGAGCCTGGACTGCCGCAAACTATATAGGTTGTGTTCATTCTGTGGCTCAAAATAAGAATGGGCAGGATCGGAAAAAGAGTACAGGATGATATATTGTCAGGGCTAGTTGCAAGGCAGAAAATTTCCCTTGGATACTGACGCGCTTTTGAAGGTGTTGTCATGATCGTAAATCAAAATTACAGATCTGCAAATGTGGATGACAGTCCATTCATGGCTGAAATGATTGATGTTTCTTCTGGTGGCCTCGCTCCGGTTGAATGGACAAATGAGGCACAAATGGCGGACGTGCGATCGGCACTGGATACCGGGGCTGAAATGTATGCCATAGAAGATGGCGATTACAGTTACAAGAACTGCTGGATTGCAGAGGCAACGATGCGACAACCGCTATGTTGCCTTGTTTCACGATACGTGCAGGGGATCCATCCGATAGCGTGCTGCCACCTTTTGACGGGACCGATGTATTTGCTCCTTACAAGTACCTGCAGGCGCCTGATGCATGCTATACCTCCGGCATTGCCATACTTCGAGGACACCGCGGGCAAGGTATCAGCACGGAACTCATGCGGATTGCTCGGGAACAGTTTCTGGCAGGGTTATAGCCGACTGAGTCTGGTAGTTATAAGGAGAAGACCGCTGCGGTATGTCTTTATAAACGACTCGGATACGATTTTGTTGATGCTGCCACGATAGTCCCGCACCCATTGATTCGCTATGGCGGTAATGCCTGAGTGATAGTGGCTTCAGTCTGCTGAGGCACTGTACTTGAGAATTATCAGATCAGCTTCAGCAAGCTACTGAGGTGTCTAATCCTAACAGTCCGACCTGAGATCAACCCAGCCACGAATCATCGCAGAGTCCCTGCTGAGTTACGTGTTGTTAATCAGATTTCTCGCTATAAAGTAGCCCTTCAGTTTTGTAGTCCGGTGAATACTTCACATAGAGTCTATATTTCCACCAATTATTGAACAGCCAAAGAACGATACCGGCAACACCAACCGCCAGTAAAGCCATCAATGCTGCCTCATTGCCATATTTTAAGGCGAGAAAAATAATTGCTAACCCGGAAATCATCCAGCCAACATAAAAGACCCTGATAACCACATCCTTGCGCTCACTATCCACCACAGCATAAAGAACCGTTTCGTGCAGGCGCCTTTTTTCTATGTTGTATTTCTCATTTTGCATGACTGAAACTGTATATCAGTCGTGACAACATGACCTGTCAAAATACGCCGTATCATTATCCTGAGCCGCCCTGATGCGCCCGTAAAGTCATCTGCTTTGCTCCTTGACATGCCGATCAATCACAGTAAGCCGGAATTATCCGCCAGAGGTTTTTGGGATGGGTTGAAGCAGATACGTAGTGCCTTGACTGCAACCCCCTCTCCCCGGTTTATACACTCCCGGAGGGAGGGGGAGTTAGAATTGACAACCCACGAATTATACTGAAGAGCCAAAATGTGAGCTTCCTTTGCGGACAGACCAGCTAGTACCCTTGACGGCATGAGTCTCGAGTATGTGGCAGGCGCAATGAGTGTGTTGTGGGATCTATGTTGATCCTGTTACGAAACATACTCAGCTTTTTCGATATGTAAGTATTTGTACATATTGTGATACATGCTTTTTTAATCTCCTACATGTTGTGATATATACCTCTTGAGTGTATGTTTGCGCCGTCGATCAATAATGCATGTCGTTTCTTGAGAGACATCTGGTTGACAGATGTGGCTAATACATACACTTGGAGGAGTTCTATATGAATCAAGTAGCACAACATTTGCCCGCTGAGGAAAAGTGTGCTGTTGAAGTTGTTGTCTATATAAAAAAGGATCTTGGGGAAGAACAGCAGAATCTGGTGATTTCTGCACTGAAACAGACAAATGGCATCATGGGGGCAGAATTCTGCGTGATGCGTAACCATCTTGTGCTAGCGAAATATGACAAGGACATTATGTCATCGCTGGATGTATTGAAAAGCTTCAATTCACTGAACCTGGATGCCAAACTGATCGGCCCAATTTAGTTTCTCGCACGGGGGAATTATAAACACAGGCCAGATTGTTGCAGGCCAGCCAATGTGGCTGTGATGCCTGCTGTAGTGAGTGCTGCTTGGTGATCATTCTTGTTGTGGTTCGGCCCAGGACTTGCCGTTCCACAACTGCCTGTGAAGAGCCACAAAGCAGACCATATTCAACAGGTCGATGCAACACACTAATCATCATCTAAAAGGGTGAGGTGCTGGAAATGGTATATAGAACGCGAATTGTCTATAGCGCTGCACAAGAGGCGGAAATCTGGGATCGTTGGCGGTGAGGAGAGTCTTTTAATCTTGATTGGACCATTGTTTGGTAGGCCATCATCATCAATTTTCAATATGTTGGGGCCGAGTGGGCTATTCGGCCTTTCCATCGATAGCGCTCCAGACTGGCACTGACATTGGTAGAACGTGAAGAAGTTTCATGAGGGCTCGCCAGCTATCTTTCCTTGTGCACGATTGTTACCCGACTGGGGCGTGCGCCCTCGATGATCTGCCATGAACTCAATTGTAACGGTGGCTACGATCACTATCGTGCGACTGACGCAGGCTGGTCAAACAACCCGGGATCGGGCTTGACCTCCAAGACACGGTAAACTGGTCTGTAACTGACCCCTGGGTCCAACCGTAGCAACAAAACTCAAACTACAACGGCCGCCGCTGGCTTATCATCGAGAGTGCCCGGAAGAAAAGTCTCATCAGGTATCACACGAGACTATTTATCGAAGCCTGTTCATTCAGACTCGTTTTGCACACAAAAGGGTGCAGCCGCAATGTCTTCGAACACGGCGTGCCATCCGCCGGTCGAAGCATGCCAGTCTGGAGAAGGACGGGTTTGGGCGAATAATGTATATGGTGTCCATTCGGGAGCGACCAGCCATGTTTGAGGATTGTGCGGTACCCGGTCATTGGGAGTGTGCCCTCATTGCAGCCTCGAATAACCGTTACATTGCAACACTGGTCGAACGCCATTCAAGGTATGTCATGTTGACCTTCATGGCTGGCGCCACAGTCGTATACATAATCGAATTTCGGCAGGTTAAACGTAATTACGGATACGTAGGAAATCACGGTAATATTGAGCTGTTGTGAAGACAATTTCTACAGCACCATCTTTCTCATGATTGATTACACTGTATTCCTGAAACTACGGATTCCAGGCCAGCACTGGTTGCATGGCAGCTTCGTTGATACATGCTTCTATTCATTCGGCTGGCTACTTTTGCTGGCACCCTTGCTGGTGTTCAGGAACGACATCTATCATGCACTGTACTACTCTGGTTCATTGTCGGGGATAAGCGCACACCCTGAGTTTATGTTCCCTGCGATACTCGTTCTTGTTGTTTTCATGGTGAACTATTTACACAGGCATCTGACATTTGTACTTGTCTATGGTGACAGGGAGGAACTCGATAGCCGCAAGATAACCTATCTGGCGCTACCTTTTTTCATAGCCATGATTACTGCCGGGTTTGTATATTTCAATCTGTTTGCAGTTTTATTAACACTTTCTGTTATCTGGACCATGTACCATTCAGTGGCCCAGAAATACGGCCTGACACGAATCTATTCGCGCAAGGCAGGCTATGGTAACTCGTGGACCGACAGAGCCGTCATTTTTAGCTGGTTTACATACCTTGCTTTTTCGCTAGCAGATAAGGAGAAAGATACTTTACAGAAATTTAGAGCAGGACAGACAATGCTTGAGTACACGGGCGACTATGTGGGTTTGATGGGAGTAATATCCTGCGTGCTTCTTGCAGTAGCTATGTTGTTTACAGCTATTTATATAGCTAACGAGTATGGGAACAGACACAAGATCAGTATCCCAAAGAATTTGTATGTGTCTTCCGTCCTGCTTTTGTACTCGATATTTCTCTATGACATGGTGGTTGGATATATTGTTTTTGCCTTTTCACATGGGATTGAATATATCGCTTTCGTGTACACGTACGTAAAAAAGAAGTACAGGAAGCAGCCCGCGTCACGTTCCGTTCTGGCCCTGATCTCCAGGAAGCTCAGGGTCTACAGTAGCCTGTTCTCGCTATTGATAATTACACTCTGCCTGATTGGGATGAATTATGAAAAAGTGGCTTTCACCACCTATATCGTTGGCAGTTCTTTTCTTCATTTTTTGTACGATGGATGGATCTGGAAGTTGAGAAAGCCTGACGTAGGCAGACCCCTGGATATTGAATACGTAAGTACATAAGAATCCTTGCGGGCTGTTTGCTGGTTATGTAAAAAGACAGGAAGATAAAATAGAGTCGCCGTTTTTCATTGCGCAGTGTGACCGGATGCGCCGGAGTTACCCGTATGTAAAAAAAGCCAATTCCTGGTTCTGTTAGTTAAGTGAGCGGCAGCTTTCTGATGGTGCTTTTCAAAAGAATAGCCCCACTCCTGCCCTTCAGCTAAAAATGCCTGGGCAGCAAGAATGTGCTGAATTGAGGACCTTCAAATTATGGTAGCTATCGGCTGCCATTGCCTCGATTTTTTCGTACAGAATTTATCTGTTCATCCCGTACTCCAGGCGCGAGGACGCTGCATCCCCGCTATCTTGCAGGCCTGTTTTACATAGCCGTAGGGAAATAAATCGAAGAGCTTCTTTTTTGCGTCTCTCTTTTCATACCCCTGTTCGTTAACGAGATACTCGATTACGTGGCGAACGTCCGGTGCCACCCTGTGATCTATCCAGTAGGCCCTCATGAAATCAAGAATTCGCCAGTATTCTTCGGTGAGTTCCAGGTTTTCTTCCGCAGCCATGTGGCGTGCGAGTTCCGGGCTCCATTCTTCAGGATCAACGATATAACCTTCAATGTCGCGAAGAGATTGCGTATTGATTTGCATGTCCAAGTCTCCAATCTGTGAGTTGTTGTGTACTATATTGGCGCAGATTAAATCTGGTCAAACGATATTATTTGCTATCTAATATCGAAATTATCGATATGTCTTTTCTGACAAAATGCAGGGACCCGTGCATGGATATAGAACAAGCCAGAACCTTTCTCGCCATCACTGCTCACGGAAGTTTCCTGGAAGCTGCCAAGCAACTGTACCTAACACAGTCGACGGTCAGCGCGCGGATTCAACGTCTCGAACAGGAACTTGGTGCACGGCTGTTTGTACGTAACCGTTCGGGCGCCAGTCTCACATCAGCTGGCCGGCGATTCCTGGAACACGCAAAACGACTGGTGCGTACAGAGGAGCAGGCACGGCATGATGTCGGTTTGCCGAGCCGATACCGGGCGACGATACGAATTGGTGGACGTATTGCCCTCTGGGATAGTTTTTTACCGCAGTGGGTAGGGTGGATGCGTCACCTCGCAAGGAATGTTGCCATCCGCAGTGAAATCGGTTTTGAGGAAGATTTAATGCGCAGCCTGATTGAGGGCATGCTGGATATTGGACTGATGTATACCCCGAGTCACAGTCCCGGTCTGATCGTGGAACACCTCTTTGACGAAACGCTGGTGTTGGTCAGCAGTCGCCGGGACGATGTTAAACCGGGTGAGGATTATATCTACGTGGATTGGGGACCAGGCTTCTATACCCAACACGCCCAGAGTTACCCGGACCTAGAGCGACCACCACAGGTCGTGAACATTGGTTGGCTTGGCGTGCAGTTAATTCTCACGAATGGTGGCAGCTGTTTCCTGCCGGCTCGACTGGCTGCCCCCTTCATTGAAGCTGGTCGTCTGTATCGTGTTAAGGGGTCGCCGGAATATATTCATCCCGCCTACATGGTTTATCCACGCGAGACAGACAGCACCGTACTGGAGCAGGCCCTGCAGGGCTTGCGGGAATTGGCAGGATAGCGTTGCGATGATGCATGCAGAGCTGCGTCAAGACTTGTAGCTACTCAAACCATAGCTGTTACAGATGATGCAATTACAGAATTGAGATTGTGCATCACCCTTGAGCGACCTCCCCGATGACCGAGATTGGGCCATGTCGAAGTGCAGCAACAGAATGGGGACGTTCGGGGATGCTGGGTACCCGTCCTTTCTGTTGCGGGTATTGGTATCTCGCGGGATTTTCCGTAAAATCACCCCAAATTGAAGGTGGTCCACAACATATTGTGATAATCAACCATCCGGGGCACTATATGAAGATATCGGAATTGGAACTCCCGCAGCACCTCTATACAGAGACAACGAGCCCTTGTGGTGCTATGACCAGGTTAATTGCACCCGACAAGCTGCTTTCCTGGGCGGAGGAGGGGCGTGGTGACGCCATAGCCAGATTGTGTCATACAGTCTATGAAAGGAAGGTAGCAAGCATCAACGCGTGGGAAAGCGTCCGGATTCTGCAACTGGAAGATGAATGGATGGTAGCCGGGAATGACGAGGACCTGTCCGGTCGCAAGTACGTAAATGTAAAGCACTATCACACGACCCGTGAGGACGTCATGAGGGAAGCGGAGGAGATGCGTGCCACCGTCAGGGAAAGTATGACTAGACACCAGACTGCGATTGAGGATCTTGTACAAGAGGCCAGGGAGTTTATCTCAGCCTGTGTGGCGCAGCAGGAAGATAGCGATATGCTCACATATTTCTTTGTCATCGTCCTCATTGTCGCTGCAGGTTATGCGCTATTCAACTGATAACAGCAGGATGGAAATTAGACAAATTTTCCTTGCTTACTCTTCAGCATTCTATTCGCCCAGCGACAAGCCAGTTTTTACTGAAGGGCAATAGGCCACAATCTGACCTTAAGCACAATGCAAAACAGTGACCCGAAGGCCTCCGCAGTTTCAGGCCGACGAATGCAGGCAACCACTACTGTGCAGCAAGCCATGGCCGACCCCATCATGCAATGTGCAGGGATGATTGACGGATGATTTTGACAACCTGATCAGATAGGCAGGATAATTAACGACCCATCGGAGTGGTCAACGCTCCAGCCAAGCTAACCTACACAACCTGTTAAGGAGACCATGATGGCCGATCCCATCCTGCATTCTGTTGCTGAGCCTCCCAAGGCTTTGGAAGTCAGTACCAGCAATAAATCCATAAACCCCCGTGTGTCTGAACTGCTGCAATCAATCTATTCTGCCAGTCGGACAGCCGCCACCTCAATCGGTTTGGGCAAGGCCGTTGACAGTGCAAAAGACTTGCAGAGTTTTGTCGACCCGGGCGAGGTATTGGAATTCAGCCTTGAAGCCGGGTATGACGCAGTCAACAAGGTTTGGAGTGATGCTGAAGAGCTTGCCAAATTGCTGGATATCGATCTCAAAAGACCGGTCAGTTATAAGTTGGAACCTGTCTTTGCTGAGAAGTAACCTACAGCCCCGCCCTCCGGGGCGGGGCTTTCATATTTCAGGACCTCATAGGTATTCTCGTTCCCTTCAGTCCATCGGCACGGTAGCGAACATGGATACCTGAGACCCACTCGCATGCAACACAGGGCTACAGCTGACTGAAGTGCTGCTCTTCTTCCGGGTTTAGTGCTGATTCGACGATCGTGGGTCCTGCTCTCCAGGGGAATGAGTTCTGCAGTGGCTGTTTCTTCGACGACCGGGGCAATCACCATGCCAAACTCGCCATTAACGGACAGCACCTGGATACGCAACGCCAGCTTACGGGGCATGGTCCGCCGAAGAGTGTCAGCCCGGGAGGTGGCTCGGGGGCTAATACCAGTAACTCTGTTGGTGGGTGGTAATCCTGCAGGAACAGCGTCGCTATTTCACTGCCCAGCTGATCCATCCTGGCGAGACCTGTGAGCAATGCCCGCTGCGGATTGACCGCATCGAAACTGAGCAATACCGGCCCATTATGCCTATCCGATGTCGCAAGGCAGCAACCATCTATTTGCGGCATATGCTCGACGACCTGGGCCCCCTCCCCAAGTAGTGCACCTAGATTGTCGACCACCAGGCTCCGCAGGTCAGATGAGTCGATTTCAGAGACAGCATGAATTTGCAATGTCATGTGTGAGTAACCTCCTGTTGGTTATGTAGAGAACGAGTTCCCCAAAGCCGTTGAACCTCGCTGGCCAGACGAGCCAGATCCGCACTAAAATCCGGCCCGGGGGCCGACAAATGCCCGAGTTCATGAAGATGGATGCCAAGAAAGTGCTCGACACCCGATGCCAATCGTTGCTGACAGCAGTGCGCGATATCCCTGTCGCGGGCACCACTGAACAACACCCCAAATTGACGTGACGGGATCGCGGAAAGCACTTTTGATACCGGTATACGCCAGTCGGACACCCTCGAGATTTGCTGTCGCAAAGACCAGAATGAGACCTTGGTCGGACTTCGTTGCTCCATGCTCCAGTGGGATGGCCTCCAGTTGCCAGTCGGGGTGCTCCGTAACGGCGGACGTTTGTGTATTCAGCTGCCGGGTTAGGGCATCCAACAGGTAGCGCGGTTGCAGTGCATTGGCAGGATGCGCTAGCCGCGACTGCCATGTGGACCGGCAGGGTATGGATGACCCGTGGCTTCCCGGTGCTGCGAACTGCCGGACGTTCATCGATAAAATGATGCTGGATACTGGCCAGACGCTCGGTATGTAACTGTGCTGGCCGCCAAGCTGGATTGTGCATGACTCCCCCTCCGTCAAACGTTTATTAGCGAGTTGTATCCCCCCATGTCATTGGGTGTTGCCTCCGGATTGGCCGGGTCCTGTTGCCAAACACCGTCGATGATGAAACGATATTCATACCCTCCGGGGCTCACCCGCAGGATCTTCTGCAGTGATCCATCCAGAATTTCGGTTTCCACGTTCTTGTCAGGAATCCAGTTATTGAACTCTCCGGCTATCTGCACGCGTTTAAACTTCGTATGGTCGAAGCGGAATACCACTTCTTTCAGGTTGCTGGTTTCAGTACTCGTGCCGCTGGCGGGAGGTTCATCGGGATGCGCCTCGATGGCGTGTGCCTTTTCACTGCGCACGCGCTGCAGCACGCTACCGAGCAGTTCCTCCGCCAGTTTCCGGAAATCTCCAGTTACCGGGGCACGTGGTGCATGATCGGTCAGTGGACTCCCGTGACAGGCCGCTTCACGCACGCTCACTGAGTTGCGGATCCGGGTAGCGCACAGATCGATCGGCAGTGACTCCAGCATCTCGAGCATGTTGCGAGCGATGCGAGTCCGGATATCGAACATGTTGGCAAGCAGGTTTACGGAGGGCTGGATGTCATACTGGCCTGCAAGTAAATGGATGGTCTCACGCAATCGCTCGATACCATCCAGTGAATAGAGGCTGGGCTCCACCGGTATCACGACCCGGTCAGCAGCCCGCAATGCATTGACTGACAGCAGACCGAGTGCCGGCGGGCAATCGAGGACAACACAGTCATAACGCTCCTCGAGTGTTGCCAGATGCCGTGCCAGCTGACGATCTCTGTCCGGCTGCTCGGCAAGCAGATGTTCGGCTGCGGCGAGTGAGATATTACCCGGGATGAGATCTACCCCCCGGGTGACACCAGACTGGATGACCTCGTCCAGCCGGTGCTCGCCTTTCAGGAGCTCGTAGAGCCCCGCCAGTTCTGCACCCGCCACCCCGAGTCCCAGTGATGCATGCCCCTGGGGATCCATATCGATGAGTAATACCCGGGCATCCTGCTGTCCCAGTGCAGCGGAAAGGTTGATGGCTGTGGTGGTTTTTCCACAGCCGCCCTTCTGGTTGACAATCGCAATGATGTGCATGTCTGCCTCCTCCATCATGGTCTGTTACAAACCACTCTCTATTGGGTATCCGGGTACTGGCGGCCCCCCGCTGGTATCGGTTAACCCTGATTATTTCCAACGGCTATCCCTGGCTTACTCGATTTATTTCTTCCAGATTCGGGTCGTCAGGATCCCTGAAAAGCTTTCCCTGATGTGGTGCTTCACGTTCACTTAGCAGCAACCGTGCCTCGAGTTCGAGATCCGCCACATGGAGTATCCATTCCTGTCCTGTCAGTGCATCAAAGGCAGCGTCACTGCGCAATACCAGCACTACATCACCGGTGGCCACCAGTGAAAGTTCCTGAAGCGGGGTGTCGGTATTGGGGAGAAATCGACTTAATGACTGCAAGCATTTCCGGATGCGTTGCAGGGAAACCCCCGCATCAATTAACCGGCTTGCAGTTTTCAATGAAACGAGGTCGATAAAGCTGTAACGAGCATGGCCGCCACGTGTCTGCATCGCCGGGGAGAGGAGACCGGTCTTGCGCCAGTATCCCAGCTGTCGCGCGCTCAGTCCGGTGATACTGCAGACCTGGCGTGTAGAAAACCCCTGATTCAATAGAAAAACCCTTGTTGAGGTCAACTGAATTCCGGTGATTATCCCAGAGCAACCGTATTTGTCAAGAAATGCAACAATAATTCCAGCTTTTGTCGGCTTTTATATTTCAAGGACGGTATCCACTGCGATCTCGCGGTGCGACTACTCACCTCCTGGATCCAGCATGCATAATGAGTACGCATGTTTCGCATGCGGAATGGTCTGCTACAAAGTAAAAAACGGGCTTACGGTGACAGAGAGAGTGGGGTTTTTCGCCTCTAGCACTACAGAAGTATGATTTCTTTGTGATTTTCCCGGCTAATCCAGCAACGGTGACGAAGAATTTACACTCAGTCGCGCCAAGGATGACCCGACGGATGCAGAGCTTGCCCTGGATCTTCTTGTCCGCCACCCTGAACGCTTCACACCGCTAAAGCCGCAAAGTGCGAGATGCGCACGCTGGTCTGCCGGGTTGAGCAACGGCGACGCGAATCACGCTTGATGCGGTAGTCGTGACGCCGTATAGCATGCAGGCGCTCGCGCTTGCCGATCAGCTGCGGGTCAGCTTGCTGTTCATCCCATTGTGATGACGATGAAATTGCTGATCTCGCACCGAAGTAACCAGGTTGCAGTTTGTTCAGCGCATTGCCCGGTGCTGCCCCCCGTCGCTGGTTGCCTTCGGTAAACAGTGTCGGCGTTTCACCAGCGCGGCAGAACCTGGATTACTACCCGGTAATCAGCATCATGGCCTGCTTTGTCAGCTCGATAGTTTCTGATAATGCGCCGGGATACAAATGAACCAGTGCATCAAGCATCAGCAATAAGGTCAGTGCAGGAAACAGCCATTGACGTAACTGTATTCATATTCTCACGCCCATCCCCTGTAAGTGAAAATAGTAGCAGATGGCCTGTTGCTTTTTTGATTCATTCCGGGGCAGCACGTATCAAATCAGAAGTTAGCACTCACGTCTACGGAAATACTTGAGCGCTACAATTGGCGTATTAAGGGTAAAGCATGAAAAGCACTGCCTATAGTGCACTTTATGTCAGTGACGCATGAGCTTGTCAGGGAGTGTTACATCGGTGGAGGTGGTGGGCCCCGACACCGGCAGCCTGAGTTCGAGATCCCACTCCGCACGCTTGCTGGAGTCGATCAACATCTCCATGAAAGAATGCATCAGCGTATCATCGAGATTGATGGCAATGCCTTTTCCCTGCTTCGGGCTTAGCTTCAGGGTATACGCACCTTTCGCTCTCCTGCTAATCTGCATACTTGCGACCAACACACCTTCTGCACCCAGGGGATAACTGTCAGCAGCTTCTTGAAAGGGTGTTTTGAAGTCTGCCTGTTCCACCGCAGACTGGTGCGCAAATTGCAGAATCGCTTCACGCTTGTTGGCCACAATCGGTGTGTTTTTTTCAGGCCCGGCTTCGAACATCTTGAGCAAGGCACCCCATAACAACCTAACCACACGCCGGGTCATCCACAGCCGTAACTCCGCCTTGTCCCGAGTGCTGATCCGCAGCAGCATGCGGTCCTGCTCTGCCACAAAGGCCATCTGGAACTGATGTAGCTTGTCAGCCATATTTAGAAATATCGCAAGTGCCTGTATTTGAGTTGAAACAGGATAGGGCAATTCTAGCATGATGTAGTGCCTGTACGGATGTGGTGACGCTGTGTTGCTGGCTGAATCCGGACGAGACGTTGTGGGGAGCTGCGAAATGAGTAACAGAAAATGCAACAAGAAAGGATCTTTTTCTATTACCTGGAAATGGCCCAACTTTGGGCGGTGGTGGGTGGGGTAACGCAGGTCACGCGACCTGCGTTGGAGCACATAACTACTTATCGGTCATGATCCACTCGCCAGTCCAGTCCTCGGGCGGCGGGGTCTCCATGAAGGCACGGCAACGTTCGATATAGAGCGCCGACGGCTTGTCCTTGTCGTTGGCAACAAGCGCATTCTTGAATTCACGAGAGGCTCGAGCGAAGTGGGTTTCGCGGTAGAGCTTCAAGCCTGCTGCGAAGTGGTCAACGACGGACATACGGTTTGGAAAGGACTCATCGTCATGGAAGTCCAGGACCTCATAGATCGAAACAGGCTTGGTCTTGCCCTTGACCACGATGCGATCTAGTTCGCGAAGTGCATAGATACCCTTGAGTCTCTGCTTGGTGAACTCCGAGATTATAATCTGCGTGCCATACATCTTGCATGCACCTTCCAGGCGGGAAGCCAGGTTCACGCCATCGCCGATCATGGTAAAGTCCATGCGCTTGGAGCTGCCTATATTTCCGGTGACGACAGAGTCAGTATTGACGCCAACACCCATATGCACCTCCATTAGATTTTCTGCCACACGCTTGCGATTCCATGCGCGCAAGCTGGTAATCATGGCAATCGCTGCCTGTACAGCAGCATCGACCGCATCGTCGCGCGGAAGTGGCACACCAAATCCTGCCATGATTGCATCACCAATGAACTTGTCGAGCATGCCGTTGTTATCCGTGATGCAACCGACCATGATTTCGAAGTAGTCATTGAGAAGCGCTACTGTTCCTTGTGCGCCAAGTGATTCAGTCAGCGTGGTAAAACTGCGGATGTCCGAGAACAGGATCGTAGCCTCGGATGACTGTCCGCCAAGCAACGCCTGGCCATGCGGATCATCCAGCAGTCTGGCAGCAAGCGCAGGGTCCATATAACGTGACATGGTGGCGCGCACACGCTTCTCATTGGAGATGTCTTCTACCACGATCAGTGCACCGGTACTGTCACCCTCTCCGGAAACCATTGGCTGTAACGAAAGATTGGCAGAAATCTGCCCCTTGGGCGTAACTAGTGTCGCATCGGGCAGGGTTTCGATTGAGTGCTCGTTACAGACCTTGTCTATAAGTTTGATCAGCCAGTCGTTATCCTCACCCAGGAGTTCCTCCGCCGGCTTGCCGATCACGCCCTTTACCTCGACCGATAAGATGCGCTCCGCAGCCCCGTTCAGGCTCTTCACAGTGCCCATGTTGTCTACAGTGATCACACCGTTAGACATGCTTTGCAGCATCGAATCGGTATAGTTTTTCATCATCCGGATTTCGCCAAACAGTTTGGCGTTCTCCAGGCCTACTGAGATTTGCCCGGTAAAGGCCTGGATGCGGCTCTCATCCTCGGGCGTAAATGCAGCACCAATCTTGTTGAGAGCCTGGGTTACCCCAATCCGTCGGCCGTCCTTATTAACAATTGGCACACAAAGGATAGAGCGGGTAAAGAAGCCAGTCTTCTTGTCAAAGTCCGGGTTGAACCGCAAGTCGGCATAGGCATGCGGGATGTTGACGCTGTTACCATCCTGGAACACGGTACCGGCAATGCCGATATGGTTTGGGAAACGGATCTCCTGGGATTCAAGTCCAGCTCCAACCAGCGAGAATAGCTCGTTGGTACGCTCGTCATTCAGGAATATAGTGGCGCGTTCGGCGTGCAGCATCTCAGTCGCTGCCTCGACTACTTGGTTGAGCAGTCTGCCAAGGTCCAGCTCGGTGGTTAGACTCGAGACCAGGTTCATAAACTCAATCTCTCGCTGTTTTGCGGCCTCTATACGCTCGATAAGACTAAAGGCGTGTAGCGTGGCGGAACACTGAGCGGTGATCTCTGTAAGGGTTTCGATCTCAGGTTCGCTAAAGCGGCCATCCTGCTGGTTGAGTACCTCAAGAACGCCAATCACGTTGTCGCCCATGGCGATGATGGGCACACAGGCAATGCAGGTGGTGATGAACCCGGTCTGCTGGTCGACCTGACGGTCGAAGTGCTGATCCTCATACGGATTATTTACTATCAAGGCCTCAGCCGTGGTGAACACATGGCCGGCGACACCGGAGCTTTCGTCAATACGGATATCCCGATGCAGGTTGCCAAGGGCGACACGGGTGTAGAGCTGGCGAGTGGACGGGTCATGAAGGAAAAGGCTTCCACGCTCCGCTTGAGTGAGTTGGCAAGCCAGATCAATCAGGTACTTCAGGATGTCGTCAAAGCTGGCAAGATGAGATAACGCCTGCGCCACACCATGAACCCGGGGCGTAATGCCGGGATCATGTTCACCAGCCGTCGGCTTGTAACCCACCTGTTTAGCGCCGCCTTTCGCCTTGTTTGCTGTCTTGCCCGCTGTACCGGAGCTTGCACGTATTCCATCGTTACTCTCGCCCGGCTTACCCTGCTTTTTCACATGTTTCATGGCGCTCAATCCGTTTTTCCGGGCAACTTTTTGCGCATGGCGATGATGGTCTTTTGCAGCGACCTTCGTTCCAAGTCAAAGGTTGTCCGTTCAGCCTCCAGGCGGTTTGCCGCAGTGATTCTCTCAGTCTGCAATGTGTCACGCAGGGCACTTAACGAATCACGCATCTCACGCTGGCAGGCAGCGGTCTCGGCACGAGCTTGCTCGATCTGGGAGGAGGATGCGGCGGCAGCGTCCTCCAGTTTGTAGCGCAGTGACAGGATGGTCTCCTTAAGGATATGAATTTCCTGTGCTGCCTGGCTACGTACTTCATCCACGGCGTCCGCCTGTGCTGCGGTGGAGCGCTCCAGTTCTGCGCGCAGTGCCTGAATCAGCGACAGGTCAGCATGACGTACTGTCGACTCTTCATGATTGGCGGTAGGAGGTTGTTCCAGGTCATTCACCATTGCCATAATCCCTGTCGTAGCGCACAGTGAGCGTTACCCCGCCACTAACGGCACCGACGTTATTATCTTTTGAACGTTTCACCAAAAATCTCCCAGACGTGGATGACGCAAGTATGGACAATGAAAATTAGCCCTCATAACGGGTGCTTTGATAAGACTCAGGTACTCGACAGGCCAGCAAGATCATGGCAAACAGCTGGAATGAAAACAGATTACCCTGAATCTATGGTTAGTATATATCTGATGGCTCCGTATTTCGTGTGACATCCGGCCAGGTTCTCCCTGTTCTGCCGGGAAATCCAAACTGCTTTAACGCCGTTTTTCCGTCAAATCCGTCGGTTAGGTCAAATCGAGCTCCTGCAGGTCCCGTCAGGCTGGTAAGCACTTGATGGATAGAATCGCTTCCGGCAATTAGTTGAAAATGCTCATTCGATTAATTTGTCGACTTATGGTGTGGCGGTACATAAGCGTCACCGCTTGCCGGTGTTAACCTGCTGTAGCCGAATAGGGCTGTTTATGTGGCGTATTGCCCCGAGTTGGATGGCCCTCGGAATTTGCAATTTATGCGGTCTGTTGGTTGCGCATAAAATCCCTTTGGTCGCTATGCCATCACGCTATGAATTTTTGGGAAGAGGTGGGCCGGGTAGGACTTGAACCTGCGACCAAGGGATTATCAGGAACACGAAGTCCAAGACATTGATTCCGGGTGCTGGAGGATGGTAACTGTTTTTCTGTCAGCCCCATTTCTTGTCAGCCGAAACCGACCTCAGCCGAACTGTCTTTGGGGGGTGATTTCCTCACCAATTGATATGCGTTATTTCAAGTCCTTCCTGCCTTTTTGTTGTTGGCCGCAAGCGAGTATATTAGTTGGTCCAGCCCATCCTGCCTGACTTTACTCATGAATGAGCTTCTATAATTTGTAACCAGACTGACGCCTTCAATCGCAACGTCGTATACCTTCCAGCCGTTTGTAGTGCTGTGCAGGTTATAGGTAATTTTTACGGAATTATCATGAGGCCGGGATAATTCCGTATGCACTTTCACCTGGGTTTCATCATCTTTCATCCTAAAGGGCAGGTAGACGATCTCTGCGTCAGCATAATCGACAAGAGCTCTACCGTAGCTTCGTACCAGTAAAGTACGAAACTCATGTACGAATTCTTCGCGTTGCTGCAGGTTGGCGTTACGCCAGTATTTCCCCAGTGTCCATTTTGCCATGCGTTCAAGATCAAAATGCGGTATCACATTTTCAGCAATCATTTCATGCAACCGGGCAGGGTTCTTGCTGATAGAAGTCTTCTCCTCCCTGAGTGTAGCAAGCATCTGCGTGGAAGTATCACGCACAAGTTCCTGTGGCGACTGACCGGACGATGCAGGAGTTGCAAACACCATCAAGACAAGTAAATGTATTATTGAGATGTACAGTCTCATTTATTTAACCCATGAAGTCCTGAATCCACCGCGTCACCTCTCGACTCTGTCGAACTGAGACCGAGTGATCGATTCTGGATAAAAATCCACTAAACGATGTGAGACGATCTGTTTGCGTCATTCGGGTTTTCTAAAAAAAGGGTAACCAGAAGTTTCGGGAATAGCCGCAGGGTAGGAATGGAATAAATATCCCATTGGTATCGTTGAACACGGAGACCGTCACATGTCTGTACAAATTGTGATCGGTCATGTCCCGACAGGCTTGACGCAGCCAATCCAAAGTCATAGACACACACGGCGCCCAACTGGCGTGATTCCTTCATTGTTGGTTCCTCCGTAAAATAAACTCCTGTTACTGAGAAGCTGACGAATAAATGGGGGGCTGGTTATGGCCACCGTGTAGAGCTTGGCTATAAAGCCACCATACTGAGTGGGCCAGGTTGTTATCCTGATTGGACGCCAGGTCCAGGTAGTCCCAGGGGCAGTCCATGGGGTTTGTGACGGTCACCAATTATACCGGGCCATCAACCTGGCCTTTACATTTTGTGATTTGACTTTGGCGAGCAGGCCCACTGAGGAAAACAGATGTGTGTCGTATCTCACCAGCATTAGATGGTGGCGCAAAGGACAGAATTCGGCAGAAACAATGCCATCCGCTCTTTCCAGTGCGTCTACCATATTTTTGCGTTGCCTGTTTTTTAATTTCTCGGAAATATGCACAACTATTTCAATTGTTTCAATTGTATCCATTACTCACCGTCGTCCTGGTCACAGGATTTAAAAAAGCAATACCTGTGCCATTCTGCGCAAGGCGTGAAAAATACTGCAGTATTTGACGGTAGAGGAATTTGAGCCGAACGCTAACGGAATCGTGACCGTTTATTCTGTCGCCATGTCCCGACGGCTAATCAATAACAGACGTTATCTAGCTGATTGGACAAGGATGCTTTTGTCGCTATAAGGTGACGCAAGTCAGTCGACATGGGCGGGCGCGGGGGACGCGAGAGGCGTGTTGCTGAAGGGATGGGCCTTGCCTGAAAACATGCATTAGGAAATCCAGCGAATATAAGTGCCGCAATGGCGGCTAGACGTGATGAGCTCGGTTGAGTCGGCCCGACCGGGCATCTGCACTGGCTCCATTCTGTGCCTGGGTCGCGCAAAATAATCCCCCGGCCTCAATGCCATAACGCCATGAAATTGATGGGAGGTGGTGGGCCTGCCAGGACTCGGAGGGACCAGGCTGTTTCAAGATATCCTCAAACCATCATCCCAGTAGGGGAGGTCACCAAACCGCCCCGCAAGGAAATCCGAGAAGATCTGTATACGCTTGGGTATTAGCCGTCCCGGGGGGTAAACAGCATGGATGCCGACTGAAGGTCGTTGGTATTCATTCAGAATTGTAACCAGACCGCCATCTTTTATGTGCCTGCCAAGAATAAAGGTGGGGCCTGTCGTAATGCCCAAGCCGGCAATCGCGGCTGCGCCAGTGCCTCACCATTGTTGGCACGTATACGGATCTGTGGTTGCGCATGGATCGTCTTACCTTCTGGCGTCTGTAGCACCATTGCAGCTTGTAGCTGATATTGCTGTATTGCAGGCCAATATGCTGATGCAGCTGACCGGGCTATCAGGTTCACCCTGACGTTCCAGATAGGCTCGGCTGGCGCACGTTATGTTACGCGCAGTCCCTAAGCGTTTGGCCACAAGGGAGGAATCCTGCAGATCCCCGATCCTGACCGACATGTCAAAGCCTTCCTCTACGAGGTTAATGTTGCGATCATTCAGGTCGAGGTTTAATTCAATGGCGGGATGTTCACTGAGAAAGTCGGTAATAGCATCCGACAGGTGCATTAGACCAAAGGTCAGCGGGGCAGCCAGCTTGATTGAGCCTCGTAATTCTATTGTCTCTTCAGCAACGCTTTGCTCTGCGTCATCAAGATCGGCAAGAATTTGCACTGCACGCTGGTAAAAGTTCTTGCCGGTATCCGTCAGCGCCAACCGCCGGGTGGTGCGATGCAGCAATCGGCTACCAAGGCGATCTTTCCAGTTGGCTTATACGTCGACTGACGACCGATTTCGCAATGCCGAGCCGCTCGCCAGCGGCACTGAAAGTCCCGGTTTCTACGACTGCTGTATATGCTTGAATATCTGCGAACTCTGTCCATACTGTTGCAAATTATAGAACAGTAATGTTCCGTAAATCCGTATTTATTAGCGTAACTGTAACAATTATTCTTTCACTTGCATCTTAAGTCGGTGTACCCGAATGAATCAATGAGGAGTCGATCATGAATCAACCCATTGCTAAATGCCGGCATTCAGCTGACTGGCCGCGTGTTGATGGCAGCTATTTTCATCATGGCCGGTATCAACAAGATCAGCGGTTATACTGGAACACAGGGATACATGGAGAGCATGGGCGTTCCGGGCGTATTGCTACCCTTGGTGATCCTGCTGGAGGTGGGCGGTGGCCTGGCCATTTTATTAGGCTGGCAGTCCCGCATTGCCGCATTTCTTCTGGCTGGTTTCTGTGTGGTCAGCGCCGTGATATTTCATGCCAATTTTGCTGATCAAATGCAGTCCATTCTTTTCATGAAGAATCTGGCAATGGCCGGTGGGCTCCTGTTTCTGGTTGCCGGTAAAACACATATCTGGTCGATTGATGCCAGAAAGAAAGCGAGCCGCTGAGAATATATCCATGAATGAAAATCAGGTAAAAACGATTTTACGAATCGATAGTAGTTCGTCGCACAGTCATTCGGTTACCCGACGACTGGGTGATGAGCTGATTAGGCGCTTATCTCTGGCGAATGAGGGTGCCAATCTGTTGGTCCGGGATCTGTCAGGTGGCATTAGATTTCTCAGTGAAAGTTGGGTGCAGGCTAGCCTAACGAGCCCTGCCAAACGTACCCTGGAGCAGCAAGATGTCCTGGCAGTATCCGATCAGCTGGTGTGCGGCTTATCTATGCGGAAAGAACCAATGCCAATGGTTCAGCCAGTGAAAGCACTGCACTTGATGTGTTGGAACAATGGTTGCCGTTGAGGAACAACTGCTGTTGCCTGATTAGTGGGGGAATTGACATGAATAGTCCAGATCGAAGAGATACATTCGACCTGCGTAGGGTTACTCGCATCATAAAAGGGATGCCGGCCACTGACGGGGCGGGTGTTGAACTTACGCGGGTTATCGGGCAACCGGTATTGCCCATGCTTGACCCATTTCTGCTTCTGGATGCTTTCAGGTCGAACAAACCCGAAGATTATATTGCAGGCTTTCCGTCACATCCTCATCGTGGTTTCGAAACGGTCACATACCTGCTCGCTGGACGTATGCGTCACAAGGACAATGCAGGTCATGAGGGTGTTATAGAGCCTGGTGGCATCCAATGGATGACTGCAGGTAAAGGCATTGTTCACTCAGAAATGCCAGAGCAAGAGAATGGAATGCTTGAAGGATTTCAGCTCTGGATAAATCTGCCAGCCAAACACAAGATGGATAATGCAGCTTATCAGGAGTATCCGGCTGAACAAATTCCCCTGGAATCGCGGGAAGGTGGTATTGAGGTCAGGGTCATTGCCGGCGTGACGTCAAAAGGTACAAAAGGACCAGTGGTGCAGCCTTTGACTGACCCTCTTTACATGGATGTCCGTGTTCCATCTGGTCAGTTTTATTTCGAAGAACTACCAGAATCACATAATGCTTTTATCTATGTCATCCATGGTTCAGTGAGTGTTGAAAATGAGGACGATAAGAGCGGTCTGGCTGGCACGTGATGATTTGTGCGTACTGACTCTTGGCGATGTAATAAAGTTGCAGGCTGGCCAAGAAGATGCTCGTTTCTTGGTTGTAGCAGGTAAACAATTAAGAGAGCCGGTGGTACGTGGTGGTCCGTTTGTGATGAATACAAAGGCTGAAATCGAACAGGCGTTCGAAGATTACAAGCAGGGAGGATTTTGAACGATAACCTGACGACGCGCACCCAAGAACTCGTCCCGCTTCAGCCGACGGTGAAGAGCCGTCGCAAGCTGATGTTTTTGAGGTGCGCTCCTCTGGAACTCACACTGAACTAGCACCGAACCGATCCTCCTCCGAACCGAATTACCGGTGTTTCAGTGTCCTGGATGTCGTATATTGTTGTTCGGCGGATTACAGACACAGGTTTCAGAAAGCTTAAGAATCCCCGGAGCTATTACTTCCTCGCTTTCACGATTGGCGGCCCAAATTGTTCTGATGGTGATCGCTTTCCGACTTTCCGTTTTGTAATCAGTGCTTCTCTTGCCGGCCAGGAGTGAGAGTTCAGTTCTGTGATCGCTGCACGTGAAGCCTTTGTGTGTAACTGTCACATGGCTATGCTGGTGGAAGTCCCTGCAGTATGCTCCCTCGTACCGGTGCAGAGAAAAATGTTCGCTTCAATAATCCAGGTGAAAACCGCTCACTGCGATTCCACGGTAACAGGGAAACGCAACGTGCCATGGTGCAATAGCCAAATATCACTTGAGCCCACGTCCCAATTGCAGGTATCCAGTAAATCAGGCGTAGAGGTTCCGGAAATGCGACAATAAGAAGGATCAGGTACCAGAAACGCACCTGGACTGGAAAGGCCTTGATGCTGCTTTCACGCAGAGAAAAGTGCACTAGTTGTAACACGGTAAGCCCCATCGCCAGTATGAATCCAGTTTGGTTCCCTGCCACGCCTGCTGTAAGAAGTCCCGCTGTTACCACCCAGTACCACCAGCTTAGTTCCTTATAATCAATCATGAACATACTATGTCACTCCTGGTTATTCTCACTCGCAGTATACAAGCTCACCCGTTCGCAAATGTAGGAGGGCCTGGCAATTAGTAAACATGTCTCTAAGGCCACCTTCGGATATTCAGGATACTCACTTAAGGACTCGGTTTCTCCTTGACAGGGAAATCTTTAAGGCAGCAGCGCCCAGACGGGTTGCTGGTATCACAGGAGCAAAGCCCCGACTTTATCCTGCTTACTATGAAGTCACGTATCACAGGGTGTTCTTGTGCTGCTAAATTAGATACCCCGAAACAATAACAGGTCAAAGCCTCAGGCTTGTGGTCTTTGATTCCTACTACAGTTCTGAGGCCAGATTTTGTGATTACCGAGTTGTCTTCACCAAAGTAAACAACATCACAATTCGGGTCATCACAGAAATAATAGCCTTGTTGTTTCTCTGTCCATTCCCACGGTGAATTAATATGGTGAATAATCGTTCTCATGGTGACTGGCTTGTACTCTTGTCCATTCACAGGACACACATGTGTTCTCGATGAAGATTCAGTGGCACACGCTGAATCACAGCAACCAGACATAAGACTCCTCCAAAATATTCGCCCCAGCCTTAAGCAGCTTTCTTCGTCTTGCTTTCCTCGTCGTAATCGTCACTGTGCTGATGGAACCGGGTCTCCCAGTAGTTGGTTGATAGCCTGAACCAATTCCGCGACACGCACCGGTTTTAGCAACAACAAACTGTTATCGGGCAGGTAGTTGTTATCGTTGGAAGCCGTCATGTCTCCAGTTAGTATGATCGCCGGAATCAGGCTGCCAACCCTGGTGCGAAGCTGCTGAACAAGTTCAGTACCGGTGCAGTCGCCGGGCAGGCGATAATCGGAAATAATAATTTCAGGGGGCGTCGATTCAGATGCTATCCACTTCATGGCGGCTTCAGCGCCGGAGACAGGGATGACCTTGTAGCCAAGTGTTTTCAGCAGGCCATGACTGGCGTGCAGGACGATTTCATCGTCCTCGATGAGAAGCATGCTGCTGGCTTCTGATTCACTATCAGGCTTGGCGGTTCCCGGCTGTACAGCATGTGTATCCTCACGTGCTCTGCCGATGAGGGGGACCTCGATTGTAAAACTGCTGCCCCTGCCCACAACAGAGTGCATGTCGAGCGGGTGCTTCAGGAGGGTGGCCATTCGTTTAACGATGGTAAGCCCGATGCCTGCCCCCCTCTTGCGGTCACGGGCCGGGTTGTCGAGTTGATGAAACTCTTCAAATACGGTCTCCCGTGCATTCTCGGGAATGCCCATGCCGCTGTCCCACACCTCAATACGCAATCGGTCACCACGATACCTGCATCCAATGATTACTTTCCCCTGGTAGGTATATTTGATGGCATTACTGATCAGGTTCTGAAGGATTACCCGTAGCAGGGTCGGGTCACTGCGTACTACTGCAGTAGTGGGTACGAGTTTCAGCGTTATCCCCTTCTCTGTGGCATGGGACTGATACTGTTCCCGCAGTTGATCGAGCAGTGGACTTAAGGGAAAAGTACTCATTTCAGGTTTCATGGTACCGGTATCCAGCTTGCTGACATCAAGCAATCCCTCAAGTAACTCTTGCATGGCCAGCGCTGCATCACTCAGTTGCTGGATGGGTCTGGCAAGTGCCGTATCAGTGTTGCTTATTGTCAGCAGATCGGTGTTCGAGGATATTGCCTGCAAAGGTTGCCTCAAATCATGGCTGGCAGCGGCAAGAAATCGTGACTTTGATGTGTTGGCCAGTTCGGCAGTCTGCTTGGCCTTGTACAGTTGTTGTTCACTTTTCTTCAGGGCGCTCTCCGTTATTTCTTTTTCTCTTGATTTCCTGATGTAATCTCTCATTGCTGTGTTCCAGGTCAGCCGTGCGGTCCCTGACGCGCTCTTCCAGTTTGTCGTGTGCATTGCGGATATCTTCCATATCCAGTGAATGCTCCCGGAAGAGGCCTTGTACAATCAGGCCGGTAAGGGTGACGACCAATATGAAACTGCTCTCCATCAAGCCCATGGCAAAGCTATCATCCATCTCGAACGGGCCGCTACCAACGGCAGCACCCCAGAGTACCCAGCTGCAGGCGATCAGGGAAACCATAGTGGTACCGCGCAGGCCAAGGCGGATGGCGGCCCAGAGCAGAAACGGCATGATAAGAAATTGCAGGTGGGTTGCCCCGTGAAAACTCTGACCATGAATGCCGTGGAAGGTATACCAGCCAATAAACATGGAGAAGGAGACAACACCCAGCCATTCGGTTAGCCGCAGCTGTGTAGACCAGCGTTTGGGGCGGCGCCACCAGGCACACAGTAATGGAAAGAACAACACGATGCCGCAAACATCCCCCAGCCACCACATAAACCAGATCAGATCCACATCACCCCATGGCACGGCGCCTCCAAGTGCCAGGCCGAGCGTGCCGATGGTTGCTGCGCTTAAAGGAGCCAGCAGTGCCGGTAGTAACAGAAAGCGCCAGGCATCCCTGAAGCGCTGTCCAATGTGGATATGAAAATTCCGGATTAGATAGCATCCCAGCCAGGCCTCACTAATATTGCCTGCACCGGCTATTGCTGCCGAGAGCGGCGGGATGTCTTGATGCCAAGCCAGAAAGGCAATACCCAGGCCAACAACCGGCCACATGCGGGGGCCATAGCGGTAGAATGCAAATAGGGCAATTCCTGAAGGGGGCCAAATGGGTGTGATTCCGTGATGGCCGGTCTGGATAAACAGGCCGACCATTCCGGTAACCACATAAGCGATGGTGAAGACCGCGAGGTTTGTTACGTAGCTCGGCAGGCCCTGAGCCCTGTTCATCTCAAGTCGCCTGCATTGTTGTTATCAATTTGGGTTGACCGCACTTGGTGAGTACTCGTTTCCCGTAGAGATTCAGTTTATCGAGGCATGTTGGTAAATAATATAACCTACAACGAGCCTTATACAGAGACCGATTTGATGACGATCCCTTCATTTGAAGCAGGCAGTAATTACAAGCCGGTCAAATGTTCTGTTTACATACAGAAAGTTAATGGGGTATGTCTCAAAAGGGTTTGCTTTCACCTTACAGCAGTAATTACAGCAACTTAGACGTCCAGCTTCCGGCAATAATTACCCTTCACAGCCAGTAATGATTGCAGACACCTATTTTTTGTCCTGAACAGGAGACTGATCCGTTACCTGCCAGGGGCAGGAACACAGCAATGCTACTTTGCTAACAGATCAATAGAAGTCAGTTGACCGGTAATGTCTTGTGTTACCTGGTCCAGGTTGCTTTGCCAACAGGAGGCAACGCGTCCTGCGCCTCAGTAAATACTGGTAACTTTTCCAGCGAAATGAACTTGGTGATCCCGGTTGGCAACTTGCGCAGACGTCGTACACCTTCGCCACCTGTCCAGATCGCGACGTCATCTGCCAACAGTTCACGCAATTCGAGTAAATGCGGACGAATACTCTGGTATGGGTAGGCACCGCTGAATGTGATCCCGACTGCATCAGCATGAAACTGCCTAACCGCGCTGCCGATCTGGTCCATGGGCACCTCGCCACCAAGATTTATAACTGAAACACCGCTGGATGAAAGCATCGCTGCCAGCATCAATAATCCCAGCGTGTGCTGCTCCCCGGGCAGGGTTGCCAGCAGTACCAATGGTTTCCCCGCGCTTTTTTGCATACTGGCGATTTCTGCATTCAGAAATCGAATCAGTTGTTCAGACAGAAAATGCTCCTGGAATATCTGCAGCTTTCCACTGATCCAGAGCTCGCCCACCGCTTGCAGCAGCGGGATGACCGTCTCAAGAACAAACTTCCGCATGCCCCGCTTTTCGTATTGCCTGCGCAACAGGACTTCGACCTGACCGGCATCGGCGGAACGGATTGCGCCAAGTACCGCATTGACTGTTTTACCCAGTTGCTCTGAACCTTCAGGCAGCAGACTGGCTTCTATTTCTGTAAGCGCATCCTCGCTCAGGGGCAGCAGCTTTCCAGGGCGCATCCCGCGGTCCAGCAAGCGGCGGGTTCGTTGCAGGCGCCGTAACTGATGTTCCGGGTAGCTGCGTTCGCCCTTTTCATCGCGTACGGGTCTGGGGAAACCGTAACGGCGTTCCCAGACACGGAGTGTATCGCGTCCGATACCAGTATCTCGTTCGACCACGCCAATTGAATAAAAACCTTTTTTTTCAGTCATTTAAATTTCCCGTGCCATTGCTGTCTAAATAATATCACAAAATGTCCTAGACAAACTGCACAACTTGTGTATAGTATTTGTACATGGGCGATATACAAGGCTCATATCCAGTTCAACAACATCAGGAGAAACGACATGAGTAACTATGAATTACAGATTCGCGCAACCGGGAAGTACTACGACGAAGCCATCCGTGCAGCCGAGCAGGAGAATATTGAAATCCTGTCATCCGTAGTCCCGGGAAGCAGGCTGCATGAAGTCATTCACAACCCAGTCGATAGCGGTATCGATGAGGGCTGAAAGCTTCTTCGTGGCCATCTCATCGATATTCAGAGAAGCTTGTTGTTAATCACGTCTAAAAAGCGGACCGGGTCGCACCGGAGAGGTCTGATAGGCCTCTCAGGTGAACTCAGTCAGATCTTCCAGCCAAGAGGACTACATCATGAATGAATCCATCATTTTATTGACGGCAACCTCTGTATTCAGCTTATTGCTGTTTGGATTACTGCAGACCATGTGGGAGTTTTCCCGCCTGAACAAGCGTGAGCAGCAATATGTCAGAAGCGTCAAACAAGTAGACCGGTTGAATACTGAGTAAGGCCTTTGTCTATGTGTCCGGATATTCAGGTGACTGATTACACAACCGTTCTGCCCTGTTGTGTCCATTTGGTGATCTCAGGGCAGTACGCAGGTCCTGTGAAAACAGCGAATACAGGAGGCGAAAAGATGAATACGGTAGATGTTCGAGCCTTGAACGGTGTGAATCGACTTTCAAAACGAAAAGCCTGCCGCTACCGCCAGGCAATAGCCCGACGACGGTTGCAGGAACTGCGCGAAGAGAAACTTCTGCGAAGCTGGCTGACAGAGGTATGGGATCAATCACCTGCGCTCATTGAAATCGATTCTCGCAGCAACACTAACTACAGACTTTAAGAGGTCGTGCATTATGTCCAGGCACAGATTTGACCTTCACAGAAGAAAGGCACTGAAGTTCGTCTTCACCGGTATTGCAACTGTTCCGCTAAGCAGCCTGCTTGTGCAACGATAGGCATACAGCGAGGAACTGACAAACTTGTGGGAAGGCTTGCCATCATTACAGAAATGACATTCACAAAGAGAGCGGCTCATTTGGTAGCATAGCTTTTGCTGACACACAGTGTGTGTTGTGATACAGCATAATCTTCGTCTTGTCCGCGGTTTTCACAAAAGCTAGAAGCTAATTTTAAACTGTGTGTTCTGCGGCTGGTCTTTAAGGCCCAAACCTGTATCCAGGGTGTAGTCGTTACCCCTTGCTCTCATCTCTTCGTAGGCTGAATCGTAACCAAACTGGATTCGGCTTTCCTGTGTCTGTCTTTCCGGTCGCCATTCACTCTCATACTTCGGGTGTTTTCGCCATCCATTGGCACTGTTGTAGATCTCATCCGTCACCCGATCGTCATCATAGGCAGGCGAAATTTCGAGCCGGGAGGCATTCTCAGCCAAAACGACGAATGAAAGCAACATAACCGACAGTCCGACCAACCACCGGCTGCCGTTGCCTGTCGCGGGTACTGGTCCCATCGTCAGGATCATTGCTTTGATTCCTTACGCCACTTCAAGGATTGGAACCAGTGTTTGTGGGTCGCGGACAGCCACTTGTCCGCTTGCCGGGCAGTCACCCATGCGTTGAGGAAATTTAGCCACTCCTGCTCTCCTTTTTTGATGCCAAATCCCGCCTTGTAGGGCAGGACCGGTTTTGCCAGTGGCAAGTCCACCTTCTGAGGATGTTGCAGCGCAAGGAATTCCGGTTGGGGCATGGAGGCCAGCCAGGCGTGGGCTTCGCCATTCAGAACAGCCTGCTCCGCTTCTTTTGCGGTAGCAAATATCTTGATGGTGCTCTTGTTGAACAGGCGTGGGGCCAGCTCGTTGGCTGCTGTCTTCGAAATCACCGCTATGGTGATGGTTTCCCGATTCAGTTCTTCCAGTCGCTTGATGTCACGGGTCTTCTCGGTATTGGTCGCCAGGGAGATGCCCGAATCGGCGTAGGGTTGAGAAAAGTTGATCTTGAGCGCACGTTCCGGGGTAATAGCCATCCCTCCGGCTATAATATCAATCTCCCCTTTCATGACAGCGGGGATGATATCTTCCCAGACATAGATCTTGTATTCCGGCTTGACTCCCATATCCTCGGCAAGTTTGTTCGCCACATCAATCTCAAAACCGGAGAGCCCATCAGCATCGTCCTGGATTGTCCAGGGCACGAACAGCGACACTCCTACCCGTATGGTGCCCCTTTCCAGGATATCCTCCAGGACATCAGCCTGCGCATTGGCGACGACAAGTATCAGGGAGGCGACGAACAACCGAAAAAAACTTTTTACTGTCGTAAACATATTCAGATCTCACGGTGATTGTAGATTTGACGATCCAGACTATCTCTTGTGGTGATTCCTTGGTAGAAGTTCACAAGGTCTTCCCTGCAAATTGCAAACTTGATCGATCTGATCAGGGATAACAATTTCGTACGGCTGGTATTTCTGCACGATACTGAATAAGGATCAGGCCGGAAGTCTGGACAATTATACCGGAATCGTGGGTGAAAGGTCCCGGGTTAACATCTTTGACTAGGTGGGGATAGTATAAATGCGATGGCTCCGTAAAGGGCGTGATACATTGAAACACATTGAGTTTTGCAATTTTGGTTTCGAGCCGACCACCGAGCGACTGATACATTTGGCACGTGTGGAGTGGTGTGGCCCCGAGGGGTGGCGTCATGCCCGTACTCGGAACGCTGGAGAGCGGGACACCCCGGGCCAGAGAGTGGCGTGCATATCCCCGGGTCTGTCTTCACCGGGTTGTTGCCAGGTTTTTACCAAGCCGATTCACCGCGGCCAATAGTTGCCACACGAGCAAACAAAAAAGCTCCTTGGAGCGGAATTCCACTCCAGGAGATGGTGCTTGCACTGAGGCACACCCTTGTATGGACTGGCCTCCCTGCCAGTCGGCATCGGGTGCTACCATTAGGGTGTCGGTGTCAGCAGATAGGTTGATACATTGCCGGACGAGTCGGTATAGCTGGCGAGAATCGTGCCGTCGTCGTTGATGTCGATGCCCCGTGAGAGAGTCACGTTCTTCGGGGTGAACTGATTCAGATCGATCGCATTCGGATTGTTGGCGGTCCACATCACAGCCTTGCCCGCAACCGTTCCGACCGCTTCGGACCAACCATTCACCGACTGTACCGTCACGCCGCCACTCTGGCCATCGAGGTTGTTCAGTTCGATCGGCCCAGCCTCCCCGATTGGGTAGCGAAATCCCCGGTCCCCGCAATTGCCGGCTACCCACAGTTGAGCGCTGTTTACCACCTGGCTGATGCGCACCGCCTGGCAGTAGCTGCCGCCAGGCAGGTCAGGGATTGCCTTGGTAGATCCGTTAGTGTAGGCGTAGGCGTGTTGCGAACCGTCCACGTCGGTATACGAACCTGTGACGTCACCATTATCATTGATATCGACACCCGTCGTCGGGAGGAGGGTAGATGCGAAAGCTGGAACTTCTTTGAGGATGTAGGAACCGCCGCTGTATTGGAATGTGGCGGCCCGGCTGATCCTCGCGGATGTTTGCGCCGTGCCGACCGCCACGCCGGGATTGTTGATGGCAGCGAGCAAGCTGCCGCCCCCGTCTGGAAGTGATCCACTATAGGTCACCATGTTCCCGGAGTAGAGCCAGCCGCCCGCAGACAATGATCCGCGGTACTCGCGTCCCACCAGTTCGAACGAGTCGTTAATGCCAAGCGAGTAAACATAATTCCAGTCGACCGGCCACTGGACCTTGGTGATGTTCTGGCCATCGTAAATCCATGGCGCGTAGTAGCAAATCCTTCGCGAGGGTTTGTGGCCGATCCGGGTACATTTTACCTGGTAGGTACCGGTCAGATAGCCGGCACTGCTCATGCGCACCGCCGGACCCGGCGCTCTGACTTCCTGCACGTCATACCCTGCTGCCAGGGCATCTGGAACCCAGGTGAGCATGGAAATGCCAGCCAGACCTGCTATAAGGATGTTCCTGAACGTATGAGTTACAAGGTTACTTGTTGCTTTCATTGCGGTCTCCAGTCGAGAAGAAGTGGATGAGTTTGCTGGATTAATACAGCGGGCCAATCAGTACCAGGCATGTGCAGCAAGGCATCCGATGCAAACATAGTTATGAGTCAGTTAGTTAACGTGAAAACCACTGCTACTCTGCGTTTGCTGGCGTGGTTAGACAAAAACTGTGAAATATCCCATTTGATAGCAGGCACTGTCGCGAGACTGTAACAATGGTTTCTTAAGTCATGCTTAAGACTCAGTTATTGAAATATATGGTGTTGCATACCCGTTTCCGGAAAGTATATGGGTGTGGAAGGAGTCGCTATTTAGCGCGTCCTTGCTTGAGTGACTTGTATGGTTCGGTTATACAGTAATCTGTATTATTTCCAGCCATGAACCCATTGACTCGTATCTTTTAGATTCTGCCACTCTATTGGAGTTGAGCGTTTAGATATAACGGCCTCTATCATGCAATAAATAACGATGCCTTCTTCGTCAAATTCGACTTCCGTCACCAAGAAATGCTTTTCCTTCCTTGTCGGTTTAACGGCTGTCCATTTGCTGTTGAGCAATTTCTTCGGGTTAATTGTATTCACCGATATTCTCTATGTGTCACCTGGCAGTGTAATAGGCGTAATCCAGGCTATTCGTAATAGTACCGACAGGGCCTATTGTGTCAATTAACAACAGGCCGAAACAGATCGTTCATATGGGACTGCCCGTGTAGCTATTTTGGCTGGATGGCAGCTGATGTGGTCTGAGGCTGAATATCCGACTACAGGCCGATTAAGACCTTCCTGCTCGGACAGAAAATACCCAAAAGCATAGTCGCTGTTAGGTGGCTGTCGGTTAACTCCTGCCCTTCACGAGCGAGCATCGAACTGCAAGTCCATGTTGTAATCTATCATTCATTTATCGCCCACCCATCTTGGACTCTCACGACATCCTGGACAATATTGACCCCCAAAATGAGGCACGTCCAAATATCTCTGGATTGACCCCGCCAAGATGGGAAAACTGTCATTGGCCAGATAAAAGACGTTGCGACTGAAAGGGGAACTCGCAAGGAAACGCAATCCCTGTCGAGCACACGGGTCAGGAGTATACCGACACTAGGTTTTTTATTACCGGATCATTATTATTCCGCTTCATTCTTCTGGAACCGACAGGTGGTAGTTCTCAATGGCATGGACAGCGAGCTTCGCTCAATACGGACTCCATCCAGAAAAGAATCAAACTCATACCAGGGGGAGGAAAACAGCATGAAAATGCTACACACCGTGAAAACTGTGTACTGCATACTGCTGCTTGGCCTGGTGATGGGCATCAAACCGGCGGCCATGGCAGAAAATTCACCTATCGCAGACCCTGTTACGGATGAGGAAAAGGTGGCATGGACACCACCACCACCGCCACCTGATGACTTCGACTGGATTCAGCTGAATTCAGGTGAGTGGCTCAAGGGTGAATTCAAGGCGCTCTATGATGACAAGGTCGAATTCGACAGCGAGGAACTCGACCTGCTGACGATTGACTGGGCCGACATTAAACAGGTACGTGGACATGCCACGCACGCTGTAAACATAGAAGGACGGGACCATGTTGTTGGCAATCTTCAGGTAAACGGTGACCAGGTGATGGTCGTGACAGCTGAGGAGTCACAGGAATTCAACCGTGCAGACGTCATCTCCATCGCATATGGCGAGCCGAAGGAAAGCAATTACTGGTCGGTGAAGTTCATGCTGGGCCTGAATATCAGTCAGGGTAACAGTGACAGGCAGGATCTGAACCTGGCACTGAATACAAAGCGACGCACGGCAGGCTCTCGCTTCCTGACGGACTACCTGGGTTTTTACAGCAAATCGGAACACGTCAAGACCGATGATAACCACCGGCTTCGGAGCACCTATGATATTTTCAAGACCCGGCAGTTTTTCTGGCGACCGCTACTCGGCGAGGTTTTCAGGGACCCCTTCCAGAATATCTCCTATCAGCTTACAGTTGGTGCAGGCGCCGGTTATCAGCTGATCGACAACTCGAAAACCGAGTGGAGCGTCGCGGGCGGTCCTGGTTTCAAGTATACAAGGTTCGAAACTGTTGAAACGGGTGAGAACGAGAGCGAATCGACACCCGCCCTCTGGGCTGGTACTAACTATGACCGCGAACTGAACAGCAAGATGGACCTGATCCTTGGTTACAGCACAATTATTGGCAACCAGAAATCGGGCGGTTACACTCATCACGCCATTGCTACACTGGAAACCGAACTGCTTTCATGGCTGGATTTTGACACGTCGTTCATATGGGACCATATACAGAACCCAACGCGAGACTCTGATGGTACTGTGCCGAAAAAGGATGACTACCGCTTCGTGATAGGCCTGGGTTTGGACTTTTAATCGCGAATATAAACCCAGCCATGTGTATGTTGCGTCACCAATCCAATGGGAGTTACTGAGCATGCGAATCCTGAACTCGATCGTTTTCCTTGTCCTGATAGCACTTCTTTCCTCGTGTGATCAACGGAACTCAGTCCCTGATGTCGATCCCATGCTGGGACTCGAATGCTTTGAGAGCCACCGCCTTCCGCCGGGTACGCAGTACGAAGGAGTCGAGAAACTCACTGAGAATGTGCTGACTGTAAGGATCATGAATGGAGTGGATGTGGTTAAAATGGATTGCGGACTGAATTCGGACGGGACAATATAGAACACGAGTAAGTAACTTCCAGAAATTGCTCAAGCACAGAGGCCTTTTTCTGCCGGAACAGGAGATTGATGAATGCTTTCCGCATGGATAAAGATACTCTATACGATATTTGTCTGTGTTCTTGTGCCTGTTTATTGGGTGGAGCGGGGGCCTGCGAATTTTCTCTGGTTATCAGATGTCGCGCTCTTGGCTATGGTGCCTGCACTCTGGATGGAAAACCGTTTTCTGAGCAGCATGATGGCAGTTGGCGTGTTGCTGCCGGAGTTCGCCTGGAATCTGGACTTCTTTCTCCGGTTGATTGCAGGTTTCGATGTAATCGGCCTCAATGCCACGGGTTACATGTTTGAATCTGATTACACGCCATTATTCAAATTCTTTTCACTGTTTCACGTTATCCTTCCTCTGCTGTTGCTCTGGATTACCTGCCGGCTGGGTTACGACACGCGGGCCGTATATGCGCAGACACTGTTGGTCTGGGTTCTGCTTCCGGTCTGCTATCTGGCGACCGATCCGGAAAGGAACCTCAACTGGGTATTTGGTGTAGGGAATCCACCTCAAACATGGGTGTCAGGCTCGATATACATGGTGCTGCTGATGCTCGCGTATCCGTTACTCGTATTCATTCCTACCCATTTCATGCTCAAGGCAGTATTCAACGGACGATGACGCAGCGTTTCTCAGGGGATGAGAAACACGTTCGTGTGTTTCTCCGGCAGGGTAAAAACAGGATCTACCATTCGGGCACCCGAGCATTGCCGACCCTCGCTGGATGCCCCCTGGAATGGGCCTTCCATTCGAACAGCGATGTCTGACACCAAGGGACCCCGATCCCCAGGCCAAAACGTCATAACGCTATGTTTCTATGAGAAATGGTGGGCCTGTCAGGGCGCGAATCTACGACCTCGCACGCACGAGATTTTACTCAACCCTTGAGGCTGCCTACTCTGGGAAATGTCTAAGGAGATGACAAGGGTGACAAATACTGGGAAGCACACCAGCCTTTTCCGAGCCGTTCGGTATCTACGTAGTACCAACCATTTGCCTCGTCAATATAACTAACCTTCGTGCCGGTACTCAGCACACCGATAGGTGCATCATCCAGTGATATGGATGTCCTCAGATTTAATCTGGTCTTTACAACATGGGTCGGAATAAATGTGTTGTCGCTTTTTGCAGCACTATCAGTTACTCCTGAGGCCTGTGAGTCTGCCATCGAAGTTACTGGCTTTTCGTCTGCAGGTTCAGGTGTGTCTTGATCTGTAAAAGTAGTTTTCTCAATTTTATTATTGGCTTCGACTAACGCCATTACCTGAGTGAGTTCAGCTCCAAGGCTGGAGATGGATTTGGTGAGCAATTCAACACGATCATTCAGCTGTTCGATTGCTTCATTCGCCTCTCTGATTTGGCTTTTGTGTATAGGTGAATTCTGCGAAATCAGATTGACGTCTTCTGTTGACAGTAAAGGAGTTCATTAACCAGGCAGTTATGAATCCGACGGCTACGCCAGCGAGTACGGCGATTATCCATGACTTGTCGCTTGCAGTTGTGGATGGTTTGTTGGATTGAAGGTTTGTATTCGACTCAAGCTGCTGCTGACGGATCTCATTCAGCTTATTTCTAATATTCTGGTCCACAATATTTGCTCGCGAGTTGTCTCATCATCACCTGAAAATAGGATCCCTGATTATAACGTGGAGGCAGGTAATAGGGGCACCCATAACAGCCGGTGTTCTGGCCGGTTATCCCCGTTTATGAGTCCCGCACTCTTTGGGAATTCTCAGTCAGGATAGGTCTGGTACGCCCCGGGAACGCGCCTTCCATGCACCCGCCGCTGGGATACACCAAGGGGTTCCAATCCTCCGGCCTCAACAGCATAACGCTATGATTACTATGAGGATGGTTGGGCATTTGTTCCCTGTGCAGCAATTTTACCGGGTGATAAACCCGGGCACCAGGGATACTTGCCATGATCAGCATTAGTATGACATCGCTGAAATGAAGATGCAGGCAACGTAAACATGAACAAGGGTAATCTGACAGCGTTGTTGTTACTCCTGTTTGGGGGGGGGGAGCAGTGGCGGCGGTATATAAATGGATGGATGAGTCTGGAAGAGTTCACTATGGCGATCAACCACCGGCAGGTAGTGATGCGCAGTCCATTGCGTTACCCGAAAGTCCCACCCAGAAGGAGGTTGAGCAGGCGAGACAACACCTGCGAGAGAAAATCGAGCAATATGAGAAAGCTTCTGAGGAGGCGACCCCGCCGGAGCTGATGGACATGCCATCAGAAGGGGTAGACGTTCCTGCAAGTAGTTTTGATATTCCAGCATGTTTAGTTCGCTATCCGATGTAGTGCAAGGACCATCCGCAGAATTATTTACGCCTATTACACCCACTACGCTAACCAGGGCGCAAAGCTCATCGATAATAAATCTTTTCAGTAAGACCGGTGCTCACTGGAAAGGCACAATCTCCCAAATGCGGTGCATGAGCAGTCCTTCTGAACCAACCGGAAAAAGCACCAGCTTTGAAGCACGGACGACTGTTAACTGGGATGCGCGCAATTCGCAACTTGCGATCGAGACCAACTCAGTTGGAAAAGAAAGCGGTGATTTGGCTGAATGCCCTCATTACCGACAGCACAAGTTCGAACGCTGTATCGGGAGGAACTATACGCAAACCTCGAACTTAGACCTCGTGATCTGCTGAGCCTGTGGCGGGACGGTCCGGGTCACTGCCGGCATCGAAGAAGGCGTTGCGAAGCGATGCACCCATTTCCCATTCTGCATTCAAATCGCGCTGCTTGCCTCTGCGAATCCGCCGAATATAATATGAAGTATCAGCGTTTATCGATATACAGAGAGGATTCTGATGCCCACTTACGACTATCGTTGTGACGCCAACGGCAAGGTTCTTGAAGTTAGCCACCGCATGAGCGACACCATACCGACATGGGGGGAGCTGTGCGAGCGCGCCGGCGTGGAACCCGGCGACACTCCGGCCGACAGCCCGGTTCACCGACTTGCGACGGGTGGTAACGTCATCTCCAGCAACAACCTTGGCAGCGGCTCGGTACCCGCCTGCACCACCGGAAGCTGCTGCCCGGGCGGCGTCTGCGGCTTGAACTGACGACTGAATGTGCTGAAGGATCACCGGCCTGAGAAATCAATAACGACATGATGATGAACCCGGCCTTCGGGTCGGGTTTTCTATCTCCGCGAATGTTCTGTGTCTGATGGAGTTCAGGGTGAGCAGGCTTCTTGTGTTCGCGGTATTGTCCATGAGCACGACTGTATTCACCTATACCCTGCGCATCGGTGAACATGATCTCACTGTCGAGACAGCGTCAACCCCGGAGGATTGGTATTGCGGGTTGATGCACCACCAGCCCCTTGCAGGTGATGAAGGGATGCTGCTTATCTATCCCGACAGCCAGCCCACAACTTCTGGATGAAGGGCACTTTGATCCGGTTATCGGTCGGCCTGCTCGATGCCGAACTCGCTTCGTCGAAATTCTGCACCTCCATCCTCCACGCTCGGTAATTTTCATAAATCCACCGAAGACCGGCAGCAAACACCTGGCGCGCTATGCGCTGGAAGTACGTCAAGGCTGGTTAAAGACCACGGGATATCAATCCAGTGAACTGTTCGGGTTACTGCCGGACTGGGGTGCAGTAAGGGCTGAAATGCCGGGTATGAGACCTCCCTAATACTCCCGGGAATATCTTTTTGTGTTAAGGGTCCTCTGACGACTGCCCGTTAAGTCCGCGCGCAGACTGACACGCCTGCGCCTAGGGGGCAGGCATCTGACAACCCGTAACATTCCTGGTCGTTCAGAACACACACACGGTGGTCTCTGTATATAATCAGGCGCTTCCAGCAAGCAGTATGCAATTACGGAAACTCATGAATTATTAAGGGCAGAGCAATTACGTATGCGGCTCCCGACCATCCAGATACTAAATACATAGCACCATCCACCGCAACGAGAACAACACAGGCAACTATCCATGGACAAATTGTTCAAACTGGCGGGCTTCATCCCGTTTATCCTGATTGTTTTCCTGAACGCTTTTGTCGATCTGGGGCACAAGATCCTGATCCAGAATACGGTCTTCAAGATCTACGATGGACAGCCCCAGATTATCCTGACGGCCATTGTGAATGGTCTGATATTGCTCCCGTTCGTACTGCTCTTCTCCCCCGCAGGTTTTCTTTCCGACAAACACCGGAAGCCCCTGGTCATGAAAGTCAGTGCGGCCGTTGCCGTCGGCCTGACATTGCTGATCACCCTTTCCTACTACCTTGGCTGGTTCCAGTTTTCCTTCGCCATGACCTTTTTGCTGGCTGTGCAAAGCGCCTTCTATTCACCGGCAAAGTACGGCTACATCAAGGAACTGACCGGCAAGGAGCAACTGGCCACCGCTAATGCAGTCGTACAGGCAGTCACCATTGTGGCCATCCTGTTTGGCCTCTTCGCTTTCTCGGTATTATTTGAACGGGGCCTTGCCGGGGTGAGCTATATAAACGAGTCGCAGTTACTGCAGGCGATTGCACCGCTTGGCTGGATTTTGGTGATTTGTTCATCACTGGAATTGATGTTTGCCATGCGACTGCCGGCCCGTGAGGCAGCAGCGGCCGGGCAGCGCTTTGATGTAAAGGCATATAGCAAGGGCCACTACTTACGGGACAATCTAAACAAGATCCTGGCGAACAGAACCATCTGGTTGTCGATTGTTGGCTTGTCCGCATTCTGGGGAATTTCCCAGGTCGTATTAGCCATCTTTCCGGCCTTCGCCAAGGATACGTTGGGCGAGAACAACACCGTTGTCATTCAGGGGATTCTGGCCTGTTCCGGGTTCGGCATCATCATGGGATCACTGCTGGCCGGACAGTCCTCGAAACGCCACATCGAAACAGGTCTCGTCCCGCTGGGTGCACTGGGTATCGTTATCGCGCTCTTTTTCCTGCCACAATTGGATTCGCGCACGCTGCTGGTTATGGACTTCCTGTTGCTGGGTATCTGTGGCGGCATGTTCATCGTGCCACTCAATGCATTGATTCAGTTCCATGCGAGGGATGAGCAGCTGGGCACTGTGCTGGCAGGTAACAACTGGGTGCAAAACGTGGTCATGCTGGGCTTCCTGGGCCTGACAGTCTTCTTTGCTATCAACGGCATCAGCAGTATTGGCCTGTTTCATATACTGACAATCACGGCCCTGGCAGGTGCTCTCTATACCGTCTATCAATTACCACAGTCGCTGGTGCGTTATGTGATTGCGCGGATGTTCTCCAGCACCCACCGCATCACAGTGCTCGGTTTTGAAAACCTGCCAGGCACCGGTGGTGTCCTGATGCTGGGCAACCACATCAGCTGGCTGGACTGGGCAATGATCCAGATCGCCTGCCCTAGGCCGGTGCGATTTGTCATGCACCGGGCAATCTATCAGCGCTGGTATCTGAAATGGTTCATGGACTTTTTCGGCGTGATTCCGATTGCCGCCGGTCGCAGTAAAGAGGCTCTGCAACAGATCAACGGACTGCTGCGTGCAGGTGAGGTCGTCTGCCTGTTTCCGGAAGGAACAATCAGCCGCAGTGGCCAACTGGGTGAATTCAAACAGGGCTATGAACACACAGTCGAAGGAGTAGATGGCATTATTCTACCGTTCTATTTACGCGGCCTCTGGGGCAGCCGCTTCTCACGATCGAGCGAAAAACTGCAGGAGATCCGCAACACCCGCCTGCGTGGAGACGTCATCGTCGCCTTCGGCAAACCCTTGCCCATGGACACACCGGCTGATGAACTAAAAAGAAATGTCCTCGAGCTCTCAATCGATACATGGGAACACCATACACAAACCCTCGATCCCATTCCTTTGGCGTGGTTGCGCAGTGCAAAACGACAGGGTAATGAGCCCTGCCTGGCAGATTCCAGCGCCACAACCATACTATCCGGTTACAAAATCCTGACTGCCGTCATTGCGTTCTCCCGCCTCATTCGCAGGCGCAGTCAGGAACACAACATCGGCCTGCTCCTGCCAGCCAGCAGTCCCGGCATCATCACCAATATGGCGGCGTTGCTGCTGAACAAGACCGTGGTCAATCTAAACTACACGGCCAGCCTGCAGGCACTGCTTGCTGCGGTTGAGAAAGCAGAGATTAGCAGCCTTTATACATCCAGACGCTTTATCCAGAAACTGGAACAGCGTGGCATTGACCTGAACGAATTCCTGGCGCGGATTCAGGTACATTATCTGGAAGATCTGAAAGATGAGATTGGCACGTTCACCAAACTTTCTCTTCTAATCCCGGTGGTACTGTTACCTGCAAGGGTACTCTATGCACTGTACGGCCGGCGTACCGGCATCGATCAACCCGCCGCTATCCTCTTCTCAAGCGGGAGCGAGGGGGAACCCAAGGGAGTCGTCCTCAGTCACCGTAATATCATGGCCAATATTCGCCAGGTATCGGATGTACTCGACGTGCGTGAGGAAGACACTATCATGGCGACCTTGCCCCTGTTTCATGCCTTTGGACTCACAGTAACGGGGTTCATGCCCCTGGTTGAAGGCATCCCGGTTATCTTCCATCCGGACCCGACGGACGCATTGACGATTGCGAAGGCGATCGCCAAACATCAGGCAACCGTGTATTGCAGTACTTCAACCTTTCTTCGTCTGTTTATCAGGAATCGGCATATCCATCCGTTGATGCTGGCGTCATTACGAATTGTCGTATCCGGCGCCGAAAGGCTGAACCCCGAGGTACGGGATGCCTTCAAGCTCAAGTTTGGGAAGGAGATCTACGAAGGCTACGGCACCACGGAAACCACACCAGTCGCCAGCGTCAATATCCCGGACCGGATCGACCAAAGGGACTGGAAGGTCCAGCAAGGCAACAAGCCTGGCACTGTTGGCATGCCCCTGCCGGGTGGCAGTTTCCGTATTGTTGACCCGGACACACTCGAGTCACTGCCTGTCGGTGAAGATGGCCTGATCCTGTTCGGTGGATCACAAGTCATGCTGGGCTACCTTAATGATCCGGTGAAGACTGCAGCTGTCATTGTGGAGATGGACGGCAAGCGCTGGTACAAGACCGGTGACAAGGGCCATCTCGACCCGGACGGTTTTCTCACCATTGTCGATCGCTACTCTCGCTTTGCAAAAATCGGTGGTGAGATGATCAGCCTCGGCGCTATTGAGAGCGCCATTGGTAAGATGATGCCGGAAAACATCGAGGTGCTAACCACCGCTGTACCCGATGGCAAAAAGGGAGAAAAAGTGGTTCTCCTGATTTCCGGTGACATCGACCAGGATGAAATGAAGCGGCTTATCGAGCAATCGGGCCTTAATCCGTTAATGAGGCCTGCAGAATTAATCAATGTGGAGTCAATTCCGAAACTCGGAAGCGGCAAGAATGATTTTAACCGGGCAAAGCAGATTGCGTTAGAGGCGTGTGCATAAGGAATACGGCAGACTTCTACACCGATTAACACTGGCGGGATTCTCGATCCCTGTGAAATCACCAGTTTACATCCCAATGAAAAGTGACTTCAGCACCATCGAGGTTGGGCGCGTCATATTGTCACGCTGCGCAAAAGAACGGCAGTCTGGAGAGTGCATGAGGTAGGTACAGGCTTAACCAATGGAAAGAACATCAACACTCGTAGTTAACCGATCCGACCAGGTCAACAGGGGAGGCCATTTGGTTTAGGCATACAAATATTACGCTAGAAATAGGCAGCGAATGCCATATTGGGGCAATGGCCTGCCGATAGCCATCTGCAATCTGGTTGTCCGGCTTCAGTACTTGCAGGTCATTAAATCCATTAGTCTGGGTCGACAACGGAATTACCCCGGTTCCTGATAGTAGGAGCGGCGGGCAAGAGTCTATCCATATTAAGACTTTCACGGTTATGGTTTGCAGGACAAACCAGATCCCATCGTGTGTACTTTAACCCATATCAACAGGCCATTTTCTCATATGAGGTGGCCTTTAATGACCATCTACAATAGCAATCAGGAGCTACATTGTTACAGAGAAGCTCCAGGTATTCTGATTGTGTCAGTCGCCCCATCAGGCAGGCCGACAGGTGTTGCACCAATGTGTTGGCAGGATAAGTGGTTAAAAAATAACAAGGAAACAAATGCAGGCACTGCATTACCCGGGTATCCGAAGAAATCTGGTAAGATTATGTATCATCAATACAGCGTTAGCAGGATAGACAATAACAAATGATGACTCGCTGGCCTCTATTCACTGTAATTTCTGGATGGCTGATGGTAACCGCGCTGTCGGCACAGGCTGTGGTGCTCACGCCCGAGATATTCCGTGACGCTGCAATCCACTATGAAAGAGGCCTGGATGTTAAACAAGACTACCACCGTGCCTACCAACTCTATTGTGTCGCCGCGCTACAGGGTGATACCGAGTCTGCCCACCGCCTTGGCTTGATGCGCACGAACGGTCATACCGGCCTAACAGCTGATCAGTCTATCGCTGCCGGCTGGTTTCTTCTTGCAACAAAAAACGGGGATTCAGGATCGAGCCGGGAGTTAGAACAGCTGGATGGCGTCTCTCCGGCGTCGGACCCTGCATGTCCTGTAGTACAGGGGTTGCCAGATCGTCGAATAATTGAAACGTGGGTAAATCTCCTTGCCCCGGAATATGGGATTGATCCGCGGCTGGTACTTGCGCTCATTGCCGTGGAATCCAATTTCGATCCGCGTGCCAAATCACCACGCGATGCCCACGGACTCATGCAGCTTCTGCCGGCTACCGCCAAACGCTTTGCGGTCAGCGATATCTGGGACCCCGTACAGAATATCAGCGGTGGACTGTCATACCTCCGCTGGTTGATGGAGTACTATTCAGGCAAAGTCAGGTTAGTGTTAGCGGCCTATAATGCCGGTGAGGATGCCGTCGACCGCCATCAGAAAATTCCTCCCTACGATGAAACCAGGCGATATGTGCTGAATATCCTTATAAAATACCGTAAGCTGATCCATCCGGTAGACCCTCTGCCGATATCCGAAATCGAATTCAAGGCCGTTGACAAGACCGACAACAAAACGGTGATGCTGACACCCGTACAAAACACTCCGCAATAAGAGCCCCCCTGTATTTTCCAATCAAGCAGCAACGTATACAGCGATTCTTCGATAAGACATTCGCGCATAGGCAGGCAGGTGAAATACGTGAACATTTGGATCGAGGGCATGTAGTCCCTTGGTCATAGGTTCAAGTCCTGCCAGGCCCAGCATTGTAAAAATAAGTTACCTTGCACTCTCGCTGAGGACCCACCGCAATGCGGTTAGCTCTGTTGATTCGAACATTTGCTTGACATGCAAAAGGTCACGGGTTCGAATCCTGTGTCGACTGTTTGATATAACTAAAATAGTTAGGAGGTGATATGACAGCGTCTTCAGAAGCAAGATATAGCTCTTTCGAAGACATTATGAATGACGGCGAGATATCCGAGATAATGGTAAATGGACCTCATCAAATCTATGTTGAAAAGTCAGGAAAAAAGATTTTATTGGGGTTTAAGTTTAAGGATGAAAAGGATTTGCAGGAGTACATTCAGTTGCTTTACAAGTCAGTCGGCAAAATGATTAGCAATGAAATCCCCTATGGAGACGCGACATTTGCAGACGGAACTCGTTTAAATGCCATCCTTCCTCCAATCGCAAAGCAAGGTAGCATTTTAACTATAAGAAAATTCATGAAGACTGTTACAAGTATCGAGGATCTAATCAGTTGGGGAACAATTACCAGACCGGCCGCTGATTTGTTAATCGCATGTATAAAGGGACGTCTGAATATATTCTTCTCAGGAGCAACCGGTGTCGGTAAGACGACAACTCTTCAGATCCTTTCTTCGTATATAGATTCTAATGAGCGAATTATCGTTATTGAGGATACTTCTGAGCTACGCCCCATACAAGAACACGTTGTGAATCTTGAGACCAGGGCTGCTGATGAGCATGGCCGGGGAGGTGTTACCTTAAAGGATTTGACAAGGAATTCTCTTCGTATGAGGCCGGATCGATTGATTTTTGGTGAAGCGAGAAGCGAAGAGGTTCTGGATATTATTAATGCAATGGCGACTGGCCATGATGGTTGTCTCGGGGTTGTGCATGGCAGCTCCCCGTATGATGTTTTGGCTCGTATGGAGACCATGATTTTGATGAGCGGTCTTGATTTGCCTCTTTTGGAAATCAGAAAGATGATTGCTTCAAATATCAATCTAATCGTTCATCAGCAAAGGATGACGGATGGGTCTAAAAAGATCACTCACATAACGGAGATTGAGGGTTTGAGCAATGATGGCTTGAACGTAGTTAAATTACACGACTTGTTTGAATTCCAGATTGAAAGGCTGGAATCCGATGGTAAGGTAATCGGTGAATTAAGATCGGTGATCAAGCACTATCCAAAATTTTTAAATAAATTTGAAAAGCTTGGATTGTCTATCGGCGATGTCTTTGCGAAAAAAGGATACTAGTGCCAGAGGATAATATAGAAATGTTAAGGCAGGAATGACCGAGTTCGGGTGCGGACTTCCCCGCAAACAGAAGGCCACGCTAGTGCACTATTCCTGTTAGGAACTGTCGGCCACATCAAGACCTTCGTTGGTCCTGTCAAAGAACACACAACCCCGCACGGATGCGGGGTTGTGGATTGCGCATATCCAGAAAATTAGCCGTCTCATGCAGGGAAAACGATTCCAAAGCAAACGGCTGTATTCGCAATAATGGTTACGAGACACGGAGCTACAGTTAGTACAATACGATGGCCCGAAGGTCACTGCAATTATCAATCTTCTTTGTCAATTACTGGCACTCAACAGCCCGTGCCATACGGACATCGTTGTTGGTACTGAACTCGTCAAACTTCTGGATTATTGGCGCAAAGCCATCTGCGTAGACCTGGAGTTTGAACTGCCCATTACTATCCAGCGGTATATTCAGGGTATAGTTTCCCGTGCCGTCACAGGTAAACATGTATTGACCGTTAGCCAGCGCCATGGCGCAAATCGGGGTCTGGCTATTCTGCAGCAGTACCTTCCCAGATATGTTGATGTGCTTGCCAGCAGAACCGGGCGTAAAGGCTGGACTGGATGGCACGTTGTAGTTGGGGCAGGTGCCTGAACGGGTCATTACCACTGCCTCGTCAGTGGAGATCGTCAGTACATCAATTTCCGGAAAAAAACCATCTGCATAGATCTGGCGCTTCACCGTACCATTGTTTGCTCGCGGAAGGTCTGTGAGGGAGTATTCCCCTGCGGGGTTGCAGGAGAACATGAACTTTCCACTGGCCAGCACCATGGCGCAGATATCCTGGTCATCGGCCGTCTTGATTGTGCCGCTGAGATCTACGGGTGGGCCGGCCTGATTAGATACGATTTTTGCGTAAAACTCATCTGCAATGAGACTGTGAGCTATAGTCGTAGGGTGAAAAAGATCAAAGTATAGGTATGCTACCGTTGGGTCAAACAGGCAGCCTGTGCCTGTAAGCAAACAGGAGTCGGTAGCGTTAATAAGGCCAAATGCGGAGGGATCAGAGACAACATCATGATGCCAATTAAATACATCAACAAGCGTTATTGTTGACGATCCAGCATACTCAGCGGCAATGACAGAATTGAAGCTTTCTGCCTCGGCAGTCAGGAATGGTGAATCAGCGCCAGCTACTGGTGCGAGTCCAATATCTGCCATATTTGCAACAAGGAACTGAGTGGCACCTAATGATGATAGCGTATTCACAGCATCGATTACGTTCAATGCGGCATCAGAACCGGAACCACCTGTGCGAATATCGTTGCCACCCGCCCAAATGACGTAAAGTGCATTAGGGTCCGTGCTTGTCATATCAGCCTGGTAGATGCTTATCTGACCTGTTAAATCCCAGGAGTATGCCCCGGATTCTGCATAATTCGCAGAGTAGTTGTATGTCAGACCTAACTGGGGTGCCAGATATGCTGGCCAAAGTTGTCCATTAGACACTCCACCATCAGTAGTCCCAAAAGTATCAGAAAGACTATCGCCAAAAATATAAATCTCCGTAAATGTTATTGCCCATACAGGTTTAAATGATGCGAGCAGGAACAGGCAGAGGACGCTGTAATGCAACAACCTTGATTTCTTCATGGCTCTCTCCGTAAATCCAGTGCTTATTTATTCTGCCAGAATCTTATGTTTTACTCTTGACAATATTATTTATCGTACCAAAAGCAGGTATCTCTAAGCATGCTGTACGTCGTCAAACTACTTGGGAGCAACTGCCTCTATTGCCAAGAGATATTTAGCTGACAGTTGCTCCTCCACTTTAGCCTGCTAATCGCAGGTTGTGTATTTTTCTCCGCGTGATTGTTCGGGCCTTAACCTGGCACGCTGATCCAGGATGTCGTTTCTCCTGCCTTCGTAGGCATCAGCTGGTGTGAAATTGTCCAGTGACTCGTGATGTCGCTTCGATCTTACCCTGCGGCTTCGGATGATACGGCGCACCTCAGTGTGCTCTATATTCTGGCTTTTGAGCCAGGTCCGCAGATCGCTGCTGACATAGCATGGCCCATTGTCGGATAACAGCCTTGGTTTGTGTCTTTCCCGAGCTTCAGATAACCCAGTCACCCTCAGCGCATCCTCCAGCGTATCCTCCAGCGTATCGTCACGTCTGCGGCCGCCATCGTGTCGTCAGCCGCACCAGCCCTGAGTGGGATGCCGCCGCAATTAGAGATGCAGTTGCCGATATTGCGGGTATACGGGAACAGGAAAGCGAGCATCTGAACCCGTTCAAGACCTCCAAGGAAGCGAGCCACCACTTTATCCGTACAAGACAATCCGTATGTTATCTGTAAGGTTTGTCAGAATGTTGTATGGAATAGCTTACACTTTATCGTATACGTATTTACTTACTACTGCGTCAACTGACTGAATACAGTCTGGTTATTGTAATGGCATATAATTTGCTTCAGTTATTTCGTGTAGAAGTAGGCGGCCGAGAACTAAAATAATGTTCTGGCTGAACTATCTAAAAAAAACATGGTTAAGTATCCCGGAGGATACCTAGAATGAATTTCTCAACCAAACTAGCTGGTGTGTCGGCACTGGTATTGTCGTTACTCGGCAGTAACAGTTACGCGGCTCTGGTCGACAATGGCAACAGCATGATCGACACGGGTACGGGCCTTCAGTGGCTCGATCTCACGGAAACACTGGGATCCTCATGGAATACTGTCGAGGGGTCGACTTTAGTCACCAATGATGGCTATGTACACGCGACCGTGGCCCAGGTACAAACACTCTTTTTGAATGCCGGCTTCCTTACCACTGACAATACCAATAACCTGTTGAACAACCCGGCAGCCGCTGATCTTCTGGCCTTTCTGGGTTGCACTCAGTTCTGCGGAACGGTGAACGCCACCGGACGTGGATTCGCAGACAACGGCACATTTAAGAGCAGACCGAACTATCATACGTCCGGGCTCGGCGCGGGAGCGGCAGTGATCAGCCTCCAAACGAGCGATCTTGACCTCGTTGACACAACGGCGGGGCATTTCCTGGTCAAGCCTGTCCCGGTACCCGCTGCGGTCTGGCTATTCGGTTCCGGTCTGCTGGGTCTGGCCGGCATGGCGAGACGCAAGAAAGCCTCGTAGCAGTTACAACAGTAACAACAACGGCTCCTTCGGAGCCGTTGTTGTTTGCGCTCTCTGTCCGAAAGTGGCAGGTTCCTGTCCTCGTCGGGCATGGCAACAATCAGCGAGAGGATTTCTAGGAACGCAAGTATCCGACCTTTGTGTTGAAAAACCCTGTTGGGCTGCGAGCGTAGTATTTTGACTGGAAAAATCGCGCATGAAAGTGCGCTGCCTCGTTAATTTATGCTGAAAATTACATTCCAGGGCACTCTTGGCACGGTCGATTTTCAGGGGCAGAGTTTTTCAACACAATAGACCCATTCGAGACCTTTACATCTATTGCTCTTTTCTGTCAGCTTCGAAATCTGTAAGTGATATGTATCAAGGGCATATGTAGATTATCACCATCGAATACATCATGTATTCGTCTCCGTAAATTCAAAGCCCGTTCATTGATGACGGGGCTTCTTTTTTTGCGAATGTTAGAGCGTATAAGAATAAGAATTGCCGCACTTTATGTAACTTCCTGAGCTATCAAAGTCTCATACGACCCTTTTGAGACCCCCACAAAACATTGCCACCTGCTTTTCGCCTTTCTGAATCTGTAAGTTAACTGTAAGTAATTAATTCATATAGTTACATCAAAGTAGAATAACTTGGATGGCAAGTAAAGCATACCTTTACACAGCCACTGAGAATAAAGTCAGAGAAAAATAACTGAATTGAGGAGGCATCACGTAATCCGGTATGACCGGATAGTGGATGAAAAGCAATGATTGAGCAACTGACACTTGAGGGTATTGAGCACCTGCAGTTTACAGGTATCAACAATCCTGGATTAACCCACCACTCAGATCAGCCATGTGGAGAGCGGCGCCACCAGTATTTCTCAGCGCCAGCATCCACAACACAGGCGTCTACAGACATACCACAGGTTAGCATATTCACACTTGGCCGCTTTTCACTGTTACTGAATGGCAAGCCGGCTGAATTTGGCCGCAAGGCACCACGTCGCCCGCTCGAACTGTTAAAGACGATCATTGCGCTTGGTGGTCGTGAGATCAGTACAGCAAGCTTGATTTCTGTGCTCTGGCCTGATGTTGATGGCGATACAGCGCAGCGTTCTTTTGACACGACACTGCACCGCTTACGGAAGATACTGGGCGATAGACGGGTTCTCATGTTGAAAGAGGGCAAATTGTCATTGGACGGACGTTATTGCTGGGTTGACGCATGGTCCTTCGAACGTCTACTAGGCCAGTCACGTCGCCTCCTGATGTCTGATGTCACGGGCAAGCAGGTTTTCACTGTCAATCGATTGACTGAAATTCTGATTGACCTATATCAGGACCACTTCCTTGCTAAAGAGGATTTAACGCCCTGGTCAGTATCAATGCACGAGCGCCTGCGTAGTAAATATATCCACCACCTGCTGGAAGTTGGGCGTTATATGGAAAAACATGGCTACTGGGAACAGGCTATGCGCTACTACCGGAAAGGTGTTGATGTAGATGACTTGGTAGAGGTGTTCTATCAGCGGCTGATGGCTTGTTGTCTGGCGACACGCCTGTTGTCAGAAGGATTATCTGTTTACCGCCGTTGTTGCCGGGTCCTGTCGATTACCCTTGGTCTGCAGCCAGAGCCAGAAACGGAATCACTGCATCGCTTACTCAGGGACGCGCGTCTCGAAAAACACTCTGCTTGACTCTGCTGGTTGTTTTTAACTATCTCTTTAAAAGGTTTTTTCCGTTTTTGATATTCGGGCATTTTGTTCTGGTCGCATAAAAAATATAGTTTGTGAGAGGGTTATATTGGTTAGCTATGCTATTCGGGTTTACCGAAGAAGCATGAGTAAGTCAGGCAATGAAACTGCGGGGCTGGTAGAAGTGATCAATGGCAGCCCTTTCAGGACTGATTTCCAGGATCAGACAGGCAGTCGAAAGGAATGAGCCGGAAGATGAGGTGGTCTATTTGCCGCACACAAACAAGGAATCTGAGACAAATTCTTTATAACACGTCATTGAGATAGTACAGAGGGTATAGTGGTTACGCAGGTTATATAACTGGCAGGTAAATACTTCTTCCATCCTCACATGGCGGCCTTCGGGTCGTCTTTTCATTTGTGGGAATGTCGCTTTGTGGTTCAAGTACTCACAGCCCGCGACTTTAATCAGTGAGGGGAGTGCCAGGAACGGCAAGTGACCGCCCGGAACCGGTCGTTAAGTAAATAGCCATCTGATAATTTACTAAAAGGCAGGAGTCGACCCTAATGCGGCATACAGCGTTCTGGTATTTATTTCGTGCTTGTACTGAACTCAGTCATTCTACTGACCCAACTCCATATCCTCCGAGCAATGCAGCCCTGTCAGCATATCATCCGCTTGCTATACGGACAGTATTTCAATAACGTATTAGCTGACCCGGCACTCAGCCTAATACCTGTTGGGCAACGCGAATTGAAAGGAGCTGGAAATGAAGATTCAAGCATATGCCGCCAGTGGAAAGGGAACTGAGTTTATACCTTTTGAATACGATCCGGGAGAATTGGGTCCTGAGGAAGTGGAAATTCAGGTAGAGGCCTGTGGCATCTGTCACTCGGATCTCTCAGTGTGGAAGAACGAGTGGGGCAATGCAGAGTATCCTTTTGTCGGAGGACACGAGATTGCCGGGATCGTATCTGCAGTAGGCACGCAGGTTCGCCATGTGCAAGAAGGCCAGCGTGTGGGGCTTGGGTGGTTCGCACGCAGTTGCATGGGATGTGAGCACTGCCTGGCCGGTGACCACAACCTGTGTGTCGAACGCAAGGACACGATCATCGGGCGTTATGGTGGATTTGCAGACCGCGTCCGATGCCATTGGGCGTGGGCCATTCCCTTGCCAGATGCGATCGACGCCCGCACTGCCGGCCCTCTATTCTGTGGCGGCATCACCGTCTTCAACCCGATAATTCAGAATGCAGTTCGCCCGACCGACCGTGTCGGCGTCGTGGGCATCGGCGGACTTGGCCATATGGCCCTGCAGTTTCTCGACCGTTGGGGATGCGACGTAACCGCATTCACGTCATCTCCCGGCAAAGCCGAGGAAGCCAGGAAATTTGGGGCCGACCGCGTCGTCTCATCGCGCGACGATGCGGAGCTGGAGGAAATCTCCGGGTCTCTCGACATGATCCTTGTAACTGCCAATGCCGCTTTGAACTGGGATCTCTACATCCAGGCACTGCGTCCAAAGGGCAGACTGCATATCGTTGGCGCTGTTCTGGAGCCCATTCCCATAAGCGTATTCAGCCTGCTCATGGAGCAGAAGTCGATCTCCGCGACGCCACTCGGCAGCCCGGCGACGATGCGCACGATGCTGGACTTCTGCGTGCGCCACCACATTGCTCCCCAGATCCAGACCTTCCCGATGTCGAAGATCAACGAGGCGTTTGCGCACCTCGAGGATGGGAAGGCACGCTACCGGATCGTGCTTACGCGCGATGACTAGCCGCCGGATTCACCATCGCGAATAGGGAGGGGGTGAGACCTCAAGGCATAGCCCAACCAGGGAATTGACCCGTATTTCAAATAGCCGTGGACGACCATTTGAATACGGTGATTCTTCACGTTGCATGTCCAAAGTTGCTGCATCAGAGACCTTCCAGGGAACACCGGGAAGGCCGCTTTCTGGCCGAAGTTACCCCTAGCGTCCTTTGTAGGGCCAGAACCGGACATTCATGTAAATATGAAGATCACGCTAGTGCTGTCTTCCTGTTAGGCGACTACCGGGCGTGAACTTGCCTTTCCCGGGCGAATGGTCAACGGTGAAAATGCCGCATAACTGGCCGCTTACATCCTGCAATCGCACTATGCCGATTGGCCATTCTCCTTTTCTCTGTTGTTCCCACGGACGCCCGATATCCAATGCCTGGTCGACCCGACTCAAAACCCGACGGAAGAAGGTCTGTGGGTTTAAGGGTGGCGCGCGATGGGCAATGTAGGTGTATAGTTCTTCCCCTCGACAAACTAACAACATTCAAGCCTTTCTAAGGAGCATGACATGACGCGCTTTGCCCGATTTTATTCACATATTGTTACCCTCTGTATTCTTGTCCTCGGTCTTGCAGTCACGCAGACGGTAACTGCCGGCCAGGCGCTTTCCCGGATACAGGAAAGGGGTGAACTGGTACTGGGTACCTCGGGCAACATGCCGTCAATGAGTCAGAAGCAGGAAGATGGCAAGGTGGTCGGCTTTGATATCGACCTGGCCAGACTGATGGCCTCAGGGATGGGCGTGAAGCTGAAAATCAAGACCTTGTCGTTCGACGAGCTGCTTCCTGCACTGGAAAAAGGAGATGTCGATGTCGTGATATCCAATGTGACGGTGAATCCGCAGCGTAACCTGAAGGTGGCCTTTGTTGGACCATACATGACTTCCGGCAAGTGTATCCTTACCAAGGAAGAACGACTAGCCAAGGCCTCCAAGGCCGACAATCTCAACGTACCGGAGACCCGGCTTGCTGCACTGAACGGTTCCACGAGTGCGGAATTCGTCAAGGTATTGTTGCCAGAGGCCACACTGACCCTGGTCGATGACTTTGAAGGCGGTGTACGCATGGTCAATGACGGTAAGGTAGGCGGGCTGCTGACTGACTACCCGATCTGCCTGGCGATGCAGAAGAAGTACCCGGACGCGGGTTTCGTCTCGGTGTTTTCGCTGCTCAGCTATGAACCCATCGGTATCGCAATTCCCGGCGATGACTCGCTGTATCTCAACTGGACGGAGAACTTCCTGCTGCGCGTTGACAGTACCGGTTTGCTGGAAGAGCTGGCGGTGCGCTGGTTCGGCAGGCCGATCAGCGAGGATGGTGAATAAGCCGTTGGCCTAATCGGCCGTCCTCGTTGCAGGAGGCGACAACATTGCATCACACCAAGGGACTATGATCCCTTGGCCTCAACGACATAACGCCATGAATTTTATGGTAAGTGGTGGGCCCGGCAGGACTTGAACCTATGACCAAGGGATTATGAGGAACACCCACTCGTTGCCATTGCGCCAGAGTGTTGAAGCATCGTAACGGCTTTTCTGTTTGCCCTTCCGAACGCCGACACCAACCGGCGCTATACCGAACCTGGTGGTGCTGAGATTGCGTACGGGCTGCGGATAAGTCGAAGAAGCGGGATGGATTCTTGTAACCGAACTCCTGCAGATACGAATTCCCGAACCTTCTGTTTGGCGGTACTTCGTTGTCCGGGCTGTCATGTATTGGTGATCATGCAGCAAGCACTCCGGGCGCTATTGCGGACCCGCCGGTAATTCGCGGCAAGAGAGCGACCGCTTTACTGCTCTACAAAGGTATCACAATCACTTAACCGACCGTTTTTAACACCCCTCGAAAACCATTCGACGCGCTGCCTTGAACTACCGTGTGTAAACGTATGCGGGATTGAGAACCCCCGTGCCTGTTTTTGCAATCGATCATCACCAATTGATGCAGCGGCAACCAACGCTTCCTCAAGATCGCCCTCTTCGAGAATATCGAATTGATTGTGAGCATGGTTTGCCCATACACCTGCATAGCAATCAGCCTGCAACTCCAGACGCACTTGCAGCTGATTCTTTTTGGCTTCACCCAGCACCCGCTGTTTCGCCATTTGTACCTGCGCCAGGGTACCTTCCAGGTTCTGGATATGATGGCCAATCTCATGCGCCAGCACATAGGCCTGGGCGAAGTCGCCACCTGCACCCTGTTCGTTCTCCAAATCTGTGAAGAAACCAAGGTCCACATAAACCTTCTGATCCTCCGGGCAATAAAAAGGCCCCATACTGGCACTTGCATGCCCGCATCCACTGGCGGTTGAGCCACGGTAGAGTACCAGCGTCGGGGCAGGATAGCGCCTCCCGGCCTCTGTAAAAACTCCGGACCATACGGCCTCTGTATCCCCCAGCACGGTTCTGATAAAGGCTGCCTGCTCATTATCCGCATCTTCATCAACGATTCTGTTATTGCCGCCAACAAAAAAAGGCAGGTCGATAAAACCACCTAAATAGGCCACTACACCGATCACCAGAATGGCAAGGCCGAGCTTGGAACGAAAAAGACCTTTGAGGACTGGCCAAACGAATAAAATAGTTCCGATGGAAGGTAAACCGACACCCTCGCTACCGCGACTTCTTCTGTCATCTACATTCGTGCTTTGTTTTCTATTACGCCATTTCATTTTAAGATGTTAACTTACGAATTGGGGATTCAAATACCACGGATGGGGCATGTTTTCGAGCGTAGGCGGGTTATCAGTCTGGAATCATCGGTCGACGGCTGCAAGAAGTTTGCGGTGATTCCTGCGCAGCAGTCGCACAACCCGACTCTTGCGACATCTCCTGCCGGTTTTTTATAAAACACGCCCGTCCCTGTGGAGCCTTCATTCATCTCTGGCTAGGGATTGATCTGTATTACCACGATGGTCTGGTCGTCCGTGGGGACGGTGCCCTGGCGATGGTGCACAAGGGCCTGTTTGAGTGCTGTCAGGATGGTCTGCGGCTCCGGGGCACTGGTCTCAATCAACGCCTTCAAACGTTCCGGGCCGAACTGTTCACCACTGGAAGCGCGCGCCTCGGTCACGCCATCGGTATAGAGGACTAGAAGATCACCGGTCTCCATCGGGATCTGAACGTTCACCCAGGTGTGTGCCGGATCTACACCCAGCGGGATGCCGTCCGAGGCGTCGAGGAATTCCGTCAACTGCGGCCCGCCGGTGCGTTTCAGGAGCGGCGGGTTGTGCCCGGCGTTGGTGTAGGTCAGCCGCGAGGTCTGAGGGTCATAATTGGCGGCAAATGCGGTTATGAAGCTGCCGCGGATTTGGCGCGAGAAGAAATGCCGGTTGGCATAATTGAGCACATCCGCCGGGCCACCGCTGAGATTCGGGTAGGTCCGCAGGATAGCATCGAGCATGGCGACCTCCACTGCAGCAGCCGGCCCGTGGCCCGAGACGTCGGCGATAATTGTACCCCAGCGTGGGTAGATCGCCAACTGACCTGCGCCCTCATCGCTGGGCAGCAACGGAACGACATCATAGTAATCTCCGCCCGCGCTGACAAAAGGGGTGTAACTGGCCGCCAGCGTGATACCCGGGATGCTGTGGTTCTCGGGTGGCAGCAACTTGCGCTGGACTTCGGCGATTTGCTCCAGGTCGCGCCGGATGAGGCTGCTGGCCTTCATCAGTCGCCTGCGCAACTTGCGAATTTCTGCAAGGTGCTGCGATCGGGTATAAAAAAGATCACGCAGCCAGCGCAGCTTCCAGTCAATCATGCGTGGGGCTGTCATCGGAGTGATGGCAGCGGGAGCACAGGTATTTGTGTTGTCTGCCTGCTATCGGGTCTCAACAGCATTTGTCCTCTTCGTTAGATAGCTCCATGAACAACCAGATGCCGGTCACAGATCACCGCTAACTCCAGCCCGTCCAGACCAGCTGCGGCGAGTTGTGCCTCGGCAAAATCCGGCGATGCGTACCCCGCCGCCTGCAGCGGATCGTACATCAACTCAGGATCGGTTTGGCGTTTCATGTCAGGAGTATAGAACAACAGGCAGAATGTAATGAGCTTGCACCTGTTTGCTGACGATCTTGGCGGTAACCAGAGCAGCGGAAATAGATTCACCTTCGGGTATATGGCAATAGTAGAAGCCTGCCTGACGCCATGCCCTCGCCGGAGGCTGTGGGTTTCACGCCAAAGCCGGCGCTAAACTCTAAACCTGTTGATATTGCTGTGATTCATCGCCTACCTGGCAGCAGTAGCTGCAGAACCTTTCACCCTCATCAGCATCAACTAAATTGTTGCCGCAGCGCGTGCATACGGCTTCGTCGTGCAGGTACTCATCGCCGTCACTTATTTTCTTTAGGTCTTCGGTTGTCATGATTACCTCCAGTTAATGAGCGTGTACACCCAGCTGTTGCCGATTTTGGTATCGACTAAATCACTTGAAATGGATTCGCCTTCAGTGAATACACCCAGGAACCATACAACCATACACCTCTTCAATGCTGCCTGTGCTTGATCTACATCACCAGGTGCCATGTCTAATAGAATTTCAGTATGGACGCAGATGTGTCATCTGAGTATCAACCCAGTCAATGCAGTAGGGAGTCGGCAGTCTGATAATGGCGTGCACCGTGCAAAGGCGGCGTTTTCCAGTGGTCGGGAGACCCATCCGGCAATATTGCTCCAGCCGGAAGCAATCGGAGCCGTCATGGAGGTAACGAAGTGGCTGATCGCGCCTGATGTCGAGGGTCACATTTGGTGACTTGGCAAGTGTTCAGGACGTAAGGCGAGTGAACGCTGAGCCATCCTCGAAAAGGATGTTGCACAGGCCGACCCGTCCACCAATACGGGGGAGGTTGACAGGACTGGGTGGATGAGCAAGGCAGTACCCCCTAGTCCCTGTGCCTGCGTAGTGGCAACAGCATCTACACAAGGGAAGCGCAGGCAACATGGAAAGCCCGTGCCCGTTAGCGTGGTCGGTCGTGGCGACCAACCTGAGGCTGGTGGCAGTCCGATAGGGGGAGCTATGGGCTGGTGGAAAGGCCCGTAGTACCGGGGAAGCCGGGTTGACCCAATCCAGACGTACAGTGTTTTGGGCTTCATCTTGTGTATGTACGGTAACCGGGCTTAATAATTCGCTTCTGGTATGCATTAATTGAACATAATATGTCCATATTGATTTGTGTCATTGCGCGAATAAAGAGCAGGGTGATAAAAATACAAAAATGTTAATTAGCTAGAGGGCATCTAATGCCTGGGCAACCCGGATACAACAGACGATTTCACGTATGGCATGAACTGAAAGTACTCATACTCCTCGGTTTAACTATTATTCTTATTTCCTGCGGAGGTGGCGGTGGTGGTGATGATGATGCCAATAATTTAGGCTGGATATCAATCCAATCCAGTACCGTCACCATTGATTCAGATGGCAACGCCGTAGCCATATTGCAAGGTGAGGCATTCGTGGCAGATGAAAGTTATATTAGCCACAGGTGTGTAGGCCTGGCATGCTTGTTTGGCTGGTACGACGACTCCTATCCTGGTGTTGATATTACCTGGATAAATTTAACCACCGGCTCAGTCGGTACGTCCACCAGCCGATATGGCACTGCTACCAGCTGGGAGCATTTATGGGCTGCAAGCGTGCCATTGGTATTAGGGGTTAACGAGATACAGGTGACTGCCTCTGATCCTGCAGGCAACACAGGTACGGCTGGCATTTCCGTCAGGTACCAACCGCCTGCGCCATCTGACTTGCGAGCAAATACAGGTGATGCTGAAATCACTCTATTCTGGAGTCCAGTCCCTGAGGCCACCTCGTATCGCTTGTACTGGTCTTTGACGCCTGACAATGTCTTTTCTATGGGTACGCAGATTGACCTCGAATCCACTTCCTATGTGCATAGAGGTCTAAACAATGGCACGACGTACTACTATGCAGTTACTTCTCGTTACCTATCTAGTGAAAGTCAGCCATCAACTGTGATCCCGGCTACTGCCGGCATACCACCTGGACCGACGAATGTATCTGCTAACCTGATTTCACTGGATGTCGAACTCTCTTGGGATGATATGCCATTGGCAGATACATATACGCTGTATTGGGGCAACAACCCAGGTGTTACAAAGCAGAGTGGCATCCCGATAGTTGGTGCAAACAGCCCTTATTTACATACCGGTCTCAGTGGCATTCCATATTATTATGTCATTACGGCAAGCAATGGTTACGGAGAGGGCAGCATATCTGATGAGGTAATGGCTTTTCCGCCACTCCCTCCTCAGGCACCAACTGGTGTTAGCGCAGATCTACGATCTATAGATAATCAAACGGTTGTAGATTTGTTCTGGCAGTCAATTCCTGGTGTCGACACATACAACATATACCGATCATGGTTGGGGTATGCATCATTGCCGGATCCGGAAAACTGTAGTGGTCTGCCTTGGCATAATGCAGATCCGTGGGAGCTAGTTGGTACTCATACAGAAGCCAATTTCGTGGATTGGACAGTCAACAATGGTTATGGAAGTATGTTAGCGGTCTATAGATATTACGTGACTGCTACAAACGCCTTTGGTACTAGCCCACCATCAGATTGGATTCCGGTTTGTATCTCAGCAGAGTAAGATGCTTCGCATATTGAAAACCTGATCCCGCCATGAGGCGATTATGCCTATGAAGTCGGCGCCATAGTGTTGCGTGAAGCTGAGTTATTCGATGTAGGAGGCGATGCACTTTGGCTCGTCGGCTTCACGGTAGTCGGACTATTGATAGCTTCACTGCGATTCAAGAAACGTCAGGATTGACAAGTATCAGGTGAGCGAGCGCCGTGCATGCCAGGTGCTGACGCTGAATCGCAATACCAGGCGCTGTCTCCAGCAAGGCAGGCAGGTAGATCGCGGTGCAGACAATGTCGTCTCGCTCTCCGGCGCACAACGCCGCTGGGGTTAGCCCGAGGGGCGCAGATCATGGGGGCAGGGGTGTTGTTGATGGCTGCAAAAAAATGCCCACCGATCCCGGTGGAAGGACGGGCACGAGGAGTGAGCCGGGGGCTCAGCCAAGCGGTCAGGGCCACGTTCGTGTTGACCGTTACTGGCTGGCTGGGCTCTCTGCCGGACCGAGTCCGCTTGGTGTAATGCCGGCATTACTCGTCACCACCAGCTTGTCAATCCTGAAACCCGGCTCACGCATCCAGACATTGACCGTGTGAACACCAGGACTCAGTACCACAAAGCTCGCCACCCCGGGACCACCCGCCCAGTTCCAGGCAGCAGCGACTGGAAAATAAATGTTCTCACTGCTCGCTACTTCAGCCCCATCCAGGCCCACATGCACCGAGTTGTTACTGCTACGATCCGCATAACCCCGCACCCACACATAGTGGGTGCCTGTCTGCACAAAGTTCACCTGGTAATCCAGCTGCGGACTGGTCTGTGAATAACCAGGAGCCGAGTGCGCCTTGCCGGAGGTCGGACTTGTGCGCAACGCACTGTCACCTGAATACTTCGCCGTAAAATTAGCCACCCAGCTGTAGCCACTACGCGAGATGTTCGCATCCGCATGCTCTGCTTCAAATACGACTTGCCCCGTCCCCGCATCCTGCTGATACGCTCTGGTCCCGGGGTTCGTGTCTATAGTGTATTCATCAATAATATCTCCCTTACTGTTGATGAATTGGAACTCAATGGTTGTATCACTCGCGTCGATCTGCATCGCCCCGTAATCGCCGTTATAGCGCACCTGGCTGCCGCTGACAGGGGTTTCCAAAAAACTGCCAATAGTGTCACCACCGAGACCGTTGATGAAATAGACGATCCCATCTGCAAAGATGCGTTCATAGATATGGTCATGCCCTGAAATCACGGCATCAGCCCCCCAGGCGGCGAACGGCCACTGCATCACGGTACTGGGAGTTGAGGTCCCGGAGCTGTATGCAGGATGATGAAAGTAGACGATGTTCCACTGCGCCGTAGACTTTGCGAGCTGAGCCTGGAGCCAGTTTTGCTGGGCAGTCATTGTGCTGTTGGTCTTATTGCGCGCACCTTGACTGTCAAGAACGAAGAAGTGCACCGGCCCCTTCACGAAGTCGTAGTAGCGTTCGCTACCGGATGTTCCGCTGGTAGCCACACCCTTGCCCGGCAGGGTGAAGTAATTCAGGTACTCCTTCACTCCACCACCATCCTGGTAGTCTCCGTTACCCAGGGATGGGAAGAACATATTGGCCTGACTATTACCACCAGAACAGAAGCCACCGTTTCCTACATCAGCCAGATAATTGCAGAAGTACTGACCCACAACTTCATCGTAATTCATTGATCCATAGCGGTTATCACCCAGAGTGATAATGAAATCCGGGTTCCATTCATACACCAAACCGGCTACGGAGGCTTCCTCAGTGGTACCGGTGCCATAGTCACCAATTGCTGCGAATAAGGTTTGTGCAATTGCAGGCGTGGCAATGAGCAACCAGCAAAGGATGGTAGCTAAAAAGGTGTTCTTGACGTCCTTAAACATATGCGCAGTACCGTGATCTGACATGTGAGACCTCTTTGTTTGCATATACTCTTCGTGCTCCAGTTGTCCCATTCTTGCTGCCCTCATCGAGCACCTTATATTGCCCCAGTCACAGACTATATACATGATCAGTGCCTTTTGTATGTAATCCAAAAGTCTAGACAGCAAGGAAAATACCCACCATTTTGAACGCTCGACCCCCAACCGTGTCTTCCGGATCTTCGGCGCTCGAATGATGGGGTTCCCACGGCTGCATGCGCGTATGGCGGCTGAGACGTCCCCGACATGGCATATCACGCCCAGCAAGCTGTACTCACTCTTTCGGCCAAGAAAAGACATACCCGTGATTGCTGCGAAGGTAGTAGATGCAGCAGAACTTGCCGATCCCGTCAGGCAATCTGTACTTCCATCTATGGTCAATAGGATATGCTGACTAACTATGATGGTTAAAACCGGCCAATATCTCCCCATTTATATAGAATTGGGATATATTTCCCATATATCACTAATTCAGAGTCCAGTGCGTTGAACAATATTCACAATATTTTAATCACAATCATTATTCTGCTAACCATTCCTGCCTGCGGAGGAGGAGGTGGTGGAGGTAGTGATGAAAATGATGGCGATCCCGGGTTTGTCGTAAACCCCAATAGTTATCAGGTGCTGGCCTTCAATGATTTGGGCATGCACTGTGCTGACTTGGACTATTCAACTTTTGTGATCCTTCCACCATTTAATGTGGTACATAGTCAGGTTATTGAACGGGCTAGTGCACCCCAGATTCAAAATGTCAGCGAAGTAAATGTCAGCTATCAGGCTGTCATGGATGCAACCGGTTCTATTAACTCGACCAGCCAGAATCAGGCCGGTGCAGTGGAAAAAACCAATTTCTGGGACATCAACCCGAACACTGGGAACACCTACGTCTTTGACCTGTTTGGCCTCAATCCATCACCCGATGAGGGTCTAGCCTTCGGACAGGCAATGCCTGGAATTCTGAATCCATACACTGCCAATGATCCCCAACCTTTCAACCATTTCGATTCTGATAAGGAATGGTTTGCTGCGGATGGTGTACCGATTCTGCCGGTTGATAATTCCGGACAGCTAAACGCTTACCCGTTGATGCGGGTCAGTGCGACCAATCCAGTTACTGGGGAAACTCTGGCTAGTCTGGATGTGGTTCTACCAGTCGCCTCCGAAGCGGATTGCCAGAACTGTCATGCGTTAGGTGAAGTCGCTGCGCCAGTTGCCAGTTCAATCGACTTCATCCTTCCTAGCGATATCAACGATCCCAATAGTGTGCTGCAAGCGGCTAAACACAATATCCTCGCACTGCATGACGCTAAACATGGAACCAAATTGCTCAATGAAACACCTGTGTTGTGTGCCGGTTGTCACTATTCCGCTGCGTTAGATCTCACCGGCACAGGTCCTTCAGGTGAACAGCTCAATAACGATTCAATGTCCAGGGTGATGCATAGCCACCACGGTCAGCTGAAAGACCCTGCCACAGGTGGGCTACTCTTCCAGACAGACGGCACACTTGAAGAGACTTGCTACCAGTGCCACCCAGGCAAGGTAACAAAGTGCCTTAGAGGAGCCATGGGTGGTGCCGGTATCGAGTGCAAGGACTGCCACGGAAGCATGTTGGCAGTAGGAAGCGATTTGCGTGAACCCTGGTTGGATGAGCCCAGATGCGAGTCTTGCCATACGGGCGATGCAGTAAGTCATTTAGGCGATGGTATTCGCCTATCACAAGCCTGGGATGGCGATATTGATACCGCCACCCCTCGTATAGCAGCTAACAAACGCTTCGCTGAGAATAATAATACACTCTACCGCAACAGCCTGGGGCATGGCGACGTTGCCTGCGAAGGTTGTCATGGATCAACTCATGCGATCTGGCCGAATGCACTGGCATCCGCTAATGACAACCTGGCAGCCATCCAGCTTCAGGGCCATGCTGGCAGTCTTATTGAGTGCAGTGCTTGCCACACCAGTCTGCCACCTACTCTGAATGGCCCCCACGGAATGCACAACGTCAACAGCACTGGCTGGAACCTGGAGCATGAGGATTTCTACGAGAAAGACCCCTATACTTGCCGTGCCTGCCATGGTAGGAACCTAGAAGGCACGGTACTTTCTCGAACCGCAAGCGGACCGAGACTACCTGCAGGACGATGATGGTGAAAGAACCATCCATCTGGCCAAAGGCACGCCGGTAAGCTGCGGTCTGTGCCATGAAATTCCCTGATCCAACCAGATCCTGATGTTGTCCGATCATTCTGGCTATTGGAATCAGCCGCACGCAAGTTTACTGGGCGAAATCGGTTGTCAGCATTTTTGGTTGTTTGCGGCCAGCAAGCCTCGATTGATTCTTGCACAAGATCTTCCGTTAGACTCGATCACCATCAGACCTCCAAACCAAGTTACTCCTCCAACCGCAGCAGAGGAATTGCCTCATTCTGCAGCCCGTCTTAGCAGCGCACTTTTTTATATTATTGAGTTACCGCAACAGATTGAAAATACCGGCAGACAATTTCGATAAAAACGTCTGTTTTGCTGATAGTTGACGTTCAGTGAATTTGCATAAACGAAGGGAATGGGTTGTCTCCCGCCTTTTAGCGGCTCTTATTTAGAATCAGCCCCTTGGTCCGTTGTAGGGCCAGAACCGGACCTTCATGTAGATATGAAAGTCATGCCAGTGCTGTAATGCTGTCAGGCGACTAGCCGGCCGGAAGGAGACCTTCCCGAAAAAAGGCGACCCGAAGGCCGCCATGTAAATAATAGCCATGCAGCCATCATGAGAGATGTTGCTGATCTTTTGTGGCTACTTCAGTTTAGAGGGTAGCCTGTTGATGTAGATCAAATGATCGACACAAAAATTAGGCATACTAATATGCCTGGCACCAGTGATATGACGCCGGCAGTGGCGAGTACCCCATGATAGTTAACCTCCTGACGGCAAAACAATGACCGAAAAAATAACAAACAACGACAAGCAGGTCTCTTCAGAGGGTACCGGCAAAGATTCCTCGCGGGAACTGTTTCCTGAGGGAGATGCGATGGATCGGTTCGTGAGCGTTTTTGAAGCGAGCGCACGTCGCTGGGAACTGGTCATTTATCCGGTCATGCTGGCCTTTGTGGTTCTGGTTGGCTACGGTTTCTTTCTTATCTATACCCTGAGCAAGGATATCAATACGATGGCACAGGGGATGGACCCGGAGATGGGCAGGCATCTCAGTCATATATCAGAAAGCGTTATCTATCTTTCAGAAAATGTGCGTACCATGACTCGCCGCGTTTACCACATGTCGGAGTCAGTCGAGACCATGGCGGACAGGATGGTATCTCTGGAACACCTTGAACCCATGTTGAACAATATGAAGGGCATGAACAATTCAATGGGTGCCATGAACCAGAATATGAGTAAGATGAACATGAGCATGGATGCCATACGCGATGACATGGGTGACATGAGCCACAGCATAGAACCAATGGGTGACATGAACAGCTTTGTGCCGTGGTAAAGCAGCACTGTCAACACGATACATTACGACAAGGGATATCAATCCATCCCTGATACCTGGGCATCTGCGAGTACAAGAAAAATTAACGCCCTTTTTCTCAACGTCCATCTGAATACGCCAGGAATGACTATAGGTACTTCCGGTATGGGTCGCATCCGGTCTTTTAGCGTTCCCTTATATGTTAGGAATAATCCTACCCGCACAGTCGTCAATGTCTGACTGACACCTGGTGCGGCTGCTGGTCGAGGCTGCTGTGTTTTCTTGGGATATACAGCTTGCTTTGACAACCTGCTTCAAAATTTCCGGTATTGTTTAATGATACGCGGTGAGAACTTAATCCAGTACCAGACTAAAGTACCGAGAACAGTAACTATTCCAGCAGATGCGCAGACCAAAGCTAAAGACTGTATTAATTCATTCATCAGCTACTATACACACAACGCGTCCCACAGCCCGTTTTTATTTTGAACAGGGGCATGGCGGGTAAATTTGGAGGTTGCCTATCGGTTGCCTGTTTTTAGGCGCTGAAGGAATTACCCGCCTAGGCCTGATATAGTCCTTGATAGGAATCAACACCTTTCTGATAGAGCGATTAAGATGGAGTATGCAGTAGCAGCGGGTGGAATAGGCATATCAGATATCCTTCAAAAGATGTCTGCAAATCCCTGGACGATTGTTGCCATCGCGGCCGTCGTCATCGTGATCTATTTCGTAACTACCCGAGCATAGCGATCCAGTAGATATTTACTGAACATGAGCAGGTCTAGTAATCTGCACAGTGGTAATGATCTGACACCGGAATCAGGTTTATCTGACAGATTACATTAGGTAAGGCGGGGTTTTCTATCGATTAATCCTGGATTGCCACCATCAAGACATACGCCAACAAGATAAATGCCACATCAATCGCTATGATCACCGAGATAAAGATGAGTCTATTCATGGCTTGCCCCGTAGATTCTTAGTTTTTCCAGTCCTTGGGTGGGGTACCGACGTTTGAATGCTGCCATAGCTAGGGTTATGGGTCGTTGATTCAGGTCAAATCACGGACACCCGGAATCAGATCTGTCAGCAGACCCGGATATGTATGTCACGAGTGGGTTGTCTCAAGACCTTTAGCCTCATCGAATCCTTGTTCCGCATTAACAACTATTTTCATGGTGCTACGTGATAAGGCAAGGTAATGGCCATTATGAAAGACGCATGGAAAGCAGGCGATCCCTATGAGTACTTCATGGGTCGGTGAAGTAGTCTTGTCGCAGGCCACTTCATCCAGTGGATTGTCTGCGCTCATGCGCTCAGCTGGCTCGATGTGGGATGATTCAGAATAAAGGGGGCAGCGGTTGACAATACCCAGCGCCTTGCCCTTGATTTTGGGTTGGCTGGCAAACAGGAACCTGAGAGGAAATGGCATGCTGAGTACCCATTGATGCATGGGCTCATAGGGTATATCTCGTCGACAGGCAAGGCAAAGTCGACACTACCTCCTGCGCCTTGGTGATCAACAACTGCTTGGTGTTGAAGGCGGCTGACCAGGTGTAGTCATCTCCGAGGTCGCAGTCGGCAACCGTTGCCTGTCTGGAAGGGGCCGTACCAAATTGCCATGAGTACCAGCCGGCGGCATCTATTTCCTCACCTCGGGTCTTTCATATGCTGGTCATTATGCGGCAGGCGAGCGCGCAGCTCCTCTTTTCGGACCACCCCGACATAAAAAAACGGGGTCCGGGACACCAGACCCGAACCCCGTTTTGGCATATTCCTGCACTGCCTTCTCGCAGCGCCTGAACAAGCGCTTATTTAAGAGCAATGCGATCGTTTTGCATCACTTTGGTCCATGCCACGACGAAGTCATTGACGAACATGTCATGCGCATCATCTCCTGCATAGACTTCTGCAACGGCACGCAGCTCAGAGTTTGAACCGAACACCAGGTCGACCGGAGTTGCCGTCCACTTCACCTTGCCGCTGGCACGATCCTTACCGACATAGATACCCTCATCCTTGGAAGATTTCTCCCAGACCGTGGACATATCGAGCAGGTTGACGAAGAACTCATTGGTCAGTGTGCCCGGATGAGCGGTGAATACGCCATTACTCGAGCCATCGGTGTTGGCACCCAGGGCGCGCATACCACCCACCAGCACTGTCATTTCCGGGACCGTCAGGTTCAACACATCGGCGCGGTCGACCAGCGCATCGGTCGGCGAGAGCCTTGCACCCTCGCTGTAGTAGTTGCGGAAGCCATCTGCCTTCGGCTCGAGCAGGGCGAATGACTGGACGTCAGTCTGCTCTTGTGTAGCATCCGTCCGACCCGGCTTGAACGGGACCGTGACACTGTGCCCGGCATCGCTGGCGGCTTTCTCGATGGCGGCGTCACCACCCAGCACGATCATGTCGGCCATCGATACCTGCTTGCCACCCGCGTGGGCCTTGTTGAAGTCAGCCTGGATCTTCCCAAGACCCTTCAGGACCTTTGCCACTGTCTTTGGATCGTTGACCGTCCAGTCTTTCTGCGGGGCCAGGCGCAGGCGGCCACCATTGGCACCACCGCGCATGTCGGTACCGCGGAAGGATGCGGCAGCTGCCCAGGCGGTGCGAACCAGATCAGACACGGACAGCCCGGAAGCAAGTACCTCCTTCTTCAGGCTGGCAACATCGCTGTCGTTGATCAGTGGGTAATCAGCCGCCGGCACCGGATCCTGCCAGATCAGCACCTCGCTCGGGACTTCCGCACCGACATAGCGGGCACTCGGACCCATGTCGCGGTGTGTCAGCTTGAACCATGCACGGGCAAAGGCATCATTGAATGCATCCGGGTCATTGGCGAACCGCTCGGTGATCTTGCGATAGGCCGGGTCTTCCCGCAGCGACAGGTCGGTGGTCAACATCACCACCGGATTGCGCTTGCCGGCAATGTGGGCATCCGGCGCCAGCTGGTGCAGGGACTCATCCTTAGGAATCCACTGGACCGCACCGGCCGGGCTCTTCGTCTGCACCCATTCAAAGGCCAGCAGATTCTGCAGGTAGAGAGTAGTCCACTGCGTAGGCGTCGGAGTCCAGGCGCCCTCGAGACCACTGGTGATGGTGTCTTCGGCATTGCCCTTGCCACACTTGTTGGCCCAGCCCAGGTCCTGCTGCTCAATCGGGGCAGCAGCCGGCGCGGGGCCGAGGCAATCATCGGGATTATGGGCACCATGGGTCTTGCCCAGGGTGTGACCACCGGCGATCAGCGCGACGGTCTCCTCGTCGTTCATGCCCATGCGGCCAAAGGTGTCGCGGATGTCATACGCTGCAGCCAGCGGATCACCTTTGTGGCCGGTCGGACCCTCCGGGTTCACGTAGATCAGGCCCATCTGCACAGCTGCCAGCGGATTTTCGAGATCGCGCTTGCCACTGTAACGCGTGTCGTCAGCCAGCCACTTGGTCTCGGTGCCCCAGTACACTTCGTCCGCTTCCCAGTCGTCGATACGGCCACCGGCGAACCCGAAGGTCTTGAAGCCGGCCTTCTCCAGCGCCACGTTACCGGCCAGTACCATCAGGTCACCCCAGGACACGTTGCGGCCATATTTTTTCTTGACCGGCCACAGCAGGCGGCGCGCCTTGTCGAGATTGGCGTTGTCCGGCCAGCTGTTGAGCGGCTCGAAGCGCTGCTGACCGCCATCGGCGCCGCCGCGGCCATCCTGGCTACGGTAGGTACCGGCACTGTGCCAGGCCATGCGGATAAAGAGGCCGGCGTAGGTACCCCAGTCAGCCGGCCACCAGGCCTGCGACGTGGTCATTTCCTTGGCAATGTCCTCTTTCAGCGCGTTGATGTCGACGCTGGCGAAGGCCTTGGCATAATCAAAGTTATCGCCCAGCGGGTTTGATTCGGCGGCATGCGCGCGCAGCGGACTCAGATCCAGCCGGTTCGGCCACCAGAAATCGTTGGTTGTTGCTTCCATCCCGGCGTGTGCCGGGCCCATGAACAGCAGTTGGGATGTTACGACTGCGAATGCCCCAAGCAGCGCAGCTGATTTTCCTCGTTTCATATGCATCTCCGTTGTTGTAAAGCGATGGCACATCACATATCAGCAAATGAGTGTTACAGATTACAGAACAGATCGGGAATTATGCCGACTTATTAGAATAAGTCAAAATATCAGTTCTATTGATTGAATTTTTCCAATAAAAGCAATCAATAAACCTGATTAGCCCTGAGGCTTAGCCAGTGAGTCACTGGGTTTGAGATACTGGAACTGGTCGGTTTACAGTACGTTCCTGCCGTCCATGGTGAATTTCTGTACTTCTGCTTAGGGTCGACCACCGCCTTTTAGTAGATTATCAGATAGTTATTTACTAAACGACCGGTTCCGCTCGGTTAATTGCCGTTCCTGGCACTCCCCTCACTGAATTAAAGTCGTGGGCGGCGAGGACAGGAACCGGCCGAGGCTGTGTGAAAACTCGCATTAAGTTCCTGATGCGTGCTGGTTGTTGCCAATCATGTATCGCTATTTGACTGCTCTAGCATGCTATTTTCTCTAGCCGAGCGAACGTACTAGATCGCTTCAATCAATGTTTTCGTACCCAGCAGGTTAATTGCCCGTTTCATGTTGTATGCGAGCACATGAAGACTCATTTCTGTACTGACATGGGCCAGTGTTCTGGTCAGGAAGTGGTTCTTCCCCATCCAGGCCTTTAGTGTCCCGAAGGGATGTTCCACCACCGACCGGCGAATGCGCATCGCATCGGGATACGCTGCCAGCCGTGCTGCTGCGGCCTCAAGAACAGATTCATGCTCCCAACGACTCAGGCGACGGTACTTACTCGGGGTACACTTTGACCGCACCGAACAACGCACACAGGCAGAGGCCCAGTAACGCCGGATGTTCTTGCCAGCCTCTTCCCGTGTAAACCGATAGATCAGGCGTTCACCCGCAGGGCACTCGTATTCATCCTCTTCCTTGATATACCGGAACGCACTGCGGGGAAACTCATCCTTTTTGCGTTTGCCGGAGGTGTCCGATTTGGAGACGTAGGCCAGGATGTTCGCCTGCTCACAGGCTCGAAGTTCCTCGCTCCGGTAATAGCCTTCATCTGCAATGACCTGGAATGGCTGCGATGACGATGGCCCTGCCACGGATTTCGCCTGCTTCGCCATCGGGCTCAGCTGGCGGCGGTCAGTACCGATATTGACAACCTCATGTGCCACGATCAGATGGCTCTCGACATCCACCGCGGTTTGCACGTTGTAGCCCACAATACCTTCACCACGGGCCTTCATGGATCGAGCATCCGGATCGGTCAAGGAGATCTGCTGGTCCGGTGCCTCAAGCATCCGGACTTCGAGCTTTTTTAGCCGGTCCATCTCCTCTTTCAGTGCGGTGATCTTGTCCTGGATCGATCGCGTATCTTCCGCCGGTGCAGCACGGTCAGCTCGGTCCAGCTGATCCAGATAACGATCAATACTGGCCTCAACCTCGGCCAGCCGCCGTTTCATCTTGGCCCGGGTAAAGTTCTTATCCCGGTTATTGACCGCCTTGAACTTGCTGCCATCGATCGCTACCGCGTTACCGATCAGGTTCAGCTTCCTGCACAGCATCACGAACTCCCGACATACCAGGCGAATGGCTTCGCCATAGTCCTTCCTGAAATCCGCAATGGTCTTGAAATCCGGGGATAACCGGCCTGTGAGCCACATTAACTCCACATTACGCCGGGCTTCCCGTTCTAAACGACGAGAGGAGTGAACATGATTAAGGTAGCCATACACATAAATCTTTAACAGCGTCTGCGGATGGTAGCCGGGGCGACCGGTATCGGCGGGGGTCGCCTTGAAACCCAGCCCTGAAATATCCAAACGATCAATGAACACATCGACCACACGAACGACGCTGTTCTCCTCGACATAATCGTCAATCCGCTCAGGAAACAATGTGGCCTGGTCGCGATTCTCACCCTCAATGAAGCCGCTCATACAACCATCCTCTGCTGGAAAACCGTATCTTACCCGCTACCCAGTTTTCACACAGCCTCGGCCGAGGAAGGACATTCCCGGGATTACTGCCAAGGTCGTAGATGCCGCATAATGGCATTGACATTTTTTCATGGGAAGTTCCCATACTGCTATAGGACTTTGACAACCTGACACAGAAACAGATGTTAGATAAGGGGAGGCATAAAAAGACGGCCTCGCGGCCGCCATCGAATCAAAAGAAGTTCGCCTGACTATTCATACGGGCAGTCAGCAGGGGTGCTCTGACTGACGGAGTGGTTATTGCAATTCATGCCGCCATTATGGATTCTGGCAAGCATTCCGCTTCCACTTGCAACTCGCTGCCTGGCAGGCACCCCTTTCCGTGTACATCGAACAGGCCATCACGGCCATGATGGTCGTCCTCACAGTATCGCGTTGTTGCTGACCTCCATGGTCGGTGTCGTCACGTATCTCGATTGTGGACTCGAGCAAGTTGCCATTAACGCCAGTGTTATTGCTAGACACAGTTAGGGTCTCAGTGCTACTTGAGCTCCCTGCGGCCAGCGTCACCTGGACTGTTGACAGCGCGGACGGCAGGCTGAAATTTCCGATATTCCCCAACTCATTGAGTATGCTTATATCGAAGGTAGCGTCGGCACATGCGGCACTGTCATTGTTGGTGATGCTCAGTGTGTAGACAGCTGAACTGTCTGTGACGATGCTCTTGTCAGCTCCCAGGTTGAAGCTTGGTGCATTGTGTGTACACACCGGCGGGGGCGGCGCACCGCCACAGGTCAGTGCGCCGGCCGCATTCAACCGGCCATATTTGCTCCATACCTTCATATTCTGACCCATGGCACCGGTCGCATCTGCGCAGTCCTGAATGCGCCTGCGTATCTCAGTCGCGTTTGCGTTATCCGGATCGTTAAGGTTCAGATAACTTTTCACCAACGCTGCAACGCCAGAAACATGAGGTGCAGCCATGGAGGTACCCATTAGCCACTTAAAGCACTGGGGGTCAGGAGGTGAACAAAAGTTCGTAGGGACTGTAGACAATACTGGATCACCCGGGGCAAGGACGTCAACCCAGTCGTCATCCTGCGTACCAGGATCAAAATCGTCGTCCACGCTAAACGTGGAGAAACCAGCGCGATCGTCGAAAGCATTGGTTGCCCCTACCGAGATGACATTGGTGTAAGCAGCCGGATAAAATTTTTCCCAGTTGTTATTATTGCCCGCAGCTGCAACCAGAACCACGCCCGCTGCCGATGCATAATCAAGCGCATCCTGTACTACCTGTGACGGTGCTGGTTGCCCGAAACTCATGTTGATGACGTCATAGCCCAGTTCAGTGGCACGGGCAATCGCTGATGCAATATCGGCATCCTGGCAGGACGACCCAATAATGATGTCCAGAAAATTCTCCATGTAGCACACCTTGAAGGATCCGATCGACGTATTCCAGCCGACACCGGCACCACCGTTTCCATTATCGGTTTGCATAGCAATGATGCCGGCCACGTGAGTCCCGTGACCCAGTTGGTCTATCAGATCAGGAATGGGATTGCCGAACGAGTCAACGGTGGGCGTTACAAAATCTTCTTCGTGCATACATTTACCGACCAGGTCACCATGGTTGCAATCGATACCACTGTCCGGCACGGCAACCCAGACATTGGCGTCACCCTTCTCGATATCCCAGGCCTCGGTTGCATCGATATCAGCACCCAGACGTGTGTACTGCCAACCTGGCAGTCCCGTTGCGGGATCGACGTAGGTCTGCAAGGCAGTCCCTTGGTTATGCAGGGTCCACTGCTCGTTAAACACATCGACGCCCTGGCCGAATGAGCCTTCACTGGGCATTATCAAGGGTCGAAGATAATTTGGTTCTGCATATTCGACATTGGGATTACGCCGATACAATTGAACCTTTTCCAGAACCGTCCCTGAAGTTACGGAGACGACCTGTACTCCTATGGCCTTGATCGTCCTCACTATCTTGCCATCTGCTCGATTGTGCGCGGCGCTGATATCGGCAGCGGGCGTACCCGGTTGAAAGGCGACCAGAACCTGGTCAGCTACGAACGGCGGTGGCGTGGGAGGGGTGGCCGACCATGCCAAATTACTGATGAACAGCGAGGTCATAACCACGGTCATGCTCGTTTTCAGTAATCGTTCTAGAATACACATAATGTCGCCTCACTATGGCAATGCCATATTCAGATATCAGTGCTTATAGAAATTCTCTAATTAATAATTGAGGGTGTCTATTAGACAAAAGTCGTAACAGGGCAAGGGAATCGTGACCGAGGCCGGACCTTTTTGAATCAGTGGCATCCCTTTTTAGCTTGGCCGGGTGGGCAGAAGCCTGAATCATGATTCTCATACTGTGCGGTGCTTCTTTAGTGCGTTTCTGTATGTGTATTGGTATGTCTCGATTTGTTGTCTGTGTTAACCGCAACCCCAACTGCTCCACCTGGAGCTCCACCAACAATCGCACCATCCTGACCACCGAGTTCATTGCCAATTGCCGCGCCGGCAGCACCACCATCGATACTGCCACCAATGGCTGCGTCCTGAGTGGAAGTATCCGCGTTTGCTTCAACAACCATCAGCGCCAATAGTAAAATAAGGCAATGTGTATTCATGAGGACCACTCTTGAAAAACTAGATAAGTACCTATCATTCTCTGTATTTATGATTAGATACTTTGTGATCGTGGTCACAGTCTTTTACTCACATTTGAATAAACAATCCTGAAACTGGACGGTATTCCGATGGTGAACACGTCGACTCCCTCTATCAGTCAGAAAGCTGCCAGGTATGCGCAGCAGCCTCGGTCTTGAGCCGCTAAATGCCAACTCTTAAGCGCCGATAAGCAATGTGCGACAATTGGCAGAAACGCGCACGGTAATCAAATTGTTGGTCACCCGCGAGAACACAATGGATTACGTTGATATGCACGCTGCAAAGAAAGTAACAATAGATCAAAATATCCTTCAGGAGTTCGTCCCACTAAATGTGCTCTCACCGGAGCGATTCTGGGAAGTGTCGGAAAAAATCATTATCGAAGAGGTGCTGACGGGTCATTACCTGTTCCACAAGGGTGACAGGGACAATCAGACCATCTATTTGATTGAGGGCAAGATCAACTTGATTGATGGTTTCGGCAAGGTCATTAGCGAGGTTGAGGCTGGTACGGACATGGATCGTTATGCCATTGCCAATCAGCAGCCAAGGCACCTGTCAGCGCGGGCCGTCAAGAAGTGCGTCATTGCACGGATAGACTCAGGATTGCTGGATGTGTTGTTGACCTGGGACCAGTTCAAAAGTGCCGAAGTTGTTGAAATCGGGGCTGATGACAACCAGGACTGGATGACCCGGATCCTGCAGACGGAGGCCTTTGTAAAGATTCCACCGGCAATGATACAAAGCCTGCTGATAAAAATGCAGCCATGCCCGGTAAAGGCCGGCGAAGTCGTGATCCAGCAGGGTGACCCCGGCGATTATTTTTATACCATTCATGAAGGCCGTTGTGCTGTAACCCGCAAGGATTCACCGAATTCTGAAGCGCAGTTTCTGGCAGAGCTTGGTAGCGGTGCCTCCTTCGGCGAAGATGCCCTTGTATCAGATGCAAAGCGTAATGCAACGGTAACAATGCTGACCGACGGGTTGCTGATGCGACTGGCAAAAGAAGATTTTATCGAGTTACTGAAAAACCACTGGTCAGACATGTTGATTACGAACAGGCAGCCGCCATGGTTGATGAGGGTGCTGTCTGGGTAGATGTCAGAACGCCGGATGAATATGATAGCGGTCATTTGAGGACAGCGTTAATATTCCGTTGTCGAGCCTGCGAGACGAAATGTCCGAGCTGGTTTTTAACTCAAAATATATAATTTGTTGTGATACCGGCCGACGCAGTGAATCGGCCGGTTTTTTGTTGAGCCACAAAGGCTTTGATGTGTATGTGCTTGAGGGCGGTATTCCTGCAACCTCATCTGAAATTATGCCTGCGGATACATCGTATACAGGTAAGCCTGTAGCAGATGTAACAGATACTGACTTCGGCAGTCAGGCTATAGTGGATACTGATGCACTGCAGAGTGGATCTGCAGCACAAGATGAGGAACTGGTGTTATTACGTGCGGAAAACGAAAAGCTGCTCGCTGAGATAAGTGAAAACCAGTCAGTGGAAGCCCGGCTGAAGGAGCAGATAGAACAACAGCGCGGTGAGCTTTGCGAGTCAGCAGAGAAACTGAGTTCGCTGTATGCGCAGGTGCAAAGCGATAAGGTAAAAATGCAATTACTGCAGGACCAGTATGTCGCCTTGCAGGATGCATTGAAAGAAGCCAATGAGCGTTTGTCCATGCTTGAATCCGATGTAGTCATATCAGAAGAAGCAGGTACAGAATTGTAGTCTGTATTAAGAAAGCAGCATGCGATAAGAATTGACTGCAGCTAGTTAGGCGTTGGCAGATCATTAGGAGGAAGCCAGAACATGCGACACAGAATGCGAGCCGTTTGACTTGGACTTGCAGGAACAGGCATACGGCACAACAATAGGTTCTTCCAAAGGAATGAGCACCCCAGGCGGTGCATCGCGTCACGCTGGGGTGGTGTTATGCCTGCCACGAGAAATCCCGGGAGGTGAGCTCGCTGGTCGAGAGATGGGCTTTCCCGCACGCGGCCCCCCCATGCCGCCGGGGGAAGGGAGGGCGAATTCGAATGGCAGGTTCCGGGGTGAAGCGGTCGTTCAGGAGGTGGCCTTCATCACACTGGTGATAATTATTGTATTACCGGGCACGGCCATAATGAGATATTCCCCGGATTCTTATGTACTTCCGAGTTGCCGCAACTCCGGTCATTCGTAACGGTTGAGCTAACGGGCGTAACGTATAGGATCGTCCGTTGTTAAATAAGTTTTTAGATAGTGCAACCCTCTTTCCAATGACTGACTTAGCGGCGCTCTGCGGTCTTCGGTCAAGGTGCTGGATCGATCGCAGCAGCCATAATATGACCTGTCTGTATGTGCAAAAATAACGTAATATCGTAATGAACGCCAGTCATTTCCCGTTGATGATCGATGCTTTCTATCAGTGAAAGAGGCTTGGTTAAGCTTGCGGGCCTGTAGAGTGAGCATAATATTGCGCATCGGGTACAATAATCAGCGAGGTTTCAAATCATGAAAAGAACCCTGGGACGTTCCGGAATCGAAGTCAGCGCGATGGGGATGGGGTGCTGGGCCATCGGCGGGCCCTTCAGCGAGGGTGATACACCGCTGGGCTGGGGTGAAGTGGATGACGACGAATCTGTGCGTGCGATACATGCAGCGCTCGATCGCGGCATTAATTTCTTCGATACTGCAAACGTCTACGGTGCCGGTCACAGCGAGCGGGTGCTGGCCAGGGCGCTCGCCGGTCGACGACAGGAGGTCGTGATTGCGACGAAGTTCAACGCTGTGTTCGACGAGCACAGTCGTCAGGTCACGGGGTCGGATGCTTCACCGGATGGGATTCGAAGGGCACTGGATGCATCGCTGCGACGCCTGGAAACCGACTACATCGATCTTTATTTATTCCACGACAACGGCTACCCTGTGGCTGAAGCCGAACCAGTCCGGGATACCCTGGAGTCCCTGGTAGAAACCGGCAGGATTCGCAGCTATGGCTGGAGCACAGACTTCGAGGATCGTGCGACAGTATTTGCCAAGGGGCCGCATTGCACCGCTATCGAGTTGCAGTTGAATGTACTGGATGACAACCCGGCTGTCATTGGCATTTGCGAGACGCAGGACCTCGCCGCGGTCAACCGCGGACCCCTGGCAATGGGACTGCTGACCAACAAGTACACGGCCGGGACGCGTGCAGCGATCGATGATGTGCGCGGCAGCAAAAGCCCGGAGTGGATGAAATATTTCAGGGATGGACACCCGAACCCGGACTGGCTCACCAGACGGGATGCCGTGCGCGAGATACTCTGCAGCGACGGGCGCACCGTTGCCCAGGGCGCGATCGCGTGGCTGTGGGCGCGTAGTCCGAAGACCGTACCGATTCCGGGTTTCCGCACTATCGGCCAGGTCGAGGAAAACACCGGGGCAATGGAACTGGGTCCGCTCTCAGCGGAACAGGTGGCGCATATCGATGCGCTGCTGGACAGGCCATAGATAATAAACGTGCCTTGACGCAGAGTGCGTTGATGGTGGTCGACTCGAGTCTATCGACTGAATGATGCGGCCCTATTACCTATGCTCTTTGCCGAACCCGGAAGAAGCGAATGCGGCTGGTTACGTCCGTTCCTGTTACGGAGCAGTCATTCGGTGGCGGATAGCTGAATGACGGCAGTGGGTCGTCTCAGGACCTTTAGTTACGGCGGGTTCAACTGATCGTTGATGGCGAGCGTTGTAGTGCTTTTACTCAACAGACAATTCAATAAGATCAACACCGAAGGACTGCAGCCTGCCATTGCACAACGTGCTCACCGCGACTCTGAAGACTGGCGACCAAGATTAACAACGTTTCAACCCGCAAGATCACCGGGAGCACTGCAAGTTGCCAGTCGCCGCCGGAATACCTTGTGCAGTTCCATGACGACCAGTACGGTCAATGCCAGGCCCAGGAGCACCAGCCAGTTTTGTGGTGCGATCGGCTGAATATGCAGTACGTCGCTGATCCACGGGGTATACATGGCACCGATGTGAATCAGCTGTGCTATCGCCGTCCCGAACAGCAGCAGCGGATTACGCATCGGATTGTGCCGGAATGTCGATAGGCTCTCCGAGCGGCTATTGAAGACATGGATGTTCTCGAACAGTACCATCAGCATCAAGGTTCCGTTCCGTGCCTCATCCAGCGAGAAGCCACGCTCTAGCAGCAATTGGAACAGCATGAAGGCAACGCTGCCAATCACCAGCGCCGACAGGACAACGCGTTCGATCATCAGCCGGTTGAAAATCGGTTCCTGGGGCGGTCGCGGCGGACAACGTAGCTCGTTACCTTCGCCCGGCTCAAACGCCAGTGCGATATCCTGAATACCATTGGTCACCAGATTCAGCCACAGCAACTGCACCGCCAACAGCGGTAGCGGCAGGCCAGTCAGCAATGCCAGGGTAAACAGCACCAGTTCCGCAGCCCCGGTCGAGATCAGCAGGAAAATCACCTTGCGCACGTTAGCGTAAGCAATACGCCCCTCCTCGACACCAGCCACAATCGAGGCAAAGTTGTCATCAGTGAGTATCAAATCACTGGTCTCGCGGGCTACGTCAGTACCGCTACTACCCATGGCCACACCGACCTGGGCTGCGCGCAATGCCGGCGCATCGTTGGCACCATCACCACTGACGGCAACAAAGTGTCCATTACGCTGCAGAGACTGAATAATTTCGAGCTTTTGCTGTGGCTCCACACGAGCAAATACCAGCGCCCGTTCGGTCAACTGGTCCACGGCAGTCGCATCTTCCGCCTGCTTCAATTGCGGCCCGGTAACAACTTCCGACGAGCTGGTCGCTAGTTCCAGTTGTCTTGCAATGGCAAAAGCCGTTTCCGGGTGGTCGCCTGTCAGCATCGCCACCCGGATGCCGGCTGCCCGGCAAGCCGCCACGGCGGCTTTCGCCTCAGGTCGCAGCGGATCAATCAGGCCGACCAGTCCGATCAACGTCAGGTTCCCGAGGTGCTCTTCGGAAAACATCTCCTGCGGCCCCAGTTTGATATCACCGGCCGCCAGTGCTATGACACGGTAGCCTTGGGTGGCCAATGCCTGCGACTCCCGTTCCACCTCGGAACGGTCCAGCGCAACCGGACCTTCGAGTGTCGCCATGGTGGTGCAAATCGGCAGCAGGCGTTCCATCGCCCCTTTTACAAAGGCATGCTGTCCGCCATCCCTCATATTCAGGCTCGCCGAGAACAGTCGCTCCGATTCAAAAGGGATTGTCGCAATCTCCGGCATGGCATTGACGGTCTCCGCCTGTATCACGCCAGCTTTGTGTGCCATCACCAGCAAGGCAACATCAACGGCATCGCCGTGACGGACCCAACCGTGATCTCGACGTGCGAGGAGTCCTTCGTTGGCCAATACCGCCGTCTGGCACAGCCAGACCAGCATGGCCTCCTCCTCCGGCAACGGGCTGCCCCGTGGGGAGAGGATGCTGCCTTCCGGTTCCAGGCTGTCACCGGTGATCTCCCACGGCTTGTGGCCGGGAAAGACAATCCGGTGTGCCGTGAGCTGGTTGATGGTCAAGGTGCCGGTTTTGTCGGTGGCGATAAAGGTACAGGAACCAAGGGCCTCCACTGCCAGCAATCGCCGGACGATGACATGTCGTCGTGCCATGCGTCGCATGCTGATGGCCAATGCCACTGTGAGCGCAACCGGTAACCCTTCTGGAATGGCCGACACCGCCAGTGCCACGGCAAGCAGGAAAATTTCATCCAGCGGCATGCCGCGACCCAGTGCGACACCGGCCATCAGCAAAGCCGCCACACCGATAAGGATGGCCACGCGGTGGGTAAATCGTTCCATCCGCACCAGCAGTGGTGCCTTGGTGGGCGGCTTGTCGAGCACGGCAGAGGCAATGTGCCCAAGTTCCGTGTTCAGTGCCGTACCTGTCACGATACCGCGGGCCCGCCCCCGGCTGACGAGCGTACCGGCAAAGGCCATGTTCACACGATCACCCAGCGAACTCTCCACCGGCGGCAACCCGTCCGCCCGCTTGAACACCGCAGCGGATTCACCGGTCAGCAGGGACTCGTCCACCTCCAGGTCATGGCTGGCAAACAGACGCATATCGGCCGGGACGCGTTCACCCGATTCAAGCAGCACGATATCCCCGGGTACTAGTTCTTCCGCATCGATTTCGTGGATGTCGCCCTCGCGCAAGACCCGGCTGCGCGTAGTGACCAGCAGCTGCAAGGCCTTTGCCGCACGCTGGGCGGAGTATTCCTGAGCGGTACCGATTATGGCATTAAGCAGCAGGACCGCGCAGATGAACCCGGCGTCTGACCACTCACGGATTGCGAGTGACACCAGTGCAGCTGCCAGCAGTACGTAGATCAGCGGGCTGACGAACTGGTGCAGGAATACGTGTACGATGCCCGGCGGTTCAGTCGCCGGCAGGGCGTTACGTCCATAGTGTTGCAGGCGGGCGTCTGCTTCAGCATGGCTAAGGCCGTTCGGCGAAGCGTGCAAATCGGCCAGAATCTCCTCAGGTGGCCTGGCATGGGGAGCCGGCAAGGGATATGGCGCAGCGTCAGCGGAGGATGATTTTTCATTCATTCCACACGCTCACTACAGTCGCGCACTGCCACCCTGAACTGGATGATGGTAATTGCCACCAGCAGAACCAATATGTCTTCAAGGTAATGGGGTTTCGTCACATCATTCCTGTATCAGTGCAACATTTTCGCTGTCTATAACAGATAGCGTACACCTGTCCTTAAGAATGTATATTTGTAGGCAGTGCGAGATAATGATCTGGATCAATAACAGCTTCCTGGAGTATCTGATATTGTTCGGTTTTTTATGTAAAAGGACCTGATTGTCTGGTATTACGCTCCATATACATTCAATTATGGGAATCAGCTGATCGGAAAGGGAAGGTGTGAGTACTGAGTACAGGGTGTGAATGTCAACAATTGTTAAGGGTTGTAAGATGCCTGCCCCAACGGCAGACCTGTCAGCCTGCACGCGAACTCAACGGGCAGGCGTCTGACAAGCCTCAAGGGAGGAAACCGCGGGAGGCAACCACGCAGTTAAGGAATGTCGAAGTGCTATGGGGATTCGAGTTGTGAGTTTCCGGGTTGGATCGACCCTGTTGCCTGTCACCGCAATACCCGGTTCTCTTCTTGCCCAGGTCGTCTGCCACTGACACCGGTTTTGCGATTCCGTTTGAGTGCAACAGTATCCATTTTCACACCATCGGCAATACGGTGTCGTGGCCGGGTCTAACCGATCAGGGCAAAGCAGGTAGCTGGTGAGCGCAAACCTCATGACACGTTACTACGGTTGGGTGGTGCACGGGGTAACTGACCGCGCTCAAAGGTCTCGATGATGATCATGGCAGCACCGCAGTCCGGGCAGACATAGATCGCTGACGCATCACCATCGTCTGCTGCATCAACAGCGTCCGTCTCTGCATTCATGGGCCCAATGGATTTTTCATCGATTAGCAGTTCATGGGCCTGCGCCAGGTTGTCCTTGCGTGTGGTGTTGGCGAAGAGGCCGTAGTGACGGATGCGGTGGAAGCCCGCAGGCAGGACATGGAGCAGGAAGCGGCGGATGAACTCATCGGGGGCAAGTGTCATGGTCTTGTGACGACACCGTTCCTTTGCCCGGTAGTCCTTCCATTTGAAGGTGACGCCCTGTTCGTCCAGATTGATCAGTCGGCTGTTAGCGATCGCAACCCGGTGAGTGTAGCGGGAGAGATAAGCCAGCACAGCCTCGGGTCCGGCAAAGGGTCGCTTGGCATAGACGACCCACTCGCACTGATGCAGGGGCCTGAGCCAATCACCGAAAGCTTTTGCATCCGCAAGCTTCCAGTGGTCACCAAAGAACTGCAGTTTGCCTGCCCGGTGGGCATCACCGAGTTGCTCGAGGAACAAGCGCCGGAACAGCCGCGAGAGTACCCGCACGGGCAGGAAGAAGCCCGGTCGGCAGGCGACCCAACGTTCACCATCAAGCGACAGGCCGCCGCCGGGGACGATGCCGTGCACATGGGGGTGATGCGTCATCGCCGAACCCCAGGTGTGCAAGACCAGAGTCGCACCGACACGGGCACCCAGATGTTTGGGGTCGGCCGCAATCGTGCACAAGGTCTCGGCAGCGGCCTTGAACAGCAGGCCGTAGACCACCGCCTTGTTGTACCAGGCGATGTCGCGGATCGGTGCTGGCAGGGTGAAGACCAGGTGATAGTAGTCCACTGGCAACAGGTCGGCCTGACGGGCCTCCAGCCAGCGCCGGGCCGCAGTGGCCTGGCACTTCGGACAATGGCGGTTACGGCAGGAGTTATAGGCGATCTGTGTATGCTCACAGGCCGGGCACTGCAGCACGTGACCGCCCAGCGCCGCACTGCGGCACTGTTCGATGGCCGACATGACCTTGAGCTGGCCGAGGCTGAGGTGTCCGGACTGTGCGTGACGCCACGCCGGCCCGTGGGCGCGGAAGATATCCGCGACCTCCAGGGTAGACATGCGTGCTATCTCACGTCGATAGCTTTAATGTCTCCAGTGGACTGATTACCTCGCGAAGCAGCTCCGTCGCCACGCTGGCATAGATGGCAGTGGTCTCCAGCCTTTTATGTCCGAGCAGCACCTGGATCACACGGATATCCACTTTGGCTTCCAGCAGGTGCGTGGCGAAGCTGTGCCTCAGCATATGCATTGAAACGCGCTTGTCGATCTGTGCATCGGCGGCAGCGGCCTGACAGGCACGACTGAGCTGGCGGGCGCCCAGGTGATTGATGGGGTTTTGTCCGGGGAATAACCAGCCCCCTTTAAGCATGAGCCGCTGCTTATTGGCAAAGCACCACCAGGCACGCAAGTAGTCAATCAGTACCGGCGAGAGCATGGCATAACGATCCTTGCGCCCTTTACCTTGTTCAACACGCAAGGTCTTGCGGGTACTGTCTATATCGCTGACTTTGAGGGCAACCACTTCGCTGACTCGTAAACCGGCACCATAGGCGACCGACAAAGCCGCCTTGTACTTCGGGTTGCCGGCTGCATTGATCAAGCGTGCGGCCTCTTCAAGGCTCAATACCACCGGTAGCTTGCGCGGTACGGGCACGGTACTGATTTTAGTGAGCGCATCAGCACGATCCAGTGTGGTGACAAAGAAAAACTTCAGTGCTGTCAGATTCGCATTGAGCGTAATACGGGAAACACCCTGATCAACCAGATGCAGCTGATACTTGCGCAGATCTTCAGCGGTTGCTGAATCGGGAGAGTGGCCCAGATAACGGGCCAGGTTCTTTACTGAACGGATATACTGGTTCTGGGTTTTGGGTGAAAGCTTGCGCATCATCATGTCATCGATCATGCGCTGGCGTAATGGACTGATGGATTGAGTGGTCTGTGTCATGGCGCTGCTCCTGTGTGGGATGAGGCAAATGCCCCATTACTCAGCATAGGAAGCAGGCGTTATTCTTCAGGATATTGAGGAACTTAAAATGGGGCAGCAGTACCGCGATAGCGGTTTAGTCCCCTGCCACTGTTATGACCTACACAGTAACTCGTGGAGTGTCGTATTCTGGCCGAATTTACACCTGACCAATAATACAAAGAAGTGACCGTGTCCTGGCAGTGAACGGCAGGTTACTGTCCGCAATGCGACATAGGGGCAGATTCCAAGGATTTTCTGATTAATTATCCGATTCTACAGCTGGCAGTGGTTCCGAGAAGTTTCGTAAGAAGACCCGAAAGGAACGGTTCCTGGATGACATGGAGCAGTCATTCCGTGGCAAGACTTGTGTGGCGCCATTGAGCTCGTACTACCCGAAGCCCGAAGGTGCCGGTAGGCGCGGTGGGTATTGAACGCATGCTGCGTATTCACTTTCACCAGCACTGGTTTGATTTATCTGATACCGGCGCAGAGGTGGCCCTGTAGGATTCCCGTGCCATGCGGACTTTTGTGGGCATTGATCTGGGCCGGGAGCCGGTGCCAGACGAGACAACGATCTGTAACTTCCGTCACCTGATGGAACGCCACAAGCTGGGTGACGGGCTGTTTCGTCTGGTTAATGTCTGTCTGGAATAGAACGGGATGAAAGTGGCCCGCGGGACCATCGTGGATGCGTCCATCATCAATGCGCCAAGCTCAACCAGGAACAAGGGCAGTCGGTACCACACGCTGTCAGATGAAGAGCGCTCACACAATCGCAACAAATCCAGAGAGCGCTCAAAAGTGGGAACACATCTTCCATGTCATGAAACGTCAGTTTGGCTTTACCAGGGTGCGCTATCGCGGGTTGAAATAGAACGCGCACTTTCTGTTTGTGAACTGTGTCTTGATCAATCTGGTGATGGCAAAGAAACGATTATTGCGGCTATCACTGGTGGGGTGTGCCTGAAAAACACCAGGATGGTTCAGTACGAGTCATCCTGAAGACATAACGCACTGAAACATAGCATTCATGGGAATATTTTTAATGGCATACGGGTCTTTGATGCAAAGGCGGACTGTTTTCGCTAATTGATCAGAGAATCCCTAAATAAGAAAACACTAAATAGCCGGAGTCGATCCGAAGTTGCGGTTTAATGGTTCCTCATCTTAACGCTTGGTGTACTGCCGAGAACCATCAGAACCAGACATTTATGGCGCATCGACCAGGCGGCCCGAAGTATTCGGTTATCATCGGTGCTGCGGAATGCCACCAAATGCGCGAACCACAGCCAGATATGCATAGTAGTTGATATGACTCAAGGAAATATTTTTATAAGACTTTATATTTACGCTGAGGATGCCAGATAAGAAAGAGGGACCGTATCATGTTTAAAAAATGCTCAACGCCATTTCAATGTATAGCACGGGCCGCCACTCTCACCGTGCTGATACTTGTTATTTTCGAGCTGCCGGCATACGCGGTTGACTGGGCTGAATCTCCCGACGCCGGCGATTTGCCGGGTACAGCTCAGGTGACAAATGGCATGGCGAATCAGGCTTTGAACACGATAAGCGGCACAATCACCAACACCCAGGACGTTGACTTGTACAAGATCGTGATTTCGAACCCGAACGCCTTTTCGGCATCCACTACAGGGGGGGATAGTTATCCCTTTGACGCCGTGCTAGCACTGTTCGATGCTAACGGGTTGGGGGTCTATCTTAATGACGACGGCGCCTTTAACATCGGTGACCCCTTACTGCCCGCGGGTCATCCACTGGGTCCGAGTAACCCGGGTTTCTACTACATCGCGATATTCAGTGACGAAACGCTTCCCTTTAGTGGTGCTGGGGTTTCTATCAACGATTTGATATTTCCGATACCGCAAGCACCTTACACTGAAGTACTAGGACCAACGGGTGGCGGTGGCAATGCACCTGTCAGCGGATGGGCAACAGAGAATGTATTCACTTTGGGTGCAGGGTACCAGATCAACCTCTCAGGGGCTGAGCCTGCTGAAAGTGGGCAATCTGAAGATCTGGTTAACATTAGTGGTACCGTGCAAACCTCCGATGGAAAGGATATTTGCGCCATGATGCTGGCCAGTGGTCGGTTCATGTTCTCCTGCAATCCCATCGGTATCCTTTCACTCAACGATCTTCCGCGCGAGCAGAACGGTACTGTGAAACGCCAGATCTATGCTGATGGCTTTTTCCCCAAGGTCGATATCCTGATGGGTTCTACTGACGAGGACGTAGTAATGACCCGCTCGGGCACCTGTCCCAACTACAACACACCATCTAGTCCAGCCTTTATGCCTGGTTCTGCTGGTAAGCGCATTAATATCTCTGGCAAGATACTGCTGCAGAACAGCCAGACTCCAATCTGCGCCATGGCGCTGGCAAATGGTCAATACATGTTTACCTGTGATGGCACCGGAAACTATGCACTGAATATCCCGCTGGACACTAATGGACAGTTCAAGTTGCAGGTCTACGCAGACGGCTTTGCGCCGATAACCCAGAGGTACGACGAGTTCAGTGTAGTTAATGATGTACGGATGGCACGTGCTGTTCAGTGCCAGTGATCGACAAAGAAGATTGATAGTGGCGCAGCGGCCTGCGGGTCTCCTTTGCGCTGCGCACATCCTTTTGAACCAATTGCAGTCTCTGCCTTTAGACCATTCTTTTCTGCTGTCGTCCTTTTACCCAATTCAATGCTATTCACACCACAATGGTATAGCCTTTCAACGAATAGTCAGAAACTAAGCATAAGGCCGGTAAAATTGAATTTGCTGCGTGTCAGCATGAAGAAACCATATCTGTCGCGTATATTATTCCTATTCGCCATCGTGGTTGTTGTTGCAACTGCGAATGCTGCAACTTGGACAAGCATAAATGGCCGCATATTAACTCAGACGGGACTACCAGTGTGTGCCATGGTGCTGGCCAATGGCCAGCATATGTTTTCCTGTGGTGGTAGTGGTAACTATAACCTGTCTGCTCCTCTAGATAGCGATAATCGCATTACATTACAAGTCTTTGCGACTGGTTTTGCCCCATTCCGGCAGATCATCACAGCTGGCCAGACGACAGGTTATGACGTCTACATGAACCAAGATACTTCTGGCCGTACTTTTACGATCTCTCATAATGAATACCCTTTATCACGTTCTGGCTGGGTATTCGTCAGTGGAAACATCAACTTCAACGGTACTCCACTTTGCGCCATGATCCTTATCAATGGCCAGAGTATGTTTTCCTGCAACCAGAATTTAGGGAAATATAGTCTGGAGGTCCCACTGGATAGCAGTGGTAACATTACATTGCAGGCTTTCGTCGCCGGTTTTCAACCATATCGCGAGTCATTTTCTGGCCTACTTGAACCAACTACCTTCACGATACAAGGGAATGTGATTGCCAGTGGGGGGAGTGTTGCTGATGGTGATGTGAATGACCCTGCTGCCCCCTATACTCCCAATGACACCCTCTCAACGCCACAAGATATACCCAATCCTGTCAATGTCGGGGGTTACACCAACCAACCGGGTGAGGGAGAGCCTGGTCGTTCCCAAGCCGCTGGAGATGCGACTGATCTCTACAGGATCTCTGTTGTTGCTGGTCAGCGGATTACCCTCATCATCAGTGACTCTTCGTTTCCGAATGATCTTGATCTGTTTTTGGGTGATGCTGATGGTAATCTCATCGACAGTTCAGAAGGTGTAGGTAAAACAGAAACCATCACAGTACCGGTGACAGGTACCTATCTCATCGAGGTCTTCGCATATGATGGGGCATCGACCTATGTTCTGGCGGTCGGCCAAGAGGAACTTGCTAGCCCTGCATATACCCTCAGTATTTTAGATGATTTCATACCTGGTGATGTAGTCGTGCGTTTCAGTGATGTTACCGAGGTAAAACCCAGCGGTGTTACCAGCCTGTCATCGAAAGCAAATGCGATTGGTATGGCTGCTAAAGCCGGGGCCATCGACAGGGGGGTGTTGCTCAGTCTCGGCAGTGCCGAACAATCACGTAATGCAATGAAGATGCACAATATTAACCCTCCAGAAATGCATCAATCTGTACTGATGCAGAATGCAAGCATTGACCCAAAGAAAGTTGAAACGATCCGGGTGATCAAAGCATTGCGGCAGCGCCCCGACATAAAATATGCGGACCCAAATTATATTCTTCAGCCTTTATTACTACCAAATGATCAGTACTATTCTCTACAGTGGCATTATCCAATGATCAACCTGCAGCAAGCGTGGGATATTACAACGGGGAGTAATGATGTCATTGTTGCCGTCATAGATACAGGTGTGATTCTGTCGCACCCGGATCTACAAGGACAACTACTACAAGGATATGATTTTATACGGGATCCAATAACCTCAAGGGATGGGGATGGCATTGATAACAATCCAGATGACCCGGGAGACCTGAGTAATAATGGTTCTTCTACATTTCATGGTACACATGTCGCGGGCACGATTGGTGCTGCTACCAATAATGTGACGGGGGTTTCCGGAGTTACCTGGTCGACATCAATTATGCCTCTGCGTGCTCTTGGGTTCCTTGGGGGAACCCTATACGACATATCTCAGGCGGTTCGCTATGCCGCCGGTCTTGCTAACGACTCCGGAACGCTCCCCGCACAAAGGGCCGATGTGATTAATCTGAGTCTCGGAGGTGGCAACTTCTCCCAAGAGACTCAAGATTTGGTTACAGAAGTGAGGAATCAAGGCATTCTTGTCATAGCAGCTGCCGGCAATGACAATACTAACGTTCCCTTCTACCCGGCATCATATAATGGAGTGATATCAGTTAGTGCCGTAGACATAAACAAGAACCATGCGTCATATTCAAACTATGGTGCTACAGTCGACGTAGCTGCTCCGGGAGGAGATGGTACACCGGATATTAATGGTGATGGGTACCCAGATTCGGTTCTAAGTACTATAGGAGATGATTCTTCGGGTGGTATTCAGCCGATCTTTGGATTCCTGAGGGGAACATCAATGGCTGCCCCGCATGTCGCGGGTGTCGCAGCCTTGATGAAGGCGGTTAATCCTGCATTGTCGCCCGCGGCATTTGACAGCCTGCTATCCAGTGGGCAACTGACAGAAGACCTTGGAGTAACAGGCCGTGATGATATCTACGGACATGGCCTGATCAATGCCCACAAAGCAGTGGTTGCTGCCGGTGGGCCGCCAGCAGCACCGAATCTGGTGGCCAAGCCTTCATCACTTAATTTTGGAGTCATTGCCACGTCCTTAGCAGTGACGCTTGAAAATAGTGGCGGGGACGTAGTGTCCGTGAATACACCGACAGTTAACGCCCCATGGTTAACTGTAACGGAGAGTGATGTGGACCTTAATAAGAACGGGACCTACACAGCCACTGTTAACCGTACCGGCCTCGGAGAGGGAACCTATACTGCGACGATTGAAGTCACCTCTTCTGCTAATACCATTTCTATACGCGTGATCATGCAGGTCAGCAGTGTCACTGTATCGGCTGATGCGGGTTTTCAGTACGTTTTGCTAGTTGACCCATTAACAGGGGAAACGATAGATGAATTCGCAACTAGCGCGACCAATGGCCGATATCCCTATCGTTTTACCGAGGTGCCCGGTGGAAGCTATCTCATCATCTCAGGCAGTGATAGTAATAATAATTTCCTTATATGTGATGCAGGGGAGTCATGCGGCGCATATCCCACCCTTGACCAACCCTCAGAAGTCAATGTAAATGATAATCTGTCATTGAGCGACTTCCAAACTGGCTATATCACCGGTTTTTCTGCACTTTCTGGCAAACCAAGCAGCATCACTCGTCGATCCTATAGAAGGCAAGGCAAAGAGAGGGGGACACGCCAACTACAGAGGTAGAGCCTGGTTGCTGGCTGGTCATCTAGCATTATTGCGCTCTGCAATTCCCAGGTGTGTCTCATAGGGGGATGCATGGAAGGAGCATTCCGGGGGCAGCTGACGAAGGGTGGTGTACGTCGTCAAACCATTTGGAACCAATCGCCCCTCTTTCTAAGCTGATTATGTACCGTTCTGTTGAGCATCATGCCTGATAGCTTCCACAATCATGCACAGTTCCACGCTGTCATCAACGAGCAGTGAGAGCGCATCCATATTGAAGTCTGACCTTCTAATGGTCGTGCCTGCCTTGGCTAAAATCTTCTCGACCCTGCTGCCGGGCTCTTTTTTCATGCTTGTGAGTTGTACATGGAATGTCACTGCCTTGGTCACGCCATGCAATGTCAGGTCACCCTTCAAATCTCCCGTGGTCTGGCTGGTCCAATGCAGGCTCTTGCTGGCAAACAGAATCTCCGGGAAGTTCTCGACATCGAAAAAGCGCTGACTCTTGAGCATGTCCTTGATGATAGAGCTATCTGTATCCAGGCTGGCAGTCCTGATGACAACCATTGCCAGCTCGTCCTCGCCCGGGCCCGGCCATAACGAAAGCCCACCTTGGAAGATGAGAAATTCGGCCTTGACCCTGGTAAACTTGCTACCGATGCAGAACCCCATTCGCGAGGTGGAAGGCTGTATGCGGTACAGATGTCCGTCTTCTGCCGCAGAGAGCATAGCCTGCACACGTTCCGGGGCGACCTTGCTGTCCCGGAAGGGGGCGCAGAGTTCTTCATCATCCGCATAGCCCGGAGTTGTGCTTCCCAGCAGCAACACTCCCAGTATGATGGGTTGCCAAAATCTGTGTAACGCCATAATAACATCCGTAATGAAAAAACATTAGTATATTATTACATTCTAATACATATAGCCATATAAATATGGGTAACAAGGCTCTGCGACACCATGGCTGCGGCTTCGGTCGCTGCGGGGCGGGGAGGGGCGGACGACTGGGTGGAGTGAAGCATGTCCCGAAAACTGCTGAGAGACGGACACTCTGGGCAGGAGAGTGGGCTTTCCGTACACGACTATGTGTCGCCTGGGTGGGGGAGGGGGCGATTCCGAACGGCAACTTTCGGGTGAACCGGACGTTCAGCAGGGGGGCTTCATCACTCTGGTGATAATTACTGTACTACCGGGTACGGCCATGAAAGGAAGATCACCTAATAGTTTTTAAGGGCAAGTTCCTATAGATAAACGGAGATAGAATTTGAAAACGGCAGGAGGGTGATCCTCCTGCCGTTGGGGTTTGTGCTTCCAGCGATGTCTAAACTCCCGCTGTCAGTGTGTTAACCACCCGGCGGCGACAATTTCTCCATGACCTGATCGAGGCTGAAGCTGGCCGCCTTCTGGCGCGGTGGAAACTCCTTGAAGCTTTCAAGAAACTGAGCCACGTAAGCCTGGGCGGGTACGTACATGTAGGCATGATCAAGCATCCAGTCGTAGTAGCTGTTTGAGGTGATCAATCCACGCTCATAGGGGTCACGACGCAGGTTCTCGATGATCGGGGTACGCATCGGTACGAAAGGTTCCATCCAGACCCGGAAGGTACCGGCCTCCTTCTGCTCCATAAAGATGATCTTCCAGTCACCATAGCGCATTGCGGTCAGGTCGCCATCGTCGGAGAAATAAAAGATCTCCTTGCGCGGGCTCTCAGCGCTCTCACCCGTCAACATCGGTAAAATATTGTAGCCGTCGAGATGAACCTTATAGTCTCGGCCGTTGGCCTTCACGCCCTTGAGCAACTGCTCCTTGGTATCCGGTGCACCGGCGGCTGCCAGGAAGGTGGGAAACCAGTCCATATGGTGGACGATCTCGTTGGACCAGGTGCCGGGCTTGATCTTGCCGGGCCAACGCACCGTGGCCGGGACGCGCCAGCCGCCTTCCCAGTTGGTGTTCTTCTCACCGCGGAACGGGTTCCAGCCGGCATCCGGCCAGGTGTTCATGTGTGGGCCATTGTCGGTCGAGTAGAAAACGATGGTGTTATCAGCAATACCCAGTTTGTCGAGTGTGTCCAGGAACTTGCCGATGTGCATGTCGTGTTCGACCATGCCGTCAGCGTATTCATCCTGACCTGAAATACCGCGGTTCTCCGCCTTGACGTGAGTGCGGAAGTGCATGCGACTACCGTTCCACCAGACGAACCAGGGTTTCCCGGCCTTGGTCTGTTCCTCGATGAAGGCTACAGCCCGATCCGAGGTCTCGTCATCGACGGTCTCCATGCGTTTCTTGGTCAGCGGACCGGTGTCCTCGATCTTCTGGGTGCCATCCGCCTGCGCCCAGGCATGGATCACACCCCGCGGGCCAAACTTTTCACGGAAGGTCTTGCCATCGGCAAGCTTCATGTCGCCGGGGTAGTCTTCATTTTCGGGCTCTTCTTCGGCGTTCAGATGATAGAGATTGCCATAGAACTCGTCGAAGCCATGGTTGGTGGGCAGGTGCTTGTCCTGGTCACCGAGGTGGTTCTTGCCGAACTGGCCGGTTGCATAGCCCTGTGCCTTGAGCAGGCCGGCGATAGTGGGTTCTTCCTCACGCATGCCGAGGTCGGCGCCCGGCAAGCCAACCTTGGACAGGCCGGTACGGAACACGCTCTGCCCCATAATGAAGGAGGCGCGCCCGGCGGTGCAGCTTTGTTCAGCATAGTAGTCGGTGAAGGTCAGACCCTCGTTGGAAATACGGTCAATATTCGGTGTCTTGTAGCCCACCAGGCCGTGGGTGTAGGCACTGATGTTGGACTGACCTACGTCGTCGCCCCAAACAACGAGGATGTTCGGTTTGTCTGCAGCCATGGCCTGCAGAGAACAGAGCAAAATAGATGCCAGAATAGGTAAACCAAGTAATCGTTTTGTTGTGATCATATTATTTTTCTCCTCCATAAAATATTCTATTAGTAGAGAGATGAACTATAGGAATTTCTGTTAAGGTTGCATCATGAATATCCAAAATACGAAAAAATGACAATTCATAAAACAACATCCTCCCTCGTCAACACCACGCCTGAGACACAGTCCCTTAGCTTGTTTGATGCAGATGCTTTATCAGATGCTGTGCGGTCAAGCAGCTTCGAGCATGTACAAATCGAGCGAGGGGAGTTTCGGGCTGACCTTAAACATATCGATGTTGGCCGTTTGACAATTGATTCAGGCCGTTACACGCGTAAGCTGATAGCGCGGGGTGAATTCCCGCCTGGTAAAGTTATTCTGGGTTGTGTGCTGGACAGTCGTGAGGAGGGCTATATCAACGGCTACCGCTTCAGACTCAATGATGTCGTGATCTACCCGGAAGGTAGCGAGCTCCACTATATACTGCCAGCCGCTACAAGCTGGTGTGCCATTCAGCTTTCAGAGACACTCCTGGTAGAAGCCGGCTGCGCTGAGATGAGGCCCGACAGGATAAAGGTACTCCCGGGAAACAGACAGCTGGCACAGTTAATGAGCTGTCTCATGAATAGCTACACACCTGATTCGGAAGCTGGCATGGCCAGATCAGGTCAGTCAACTCCACCCAATGAGGAGATCTTGTTGGATCAGATTAGATATGTATTCAATGACTACTTTGACGATTGCGATAAAGTTCGCAGCCCAAATATGCATAACCGTATGGCTATGGTACGACTATTTGAGCATAAAGTGAGAGAGCGCATTGACAAGAAGGTGCATATCCCCGAGCTGTGCAACGAACTGGCCGTGAGTGAGCGAGTACTGGAGTATCGTCTCAAAGAGGCGACCGGCATGACGCCCAAACAATATTTAAACGTGTTGCGTCTGAATTCAGTCCGGAAGGAACTGTTAAAAAGAAACACGGAAAATCGAACGATAAATCAAATTGCAAGGCATTTCGGTATCAGTCACCTCGGGCGATTTGCCGTCGCCTATCATCGGCAATTTGGTGAACGTCCATCCGACACTCTCCGGCGAGAGTAATTAACAGATAGCTCGAATTGAATGTCTGGTTAGCGGTAAGCTCCCTCGGCCACAACCGGTCATTTAGAACCTTGGGAAATCTTAAAAACCAACATTGGAACGTTTGAGTTGTGGGGCGGCGCAGCGAAGCGGAGCAGTCCCACACGAACGATTTGTTGGTTTTTTATTGGCTAACATCTTCAATTCCTTCTTCGCCTTAAAATATAAGTGGCTTTTTGTATAATTTTGCTGCATTGACGAATGCTAGCTGCAGCGCGATTTCGTCTGGTAACTGTGCTAGCCAGTTACGTACAGTTCCGACCGCAGAATTGAACATATGCCAGCGCGCAGTGCTGTATGTATCCACACCAATCATAAATCGATTAGGGTAAGTAACAAAAAGCTCATACCAGTCATCATTAATCATTCCATGTGGTGCAATGCGCTCATCTCGCATAGAAACATCAATCGATAGATTCGGGTAGCGGTGTAGGTAATCCGACACCAGATCAGGATAAGGAAAGGTGCCGGCATGCGCCCAGATAATCGGTTGCTTCGGTGCTATCTCATACACTTTATCGATAACAGCCGGGTCGCAATGAATCAACAGTGGTAATTGCCAAGCAGAAGCCAGAGCAATAACTTTTTTAAATACCGTACTATGACGATCACGAGCAAAAATATGTAGCTCACCAATGCCACGCCAGTAACCACGCTCAAGCTCTTTTTCCAAATAAGGGATTAACGTTTTATCATTTGTCCATGTGGATTTATCTGCACTATGGCGATAAACACCAAGTAAAGGCACAATACGCTCAGGCGCCAGGTGATATAGCTTGCTCACCTGCGCAGATGGTGTACCGGTAACTGCCGCATAAGGGATAGCGTTATTATCTAACAGATGGAGAATTGCCTGCGGAGTAAAACGCTGTGCATCTTCCGCTGTATAATGCAGGTGCGAATCAAACAAGGGTTGTGCTGTAAGACGCAATGAAAACAATAAAGCCAACAGTCCACAGCAATACCTAAATAGCATATTAAGCATTATTCTGTGGCTCTGTTAAGGGGACCTGATGAAATATTTAACTGCTTTTTAAAATTAATCATTTTAAATTTCATCGCCCTCCTTGTTCGTTATATTTATTTTGACTCCAATTGATACTTCTTTGTTTCCATAATAGTTCCGCTAACTTGAGAACCTAGCTTATATAAGTGGGAAATAAGAACCTGACATGATTCTGAATGAAATTCATTCTACCCATTATTAATCAATAGGCTGGCTTGTTAGTTTAGGAAGTATTAAATCATAAAAACAGGAAATATTTCCCCTTTTCCTGATTTCAATCAGGAATTGAGTAGCCACATTTTCGTGGCCACATAGCCACTTTTTTAGAATTAGCTTGCCCACTTGCGCGGGCCAACGTCCGGTTTCGGGCGGAAAAACTCGGATGTCTGAAAGGGTTCGAGTCTCGTCCTGCACTGAATCCTGATACAAGCGCCGATTGAACGACCGTTCCGGAAGGTTACTTGCCGTTCCTGGCAGTTACCTCACTGATTAATGTCATTGGCGGCGAGGGCTTGAACTGGCCAACTTCTGACCTATACGGACAACCAGCGAACGTCAGGAGTGCCGGGCAACTGTTGCCATTCGCGCTCGGCAATCAGTAATCACATTTTCGGCCAGAAGACGTCATCCGATGTTTATCCACTGGCAACAGATGAACGCCCTGAAGTGAGCACGTATGAGCATGCCGGGCGGGTATCCATATCCCTAACTAATACTTGACTAAATTAGTCAGGTATTCTATGGTTACTGGTAGAAGATTTGCTACGTGAACGATTTATTCACTCAGGTTGCAAATTCATTCCGAGCCCTACGAGGTTGCCGCAATGGCAACGGAAACTCGCAATAAGAGTGCCTCCCTGGCAGAAGTATCCCGCAGCTTTTTCACCGATCCGGCAGGTTTACCACATTCGAAGAACGAGTACACAGGCAGTTCTCAACCCCCCGAGTGTGTGTGAAACAGATGCATCTGTGAACCATCTGGTAGTGATGGAGAAACAGATTCCAATCAGCCAGTTAATTAACACCAGAACCACTGGAAGGAGGTCATTGTGGAAAGACGTCTTTATTTTCTACTACCTGACGTTGCACACGCCAGGGCTGTAGTGGCCAAGCTCGAGACAAATGGTATCGAGCGCAAATTTACGCATGTCATCGCCGCAAAGGGAATTGACCTGGAAGATTTGCCACTGGCATCGTCCAATCAACGCATGGATCTTGGTGCTCGTCTGGAAACTATTTTCTGGGATGGGAATCTTGAGCTGTTCTTCCTGGCGTTAATGGCACTGATAGTTCTGATCCTGATGAACGTCAGTGGACTCTGGTTGGTAGTAGCATCCATCTTCATGCTGACTACATTTATAGTCGGAGTTGGGTTTACCAAGTACATACCCAACGTCCATCTGTCCGAGTTTGCCGATGCACTCCGTCACCAGGAAATCCTGCTCATGGTAGATGTACCCGTTGGTCAGGTAGCCCGGGTAGAGACACTGATCCGCCACAATAACCCCGAAGCTATCAACGGTGGCGTCGGTTGGCATATCGAAGCGTTGCAGATCTAGATAGAGGACTGCCAGGTTCTGCGACTGACATCAATGCCTCCCCGTGCTAGCGGACAGGCATCAAAAAAACAAGGAGATATATAATCATGAATAATCACAAACCATTACAACACTCGCCGTCCGTCCGATTTGAAGAACTTAACTGGGTTGCCTCATCGGCTCTGCCACGCGACCGGGAACAAAGTCATCGATTGCATGAACCGGACCATTTGATCGGCACGATCGATCCGATGACAGGCCGGGACATTATCGATGTGATCGGGCACCCGTCAATTGTGGATGGTAATTTGACCATTTACTTCGAATCCGAAAAGACCAAGGCGGAGTTTAAGCAAATGCCCCTGAATCACCCCTATGAGCACGCTCTCGGCAAGCCTGTTGAAGAAATGGATCGTGGCGGCTGATTTGAATAAATAAATCATTTATGGCTGAACACTGGGTTGTTCTTTTTAGCGGTATCCAATGGCGAGAAGGGCGCAAACGTTGTGACTCAGAAAACATTTATGTTTACCGGATGGATACTGATGTTTGTATCCATTGTACTTTCCGTGACATTGGTATTATTCCTGGAAGTACATTAGTAGAACGTCAGAGATAGGCATATTTTATCTCTCGGGATCTCCCGAGGACGATGTTAGTCAAGTGGGCTAATATGCAGGAACGAGAAAATCTACAACAGCAAGTTAACTTATTACTAGTGAGGTGAAGCAATGGAATTACCGGAACGAGACGGTGACGGATACCTGGTCGACAGCAGTGTGTGGACGTCGGAGATCGCACGCGACATGGCGCAAGTCGATGGTGTGGAACTGGACGATACAAAGTGGCAGCAAATACTCAAAGCGCGCGAGTATTACGAGGAACATGCTGTGGTGCCACCCATTCGCAAGTTTTCCAAATACATGGGCGAAGACCAGAAAGCGATGTTCAAAATGTGGATGACCGGCCCAATGAAGCCGATCACAAAGTACGGGGGGCTACCCAAGCCAACTGGTTGTGTCTGAATGGAAACGATGATCTGAAGGACACGAATCTGCTTCAAGTAATTCGATCAGTTCGCTGATGCTGCTAAGTGGTTGATTATATCGGTGGTGACTGAGCGGCCACTTTGGGTGGCCGATTCACTCCCATATCGTGGCTTTCAGCTTTACGATGGCTTTCTCGCACACCTTAATCATCGCCTGAACAGGTTAATCAGCAGTGTCAAAACCACACTGATGATCACCATGGACGTTATAGGTATGAATACCATCCCGCGCTCAGTCTCGATGCGTATATCACCCGGCAAGCGGCCAAACCAGCTGAAGGCCGAGGGTGCGAACTGTAGTATCGCCCCAACGACCAGCAGCACGGCACCGGCAATCATGATCCATTTCGCCATGTTCAGTGTACCAGCACGTTATTCAATACCTTCAAAAAAACATCAACCATCATGAGCTTGTCGGCACGATCAGGCTCGGTTCACACATAACGCGTCATCTACTACCCTGTACTCACACTTTCGGCCAAAACCGGATGTAGATGCCTGACAAGTTGGTAGAGGACATTTGTTTTTCCTATACTTGAGCAAGCTGCCTCCGTACTTTAAATGTAATGAGTTAGTGTGAATAATATACTCCGCGTGTTTTCCGTAATGACGCTCATCCTGTCTCTGGCAGCATGCCAGGAGGTGATTAGACCGGTTAGCGACAACGATATTACCGGAATTTACTACCTGTTGAAGGTTGACGGTACCGAATTACCGGGCACCGTGTCTCACGATGGCATGGCGATGGAGGTTCGCTCCGGTACCTTTATAATAAGTCCCGACGGCACATGCTTTAGCAGAACGCGTTTTGCCGTGATTGGTGGCAAGGAGATGACCCGCGAGGTTCGCGCGAAGTATGTGGTTAGAGATACACAGTTGATCATGACGTGGGAGGGCGCCGGAACGACCGAGGGTACAGTGGCGGGGGATATTTTCACAATGGATAACCACGGTATGATTTTCGAGTACACGCGGAATCCATAGAGAGAAACAGGGGGCATCCCAAGACCATCTGTGTTCCTCCTTTATGGATCGGTTACGGAATTACGCCAACCGTTAATATTACGAATCGCTAAAGGGCGACTTCCACAAGGACAACGGCCGGGCGATTCGTGGTGTATGTCTTGATTTTGTCGTCCTGTGTCGCCGGTTGAACCTGTTTACGCAGGCGCTGGTGTTTATTTGCGGCAACAGATAGGCCGCACCTTAGACCACCGCGCCACATCCTTACTCTACCAAAGTTGCCGTTCATAACATCTGAGTTAACCAGAAGACGAGCTATTAGGATTGCTGTCGTTAGCTTGCTTCCCGTATTCATCGCTGCTGGATGTGATGTGTATTGATATTACTTCCTGGCGACAGGTAGCAGCATCAATGGCTGCACGGCAGTCGGCAATTTCAATGCCGTAGCGACCGCATCATCCTCAAAGGCGCCAACCACAACCGCTGCCAGCCCAAGCGCTTCCGCCTGCAAGAACAGATTCTGCGCCGCATGTCCCACCTCCATGTGGACATAACGGATCCCTCGTTCACCATATTTCCTGGTGCTACGGTCATAGACCGCTGTAATGACTACAATGGCTGCAGCCGCTTTTACCCATGGTTGGGAAAGCGCAGCGCGTGCCAGTACATGGCGCAGGTCACCTGCTTCGGTTTGCTGCAGGCGATGCTTGTCTGGATGATAGTGATACACGCCGGGAGAAAGGCCATCCACATTACCGGCAACCACGTATAACTCCAGTGGATACAAAGCCCCGGCCGACGGTGCAGTGCGGTAACCCTGTGGATCTGTAATGCCCTGTGCCGCCCAGAGCAACTGCCCGATAATCGACAGGTCAAGCGCTACCTCCTGGTACTCGCGCACCGAGCGACGCTGTTGCAGCAGGGCCTCCAGTGACTTTTCGCCTGACGTTACTGGTTCTGGCAGTGAGATGAACTCGGGTGGCCTGGCCATGGCAGCTTCTGGTTTCGGGCAGCACAAAAAGATAGCACCTAATCCGTAACAGCAGTATCGTATTAAATTATTCATTTGGATAATATAAAGGATAGATCAATAGTGAAAGAATGGCGCCATTCATTTACCTATAACGATTAACAGTGGCAACAGAAAAAAGACAGCAGCAAGACATCATTGGATGATTCAGATTTTACCATTTCGCACTAAATGAAGATCCGCCCTGGGTTGTCTTAAGCCATTATTCCTTTTGCACAACTCACATCATAAACGTGAGTGTTACAAACCCATGAACTTCCGGGTCGATTCCTGCCGTTTAGTAAATTATCAGATGGCTGTTTACTAATCGTATCGACAGTCCGGCAGGGCACGACAGTCTTGAAGTCGAGTCACGTGATCGGAATGACCAGAAGAAAAGTACCTCATACAATCATGCGTTCCGAACCTGTGTCGGGTGGGCGGATTCGGAGATCGGTTCATTCAGTTCGGTACAGTTCGGATTTCGGTCGAGCGATTCCTTCAGCTTCTTCGACTTACTTCATCTCTGTTCAGTATCGAGGTTCGGTTTCGGCAGTTCGGTTGATGCGCCTACTGAAAAGCGCTTACGTTTCTTGTTCTTTCTTGCGCAATAGCAGTGCGTTAGGAGGACTCATAATCCCTTGGTCGTAGGTTCAAGTCCTACCGGGCGCACCATCCCCATAGAAATCATAGTGTTATGTCATTGAGACCAATGGATCATAGCTCCTTGGTGCATTTCATAGGGGAGCCAAGAGACCACATAGAACCCGTGCAGATGCCCGATCGGGCCGTTTCAGCCGATGTCACCCTGTGACAGTCCTTCCGGCCCCCATCACGATTACAATCCCCTTCCTGATATTGTGCAATAACACCCTACTACCGCATCTGCGGCGAGAGATTCAGGCCGGACATGACACATCGCTATAGCAAGGATCCCGTGGTCAATAACTCACTGCGCCACTCGGTGCGCGATGGGGTCGCCTATTCGGTTATGTCCGGCGCGGGCGAGACCTACCTATCGGCATTCGCGGTATTTCTAGGCGCTAACACAGCACAAATCGGCCTATTGTCCTCGCTGCCGGCACTGATCGGGTCGATTGCCCAACTGCTTTCAGCCTGGCTAGGGCGGCGTGTGCACAGTCGCATGCGCGTGATCCTTCCTGGTGTTGTGGTGCAGGCACTGGTGTGGTTACCGCTAATGTGGCTGCCGTTGCTGTTTTCCGCACAGGCCGTGCCACTGTTGATTCTGTTCGCGATGGTGTATTTCGCCTTGGGCAATCTGGTCACGCCGCAATGGATTAGCCTGATGGGTGACCTGGTGCCGGAACGACGGCGCGGTCGCTACTTCGCGCGGCGCACGGCGTTCGCCAGTCTCACCGCTTTCGCCGCGCTGGTATGCGCCGGCGTGGTGTTGCACCTGTTCGACGAAATCGGCCACCCGCTGACTGGCTACCTGCTGATCTTTACAATCGCAGCCTGTGCACGGCTGGTGTCGGCTCATCACCTGCGATGCATGCATGACCCAACAGGGCGGGTCTCGTCGCTGGAATTTCCGAACAGGCGAGAATGGCTCAACCGTCTGCGACATTCGCCGTTCGTGCGTTTCTCAACGTTTTTTGCACTGATGCAGTTTTCGGTGGCGATTGCCAGTCCCGTTCTTTACCCTCTATATGCTCCGCGACCTGCAATACAGCTATCTTGAGTATACGGTCAACACCGCATCGTCAGTGCTGATGCAATTCATAACGCTCAATATGTGGGGACGCATGAGTGACCGTTTCGGCAATCGCCTGATCCTCGTCACTACCGCCCTGTTCATTCCATTGCTACCCGCGCTCTGGATACTGTCGACGCATTTCTGGTATCTGATCGGAGTGCAAATGCTGGCCGGTCTTTGCTGGGCTGGATTTTCCCTGAGTACAGGAAATTTTCTTTACGACCTGGTGCCGGCAGATAAGCGTGTTACCTATATGGCACTACATAATATGACAGCCAATATCGGCATTTTCTTCGGCGCACTGCTCGGCGGTCTGTTGGGTGTTATGCTGCCGAATCACCTGTTTGTGTCCGGACATGAAATACATTGGATGAGCGCGCTCTATGGTGTCTTCCTGATCTCGACACTGGCGCGCATCATTGTCTCAGCCCTGTTTCTGCCGCATCTAAAAGAGGTGCGTGAGGTCAAACCGATGTCGGTTAGCGGGCTGGTGTTTCGCGTCACGCGAATCCATGCCCTGTCCGGGTTGATCTTTGATGTAATGGCTCGGCGCCGGCGGGATACCAATGAACAGTATAAGAAGGAAACGGAGAAAATAAAATATTGATCAAATCCGATAATTTGGTTAAATAATCCCTTGGTGTGGGGCATTGCGTGGAACTCCGGAAGCCTCTAAATCCGCACCTTCGGTAAATCACTATAATCGCTTCCAATGACATGAGTGGTAGTTATACCTACGGATAGTATACGTGCTCACGCTCTTTGGATATTCTCTGGTCGCGCTTGCACTGGTCTTTTTCCTCGGACGCAATCTGTCACTCAGGACACGACTACTGTTATCTCTGGTGATGTTGATCCTGCTGAATGCACCAACCTTGCTGGTCCACTTGTCTCATTCATAGCACACCCATATACGATTACACTCTTTCCAGAGCATCTAAGGACCTCCCCAAGTGCCTGATTGTGTAACCTATGTGCCCGGAATGCTCTGTAACTGCGCAGATTATTTATCATCGCCCTGTAGCGCCTACTGAGAAACTCCACCTTAACACGGCGCTCGCCAAAGTCAGATATTGACTGGCTAGAGACGCTACAATTGAGAACAGCTCATATAAGAAAATGAGAAAATGAAGATGAACAACACTCAAGGCGGAAACGTCGACAGTCAAGAACCAGACGCCGAGATTATCCAATTTCCCAAGGCAGGAAAGTATCCCGAAAGTGCTTTTGAGGGATGTATATTTGGCCAATTCACACTGGAGGAAATAAAGGGTTTCATCCTGCATCAATTCGATGCTAATTATTTCGTGAATCTAAATAGATTTCGGCGGTTTGTAAAACTATGCAAACTTGTCAATATAGAAAAAATGCATAAAGAAAAATTACAACAATCTGTTGGGTATCGGAAGAAGTTCATCTCCGAATCTCCACCCGTCGCTGATCATGATTTACTGATATACAATGAACCGTTTGTTGCCGTGTCCTTTCTTCGCCAGGATAGCAAGGATTAATGAGCAGGTTACTTGTTCGTAGGTTCGACGTCCTGGCGTGCCCACCATCCACATAAAATTATCATAGCGTTATGTCATTGAGGCCGGGGGATCGGAGTCCCTTGGTGTACCCCATAGCGGGAGCCAGGAGACCGTCTTAACCGACGTCATCTATCAGCGTTTGGCGAGCCGAGGCCATGCAGGAGCGATTGGACTGCGATCCGGAGATCATGCGGATACGTCGGCAAACCGTGGAGCATCCATATGGGACACTTAAGTCATGGATGGGGTCGTCCCACTTCCTGACCAGTACGTGAATCAACAGGCATCGCAGGTAGGCCTCGTCCTGTTACTGATACCCAGTAATCGATCTTTGCCGCCGGAGCTGTGTTGTCTCGGTGTCAGCCACAGTGATGCAGCCATTTGTCGGCCATTGGCAAACTGTTCTGCATTACCCGCGGCAGCAATCAAGGCCGTTGCGATCATCGGTCCAATACCACGAAACTGTTGGAGTCGTTTTGCTAAAGGATCACGCAGGGCGATCATATTGATCTCGTGATCAAGTGCCGTCACACGATGGTCAAGGATCTTCAGATGATCAAGCCGCATGCTGGGTCGGCTCATTGCCTCGCAGGCAGCTTCGGCATCATTGGCATCGCTTTTGTTGCTCTTCACATACGGCTTCACAAACTGTGGGGCAATCAGCTTTCCGGTGAATCCCTTTGCCTGCAGTATATGCGCCCAGTGGTGTGCTCCTGCGCAGGCCTCCATACCAATCTCGCAGCCTGGCTCTGTATTTTCCAGTAACACTTTGAGCCACTTATCACGCGTTAACCGTCGGCGCCATATGGCCTTGCCGTGCCGATCCACACCGTGCAGCTGAAAGATGTTCTTTGCCAAATCAATACCAACGCGACTAAGCTTGTTCACGGTGGACTCCTTCTCTCTCGTGACTGGTGGATAACACTCCCAGTCTGGCACCTGGATGCCGTTTAGGTGAGGAGGAGTCCATCCCATTGCTTTTGGGTCGTTCCCGGACCTGCACCAGCGTCTAATATTGGAAAATATGGGCTGATGCCTGCGAGACCGCGTAGTAGTGGAGCAGTCCGGCGTGCACACTCGAAAGTCTTGTTAGACGCATTCATCATGTTTAGGCACCTGCGACCAATTTATTCGTGCTAATCCAATTTTCAGCATGCTCTAGAAATATTTGTGTAACTAGTTAAGAATGTAGTAGTGAACTGAACTGAACTGAACTGAACTGAACGTAAACGAAATGAGGCAACTGATCAGACATCAAAAAATCTGAAATAAGGCTGACCCTGATCAAGAACTGTTGCGGGTGGCGGAGCAAGATAAATATTAGGTCGATCGTTTTTCACCTGGATCGACGGGGAGGAAGCTGATGCCGCTGGTAAATCTCGGGTACCGGAGCAGTATTCTGCTGGTAGTGGCGCTGCTGCTGTCCGGGTGCTACTCATACATATCGCCTGAAGCCAGCAAGGAATTCAATGCCAGAGCGGACCCGTTCTCCGTATCGGTATACCCGGTGAATGTGATCAGACCACCGGGAACCATCCAACCAAATATCCGGTTGGCGGAGAAAGTCGTGACATTCCTGGAAACCGAGGAGCTGGCGAAACCGGTGCTGGTAAAGGAACCGGTGCTATACGACTTCGTGTTCAGCCCCAACCAGACAAAGATCGTCGCGAACAGTGCGAAAGCCTTCGCTGCCCAAGTCAGGGAGGCGGGCATCGGATCGGATTATGCGCTGCTGGTGGAGATTATGATTTTACCGAATGGCGTGCCTGGTGGCGTCCACTATTACCTGTCCGATCCGAAGGGTGAACTCGCAGACGGTTCTTTCACCAATGACCACTGGGATGAGTTCAAGGCAGTTCAACCGAAAACACCCGATGACGGCTACGAGGTCGCGATCCGCATGTTGCGCAGGATCTGGGGGAAATGAGCACACGCGTGGACACCCAGCAGCGACACTGTCAGCCTGCCTACGTGGTTTGATAAAATCGGCTGGGAGGTGATAGCAGAGCAAACCATCAGTATATTCAACCACACTGCTGTGGATGCTCAGTGCGACTGTCGTGATATAGGGGCGCAATGAAGACAGGATATTTATATGTATTGATACACCTATTTGATCCGTGCCTTTACAACATCGGGATAACTATCCGTCACCCCGAGAGATAAAAGGGGACGTAGCGATTACCTTTTTATCAATCTTCCTGAATGATGAATACTAATCATGTGTATCAGTGAGACCATGAATGTATCTTACTGGCCGAACGTCATCGTATGCAGCAACGCCAGGCGATGACCCAGTCCTCGCCGTGAACAGCCGCCAGATTCCGGACCTGGCTACTGAATCCAAATAAGAAAATACTAAACAGCGGGAGTCAACCCTAATGAGACCTTCATGAGCACCAATAAAATCTACCTTTAATTAAGTGTACCTACTTATAAACACTGTTGGTCTGAGCTTACCTATTCTGGCCAATCGATCAAACGATATGACAGCTATGATTCCAACAGACTGCGGTTACTACCACAAAAGATACACCAGCCAAAGCCAAGATCATAAGCAGATTAACCATTGGCTAGCGACCGCTGTTTCTTTCATGACAACCGGGCTTTCTCTCGCCGTTGCTTCTGAGTTGGACTATCAGATGATTGATAGAAATTTTTCTCTGCCTGCATCCGCTTGTGCAGAGTGTCGATCAATTCGCGATCCACCTTCGCAAAATAGATGTCCTCCGCTGCCTTCTCCGCAAGCCTGAGCTGCTCGACAAAACCACCCGCACGCATGACTGTTCTCCATTGTGATGCGCAGATAAATAAGCTGCTTCTAATATTATTATATGCTTCCAATATTGAGATTTCATGTAAATCAGGTGCGGCATATTGCCGCATCGTTAAAAGTAGACACGAACAAAGAAGAAGCCATAAATGTGGTGTTAGCATAACGCACAGATAATATTGCGTGATCCTCTATCACTGCTGAGTAGTAGCATGGTGGCTGGACATGCCTCCATCTGCCCCACACCAAGGGGCTCCGATCCCTCGGTTTAATGACATAACAGAATTATTTTTACAGGAAGTAGTATGCCTGCCAGGGCTAGAACCTGAAGACGCCGGATGAGACGGTCTGCTCGGGTACATGAGCCTTATTTTTCAGAGTGGGACAATCCTTGGAATTCGCCGCGAAAGTGTGCCATGCATTACATAAGCTTTCTGACCATGGTTCGCACTCGTTCTTGGATCTTGTCAGGCAGTTTGGGATGCTCCTGCTGAGACATTAATCCAACGAATACAGAGCCGATCGGTTTGGCACCAATGGTTTTTGCGGTCATCTTCAGTTGTTTTAATGTCGCGTAAAAGAAGCGTCCCATAAAACCTGGGGCCGCGCTCGAAGCAATCAGAATGGCCTTTTTAGTGGCATTCTTTCTTCTAAATTTCGGGGCATGCGATCCCCACGGCCAGTAGGCATACACTATTAGCCTCTCCATGAATCGCTTGAATAGAGCAGTTACCGAATAAAAGTTTGTCGGAGAAGCCAGGATATAGCCATCGGCAGCTTCTATCTTATCGATCAACTCACGCATGCCGTCTTGATGAACGCACTCGCCTGGAGCCTCTCCCGGCACCTGTGTGCAATGACGGCAATTTCGGCAAAATTCTATGGGAAAGTCACGAAGATGAATGACTTCAATAGTTGCCCCAGCCTCGGAGGCTGTCTGCATGGCCACCTCAACCGCTTGGTCTATTGCGCCATTCTCTCTATAGGAGCCATTTATGGCAAGTAGTTGAATCATAGCACCCCTCAAGAGACATACAGCAGGTTGACTTACGAGCCACCAATATACACTTTGCTGATTTGAAGAGGATAGGGTTGGAGCTTCCGTTTAGGGTATGCGCTGTGCAAAACTGAAATAGAGTGATCATATACCAGAGGTGTTTTCTGTAGCCTGCTGATAATCTTCCCACATGAAATGCACCAGGGGACGGCAAGTTCATACCAAGAAAAGAAGTTCATATTACAAACAAAACACAGTCGACCTGAAGTAGACAGCCTGCAAGCCAGGAAATCACAATCAGGATAATCAGTCGTTGAAAGGTTATGGTGGCCATCGATATTGTAAAATAATTCAACAATGCAGAATTGCCCCCGCTATTGCCATCAAAACACTGACAACGCATTGTTCTGTAAATAATATATATGAAGCACGGCGGAACTGCATTGAACGACGCTGTCAGAATTACTTACAAAACAGTGATCACCGCGATGAATGCCTTCCAGAACAAAAGATCATTTACATGTCCAATCAGTAAGTTATCTGTAAGCCACAATTCTGGCATCTAAAGTGCATGCTATATAGCAACTGAATCTGAGACTGTAGACAGCTATTGTTCCGGTCTCGAGTTTGGTGATATCAGCGAGCCACGTACCCTAGCCGCTCCACCCACAGAACGACAATGGATAACACCATGACTCACAACAACTTTTACAAATCCAGCCTGACCGCGCTGGCCTTAGCGGCCACGATTGCCTACTCGCCAACCAGTAGCGCCGCGCTTGCGACATACACCCAGAACTTCGAGGGCATGACGCCCAATCAGGGTTATCCACCGAATGATCTTTCGGATGATGGCTGGCAGATCTACGGCATCTTGTATGAAACTAACCCCTACACTGGTCCGGCTGCCATCTTGGGCGAATACGGTCCCTATGATGCAGCGAATGGTGACCCGGGCTCCATCCAGGGCGTCGCGACAGGCCAGGGCGGTCCTACACAGGGTGACGTTGTACTGGCCAAATACACTGATTACAACAACCAGGATGGCTTGGCGGTTGGTTACGTCGCAGCCTCCACCTACCAGGAACAGGTAATTGGCGCAGGAGACGTCGGCAGCATCTGGAGGTTTAGCTACGACGCGAAAATGGGCAACCTCGAGGCCGACAGCAGTGCCTTGGCGTACATCCTGACACAGGATTTTACTGCTGGAACCGAAATCTTTTTATCCAATGACTCCACCAACCTGCCCGTCGAATGGGGCAGATACTCCATAGATTTGTTAATTACTCCAGAGTTGGTCGGAGATAATCTGACGTTCGGCTTTGTTGCCACCGCCACTGGCAACAACGGCTCGGGCGTCTTTTACGACAACCTCAACTTTGATCGAGTAGTTGTGCCGGTACCCGCAGCGGTCTGGCTGTTCGGTTCCGGTCTTCTAGGGCTGGTCGGTGTAGCACGTCGCCGCAAGCACTGACATACGATACTTTGCTCATTTGAATAACTTGGTCCTTTTGAGGAGGGCAGGGGGAGCCTTCCCCCTGCATCACTCTGAATGCAGTTATTGCATGCAACTTTGACCAATCGTGGCTCTTCTGCAACCTGTGTGAACGTCTGCTGAGATACACCAAGGGGCTCTGATCCCTTGATTCAGGCGTCATAACTATATGAAATCTATGCAGATGGTGGGCCCACCAGGACTCGAACCTAATGACGTCGGATGAGGCGGCCTGTTCGGGTTTCCTGAGTCGTGCCGCCCTCTGGCTCTTCTGCTCCCGCCTGCTGTGTTTGATCGGGATTGCCTGGAAGAAGGACGCTAGATAGCTAATAATTACGACATCGCCACACACAGAGTGCATAACTATGCGCAAGAGAATCATCGCCTCAGCTCAACAAGAAACTGCAACTCCTGATCTGGAGTGGCTGGATATGGAAGCGCTCGCGGAGGTGGAAATCACCTCGGAGGCCACCGATCATCCAATTGAGTCGGCGTTGCTGCACGGCAGTACCACAGGGTGGCGTGCCGCAGGGCCGGGAGAGCAGAAAATCCGTATTCTCTTTGCCGGTCCGCAACAGCTTCGGAGGATCTGGCTGAACTTTGTGGAGACTCATACTGCGCGCACGCAAGAGTATGTCTTGCGCTGGTCGCCGGATGGAGGGCAGTCGTTCCGGGAAATTGTACGACAGCAATGGAACTTCAATCCGCAAGGGGCAACCAGCGAGACGGAAGACCTGCACGTTGAGCTCCCGGCGGTCACTGTGCTCGAGTTACATATCATTCCTGACATAAGCGGGGGTAATGCGGTTGCTTCTTTGGAGGCGTTGCGGCTTGCCTAACCAGCTCGTTTAACGGACAGCCATATGCGACCGGTTCTATCACCCTGATTGGTTACCTGGGTCGTCCCAACGTGAATCAAGATTTCGGGCCGATTTCGTATCCACTTATCTCCGCTGACAGGTTGAAACTGATAGTGGTCGGGTTGGGTGCTACACGCGCTGTCGTGTGCGCATGCACGGGCGGCAGACAGCAGGACATCGCCAGTGCGGCAATAATCATTTTGAACGTGCAGGCCGCTTGTATTTCATCGCCATTTCGTTCAGTTAGAAAAGCAGGAATTCCGCGATACTAGTACCAGCCCCTCCTTCCGGTACCGATACTCATATAGCCGTGGCTACCGATTGGTACACCGACACTCAGCCCCACACCAACACTGGTATTACAGCCTGTCAGCAGTAGGCAGGTGCTGATCATCATGACCATCAACGCATTCTTCTTCAGGATTCTCATGTGACTTTCTCCCGTTCTACATGGGCCATTGTTGCAGTGCTAGCAACGCACCTGACGGACCGACAACCAGGGCCAGATTACCATTACGAACGTCGGCCGAGGGCGGTAGCAACACCCTGCCGCCGAGTCCGGTAACCCTTGCCGTGGTGGCCTCCAGGTCTGACACACCAAAATAGGTTAACCACAGTGGGGTAACGCCTTCTAGTGGGTTACCCAGAATGCCGGCGCGCCGGACACCATCGGCAACCAGCATGGTGTACTTGCCACCATGACGATCCAGCACCTCGATCTCATATCCGGCCAGGGCCCGGTAAAATGCGGCCGCCTCCACCCTGTCCGATGCCAGCAGTTCATTCCAGACGACATGTCCGGGGCCACCGGCGATGGTATCAACCGGGTCGCCAATATGACTCTGCGCCACACCCAGCACGGCCCCCTGTGGATCAGTAATGGCGGCCACGCGTACGAAATCACCAAGCTCTTCCGGGTTGACAACGGTGTTCCCGCCAGCGGCCATATTCTCACGCACAGCCAAATCGACGTCGTCTACCGAGAGATATCCCAGCCAGCGTGAGATTATTGCACCGTCCTTTGGTTTGTCATAGTTCACCAAACCGGCAACATAATGCTCGCCGGACTTCGCCAGTGTGTAGCTGTTGCCATTCGGCCCCTGCCGGTATTCATACTGCCATCCGAACAGGCCACTATAGAAACGCTTGTCCGCCTCGATGTCCGTGGAAATCAGGTCATGCCAGATGAACTTTCCTGTCAGTGGCGCATCCGATAGCGAGATACCGGACATCACCGGACCCAGCGTATTTGTACAGGCCGTGATAGCTGCAAGGAGATAAATCAGTAGCAACGTTTGAAAAGGCTTCATGTGTCCTCCGTGTTAGTGACAGTCGTTCCTGCCGGCGAGACCAGTAAATTATCGGGGTTTAGTGTTAGTCGCGTCTCTACGTACACTGGCATAAGAGTTCACCTGCAAGCAAGCTTCAGACCGAAATTGTACAATTAACGTTCGCAGGAGACTGCTTGCAGGTACCTGTTGCGTTATTGGGTGGGAACGCCGGATGAGGCGGTCTGCTCGGGCAACTGAGCTCGACGCGAATGGGCCAATCATTCACACCGCAATCACTTTCTCCGTCCGGCACCTGACAGTCTTTTATTCCCGCCAAATCATAAAATCGGTTAAGTGCATGAATTATGGCTCCAAATTCCGGTGCTGTATCCTTACCGGAACAACAGATTCAGTTGCGGGGACCTGTCACGTGAATCTTACCGGCTATGCTGGTGTCGCACACACTGGCGACCGGCTGCTCCTCTGCAGTGATGGCCTCAAGGGCGAAGTGACCGATGATGCAATCAAGGCGTTCTTTGATACCGGCCTCAATGATCAGGCAACCGCTGACCGTCTGGTACAGTCAGTGCTTGATCGCGGCGGTTCAGATAATATTACCGTTGTGGTGATATCGACCCCTGCAAATGGGGAGTATTGAGTAATCGGAGATCAGCCATGAAACATGTAATCCCGGGTCTTGTGTTATTTTTCTCAATCATGAGTTCACTGACTGCCAGGGCGGTGGAAGGCGATGAGCAACAGCTTGTTATCATTAAAAGTCCAGCTGAAATTCTGACCCGCCAGAAGTTGCCAAACTTTGTTGGCATCTCCGGTAAAACTGCCGGTGCAAAGGGACTTTCCATGAACCTGGTTATCATCCCACCCGGTGCGGCTGCCGAACCGCACTTTCACAAAGGTTACGAAAGCGCTGTCTATGTATTGAAAGGCCGTGTTGAAACCCGTTACGGAAAAGACCTGAAACAATCGGTGATCACCGAGGCGGGTGACTTTTTGTTCATTCCCCCCGACCTGCCGCACCAGCCTGTCAATCTCAGTAAAACAGAGGCCGCGCAGGCGATTGTGGTACGCAATGATTCTGATGAACAGGAGCATGTGATTCTTTATGAACCACGTCCAGAGTCCGGGGAATAGTAATTTCTCTGCATTGAAAACATACTCGAGTTCTCAGTCTGGGAGCATCAGTCGACGGTTGCATGAGGTTAGCTTTTATTCAGGCGCAGCAGAGAACTATTCCACCCGTCAACATCCAGATCAAGCACGCGCGTGACAGCATTTCCGCACATATCTCCCCGCCAGGGTCTACACCAAGGGAATCAGATTTTGCCTCAATGCCAGAACGCCATGATTTCCATGGAAGGTGGTTGGCCCGCCAGGACCCGAACCTGAGGACGTCGGATAAGACGGCCTGCAGCCAAAGCCAAAGGGCAATCTTACATTCGCGGTTTGGCGAATACCTGGGTCCAGTAAATCGGGTAATCAGAACCATCCACGCTGTAACTTTTCGCGCCGAACTCCGTATACAGCGAGTGCATGATATTTGCACAATGCCCAGGACTATCCAGCCAGGCAGCTATCACTGTGTTGATCGTTTGCTGGCCGGCGGCAATATACTCCCCTACGACAGACCAGTCGTATCCCGCGTTTCTGACTCTATCGTCCACCATCAGGCCATCAGATCCAGTGTGGCTAAAAAACTTGTAGTCACCCATATCCCGGCTGTGCGTATATGCAACAGCTTCCAGTGTGCATTGCCAACTAAGGGTAGCAGTGGCCGGGTAATTCTCGCTGCCCAATTGCGGTACTGCGACCTGGCGGTATTGACCTGTGTCAGCATCTGTTTGTCATCTTCCGACATACATTGATCGATGACGATTTGGCTGGTATTGCCGAGGTGATATGATGTATTGCCGCCGGTTTGTGGAGGAGACGGCGTCGGTTGGACTTGCATGGTGTCTGTTATCTGGCTGACAGACGGGGCGTCCGAACCGGACGATCCACCACAGGCGGCAAGCAAAGCAGACAGGAGGCCGATGCATGTAATTGTTGGCAGTACCCGCGAGGGCCGGTGTTGCCTGAATACCGATGCCATGTTAGTACTAGTAAATTTCTGAAAGTATCGTTTCATTGAGCAAAACCCCATGTTATTCCATGATAGAGTACAGGTACCACTCGCGCTGTGTGAGGCCTCTCGAGAATTGAAGAATCTCGGTAACGGAGTTTCGTGACACATCTGGTTCTTTCTGGAGAATGCTTGGCGACCTTCATAACGGTACCGGTAGTGAAGTCGCGGAGAGGGGGCGATTTCGAAGTCCGATTTCGGGGGATTAGCGGACCTTGGTGCTGTAATATGATAAAAGTGCCCTTTAGATTGTCGCGATCCCCAGCACCTCGGATAAAAAATATGAAACCTGGCTTGCCTTTTAATATTTTTCCCTTATAGCCGACAATTTCTCATGGAGAGTTTCTTCGAGTGACGGGAATGGGTCAATCGAAGCATTTATGAAGACCGCGCTTTAGCCAGAGACGCAGATTTGAAGTGGCTAAAAAGATGCAGAAACTCTTAATTCAATCATCCTGGTACAGGCTAAATCCCTTGTTTATATAGGTAAACATGATGTCGAGCTTATCGAAGGTACTTTTCATTGGTATTGATGCGGGAGATAAGGATCTTATACTGCAATGGACAGAAGAGGGCTACCTCCCCAATTTCAAAAAACTGTTCAATAATTCAGCTTGGGGCGTAACACAAAGTCCAATCGGGCTTTATGTTGGTGCTATCTGGCCTTCTTTCTATACAGGAATGTCTCCGGCCAAGCATGGCAGATACTGTTATCAGCAGTTACAGCCCAACAGCTATGATGTCCAGAGAGTTTCTCCACGGGATGTAAAGGCAGAGCCGTTCTGGAATGCATTGGATAGATCAGGCAAACGGGTTGCTATTATCGATGTACCAAAAACATTCCCATCGGAATTGAAGGATGGTCTGCATATAGTTGACTGGGGCAGCCATGATCCTGATCCTGCTGGATTCTCTGTATGGCCTGAGTCGAGAACCCCGGAAATCCGGGAAAGATTTGGCAGTGATAGCATGCACAGTTGCAATGCATTTCGAACCACGGGTGAAGAGTTCCGAGACTTTCGTGAGGCACTAATTAATCGCATCAAAAGGAAAACTCAGCTAGATACCTATATTCTTGAACAGGGTAACTGGGACTGTTTCCTTACTGTTTTCAGCGAAAGCCATTGCGTAGGACATCAATGCTGGCACCTGCATGATAAACAACACTATAAATATGATATCAGTCTGATTGATGAAGTAGGTGATCCATTAAAAGATGTCTATCAGGCCATCGATACTGCGATCGGCAAGCTGATAGAAACAGCAGGCAGCGATACCAATGTCGTGGTCTTTTCCAGTCATGGAATAGGTCCTCATTATGATGCCACCTTTATGCTTGACGATATTCTCCGCCGTTTGGAAGGCAAAAATCCGAGCCAACTGAAACACAAGATGGTGACTCTTGTAACACCCCTGTGGAAGCTGTTACCCCGGCGTCTGCGTAAACTAGCCAGACCATTACGCAAGAAGGCAAGGATCAGTCTTGATGTCGACAAGGTGCCCCCCACTCCAACCCGGCTTGCCAAGCGCAAGTGCTTCAGTATCCCCAACAATGATGCATACGGTGGTATAAGAATCAATCTTGCTGGTAGAGAGCCACAGGGAATCATTGCGCCCGGCGAAGATTATGAAGCACTATGCAAGAGTTTAAGCGAAGACCTGATGGGATTTGTTAATGCAACTAGCGGAGAACCATTGGTCAACCGTGTTCTGCGTAGTGCCGATCTTTACCAGGGTGAAAATGCGCATCTGCTACCAGATCTTATGGTCGAATGGAACCGGAATGCACCAGTTTCAAAAGTATACTCGCCAAAGACCGGGGCGATACACGGCGAATATAAAAAGTGCCGTACAGGTGACCACAAACCGGATGGTTTGTTCTTTGCCAGCGGGCCTTCCATCACGCCGGGACAAATCAATCAGCCAATCTCTGTCATGGACCTTGCACCAACAATTGCATCGCTGACAGGAGTTGAGTTGAAAGGCATTGATGGTAAACCGATAACGGCGGTTACCAACTCCGGGTGAGGAAACCTGCTGACGACCGCGTGGCACCACTGTGCAATGAATCGGGAAGCTGAAATTGTCGTCACATAAAATAAAGAACGTTTCCATTATTGCACACGACTTAGCCGGAGGCGGCATGACACGGGCATATGCACTAGGGCAGGCTCTTGTACATGCCGGTCATGATGCGGAAATAATTGGCATCAAGCTTACTAAAGGTCCTGTTTATCCTGTTCCTCCTGAAAATATAAATGTAATCGAGGTATCCGGGTTTTGTACGATTCACAGGATGTGGAAGTTGTTATCACGACTGAATGGCGACATCATCTACGCTATTAAACCCAGGCCTAGTAGCTACGGGGTGGCGCTAATTAAACGCTTCATGACAGGATGTCCTGTAGTGCTGGACATTGATGACTGGGAACAGGGACTGATGGACTCGCAATATAAAGATCGCGCCTCAACGCCTTCGTCGAAGAACCGAATCCTTGGCAAAGTGCGGTCATTGAGAGCGTACTTGCGCGGCCACCTGAATTATCGTCGCTGGATGAATCCTGCGGACAAACGCTACATAAGATGGATGGAGCGGACCATTACTCGTGCAGATGCAATCACAGTTAATACGCGCTTTCTACACCAGCGCTACGGCGGATTCTATATACCGCATTGCAAGGACACAGGTAAATATGATCCGGACAAATATGATCCAGAGGAAAGCCGGATACGTTACGGGCTTGCTGATTATATTGTGTTGATGTTTCCAGGTACGCCACGTGCTCACAAGGGACTGGAGGATATACTCGTCGCTATTGAATCTTTGCAGAATCCTAACGTACGGCTGGTTCTGGTAGGTGGCCGGAGTTCCAATGATCCCTACGTCGCAGAACTCATAGAACGCTGGGGGCGGTGGATAGTCAGGCTGCCGGCCTTTTCAACAGAAATAATGCCCGAGGTCGTCGCAGGCGCTCACGTGGTTGTTATCCCACAAAGAGATACAAGCGTTGCCTGCGCACAGTTTCCCATGAAGTTGACCGACGCCATGGCAATGGCCAAACCTATCCTGACGACAACAGTCGGCGATATACCCGAGATACTGGACGGAACCGGCTATATGGTTGAACCCTCCAGTCCCGAAGAACTTGCAGAAATGCTTGCTCATATACTGGAAAATCTGCAATCTGCGCAAAATCACGCCATGAAGGCCCGTAAAAGGTTTATAAAGAATTTCAGTCTCGATGTAGTAGGACCAGCGCTGTCCGCTGTCATAGAAGATTTGCCTTGAGTTACTGGTTTTATTTGTGAGAAATCATTTCCTGAAAATACTGGCAATACTATCAAAAGGCGACCGCCGGCAGTTTTACGTATTGTTCCTTGTCATGTTGGCAATGGGTGTCCTAGAAGTCGGCGGCATTGGAGTCATCATGCCCTTCATGGCAGCGGTTTCCGATGTGGACGGTATGCTTGAAAACAAGCAACTGCACTATCTCTACGAACTCCTTGGATTTGAAAGCAATAAATCTTTTGTCATATTCCTGGGAAGCGCGGTACTGACGCTACTGATCACCAGGAACATATTATTTGCGCTATCGAACTGGCTGCTTTCACGTTTTAGCTTTATGTGGCGACACCACTTGTCGGAGCAATTGCTACGCAAGTATCTCATGCAGCCATATGCTTTCTTTCTATCGAACAACACGCTGGAGCTAAAAAGAAATGTCACCAACGAAGTTATAAGACTGGTGAGCGGAGTCATTATTCCAGGCCTCCAGCTGCTTACCAAAGCCATCATAGCATTTTTTATTATCACCCTTCTTGTCGTTATTAATCCCTTTGTTGCGATTATGGTTGCGGTAATATTTGGGGGAAGCTATGCGGCACTTTACGGACTGGTATTCCGGAAATTGAATCGTCTTAGCCAACACGCCAACGATTCTAGGCGGGCACAGTTCAAACTTGCCGGCGAAGCATTTGAGGGGATCAAACAACTTAAGTTGTCAGGTAGGGAGAACGGCTTTATCGATCGGTATTCAGCCTTATCACACAAAAATGCTGTCATTGAGTCGGTCAGCCGTGCTATTTCTCAGTTACCCAGGTACGGTATCGAAACACTGGCAGTTTCCACCATTATGCTCTTCGTACTGTATCTTGTCGGGACAGGACAGGATGTATCTCTATGGATGCCGCTGCTCGTGGTCTATGTGGTTGCAGGATATCGCATGCTGCCGGCACTGCAGCAAATATTTTCGGGACTGACAACCATCCGATACAACCTTATAACGCTTGACAACCTGTATAGAGATTACACTGGTCTGGCAACTGTATATCCACATAATCCGGGCATGATGATGGACACGAGGACCAGTTTCCATCCCTTGCGGACGATTAGACTTAGTGATATTGACTTCCGCTACCCGCAAGGCGGTGATTATGCGATTAAAAAAATGAACCTGGATGTCGACAGGAACACCACTGTAGGACTAATCGGTCCAACAGGGTCCGGGAAGACCACGGTTGTGGATATTATGCTCGGCTTGTTGCGGCCACTCTCAGGGGAACTGGTTGTAAATGATGTTATTGTTACCCCGGATAATGTTAGGGACTGGCAGCAATGTATTGGTTATGTCCCCCAGCAGATTTATCTTTTTGACGACACCATCGCAAAGAATATTGCTTTCGGTGTGCCAGATAGCGAAGTTGACCATGATACCCTTGAGGATGTTGCCAGAATTGCAAACGTGCATGATTATATTATCAATGAGCTGCCGAACGGATACGAAACCATCGTTGGGCAACGAGGACTACGGTTAAGCGGAGGTCAGCAGCAACGAATCGGAATTGCCCGGGCGCTGTATCAAAAACCGGACATACTCGTGCTTGACGAAGCGACCAGTGCGCTGGATGGCGTTACAGAAAATGTGGTGTTGGATGCAATTAGCAAACTGTCGCATAAATTGATAATCATTATGATCGCACATCGTCTGAATACGGTAAAAAACTGCGACGTTATCCACTACATTGACCAAGGGCGTATCGTTTCTTCAGGCACATACTCCGAGTTGTCGGATTCATGCCTGCACTTCCAAAAAATGGTCAAGGCTTAACTAAAAATGGTGCTGCACGACAATAAAGCGACTACATTGTCAGCGCGTGAAATCTGGAGTTGCCATTCAACTGACAAGACCCAGCAGGCCTCTTTGATTCAGCAACTACCAATCACAATTTGCATTTGAGTGACCGCTTACAGTAATAAGCCGGACATTCACTGAAAATTTGGTTCACCGAGTTCGGGGGGTGGGGCGACGGATCTCGTCGACCATAACGGCCCCGGTAATGAAGGGACGGAAAGGGGGCGTCAAGGGAAATCCATTACTGTTTCGGTTGTTTGATTGCATTCATGGTTCATGATTATGCAGGGAGATATTCTTGACCGTACTCTGACCGACATTCCATTATTCTTTATAATTAGTGCGTGGCAATTTGGAAATGAAACCACCGAAATATCCTATGCCTTACTCCATCAGCAAAACGTCACTTCAAAGCCGCAAAAGAAATATTTTCTTGAGTGTTCTGTTCAGTCTGGTGCTGGCCGTCGTTATCACCGCCGGACACTTACAAGACCCAGAAACTTACAATGATATGTTCTATTGGTCGGTTATCATCGCGGTGGTCATTGGCAATGTTGTCAATTATTACCGCTATCGCCGTTACCTGCGCCTGGTCGAAGATCATCGGATTGAAATTATTGGAGATGAAGTTTTCTTTTTTACCGGTACTGATAACTCCGTACTGAATACTAACGATATTGCTACACTGACATTTTATCGCAGGAAAGGACAGGTTGAGCACATTCAACTGAAGCTGAGAAATAATCGGGGTATACGCTTGGAAGGCTATACCGATTTGGAACAGTTGGGAGGAACCATCGCGGACCTGATTCCTCAGGAACAGGTGTTTGGCAGGGAGCCCTGAATATCGCTCGCCAACGCCGCGAGTGTTAGGTACCCACTGCTCTAAGCGTATCTTGTCTCTATAAGTTGAACTTGCCGTCGACTCGTGTCTAACAGAGGGTTATCAGGTAGTTATTTTATAAACGACCGGGTTCGAGCGGATACTTGCCGTTCCTGATACCCCCCCATTGAATGTCTCCAGGATTGGTGAGGACAGGAACCGGCCAGAATGCGTCATTCCCCGGATACCGGGGAACGTCTCAGATGCCGCAACTTCCAGTCCTTTAGATTTACCTGATATTGCAATCTGGTTTGTCCAATAGCTACTCACCCATTCGTACTTCTGGACAATATACAGCCACAGACTCTTTTTTATATCCCGATAGTAAGTGATTCGGTAGCCAATAATAATTTCTCCGTACAGAGTCACTCGCACTCTCTGATACCTTCCTCGTCAAGGCGTGCGTTCTTGCCAACTTGGGTAGTAATGTTAAAAAGTATCTGAATACAGATGAATACCAAGACGTGTAGGAGAAAACTAAAGTACAGGCGTGCTAAGGACCTGAAGCAGGATCAAGCATTTCCATGTGGTCGTCGCGGACAACCATGTCGTCGTGTGGATGATATTTCCGTCGAGGACGTTTCCATGGGTACTTTTGTCCATCGTCGATCTCTATGATCTAAATTCTGCCACTTGAGTTATAAAGCCGATCGCCTTAAGTGATCGATTGAGCGTTTATTCCGCTGCATCCTTCTAGCAATCCTTCGTTCGAGTCGCAAGGTGGAACTGTCTGCGATTTAGCACGTCTGGAAGAGGGAGCTGCGCCGCCCTTATGCGGGGTTTTCTTGTCTTAGGCAAGGTCTGAGAACGACAAGAAAAGAGACCTTCACATTCTGCAGGCCATGCATTCATTCGTCTGCTTGATTGTCTTGTTAACTTCTTAGTACGCACCTTGTGAGTACGTTAGCTCATAGCTATGAGAATAAACCTCAAATATCAAGCCAAATGGATCTTCAACATAAACCATTCGGTAAGGTTTTTCTCCAGGATAGTATTCTCGAATAGGCATTCGCTGCTTGCCGCCATGCGCTACAATTTTTTCTACAAGGCCCTCTACATCAGGGTCCTGGACACAGAAATGGAATGTGCTGGTTTTCCAATATTCAAAGTCTTTGGGGCTTTCATTGTTTTTGAACTCGAACATTTCAACACCGATTTTATCGCCAGTTGACATATGTGCTATTTTGAAAGAGCCCCAGCCTTCCCCAAAAACATCAATACACATTTGTCCTATTGGTGTATCTGATTCTTCGGTTATCAAGGTTGGTTTCATTATCTGATACCAGCCCATAACATTGCTGTAAAATTCGACTGCTTTCTCAACATCAGGAACTGAAATACCAATATGCGAAAATGTTCTTGGATAATTACTCATGATTATTCCTTTTTTAGAAGTTGACGTTTAAACCGAGCAATAGCCATCTTCGCTGGCTGTCGGATGGGGTGCCTGGTTTCAACGGAGCCAATATATAACACGTTCTTTTGTCATGTTTTGTAGATTTAACAGAATCACTAATAGATCAGTCAAAAACACGTTGCGAATACCTTGTTGGGTCAATGGTTGCCGGGAGCCACCTGCCCAGGGAAGGTCCGGGTACAATACAGAGTTGCCGTTCCCTAACTGTGGAAACTCAGAGAGCGCTGAACTGTTGAAGGAGTGCTACCGGCCAGAATACGTCGATTGCCAAGTAGCTATGAGTAGCGAACTCTGTCTACAAAGCAGACATTTAGCTATGGATTATGGCAAGTACTCTCCTATTCGCCTCAACATTACGGTGTAGTTGTAGAAGCTTCCAGAAGAGTGAATACCCTCACAATCAAGTCCTCATCTTTCCGAGCAGCTCTGACAATCTGAATCAGTTCATCCTTCACGCCGGGTTGCAGCGGACCTGAGGCAGTCAGGAGGAGCATAATTCCCGCCTCCGGTTCAATACTCTGACGGGCCATGAGAATCTCTTGAAGCTCCTGGCTATTGCTGACGTACTCTCGTACTGCATTCCTCACAACTGCAGAGACCGGGTATGTAGCCGGTCGCGCCTGTCCGACACGGTTTTTTTCCAGCACATTTTCCAGAAGTGGTGCCGCGAGAATTATGGCCATCAGTGCAAATATCATGGTGGCTCTTCTCACCCATCTGGGCGCACCTGTTTCACCTCCGGCAACATGCATCCCTAATAACCTGAAGATCAAGGCAGCCCCGAGGATAATTGCGACCATGTTTGTCGCAAACAGGATTGCGGCATAACCAGCGACGATTGGTTGGCTATTTGTCAGCCCTATACCAACAACAGCAAGTGGTGGTAGCAATGCAGCAGCAATTGCAACACCCGCAAGCGTACCCGAAAGATTGGGACGCCCCATGGCATAAGCAGCCACCATGCCTGATGCAAGCGCAATTACAAGGTCAAGCACATCAGGATCACCACGTGCTTCAATTTCCATTGATGGCTCAAACCCTGGATTTAAAGCACCAAAAAACAGCGACGCTGTCAGACCTATCATGGCTCCAGCGCCACTAACGAACATTGCGCTGCGAAATAATCTGAAATTCCCTTGGGCTAGCGAGAGACCGGCTGCAACGAGTGGGCCCATCAATGGCGCTACCAGCATAGCCCCTATCACAACAGCAGTAGATCCTTGAAGCAGCCCCAGAGACGCCAGTGTTGCAGCAAGCAGCATCATTACAATGAAATCGACGCCACCGTTTGCCCCTATTGTAATGCGCCCAACCAGTTCCTTTCGCTCGCTCCGATCAAGTGTTGGGAAATAATCAAAGATCTGCTGCTTACGCTCTGGTTTATCAGGTGATTCGTTCATTCTGAAATCTCATTGAGCGTAAGCTTGTTGGCTGAAAATAAATATCTGTTTACGCTACACAGTTGTCATTGAGAGTTCAATCCTGAATGGAAGGAACAGGGCGACTCCTTTATTTTAGTCGATTATCCGATGGTTATTTACTAAACGACCGGTTCCGGTCTGTTACCTGCCGTTCCTGGTGTTACGCCCATAAATTGTTTCCATGCTCGACGAAGAC
>CAVOZZ010000009.1:0-143179 GCA_963701505.1 uncultured Gammaproteobacteria bacterium
AGGTGCGGCGTTTCAGCCAGACGGTGTAGACCACACCGTAGACAAAGGCGCCGAGGAATACATAGAACGCGGCCACGGCATTGGTCGCCAGTGCGGCTGCGGCGATGGCCGTCACCAGCAGCAACCCGATTCCGGCCAGCCAGTAACCATTGGCGGTGAACTGGCCGGTCACAAATGGCCGGCTGCGGGTGCGGTTCATGCGCGCATCGATATCACGCTCCATGAACATGTTAAAGGCGCCGGCGCTGGCCGATGACATCAGTACCGCAAGCGCCAGTACTGCAATCTGCCAGGCTTCAGGCGCTGGCCCGGGTGCAATAGCGACACCCGCCAGCGCCGTCAGCATGATGGCTGTCCCGATACGGAGTTTGAACACCGAGTAGGCGAGCGCCAGGGTCTCCTTCATCGGGACATCATCCTTTCTGTCAGGCTACCGGAGCGGCCAGACTTCAGCCAGGTACTTCCAGTTGACGAAGTAGTAGAGAATGAACGTCACGAAGAACACGGCGACCAGGACCAGGGTCCCCGGAATCTTCGGGTGTTCTGCACTGCCATATTCAGCGACGGTCGTCATGGTAAGGCCTTCCAGTGGCTTGTCACCGGTCGGCTTGCCAAACAGCAGGGAGCCAACGACGACCACAATAAACATGATGCCGCCGAGTGTTGCCAGGATGGCAAACATGCCGTTCAGACCCATCATCAGGTAGGCCGCACCCGGGAAGTCGAACTTGATCATCGCGTCCGCACCCGAGATGTCCCAGTCACGACGCGGAACGCCCAGTGTGCCCGCGCCCATCATGAACACCGCGATACCCGTTACCCCGATGCCGAATATGTAGGGCTGCCACATCGCCATCTTCTTCATGATCAGCTGACGCTGGAAGATCAGCGGCACCAGCAGGTAGGTGGCCGCCATGAAGGCCAGCGTGGTACCGAGTACCACCGTTGCATGGAAATGGCCCGGCACATAGAGGTGTTATGGATGATCAGGTTGATCTGCTCGACACCCATGACCACACCGGAAATGCCGCCCAGAAAACCGAAGGTGACCAGCGAGATAAACATGGCCGAGAAGGCCGGGTTACTCCAGGGTGCATTGCGCAGCCAGCCGAACAGGCCGCTGGTAAAGCCGCGGGCCCGCTGAGCGGCCTCAATGGAACCGGGGACGGTCATGCCGTGAATCATGCTGCCGAGTACCGCGAGGTACATGGCATAACTGGTATTGAATATCTTCCACTCGGAACTGAGGCCCGGGTCCGCCAGCAGGTGATGCGCACTGGCGAGCTGCAGGAACAGGATGTACAGCAGAAAGGCGCCGCGGCTGACCTTCTCCGACAGCGGCTTGGCGCCGAGCACCACGGCGGCAACCATGTACCAGATCGAGACATGTGCCGCGACGTTGATCTGCTGGGAGGAGTGCCCCATGCCCCACCAGATGGTCCGGTACATCAGACTGTCGATGTGGCCGATGAGGCCGAGCGACCACAGGAACGTCGGGATCAGGATGATCGCACCCGAGGCAATCGTGAATACGGCAATGATGGCAGCGACCACTGCGCCGAAGGTCACCAGCGGGATGGAGCCTTCATAGGTCTTTTCATCCCTGGCGACTACCAGGGTGCCGAAAAATACAAAACAGCCAATCAACGCGCCAACCGCAAACAGGATCAGACCCAGATAAAAATGGGGTGCGGCCTGCATCGGCACATAGGAGGTGAACATGACGCTGGAATTGCCCTGCAAGACGGCGACATTGGTGGTGACGGCGCCGACCAGCATGAGCACAAATCCGACCCATGCCCAGCGGGGCGTGGCCAGTCTTGTATTCAGCAAGACCGCGGAGGCAAAATACAATACCGCCATTTCGAAAAAGATAATCCACACCAGCAGCACGTCCAGGCCATGCGCGGTCAGCGCCAGGTAGAACCAGTCAGCCGGGAGGATGTGTACCCCGGGCCAGCGGGTGAGTGCGACCAGCAGGCCAAACAGGCCGCCGACAGCAAGGAAAACGATAGCCACTACGGCGTTGGCCTTGATCAGGTTTTCTGCCGACTTGTGAATGCGCAGCCCTGTGGCCGGGCAAACACGATGTTGGAATGTTGACATCTCGATATCTCCCTGTTATTCGGTGACGAGGATTTTGCCAATCATGGTATGATGGCCAATCCCGCAGAATTCATTACATATCACCCCGAATTCGCCTGATTCGGTCGGTGTTATCGTGATGACCATGTCATAACCGGGATGGACCTCCAGGTTGATGTTGACCGGTTGCAACGAGAACCCGTGCAGCCAGTCCATGGAGGACAGATGCAGCCGGTAGGACTGATCTTTCTCGAACTCGATAATGGGCCACCACTGCCAGAGTCGGGCAACGAGATACACATCGCTGCCTGGTGGGGGATGCACGACGGGCATGCCTGCCTCCTCGCCCACCTGATACTGTTCGACCATGGCCGTTGCCTTTTCCATGTAGGCTTCCGGTGTGATGCGGTAGGCTTCGTTGGAGAGGTTCTGTTCACCTTCCAGTGCCAGTAGACCATGGCGGAGAACATGACCAGGCCCCAGGTAAAGGCCACGATGACCCAGATGATTTCAGAACGTGCAACGGGTAGATTCCACCAGATGCGCTCTGTGGGAGGAGTAATAGCCATTGGTTTGTTGCTCCCTTGGTTATTTTGCTATTGGAATTGTGACGATTTCCATGATGCCCCAGATAATATAGAACACCGTTGGCATGACGACGCCCAGGAACAGCAACAGAAACGGGTTATCAAGGATGCGCTGCATGGCGGGGATGCGTTCATCACCCGGGTTTGTCGCGTTGCTGTGTTCAGAATCGGCCATTCTGTTGCCTCCTGATGTTTGTTGGTTATAGATGCGGCTATTTGCCGCACTGTAACAGCCGCAAGGAGACTACACAATTACCATGCGCTCCTTGATCTAGATCAAGTGGCTGTCCGTCTGGAATCGGTTTTAAATCCGTTTGGCCAGGTGCATGAACCGGCGCTATCCGGTGCGTCCTGCTTCACCAGGACGACCCACTTGATTGTATGCTCCGAAGGGACCGGATCGTAAGTCGCGCCGACACACCTCAGGCAGACTGCTCATGTACTCGCTGTTCCGCTGTATAATCTCCCTCATGCCAGATCAGGAGTTCCACAATTGCAGCACGCTCAACCGGTTTTTCAAAGACAAAGCCCTGCTGTGCCAGCAACGGGTAAAGCAATACCGGGTCCCGGTGACTCAGCAGGTGCAGGTACTCACCTGCCGCCAGCTCACCCAGCGCTGCCAGTACGCGAATCAGCGGCTCCGGCTGTTCCAGCCCGCGTACATCCAGTATCCGTTCAGCACTCATCAATCATCTGGAATCACCACCCCCCTGCCTGCGGACTCTGGCAAAATCCCGGAATACTCACATTGACCTGTGTTAATCCTTTCTCTACTGCAGATTTCCTACCGGATTGAGTAAGCTGGAACCATGAACGCAAGCAAGATCCTGCCGGGAGAGTTGCGCCGTCATCCGCTGTTCGGCGGACTGGATGATGCGCAGCTGGCGCTATTGCTGGAAACCGCACAGATCATCCACCTCGATGAAGGGCAACAACTGTTTCATTGCCAGCAGCAGGCCCGGCAGTTTTTCATGGTGCGCAGCGGCACTATCCGGTTGTACCTGTCGGCACCGGACGGCGCCGAAAAGGTGATCCACCTGATCACGGCCGGTGAAACCTTTGCCGAGGCCATCACCTTCATGGAGGGCCAGGTCTATCCGGTCAATGCCAGCGCCCTCGATGCCTGTGAATTGCTGGCCTTTTCCAACAACACCTTCCGCACCATCTTGCGGGGCTCAACCGACACCTGCTTCAGGCTGATGGCAGACATGAGCACCTGGCTGAAACGGCAGCTTGCCGACATCGACGCGCTGACCCTGCAAAATGCCACGCTGCGTTTCACCAACTACCTGCTCCACCAGGTGCCGGCAGGTGCGCAACGGGAGGTGACCATCAAGCTCGGCGCTCCCAAACATGTCATTGCATCGCGCCTCTCCATCCAGCCCGAATCCTTCTCGCGCATCCTGCGTAACCTGCAGCGCGAGGGACATATCATCGCTGAAGGCAACCTGATTCATATCAAGGACATCAGTACGCTGGGCTAGCGATCCTGCACCCGGCCAGGCTGAATGGATGGCTAGAAAACGATTAGTTGATATGGATCAATGACAGACTGCGCGGTTGCAACTATAAGTGATACAATGAATACGAGCCCTGTCCGGCAACCGCCCGGCTGCAAGCATCCCGACTGGAAAGACCACTGGGAGCATCTGTATGCGGATAAAGACCCTGCCGAGGTCAGCTGGTACCAGGCACATCCGCAGCATTCGCTTTCCCTGATTGCCGATACCGGCATAGGCACAGCAGCCAGCATCATCGACATCGGTGGCGGCGCCTCTACCCTCGTCGACCACCTGTTACAGGCAGGCTATCGGGATATCACGGTGCTCGATATTGCCCGCACGTCCATCGAGCGGGCCCAGCAACGCCTCGGTGACCGCAGCCAGCAGGTGACCTGGATAGAGGCTGATGTCACGGGTTACTCACCCGGACGAACATTTGACATCTGGCATGACCGCGCGGTGTTTCATTTCCTGACGCATAAACACGACCGGGACAGCTATCTGGAGGCACTGCACAATACCCTGAAACCGGGAGGACAGGTCATTATCGCCACCTTCTCGGACAGTGGCCCCAGCCAGTGCAGTGGCCTTGATATCGTGCGTTACAGCCCCGAGACACTCAGCCATGCACTGGGGCCACAGTTATATCACCTGGTCGAGACGCTCACGGAAGAACACCGCACCCCCAATGGCGGCCTGCAGCAGTTTGTCTATTGCAGATTCCGCCACAACTGAAACTGCAATGGCCCTGGCCCATCTGAACGACAGCAACAAGGACCTCCCGTGAATCTAGTGAATCTTGTTTCCATCATCTCGATCCTGCTGCTTGGGCTGTTGCTGGCCACCTTTATGGTGCTGCTGCCGGTCGCCATTATTTTCAACACCCGTGCCGGCATGAAGTACCGGCAGACACTCGCAGAGCAGCTTGAGCGGCTCCGGCTCGGCAAGATGCTCACGGCACTGGGCATCGATACGGACAGCTACCTGTCCAGTGAACGCGTGGTCGCTATCCGCGAACAAATGGATCGCTGCAATGACTGCACCAATACCGGGGAGTGCGACACCCGGCTGGCCGAGGGAACGGTGGATACCGGCAGTATCAGCTACTGCAACAATGAAGCGTCACTGCAGGAAATCGCCAGACAGCAAAAGGAGTAAGCGAGCGTTCTCCAGGCCCGTGCGGCAGCCGGCAAACACATGTGGCGTTGACAAAAACAGTCCCTTCTGATTTAGCACCGACCCTTTTTATCCTTTTTCAGGGTAAAATATCCGAGCAAATACTAAATACACAGGAGGATCGGGTGATTAGCTATACTGAACTTGAACGAACAAAATCATCGTATTACTGAACTCACAAACGTACTGAGCTACCTGTTCAAGGACAGGTCCATGTGTGACACAGGCTCCTGCTGTGATCTCTTCTATCGTTATGTCGATCTGGTCAAGGAACACATCGATATGGTTGACAGGGACATGTACAGCGACCTGCTGAAAAGTCCCGACAAGAAGATCAACAATGTCGCCAGAAACTTCATGTCGGGTTCGATGGAAATCAAGCGTATCCTGAAAGACTTCACCAAACGCTGGTGCCCGACACAGAAAAAGGACACCCTGCACATTAATGAGCATGCACAGTTTCTTAGAGATACAGATGAATTGTTCGAATTCGTGCTGCAACGCATACTCGATGAGACCGAGCACCTCTATCCACTGGTTCGCAGCCTCAGTAAATAACATCGCGAGGGAGCCGTCAGAAGTGGGCGGGACGATCGCTCATTGGTACGGTACAAACCGGGTGGTTAAAGCAGCCATGATGTTGCAACTTATCAGCAACCGCGCGATCCCTATCTAGACAACCCTGTCTGGCGACGGTAACTGTAATGCTGAAAACCGCCCTGCTTTTTGCAACTGTCCTGGCACTGGGATCGGCCATGGCGGAACAGCCCTGCACCCGTTTCGAAGGGGGACGGGTTGACCCGGGACTACTGCAGATCATGCGGGAGGCGGCCAGTAACGGGCGTCTGTACCGGGTCGACCCTGCTGTGTCGAAGGTCGGATTCTGTGTACGGCATTTCCCGGGGCAGGAGTTCCGGGGTGAATTCACCAACATTGTTGGCGGTCTGGTGTTCCCTCCGTTATCGGCACAGCGCGGTCAGGCACTGCTGCTCATCCACACCGCCAGCCTGTCGTCAGAGGACACCTCTCTGTTGCCGCTGGTGACGGGGCATGATTTCATGGATACCAGCAACTACCCTGAAATCCTGTTCGTTGGGCATACCGCACACTGGCAAAGTAGCACCGAGGGCCACATCCATGGCGACCTCACCCTGCGCGGTGTAACCCAGCCGGTTACTTTCAGTCTCTCTGTACATGCACTGGAAGATGGTGAGGATGACCGGCCCTGCGCGTATCCTGCTACAGGGGAGAAGCCAGGTGCTAGCGTACCAGTTTCGACATGAACAGCTACCGTTTCTTCGTCAGCGAAACGGTACAGTTATGCATGGCTGTCGAACTGGTCCCCTGGCAGTAACCGCTCCAGGATAAAAGCGCTGCCCTGGGCGTAGCTTGGTCACCGAGGCCGCGGTTCGGTTCGGTTGATCCGGGTCTACAAGCCAATCAATTCCGCATGCAAACCGTGCTGCTTGGCTGCATTCACAAACTCAATGGAATTGATGACCTCGGGTTTGTATTCAATCAGCATTAAATGTGGCTTTTCATCGTGATACGACGCCGCCATTACACCGTCCATTGCCAGCAGGACATCACGGAACTTTTCCCGCTCATCATGTGACGTCGCTTCATCGATATGAAAGGTAACTTCTGCGTGCCGGGTGTTCATCTCAGATCCTCCTGTCCAGGGTCCACTTTTGTTAAGAAAGAGTCTAGCGGTAACTGCGTGGCACTGCGTTGATGCAGATTAACAAGTGCGTAAAAATTCACAGCGGGTGTTCAAATACCCCATTACTCTCGTGTTATTAACAGCATAAGGACCCGGTCAGAAAAATAAAATGAAGCCTGTGTGGCATGGATAGGGGTGCCGCAATGAAGCCGGTTAACCATATTGTCCGTGTCCGACTATCAGGTTTTATAAGTAGATCCCCGTACTTCAGACCTCTTATGCACAGCCCTATTCAGGTAGCGTTTTTCTTTTACTGAACCAAAAAAAAACAGTAATTCATAATCTTCTAATAAGATTAATTATATGATTTTAATGGAAATTTTAATGTGGATAAAATTTGATCAATTTAATGCCAAGCAAGCAAAAATAGGGACTTGACGCAATTGACAACAATTCATCCACAGAGTTATCCACAGTTGTTGTGGATAACGCATTACTTCATGTCAAGACACGATTTGTGTCCAGGCTGCTCTGTTCTCACTACTCCCGGTCTTTATTCAACCGATCCTCGATCCGCTGCAGCGCCTGCTCCATGGACTCAATACGCCGTTCGATGTCCTTCAGGCGATAGATCTCCTCCGCCTCTTCCTGCTCAATCTCCACCTCGCCGCGTGTAATAAAGTAGGCCGAAAAGCTGGCAGTCAGCAGGGAGAAAAAGCCAAGACCAAACATGATCACGATAGCCCCGAACACCTTGCCCGCGGCACTCTGTGGCACAACATCGCCGTACCCTACCGTTGCCACCGTTACCCAGGCCCACCAGATACCTTGCCAGATATCTTCGATACTCGGGTCAATACCGGAGATGAGAAGCCCCGACATCAGCGTGAATGCCAGCGCCACCAGCAAGGTTGTACCCAGATGATTGCGTGCCAGAACCTTGCGCACGGTTAGTGAAGTAGTCAGTAACAGTGGGAAAATCAGCAGCACTCTAAGCGACCGTAGTGCAGCGGCATAGGCACTGCCACCCCACAACAGTGGCAGGCAGGCGCTGATAATAAGCAGGTTCATCCAGTTGCTGCGCAGATAAAGCCACTTTTTTTCTACCAGGCTGGTAAGCACCACCGTCTCGAGTACAAAAAACAGCCAGATGATCCAGTTGGTGATCCGGTCAAAGGCGTCCGGGTATATACCCTTTTCTCGCAAATACCACTCGACCATTATCCAGACGGCCAGCAGGATCATTGGCATTTCAAAACGGCGGGCCCAGCGCTGTGCTGCCGGCCGTTCGTCCGCTGCAACGCCTGGCAAGCCGATCAGCAGATTGGTGATATGGCTGGACATGACAGGCCGTCTTGATTCCACCTTACCCGGACAGCACACTCAGTCGCATGTGCTGTCCGGCCAATACAAACAGCCGCCAGTGACGCATCACCCCTCTTCTGCATCATCACAACCGGTCCCTGAACAAACTGCCTCTAAAGAACTTTTGAGCCTTGCTACATTTCCTTTGATGCAGAGAAGCTTTTGCACCCCTGGTACAGTGCCACGTTGCCAACAATCTGTCAGCAATAATGGGCATATCGCTCCACTCATTCGGCCCTGTGGATGCCATGTCCGGGCTGCGACACAGGCTCCCTACCGGGCCTATTGCCAGCCGACCACACTGTAGCCCTTGTCCGACAGGCACTTGTTGACGAAATTCATATACAGCGACGAGGTCTCCGTCGATTGCAAGCCACCACTGACGGCACCCGCTGTGGCGCCGGCCGCTGCACCGGCCAGGGCACGATTACCGACGCTGCCGCCACTCACCAGTCCCCAGGCAGCTGCAGAGGCCCCTCCCACAGCCGCACCACCCGCGGCCTTGCGCCCCGCCTCCCCGTCCTTGTTTTCATTCACGTTCGAGGCACGTGCAAGCTGCATACAGGCATTAATGTCCTGCTGCGCGGCCTGTTGACCTACCTGATTCAGGTGGTCGTTAGGATACAGCAGCGGTCGCTTTGCCGAACTGGCACAGCCACCGAGACCAAGCATTACAGCCAGTGCAACCATTGCACGATATGTTGCCGGCGTGCAGTTCACGCTGCGAAAAGATACCGATAGCGGCACGGCTTCTTGCCTCCTCCCGGGTGGGCCCAGTGCAAATTATAGACCAGCAGCCCCGCATCGGCAGCTTCACTTCCTTGTGAGGTCCAGGCTGTTTTTACTGCAGCGGCCATGCACAACCGACGCGGCAACTGCTTGCCCGTTGCACCCGGGCAAATGTGTAACAATACCCGTGTGAACAGCAGGCTGCAGCATTCCGTTGTCGTTGTCGTGACCTTCATTACCCTGTTGTGGGCCATTGAGCTGGCTGACCGCACCCTTGGACTGGATCTGTACCGGCTCGGGGTCTACCCGGGCGAACTGCATGGCCTGCCGGGGATCCTGTTCGCGCCCCTGATCCACGGCTCCTGGAGCCACCTGGCCTCCAACAGTTTTGCACTGTTGCTGCTCGGGAGCACCCTGCTGTATGGCTACCCGCGTGCTGCCAGGCCCGTGCTGGCACTGGTCTGGGTCGGCTCCGGTGCCGGTATCTGGCTGTTTGCCCGCCACACCTATCACATCGGTGCCAGTGGTCTGACGCACGGCATGATGTTTTTTATCTTTACCACGGGCATCCTGCGCGGCGACAAGTTATCCATGGCCTTGTCCATGATTGTGTTTTTCCTCTATGGCGGGATGGTGTGGAGTATCTTCCCGCAGGAACCGGGCATCTCCTACGAAAGCCATTTCTTCGGTGCCATTACCGGGATACTGGCGGCGTTCCTCTTTCGCGACCGTGACCCGGCGCCAGCGGTGAAGACCTATGAGTGGGAAGATGAAGCTGATGAAGCTGATGAACACGAGGAGTACGATCCTGTTGACAAATAACCGGTCGGACCGCTTCAACCAAACTGGCCATCCGTGCGCGGCCGGTACAGCATGGGCAGAAACACCCGCAGGAACAGGGTGAAGGCAAGGATCCACAATAGTTGAGACAGCCCGATCCAGAAGACGTAGTGAGTCGCATCAAGCAATGGCAACACAACCCGTACGATGCTGCCTGCCAACAGCAAAGCAAACATCCATGACACCGGGGGTGGCGGTTCGAGGACATCCCTGCCAGTATGCCCGAGCGTCACGCGTGCCATCATTCCCATGGTAAACAGGCCGATGCCACCAACAGTAAATGCGTGCAGGGGCAGAAATGGCGAAATAGCGAACACGTACACCGCCACCTTGAGGGCGAAGCCGACAATCACGGCCGCGTAGGCAACAAACAACACCCACAGCAGTGGCCTTTCCCGGATACCTGTCGCATACCATCCTGCGAGCCGGATGCCATGCAACACACACAGCGCCCCGGCAAGCACCGCCACCGGCAGTGAATCCGGGTCGGCAATATCGGCAAGCCAGAAGCCGATAAACAGCAACAGGCTGGCCGCATCCAGCCAGTCGCGGTTGATCAGCGTGACCGTCTGATCGAGCCCGCGCTCGATGAAAAAGGGCATTACCCGGCGTGTCATGACAAAAATCAGTGCCATGACAAGGTACACTCCCGAATACAGACCGGCTCGCACACCCCAGGGGTAGATCTCCAGCACACCGGCATAGAACAGCAGGTTGGCAAGCATGAGCAACAGCACCTTGGAAAGGATGCCAAACTGTTTGAACTGTCGTACCTTGAAGATAGGCCAGGCAAGTGCAACCACCAGCAGGGCATTGAAAAGAACATCCGCAAGCGCCGCCCACATCAGCATTCCGGTACCCCCGGCCAGCAGCAGCATGCGTGCAGCAAGCCAGAGCAGAAACAGCAGCAACAGCGGTATTCCATACAGCGTCTGTACGCCGGTCCAGTTGCGCACGGCCGTCAACAGAAAGCCGGCTATGACGGCCATGCCATAGCCGTAGACCATCTCGTGTGCATGCCAGATCGAAGCGGGCAGCGCCGCTTGCCAGTTCCAGCCGAGTACGAAGCTAGCCATCCAGAGCAGCATGGACAGCACCGAGAAAATCGCGGCACCGGCAAAGAACGGTCGGAAACCGAGGTTAAGGATGGCAACACCGGCGTGCCGCACAGGCTGTTCGGAATCAGGCATGCGGGATGCCGGTGGGAAAGAACCTGCCGCGAGGATCTATACTGACAGGATACCTGCCAGCCGCTGGAGCACACGAATGCTCAAATATCATTACCGAGAGGTGATGATTAATTTGGTTATTCCCGTTGCTTCCGTGGCAAAAAAGACGGTCTTATCGGGTTGATACGATACTAGTAACGCCCGTTCATCTTGGCAATATAATTGGTCAGCTCGACCTGCTGGAAATTCATGTTGCGCAGGATGCGGTGCACGGTACGGACAATGGCACGCATGACCTTGTAGACAAGATCCGGGTCTTTCTCCAGCAGGCTCTCGAAGCTGTCACGATCCAGCCGCAACAGCTCGCAGTTGCCCATCGCACGCACACCCGCAGAATGCTCCACGCCGTCCAGAAAACCCAGCTCCCCGAGGATGTCACCTGCACGGAGGATCTGCAGGCCGACCTGCTCACCGCCGGCAGCATGCGACACGACCTCCATATTCCCCTTGGTCAGGACATGCAGGCAGTCATCCTTCTGGTCTTCCTCGATAAGGAAACCCTGGTCCCTGATCCCGCAGGCGGTCATGACACTTGCCAGCAGCTCACACTGTGCATCGCTGAGTTCCTCACCCAGGGGAGATGACTTGATGGCAGATGCGCTGACAGCCATATCGGTGCATGTGTTGTCGCTCATATTTGGAATCCCTCGCCGGCAAAACCGGGTTATTGTGTTGTCTCTGAATGTGGTTTGCGGGTCACCACCACCTGCCGCAGGATCAGACCGAGCATCAGTAGCAGCCCGGTTGATAAAAGCAGGCCGATGATATATGCCATGGCCGTCACCGGTGCCGGCATCTCCAGCATGTGGACCATACCATGATACAGGGCAAACCCGCCAAAGAAGATGTAGCCGAAATACTGTGGCGCCGCAATGCCTGCCGCAATAATACCCGCCGTCAGCAACACCACCAGGATGGTCGACAGCTGCAGCAGCGGAAACAGCAGGCAGCAGGCGCCCAGCAGCACGCCACCCAGAAACAACAACAGGAAATAGCCCACGTCCGTCACCCCGTGATCGCCGGAACGCCCCGCCCAGAAGCCGGCAGCGATGGCAATCAGCAGGTGATCCAGACCGGTCGCCGGGTGCATGAAGCCATCGGCCAGCCCGGCTGTATGACCGGCGCCGGAGTGCGCAAGTGCGAGCGGGGAAAGCAGCAAGATCATTGGCACCAACAGTATCTTCGACAGGGTTCTCGGTTGCATAACATCTACTCCAGTTTCATTCATGGTTTTAAAAATACGATTCAGCTTGTTTTAACGTACCTTCACCTTGATCAGTTCCTCACCGTCCGGGTCGGTGACGTGCACCGCACAGGCAATGCAGGGATCGAAACTGTGAATGGTGCGCAGGATCTCGATGGGTTGTTTTGGATCAACCAGGGTATGGTTGTCCTGCAAGGCCGCCTCGTAGGCACCCGGCTGTCCGTTCTGGTCACGCGGACCGGCATTCCAGGTACTCGGCACCACGGCCTGGTAGTTCTTGATGGTGCCGTCCTCGATCACGATCCAGTGCGCCAGCGCGCCACGCGGTGCCTCCATGAAGCCGACACCCTTCGCCTGCTGCGGCCATGTTGACGGATCCCAGAGTGCTTCATTATGGGTCTTGGTATCACCGGCCTTGATATTGGCCACCAGGTTGTTGTACCAGGTCTGCATCATGTCACCGACAATCTTGGTCTCCAGGCCGCGTGCTGCGGTGCGGCCGAGCGTTGAAAACAGGGCATCCACCGGGACATCGAGGGTGCTCAGTGTCATGTTGACCAGTTCCTTCGCCTGCTCGTTACCCGCTGGCGTACAGCATCAGCACGCGCGCCAGCGGCCCGACCTCCATGGCATGGCCCTTCCAGCGCGGCGACTTCAGCCAGGAATAGGACTGCTCCACGTCCAGCTGCTCGTACGGCGGGGTGGGCCCGCTGTAATTGAGACTGGTCTCGCCGTCATAGGGATGCAGCCCCTCGTTCTTGCCGCCATCGTAGTCATACCAGGAATGCGCCACGTATTCCTGGATTTCATCGGCTGCATTCATGTCGACATCGTGGATGGTCGTGAGGTCGCGATTCAGGATAGCGCCGGATGGAATCAGGAAACTGGACGGATCGTCCATGCCCGTTTCCGGGAAGTCGCCATAGGTCAGGAAATTACCCAGCCCTTCACCGCGCGAGCCCCAGTCCTTGTAGAAACCGGCAATCGCCAGCAGGTCAGGGATGTAGACCTGATCGACGAAGACCTGCATCTTGCTGATGATTTCCTGCACCTGTGCCAGCCTCTTGGCATTGATGGCGGAATCGGAATTCAGGTCAATCGGACAGGCCACGCCACCGACCACGAAATTCGGGTGCGGGTTCTTGCCACCGAAGATGGCATGCAGCTTGGCCACGTCACGCTGCCACGCAAGCGCCTCCAGGTAATGCGCCACGGCCATCAGGTTGGCCTCCGGTGGCAGCTTGTAGGCCGGGTGGCCCCAGTAGCCATTGGCAAAGATGCCCAGCTGGCCGCCCTCGACAAAGTTCTTCAGCTTCTTCTGCATGTCGGAGAAATAACCGGGTGAGGATTTCGGATAACTGCTGAGGGACTGTGCCAGCGTCGAGGTGGCCGCGGGGTCGGCCTTCAGTGCCGATACCACGTCGACCCAGTCCAGTGCATGCAGGTGATAGAAATGCATGACGTGGTCATGCACGTACTGCGCACCGCTCATCAGGTTACGAATCAGCTGTGCATTTGGCGGAATCGGATAGTTCAGTGCATTCTCGACCGCACGAATGGATGCCAGCCCGTGCACCAGCGTGCACACGCCGCAGATGCGCTGCGCAAAGGCCCAGGCATCACGCGGATCACGGCCGCGCAGGATAATCTCGATGCCGCGCACCATGGTGCCGGCCGAATAGGCTTGCGCAATACGGTCACCATCCATCTGCGCCTCGATACGCAAGTGGCCCTCGATGCGGGTGATCGGGTCAACAACAATACGCTCAGTCATAAGGTGTAGTCTCTTTAGGAATCCAGAAATTCGGACAAGATCCGGTACTGCTGCTTGCCTTCCTGCCCGGCCGTGTCATCGCCGGTTACTATTGAACTGGATGTCTGCGCCATCCTGCTGCTCAGGGCCGCCTGCCAGGCCGGGCCACTGGGCATTTGCCCGATGGGTGTCAACGCGGCGGTTGCTGCGCGCGCCACAAAATAACCGGCCTGCTCCGACCAGTCCCCTTCGGAACCACAGCGGGTATGGCAGTCAAAGGTGGTCGCCCTGGCGGTCTTCAATGCCTCGGCAAGCTCGTCTTGCGTGGCCTCGCTGTCGCCAGCCACTTGTAGCACACGAGCAATACGATGATCGGAGCACAACGCGACGACATTCTCCACAAAACGTGCAGCAACCAGTCGCTGCCGGGTTGCATCAAGACCGTCAAGCGTCTTCCTGAATTCAGCATCATTGGTAATTTCGCTCATCACTCCTTGCTCCCCGGTTGTTCACTGCCGGCAAGATGCTCTGCAATCGTTTCCGTCAGGCTGAGCACCGGCATATCCATGTCGTATTCCTCCAGCCCGTCTTCCAGATGGATGCGGCAGTTGGAACAGGCAGACACGATGGCATCCGGACGGATGGCATCCAGCTGCTGCTTCTTGCGGTTGAAGGCCTTTAGCCGGATCTCGTCGGCACGCTCATTGCTGCTGACACCGCCGCCGGCGCCACAGCACCAGTTCATGGTGCCGGTCTCCGGCATCTCGACGAAATCTTCCGCCACCATGTTCAGCAGGTTGCGCGGCTGCTTCACCACGCCGCCGCGACGCGCGACCTGGCAGGGATCGTGGTAGGTCAGGCGCTGCGTTTCCTTGCCGGTGGTTTTCAGGCGGCCCTGTTCACGCAATTCGTCCAGCAGTTCCAGGATGTGCACCACCTTGAAGTTGTAGGGACGACCGATCAGGTTAGGGCCTTCCCAGCGAATCGCCATGTAGGCATGCCCGCACTCGGGACTGATGACGCTCTTCACCTTGAGCTTTTCTGCAGCCGCAACAATGCGCTCCACCAGTTCCGCGGCAATTTCAGAGACGCCGATCTGGATGCCGCTGTTGGTGGCCTCAAAGGCCTCGGAGGCAATGGTCCAGCTGACACCGGCCTGCTTGAATATCTTCGCAATGGCACCGATGAATTCCGGGAAGTTCATGATCTCCATGGAGGACAGCAACAGCATGTACTCGGCGCCTTCCACATCGACCGGGATTGTCAGCCCGATTTCCTGCTCCGTGTGGCGGATCTGTGCCTCCAGTGCCGGCAGCTTCACCCCCATGGGACTGCCGATGGTGATGGCCCGCTGGGTGGCACCGATCAGGCCCGCGGGTGCATGGCCGGCAGCCGCCATGCCTTCGCGCATCTTGCGGATCATGTAGGCGATGTCGTTACCGACCGGGCAGACCATGGAGCAACGGCCACACATGGTGCAACTGTCATACACCAGCGTTTCCCACTCGCCCAGCTCTTCATCCGTCACCGGCTTGCTCAGTCCGAGTGCCTTCGCGAAACGGCCCCAGAAGGTGTATTCCTGCTGCCACACACGGCGCAGCGGTTCCAGCTTGTGGATCGGTGTGTATTTCGGATCACCGGTCTCGGTATGGAACAGGCAGGCATTGGCGCACAGCCCGCAGCGCACGCAGCTGCTGAAAAAGGCCGCCACCGGCGCATCGATCTGTTCCTTGAAGGCATTGATACCACGTTGCAGCGAAGCACTCATGAGTTCACCCCCTTGTAGCCGGCAATGGCACCGTTGTAGTAGCGCGCCATGAATAGCGTAAAGGCGTGCATCAGCTTGGTGAACGGAAACACCACCATCAGCAGCTCAACGCTGAGAATATGGATGGCGATCAGGGTCGGCGGTGACGCCACCCCGACGCGGTGGAAGGCCAGGTAACCGGTCACCAGTGGCAGAATGGTCACCAGCCACACCAGGTAATCCTGGAAACGCGACAGGAAGCGCATCACCGGGTGCCGCAGGCGATGCACCAGCACGGCCAGCAACGCAATAATGGTCACCACGGTCGTGGCATCGATCACCGGCGTCGGCAGGGCCGGCCAGTTCAGGCCCAGCACCTCGTGGAACAACAGGATATGCGGCGCAAAGAACAGCAGCACCACAAAGAAGCCGACATGAAAGATATAGCCGGCCACCACGTTAAAGGTGGAACGCTGCAGGGTGCCGCGATCCGGTATAGAACGCGTCACGATGGTGCGCAGACCACCGGCCACGGCAGAACCACGCGCCTCGGCCAGGTTCTTTTGCCTCCCCAGCATCAGGATCTCGATGATACGCACCAGCCACACCCAGCAGGAAGATGACCGTGGCGATCTGCAATGCCGGGCCACGCACCCACAACAACAGTTCAGTCTCAGTCATCGCTAGTTACCTTTTTCCAGGTCATTGATGGTTACCTTCTCATGCGCCTTCACGGCCCGTGCCTTTCTTCGCCCGGTTCAGTGCGCCCAGCGCAACACCGGCAGCGGCACCGGCACCGAGCGCATACACGGCGGTGCGGGTAATATCCTCCGTCGGCATCGACAACGCCTTGTAAAAGCCGCCGCCATCCCAGAAGTCCGGCTCCGAACAACCCAGGCAGGGATGCCCTGCCTCAATCGGAAAACTGGTCCCGTCATTCCATTTTGTGGTGGCGCAGGCGTTATAGGTCGTCGGACCCTTGCAACCCAGCTTGTACAGGCACCAGCCCTTCTTCGCGCCTTCATCGTCAAAGGTCTCGGCAAACAGGCCCTTGTCATAGAAGGGACGGCGGTAGCAGCGGTCGTGAATACTCTGGCCGTAATAGGCCATGGGACGGAGAGTGAATCCAGTTCCGGGATGCGTGCCGAAGGTCAGAAAGTGCGCCAGCACACCGGTAATGACCACCGGGATGGGGGGACAACCGGGGACATTGATGATCGGCTTGTCCTTGATCAGATCGGAAACCGATACGGCACCCGTGGGGTTGGGATTGGCGTGCGGGATACCGCCAAAGGCGGCGCAGGAACCGACCGCCACAATGGCGGCGGCCCCTTTTGCCGCCTCCATCAACATATCCACGTTACTGATACCGGCAATGGTGGAGTAACCCGGATTGGCCGTCGGTATCGAGCCATCAACAATCAGGAGATATTTGCCATAGTTCTCTTCCATGGCAGTTTCCCTGGCGGCCTCTGCCGCAGTGCCGGAGGCGGCTTGCAGCGTATGGTGGTAGTCCAGCGAGATGACATCGAAGATCAGACCTTCCACCGTCGGCGAATGCGAGCGGGTCAGCGATTCGGTACAACCGGTGCATTCCTGGAACGACAGCCAGATCACCGACGGCCGCATCGCCTTTTCCAGTGCTGCCGCAATGGCCGGCACCATGCTTGGCGGCAACGCCATCATGGAAGCCGTTGCCGCGCAGAATTTCAGGAAGCCGCGCCGGCTAATGCCCTGTCGCCGCAGGGCTTCGCCCAAAGTCTCGTCTTTCGACATCGTTATCTCCTGTGTGCGATCATGTTGTCGCTTCAAGCAAGTTGCGACTGCAGTTGTTCAAGGCCGTGCCGGATATCTTCCTGCTGTGAACACAGCAGCTGCCGGTATGTCGCAGACCTCGATAAACTTGCCAATCACTTCATTGTCATTGTTGAAATGCACCACCACCCAGACACCGGGATAGCGTGTCTCGACAATCTCGGTGGGACCCAGTACATGCATGCGTGCATACACCTCGCCGTGATCCAGTTCATCCAGTAATTGCTGTTCCTCTCCCGGTGCCAGCGGCAGGCTGCGCAGATCGATCACGGTGCTGCCGCCATCATCCAGCAGCTTGACCAGCGCATGGCGGATTTCATGCAGCAAGGGCTGCACGTTATGGGTCAGGCCTTCACCGGCCCCGGCCAGCGGTGTCCCTGTATCTGTCACGCAAGGCATGGAATTATCAGTCCTCAGCTGTCCGGGGTGGCACTGTCGGGTCCGCAGACCACACCAGTAACGGGCAATTGGAATGCCGTATGACCTCGGCGGTAACCGATTCATCCAGGGCACGTCGTGCACCCGTTTCGCCGTGCGTCGCCATGGACACCAGGTCGATATTCATTTCGTCGATCTTGCTGAGGATTTCGCGTATCGGCCGCTTGTAGGTGCTCATGTCCAGCGACACCTTCAAGCCGGTATTCGCCAGCTTGACGCAATGATCCTGCAGGACTTCCCTGACGGCTGCGCGGTTGTATTCCGAGTCATCGGTATCGATTTCGTCATGAAACAGGATGACCTCCGAATCATGGATCCTGGCAAAGCGCTCCACGCAACCCAGGATGGAAGCGGATGTCTCGGTACCGTCGAGCGGCACCAGGATCCGCCGGAACAGTTGTTCGGTGCGTTGGTCCGACGGTGCAGCACGGGTGCTGTGCAGGATAAAGACCGGACAGGTGGACTGTTTCAGCACCTGCTCGGTGACACTGCCTTCACGGATCCGTTCCAGCCCCGAACGGCCGTGTGTCGACATCATCAGCAGGGTGGCAGGCAGCAGCATGGTAAATTTGACGATTTCTTCAACCGGATCACCCATGCGTGTTTCCCGGCTGACGGTCCAGCCGTCGTTGTTCCAGCGCAGCCTGTATTTCACCGGCATGGGCGTCACCGCTTGCCACGGCATCCTTGCTCTCGGTATCACAGTGAGCAGGGTAATTGCGGTCGACTCGCGCGGTGTGATCGCGGTGACGTAGAGGAGCAGTTCCTGTACTGACTCCGAGCCATCCAGCGGTAGAAGTATTTTGTTTTCCATTGGCCCTTTCCCCCTTGGTATTTTCTAGCCGTATATCGCCAGCAGGCCGGCAGCCGACCGTTCATGTGCCAGGGCCCAGCTTTGCAGGAGCCCGGTGATGCGGCCGGCCGCTTCCGGCAATGCCTGCTTCACCGGATTGCTGAGACAGTGCCCCCAGTCGACATCTCGCGGCTGCATCGCGATCAGGGCGCGGTTTTCCGGCAGCGTATCCGTCAGATGCGCGATCGCCAGCAGGTCACCGAGGCTGACCTCGTGTACGCTGCGCTTGGTCTTGCCGGCAAAACGGTCCATGTCCTGTCCGCAGAAGACCGCAACCGTTCCGGGAGCCGATTCCAGCTCCGCGGCATCGATCACAATCAGCTGCTCCGCTTCCTCGATGTAGGGCGCCAGGGTAAAGCTCAGTGTGCCGCCGTCCAGATAGGTGACACGCCAGTTCGGGATGATGACGGCGCAGGTAGTCGAGCATATGGACACCGGTACCCTCGTCGGCCAGCAGGGTGTTGCCAATACCCAGGATCAGTGTATTGATACGACGTGCCATCAAATGCGCCCTCGATACTTGAGCTAGATTTGTACAGGAGTGAAAGATCAGGTTTATTGATCCATATCAACTCTCGTTCATATAGACCGTGTTTAAGTAGACGCCAAAGAAACGCCGGCCTGCTGCCGGTGGCAAACGGAGATTCCTTTCATGTGTCTCGGCATCCCGATGCAGATCAAATCCATCGATGGCTATACCGCCAACTGCGAGGCAAAAGGCGTACACCGCGAGGTCAGCCTGTTCATGCTGCAGGACGAGGCATTCCAGATCGACGATTTCGTTGTCGTCCACGTGGGTTATGCCATCCAGAAGATCACCCCCCGGGAGGCACGCACCGCCTGGGAAATGTATGACCTGATGCTGGCGGAGGAACCCGGCGAGGGTGGTGCCCATGCATGAACTTGCTGTATGCCAGGCACTGATGGAACAGGTCGAGCGCATTGCACTGGAAGCAACGCGCCGACCAGGTAGTGGCTATCCACCTCGGTATCGGGCCACTCTCGGGGGTCGAGCCCGGCCTGCTGGAGCAGGCATTCACGGTCGCCCGTGCAGGCACGGTTGCCGATCGTGCAGAACTGGTGATCGACCGCATGGCGATCCGGGTCAGCTGCAAGCAATGCGGCCAGGTAACGGATGCCCTGCCAAGTCGGCTGCTGTGCGGAAACTGTGGCGACTGGCACACCAGCCTGGTGAGCGGCGATGAACTGCTGCTGCAGCATGTGGAGATTGTCAGACAGGCGCTGGAAGAACCAGCGGATCCTGAAATCGCCATGCCGGCAAGACGCGAGCAGTGTAACTAAACCACACCCGCAGGAGCGGGTTGACGTTGTCAGGAGAGAAGGATGTGTGATACCTGCGGTTGTAACGTGACACCGGGCAATGCCCACCTGCTGAAGCCGGGTGGCCGCCTGTCCAGAACAGAGAACGGCCACGAGGCCGTCAGCGTATTACACGGCCTGCTGCAGGCCAATGACCACACGGCTGCACACAATCGCCAGCATTTTGAACGGCATGGCGTGCTCGCCATCAACCTCATGTCCTCTCCCGGCGCGGGCAAGACCAGCCTGCTCGAGGCGACCATCGATGCCCTGCGGGACGAGCTGTCCATCGCCGTGATCGAAGGTGACCTTGAAACCGAGAACGATGCCAGCCGGATTCGCGCCCATGGCGTGCCTGCCATTCAGATCACGACCGGCAGCGCCTGCCACCTGGATGCACACATGGTGCACGACGCGCTGCACCAGCTGGACCTGAACAAGCTGGATATCGTGTTCATAGAAAACGTCGGCAACCTGGTGTGTCCGGCCAGCTTTGATCTCGGCCAGCAGCGTAATATCACCCTGTTGTCGGTCCCGGAAGGAGATGACAAGCCGGCCAAGTACCCGGTGATGTTTCGTACCGCGGACCTGGTGCTGCTCAGCAAGTGTGACCTGCTGCCGGTACTGGATGATTTCAAGCCGGACAATGCCCGCCGCTATTTGCGGGAACTCGCCAGCGCCGCACCGGTATTTGAATTGTCCGCAAAAACGGCTGCCGGCATGGACGCATGGATTGACTGGCTACAGGCCGAGCGGGCACAGCTGGAACAGCGGGCGGGAAGTCTCGCAGCGGCCCCGGGCCCGGCATGACAACCACCACGGCACGGGACTGGCTGCGACGCATCCACGCGCTGCCCCTGCCGCCGCGCGTAAAAATCATGAACGTCTGCGGCGGCCACGAGCGCTCCATCACCATGGCCGGGCTGCGCAGCGCACTGCCGCGCAATATCGAACTGGTCCCCGGCCCGGGCTGCCCGGTGTGTATTTGTCCGGAAGAGGATATCTTCGAGGCCATTCAGCTGTCACTGCACGAGGACATCATCCTGGTGGCCTATGGCGATATGCTGCGCGTACCGGTCAATGTGGCGCGTTGCGAGGCACGCACCCTGGAAGAGGCCAGGGCCAGGGGGGCCGATATCCGGCCGGTATCCTCCCCGCAGGAAGCGGCGCATATTGCCCGCGACCATGGCGGCAAGCCGGTGATCTTTTTTGCGGCCGGTTTCGAGACCACCACGGCACCGGCCGCCGCATTGCTGGTCGAGGGCGTTCCCGATAACCTGTTTATCCTGCTGTCCGGCCGTCTTACCTGGCCCGCGGTGGCCATGCTGCTGGAATCGGGTTCCCCCGGCTTCGATGCACTGGTGGCGCCAGGACATGTCGCGACCATCATGGGTCCGGAAGAGTGGCAATTCGTCGTGGAGCAACACGGAATCCCGGCCGCGGTAGCTGGTTTTACGGCGGAAAGTCTGCTGGCCGCGATGTATTCCACGCTGCGCCAGTTGCTCGAGGAGCGGCGCTTCCTTGATAACTGCTATCCCGAGGTCGTCAAGCCCGGCGGCAACCGGGCCGCACAGCGGCAACTGCGTCAGGCCATGGAAGTGACCGATGCCAACTGGCGAGGTGTGGGCATCATTCCCGCCTCCGGCTTTGCCCTGAATGCCGACTACCGGGCACACGATGCGCGTCTTGCCTTTCCCCGCTATGCGGACGATGCCCGCAAGCGGGCCGGTGAAATGCCACCCGGCTGTGACTGTGCCAGCGTGGTACTGGGCAAGATCTATCCCAACGAGTGCCGCCTGTTCGGGATCGCCTGCAAGCCACGTCACCCCATCGGTCCCTGCATGGTGTCCGATGAGGGCGCCTGCCGTATCTGGTGGTCGAGCGGCCTGCGTGAACCGGTTGCTACCACAGCACGGCAGGTAACGGTATGACGGGCACGCTGCGTCTTGCCGATGCAGCGACCTGTCCGGCTGCTTCATTATCATGGACCTGAATGTCTCCGATACGAGTGCAGCGCCCGTTGAGGCACTGCACCTGGTCGTATCCGGGCGGGTGCAAGGAGTCGGCTTTCGCCCCTTTATCTACCGCCTGGCACACACCCATAATCTGAACGGCTGGGTACGGAACTGCACCGGCCAGGTGGAAATACACATTCAGGGAGAAGGCCAGGCCCTGTACGCCTTCACCCGCCGGTTAATGCAGCACGCACCCCCCCTGTCACAGCCGATACTGGAAAGTTGTGAACCTGCCACGGTTGACGCACTTGACGGTTTCACCATCCGTGAGAGCACGGCCGCCGGCAACGGCAACATCCACGTACCGCCGGACCTGTTTACCTGTGATGACTGCCTCGCAGAACTGCACAATCCGCAGGACCGGCGCTATCGCTACCCGTTTATCAATTGCACCCAGTGCGGGCCACGCTACACCCTGATCCGTGGCATGCCCTATGATCGTCCGGCAACGACCATGGCCGCCTTTGAACTCTGCGACGATTGCCGACGCGAATACAGCGACCCGCACAACCGCCGCTTTCATGCCGAGCCGGTTGCCTGTCCGGCCTGCGGTCCGACACTGCAGTTCACGGCCCCGGACATGAAGTCCATCAATGGCAACAAGGCCGCGCTAACGGCCTGCGTGGCCGCCCTGCAGGCCGGCAACATTGTCGCCGTCAAGGGGATCGGTGGCTATCACCTCATGTGTGATGCCCGCAATGACACCGCGATTGCACGCCTGCGCCGCAGCAAGCCGCGGCCACACAAACCACTGGCAGTGATGTTCCCTGCCCTGCCGGGCAGCCCGCTGAAATGCGTCAACCACAAGGTCTGGCTGTCACGCGACCAGGCTGACCTGTTGCTGTCGCCGGGACGGCCCATCGTGCTGGCACGCAAGCGTCCCGGCTTTGACTTATCTGCACTGATTGCACCTGGCCTGGACGAGATCGGGGTGATGCTACCCTACAGTCCCTTGCACCATCTGCTACTGTCGGACTTTGAGGCCCCCTTGATCGCCACCTCGGCGAATATCAGTGGCGAGCCGGTACTGACCGAAAATGCGGCCGTCGAGGAACGTCTTGGCCATGTTGCCAGCGCCTTCCTGCACCATGATCGCCCCATCGAGCGACCTGCCGATGATCCGGTATTCCGGGTCATTCAGGACCGGCCCCGTCCGCTGCGCCTCGGGCGCGGCAATGCCCCTCTGGAACTCACCCTGCCGGTTACCCTGGAGTCAGCCGTCCTCGCGGTGGGTGGTCACATGAAAAACACCATCGCGCTGGCCTGGCAGGACCGCGTCGTGGTCTCACCGCACATCGGCGACATGGGCACGGCACGCAGCCTGGCCGTATTTGAACAGAGCATCCACGACCTGCAATCCCTCTATGGTGTCCATGCGACCGCCGTCATTTGTGATGCCCATCCCGCCTATGCCACCAGCCGCTGGGCGCAGCGCTGTGGCCTGCCAGTCCACCGGGTCTTTCATCATCATGCCCATGCCGCGGCGGCCACGGACAGGGATGAGATCACCACAGACCGCCTGGTGTTCACCTGGGACGGCGTCGGTTACGGCGAGGACGGCACCCTCTGGGGCGGCGAGGCCCTGCTGGGCCACCCCGGACAGTGGCAACGCTTCGCGACCCTGCGGCCCTTTCACCTGCCGGGCGGCGAACAGGCCGGGCGCGAACCGTGGCGCAGCGCTGCCGCGCTATGCTGGGAAACGGGGCAGGACTGGCCGGGACTGCCCGCAGCGACCACGCTGTTACAACAGGCCTGGCAACGGCGCCTGAACGCTCCGCAGACCAGCGCCGCGGGACGACTGTTCGATGCCGCGGCGGCACTGACCGGTCTGTGCACGCATGCCAGTTTCGAGGGGCAGGGACCCATGTTGCTGGAGGCTGCCTGTACCGACAGCGCCACAGCGGTCACCCTCCCCCTGACGGCAACCGCGGACGGCCTGCTGCAGTCAGACTGGGCTCCGCTGCTGCCGGCATTGCTGGATGCCAGCCGCCCGGTGGCCGAACGGGCCGCGATGTTCCACGCCAGTCTCGCCGACACCCTGCTGCAACAGGCACGGCGTGCACGGGCCCGCCATGGAGTGAACCGTATTGGCCTGGGCGGTGGTGTATTCCAGAACCGGGTGTTGACCGAGCAGGCCTGCAAGTGGCTGCAAACTGATGGTTTCCAGGTACAACTGCCGGAGAAGATCCCCGTCAATGACGCCGGACTCAGCTATGGACAGGTACTCGAGTACGCGCTGCGGCTGCACAGCAGCGTGCAATAGCTGCGGGATAAGGCAAACACCCACCCTGCTCTCACGAAGGGAGAGGTGACATTCTGTTTTTTTACGGTTTTCATTCACGATGGCATTAAGCATCATTCAATGAATGCTTAAGGAGGCCTCTATGAAACACATTATCGATGTAGAAAACATCAAGTGCGGTGGCTGCGCCAACACCATTATGAAAACACTGGGCAAGCTCGATGGCGTTGAACAGGTCAGCGTGGATATTGAACAGGGCCGTGTCAGCGTCGATGCCGCTGATGACAGCCGCGAACAACTGCTCGAGACACTGTTGCACAGTGGCTATCCGGAGAAAGGCTCGGCTGACGGCATCAAGGCGGCAACGGCAAAGGCGAGGTCCTTTGTCAGTTGCGCCATTGGCAAGATCAGCTAGATATCGAACAAACCCGGCATGGAAGACACCCACATCTCGCTCGCGCACGGCAACGGTGGCCGTTTCATGCGCGAACTGATCGACGAAATCTTTGCCCGCCACCTGAGCAACCCGGAGCTGGACGTGCACGCCGATGCCGTGCCGCTGGCGCTGCATGGCCGCGACATCATGTTCACCACCGATGGCTTCACGGTGCAGCCGCTGGAGTTCCCGGGCGGCAACATCGGCTCACTGGCGGTGCATGGCACCACCAATGACCTGGCGGTCGCAGGCGCCACGCCGAAGTACCTGAGCCTGAATGCCTTTATCGAGGAAGGCATGGAAATCGCCGTGCTGGAGCGCATCATCAAAAGCCTCGCCGACAGTGCCCGCGCCATTGACGTACAGGTCGTGGCCGGAGACACCAAGGTGCTGCGCCGCGGCGAAGGCGGCGGCCTGTACCTGGCCACCACCGGCGTCGGCATCCGCAGTGACCGCGCTCTTGGACTGAACCAGATCCGCGACCGCGATGTCATCCTTGTCAGTGGACCGGTGGGCGACCACGGCATTGCCGTGCTGCTGGCGCGCGAGGCATTCGGCCTGCAAGGTGAGCTGTTATCCGATGCCGCCAGTGTGCTGCCACTGACCCGGGAAGCACTCAAGGTGCCCGGGCTGCGCTTCATGCGCGACCCGACACGCGGCGGGCTGGCGACGGTCGCCCATGAATTACAGCGCGCCACCGGCATGGGCATTCGTCTCTCGCAGCAGGCCATCCCGGTACGCGACCCGGTGCAGTCGGTCTGCGACATGCTCGGCTACGATCCCCTGTACCTGGCGTGTGAAGGACGGGTCGTTGCGGTCGTCGCCCCCGACGAGGCCGAGCCATTATTACAGCGCTGGCAAGCGCTGACGGAAGGGGAGGATGCCGCCATCATTGGCAGTGTCAACAGTTCCGGCAGGCAGGTGCTGTTGCACACCGAACTCGGCGGTGAACGCATCCTGGAAGAACTCGAGGATGACCCGCTGCCAAGAATCTGCTGAGTGTAACCCGGGACATTGCCAAACACATGACCGCCCATCACTACCGGCTGCACCTGGTCTGCCTGCTGGGGCTACTGGCCCTGCCGTCCATGGCATATGCCTGGCAGTTTCATACCTCGCACAGCGATCCCATTGCACCGGTCCTGCTTGGTGTAACCGGCATCCTCTTCATGGCGTTGCTGGGGCGATTCGGTGCGCGCAAGCTGGGCCTGCCTTCCGTGCTTGGAGAGCTCGGCATGGGTATCCTGATCGGCAACCTGGCCTACCTGCTCGACTTTGACCTGGTCGTCGTGCTGCGCGAGGGACCGGCATTTTTTGATGCCGTGAAGGACCTGCTGCATTGCGAGGCGGCGGATCTGGCCTGTATTCATGCGCTGAGCACGGCACAGGCAGAACACATGCTCGCGCTGCTGCGCGGCCCACATGGCACCGAACTGATTCAGGTGGCACACACACTGGACGTCTTCTCCCGCTACGGGATCATCTTCCTGCTGTTCATGGTTGGCTTGCGCACCAGCATAGACGAAATGCGCCAGGTCGGCCCGGACTCCCTGCGCGTGGCAGTGATCGGCGTCATCGTGCCTTTTGCGCTCGGTTTTGCCTCCTCACGCCTGCTGATTCCCGACATTCCCCTGCATACCAGCCTGTTCCTCGGTGCCGCACTCGGTGCCACCAGTGTCGGCATCACCGTCATGGTGCTGCAGGAACTGAAAATGGAGGGCACCAGGATCGCACGCATCATCCTCGGTGCCGCGGTCATCGATGACATTCTCGGTCTGCTGCTGCTCTCGATCGTCAGTGGCATCGTCGTCACCGGCGGCATCGAAACAGCGCAGATACTGGTCGTGATCATCATGACCGCCCTGTTCCTGGCCGGTGCCATCGTCCTGGGGCCCTGGCTGTTGAAAATTACCATCCATCTGGTACGCCACCTCGATCTCATGGAAGCGAAGATGTTTATTTCGTTCCTGTTTGTCATGGTACTGGCCTGGATGGCGAATCTGGCGGGGCTGGCCACCATCGTCGGGGCGTTTACGGCGGGACTGATTATGCAGGATGCCTATTTCAGGCACTGGGGTCACGAGCGCGAGCACACCATCTGTATCAAGGATCTGATCATGCCACTGGAGGTGATCCTGGTGCCGATCTTCTTCGTGCTGATGGGTATACAGGTGAAACTGGAGATGTTCCTCCACTGGAATATCGTGTTCCTCGCCGGAGGCCTGCTGGTCTCGGCAATCCTTGGCAAGCTGGTTGCCGGGCTCGGCGCCTCCCGTGGCAACAACCGCTGGGCGATCGGTATTGGCATGCTGCCGCGCGGCGAGGTTGGTCTGATCTTCGCCGCAATCGGCAAGAGCCTTGACGTGGTCGATGACGCATTGTTCTCCGCCATCGTGCTGATGGTCATCCTCACAAGCCTGCTCGCTCCGCCGCTGCTGAAGCTGAGCCTGCAGCGCGCACCACCCACTGACTGAACAGTGCCTGCAGGCGTGCTTTATGCATAACACGCGTCATGGGATACTCTCGCTTGCTAACAGGCCGGTCCCTGTGATGCGGCTGGCTGAATAACAGACGGGACATCAACACCATGCGATTTCCATCACGGCATCAGGATACGGCCGGCGAGCTGCTCGCAACGCACTCATGAGCAAGCTGAGGCATGCAATCAACCTGGGGGTATTTCTGTTTGCCCTGTGGCTGCTGTTGTCCGGCCATTACACCCCCCTGCTGCTGCTATTGGGCATCGTCTCGACGCTGCTGGTGGTGTTTCTGACGACCCGTGCAGACCTGATTGACCGGGAAACCCAGCCCGTTCTCATCAAACCCTCGGTACTGCTCTACTGGGCCTGGCTGGGTCGGGAGATCATCAAGTCAAATATTGACGTCAGCCGTCGCATCCTCAGCCCCAGCCTGCCCATCAGTCCGACTATTTTCACCCTCAGGGCCTCGCAGAAAACCGAACTGGGACGGGTCACTTATGCCAACTCGATCACCCTGGTGCCGGGCACGGTCACCGTAGACGTCGACGAGGATATATTCACGGTGCATGCCCTGACGCAGGAAATTGCAGCAGACCTCAAGCGCGGTGAAATGAACCGCCGGGTGTGCGAGGTGGAGAAGGTTTTTTAATGTTCATCGCCGTCTCCAGCGTGATCCTGGTTGCAATTGCCGTGGGACTGGTGCGCGCCTTCCGCGGGCCGACGCTCTATGATCGTGTACTGGCTGCCAATATGATCGGCACCCTGACCGTGTTGATGGTCGCCGTCCTCGGTTTTATGACCGGGCGTCCCGAGTTTCTGGACATCGCCCTGGTGTACGTGCTGATCTCCTTCGTGAGCACCATCGCCGTGCTGCGGGTGCACAACCCCGGTGCTGGCACAACGGACAGCAGCGCAACGGGATCCGGCGAAGGGTGATGGACGTGGTCGTTGCGGTACTGAGCTGGAGCTGCCTGCTGGGAGGCGCAATCTTCCTGCTGATAGGCGCCATCGGCGTGCTGCGGTTTCCTGACTTTTATACCCGTCTGCATGCCGTCAGCGTCTGTGACACCCTCGGCGCCGGGCTGGTGCTGGCCGGGTTGATGCTGCAGGGCGGTTGGAGCCTGGTGACGGTAAAGTTGCTGCTGATGTTCTACTTCATGATGTTCACCGGCCCGACGGCCGTTCATGCACTGGCCCAGGCGGCCTTGCAGGGAAAGCTGCCAGCGGTTGTCGATGAGCGCGAGCCTGAATAATGGAGAACCTGATAAACGATGTGCTGCTCGGGCTGTTGATGATTACCGGCTTTGCCATCGTGCGCATGAAAAGCCTGCTCGGCGGTGACCATGCTGACCAGCATCTACAGCCTGCTCTCGGCATCCTTGTTCGTAGTGCTGGACGCCGTCGACGTTGCCCTCACCGAGGCAGCTATCGGCGCGGGCATTGCAACCGTCCTGATGGTGGCAACGGTTGCACTCACCACGGACGAGGAAAAAGTGCCACAGCACACACCACTGCTGCCACTGGTCGTGGTCATGGCAACCGGTGCGGCACTCATCTACGGCACCCTGGACATGCCACACTACGGCGATCCGGCGGCACCCGCACACCGCTATGTGGCGCCCAGCCTATCTCCACGATTCACCCGGGGAAATCGGCGTTCCGAATGTCGTCACCTCGGTGCTGGCGAGTTACCGCGGCTACGACACCCTGGGCGAGGTGACGGTTATTTTCACTGCCGCTGCCGGCGTGCTGGCGTTGCTCGGTTATCGCACCCGCGGGCGAAATATAGAAGCGGCGGGCATCAGAAGACTGGTTGTGCTGCGCGTCATTGCCAAGCTGTTCTTCCCGCTGATACTTGCTGTTTGCACTCTATGTGCAGTTTCATGGTGATTACGGCCCCGGCGGTGGATTCCAGGCAGGGGTGATCTTTGCGACCGGCTTTATTCTCTATGCCCTGGCCTTCGGACTGGGCACTGCACAACGGCTCATACCAGACCGGCTGCTGCGTATCCTGGCGGCGGCCGGGGTACTGCTTTATGCGGCTGTCGGCATCGAGAGCATGCTGCTGGGAGGGAAGTTCCTTGAATACCGCGTGCTCGCGGATGACCCGGTAACCGGTCAGCACCTCGGCATCCTGCTCATCGAGCTGGGTGTCGGCATTACCGTTGCCTCGGTGCTGCTTATTATCTATTACGGCTTTGTCAGCCGGCGGCACTAGCCTGATAACAACGGCTACAGAACCCGTTCATGCCAGGTGACTGATTTTTGATTTGATAGCCACGGAAACACACGGAAAGATATTCGTTTCAATGAGTTTATCCTTGCAGTGTTTTTCCTTGTGCTTCCGTGGCCATATTTCTATGTTTTTCGTATTGAAACGGATTGGAGAATAGCGGATGTCCGAGCTGCTGGGACACTATAACTACTGGATCGTCATCGTATTGATGATGACCGGTTTCTATATCGTTATTGCACGACCCAACCTGATCAAAAAGGTCATTGGGCTGTTCCTCTTCCAGACATCGGTGTTCATTTTTTTCATCAGCATGGCAAAGGTAGAGGGCGGCACGGCACCGATCATTGAGGAAGGCATCAGTGTCTACTCCAACCCGCTGCCGCATGTACTGATCCTCACTGCCATCGTGGTCAGCCTGGCGACCACGGCCCTCGGACTGGCGCTGGTGGTTCGCATCAGGGAAGCCTACGGCACCATCAACGAAGACGATATCCACGTGCAGGACGAGGAAGCATGAGTTCCACACTGTGCTGAGCGCGCACCTTCCCGCACTGCAGGTCGTCATCCCGCTGGTCTCCGCCCCGGTATGCCTGCTGTTGCGCAATCCCCGTCATGCCTGGGCCTGTGCGCTGTCGGTCAGCTGGATGGTACTCGCAATTGCGATCATGCTGGCGCAGCAGGTAGCTGGCCACGGGGACAATCTCCTATGCCATCGGTGCCTGGGCAACGCCCTGGGGGATCGAGTACCGGATTGATATGGCCGGCGCCCTGATGATCCTTGTCATCGCCATCTATCGGTGCCGTGGTGATGCCGTTTGCCTGGCGCAGCATTCAGCAGGAAATTCGCAAAAAACACATCGGGTTGTTCTACACCTGCTTTCTGTTATGCCTGGCCGGACTGCTGGGTATCGTGGTGACCGGCGATGCCTTCAATCTGTTCGTGTTTCTGGAGATATCCTCGCTGTCCTCCTATGTACTGATCAGCCTCGGTTGCTCCCGCCGCGCCCTCACTGCCGCCTTCCAGTACCTGGTGATGGGTACCATCGGCGCCACCTTCATCCTCATCGGTGTCGGTCTTCTGTACATGATCACCGGTACCCTCAACATGGCGGACATTTCACAACGGCTGCCAGAAGTGGCGGACACGCGCACCATCCGGGTGGCCTTTGCCTTCGTGACCGTTGGCGTCAGCATCAAGCTGGCACTGTTTCCGCTGCATCTGTGGCTACCAAACGCCTATACCTTTGCGCCGTCGGTGGTATCGGCGTTCTTCGCAGCCACTGCGACCAAGGTCGGGGTCTACGTGCTGTTGCGGTTGTTCTTCACCGTGTTCGGTATCGGCTTTTCCTTTGCTGCCATGCATGTCGGCGAGATCCTCATGCTGCTGGCGGCCGCCGCCATGCTGGTCGCCTCGCTGGTCGCCATTTTCCAGAACAATGTCAAGCGCATGCTGGCCTACTCGAGCGTCGCCCAGATCGGCTACATCATCCTCGGTATCAGCCTTGCCACCAGCGACGGCGTGGCAGCCGGCATGATCCAGCTGTTCAACCATGCACTGATCAAGTGTGCACTGTTCCTCTCGCTTGGCTGTATTTTCCTGCGTCTGGGCTCGGTTGAACTCCGGGACATGCACGGCCTAGCGCAGGCAGATGCCCTGGACCATGGCCGCATTCGTGGCGGGTGGCCTGAGCCTGATCGGCATACCGCTGACGGCCGGGTTCATCAGCAAGTGGTACCTGGTCAGTGCCGCACTCACGGACGGCTACTGGCCGCTGGCCGTGCTGATCCTGTTGAGTTCGTTGCTGGCACTGATTTATATCTGGCGCGTGGTGGAGACCGCCTATTTCCAGGTGCCCGGTGCCGGGATGCACACGGTAAAGGAGGCGCCGGCCAGCATGCTGATACCCACCTGGCTACTGATCGGCGCCAACTTCTACATTGGAGTTGATGCCAGCGTGGTCTCCGGGATCGCACACCAGGCAGCGGTCATCCTGATTGTGCAGGGAGTACGGTGAAACCTGTGGCTGCCACAACTGCATGAGCCCGGAAATGACAGTGCTCGCCTGTGTCGCCCTGCCGCTGCTGGCGCCTGTGCTGATAACGGCATTGCACCGCTGGCCAAATCCCCGGGAAGCCGTCACCCTGCTGACCTCGGGGTGCCTGTTGCTGCTGGTGTCTTCGCTGCATGATGAGGTACTGCGCGGCAGCCCGGCCGGCCATCGACCTGCTGGAGCCCCTGCCCGGACTGAAAATCGGTTTCGAGGTCGAACCGCTGGGCTATGCTGTTTGCCCTGCTGGCAAGTTTCCTGTGGGTGGTGACGTCGGTGTATTCCATCGGCTACCTGCGCAGCCACCACGAAAGGCGTCAGACTTCATACTACAGTTTCTTTGCCGTGGCACTCGGCAGCACCATGGGCATCGCGTTTGCCGGCAACCTGTTCACGCTGTTCATTTTCTACGAACTGCTGACCCTGTCGACCTATCCACTGGTCACCCACGCCGGCGACGATGCAGCCACCTTCGCCGGCCGCATGTACCTCGGTTACCTGCTGGGCACGTCCGTCATCCTGTTTTTGCTGGCGCTGGTCTGGACCTGGACGCTGACCGGCACCCTGGACTTCCGTGTCGGCGGCATACTCGAGGGTGCGGTGACACCCGGTGTCGCGGGCGTCCTGCTGATACTGTTCATTTTCGGTATCGGCAAGGCCGCGCTCATGCCATTTCACCTGTGGCTGCCCGCCGCCATGGTGGCACCGACACCGGTGAGCGCGCTGCTGCATGCCGTCGCCGTGGTCAAGGCCGGCGTGTTTACCGTACTCAAGGTCGCTATCTACATCTTCGGCATCGATTTCCTGGCGGAGGTCCCGGCCACCCGGTGGCTGATGTACGTGGCAGCCGCGACCATCCTGCTGGCCGCGGTTGTCGCCCTGCGACAGGACAACCTGAAACTGCGACTGGCGTGGTCAACCATCAGCCATCTGTCCTACGTGGTGCTGGGTGCACTGCTGGCGACGCCGCTGGGCATCGTCGGCGGCGGCATGCACATCGTCATGCACGCCTTTGCCAAGATCACGCTGTTTTTCTGTGCCGGCGCCATCCTGGTTACCACGCACAAGACTCGCATCAGTGAAATGGACGGTCTCGGGCGGCGCATGCCGTTGACCATGGCGGCCTTCTTTATTGCCAGCCTCAGCATCATCGGGCTGCCGCCGCTGGGGGGCTTCTGGAGCAAGTGGTTTCTTGCCCTCGGCACACTGGATGCACAGCAGCACCTCATGCTGGTGGTACTGCTTGCCGGTTCCATGCTCAACGTCGCCTATTTATTACCCATTCCGATGCGCGCCTTTTTCAGCCGTGAACAGGGAGATCCGGGAGACACCGGCATGCAGGAAGCGCCGCCGGCCTGTGTGGCGGCACTGCTGCTGACCGCAGCGGCCTGCGTTGTACTGTTTTTTTTCCCGGAGCCCGTTTACCGTCTCTGCAACTGCTGGTACAGGGGTAAATCAATGCCACAGGAACGACAGCATCTATTCGACAAGCCGGAAAATGTCAGACGCCTGTTAAGGATTCTGTACCTGGCCTGCGCGCTGCTGCTGGCGGCCGACCTGTTCGTTCACCGTCATGTGCAGCATGGCTGGGAATCACTGTGGGGTTTCTACGCGTTCTTCGGATTCACGGCCTGTGTGTTGCTGGTGCTGCTCGCCAAGCAGCTGCGCAAGCTGCTGAAACGCCCTGAAGATTATTATGATCGCTAGACCTGCCACCCTTTGCGACCTTCTTCGCCGGTGCGCTGCTGATCGTGCTGCTGCGCGGCCGGCTGCAGAAAACCCTGCTGCTGCTGATCCCGCTGCTCAGTGCAGCCCTGCTGCTGGGTGTGCCGGAAGGGCTGGTCGTCAAGGTGCAGCTGCTGGGCTACGAACTCACCCCTTACCGGACCGACCGGCTGAGCCTGTTGTTCGCCTACGTATTCAACCTGGCGGCGTTTATCGGGATTGTCTTTTCCCTGCATGTGCATGATCGTATCCAGCACGTTGCCGCACTGGTCTACTCCGGCAGCGCCCTCGGTGCGGTGCTTGCCGGTGACCTGATTTCAGTATTCGTCTACTGGGAGCTGGCGGCGATCTCCTCGGTGTTCCTGATCTGGTCACAACGGTCACCCCGGGCCATGGCGGCCGGCTGGCGCTACCTGATATTCCAGTTTTTATCCGGCCTGTTGCTGCTGGCCGGCATACTGATGCGTTTCCACGAAACCGGCTCACTGGCCTTTGACTACATCGGACTCGATGCCGTGTCGGGCTGGCTGCTGTTCACGGCCTTCGGCATCAAGTGCGCCTTTCCGCTGCTGCATAACTGGCTGACCGATGCCTATCCCGAGGCCACCCCGACCGGCACGATTTTCCTCAGTGCCTTTACCACCAAGGCCGCCGTTTATATGCTGGCACGCGGTTTTCCCGGCACCGAGATGCTGATTTACATTGGTGCCGTGATGACCTGTTTCCCGATTTTCTATGCGGTAATCGAAAATGATCTGCGCCGGGTACTCGCCTACAGCATGATCAACCAGCTCGGCTTCATGGTCTGCGGCATCGGTATCGGCACCAGCCTCGCCCTCAATGGTGCGGTATCACACGCCTTCAATGACGTGCTTTTCAAGGGCCTGCTGTTCATGTCCATGGGGGCCGTGCTGCACATGACCGGAAAGATCAAGGCCACCGAGCTTGGCGGTCTCTACAAGAGCATGCCGATCACCACCGGCCTGTGCATCGTCGGCGCCTGCTCGATATCCGCGTTTCCCCTGTTCAGCGGTTTCGTCAGCAAGTCCATGGTGATGGCCGCCGCACTGCAGGAAGGTCACGACTGGATCTGGCTGGCGTTGCTGTTTGCCTCCGCCGGTGTGTTTCACCATGCCGGCATCAAGATCCCGTTCTTTGCCTTCTTTGCACAGGACTCCGGTATCCGTACCGGCGAACCGCCACTGAATATGCTGCTGGCGATGGCACTGGCGGCGCGTACTGTGCGTGTCCATCGGTATCTGGCCTGCCATGCTGTACAGCCTGTTGCCATTCCCCGTGGACTATTCAGCCTATACGGTCACTCACGTTCTGGCGCAACTGCAACTGCTGTTCTTTTCAGCGCTGGCATTTACCTGGCTGAAACTGAGCGGCCTGTACCCGCCGGAGATGCGCGCGGTCAACATGGATGTGGAGTGGCTCTACCGCTGGCTGGGACCGCGTGCCATCAGCCAGATGACCCGGGTACTCGGCCGCTGGCATGTCTATACGCGCATCGGTTTTCTAAGACATCTGGGGACACTGTTTGGCACGCTGTTCCTGTACCACGGACCCCAGGGTATCCTGGCACGCACCTGGGCCACCGGCAGCATGGTCCTGTGGGTGGTTATCCTGCTCGGGGCTCTACCTGATTGCCTATTACTACTGAGCGAACGCCCTGCTCACCCTCCACAGACCTTGTCATCGTCGCATTTAAACCCTGTATTTGACGGGAAACCCGGCATGAGTTGATCCACATCAATTCATATTACAGCAATCCGATGGAGAATCAGGCGCTGACAACGGTAACACTCTCTGCATGGACTCGATGGCCCAACATATTGTTTTTGATGCTGATCTGATCAGGCGCTATGACCAGACGGGGCCGCGTTATACCTCCTATCCGACCGCGGCCCAGTTTCACGAGGGCATCTCGGAAAACGACTACCGCAAGTGGGCACGACACAGTAACGAGGACCCGATCCCGCGGCCGCTATCGCTGTATTTCCACATCCCGTTCTGCGACACGGTGTGCTTTTACTGTGCCTGCACCAAAGTGGTCACCAAACACCACGAGCGCGCCACTGCCTATCTCGATTACCTCTGCAGGGAAATCGCCACTGCAGGGCGAACTGTTCGATGCGACCGCATGGTCGAGCAACTGCACTGGGGCGGCGGTACACCGACCTTTCTCGACAACGACCAGATTCGCCAGCTGATGGATACGACCGCCCGACATTTCTCCCTGCGCAGCGATGACAGTGGCGAGTATTCCATCGAGATCGATCCGCGCTCGGTCGATGCCGAAAAGCTGCGGTGCTGCGCGAGGCGGGTTTCAATCGCATCAGTCTCGGTGTGCAGGATGTCAATCCCGAGGTGCAGCAGGCCGTCAACCGCCTGCAAAGCGGAACAACTGACACGGCGTGTGGCCGACAGGCGCGCGAACTGGGCTTCAAGTCCATCAACATGGACCTGATGTACGGGTTGCCGTTTCAGTCAGTGGCGAGTTTCGAGCAGACCCTGGACGCCGTGATCGACATGGACCCGGACCGGATCGCCGTCTACAACTACGCGCACCTGCCGGCAACGTTTCAAGCCGCAGCGGCGCATCGACGAGGCCAACCTGCCCTCGGCCGATGAAAAGCTGGCACATGCTGCAACACACCATTGAACACCTGACAGGTGCCGGCTATGTCTACATCGGTATGGACCACTTCGCCAAACCGGATGATGAACTGGCGATTGCACAGGAAAAGGGCACCCTGCAGCGCAACTTCCAGGGCTACTCGACCCACGTGGACTGCGACCTCGTCAGCATGGGGATGTCGGCTATCGGACATGTCTGCGACAATTACAGCCAGAATGTGCGCGATCTGGAGCGCTACTATGAACTGCTGGATGCCGGCAAGCTGCCACTGGACCGGGGTATTGAACTGGAACCCGATGACCTGTTGCGCCGCGACATCATCACCCGGCTGATATGCGATTTCATGCTGGACATCAAGGCACTGGAAATGAAGTGGCACTTCAATTTCCACAGCCACTTCGCAGACAGAACTGGAAGACCTGAAGAAGATGCAGGCGGATGGCCTGTTGCTGCTGGAGTGACGATGCAGTGCGGGTGTTACCGGCCGGCCGGCTGCTGGTGCGCAATATCTGCATGGTGTTCGACCGCTACCTGCGAAAAGGCGGCGACCAGTCACGCTTTTCCAGGGTCATTTAAACTCCGCCCGAAAAGAGTTATGCGGGAACAGATGCTTCTCCGCAGTGGAGGACCGGCGCTAGATCTCGCGTCCCACGCAGCCTTCCACCATGGCGCGCAACCGTCGCGATACCCACCAGCACGATCTGCCGGCGATTGACCGTCACCAGTCCATCCTTCTGGAAAGTGCGCAAACAGGCGACTCACGGTCTCGATGGCCAGCCCGAGATAGTTGCCGATATCCTGACGCGACATCGGCAGGTTGAAGGCCGTGGCAGACAGGCCCCGTGACTGATAGCGGGACGACAGGCTGAGTAAAAATGCCGCCAGCCGTTCCTCCGCTGTGCGCTTGCCGAGTAACAGCAGCATCCGCTGATCGGCGGTGATTTCCTTGCTGACCACCCGCATCATCTGGCGGTTGAGGCCAGACAGGGAGTGGCACAGTTCCTCCAGGCGGTCATAGGGCAACTCGCAGACACTCGGCTGTCTCCAGCACGATCGAACTGCTCGCATAGACGCCATCGTGCAGACCGTCCAGGCCCACCAGTTCGCCTGGCAGGGTAAAACCAAGCACCTGTTCATCGCCATCTTCGGTCGTGCAGTAGGATTTCAGCGCACCGGAGCGGACCGCAAACAGGGCGTTGCACGGGTCACCGGCACGAAAGATGTGCTGCCTGGGCTGGTAGGGTTGCTGGCGTTTAACGATCTGGTCGAGTGCATCGATGTCCTCATCGCTCATGCCGTGCGGCAGGCACAGCTCGGACAGGCTGCAGCTGCCGCAGGAGGCCTTGATATCAGCGATTTTCAGCGTTTCGCTTTTGGCGGGCATTCTGGATAACCGTGACTGGCAGTAAATTTGTAATAATTTTTTACAACAATACAACACGTTATAAACTAATACACCCTGCAGGGGGCGAACACAGTATCATTCCGCACCCGTTAACCACAAGCTACCAGGACATCCTGTTGTATTTACAAGCAAAAAAACGACTTTCCGCACTCGTCGCAGCGGCTGGACCAGCACTGCTGAAAGGCGGCCTGACCGGACTGGAGAAAGAAAGCCTGCGCGTCGCCCCGGATGGCAGCATCGCGCAAACGCCACATCCCGCTGGCCCTCGGTTCGGCACTGACACATCCCTGGATCACCACCGACTATTCAGAGGCCCTGCTGGAATTCATTACCCCACCGCTGGAAAGTGCGTCGGCGGCACTGGACTACCTGCGTGATCTGCAGCATTTCGTCTACCTGCGGCTTGATGGGGAACTGCTGTGGTCCTCCAGCATGCCGTGCGTGGTCGCCGGCGGCTCCAGCATACCCATCGCCCAGTATGGCACCTCCAACAGCGGCCTGATGAAGACCGTCTACCGGCGCGGCCTTGGCTATCGCTACGGACGCGTCATGCAGGTCATCGCCGGCGTGCACTACAACTACTCCTTTTCCAGAGGACTTCTGGTCGACCTACCAGCAACTCGAGGGCGATACACGGCCCCTGCAGGAGTTTATTTCCGAGCAGTACTTCGCCCTGATACGCAACCTGCAACGCTTCGGCTGGCTGATCCCGTACCTGTTCGGGGCCTCGCCGGCGGTCTGCAAGTCCTTCCTGGCCGGCAAGCAAACCACACTGCAGGAATTCAACGAAACCACCTATTACGGTCCGCATGCCACCTCGCTGCGCATGTGTGACATCGGTTACCAGAACAGCCTGGAAAACGAGGTCGGCTTCAAGGCCAACTACGACAGCCTCGATGCCTATGTCGCAAGCCTGGGCAAGGCCATCGAGACGCCCTCGCCGCGCTTCGAGAAAATCGGGGTAAAGGTCGATGGCAGCTACCGGCAACTCAATGCCAACATGCTGCAGATCGAAAACGAGTACTACAGTTCCGTGCGCCCCAAGCAGGTACCGGATAATAATGAGAAACCGAGCCTGGCACTGCGGCGGCGCGGGGTGCGCTATGTCGAGCTGCGCTCGCTGGATATCAACATCTTTGATCCACGCGGTATCAGCGAGACACAATGCCGCTTTATGGAAACCTTCATGGCCTTCTGCCAGCTGCAGGACAGCCCGCTCATCAGCGATCTGGAGCGCAAGGAGATCGACTACAACCTGGATGCCGTCGCCTACCGCGGTCGGGAACCCGGTCTGATGCTGCAACACAACGGGAACAAGGTGCCGCTGCAACAGTGGGCAGGCGAGATGTGCGAGGCCATGCAGACATTTGCCACGGTCCTCGACCATGACGAGCAGGACGCGCCCTACCAGCAGGCCCTGCAGACACAACAGGCGGCCGTTGCCGACCCCGGGAAAACACTTTCGGCACAGGTACTGGCGGGCATGCGTGAACACAACGAGGGTTATTTCGACTTTGCGCAGCGCATGTCACTGCAACACCAGCAATATTTCCTAGACCTTGGTCATGACGCAGCGCAGTTTGAGGCCTTTAGCGAAACAGTCAGAGCAATCACTGGAGAAACAGCGCGCAATGGAAGCCGCCGACCATGAGTCCTTTGATGACTTCCTGAAGAACTACTTCGCACAGACGCTTTGAACGAATAAAACGCCCCGTTATTGTATGCCCTTGCTGCGGGAATGGACGACACTTTTAACTACCCCGCCAGCACGAAACCGACAGCGGCAAGATAAAATCCGGCCGGGTAGTGCCAGCGCGGCGGCTTCCTGAGCAGGCGCTTCCAGCAGCAGCGTCAGGATGACGCCCATCACCATGTACAGAGGCACAACCTGCACCGAGGTATAATGACGCATGTCATCCGGCAGGTAGTAGAAGTAGAAGGTCCCGTAGAACAGCAGAAAAAAACCGTTCGCCAGTATTTCCAGCAGCGGACCATCGATCCCCGATAACAGGCCTTTCAGCCACTGCGGGCGGATCGTGATCGCGTTTTGCTGCAGCACCTGGTGAAAGAAGTACACGTAATAACCGTACACCGGCCAGATAATAAAATTCAGCATGGACGTATAGCCATCGTGAATCGGCCACACCCGGTACTGCCACAACGCGCTCTCCCGTCAGCAGGAAATACAGTTTCCCCAGGTAGACCTCGCAGACGACTGCGACCAGGAAGGCAACCGCCATGGACAGCGCCAACTGGTAGACATCAATGCGTATCCATTGCCGCGTCAGCAGCGAGCCCAGCAGGTAAAACAGGGTAATGCCAAGCAGCGCCCCGGACAGACCCTGCAGGATCAACATGCCGGTGTGGGACAGCAGCATCTAGATGTGCGAGACCAGCTTTGCCTCAGGCACGTGCTCCTGGATGGCGCTGGCGATTTCAAAACGGATGCCGTTGATGGACCGGATCGACACCCATAGCAGATTCAGCTTCAGATTGAATTCGGCAAACACGACCGCATCCCTGAAGTGCGTCAGCACGATATGCACGTCCTGAATGGTGCTGTCGACGAGATGCTTCGGCTTGTCGCGCAGGCCGGGGATCAGCATCATGAAGTCACTCAGCGGCTTGCCGTTTTCGTCGTGCGATGGTGCACGGTTGCGCAACGGTTCTGCACTGGTATCGAATTGCACGGAGAGTCTTGGCAGTGTCATGTTCGTCACCGTCTGTGACTGGCATTGGCTAATGATAGCCGAAATCCACCACAGCCACATGCACGGCATACCCTGCCTGATAATATCAGCAAAAGCAGCCAGACGGTGGCTACTAGTCCTGATTCGGGCTGACAAACACAGCGAATTCGCCCACAGGAGTCCACGCAAGAACACAAAAAGATGAAGACCTTGGAAGAAATTTTTCCGTGTCCTTCCGTGTATTCGGTGGCTAATTATTCTGTGTCGGCTGGTTAGCCAGATACCGTCAGCCCTGCAGCGCATCCCGGACGCGTTCCAGTCGCCCGCGCACTTCAGCGGCCAGTGCGGCAACACCCTCTTTGTCCACCAGACCCAGCACCGCGGCCGGATCCATAAAGGCAACGGTCACCGCGCCATCGTCCTCTTCACGCACCACCACGTTGCAGGGCAGCAGCAGGCCGATATCCGGATCGGCATTCAATGCCTGGTTGGCCAGCGCCGGGTTACAGGCACCCAGAATCAGGTAGGGCTTGCGATCAACACCGATTTTTTTCTTCAGCGTCGCCGCCACATCAATTTCAGTCAGCACGCCAAAACCTTCTTTCTGCAATGCCGCCGTCTACCCTGCTTCTGACCTCATCCATGCTGCCGGTTACAGTGTGTACTGAATCCATACATCAGCTTTTCTCCTCTGGTTTCTGTCAGGCGCCTCTGCGCCTCACGGTATTTCTCAGCCGTCTGTTCAATCACACTGGCAGGCAATGCCGGACCGGGCGATGTCTTGTCCCAGTCCAGCGTCTCCAGGTAATCGCGCACAAACTGCTTGTCGAAACTGGCCGGATTGGTTCCCGGCACATAACTGTCTGCCGGCCAGAAGCGCGATGAATCCGGCGTCAGTACTTCATCAATCAACACCAGCCGGCCGTCCGCATCCAGCCCGAATTCAAACTTGGTATCCGCGATAATGATGCCGCGTTCGCAGCGCATACGCTGGCACAGCTTGTATAGATTTCCAGGCTGACATCGCGAACCTGTTTGGCAAGCCCGGATCCAAGAATGGCGCAGGCCTTGTCGAAGTCAATGTTTTCATCATGCACACCGGCATCGGCCTTGGTTGACGGCGTAAAGATGGGGGCCGGCAATTTGTCGGCCAGCTGCAGACCGGCGAGCAGGGGTATACCGCACACCCGGCCCAGCTTGCTGGTAATCCTTCCAGCCGGAACCGATCAGGTAACCACGCACAATGGCCTCTACCGGTAACGCCTTGAGCTTCCTGACAACGATGGCACGCCCCTCGACCTGGGCACGCTCGCCTGCGTCCGGCAACACCTCGGCCAGCGACAGTTCCGGACAGGTGATTGGGAATAATGCTGCGGGTACGTTCAAACCAGAAATTGGACACCGCTGTCAGCACCGCCCCCTTGCCGGGTATCGGGTCCGGCAGGACCACGTCAAATGCAGACAGCCGGTCCGTGGTGACGATCAACAGGTGCTCGTCACCCACGGCATAGACATCGCGCACCTTGCCACGCACCAGCAGTGGCAGGCTCTTCAGGGTGGACTCGTACAGGGTTTGCAGCATCGCCTTGCTCCGCAAAAAAGCGCATTGTACAGGAATCGCTTTCGAGCGGATGCCGGCAACCGTGTCAGCCGGGGCCCGATCCATGTATCCCTGTGCAAACACCGGCGTTACCGGCAGTGAAGAATAGTAAAACGGCAGAATAATGCTAGAATAGCCTGCTTTCGTCTAGACAACAGCGGATAACATGATGAGCGAGGCACCTCGCATTGGCCTGGTAATGGGCAGCAACAGTGATTGGGGCGTGATGCAACATGCGGCGGACATGCTGGAGAAATTTGGCGTCAGCCTTTGAAGCCCGGGTTGTCTCGGCCCACCGCACCCCCGACCTCCTGTTTGACTATGCCGGCACGGCCCGTGCACGCGGTCTTGCCTGCATCATCGCCGGCGCCGGTGGCGCCGCACACCTGCCGGGCATGCTGGCCGCCAAATGTACCGTGCCGGTACTCGGCGTACCGGTACCGTCCCGCTACCTGAAGGGCATGGACTCACTGTTGTCGATTGTGCAGATGCCGAAAGGTGTCCCGGTTGCAACCTTCGCCATCGGCGAGGCCGGCGCAGCCAATGCTGCCCTGTATGCAGTCAGCATCCTGGCCAGCGCCGACGATGCCCTGGCCACCAGGCTCGAGCAGTTCCGCAAGGACCAGCAACAGATGGTCATTGATATGGAACTTCCGCCACGGCCATGATTCTTCCCAACGCCACACTGGGTGTACTGGGCGGCGGACAGCTGGGCCGCATGTTCACGCTGGCAGCCTACAGCATGGGTTACCGGGTAGTGGTACTCGACCCGGATCCACACAGCCCGGCCGGACTCATTGCAGACCAGCACATCAAGGCTGATTACCGAGACCATGCCGCGTTACAGCTGCTCGGAGATGAGTGCGCAGCCATTACTACCGAGTTCGAAAACGTCCCGGCCGAGAGCATGGAATACCTTGAGAAATTCTGCGCGGTACGCCCCGATTCCCGTGCCGTGCACATTGCACAGGATCGCATCCGTGAAAAGACCTTCGTGCAGGAGCATGGCCTGGCGACAGCAGCATTTGCCGCCATCTATGAAGATGCGGATATTGTCGCCGCCATCGAAGCACCTGAATGCGCCGCTGTTGATGAAAACCGCCTCCATGGGCTACGACGGCAAGGGTCAGGTGCAGGTCAGTACGCTGGCTGAGGCACGCAGTGCCTTTGAACAACTCGGCAACGCCGCCTGCGTGCTGGAAGAAATGATCGACCTGGAGCGCGAGGTATCCGTCATCCTGGCACGCAGCATCGACGGCCGGATAGCGGTCTACCCGGTCGGCGAGAACCGCCATGTAAACGGGATCCTGGATACCACCATCGTACCGGCCGCCATTGATCCCGGCCTTGGCGAGACGGCTATCGACATGGCTACCCGGCTGGCCGATTCGATGAATTACTGCGGGGTACTGGCGGTTGAGTTCTTCTGTACCCGGCAGGGCGAGTTGCTCATCAATGAAATCGCCACACGACCGCACAACAGTGGCCACTACACCGTTGATGCCTGCGCCACTTCGCAGTTTGAACAGCAGGTGCGCATGATGTGCGGCCTGCCACCCGGTGACACACAGATACTGTCTCCGGTCGTCATGACCAACCTGCTGGGGGATATCTGGAAGAACGGCGAACCGAACTGGCAGTACGTACTCAACGAATCGCAGGCGCACCTGCACCTGTACGGGAAAAAAACTGCACGCCCGGGTCGCAAGATGGGACACATCAATTGCCTGGCCGGCAGATATTGAACAGGCACTGGCAACCACCGCAAAAATCCGCAGCGCGTTATCGATCTGAGATTCATCCGGTGCCAGATGCTCTTGCCTGGCAACCTCAGCGAGGTTCAGATCAGGATCGGTCAAGCAAGACTACCGTTCACCTGGCGCTTGTAAAATTACAACCAGATACCACGGGTGTTCCGGGGCCAAATCAGAAACCGGCCGTTCAAGGCTGCGACAGAGCCAGTTGCTGGCTATACGGCGGCGAGTAACCTGGACCAAAAGTGCCCATCCCCCAAACACACTGAATACCCTGGAAAATGACCATGACCTCTGAAGGTAATCATTGGCGGTGTATTGGCATACTTCAGTTTGGCACAGAACAAACTAAAGTAAGCATTATCAATCACGCAAGGAGATAAAAAGATGGGCGCTGGTGTAATCCCCTTTACAGTAGCCGGCAGCGAAGTCTCTTTTTTGTTCCAAACCACATTTAGCGGTAGAAAAGTTGGCTATCTAATTGACTTTGGTGGCGGCCTGGGAGCTGGTGAAGACTTCAAGGATACAGCCATACGGGAGTTTGTCGAAGAAACGGAAACCATGTACTTCGCAGATGACGTACAGCAGGCACACCGCACTGCTGAACGAGTAAAGCGTCAAATTCCACTGGTAGAAAAGCTGTTTAATGAGACCCTGTCGGCCCACCCGCACTGGTGGTGTAACAGGGCGCCTGGAAACCCGGCCAACCCAAAGCTTTGGAGAACGTTCTTTATCGAATTTCCGTACCGTGATATTGAGAAACTCAACCGGGAATGGGCAGCTGACAATACCGGTCGATTCAAGAAAAGGCGTGAATTAACCTGGGTGGCCGGGAATGACCTGCTCGAAATCTATGACCATACTCCCGACATATTATGGAAACGTGTCCGACAACTTGAAAACGCCAGAGAGACGATTCAGTCGATTCTGCAGAGCAAGGGTAACACCCGGTAAAATTGCGTCCGGAAGCAGCGTTTATGCTGTGCTCTCGACCGGACTGATCGTTGCCGCTTGAAAGAGGCTACACCCACTTACCTCTGGTACTTCCGGATTCAAACGGTTTGCGGCTGTCACCGGGGCCTCTGCCTTGCTGAAATCCAGTGCCATCCTGACCAGAGTGCCCACGAGGGCCTCGCATCCACCACTCGGCAAGGGCCGCGGAAACCGACAGCAACTATGGAGTCATCTTTTCCTGGTGGGAACAGCTCTTTGGTACCCGTGTCGCACGACCTCTCAACGGGCACGAAGGCATGAGCCCTGGCCTGCTCGAATCCCGGGACAGCAAGCACCAGACATTGCCCTGGATGCTGGCATGCCTGTTTCTGGATACCGCAAGCTACCAGGCGAGTACCGAGCAAGAAGATGTGACGCTTAAGATGCAGGAGTGATCTGGATACCGGCGAGTTGTCCAAGGAAAGGTGAGCTGGAGTGGCAGTGAGGTTGTGCTCCAGGTCGTCTTGCGGCCAAAACTTACCCTCACCGAAGGACTAACGAACGGCGGGAACGCTGTAGAACTTGTCTTTCCCGAATTAAAAAAGGCGACCAGAAGGCCGCCGATCTTTTCACTTGGCAGTATCGACTCCTGTACTGTAGTCGCAGTCAGGTTCTTCATCTCCTGCATCGGAACCTTGCCCTGCGAAGGTGGTGTTTGTAATTGCGATCAAAAATAGAAACAATAGTGAAACTGTTACTGTGTTCATTGTTTACTTTCCTCTCGTTTAAGAAAATTCAGTGAATGTGTTCTAAATCAAGAGAATTGACCTGGGACATAAGGCTCGCAAGCTTCGGATTATCCGCAATAACAAAGGCAAAGTTCTCCCACTGCTTATCAGTAAAGGTGGTCACGATAATTTCCCTGCAGGAGAGTTTCATCTTCAATAATTGACGCTGCAATCCCTGAATCTCAGCCTGGGACGCAAGCAACTGAGCACCCGTAATATCGGGTGATAATGATGCAACGCGAAATTCAACCATCTTCTCGATGATTTCATTCATGATATTTACCATGTTTGTGTAGTTCTTCTTGCGCCACGCGCGAAACAACCCCAGCTGTTCATCAGTAAGTTCGATCGTATCCTGGTTTCTCAAAATAACCGGAAGCAAGGTTGGCATGAGGCCCGAATCTTCCAGAAGAACCACTTTATCCATAACCTCCTTCCAGTCGTCAGCAGTCAAGGGATGGTCACTGTTATGCTTTGCCAGAGCAGCAGTACAAAAAAAGAAAATTCCAAAAAATGCACCAAGGGATTTCATGTTGCTGTATTCCTGTATGAGGCTCTGTACTTTGAACCAGTGGGGGTGTTGAATTATAGTTGCCACCAAACAATCGACCATTGTGGAAAACACGTACAAGAATATTGTCTATCGAGTTACATCTGCTAAATGCAAACACAATGCCATCATCCATGAATTACATGTGGAACATGACCCGCTAGCATGACGGGTAATACAGGAAGGTCTGAATAGACCTGGATACCGGGCATGGATATGGATTCGGAAATGACGCGTTCCGGGTGACTATCCACGCTTGTCATCCCATAAACAATCCGCATTCAAGAACAGTTGAATGGCAGCTTACTGATGTGAACAGGACATCCCCTGAATAATCTGCTGTTATGGCGGCTATACAGGGACTAACGAACCAAAACGAACCTCAGGCGGGCGAGTTATGCAGCTGTATGCATACGGTCGGATCTCACGGGCCGACCTGCAGTGAAGCTGGCAGCATCAATGCTGGTATGCTTGAGTGCGACCCGGCAGAGCAGCGAATTACCGGCAAATGCAATCATCGCCAGCGATGTCAGGGCAATGATGCGGGCATATGGCATCACTTCTGTCTGCTTACGCCGCTGGTACTTCCAGGATCCGCGCCGACTCCTCCTTGACAAAATGCTGGAATGCCTGTGCCACCAGCGACAGCCGCTTGCCACTGCGGTAGACAATGTACCAGTAACGCATAATCGGGAAATTCACCACGTCAAGAATCACCAGGCGCTTCAGCGCAAGCTCCATCCCCAGGGTATGCAGTGACACGATACCCAGCCCCAGCCCTGCGGCTACCCCTTGCTTGATGGCCTCATTACTGCTCATTTCCATCGCCGTGGATAGCGCCAGCTGGTTCGCCGCAAAAAAGCGTTCCACCGCGGAGCGGGTACCGGAACCCTGCTCACGAACCAGGAAGGTTTCTTCATGCAGGCGTTCCAGCGGAATCTTGCTGACCGCGACCAGCGCATGATCCGGTGGCGCGATCACCACCAGCGGGTTATCCATAAAGCGTTCCGCAACCAGCTCCATCTCCTCCGGTGGCTGACCCATGATCACCAGGTCTGTGCGGTTCTCGACCAGCCCTTTCAATAACTGCTCGCGGTTAGTCACATCCAGACTCACCGTGACCTCGCCATGTTGCTGGCAGAACATGGCCAGCAGGCGTGGCACGAAATAGTTCGCAGTACTGGCCACCGCGATGGTCAGGCGGCCGCGCTGCAGCCCTTTCATCTCATTGACTACCTGCTCCAGTTCCTCGAGTTGCGCGGTGATCGCCTTGGCATAGCGGCTGAATTCCTGTCCGGCATCAGTCAGGAACACCTTTTTCCCCAGCTGTTCGAACAATGGCAACCCTACCGACTGCTCCAGCTGCTTGATCTGCATGGAGACGGCAGGCTGAGTCAAATGCAGGGCTTCCGAGGCACGCGTGTAACTCAGGTATCTCGCCACCGACTCAAAGATCTGCAATTGTCGGAAGGTGATGTTCATGGGAACAATATAGATAAATTCTTATAGGATATAAAGGAAGCATCTGATAAAACTTATGATGAGTGCCGCACGGCGCATGGCAGATGACTTACAAAGCAGCAGCCGTTTATTGCTACACTAGCGCCCGCTCATAAAGGCAGTCATTTCTTTCGCCATGGCGCATAGGCGCCGGGGGAAGGGGAATTTAAATAATGCTTTTATAACAATAGCTTATAACTTTTGCAATCGTTGCGCCCTGGCAACAAGGACAAGCAATGGAAAGAAAAGGGAATATGCCGCTGTGGGTTTTTCTTGGCCTGCTCAATATCGAGACCCGTAAAGGGGCAAGCATCCTGTTCTGGTCGAGTCTCGCCTTCGCCCTGTTCTGCATTCCGCTGTCCTGGTATCTCGATGACTGGTGGTGGTTCGGCATCATGCTGCCCATCGTGATCTGGTACGGACTATCGATCAGGTGGGTGGACAACCATTCCTTGTGGGACTGAAGCAAGCCGTAGTGACTGCCGTGATAGCCACCTTTTTCAAATACCTGGGCATTGAATTCAGCTCCGGTGAGCCATACCGAGCGACTGCTGTCGGCTCTTGGCAGTACCCTGGTGATTGCCTGCATCTTCTTCATTAGCCGCGCATCACTCGGCCCGACAGCGACCCTGCTGATCGTGCCCTCCATGGGCGCCTCCGCGGTATTGCTGTTCGCGGTACCCCACGGTGCGCTGTCACAGCCCTGGAGTGTTTTTGGCGGTCATATACTCTCTGCCCTGATCGGTGTGAGCTGTGCCATGATCATCACGAATGAAATCGCTGCCGCCAGTTTTGCGGTGGGGGTCGCCGTCGGTGTCATGTATTATTTGCGCTGCATCCACCCGCCGGGAGGCGCCACGGCACTGGCCGCCGTGATCGGTGGCGAGGCAACGCACGCACTCGGTTACCAGTTTGTACTGACACCTGTCCTGATAAACGTGCTGGTAATGCTGACTATTGCTGTCGTATTCAATTTCGTCTTTCCCTGGCGACGCTACCCTGCGTGGCTGGTCAACAAGGACAAGCTGCCACTTGTCGAAACCACGCGGGTGTCGGAACGTCACATCGAACATTCCGATCTGGTTGCGGCACTCAGCCAGATCGATTCATTTATCGATGTCTCTGAAAATGACCTGTTGCGCATCTATCAACTGGCTACCGGTGAAGCTGACCAGCGACAACTGCATCCCGCACAAATTCTGCTGGGCCATTATTATGGCAATGGCGAACCCGGTGAGGGCTGGTCGCTTCGACAGGTTGTGGACGAGTCACCCAACAGTGACCCGGAAAAGGACATGGTGGTCTACAAGGTCGTTGCCGGTGTCGACCTGCACTCGTCCGGCATGGAAACACGCACCGGCTTTGCCCGCTGGGCCAGTTACGAATTTGTGCGCGATGATGAACACTGGAAACGAGTAGACCCCTGAGACGCAAGGAAACCCGCCATGAAAACTGCAGCAAAACCATCGTCTGCGGACGATAAAGGCATCTACCACGCCCCCTGGGAAAAGGCCTTTGACCGGGTACTAACCCCCTTCGAGGAATTCATACATCGCCAGACCACCAGTGGCCTGCTGCTAATGTCGACCGCCATACTTGCCCTGCTGCTGGCCAACGGCCCACTGGCGTATTTATATTACCAGATTCAACACCTTGAGATCGGCCTCAGCATTGGCAGCTGGTCGCTGGAGAACAACCTGCACCACTGGATCAACGATGGCCTGATGGCGTTGTTCTTTTTCGTGGTCGGACTGGAACTCAAGCGTGAAATCATGGTGGGTGAACTGGCAAACCCGCGCCAGGCAGCACTGCCCATCATTGCTGCCATCGGCGGCATGGTGGTACCCGCATTGATCTACTTCGCGATCAATCCGCACGGTGATGCTGCCCGCGGCTGGGGCATCCCGATGGCGACGGACATTGCCTTTGCCCTGGGTGCCATTGCGTTGCTTGCCGGCCGCGTTCCCAGGGCACTGATCACCTTTCTGGTGGCGCTCGCCATCGTTGATGATCTGGGGGCGGTCATCGTGATTGCGGCTTTTTATACCGAGACTCTTTCCATGGGCTGGTTGATGACATCGGGTATCTTCTTCAGCCTGCTGATCGTCCTGAATGTTGCCGGCATCCGCAAGATCACACCGTACTTCATCATCGCCGTGTTTCTCTGGTACGCGCTGTTTGAGTCCGGGGTCCATGCCACGCTCGCAGGTGTGCTCGGTGCCTTCTCGATACCGGCACGTCCGAAATACGATCCGTCCCGCTTCAGCGCACAGGTCAAGGAATCCATCGCTCAATTCGATGCCAGCCATGTACCCGGGCAAAGCATCATGACCAATGACAAGCTACGCGGCATTGTGCACTCTCTGGAGAGTGGCGCACTCCAGGTACAGACACCGCTGCAACGTCTGGAGCATGCCTGGCACCTGCCGGTCGCCTACCTGGTCATTCCCGTGTTCGCCCTGTTTAACGCCGGTATCCCGCTGGATTTCTCCAGTATCGGTGCTACCCTGACACACCCCGATCACCCTCGGTGTGTCCATGGGCCTGATCCTCGGCAAGGTACTCGGGATCTCGGTTTCCAGCTGGCTGGCGATCAAAGCAGGGATCGGACGCTTGCCGGCAGGCACCCGCTTCAACCAGATCATCGGTGTCTCGTTGCTGGGCGGCATTGGCTTCACCATGTCCATCTTCATTGCCGAGCTGGGCTTTGCACACCAGCCGGGAATGCTGCTGATGGCCAAGACCGGCATTCTGTTTGCCTCGCTGTTTGCGGGTGTTGCCGGATTTATCTGGTTATTCCTTGCCGGCAGCCGGGACTGACCTGAGCATCACTGCCTGTTCTCCTGTCCCTGTGTCTGAACGATACCGCATCGACCTGCCACTGCTGGCACTGGTCCTTGCCAATCTTGTGCCGCTGTTCGGGGTGCTTTTTCTGGACTGGAATGTTGGCGCCATTGTGGTGCTCTACTGGACAGAAAACCTGGTCATCGGCCTCTTTACCCTGCTGAAGATGCTGGTTACCGGTGGCAGTGCTGCCCTTGGTTTGATGCTGTTCTTCTGCCTGCACTATGGTGGCTTTTGTGCGATCCATGGCGTGTTCGTTCTGGAACTGACAAAGTTTGCCGGGGAAATCTCCACGCAACTGCCCGCAGCCAGCTGGCCCGGACCCCTGGTCCTGGTACAGAAGGTCCTCTTCTTCGGGCAACAGATACTCGACGCCGCCCCGCAGGAATTTATCTGGGCGTGCATTGCCCTGCTGCTCAGCCATGGCGTCTCGTTCCTGCTGCTATTCATCGGGCAGCAGGAATACCGCCGCACCACCATTAACAAACTCATGGCGGCACCTTACAAGCGCATCGCTGTATTGCATATTGCTGTGATTATTGGCGCATTTCTGGTAATCGAACTGGGCGCAGCCACTGGGCCTGTTGCTGGCGCTGGTTGCGCTCAAGATCGGGATGGATATCATGCTGCACAACCGCTCACACCGAGCGGCCTCCCTGCCACCAGGGGAGAGACGGCCGCCAACGACAGCAGCAGGCGATGACAGAGAACAGTCAGCCGGGATGACCGGCACGGTCCGAATGTGCGAGTGCATCCGCCGATTATCTATGCCATCAGCATCCTCTCCGGCATCGGGCTGAACAATCTGTGGCCAATGTCGATGCCGTTTGCACTTCATGGACCGGCTCTATGGAAGCATCCTTATTGTCATTTCAGTCTGTATCGCGGCCTGGGCACTGTTGCATTTTCACAGGAACGATACCGATGTACGCCCGGACAAACCGGACAGTGCGCTGATTACTTCCGGCCCCTACCGTTTCACCCGCAACCCGCTCTATATCGTCCTGACGCTGGTACAGGTTACCGTCGCTATCTGGCTGGATAACCTGTGGATCCTGTTGCTGGTGACAGCCCGTCTGTCATTGTCATTACACGCTATGCCATCAGCCGCGAGGAACGCTACCTGGAACAACTGTTCGGCCACGAATACCTGAAGTACAAGCAACGCGTACGGCGCTGGTTCTAGATGGGATTTTTCGGCAAGCTGTTCGGCAACAGGCCACGCCCGCCCTCGCCCGTCGAGGAGGTCTCCAGGATCCTTGAGCGTTTCGCAACGGCCACCAGCATGGGTGTTGATCGCGAGGACCTGTCACGCTACCCGGCAAAACAACGCAAGGTAATGGCCTTTCACTTTGGCGCCATTGAATACCTTGCCCGGGGATTTCAGCTCGATGAAACGCAAATGCTGGCGGTGTTTGTCTTGTTTCTCGACACCTATTTCATCATGCCCATTACAGAGACCGGCAGCATCAGCGAACGTGTGCAGGGTTTTTACGACAAACCTGAAGAACGTGTGTTTCTCGAGGCCGGCTCCGATGTCTGCCGCCGCTGGCATGAGCTGAATGAACGCCGTGCACCACTCGAACTGGGTGAAATGCTGAAGTCCTCTTGAACCTCTCCACACTTGATACCCTGCTGCGTGAGGTCCTGCCGGCCTTTCGCAGCCAACTCTGTCAATCCTGCAATAAGAATCATTCGCGCCTGCAAGGCACGGTTGCAGGCGATCGCAGGACAGATGTGCAATGCCGGCGCGAAATCTGTGAAATATCCCTGCTATGATAGGTCTGAAGACTGCGCAACGGAGGCACCGGCGGTTCGAGTCTGTTAACATCCTGCACGGTTGATACCTATGCCCAATTCACATTATCCATTACTCATGCGTATCGATTCTCCCGCTGACCTGCGCAGCCTGGGGGAAGGCGAGCTGCTGCAGCTGGCCGATGAATTGCGTGAGTTCCTGATTGAATCGGTCTCCAGTACCGGCGGTCACCTGTCTGCCGGACTGGGCGTGGTTGAGTTGACGATCGCCCTGCACAAGGTGTTCAACACGCCTTACGACAGGCTGGTCTGGGATATCGGGCACCAGGCCTATCCACACAAGATCCTCACCGGCCGCCGTGATGCCATGAGCAGCCTGCGGCGCCGCGATGGACTGAGTGGCTTTCTCAGCCGGGAGGAAAGTGAATACGATGCCTTTGGTGCGGGCCACTCCAGCACCTCCATCAGTGCCGCCCTGGGGATGGCCGTGGTTGCCTCACTGCAGCACTCGTCCCGGAAAACAGTGGCCATCATCGGTGACGGGGCGATGACCGCCGGGATGGCCTACGAGGCATTGAACAATGCCGGCGATCTCGACAGCGACCTGCTGGTAATCCTGAACGACAACGAGATGTCCATTTCCCGCAACCGCGGTGCCATGTCCAACTACCTGGCGCGCATCCTCTCGGGCAGTTTCTACACCGGTGTTCGCGAACGCAGTAAAAGCATCCTCAGTCACCTGCCCGGCACCTCGAAATTCATGCGCCGCTGGGAAGAACATGTAAAAGGCATGTTCATGCCCGGTACCCTGTTCGAGGAGCTGGGCTTCAATTACATCGGACCGATTGACGGACACGACATCCACACCTTGCTGAAGACCCTGCATAACCTGCAGGGACTCAAGGGACGCCGCTTTCTGCACGTGGTCACGCAGAAAGGCAAGGGCTATAACCACGCCGAGCTGGACCCCTGTAATTTCCACGGCGTCACCCCCTTTGACCGGGAAACCGGTCAGCAAAAGAAGACCTCGCCGGTCATGACCTATACACGGGTATTCGGCGACTGGCTGTGCGACATGGCCCGAAGTGACAGCCGGCTCGCGGGCATCACGCCGGCAATGTGCGAGGGTTCAGGCCTGGTCGAGTTCTCGGAGCAGTTTCCGGAACGCTATTTTGATGTCGGCATCGCCGAACAGCATGCACTGACCTTCGCCGCCGGCATGGCCTGTGAAGGCATGAAGCCGGTCGTCGCCATTTACTCTACTTTCCTGCAGCGCGCCTATGACCAGTTGATCCACGATATTGCGTTGCAGAATCTGGATGTCACCTTTGCCATCGATCGTGCCGGTCTGGTGGGTGCCGACGGTGCAACCCACGCCGGTGTCTTTGACCTGAGTTTCCTGCGCTGCATACCCAACATGGTGGTGATGGTGCCAGCGGATGAAAGGGAATGCCGCCAGATGCTGACCACGGCCTATCAATACGAAGGGCCAGCAGCAGTTCGCTACCCGCGTGGTACCGGGCCCGGCATGATCCCGGACAGCACACTGGCGCCACTGCCAGTCGGCAAGGCGGATATTTGTCGCCACGGTTCGCAGATCGCCATCCTTGCCTTCGGCAGCCGCGTTGCGGCCGCACTGGCAGCGGCCGACGAACTCGATGCCACGGTCGTCAATATGCGCTTCGTAAAGCCGCTGGATATCGACACGATCAACGCCATGGCCGCCGGACATCGTTTGCTTGTGACCGTTGAGGAAAATGCCCTGCAGGGTGGCGCAGGCTCCGCCGTCAACGAGGTACTGCTGGCACAGGGTGCCAACAACAGGATCCTGAACCTGGCGATCGCGGATCATTTCATCAGCCATGGCGACCACCAGCAACAACTCGCCGAATGCGGCCTGGATACCGCTGGAATTGTTGCTGCCATTAGGCGTACTGCCAAACAGGACCTTTCGATAACGACTGATTCCGCAATCCAGCAGGGAAAACAGTTGAATGGCTAGGCTGGAGCACTGTGCGAGCAGCGACGAGGACCAGGCATAAAGCGGGTGCCTGATGGCCAGTTCCTCAGAGATTTTTTTCCGCCGCCAGGAAACGGCCCGTGAACAGATCTCACTACCCGCCCCGTTGTTTAACCGCTGCCAGCTGCTACTGAATCACGCCGGACGGCCCATGTATTCGTGCCCGTCCGCACCATGCAATTCCAGGCCGTGATCGATCCGGAAGAGATCATCTTTGTTGACAGCCTGGGTTATGCCGTCGAGAACGGTCACGGTGGCCGTTTGATCGTGCTGGCATGGCAATTCACATCACATGGTCCGCGTGACTCACTGACCGAGCCGGTACCCATCGAGGTTGTTTACTATGGTACACGAGCGACATGAAACCCATCGCCGCCTGATGAGTGAATTCCCGAAGTCACTGGACAGCTATGAAGCGAGGCTCAGGGAAGGCCTCCACGAAAACAGGACGGCAACGATTTTGCCGTTCACATTGCAAAAGTAGCGGGTGCAGCTGCTGCAAACAGCTGACTCGTGCAGACCCTGGCCTTCCATACTACAGAGGATACAGCCGCATAATGCCTGAACAGGTCTCTGACGATCCCGGTGCTCTCATGGCAGGGCAAGCTGCCGCAGGCACCACCGAACTTCCCCCCCTGCCCTACAGGAACCGCTCCTTCCTGTGTTTCCTCGGAACACAGGCGCTGGGTGCGTTCAACGACAACGTCTTCAAGCAACTGGTGCTGCTGCTGGGCGTTGGTTTTCTGATGGCAGGCGTGGAATACCAGGCCGTCGTGCAGTTCCTGTTCGCACTGCCGTTTCTGCTGTTTTCGGGACTCGCCGGGGATCATCTCGGACCGCATCAGCAAGGGTCGCCTGATGGTGTTGTGCAAGCTTGCCGAGATCATCATTGCGCTACTGGGTGTCGGTGCTTTTTTAATCATATCCAGTACCGCAAGCGGACTGCCGGCAGTACACCGGTGTATCTCTGGCTGCTGGCCGCCGTGGTCTTTTTACTGGGGACACAGAGCGCATTTTTCGGCCCGCCCAAGTACGGCGGACTGCCGGAACTGGTGCGCCCCGCGCGATCTCACCTCGGCAACCGGACTGACGCAGATGACGACCTTTCTCGCCATCATATTCGGGGTGGCGCTGGCGGGGCTGCTGGCCGATGTGTTCGCCGGGCGCCTCTACCTGGCCGGACTGGTAACCGTGTCCATTGCCGTACTTGGCACACTGAGCCTCACTGGGAATCGCAAGAAATCCGCCGACCGACCCGCAGAGACAGATCTCGGCCAGCTCGTTTAGCAGCAATTTACGCACACTGCGGCTATCTGGCGCACTGACGGCCTGATGCTGCGCGTCATGTTGATCTATTCGTGGTTCTGGTTTGTCGGTGGCGTGACACTGACAGCGGTCAATGCCTACGGACGCTTCCAGCTGGGGCTGAATAATTTTGAAACCAGCCTGCTGGTGGCGACGACTTCCCTGGGTATTGCCTGCGGCAGCGTACTGGTGGCACGACTGTCGCATGGCAAGGTACGCATGGGACTGGTTGTGCCGGCACTGGTTGCACTGGCCGTCTGCCTGTCTGCGTTTGCGCTGCTACCCGTGCATCATCCCGCGCCAGATGACATCCAGCTCTTCAATCAACTCAGGCAGTCTCCTGACTTGCTGGAAAGCGCACGCATCATCCCGCTGGCAGCCGTATGCCATCCGGGCGAGTGCCTATCTGCCTGTGTTTTCTGCTGGGCATTGCCGCAGGGTTTTACTCGGTACCGCTGTTGACCTTCCTGCAGGCGCGCCCCTCGGCCAGTGAAAAGGGCCGGGTATTTGCCGCAGTCAACTGGTTGAACTGGGTGTTCATCCTGGCGGCAGCAGTCAGCTACGGCGCTGGCATGACCATACTTGCCAGCCGCGCCAACCTGCTGCTGGCAGCACTCGGCGTGCTTACCCTGCTCATGGGCCTGGTGTTGTTGCCAGGCATTTTTCGCCGCCTGCGACAGCAGCGGCCGGCGTTTGTTTATTTCAGGGAGGAATAGTCAATTGCTGCGGACGGTGCAGCAACGCTCGCCTGCGAGCATTCACTACCTGTGCAGTGATTATCAGGTAGAGTGACTTCCTGACAGCCATCCCCTGCTGCTGGAATCGCGGGATTTAAACGTGGTATTCGCGACTCGGCATGGTGTAACATTGCCGCGCCATGCAGCAAAGCATGAATTGATTTTCCCCGCAAGCGTCTGCCTCGACCTGAAACTGCGCTGTTTTGCTGCGTGAAGTTACCTGGCATGGTCGTAGCGGCTTTTGACCGAACAGCGTGCTGTTCTGGCGCCAGGCTGCATATGAAGTCTGGAATCAGGCAGCCTCTGCTGCCATAACAGCCAAGATATTGGAGGACCTATGGATGCTCTGGTAACACTCGCCGTGATCTCGGTCATCGTGGTGCTGATATTCGATTACACCAACGGTTTTCATGATGCCTCCAACATCATCGCCACGGTCATTGCCTCCCGCGCCATGACGCCTGTACAGGCCGTCATCATTGTTGCGGTTTTTGAATTTCTGGGGCCGTTACTCGGCGGCACCGCGGTCGCCAACACCATCGGCAAGTTTGTCGATATCGGTTCACTGCAATCACTGGACGCCATGGCAATCATCCTCTGCGGCATCATCGGGGCGATCACCTGGAACCTCGGGACCTGGTGGATCGGCATCCCGTCCTCCTCATCGCATGCACTGGTAGGCGGTCTGGTGGGTGCGGTGGTGGTATCGGCCGGTGTTGACCATGTGGCGTGGGGCTTTACCGAGCTTGCCCAGGGCCATTTCACCGGCGTTACCAAGGTGCTCATTGCTCTGGTGGTCTCGCCGATTATCGGTTTCTGGGCCGGGTTCATGATCCACCGCTTGATGAAATTCCTGTTGCGCGCAGCCACACCCGTTGCCAACAAGTATCTGCGCCGCGTGCAGTTTTTCACCTCCGCCGGCCTCGCCTTCTCGCATGGCGCCAACGATGCCCAGAAGAGCATGGGCATCATTACGCTGGTGCTGCTGCTGGGCGGCTTCATTCCGGAGTTCAAGGTGCCCTTCTGGGTGATTCTTTCGTGTGCCGCCGCCATTACCCTGGGCATCATGTCCGGCGGCTGGCGCATTGTCCGCACCGTTGGATTCGGCATTTACAAGGTACGTCCGCTGCATGCATTTGATGCGCAATTAACCTCGGCTTCCGTGATCTTCGCCGCCTCGATGATCGGCGCCCCGGTGTCAACCACCCACGTGGTCAGCTCGTCCATCATGGGTATAGGCGCGTCGGAGCGGCCCAAGGCGGTTCGCTGGGGCAAGGCACGCGAGATCCTGAAGACCTGGATGATCACCATTCCCGGTGCGGCCACGGTGGCCATATTCAGCTATTACCTGGTGCACCTGCTGACGGGTGTGGCCTAGCACGCACCTTTATTTATCAATAGACTGGCTGCACGACAGCCCTGATTGCATGGAGAAGACGACAATGAACGCCAGCAAAGACTCCGTAGTGACCCGGTTGGTAGACAGGGTATTCCCGCGCATGCCGGATTTCTATTCCCTGCTCAATGAGCAGTGTGACCTTGCGGTCGAGGCGATGGAGGTCTTCGTGCAGTTCATGGAAAAGGGCGACATGCACCTGGCCAAACAGGTGCGGGCATTGGAAAAACGTGGCGACGAACTCAAGGCAAGGAATACCGACATCCTCAGCAAGTCGTTTTCCACTCCCATGGATCGCGAGGATATCTATCGCGCGATTGCCACTATCGACCACATCGTCAATTACGCCAAGACCACCACCCGGGAAATTGAAGCGCTGAAGGTGGAACCCGACAAGTACATGCTGGAACTTGCAGTGTTACTGAAGGAAGGTGCCTACGCCCTGCAGCGGGGATACAAGAAGCTCTCGACAAACCCGAACCAGGCGGACGAGGACGCACAGGCGGCGCGCAAGGCAGAGCGCAGCTCTGAAAAGGTCTATCGCCGGGCGCTGGGCGAGTTATTCCAGGATGAAAACTATATAGCGCATGCTGGAGAATCAGGATTCAAATACCAAGGTGACGGCCGTACATCTGGTTATCGACATCTTCAAGCACCGCGAAGTCTACCGCCACTTGTCCAATGCCGCCGATCGCCTGGCGCGTGCTGGCGAGGTGTTACATGACATTGTCGTCAAGATATCATGACCACAGCGGCCTTGCCGTTGCCGCAGCAGCCATATCTGCCCGGCTCTCAAGGTCCAGCTACGGCACCAGGTGCTGGTGCTCAACACCCTGTTTCCAGTGAATCCTGTGCTCCATCGCGGGGCTGACAAAGATAGTACCCTCATTTGTAATCGCCAGGATTTTATCGGTATTCATGTTGCCAGCGACAACTTTCCAGTCCTTGATGCCGGCGATGAGAATCGTCACGGCGGAAACATTTGCGGTCATCGCATTGTCATGCATGACGGTTACTGACTGGACTTCACTGACCGGGAGACCGGAACGCGGGTCAACAATATGCCGGTAGACCGGCCCCTGCTTGCCGAAGGACTGGTCGAATGCGCGCACGGTAACCACCGCCTGGTCGTCGATGTTCTCTATCGAACCGAGTAAATACCTGCCGCTAGCGTCAGGTATTCCTATCCACCAGTCATGATCCCCCCGCGTGCCCGTGGTGCGGACACTGCCGCCGATATCGATCATTGCATTTGAGACACCAATGCTGCGCAGGTGCTCGATCCCCTTGTCCAGGGCAAGTCCGCGGATCATATCGCCAAATTCCAGTTTCACCAGCGGGTTGCTGCTGCTGATCGGGTTCGCATCGATGATCAGGTCTTCCATGGACGGCTGCCGGGATATGATTTTCGCCGTCTGTTCATCGACCAGTCGCCGCACTTCATCCGGGAAAGGGATTTCGCTGCATTCGTCACTGTCACACGCTACCTCCCAGAGCGCCGTCAGCTCCCCCGCTGCAGGGTTGAAAAGCCCGCCAGTTGCAGCGGACAGCTGCTTTGCATTCCTGATCAGTTCCACGAGACCATCACTGACGGTGATGGATCGTCCCTGTGCAAGCGCCTCATTCAATTGCTCCAGTTCACCCCCCGTCTCGAAGGTGTAGCCGATAAAATCCAGCGCTTGCAGGTCTTTTTCTACAGCGAGTGCTGCCTGTTTTGCATCTTCCGGTGGCAGTCCGACGATACTGATTTGCGCGAAGGTACCGAGTACCTGTAATTTTTCTTCGAAAACCTCTCCACTGCGTCCACAGCCGGCAACCAGGAACAGCACAATGACAGCCATCAGGGAGCGCATGGCAAATTTACGATTCATGGTTAACTCCGGTCTCATTCCCACGGTAATTATCTACACACAAACAGCGCTTTCATCATAATGCAGTCTTGATCCACAGCCTTTCGGATGCTTGCTTCATGGCGCAGCACGGTTGCGGGGCTTATGCTGTTGCGACTGCCTGATAATCAGGCGGTTAAGCCTTGCTGAAAAAAATCGAAGAACAGCCAGAAAATTACCGATGATGTAATCAGGGTAAGAATCATGGCGGGTGTACCCTTTCTGAACCACAGCCCGGGGGTTATTGCCAGAGCTGGATCATTGGCATCCTTGGCGATCCGTTCTGACAGGGTGACGATAAAGACATTTGCAGTCGATCCCAGGTGCGTACCATTGCCGCCCATACCGACACCAATGGCCAGCCCCCACCACAGTGGCGTTACATTGATACCCTGCGACTCCATGCCAAGAATGATCGGGACCATGGCTGCAGTAAAAGGGATATTATCGATCATCGCCGATAGTATGGCTGCGCCCCACATCAGGAGAATGGTTGCAAGCAACAGGTCCTGCCTTACAAAGGGCAGGATAAATTGTCCCAGGTACTCAAGAAAGTGGCTTTGTTCAACGCCTCCGACAACGACAAACAACGACATGAAAAACATCAGCAGCGTCATTTCCACGGACTGGAATGACTCATCCATATCGACATCGTGACCGAGGAATACCAGCAGCGCGAGACCTGTTGCAGCAACAAACCAGGCATCCCAGTGAAGCGCATGGTGGAAAATGAACAGCACCACCATGAGGCCCAGGACGATCAGCGCACTGTTCCAGGTACGCGGGTCCTTGATCGTTTCGCGGTCCGCAAAGGACGTCTGTGCCGGCTTTACTGCCAGTTCCTTTCGAAACAGGACCTTGAGCGCAATCAGGATGGCGATCCAGGCAACGAATACAACACCGGCCATATGTACAAAAAAATTATTGAAACTGATATTGGCTGCAGAGCCAATCATCAGATTGGGAGGATCGCCGACGAGGGTAGCAACACCGCCGGTATCCGATAGCAGTGCAGCGGCCAGCAGGTAAGGAATTGGATTGACCTTCAACGCCTGGCATATCAATACGATCAACGGACCAAATATGACCACCGTCGTGACGTTATCCAGCAGCAGTGAAATGACGGTCACCGCGGTGCCTATCATTGCCATCAGCATAAACAGACGACCCCGGCTCATATCTGCGAGGCGGTAGGCAAGGACCTGAAAGCCGCCTGTCGGGATCATGATGGCCACAATCGTCATCATGGCACCCAGTAACAGGATGACGTTCCAGTCGACCGATTGCAGGGCCAGTTGTGGATCGTAGAAACCGAAATACTGGCCGACGACGATCATGATTCCGGCACCCCCCATGGCAAATTTCGCCCGATGGAAGCCATGCACGCCTTCCGTAAATATGCCAATGAAGGTTAATACAAGAATGATGGCGGAAACCATCATGGATGTGGTCCATACCAGGGGTTCGATCAGCGGTTCCATATCGATCTCTGCATTACAGGTTGAGAAAAGGTGCTTCTAGAAAATAAGGTTCATCATGAGCATCATGACCACCAGGAACAGGATCGTCATAATGCCGCCGGCACGCATGAAATCCGGAACGCGGTAGCCACCAGGCCCCATCAGCAGGGCATTGACCTGGTGGGTCGGGATCATAAAGGAGTTGGAGGTGGCGATGGCCACGGTCAGGGCGAACACTGCCGGGTTGGCGCCGGTTGCAATCGCGAGATTAACCGCCAGCGGCACCAGCAGCACCGTGGCCCCGACATTCGACATCACCAGGGTAAAGAAGGTCGCCAGCACAGCCAGTGCACCCTGCAAAACCCAGGTGGGTACATCACCCAGCAGGGTGAGTGTCTGTTGTGCAATCCATGCGGCCGTCCCTGTGTTTTCGACCGCCATGCCCAGTGGTATCAGGCTGGCGAGCAGGAACACGGTCTTCCAGCTCACCGCCTTGTAGGCTTCCTCTATGCTCAGGACACCGGAGAGCACCATACCCAGCGCCCCGGTCAGCAGGGATATCGACAGACGCATGTCCGAAAACAACACCAGGCTGAGCGCGACAAGAAAAAAGAACAGCGCATGGCCAACCTTTTGCGGTCGCATTTCCTCACGCGGGTATTCGGTGGTGACCACGACAAAGTCACGGTTTGATTCCAGGCGCGCGAGTGCATCCCAGGTGGTGTGCACCACCAGCGTATCACCGGCCGTCAGCGGCATGTTGCGGATGTCATCGCCCTCACGCAGGGTTTTACCCCCGCGATGCAGGCCGACCATGGCAAGTCCATAGGTCTTGCGCATCCACACATCACGCGCGCTCTTGCCGATCAACTGTGAACCGGGCGGGATTACCACCTCGGCCACGCCGGAACGGGTCGATGCCAGCACTTCACCAAAGTTCTCCAGGTCGGCGTGTTTCTTCAGACCGTATTTTGCAACAAACAGGTCAACGTCGTGGGGTGCCGCGAGGATTGCCATCACCATGCCGGCCTCTATACCGAGGTCGCGCGCCAGCGCCCCCGGTCCTACACGCAGGTCCTGGTCCTTGCGCTGGGTCGCAATGACCCGAATATGCGAGTCACCCTCAACGTCGTCCAGCATCAACCCCACCAGCGGGCTGTCAGTTGGCACATCCACCTCGAACAGGGCATAGTCGATACCATAGATATCCTGGAAATAGCTCATGGTATTGGAGCCGACGGTACTGCTCTGGGACTTGGTGACCGGCAGCACGTACTTGCCGAACACCACAAAATACAGGATGCCGGTCACCAGCAGGGCAGCGCCGACCGGCGTGACATCAAACAGGTTGAAGGTGCTCATCTTCTGCGCCGGTGGCAATGCCTGGTTAGAGGTCAGGATCAGGTCGTTGAGCAGGATCAGGGGGCTGGAACCGACCATGGTGATCGTGCCCCCCAGGATGGCGCAGAAACCCATCGGCATCAGCAGACGCGACAGCGGCAGGCCGCTGCGCGCCGAGATGCGGCTGACCACCGGCAGGAACAGTGCTGCGGCACCAACGTTTTGCATAAAACTCGAGATGACGCCGACGGTCCCCGAGATCAGCGGAATCACACGCTTCTCGGTTCGGCCGCCGTACTTGAGGATGACACCGGCCACCCGGCCCATGACGCCGGTGCTGTCCAGTCCCTTGCCGATGATCATCACTGCGATAATCGACATGACCGCGTTACTGGAAAAGCCGTCAAACAGGTGTTGTGACGATACAAAGGGCTGTTCGATACCAAACAGCGGGCCGATCAGGGACATCAGTCCAAGTAACACCATGATACAGATCGCGGCAACATCGACTTCAAGGATCTCGAATACAAACAGGTAAATCGTCAGCAACAGGATCGCTGAAACCCAGGCAATCTCGATGCTGGGGACAATGCCGGTCAGTTCAACGCCGATGCTGACAAAGAAAAGGGCGCCGATCAGTCGCTTGATCAGTGTGCTTCTTGACTGTTTACTCACGTGTTACTCCATGAAAATATTTTTTAACGGCAATACAGCAATCGAACCATGAGCTGCACAAGCCGCAGGTTGCACGGTTCTTTGAGTAGCTACTTGCATTGAATCAGGAGAATGGTTGTTGTTATAAAGGGTTCATAATTAAGGAAAATTTAATTTTAGAATATAACGAATTAGTAAATCCTTGTCAAAATTAGCCGCAATGCCAGGCACTGCAAAACGGCCACATTGGCATTACTCGCTGCGGCTTGGCCGAACCCGCGCCATGCAAAAAGCTAGCGGTCTTTCGGTATAAACAACAAACGGTTAACGTCGCCATCCTGCTGCCAGGTCAATGCCAGCTTGCCATTCAGAAAACTGAACCCGGTCACGCTCCGCAGCGCCTGCAGGTAACGGTCCTCCAGTTCCATCGCCGCTGGCGGGCACGCCATCCGGGTACTGCCGAGTTGCGACAGCGTAATGTCTGCGGGGCCGCCAGCTGCCGTGACCGAGCCAAAATAGCGGTTACAGGCACCGTGACCAGCGACGCGGCCATTGCTGAAAACCAGGGTGACCTTCAGCCCGTCGGGCAGCGGTTCGTCGCGACTCATACCCTCGAGTAGCCATTCCTGCCCTGCAATGTCCGTCAATGACAACCTGCCCGAGCCCTGTTCAGCACCTTCATGCAGTCCATCCGGCCCCATCTCCCAGACCCGGGTGACGGTCTCCGCAGGACAGCAGGCGGCATCAGTGGGTCCCTGCTGGACCAGATCCAGTTCAATGCGCCCATCCTTGAGCCGGCCTGCGCGCAGTTGCACGCGGTCACCGATCAGGGCAGTGCCAATGTTGACTGGATTGCCATCACGCCGGTCCACGACGGCCAAATAACTGTTGCTGCCGGTGCCACCACTCGTTTCCCAGAGGATGACAACCGCCTCATTGGTACCATCGCCATTGAGGTCACCATGCAGATAAAAGTCTTTTACCAGCCCAACGACCGGTCGGGATGCCGCACCCTCCATGTAGGGTTCGCCCTCCCAGCGGCCATCCGTGAGCGTGATGCTATCTTCATAGATACCCGAATAGGCGAGACGGGCCAGTTCGTCCAGGACAGGCGCACCGACACGCGGCATACCCGGCGACTGCGTTCCATCCACTGCAGCCTCATGACCACTTTGCGGGGAACACGCCAGCAACAAAGGAACCGCAAGTACACTGCTTATCAACAGCCGGCTCAGATGTCTTGCCACGTGTTTCATCTCGTTCACTCCCGGGCAAACCTCTAATTGTATCCCATGAGAGAATTACTTGCGACGGCGACGAGGCTGTATGTGCACTGAATGTGGCCTTTAAAATCGGGTAACATGGGCACAGCGGTTCTGATTCCAGTCCCGCTTTTGCGGGAGATGGAACACATGGATACCGGCCGTCATGAAAGCATGTCATTCCGTGAAGGTATCGACCGCATGGTCGACCGCGCGGCACTGGCCATCGGTCTCAACCCCGAAACGGCCAAGGTCATCCAGGCCTGTAACGCCGTCATCCAGCTCAAGTTCCCGGTCTGCATTGACAGCAAGGTAGAGGTGTTCACCGGCTGGTGGGCCATACACAGTGCGCACCGCCTGCCTGCCAAGGGTGGACTGCGCTTCGCGCCGATGGTAAATCAGGATGAGACCGAGGGTCTGGCCGCCCTGATGAGCTACAAGTGCGCCATCGCCGACATTCCCTTTGGCGGGGCGAAAGGCGGCCTGCTGATCAACCCCGGCAACTACACGGAAGACCAGCTGCGCGAGATCGTGCGCCAGTTCACCGTGGAACTCGCTCGCCGGGACTTCATCAACCCCGCCACCAATGTCCCCGCCCCCGACCTCGGTACCTCCGCACGCGAAATGGCATGGATAGCCGACACCTACAAGACGCTCTACCCGGATGACCTCAACCGCGATGCCTGCGTGACCGGCAAGCCGCTAGAACGAGGTGGCGTGCCGGGCCGCACCGAGGCCACGGGCAAGGGGGTGCAGTATGCACTGCAGGAGTTCTTTCGCCACACCGAACTGGTTGCGGACGCCGGTCTCAGTGACGGACTGGCATCCCAGCGCATCGTAATCCAGGGGCTCGGCAACGTCGGCTACCACACCGCCAAGTACCTTGCGGAGGAGGACGGCAGCCGCATCATCGCCATCATCGAGCACGACGGTGTCGTGGTCGATGACAGACGGCCTCAACGTGCACGACGTCAGGCAATACCTGGCGGAAACCGGTGGTCTGAAGGGCTTTCCTGGTGGCAGCTACAGCACCGCATGGAGAACAGGCCCTGGAGATGGAGTGCGATATCCTGATCCCCGCCGCGCTTGAATCCCGGATACATGCGGGTAACGCCATGCGCATCCAGGCAAAGCTGATCGTCGAGGCCGCCAACGGACCGGTCACCTACCAGGCCGATGAAATCCTGCGGGAACGCGGCATCGCCATCCTTCCCGACATCTACGTCAATGCCGGCGGTGTAACCGTTTCCTATTTTGAATGGACGCGCAACCTCTCCCACATGCGATTCGGGCGCCTGCAGCGCCGTCTTGATGAACTGCGCGGGTCCAATTACCTGGCCGCACTGGAGGCGCTTACCGAGAAAGAGGTCCCGGAAAGGCTGCGCCGGGAAATCATGCGGGGCGCCAATGAACTCGACCTGATCCGCTCCGGCCTGGACGACACCATGCGCATGGCATTTCGCGACATCCTCGAGATGCTGCGGAAAAATCCGCACATTAACGACTATCGCACCGCTGCCTACGCCATTGCCATCAACAAGCTGGCGCAGTCCTACTATGAACTGGGGCTGGCAACCCGGTAAGACACCTAGTCATTGATGAACTCAACGGAACGGTCCACCAGGTCTTCCGCATAAAGGTCGCGAAAGAAGTGATCGGCACCGTCCAGCACCTCCAGTTCGATGGCACCGCTCTCTGCCAGCGGTGCCAGCGTCTCGCCGAGCCCCCTGACGTTCTGGTCTTCACTCCCCGCAAATACCAGTAGCGGCTTATTTATCTTCGGCAACAAATAGGGCGTATCCTTGCGCGGATCTGGAGCGTAATAGGAGACCATCGCCTGTGCACTGACAACCGCATCCGCACAGTAGATGAAGTCCGTGTGTTCCATCAGGGTTTCCGGGTGACCCGTAGCAACCAGGGATTGTGATTTTTTCAGCACTGGGGCCAGGGGTTTACCATAGCTTTTCTCATAGCTGCTGGCTTCAGCTTCCGCATTCCAGGTCTGGGGAGCAATCAGGATCACCTTGCTGATAACCGGGTCATCCTGCTCGGCCGCAAACCAGGCGGTCTGGTTGCCCCCGCGAGAATGCCCCAGCAAAACCACTTGTTCAACGCCCTGCGTTTTTAACCAGCCAAGCCAGGCACCGATCTCGCCCAAGGCATCTTCATGCTGGTGGATATGGGGCGTGCTGCACTCGTAGGGGCCATGGCGGTCATTCAGGCCCAGGCCAAGATTGATCGCCAGTGAGCTCACCCCGTTTTCCAGGAACAGTTGCTGCAAGACGCTGATGAGTTCGCTTTTGTTGTGTGAGAGGGTGCCGTGAGTAATCAGAACGGTCGGGCCTGCCGGCCAGTCTTGCCGCTTTTCCAGGCTGGCATTCAGGGTCAGGTTCTCATAGTTCAGTTTCACCTCTTCTGCGTATACCCCGGGGGCAGACACAATGGAGACCAGCACAAATATCGAAAAAATACGCAGCATCACGAGTACTCCTCCAGGTCAATAATCCAAGATTATCACGCTAGGAGACGACTGTTGATTTTCCTGTTTGAATCTTGCAATCATTTGCAGCTGACAGCCGTTCGAGACCGGGTACGTTTACTTCCTCAGTCCGACTGCCAGAAAACCACCACAGGGCAGTGCAGCCGGCAGCCAGGGCTCGCTCCACTGCTCCACGCCGGTCCCTTGAGGAAGAAAAACGGCACTGCGCAACATAATCTTCCGGGTCACTAAAATGCGGCGCTTCTAAACTGTTCTCTGCTGTCCCCTGCAGACTAGATCACCGGCAGGCCCGCCTCTATCCACTTTGTCATGCCACCACGCACCACGTGCACGTCGGCGAAACCCTCTTCCGTCAGCAACAACGCCGCCTTCGCGGAGCGCTTGTCGGTACGGCATACAATCGCAACCGGTTGTTCAAGGCGCTTACCTATCTCATCCATGCGCTGTTGCAGTTCTTCGACCGGGATATTCACGGCACCCTCGATATGTCCCTGTTCACCGACGAAGTCTTCAGCAGTGCGCACATCAAGCACCAGCAAATTCTTTTTGGTCTCGAGCAGCTGCTTGAACTCGGGTATGTCTATCATGGGGCCACGGCGCAGGTTGCCAATCAGGCGAGGCAGAAAGGCCACTACGGCCAGCAGTGCCAGTGCCAGCAGGCCTTTCTGGATCATGCCCTCGCCACCAGCGATTGCTTCGCGGCCCGCATAGCCCAGGTAGGTGTAGGCAATGGCACCTGGCAGCATGAACACATAGGTCGCCAGGATGTAATGCAGTAACCGCAGGCGCGTCAGCCCAAGGGCATAGTTCAGCAAGTTGAACGGAAACAACGGCACCAGCCGCACGAAGGCAACAAAACGCCAGCCCTCACCCTCGACGCCATTGACCAATTGTTTCACACGCCCGCCTGTTTTATTCGCGACCCAGTCTGCGGCCAGGTAGCGTGCAATCAGGAAGGCCAGGGTGGCACCCAGCGTGGCGCCTGTCAGGTTATAGAAGGTCCCCAGTACCGGTCCGAACAAGGCACCGCCGGCCAGTGTAAGGACTGAACCGGGAAGAAACAGCACGGCAGCCAGTGCGTAAATCAGCATGAACAGCAACGGGGCTACCGGCCCGGCATTCCGAACCCGGGACTCGAGTGCTGCCGCGTCGAACTGGTCACGGTAAATGATGGCCAGCGTGACTGCAGCAAACAGTCCCAGGAATAAAACGATTCGCATCAGACGCTTGCTATTCATGGCCACCACTACACCGGCGCCGTGGGCTGATCATTTCCCATAGTGCCATGACACCGAACATGCCAGGGAAAAACCCGATCCGGATGGGCATTGCATTGCTCAAGATGAAGTTATTGAGATTCACAGACAGTACCTCTCTGGAACAACGGATTGCCCCTTAGGGTCCACCGGCTGAAAATGCCTGTTGGCTGGATAAGGAGCTTGTCTCAGCGGCGTTCAAACACTACCACACTGCGGGGCTGCACCATGCAGGTGGGTGCTGACTGCAGCGGCTGATTCACAGGCCTGATGATATCCAGCGGGGACTCCCCGGCGGTATCGATGGCCAGGTGCCAGTCGCCCTCGGTAACCGGCGGCAAGGGCATGATCAGCTGCTTCGCCTGCATGTTCATAACCACGAACAGGTCTTCCTCCCAGGACTCAACCGCACCCAGCGTACAGGCCAGCACCCGCGCATCGTGATCCTCCCATGATGGCTGGTTGAAGCGTTCACCATGCCAGGTGATGTCCGGGAACCAGTGGCCTTCGCGCTCCAGTCCGTTCAGGAAGCGCGCATGCATGAGGCAGGCATGGCGCTTGCGAAAGGCAATCATCAGCCGCGTAAAGCGCAGCATCTCGCTGTTTGTCTCCAGCAGCGTCCAGTCAAACCAGCCGAGTTCATTGTTCTGGCACCAGACATTGTTATTGCCATGCTGGGTTCGCAGCACCTCGTCACCGGCATTGATCATGGGTATTCCCTGGCTGAGCAACAGGATCGCCATGAAGTTCTTCGCCTGCCTGCGCCGCAACCCGATGATATCGCCGTCATCGGTTTCGCCCTCAGTGCCGCAGTTCCAGCTGAGGACGTTGTTGTTGCCATCGCGGTTCTGCTCGCCGTTGCCCTCATTGTGTTTTTCGTTAAAGCTCACCAGGTCATGCAGGGTGAAGCCATCATGGCAGTTGATGAAATTGATGCTGTTGATCGGCAGCCGGTCATCATCCTGGTAGAGATCACTGCTGCCGCTGAAACGCCGCGCCAGTTCGCTGTGCATACCCTTGTCGCCGCGCACAAAGCGGCGCACCACATCCCGGTAACGCCCGTTCCACTCGGCCCAGCGAAAACCGGGGAAATCACCGACCTGGTAAAGACCTGCCGCATCCCAGGCCTCGGCGATAATGCGCGTTTCACTGAGCACATTGGAAAACTCGATATTCCACAACACCGGCGCATGGTACAGCGGCTCGACCATTCTCGCCGCGCGACAGCACGCTGGCCAGATCAAAACGGAAACCATCCACATGCATCTCGCGCACCCAGTACTCGAGACATTCCAGTATGAACTTCGCCACCAGCGGATGATTGCAGTTGAAGGTGTTGCCGCAACCGGTGTAATCACGGTAGATCGCGCGATCCTGCGGGATCCAGGTGGTAGAAGGTCTCGTTGCCGATGCCCTTGAAATTGATGACCGGGCCACCTGCCCCGCCTTCGGCCGTATGGTTAAAGACCACGTCGAGAATGACGCCGATGCCGGCCTCATGCAGCGCCTTCACCATGTCCCGGAACTCGTGGACATGGGCACCGGCATGTGGCGAGACACAATAACCGGGGTGCGGACTGAAATAACTGTGGGTGCTGTATCCCCAGTAATTGCGCAGACCCAGTTCCGCCACGCCCGGCGGGTACGTCCTGTTCATCAAAGGCCATGACAGGCAGCAGTTCGACATGGGTCACGCCCAGTTCCATCAGGTAGGGGATCTTCTCGATGACACCGAGGAAGGTCCCCGGCCGGCTGGCGCCGGCACTCGGATGCCGGGTAAAACCACCGACATGCATTTCATAGATAATGGTTTTTTCCGGACGGATACAACCCAGTGGTTCATCATCCTCCCAGTCATACTCGCCGGACTGCACCACGCCACGCATGGAGGTGGCCATGTTGCTGCCGGGCGCCTCCGCCGCGGCGCGTTGCCACAGCGTGTCGGTCACGCCGCGCGCCCAGGGATCCAGCAGTACCTTCTCGCGGTCAAAACGAAATCCGGACTGATGCAGGTCATCCGGCCCGTCGATACGCCACGCATAGTGGGTACCCGCCGGCAGGTCCACCACCAGCACGCTCCAGAAAAAAAACATCCGCTGCAGCCGCGCTTCCAGGGGAATAATCTGAAAGGGCTCGACACTGTCCGCGGCAGCAAACAGCAGCAACTCGACATGCGTGGCATGCCGGCTGTAGATGGAGAAATTGACACCGTCCGCAACCGCGGTGGCGCCCTCCGGGTAGCGGTTGCCGGGACGGATCTGGTAACTCATGGTGGCGTTGTCAGTCAATGGCATGGTTCCGCGGCTGTTTTATTCCGGTGCTGTCGCAGCAGCGCGGGTAGACAGGCACACCGTTATGGCTTGATCGGTGACAACCCCGACTACCCGCCGCTGGCTGTGGTGGTTCCCCGGTAACGGGGTTACGCTGCTGCTCGACTACGTCCAGCAGTTTATCAAAGGCCTCGATAAAAAGTCCCACACTCTCTGTGTGCAGCCTGTCCGCCCCATCACGGTGCCGCGTCACCCCCGATGAAGTTAATAAAAACGTAACATTCCCCCACTTTTACTTGAACAGGCAGCAGAGTAGACTTGCGCCGCAATGCTGTCACCCTCGATAAACCTGCCCCTGCAATTCCTCAACCTCTGGTTGACGCTTGCTGCTGATCTGGCTGATTGCCAACGGCACGCTGGCCACCGACACCGTGCTCACCGGCGTGGTGATCACCGCGGCCATCGCGCTGGCGTTCGCCGCCTATTCGCGCGTCTATAGCGTGATCCGCTGGTCGCCGCGGGTGATCTACAATTACCTGCTTTACCTGGGCGTGTTTCTCCACGAACTGGTGAAGGCCAACCTTAACGTGATGCGGCTATGTGTTCAGCCGGCACATCGACATCCACCCCGGCATCGTCGAGATCAAGACCCGCCTGGAGTCGCCCATCGGCCGCCTGGCACTGGCGAATTCCATCACGCTGACCCCGGGCACCCTGGTCGTGGACATGCAGGGCGATTCGCTGTTCATCCACTGGATCAACGTCACCGCGACGGACCCGGTCGCGGCCACGCAGGCGATCGCCGGGCGCTTCGAGAAATACCTGAAGGTGATCTATGGCTGAGATCGCCCTGAACATCGCTTTCGTGCTGATCTTCTTCAGCATCGTGTTCGGCATCATCCGTCTGGTCATCGGCCCCGACACGGTCGACCGGGTGGTCGCCGTCGACCTGCTGACCATCGTCGCCATCGCGGTGATCGCGCTGCTGGCACACATCGGCAACCGCTATATCTACCTCGATGTCGCCCTGGTCTACGGCCTGCTGAGTTTCCTCGGCGTGCTCGCGGTTGCCCGTTTCCTCGAAAAAGGCATCTAGTCGCACAGGTAATTCACTGAATATGATCGTATTACTCACACTGCTGCTCTGTGGCGGCATCCTCATCAGCGGCCTGCTCGCCGTGCAGCTCGACAGCCTGGTCAGCGCGGTGATCAGCGCCGGCCTCGCCAGCCTGTTCGCTGCCGTGGTCTACGTGGTGCTGGCGGCGCCCGACGTTGCCATGACCGAGGCCTCGATCGGCTCGGGCCTGTCGACCATGATCTTTCTTTATGCCATCCGCAAGACGCGGGGCAAGGACTGAGCCATGGGCGAGTTGATCGGCAGCCTGTTCCTGCTGGGTGGCTCGGTATTCCTGTTCTCGGCGGGTCTCGGCGTGCTGCGCATGCCGGACACCTATAACCGTATCCAGACCGGCACCAAGGCCACCACCCTGGGCACCATCCTGATCCTGATCGGTCTGGCCTTCCTGCACCCGGCCTGGACCTTCAAACTGATCATCCTGATCTTCTTCGTGATGCTTACCAACCCGGTGTCCTCGCACGCCCTGGCACGCGCCGCCCATGCCATCGGCACCGCAGAGACCGAGTCCACCGTGATCGACCAGCTGGAGGTCACCGCGAACGAAGACACCCGGGAGCAAGCGGAATGAACCGTGCAACGCCGCTGCCGGGTAGCGAGACCGTATGATCAAGCGCATCGTCATCCTGCTGGTGCTGGTCATGCTGGCGATCATCTTTCTCGAGCTCGCGGCCAACTACAGCGAGAAAACCTCGCTGTCACCACTGGGCCACTACTACGCCGAGCAGGGGCCATCGGAACTCGGCGCCGCCAACCTGGTGACTGCCGTGGTGGTCACCTACCGCGGCCTGGATACCCTGGGCGAGGTCACCGTGCTGTTCATCTCCGCTGCCGGTGTCGGCCTGCTGTTGCGCCGCACCCGGCGCACGGACGATGACGAAGATCTTGAAAAAGGCGACCGCGCCGAGGAAACCGCGGGCGCGCGCAAGCCCGCCAGTGAAATCGTCGAAACCGCCACCCAGCTGCTGCTACCGATGGTCATCCTGTTCGGCATCTACGTATTCCTGAACGGCCACCTGTCGCCCGGCGGCGGGTTCCAGGGCGGTGCCATCATCGCCTCCGGCACCATGTTCCTGTTGCTGGCCCTGCCCGAATCACACATCAGCCGCCTGATGATCGCCATGACCGAATCGCTCTCCGGCTTCAGCTACGTGGTCATCGGCGTGCTCGGCGTGCTGCTGGCAGGCGGTTTCCTCGACAACCGCATCATGGGCCTCGGCACCTACGGCAGTCTGTTCAGCGCCGGTGCCATACCGCTGATTTATGTGTTCGTCGGCATCAAGGTAGGCTTCGAACTCAGCGCGGTACTCGACCGCTTCCGCAAGGAGGACACGGGACCGTTATGAGTGTCCTCGCCGACATGCAGATTTCACTGATCGTGCTGTGCAGCGGCCTCGGCCTGGTCCTGATCGGGCTGTGGGGCATACTGACGCAACGCAATATCATTCGCATGATCATCGGCTTCTCGCTGCTGGATACCGGCATTCACATGGTGATGGTATCCATCGGTTATGTCACCGGCGGCACCGCCCCCATCATCAACGACGCCGTGCCCATGGCCGAAGCCGTCAGCCGCGTCGTCGACCCGGTGCCGTCCGCGCTGGTGCTGACCGCCATCGTCATCGGCCTTGGCGTTACCGCCGTGATGCTGTCCTTCGCGGTACGCATGTACAGGGCACGCAGGACGCTGATGATTGACGAGTTCACGGAGTCGAAATGGTAAACGCGCTGATGACAGAGGTACTGTTGCGGCCGCTGGGTATCTACGTGATCGCGCTCGGTGCGGGCTTCCTGATACCACTGTTTGACCGTGCACACCGCGGCTCGGCCATCCTGCTGTTCCTCGCGGCCCTCGCCGGCATGGTCGCCATTGCCGGCATCAACCTGCTGGCGATCCTGAACGGCGCAGCCGCCATCGAGATCGAAACCGCGGGCATTGCGCCGCCGTTTTCCATCAACCTGCGCTTCGGCCTGTATGAAGGCGGCTTTGTGCTTGCAGTCAACAGCATCGCGCTGCTGGGCGCCCTGCACTGGCTGCCGTCACTGCGGCAGCATGCCTCCGCGCTGTTGCTCTACCTCATCATGGTGATGGGCATCAACGGCATGGTGATGACCCGCGACCTGTTCAACCTGTTCATTTTTATCGAGATTACCTCGATCGCCACCTACGCCCTGATCGGCATGGAGCGCAGCGGCGCGGTGCTCGCTGCCGGCTTCAAATACATCGTCGCGACCTCGGTGGCCTCGGCCTTCTTCCTGCTGGGCACGATCTTCCTGTATTACCTCACCGGTACGCTGAACATTGACGGCATGGTGGCACAGCGCGAGCTGATCAGTGGCCCGATCGGCTTCATCGCGACCCTGTTGCTGCTCACCAGCCTGCTGATCGAGCTCAAACCCTACCCCGCCAACGGCTGGGGACTGGACGTCTACGAGACGGCACCCGGCGGCATCGCCGCGCTGATCTCTGTCGGCGTCTCCGCCGGCGTGTTGTTCGCGTTGTTCAAGACACTGCCGCTGCTGGATGACTACCTGACGAGCATCGCCGTGGTCGGCGGCGCAACCTTCCTGGTCTCCAACCTGATCGGCCTGAAGCAGGACAACGCCAAACGCCTGCTCGGCTATTCCTCCATCGGCCAGATGGGCCTGCTGACACTGGCGCTGGCCGCGACGGCACAGCTTGGCAGCGAGTCACTGTTGCCGCTGATCGTGGGCGGCCTGTTCATCAATCATCTGCTGGCCAAGGCCGGGCTGTTCTGGCTGGCGGACGTGGTCAATCGCAAGACTACCCGGGACTGGTCGGTGCTCGCCGGGCGGCCCCTGCTGTTACTGGTGTTCGGTATCCTGCTGACCGCCCTGGTCGGTCTGCCACCTTTCCCCGGCTTCTGGGCCAAGTGGGTGCTGGTCATGGAACTCGCCACGGGTGGCCTGTACGGCTGGATTGCCGTGATCCTGCTGGGCTCGCTGCTGGAAGCCGCCTACCTGTTCCGCTGGTTTACGCAGGCGCTGGAGGCCCGGAAAACCGATGCCCCCGAGGCGCATCAGCCGCTGGAAACTGGCGCCCGTTGCCGTGGCCGCCCTGCTGCTGTTTGCCACCGGCTATGCCATGGCCATGCAACTCGAGAGCGACACCCTGGTCATGTTCCTGCCGCTGCTGGCCGGTGCCGCACTGTGGCTGCTGGACGGCCTGCCGGGCCGCCTGAAGAGCCTGCTGATGCTGGTGATAGTGGCCGCGGGCGGCGCCTGGCTGACGCTGGATCTCGAAGGCCTGAACCGTATCTTTGGCTTCATCCTGGTCGGCGGCGGCGTGCTGGTGAGCCTCGCGACCCAGTACCGGGGCGATGCCCGCAAGGGCTTCTACCCGCTGCTGACCATCCTGCTGCTGTCGCTGGCGACACTGTTGTGCGCACACACCAGCCTGGCGTTCTTCTTCAGCTGGGAACTGATGACAGTGAGCTCCTACCTGCTGATCACCCTCGGCCGTAACGGCGTCAAGCCCTCACTGACCTACCTGCTGTTCTCGCTGGGTGCGGCCTATTGCATCCTTGCCGGTTTCGCCATCGCCTATGCGGCCACCGGCAGTCTTGAACTGGCCGCACTCGGAGGCACGGGTGCGTCCACCGGCCTGGTATTCAGCCTGCTGGCGGCCGGCTTCCTCATCAAGACCGGCGCGCTCGGCGTGCATATCTGGGTGCCGGGCGCCTACGCGGAGGCCGACGACGACTTCAGCGCCTTGCTCTCCGCCGTGGTCAGCAAGGCCGCCATCTTTGGCCTGCTGCTGATTGCCGCACAGCTCGGCGTGCGTTCCGACATCGGCCTCGACCCGGCCTACGTGCTCGGCTGGATCGGCATGCTTACCGCGACCTTCGGCGCGCTGATGGCCGTGTTCCAGGAAGACATCAAAAAACTGCTCGCCTACTCCAGCATGGGGCAGCTCGGCTATATCGTCACCGGCATCGCGCTGATGAGCCACCTCGGCTGGGTCTCCGCACTGTACCTGACGGTGAACCACTTCCTCTTCAAGGGCATCCTGTTCCTCGCCGTCGCCGGCGTGGTACTGCGCACCAACCAGCGCTTCATGTACAAGATGGGTGGACTGATCAAGAACATGCCGTTCACCTTCGTCGCCACCATGATCGCCATCATCGCCATGTCCGGCGTGCCGCCGCTGACCGGTTTCGGCGGCAAGTGGCTGCTGTTCAACGCCATCATGGAAAAGGGCTGGTACTGGCTGGCCGCACTGGCGTTCTTCTCCAGCGCCGTCGCCTTCCTTTATATGTTCCGGCTGCTGCACACCGTCTTTCTCGGCCAGCGCAAGCTGGAGCATGCACAACTGCGCGAGGCGCCGGCGATCCTGCTGATTCCACAGTTCGTGCTGATCGGCATCATCATGGTGTTTTCCGCCTAGCCGAAACTGCTGCTCGAGCCGCTGTCGTCGGCCATCAGCCCGTGGCTGGCCGGCAACCTGGTGTGGGACGGCCTCTCGCTGCAGACCCATCTCGGCTACTGGAACGCACCCATGATCATGGGCGTCGTCGCCGGCGTGTGGATGGTGCCGCTGCTATTCCTGCTGCTGATGACGCTGACCCTGAAGATCCAGAAAGTCGGGCAGTTCAACATCGTGTTTGCCGCGGAGCGTCCGCATCGCCCGGAAGACACGCATTTCGCCTACAACTTCTTCGCGCACTACGACCGGGCCCTCGGCATCCTGGTGCGGCCGCGCGCCACCGCTTTCTGGAAGTCCGTTGTCGAGTGGAGCCATTCCCTGGCCGCGTCCTTGCGGATTTTCTATAACGGCAACGGCCAGACCTATGCACTGCATATCGTGATGTATCTGGTGGCGCTGTACCTGGTGAATGGAGGACTGCAGCTGTGATTGCGGAATGGCTTGGCAGAATCGGTAATTTCAGCCTGACACTGCTGATCGTGGCCGTCTACGGACTGCTCGTGGGTGCCTTCATCGAACGCACCATCGCCAAGGTGCAGGGCCGCATCGGCATTCCCTACCGGCAACCGTTTATCAATATCCTGAAAACGCTGGTGAAGCGCACCGCCGTCAGTCACGGCATCATGTTCTACCTCGGGCCGGTGTTCCGCCTCGCCGGCGGCGTCGGTACGCTGGCCTTCATACCGGTGATCTACGGCAGCGACACCTTCGCGAATTTCAGCTACGCCGGCGACCTGTTCCTGGTGATCTACTTCATGTTCTTCGGCCAGCTCGGCATGGCGCTGGGCGCCGGCGAAAGCGGCCATCCCTACAGCGCCATCGGCATCGCCCGCGGCCTGTCGCAAATGACCGCCTACGAGGTGCCCTTCGCGCTGGCAGTGATCTCCATCGTCATCCAGTACGACACCCTGTCGATCACCGAGATCGTGGCCGCGCAGCAGGGCGGCTGGCAGCACTGGACGCTGTTCACCAACTGGGTGGCGACGCTGGCCGCGATGCTGGCATTTCTCGGCATGACCGGCTATTCGCCCTTCGACATCTTCCTGGCGCCGCAGGAGATACCGATTGGCCCGCCGACCGAGTTCCACAGCGCCTTCCTGTCGATGCTGCAGACCAACCGCGCCTTGTTCGGGGCCACCAAGCTGATCCTGTTCATGAACCTGTTTTTCGGCGGCGCCACCGGCTGGATCGAATTGATGATCAAAACCCTGGCAATCTACATGGTTGCAGTGGTCGTCGGTGTGGCGTTTCCGCGCTTCCGCGTCGACCAGTCGATCCGCTTCTTCTTCAAGTACCCGACACTCATCGGCATCGCGTCTATAGTGTATGTACAGATGGTAATCGCACCCTGAAAACGCGGCGCGACATGCCGAGCGTGAGGACCTGACCATGACAAAAGACCTGAGCACCGAAGCAACCCTGGAAAATGCCGGCTTATCCGTCGAGGACCGGCAGCTGTTCTCCAATGCGCGGCCGCGCGCCTATGAACCCTACCCGATCAAGGCGGTGGAGGATTTCGCCAACTGGGCGCGGGCGAATTCGCTGTGGATCCTGGCCTTCGGCACCGGCTGCTGCTCGATCGAGCTGCGCCCGCTGATGACGGCGCGCTTCGACGCCAGCCGCTTCGGTGTTGCCGGCCGGCCGACGCCGCGGCAGTCGTCGCTGTTCATCATCGGCGGCTACGTCTCGGTAAAAACGCTGAAGCGCATCGTGCGCAGCTACGAGCAGATGCAGGGGCCGAAATTCATCATCGCGCTCGGCAGCTGTCCGGCCAACGGCGGCATGTACTTCGACAGCTACAACACCATCAACCAGTTCGACCTGTACCTGCCGGTGGACCTGTACGTCACCGGCTGCATGCCGCGGCCGGAAGCGCTGCTCGGCGCCATCCTGGAACTGCAGGATGACATCAAGGCGGGCAAGTGTGACGGCGCCAACCGCTATATCGAACACTTCGACGAATACAAGGCCAACCAGAAGAAGGTCATCAAGGACTGGAACATGCCGGATTACAACTGGTAATCCCATGACACACGATCGAGCCCGGAAATACAATTATGAGTGAACTGCTGGACAGACTGGTGCGCGATTTCGGTGTCACGGAGATCACCGAGCGCCTTCCGGCGATCACCACGCTGAAAGTGAGCAAGGAAAACGGCGAACGGCTGATCCGTGAACTGCGCGACCGCGAGGGCTTCACCCACCTGAATTTCATCGCCTGCACCGACTGGATCGAGGACGGCATTTTCAGGCTGGTGTACATGCTGCACAACTACGACAGCAAACAGAACCTCGGCGTACACATCGACATCGACCGCGACAACGCCGAGATGACTTCCATCCATACGCTGTGGGCGCAGGCCTGGACCTACCAGCGCGAACTGCGCGAGATGTACGGCATCCACTTTCCCGGCAGCCCGCGACTCGAGGAGAATTTCTGCCTCGAAGGCTGGGACGCAATGCCGCCGATGCGGCGTGATTTCGACACCGCGAAATACAGCGCGGAACGCTTCGGTCACCGCGAGGGCCGCGTCAGCCTGGTGCCGCGCGACCATATGAAGGTGCAGCTCTATCCGAATCGTGGAGGGGATAAGTCATGACGTTATCAACCGGCCATTCCGCCGCGCTGGACTTCGCCCAGCCCGAACCGGTCGACCTGTCATCGGGTAAATACGTCAAGCTGTGGCAGGGTCCGCAGCATCCCGGCATCACCGGCAACATGTCGCTGGAACTGACACTGGACGGCGACACCATCATCGAGTGCAAGACCCACGTCGGTTACCTGCACCGCGGCTTCGAGAAGCTGATGGAGCAGCGCAACTTTATCCAGAACTTCACCGTGGTGTGCCGCATCGCGGTTCCCGAACCGGCCTTCAACGAATACCTGTACGCGGCCGCGATCGAGGCGATCAGCGGCGTCGAGTCACCGCCGCGCGCGCAGTGGCTGCGCACGCTGAACCTCGAAATGATGCGCCTCGCCAGTTTCCTGATGTGGATCGGCGGCCAGGGCGGCGCCTTCGGCCAGTACACCGTGGCCAACTGGACGCTCACCTACCGCGACTACGTGCTGGATCTGTTCGAGGAAATGACGGGCGCGCGCATCTACCACATGTACATGGTGCCCGGCGGCGTACGCGCCGGACTGCCGGCTGGATTCGAGCAACGCATCCTCGAGCTGATGAACAACACCGACAAGCTGCTCGACCAGGTCGAGCGCGTGATGTACAACAACGTGGTGTTCAAGGCGCGCGCCAGGGGCCTCGGCGTGATTACCCCGGAACTGGTAGATCCGTACGGTGTGGTCGGTCCGAATGCGCGCGCCAGCGGTTTCCGCCGCGACCTGCGCAAGGACGAACCCTACCTGGTGTACGACCAGCTCGATTTCAGCGTCATCAGCGGCAGTGCCGGCGATGCCTACGAACGCGCCTGGCTGCGTTTGCAGGAAACCCGCCAGAGCATCAACCTGATCCGCCAGGTAATTGCCGGCGCACCGTCGGACGGTCCGTTCCAGGCAGACATGCCGAACTTGCTGCACTGGAAGGTGCCGGCCGGCGAGACCTACGTCAAGGCCGAGTGCACCCGCGGCGAATACGGCTACTACATGGTTACCGACGGCACCGAGATCGTGCGCCGCGTGCACGTGCGCGGTCCGAGCTACACCCATGCCATCGCATTGATGGAGCGCCTCGCGGTCGGCACCAACATCGCGGACATCGCCGGCCTGATGGTATCGCTGCACACCTATCCGCCCGAGATTGAGAGGTAAGCAGTAAATATCATGAGCCTGAAAGACCTGCTATCCCCGTTCTATGTCTGGCAACGCGCCTTCGAGAAACCCTATACCTCCATCCGTCCGATCCAGGAGCGCCCCGGTGCGGCCGCCTATCGCGGCTTTCACATCAATATCAGCGAGGAATGCATCGGCTGCGGCACCTGCCACAAGATCTGCCAGAACGACGCGATCGATATGGTCCGGGTCGAGGCATACGAAGGTCGCAGTGGCGACAGTGGCTTGCGCCCGCGCTTCGACTATGGCCGCTGCTGCTGGTGCGCCCTGTGCGTCGATATGTGTCCCGCCGGTTCCCTGCGCATGAGCAACGAGTACACCTGGATCACCAGCGACCCAACCACGTATCACTTCACCGCGGGCGTTGAACACACCACCTGGCAGGAGAATCCGCTGGGCTACCGCCGCGCGGAAGGCTACCATCTCTACCCGCCCAAACGCATCGACATGGAGATGCGGCCACCGGCAGAGAGCGTACAGTCATTCGATGAAGTGGTGCTGGGCTACAGCGAGTCACAGGCGCTGCTGGAAGCCGACCGCTGCATCGAATGCGGCATCTGCGTCGCCACCTGCCCGGCGCACATGGACGTTCCCGACTACATCCGCAGCATCCGTGACCGCGATTACGAGAAGGGTCTGCAGCTGATGTACCGCACCAATCCCTTCCCCGCCACCTGCGGGCGCATCTGCACGCGCCGCTGCGAGTCGGTGTGCCCGGTTGGCATCCAGGGAGAACCGATCGCCATTCGCTGGCTGAAACGTTTCATCGTCGACCAGATCCAGCCGCAGGACTATGCGCGCATACTTGCCGACCAGAGCGGACACAGTGGCCGCCGCATCGCCATCATCGGCGCCGGCCCCGGTGGTCTGAGTGCCGCCTATTACCTGCGCAAGCAAGGCCACGCGGTGACGGTGTTCGAGGCGCAGGAAAGCGCCGGCGGCATGCTGCGCTACGGCGTGCCCAGCTACCGCCTGCCGGACGCGGATCTCGACAAGGACATCAATTACATCGTGTCACTCGGTGTGGACATCCGCTACAACACACGTGTCGGCAAGGACATCGCCTTCGAAGAACTGCTGCAGGACTACGATGCCCTGTTCCTGTCCACCGGCCTGTCGGTGCCCTCCAGCATGCGCATCCAGGGCGAGGACCATCCGCGCGTGCTGTCCGGCCTGCAGGTGCTTGCCGATGTCGCCAGCGGTCGCGACCCGGGCATCGGCCACAAGGTTGCCGTCATCGGCGGCGGCAACGTTGCCATGGACGCAGCACGGGTCGCGCGGCGTCTCGGCGCCGCTGTCACCATCCTCTACCGCCGTCGGATCGCCGACATGCCGGCGGATGTCGAGGAAATAAACGAGTCACAGGAAGAAGGCTGCCGCATCGTCACCCAGGCGATCCCGGTTGAAATCATTGCGGCGGACAGCCCGCAACAGGTTGCGATCAAGTGGGGAGAAGCCGAAATGGTGCAGGACCCGAAAGGCGGCCGGCCACGCCCGGTGCTGCAGGAAGACAGGATGCATGTAGAAACTTACGACTGCATCGTCTCGGCCATCGGCCAAAGCAGCGACCTCGACTTCCTGTCAAAGGAGATACAGGACCAGCTGGCCATCGAGTGGGGCAAATTCACGCCGGGTGAATACCAGCACACATCGCTGGCGAAGATTTTCGCCGGCGGTGACGTCGCCAATCGCACCGCCGATGCCATCAGCGCCATCGAGGACGGCCATCATGCCGCGCGCGGCATCGACCGGTTCCTGAACCCGGATACCCGGATGCATACAGACGAGGAGGTGAACTGACATGAACAGCGTGGATGAAATACTCGACTATGCCATTGACCAGGAACAGCAGGCCGCTGACTTCTACGCGGAGCTGGCCGGCCGCGCCGAAAAGGCCGGCATGAAAGATATCCTGCTGGATTTCTCCGCAGAGGAACAAAGCCACAAGCAACGACTGCTGGCGGTAAAGGCCGGTGACCACGAGCTGACACCGGAACAGCAGGTGCTGGACCTGAAGATCTCCGACTACCTTGTCGAGGTCGGCGCCAGCGCCAACATCTCCTACCAGGACGCCCTGATCGTCGCCATGAAACGTGAACGTGCTGCCTTCCAGCTGTACAGCGACATGGCCGCAAAGGTTCCGGAGGGCCATCTGAAGGAAGTCCTGCAGGGCCTCGCCAAGGAAGAGGCCAAGCACAAGCTGTTCTTTGAATCCGAGTACGACGAGCGCGTCTTGATGGATAACTAGTGCTCTTCCCGCCTGATACCAACGGTATGCTGAACTGTAGTTAAACTGGGCACCAAATTTTTTTACTGGCCACGGAAGCACACGGAATTACACGGAAAAAAGTATTTTATGGTTTTTATTCTTCCGTGTTTTCCGTGTGTTTTCGTGGCAATCCTGTCCGTCTTTATCAGATTGAGGCAGTGCTCCGCAGGCTGGGCTTCGTACCTCAGCCCAACCTGCAAATGACTTTTTTCTGTATTTTCTAAATACACCCGGGGGGCAGACCAATGCAGCAGTTCGAGTACGTACGCCGTTTTCGGGAGCTCGGCATCGACGACGTGTCGCTGGTCGGCGGCAAGAATGCCTCACTGGGGGAGATGTACCAGGCCCTGTCGGGTGAAGGCGTCAGGGTTCCCAACGGCTTTGCCACCACGGCACAGGCCTATCGCGACTACCTGACACACAACCAACTGGAGGCACCCATTCAGCAGGCGCTGGCACAGCTGGATGTCGATGATGTCGATGCGCTGGCCAAAACCGGCGCGCAGATACGCGGCTGGATCGTCGACGCGGAACTGCCGCCACAGCTGGTCAGCGAGATTACCGCTGCCTACGCGGAGATGACCGCAGAATACGGCGTTGATACCGATGTTGCCGTGCGCAGTTCGGCAACCGCCGAAGACCTGCCGGATGCCTCCTTTGCCGGCCAGCAGGAGACCTATCTGAATATCTGCGGCACGGAGCACCTGCTGCGTACCTGCAAGCGGGTGCTGGCCTCGCTGTTCACGGACCGCGCCATTCATTACCGTGTCGACAAGGGCTTTGAGCACATGAGCATTGCGCTGTCCATCGGAGTGCAGAAGATGGTGCGTTCCGACCTTGGTGCCTCGGGTGTGATGTTTACCCTCGACACGGAGAGCGGTTTCCGCGACGTGGTCATGGTCACCTCGGCCTACGGCCTGGGCGAGAATGTCGTACAGGGCGCGGTCAATCCGGACGAGTTCCTGGTGTTCAAGCCGACCCTGGAACAGGAAAAGCGGCCCATTATCCGTCGCCACCTCGGTGAAAAGGCCATCAAGATGATCTACACAAAGGATCCGGTCACGGCCGAGGCCACCCGCAACGTCGCGGTGAAAAAGTCGGAACAGCAACGCTTCTCGATCAGCGATGACGAGGTGCTGCAGCTGGCGCGCTACGCCACCATCATCGAGCGTCACTATTCCGCACATGCCGGCAAGCCGCGCCCCATGGATATTGAATGGGCAAAGGACGGCATCAGCGGTGAACTGTTTATCGTGCAGGCGCGCCCGGAAACCGTGCACTCGATGCGCAGCGATGCCTTCCAGGAGATCTACAGCATCAAGGAACGCGGCAAGGTACTGACACAGGGCAAGAGTGTCGGCGCCAAGGTGGGTGCCGGGCGGGCACGCATTATCCTCGAAGCGGCACACATGCATGACCTGCTGCCGGGCGAGGTGCTGGTCACCGATATTACCGACCCGGACTGGGAACCGGTCATGAAGATCGCCAGCGCCATTGTCACCAATCGTGGCGGCCGTGTCTGCCATGCGGCGATCGTAGCACGCGAACTCGGTATCCCGGCCGTGGTCGGCAGCGTTGACGCCACCCATGACATCCCGGACGGCCAGGAGGTCACGGTCTCCTGTGTCGAGGGGGATACCGGTTTTGTCTATGAGGGCCTGCTGCCCTACTCCAGTGAACGGGTTGACCTGGGCGGACTGCAGCGCCCGCAAACCCGCATTATGCTGATCGTCGGCAACCCGGTGCAGGCGCTGGAATTTGCGGCCTTCCCGAATGACGGCGTCGGTCTGGCGCGACTGGAATTCATCATCAACAACAGCATCGGCATTCACCCGCGTGCCATCCTGGAACACACCCGCCTGGACGAGGATATCCAGCAACAGATTGCCAGCCGCTCCGCAGGTTATGCCAGTCCACGCGATTTCTACATCAACCGGCTGGCCGAGGGCGTCGGCACCATTGCCGCGGCCTTCTATCCAAAACCGGTGACCGCTCGCCTCAGCGATTTCAAGTCAAATGAATACGCCGCCCTGCTCGGCGGTGAAGGTTTCGAGCCGCGCGAGGAAAACCCCATGATCGGCTTTCGCGGTGCCAGCCGCTATCACTCGGATGCCTTTGCAGAGTGTTTTGCACTGGAATGCGCCGCCATGAAGAAGGTGCGTGAGGAAATGGGGCTCGATAACCTGGAATTGATGATTCCCTTTGCCCGCACGGTCGGGGAAGTACAGCAGGTACTGGAGGTGATGTCACGGCAGGGCCTGCGGCGGGGAGAAAACGGACTGAAGATCAAGCTGATGTGCGAGATCCCGGCCAATGCGCTACTCGCCAGCCAGTTTCTCGAACACTGTGACGGTTTCTCCATCGGTTCCAACGACCTGACCCAGCTGACGCTCGGTGTGGACCGCGACTCCGGGTTGCTGAGCGGTTATGACGAACGCAACGAGGCCGTCACTGCCCTGATGGGGATGGCCATCAAGGCCTGCCAGGCAGCCGGCAAGTTTGTCGGTATCTGCGGGCAGGCGCCCTCCGATTTTCCGGAGGTTACCCGCTGGCTGGTGCAACAGGGGATCGAGTCCATTTCACTCAACCCGGACAGTATTCTGAAGATGACCGGGGTCGTGCTGGAAATAGAACGCGAACTGCACCGGGGCAACAGCGACAGCCCTTGAAGGCTTGCCGGCCGCTAGTACTGCCTCAATCTAATAAAGACGGACAGGATAGCCACGGAAGCACACGGGATTACACGGGATTACACGCAAAAAAGTATTTTATGGTATTTATTCTTCCGTGTTTTTCCGTGTGCTTCCGTGGCGATTAAATAAATTGGGTGCCCAACGTAATGTCGTTCAGCACCGGTTATTATCAGGTTGAAAGAGCACTAGCAGCATACGCTACTCGTATTGCGCCTTGTAGTTTTCCAGGATCTTGATGTAGTTGGCGCGCTCGAAGGCGCCGGGATTGAGGCAGTTGACCTGGCTCATGGAGCCTCTTCAGCTGGGCCACGGAATCGTACTGCCTTGCCTCCATCCAGTCCTGCAGGCCTGTCCACCAGGGTGCGTGAGAAAGCCGATGCCGTTGCGCAGCATGCCGGAGGTGGTCATGACGGCATCCGCGCCGGCCAGCAGGTACTTGATGAGTTCCAGCGGGCTGTGCACGCCGGTGGTGGCGGCGAGCGAGGCGTTGATGCGGCCGTGCAGCACGCCGATCCACAGCAGCGGCAGGCGGATCTCGGCGGGCGTGCTGAGTTTCAGGTCGGTGATGACCTCCATTTCGTCCAGGTCCAGGTCCGGCTGGTAGAAGCGGTTGAACAGCACCAGCGCGTCGGCGCCGGCCTCGTCGAATTGCCGCGCCATGTTGCCGGTGGCGCTGAAGAAGGGGCTGAGTTTCATGGCCACCGGGATGGAGACCGCCGCCTTCACCGCCTTGAGCACATCCAGGTAGCGCTGCTCGACCTCGCGCCCGTCCATGTAGAGGTTGGCGGGGATGTAGTAGGCGTTCAGTTCGATGCCGCTGGCGCCGGCATCCTGCATCAGGCGGGCGGTGTCCACCCAGCCCTCGTTGGTGATGCCGTTGAGGCTGCCGATGACCGGGATGTCCACCGCCTCGGTGGCACGCCGCAGCAGGTTCAGGTATTCGTCCGGCCCGGTCTCGTAGTCCTCGAACTCCGGAAAGTAACTCAGCGACTCGGCATAGCTCTCGCTGCCCGAGGTGATCAGGTGCTCGATGGCCGCATTCTCGTGCTTGATCTGTTCCTCGAACAGCGAAAACATGACCACCGCCGCGGCGCCGGCATCCTCCATGCGCCTGAAGTTGTCGAGCTTCTCCGACAGGGGCGAGGCGGAGGCGACGACCGGGTTCTTCAGTTCCAGCCCCATGTAGGTGGTGCGCAGGTCCATGGCGTTATCCTCTGTTATTCAGTTTCGCTCAGCTGCCGCCGCCGCTGTCCGGGTGCACGTCGGTGACGCCGCGCCGTTCCTTGCCCTGAAAGCCGGCGCGCTCGTACATGCGCCACTTCTGGTGGACCTGTTCCTGCGCCTCGTTGATCAGGATCTCCGCCTCCTCGGGATTGGTGCGGGTGAGCATCTTGTAGCGCAGTTCCTGGTAGGCATAGTCCTTGAAGGCGATACGCGGACGCTGCGAGTCGAGTACGAAGGGGTTCTCCCCGGACTTGCGGACTTCCGGATTGTAGCGCATCAGCGGCCAGTAACCACTCGCCACGGCGCGGTGCTGCTGCAGCAGGCCGTGCTGCATGTTGATGCCATGCGCGATGCAGTGGCTGTAGGCCAGGATCAGCGACGGGCCGGGATAGGCCTCGGCCTCGCGGAAGGCCAGCAGGGTCTGCTGCGGATTGGCGCCCATGGCGACCCGCGCGACGTAGACGTTGCCGTAGGAGATCGCCTGCAGGGCGAGGTCCTTCTTGGGGACGCGCTTGCCGCCGGTGGCAAATTTCGCCACCGCTGCCAGCGGTGTGGACTTTCGACATCTGACCGCCGGTATTGGAATACACCTCGGTATCCAGCACCAGGATGTTGACGTCGCGTCCCATGGACAGCACGTGGTCGAGGCCCGCAGAGCCGATGTCGTAGGCCCAGCCGTCACCGCCGACCAGCCAGACGCTGCGGCGCACCAGCTGATCGGACACCGACAGCAGGTGGCGCGCCGTTTCCGAGTCCATGGCACGCAGTTTTTCCTCCAGGTCGGCGACCAGGGCACGCTGGGCGCGGATCTCGGACTCCGTGATCTGCGGCGCCAGCAGGATTTCCTGCACGTAGCCCTCGCCCAGCTGCGGGGCCAGTTCCTTCAGCAGCCGCTCGGCGGTGGCCAGTTGTGCGTCGGCGGTGAGGCGGAAGCCAAGCCCGAACTCGGCGTTGTCCTCGAACAGCGAGTTCGACCAGGCCGGCCCCTTGCCCTCGGCGTTCTGGCTCCACGGCGTGGTCGGCAGGTTGCCGCCATAGATGGATGAGCAGCCGGTGGCGTTGGCAACGACCAGCCGGTCGCCGAACAGCTGCGACAGCAGCTTCACGTAGGGTGTTTCGCCGCAGCCCGCGCAGGAGCCCGGGAACTCGAACAGCGGTTGCAGGAACTGCACGCCGCGCACCGTGGAAAAATCCACCCGCTCGTGCTCGACGTACGGCAGGGTCTCGAAAAACTCGACATTGCTGCGCTCGGCTTCGAGCACCCCGGCCTTGGCCTGCATGTTGATCGCCTTGCGCCCGGTTTCTTCCTTGCTCTTCACCGGGCAGACCTCGACGCACAGGCCGCAGCCGGTGCAGTTGTCGAGGTAGACCTGCAGCGTGTAGTGCACATCGGGAAGGCCGCGGGCGTCGATGGGCGCGTGGCGGAAGCCCGCGGGCGCCTGCTGCAGTTGCGCGACTGTTATAGAACTTGGCACGAATCACGCTGTGCGGGCAGACGAAGCTGCAGTTGCCGCACTGGATGCAGATGTCCGGCTCCCACGCGGGCACGTACATGGAGATGTCGCGGTTCTCCCAGCGGGCGGTTGCCGTGGGAAAGGTGCCGTCCACGGGCAGGGCGCTGACCGGCAGTTCATCACCCTTGCCGGCGATCATCATGGCCGTGACCTCGCGCACGAAGGCCGGCGCTTCCGGCGGCACAGGTGCGAGCAGGTCGATGGTACTGCTGACCTCGCCCGGGTACCGTGACCTGGTGCAGCTGGGCCAGGGTGTTGTCGACGGCCTCGAAGTTGCGGCGCACGACTTCCTCGCCCTTCTTGCCGTAGGTCTTCTGGATGGCCGTCTTGATCTTGGCGATCGCGGCCTCCTGCGGCATGACGCCGGAAAGCGCAAAGAAGCAGGTCTGCATGACGGTGTTGATGCGGTTGCCCATGCCGCTGTCGCGCGCCACCGTGTAGGCATCGATGACATGGAACTCCAGCTTGCGCTCGATGATGGTCTGCTGGATGACGCGCGGCAGGCGGTCCCAGACTTCATCCGCGCCATACGGGCTGTTCAGCAGGAAGGTCGCGCCCGGGGCGGCCTTTTCCAGCACGTTGGTGCGTTCCAGGAAATTGAACTGGTGGCAGCCGATGAAATTGGCCGACTGCACCAGGTAGCTGGAACGGATCGGGTCGGGACCGAAGCGCAGGTGCGAGATGGTCTGGGAGCCGGACTTCTTGGAGTCGTAGACGAAGTAGCCCTGGGCGTGGAAGGCGGGGTCCTCGCCGATGATCTTGATGGTGTTCTTGTTGGCGCCCACCGTGCCGTCGGCGCCGAGGCCATAGAACAGCGCGCGCACCACGTTGTCGGACTCGATGACGAAGTCCGGGTCGTAGCTGCCAGGCTGGTGTGGCTGACGTCGTCGTTGATGCCCACGGTGAAGTCGTTCTTCGGCTGCGCCTTGTCCAGTTCGTCGAACACGGCCTTGACCATGGCCGGCGTGAATTCCTTGGACGACAGGCCGTAGCGTCCGCCGATGATGCGCGGCATGTGGCGGTCGGCAGGGTGCCGTCGGCCGCGGCCTGGGCCAGCGTGGTCACGACGTCCAGGTACAGGGGTTCGCCCGGGGCGCCCGGTTCCTTGGTGCGGTCCAGCACCGCGATGGCACGCGTGCTGGCCGGCAACGCGGCCAGCAGGTGCTCGACGGAGAACGGCCGGTACAGGTGCACCTGGATGACGCCGACCGCTCGTCATGCGCCAGCAGCCAGTCCACCGTCTCGCGCACGGTGTCGGCACCCGAGCCCATCAGGATGATGACGCGTTCGCGCCTCCGGGTCGCCGTGGTAGTCGAACAGCTGGTAGTGGCGCCCGGTGAGTTCGGCGAATTCGCGCATCTTGCGTTCCACGATCTCCGGGGTGCGCGCATACAACGGGTTGACGGTCTCGCGGCCCTGGAAATAGACGTCCGGGTTCTGCGCCGTGCCGCGCATGAACGGAATATCGGGGCCGAGACCGCGCTGCCGGTGCGCCCGCACCAGGTCGTCGTCGATCATGGCGCGGATGTCGGCATCGCTGAGCAGGGTGATCTTGTTGACCTCGTGCGAGGTGCGGAAGCCGTCGAAGAAATGGATGAAGGGAACCCGGGCCTCCAGCGTGCTGGCCTGCGCGATCAGCGCCATGTCGTGGGCCTCCTGCACCGAGCCGGAGGCCAGTTGCGCGAAGCCGGTGGGGCGCACCGCCATCACGTCCTGGTGGTCGCCGAAGATCGACAGGCCCTGGGCCGCCAGCGAGCGTGCCGCCACATGGAATACCGCGGAGGTCAGTTCGCCGGCGATCTTGTACATGTTCGGGATCATCAGCATCAGGCCCTGCGAGGCCGTGAAGGTGGTGGTCAGCGCGCCGGTCTGCAGGGCGCCGTGCGCCGCGCCCGCGGCGCCGCCCTCGCTCTGCATCTCCGCGATGATCGGGATGTCGCCCCAGAGGTTGGTCTTGCCCTCGTTGGCCCACTGGTCCGCCAGCTCCCCCATGGTGGAGGAGGGCGTGATGGGATAGATCGCACAGACCTCGTTGACGCGGTAGGCCACGTAGGCGGCGGCCTCGTTACCGTCGATGGTGGCTACTTGCCGGTTTTCCATGCATTGCTCCAGGGTCCGGCGGTCAGGCCGGAAAAAACGATTGCGTAATTCAAGACGGTGCATTCGCGCGCCGGCTTCAGGCGGGCTCGGGGATCATGTCGATGGCATGGCAGGGGCACTGCTCGAAGCAGACGCCACAACCGGTGCACTTGTCGAAATTCACCGCATAGCCCTTGCGCTTGCCGAGCTTGATGATGGCGCGTTCCGGGCAGGCCCCGAAACAGCCGTCGCATTCGAAGCAGTTGCCGCAGGACAGGCAGCGCAGTGCCTCGAACACGGCGTCGGCCTTGTTCAGGCCATGCACCACTTCCTCGAAGCCGGACTGGCGCTGCTGCAGGTCGAGATTCTCCTGCGGGCGCTGCGCGGCGTCGGTGAAATACCAGACATGCAGCTTGTCGAAACTGGCGAGCGGGTTTTTCGGCGGCGCCGTATAGACTTCGCCACGCAGCCAGGCGTCGATGTTGCGGGCCGCCTTCTTGCCGTGGCCGACGGCCACGGTGACGGTGCGTTCCGAGGGCACCATGTCGCCGCCGGCGAAGATGCCGGGATGGCCGGTCATCATGTGCTCGTCGACGATGACGGTGTCCCACTCGAATCTCGATGCCCTGGATATCCTTCAGCAGGCTGGTATCCGAATTCTGTCCCAGTGCCAGGATCAGGGAATCGGCCTCCAGTGTTTCCAGTTTGCCGGTGCTTTGCGGGCGGCCGTCCTCGTCGACCTCCATGACCTCGACGGTGAAGGTGGTGGCGTCGATCTCCTTGATGGTGCGCAGCCAGTTGATCTTCACGCCTTCCTCGATGGCCTCGTCGGCCTCGAAGGGGTGGGCGGGCATGTGCTCGCGGTCGCGGCGATAGATGATCAGGGCCTCATCGGCACCGAGGCGCTTGGCGACCCGGGCGGCATCCATGGCGGTGTTGCCGCCGCCGTAGATGGCGACGCGGCGGCCGAGCTGCGGCGCTTCGCCGGCCTCGACGCTGGCCAGGAAGCTCACCGCGTCCAGCATCTTGCCGGCGTCGCGCGCCGGAATGTCGATGTGCTTGCTGATATGGGCGCCGATGGCGACGAACACGGCATCGAAATGTCCCGCGTCCCGTTCCGCCATCAGGTCCTCGACCTTGTGGTTGAGGACGATCTTGACGCCCATGTCCTCGATGCGCCTGATCTCGGCGTCCAGCACGTCCCGGGGCATGCGGTAGGCGGGGATGCCGAAGTGCATCATGCCGCCGGCCATCGGCCCGGCCTCGCGGATCTCCACGCTGTGGCCCAGGCGCGTCAGGTGGTAGGCCGCCGACAGGCCGCTGGGACCGGCGCCGACGATCAGTACCCGCTTGCCGCTGGCCGGCGCGTCCCACTCGACCTGCCAGCCCTTGCGGATGGCACGGTCGCCGAGGAAGCGCTCCACGGCATGGATGCTCACCGGGCTGTCGAGCTGGCTGCGGTTGCAGCCGGTTTCGCAGGGGTGGTAGCAGACCCGGCCGTGCACGGCCGGCAACGGGTTTTCCTCGATCAGCGCCTGCCAGGCCGCCTTGTAGCGTTTCTCGATCGCCAGTGCGAGCCAGGCCTGGATGTTCTCGCCGGCCGGGCAGGCAGCATTGCAGGGAGGCAGCAGCGAGACATAGTCGGGGCGCTGCACGCGCGTCGGGCCCATGTGGGTCTCGTGCAACAGGTCCGGCGGACGCGTCAGGTCGTGCTTCATGTCGGGTGGATCTCCTGGAAACCGGTAGCACGGCACGGTATGTCGGCAGCCGCCCGAAAAGTTGTTCCTGTCATCATTGAGCGGCGCCGGTCTTCTTCCTGGTGTGCGGATGACCCGAGCTACAGGATGCCGGCACTCCCTTGCCGTGACTCGTTGCCGGCATCTTAAACAGCACGGCGTGCCGCAGCAACAAGACACAGTGCGGAGAATCATTACAATCCTGTTACAGCAGCGGCGGGATAAAAAAAGGACTGTATCAGCGGATCGAAAATATGTTCTTATCTACCACACGGGACGCCGGGATACTACCGGGTCGAGGCAGCGACATCAGCGCAGGCGCCGGATACCAAGATGGGAAAAGCGACTTTCTGCATAAGCCGTCAGATTCAGCAACTGGGCCAGCGTGTCAATGTGCGTCTCACCATACAGGATAATCAGGCATTGCAGGCAGTCCCTGGCATCTTCCGGTGACCAGCATGGGTGTTTGCAGAGGTGATTGCTTCACCGGCGTGCTCCTGCATGATCTGTGCCCCCGTGGACAGATAGCCATGGCGGATAGTATATGAACAGAACAGAGTATATAGCATATTTCCCCTGCACCGGTTAACAATCATCCACGGGGATGTGCTGGATTATGGCGTCTGCAGGCAGGGCTGCGAGCCATGCAGTGGGGCAAGCAACGCTATACACCCGGTGACAACAGAGATAACAGAGACAACAACAGCGGAGCACACCCATGAGTGACAGCCAACCAGTCAGGCAACAGACGGCCGGTACCAATTTCAGCATCGAGATCCAGCCGGTTCTGCCGGCGCAGTTTGCACGTCTACCGGAACTGGCGAACGACCTGTATTACAGCTGGAACAATACCCTCAGGGGGCTGTTCCGCCACCTGGATGAAGACTGCTGGAATGCCTGTTCCCACAATCCCAAGGTGTTTCTGCGACGCCTGCGTCAGCACAAGATCGACGCGGCCGCCAGGGACCCGATCCTGCTGGCCGAGTACCGCCAGGTGCTGTCGACCTATGATACCTACCTAGAACAGAAGCCGACCATCAGTATCGAAGAGTACCTCGACCATGAAACCGACCTGGTCGCCTACTTCTCCGCCGAATATGGCTTCCACGAGAGCATGCCGATCTATGCCGGCGGGCTTGGCATCCTGGCGGGTGATTACTGCAAGGCCATGAGCAATCTCTGGGTGCCGTTTGTGGGTGTCGGAATTCTCTACCACGAGGGCTATTTCAGGCAGCGCATCGACTGTGATGGCATCCAGATTGCCGAACGCCTGCGCAGCAAACCAGCCGACATGCCTGTGTCACCAGCACTGGATGCCGGCGGTAACGAGGTGACCGTGCAGGTTGACCTGCCGGGGCGGCAGATTGATCTCAGGGTCTGGCAGGTCAATGTCGGCCACATCCGTCTCTATCTGCTGGACAGCGATGTCCCCGCCAACACACCGCAGGATCGTCAGTTGACGGCGCAGCTCTACGGGGGTGACAGTGATATGCGCATTCAGCAGGAGATTATTCTTGGCATCGGCGGGGTACGCGCGCTGCGTGCACTGGGTCTGAAACCCACGGTGTGGCATATCAACGAAGGCCATGCTGCCTTCCAGATACTGGAACGCTGCAGGGAGCATATCAGTGCCGGCATGACTTTTGACAGCGCCATCGAACTGGTCGCCGCCGGTACCGCCTTCACCACCCACACACCGGTACCGGCCGGTCATGATGTGTTCCATCAGGATGTCATGCGCAACTATTTCAGCAGCTTCATCCAGCAGCTGGGTATACCCGAGAAACAGTTTCTGGCAACTCGGCAGCAACCCGCGTGATGCCACCGGCTTCTGCACGACTACCCTTGCCATACACGGCTCGCGATTCCGCAATGGTGTCAGCCGCATCCACGGCGAGATCGCCTCGCAGATGGAGTCCTACCTGTGGCCCGATATCCAGCCCGACGAGAACCCGATGGCCGCGATCACCAATGGTGCGGATGTCGATACCTACCTTGCACGTTCCTGGGTTGCGCTGTTCGAGATGTACATGGGCGGCGGCTGGCGCGCGCAGCTGACCCAGGTCCAGTTCTGGGAAACCTTTATCAGCAACATACCGGACCATGTGTTCCGCAGCGTACGCCAGCTGCTCAAGGCAGCGGCACTCGAGGAAATCAGGCGCCGCGCCAGCATTCAGTATGAACGCTGCGCACAAACCAAGTCGCTGCAAAAACATCTGACCCGCAACCTGACCTCAAACAACATCGATACCCTGCTGATCGGCTTTGCACGCCGCTTTGCCGTGTATAAACAGGCCGGGCTGGTATTCAGGGACCTGGAGCGGCTGGCACGACTGGTGAATGACCCGGAACGTCCGCTGACACTGGTGTTCGCCGGCAAGGCCCACCCGAGTGACAGGCCGGGACAGGCACTGCTCAGAAGGGTGTACGAGATCAGCCTGTTACCGGAATTCCAGGGCCGGGTCATCCTGCTGGAGGACTACAACCTGTCCATGGCCCGTGATCTGCTGCTCAGGTGTCGATGTCTGGCTGAACACACCGAAATACCCGATGGAGGCCTGTGGCACCTCGGGCATGAAGGCCGGCATCAATGGTGTGCTCAATCTCAGCGTGGCGGATGGCTGGTGGGCCGAGGCCTACAACGGCGACAATGGCTGGGCCAATCACACCGCACCCGGAGTTCGATGACAACACCCGCGAAAAACTCGAGGCCGAGGAGTTGATGAACATACTGGAGCACCACGTCATCCCTGCCTACTATGCCCGCAATGAGGAAGGCGAGCCGGAGAGGTGGACCCGCATGGCGAAGGCATCCATGATGACCATACTGCCCCGCTTCAATACCATTCGCATGGCGCTGGACTATCTGCGGGACGCCTACGCACCCGCCGCGCGGGAAAGCCGCAAGCTGCTGCAGAATAACGCCAGGGGTGCGCAGGAACTGGCGGCCTGGAAGCAAAAGATCGCAAGCAACTGGGACGGGATCCACGGCCGCCTGACCAGTCCGATACCGGCATCCATCAGTACCCGCGAGCACTTGCCCGTGGAAGTCGAGGTCCACCTCAACGGGCTGGATGCCAGTGATATTGTCGTGGAGTGTATATTCGGCCGGCAAACCGCTGCGGGACACTTTGAAACAGAGAGCTGTCTGCCCTTTGCCCTGGCTGACAGCACGCCCGGCGAGGTAGCCAGATACAGTTGCAAGCTGTTCGACACGGCAGAATCCTGCCAGTGGGGCGGACAACAGGTCTTCAAGATCCGGATATACCCGTGTCACACGCTCCTCAACCATCCGCTGGAGTGTGGCCGCATGATCTGGCTGTAGCCATGCATACGGCGGGCATCAGCGGCCACCGTGGCAGCGGTCTGCGATTTTGCCGAGCCCGGGCAAAAAATACTGTGCGGGTAAATTACACTGTAGAATACGCAACATTCACTCTAATGACCCAGCGATCGACACCACCCGTATGACAAACAGCACTCCCGAACTTCCCAGCCTGCGCAAGACAAAAATTGTTGCCACCATTGGCCCGGCATGCGGCTCACTGGACCGGCTTGTCGCCATGATCAGGGCCGGCATGAATGTGGCGCGTTTAAACCTCTCGCACGGCACCCTTGCCGCGCATGAACAGCAGATCAGGGTGCTGCGCCAGGCTTCGGAACAGCTTGGCACCAACATCGCCATCATGATCGACACCCGGGGAATCGAGATCCGCACCGGCCTGCTGGCGGATGAGAAAGTCGAGCTGCTGCCGGGAGCCAGCTTCTCCCTGTTCACTGATGGACGGCCAAGGCGATGCAAACGGTGTCAGCATTACCTACCGGAAACTGTTTGAGGAAGTCAGGGCCGGTACGCCGATCCTGATCGATGACGGCGCCATAGAACTTGAAGTCACGGCAGTCGCTGACGCATCCATTATCTGCCGTGTCATCCACGGTGGCTGGCTGGGTAACAGCAAAAGCGTAAACCTGCCCAATACCCGGCTTGCCCTCAGCGCCGTCAGCCCCGAGAACCGCGAGGATGTGGTCAGGGAGATGGGCTTTGCTGCCGAGAACGACGTGGACTACATCGCGGCCTCTTTTATCCAGTCCGCGGACGACATCTACAAAATGCGGGAAATTCTCATCGAAAAAGGGGTGAATATTCCCATCATTGCCAAGATCGAAAACAAGGCCGGCGTGGAAAATCTTGAGGAGATCGTCAGTGCCGCAGACGGTATCATGGTGGCACGCGGTGACATGGGTGTGGAGTTACCGCTGGCCGATGTGCCCGCCACCCAGAAAAACATCATCCGCACGACAGTGAGCAATGGCAAACCTGTCATTACCGCAACACAAATGCTGGCCTCCATGGAACTCAACCCGAAACCAACCCGGGCCGAAGCCAGCGATGTCGCCAATGCCATTCTGGACGGGACCTCGGCGGTGATGCTCTCCGGCGAAACCGCTGTTGGCAAATATCCGGTGGAGGCGGTCACGTACCATGGCCACCATCGCCCGGCGCGCGGAAGCGTCCTTGAGTGAATACGGCTATCTGCAGCGGATCAAGCCACATCCATCCAATGTTGTCACCGAAGCTGTCAGCCAGGCAGCCGTCAGCATGTCGGCACACCTCAAGGCGGCGGCGATTATCAGCCTGACCGAAACCGGTTTTACCTCGCGCCTGATCTCGAAATACCGGCCGGAAATTCCCATCCTTGCCATCACCTCTTCCACGATGGTGGCGCGCAAGCTGTCAATGAACTGGGGAGTCATTCCGATGCTTTATCAGGGCGAACCCACAGACCGCGCGCGTCTCGATTTTGCCATCAAGCAGGCAAGAACACTGGGATACCTGAAAACCGGCGACATCGTGGTATCAACAGCCGGTCAGCACCAGCAGGCCGGCGGAACCGACCTGATTCGCGTCATTACGCTGGTGAGACTGATCACCCGCAGCCGGGTGCGGATGCACCCTGCACTGAGCAATGCTCTGCCGGTACGGCGTCCTGCCGAAACATCCCGGGAACACCGGCGCAACTTATTCATCGTGCTGCGACAGCTTTTCACGCATCCCCTTGCTGATTCGATCATAATAATTCTTGCGGAATTGTTTCAGTGCAACGGTTACTTCGGCAACCTTCCACGCCCATATGCAGCAATGCAGCACGGGCAAGTCCGGCACTGGCCTCCAGGGTCTCTGAAACCGTGAAATGCGCACCAAGTTCTATAAGCTCGCGACACTTGTTGAGGTCATGGCCGCGCGCAAATACAGGAATATGCAGGAAAGGCGGAATGCAGGGTCGACACGACCCGCTCTGCCGCCTCTAAATCATCGATTGAAACGATCACAAGGGGCGCATCGGCAACACCGGCCGCTCTCAGCACGTCGGGCCGCACGGCATTTCCAAAATACACAGACCTGCCATCTGCACGTTCACGATCCACCATCGATGCATCCTTGTCGATCGCCACATAAGGCACCTTCATCAACTCCAGGATATAGCCGATTCTGTGACCCATGCGTCCAAACCCGGCAAGAATGACAGGCCGTGTATCCTGCTCTGTGACGGTTCAAATCAACAGCAGGTGCCCCGTTGATATCTCTACGCGACGCCGAGAAGACCCGGTAGGCGAGTTTTTCCAGCGCCGGCGTAGCAAGCATGCTCAGCAGAACAACAATAAGAAGCTGCTGGAACAGGATCTCGTCCAGCAGCCCCTTGGCATTCGCCAGGGCGAACAGCACCAGTGCGAATTCACCGCATTGGGCCAGCAGCAAGGCCACGGCTGCAGCAGCCGCCCCTGCAGGCCGAAGAGCCGTGACAAAGGCCACAGAGCGCAGGAACTTGACGGTCATTAACGCAATCACAATAGCCAACAGCACCAGCGGGTTGTCCAGGAAACGATCAAGATTTAACGACATACCCATGGTCATGAAAAACAGACCAAGCAACAAACCGCGAAACGGCTGGATCTCGGCAATAATCTGGTGACGATAGGATGAATCGGCAATCAGCAGGCCGGCAATGAACGCGCCCATGGCCATCGATAGCCCGATCTTCTCCATGGCTTGCGCTGAACCCAGCACCAGCAACAGGGCAGAGGCGGTGAAGATTTCCGGGGTGAACTGAACCGGACAAGCAGTTTCAGCAGCGGGATTCAGGATATAGCGTGTCGTGACAATAATCAGCACCAGAATGACGAGCGCCTCGGCCAGTGCAAGAAAAACATTTTCCGCAATCGTCAGTTCCGGTGCGTCTATCAATGAGACAAAAGCCAGCAACGGAACAACCGCCAGGTCCTGTAACAGCAATACGGCTACAGAGGTCTTTCCGTACTCGGTAGCAAGGACCTTCCTGTCAGTTAGCAATTGCAGTACAAAAGCGGTCGAGGACAGTGCCAGCGCCATTCCTGTTAACAGCGACATTTCCCAGGAAGTACCAGGAATTCATGTGCAATGAGGGTTACCACAGCACGCGGTGATCAGTACCTGCAGCGACCCAAGCCCAAGCACCAGAGACTTCATTTTCCAGAGACGGGACGGTTTGATTTCTACTCCGATCACAAACAACAGCAACACCACGCCCAGCTCGGCAAGGTGCGTTATCTCATCATAATTTTCGATATATCCCAGCCCTGATGGTCCCAGCACCAGCCCTGCGACCAGCAAGCCCGGTATTGCGCCAAGCCCCAGGAATTGAAACACGGGAACGACTATGACTGCCGCAGATAACAGCAGGATAATGTCAGTCAGGTATTCAATATTCACCAACAGCCCCCATCTCTGCAAAAACGGCACATCCTTAGGGATTGACCGCCCGCTGCTCACGGATTGCAGGCAATGATCACTGACGCCCCAGCGAGTGTTCAAGCAGCTTTTTCCCGGCAGAGTAGTATGCACACTGCCAGCTTTATAAGTCATCCCTGAGGATAGCAAGCGGCACTAGCAAGCAGCCTTGACAGCCGCTATGCCTGCTCGCTGGCCGCTGCAGGTCAGGCCATGGCGTCGGTTGCCCGATAACTGGCACTGGAGTACATTGACTGGATCGCCTGAATTAGCACAGATACTGTAATAGCAATGCGGACAAAGTCACTCCTGATTCTTGCAGTGCTGCTGCTCACCCGGCAATCCGTTGCTGAGACCGGCATCGATGCCAGCGACATTATCCGCGATGCCATTGACCACTACCGCGGTCTGAGCTCGTATTCCGAACTCACCATGACCATCCACCGGCCCGACTGGGAACGCCGCATGTCGATGCAGGCCTGGTCTTCCGGCAGCAAGAAGACCCTGGTACGTGTGACCGCACCGCCACGCGATGCAGGCAATGCCACGCTGGTGCTGGACTGACAACAAGGTCTGGAATTTTGCACCCAGGATCAACCGTGTCATTCGCATACCTTCCAGCATGATGAGTCAGAGCTGGATGGGTTCGGATTTTTCCAACAAGGATATTTCGAGAACAGATGAGATTGTCGATCAGTATGACCATCGACTGCTGCGCATCGATGACCATGAGGGTCACAAGGTCTATGTAATCGAGTCCATCCCGCATGAAGAGGCCGCGATTGTCTGGGGCAAGGAAATCAGCCACATTCGCGATGACTATGTCGAACTGCAGCACCAGTTCATCGACCAGGACATGCAAACAGTGAAAGTACTGAAGACACTGGATATCCAGAAAATGGGTGGACGCATGTTCGCCGTCCAGCAACGCATGAACATCCTCGAAAAAGCCGATGAGTGGACCGAGATCCGCGTGCAAACCCTCGATTTCGACCGGGAGATCCAGGATTACCTGTTCACCCTGTCGAATCTGAGAAATCCAAGGCAGTAGACATGCCCCCTGGTGCGAATGCTGCTCACTTACGTGGTGTCTTCTTTAGATACGTCCAGCTGGCCAACGAAGCACACGGAAAGACACGGAACAATAAATGCCTGACTAGAAAGTTTTCCGTGCGCTTCCATGGCGAGCCTGGCAAGCCAGTGCCATTCCCCCGTGGTTGTGGATTACAGCTGTGCGGCGTGGGCCTGCCTTGATCAGCCTTAGCACCACCGCTACCCTCGCCTGGCGCAACCTGTGGCGCCACCCGCGCCGTACGCTGCTGACCATTGCGGCGATGGTGTTTGCGGATACCCTGCTGGTATTCATGCTCGGTCTGCAGTTCGGGCAATACCGCATGATGATCGATAATTCGCTGCGCATCTTTACCGGCCAGATGCAGGTACAGGTCAGCGGTTATCTCGACGAACCGCATATGTATCGCAGCATTCCCGCGGCAGACAAGCTGGCAGCAAGCATACGCAACAACACCCAACTCGATGCCGTGTCGGTGCGCGGCTATGGCTTTGCGCTGCTGTCGTCCGGGACACGCACCATCGGCGCACAGATCAGCGGCATCGATCCGCAACATGAGCCACTGGTATCGAGCATGCCGGGACTGGTGAAACAGGGGCGCTACCTGCAGGGCAGCAACAGCAATGAACTCGTGGTCGGCAGCATCCTCGCACGCAATCTGAAAGTCAGTCCAGGCGATGAACTGACGCTGCTGGGCAGTGGCCGGGATGGTTCTATCGCTGCAACCGTGGCGCCGGTGGTCGGTATCTTCGAATCCGGCAACCGCGATCTCGACCGGCAAATGCTGAGCATGCCGGTTGATACCTTCCGCGAGGTGTTCAGCATGGGCGACCATGCGCACAGCATTATCATCGGTGGAGAGCGCAACCAGGCCGTCAGCATTGCCGCTGGCGCCAGCGCTGCGTTGCCAGGCACATGACGGAGATCTGGTGCTGCTCTCCTGGGAGACATTGCTGCCGGGGCTGAAACAGGCCATCCAGGCAGACTTCACCAGTGCCTGGTTCATGTACGCCGTGCTGATCGTGCTGGTCGCTTTCGGCATGCTCAACACCATGCTGATGTCGGTGCTTGAACGCACCCATGAATTCGGAATTTTGCTGGCACTGGGTGTGCGGCACGGCAGGCTCGGGCGAATGATCATCACCGAGTCGGCAGTGCTCGCCATGATCGGCCTGCTGCTCGGCATGCTCGCAGGCAGCATGGTAATCTGGTACTTCCTGGTCAATGGCTTCACCTATCCGGGCATGGAAGCAATGGGCGAACGTTTTAATATCCCGTCGGTGCTGCACCCGGAGGTATCGCTGCGCAGTCTACTGCCCGGTCCGCTGGCAGTATTCATCGCGGCGCTGCTGGCCTCGCTGTATCCGATCTGGCACATGCGCAAGCTGCGCCCGATCGAGGCCTTGCAGACGATCTGACATGAAGACGCCCTTCCCCATGCTGGTCACTGTCGCGTGGCGCAACCTGTGGCGCAATCATCGCCGCAGCCTGATCATGCTGGCCGCCATCGCGATCGGGCTGTGGGGCATGATCTGGATGACGGCGTTGATGCGCGGCATGGTCGACCAGATGATCGATGATGCCATCAGCACGCTTTCCGGGCATATCCAGATTCATGCCCCGGGCTACCTGGACGACCCCTCGGTCGAGCACACCATTGCGGCAGTCGGTGACAACCCGGAGCTGGAAAAATTGCTGCATTCACCACAAGTGACCGCCTGGTCGCAGCGCATTCGGGTACCCGCCGTGATCCGCAGTGAACGCGATGTCTATGGCATCACCCTTGTCGGCATCGACCCGCAACGCGAACGAGGCCTGTCATTTATTGCCGACAGTGTGGTGGCCGGTCACTACCTGGAATCTGTCGATGACAACCATGTGCTGCTGGGACGCAAGCTGGTTGAGCAACTGGAGACCAGGCTGGGGCGGCGTATCGTGCTCATGAGCCAGGACCCCGACAACAACATCGCCGAACGCGGTTTCCGTATCGGCGGCATTTACGACACCGACCTGCAGGCGACGGAAACCAGCTACGTGTTCGCAGGCATCGAGACCGTCCGCCGCATGCTGAAGATGGGCAGTGGCGTTTCGGAAATATCATTACTCGGACATGATTACCGCAATGTGGATGGACTGGCCGCCGAGGTGCGCGCCGTCGCAGGGGCTGCGGAAACACAGCACCTGGCTGCAACTGGATCCCTACATGGCCTCGATGCTGGATGTCATGGACGGCTTCATTATCGTCTGGTTCTGCATCATCTTTCTGGCACTGTCGTTTGGCCTGATCAATACCCTGCTGATGGCGGTGTTCGAACGCACGCGTGAAATCGGCCTGATCCAGGCACTGGGCATGCCGCCCGGCAATATCCTGTTGATGGTGCTGGTCGAGTCACTGATCATGCTGCTGATCGGACTGCTTGCGGGCAACCTGCTCAGCTGGCTGACGATCTTGCCCATACGCGACGGCATTGATATTTCCGGCGGTTGCGCAGGGCCTGGAATGGGCCGGTATGAGCAGTATTCTGTTGCCGGCCGTGAAGACATCAGATGTGCTGCTGGCGAATACGATTGTGCTGGTGCTGGGTGTTCTGGCAAGCCTGTTTCCGGCCTGGCGCGCATCTCGCAAGGTACCTGTCGAAGCCATCACAAGGATCTGGCAATAATGAATTCCAATGCAGTCAGTTGCCGCAAGGTCAACAAGATATTCGCACAGGGCGAACTCGCCGTGCATGCGCTCACCAACTATCGATCTGGAGATCACGAGCGGCGGTTTCGTCTGCCTGTCCGGTCCTTCAGGGTCCGGCAAGACCACGCTGCTGAACATGATCGGCGGTCTGGACCGTCCCACCGATGGTGAGATCACCGTGGCCGGTCAACGCGTCGACCGGATGAGCATGTCGGATCTCGCCGAATTGCGTTTGCAGCACATCGGCTTCGTATTCCAGGCCTATAACCTGATCCCGGTGCTGAGTGCGCGGGAAAATGTCGAGTTCGTCATGCAGCTGCAGGGGGTACCGGCCATTGAACGCAGGGACCGGGCCATGGCAATACTCGCTGAAGTCGGGCTCCAGGGCATGGAGGACCGTCGTCCGGGTGAGTTATCCGGCGGCCAGCAGCAGCGCGTGGCGGTGGCGCGTGCGATCGTCAGCAAGCCGGCGCTGATCCTCGCCGATGAACCGACCGCCAATCTGGACTCGGTGACTGCCGAGAAGCTCATGCAACTGATGCGCGAACTAAATTCGCAAATTGGCACGACCTTCGTCATCTCAACGCATGACAAGCTGATGATGAGCTATGCAAAACGCCTGCTCAAGCTGCATGACGGCAGGATCATTGACGACATCACTCAGGATGACAGGCAGGAATAAGCGCTTGCCATGGTAAACAGTGGCAGCTGCAGGAAGGCGGCGTACCGGCAGAGGCGCCTCTGGCTGACTGCACTGCTGCTGTGGCCCGGCATGTCGCTGGCTGCAGAAGTCGATTACGGCGGTCACCTGAAATACTTTTTCAGCTATTCGGATTTTCCTGAACAGTCAGTATTTGCCGGTGATGAAAACCCCTACCGTGAACAGCTTGGCAATCTGCGCCTGAAACTGGGTACCCGCGCTGCCAACTGGTCGGGTGAAATTCACTACGTGATGGACGCCCTCTACAGCAAGGACCTGGCAAGTTGCCAGATCCGTGGCGCACTGGTGGCCGACGGTTGCGAACTTTGCGGACAGTGATGCAAGGCAGCTGTTTGATTTGTCGACCAGCTCGTCCCCGGGGACAATACCCTGCTGCTGCAGTGCCTCGATCGCCTGTGGCTCGGTTATACAAGCGACCGCCTGGTTGCACGCTTCGGTCGCCAGGCGATCAGCTGGGGCAATGGCATGGTGTATAACACCCTCGACCTGTTCAATCCGTTTGCACCGGATACCATCGACACGGACTACAAGCACGGCGAGGATATGCTCTATCTGCAGCGGCTGTTTGATAACGGCAGTGACCTGCAGGCATTGCTGATCCCGAGACGCGATGTAAGTTAGCGGTGACTGGAAAGCCGGGAATCCGCTGTTGCCGCCAAGATGCACTGGCTGGTGGAAGACTATGAACTGGACCTGCTGGCCGCAAGGAACTATGGCGATAACATACTGGGCGCCGGCTACACCACCGAGCTGGACGAGAATGTCATCAATGCCAACTCAGCGTAACCGATACCGGCAGTGACACGGTGTTCTCGGCGGTTGCCAATTACAATTTTTCTGCCGTCATTCGTGAGCGTAACCTGAGCGGCTTCATCGAATTCTTCTATAACGGCTTTGGCTTGTCCGGCGGCGAACCATTCCATGCAGGATGTCATCGACGATGAGGCGCTTTACTCACGCCTGCTGCGCGGCGAGCTGTTCACGACCGGCCGCTACTACCTTGCAGGCAGTCTACTGATCGAGATGACGCCGTTGCTGCAGTTAAACCCGACCCTGTTCATCAACCTCGGCGATGGCAGCGGCATGCTGCAATTTATCGGCAGCTACAGCCTGGCAGAGAACCTCGATCTGCTGGCCGGATTCAACCTGCCGGCCGGCCCTGATGGCAGCGAGTTCGGTGGACTGGAGACGGCGGACTGCAGACGGCCGTTTGCTGACGCCGGCAAACACCCTGTTCGCGCGTCTCGCCTGGTATTTTTGAGGCGCAGATCAACCCGCCTTAAGAAACCCTGCCACGGAAACACACGGAATGACACGGAATTATTCCGGCAAGGCATTTCTTCTTCTGTGCCTTTCTGTGCCTTTCCGTGAGTTTCAGTGTGTTTCCGTCGCTAAAATGGCAGGTTTATATTGATGATGCAGCCCAGGCAAGCAGCAGCTCGTTGCTAGGCAGTCAGGCTGGCAAACAGCGTCGGCAGCTTTTCAGGCAACCGGTCGACGTTGTCGATGATCGTATAATTGTTCGCACCGAATATTCGTTTCACGTAGTCATCGGCATTCGGATCCAGCGTCAGGCAATAACTGAGCACGCCGCTGCTATAGAGTTCTTCCACGGCCTTCTTGGTGTCATGGCGAAGGTGCTGCGGATCCCGTTCATCGATATCCGCCGGTTCGCCATCGGTCACCAGCAGGATCAGTTTGCGTTTCTCCGGCTGCTTTAGCAAATGATGCCCCGCGTGTCGCAGGGCCGCACCCATGCGCGTGGAAAGCCCACCCTTCATGCCGGCCAGGCGCGCCTTGGCCTCATCCCCAAAATGCTGGGTGAAATCCTTGAATCGATAATACTGCACATCGTGACGTCCATCGGAGGCGAAGCCGTGAATCGCATAGGGGTCGCCGATACCCTCGATAGCAGTGGAAACCAGGGTCGCCGCTTCGCGCGTCAGTTGCAGGACGGTTTTATCCGAACCGGACATTGCTTCGTTGGTGGACTCGGACAGGTCCAGCAGCAACACGACGGACAGGTCACGAGCCTTCAGGACATTGCGCATGGTGATGCGGGTATTGGGTTGCTGCCCCATGCGAATCGCCACCATGGCATCAATAGCCGCATTGATATCGATTTCGTCACCGTCCTCCATATTGCGCACCCGCTGGACGCCCTCGGGAGTTAGCAGGTCAATGATCTGCTTGATGCGATGCGCAATCGGCTTGTATTCGGTAATAATGTCGCGAATATCATCCGGGTCACCAATAGGCTGGCGACGCTCGTAGACCGTAACCCAGTCCGGACGCGCCAGCTGGATGTGATAATCCCATTCGGGATAGTGGAAACGGATCCGAGACCGGCTCCTTGCCCCACATTTCATTGAAACTCCTGGTGTTCTCCAGGTCATCCTCGTAGGGATACATTTCGGTTGCACAGGTCCAGATTTCCTGGGCGTCATCACCGGCGAGTTCACAATCGACTTCATTCGCCATCTCGATGACACTGACCTGTTTGCGAACCTGGCGCTGACTGGCCGGCACGTATTCATGCTCAACGTCCCAGGACAATTCCGCAAATTCCCACACGAAACGGTTGTCGTCCCGGTACGGGAAGCGGATGCGCTCCAGGATGCGCAGGCTGGGCACTTCCTTGCGAGCAGAGAAGTAATTGAACAGCTCAAGACCCATGTGCCAGGAGAATTGCGGGTCATCCTGGCGCGCATCGATCTGCTGGTGGAAGCGCTCGGCAAACTCGTTGAGTTCGGGCTGGTCACAGCGAACCTCTGCATCAAGCAGCATCAATGCCACCCGTTCAAGCACCACGATGGTCGGGTGCTCGGGCGCCTCGTCATATTGCAGCGACAGCAACGAGCACCACAGATTCTTCAGGCCGGGAAATTCCTGAATGGCTTTAAATTCGACACGGGCATCCTCGAGCAGCCCGATGAAACTCATCTGCGCAGGAGACAGCTCCTCGGCTGACAGCGCGCTACGGGTATAGCTCATATGCGCGGCCATATGCGCGGCCGTCGCACGATACACCTCGAGTCCAGGAACGCCGCCAGTGTCATCAACCGCATCGGGCATGTGCAGCACGTGCGTTTCTATATAGGGGCGAAAATCGGCAAAGTCGGCACCCGTGGGACGCAGAAAGAAATCCCTGCCCCACAGCGCGCGCAGGTAGAAATTGAGCTTGCGCTGGGTATTCACAAACAGAATTCCGCGCCGTTCTTTCTGCAGCACGGCCCGACTGTCCTTGGACTCCAGGTTGAAGTAGGCCGTCAGGTTGTTGTAGTCACGCCGGTAGGCCTGCGTTCCGAAGTTGGCCCAACGACGCAGTCCGCTTAACGTCAGCTTGGACAGCAGGTCATCAATGTGATTCAGCATCGGGCGGACGCCGCGCGCTGCCGTCGAGGCAACCTGATGAATCAGGGTCAGATAGCCACGGAACAGTTCGGCATCGCCGAGACGGCGCGCGGCTGTTGGCATACTGTTGAAGAACAACACGATAACCTCGCCCGAGGTCATCGATGAAAGTTTCATCGCAGCGGTCAGACAATCCGTAATGATGTCTTCACCGCACTCCTTGGCAACGAGCGGAATTTCCTGCAGATACGTTGTGACAACCCCGCTGCCGCGACCGAGGTTTGAGAGCGCCTTGGCGCCATCCAGATACTTCTCGAGGCCAGCTGGAGACATCACCCGTGAGGCTTCCAGGAACGTTGCTTCCAGCACGCTGCGGATTTCGGGCGCCGCGTCCCTGAGAGCCTCGTCGTAGTCTTCGAGTTTTACTGACATGTCAGCGCTCTGACAATTACCGGGTTAAAAATCAACCGAAAAACGTTTGCACGGCTGCATTCAGGGTATCGCGCATGTCCGGATCATCGGTCAGCGGCGTCACCATGGTCATGCTACAGGCAGCCTCGGCAGCGACACCCTTGGAGATCAACTGACCGGCATAGACCAGCAGGCGTGTAGAAATCCCTTCATCGAGACCATGTCCCTTCAGGTTACGTGCCCGGTGAGCGATCTGCACCAGTTTCTTGGCAGTTGCCTCATCCACGCCGGATTCTTTCGCCACGATCTGGACTTCCAGTTTTTCTGCCGGATAGTCAAAGTCGAGACCACCGAAGCGCTGTTTGGTCGACTGCTTGAGATCCTTCATCAGGCTTTGGTAGCCTGGGTTATAGGAAATCACCAGCTGAAAGTCTGCGTGTGCCTGGATCAGCTCACCTTTTTTATCGAGCGGCAGGGTGCGACGATGGTCGGTCAACGGGTGGATGACGACGGTGGTATCCTGGCGTGCCTCCACCACTTCATCCAGGTAGCAGATTGCCCCAAGGCGCGCCGCTGTGGTCAACGGCCCGTCCTGCCACTTGGTGCCTTCCTTGTCGAGCAGAAAGCGGCCGACCAGATCGGATGCAGTCATATCCTCATTACAGGCAACCGTAATCAGAGGCTTGCCGAGTTTCCAGGCCATGTACTCAACAAAGCGCGACTTGCCGCAACCCGTCGGGCCCTTGATCATCATCGGCATGCGTACTTCGTATGCCGAGCTGTAGAGCTCAAGCTCATTGCCTACAGGCTGGTAATACGGCTCGGCCTTGATCTTGTACTGTTCGATATTCACTAATTCAGACATAACGCACCCTTTTCCAGTCGTTGTTACTTGTCATCGTAGGTTTCCAGTTCACCTGACCAGCCGGCCTGCTTTGCCTCGGCGATTGCCTTGGCATGTATTCGCCGGTGGCGCTCACGCAAGTCCGCGGGTAAGAGGCTGACCATGCAGCCATATTTGTCCCATTCGGCATTGACCTTGTCCAGCAGGACATCAACCTGGCCCTGGTTCCAGCCCGCGCAGGTTTCCGTTTCCGGAATCAATTCAAACACCCAGGCATCACGAATAATCTTCCCGATGGTGGTCATCGCACCATGGACATCATTGTCAATTCCTACGTATGTACGTGGTTTTGTCATGTAAATAAAAAGGCCCCTGGCCGTAAGGTTTCCGGGCAGGGGCCTTGATCAATCGCTCCTGACCGTACGACCTAAACAGACACCCCGCGGTAAACCACCATAGCGGTGCCGGCAGACTGTGCAAAGTTATCGAAACCCAGCAAGCGCACATGATTTTTCGGGTGCGCCTTGTGGCAGGCTTCCAGCTCGGCCAGGATGGTGTCGACGTTGGTCTCGCCAAACATGGGCAGCTTCCACATGTACCAGTAGTTACTGCGTGCATTTTCTGGTTCAGTGTGTTCGATACCCGGGTTCCAGCCCTTGTCGACAATGTACTGGATCTGGGCACGAGCAGATTCCTTGCTCAAGGGCGGCAGGTAGGAAAAGGTTTCATACTTGCGGCTCTGGGCGGCGTCACTCAGGCTCGAGTTGTAATCTTGTATATTACTCATATTAATTTCTCCAATAAAACAGTGAATTTGACTGCCCGGGCGGGACCCGCAGGACCCGCCCGGGCCGTATCCGTATCAGGCGACAGCGCGCTTACTTGTGCGCAACGTCGATCTTGTCAACGGTATCAAATTCGAACTTGATCTCTTTCCAGGTATCCATGGCAGCAGCCAGTTCCGGGCTGTGCTTGGCAGCAGCGGTAAGAATGTCCTTGCCCTCTTTCTCCAGCTCACGGCCCTGGTTGCGTGCTTCAACGCAGGCTTCAACAGCCACCCGGTTGGCAGCAGCACCAGCGGCGTTGCCCCATGGGTGACCCAGCGTACCGCCACCAAACTGCAGGCAGGAATCGTCGCCAAAGATGCTGACCAGTGCCGGCATGTGCCAGACATGGATACCACCGGAAGCAACCGGAATCACACCCGGCATGGCACCCCAGTCCTGATCGAAGAAGATACCGCGGGTACGGTCTTCCTTGATGTAGGAATCGCGCATGATGTCAATCCAGCCCAGCGTCGCATCACGGTCGCCTTCCAGCTTGCCGACCACGGTACCGGAGTGCAGGTGATCACCACCTGACAGACGCAGACACTTGGCCAGTACGCGGAAGTGGATACCGTGGTGCGGGTTGCGGTCGAGCACGGCGTGCATGGCACGGTGGATGTGCAGCAAGATGCCGTTGTTCTGACACCATTGTGCCAGTTGGGTATTTGCAGAGAAGCCGCCGGTCAGGAAGTCATGCATGATGATCGGTGCGCCAATTTCCTTGGCGTACTCGGCACGGCGCATCATTTCGTCAGCCGTCGGCGCGGTCACATTCAGGTAGTGGCCCTTGCGCTCGCCGGTCTCGGCTTCAGCCTTGTGAATGGCTTCCATGACGAAGTCGAAACGGTGACGCCAGCGCATGAAAGGCTGTGAGTTGACGTTCTCGTCATCCTTGGTGAAGTCCAGACCACCGCGCAGACCTTCGTAGCAGGCACGGCCATAGTTCTTCGCAGACAGACCCAGCTTCGGCTTGATGGTGCAGCCCAGCAGCGGACGACCATACTTGTTGAGGATGTCACGTTCAACCTGGATACCCTGAGGTGGCCCGTTACAGGTCATCACGTAGGCAACCGGGAAGCGGATGTCTTCCAGGCGCAGGGCGCGCAGCGCCTTGAAGCCGAAGACGTTACCGACCAGCGAGGTCAGTACGTTAACAACAGAACCCTCCTCGAACAGATCGATCGGGTAGGCGACGAAGGCATAGAAGCAGGTGTCATCACCCGGGACGTCCTCGATCGCGTAGGCACGGCCCTTGTAATAGTCCAGGTCGGTCAGCAGGTCGGTCCAGACCGTGGTCCAGGTACCGGTTGAAGACTCGGCAGCAACCGCGGCTGCAACTTCTTCACGCGGCACACCCGCCTGCGGGGTAATCTTGAAACACGCCAGAAGATCGGTATCTTTTGGTGTGTAGTCCGGCATCCAGTACGTTTCGCGGTATTCTTTTACGCCTGCATCGTATTTCTTGGCCATAGTTGTTTTCTCCTGATTGAATCTGCTTGCACTCGGAACCAGTGGGGCCAGCCAGGGTCTAGCCGGTGATCTCCACTGCTTCGATCCAGGTATTATTACAGTATGTAACTATAAATAAAATTAAATATTAATGATTATTTTCATAAATGATTACTTATCTTTTGAGCTATTGTTTTATTTAGCTTTCTCTTCATCTTCCCCGTCCAGGGGCATCTCATAGGCCGCCATGCTCGGGCGTGCCATGTCATCATGTACCGTGGACTCGCGATCGCCGCGGCGGGCCAGGTGCTGATCCAGTGCATCCGCCTTCAGATCGATGCTTTTCTCACCGTACATGATCTGGCGAATCATGCGGTCACCAAAACGCAGCAGAGCCATGTCATCGCTCAGCAATTCATCCCGGGTGGCCTCGTCAATATCGAAGGTGGTACTGAAACCGGTACTCTTGATAAATTCGCGAAAGCGGTCCAGGTCATAGCAGGCCATGAAGAAAAATTTCAGGCTGGTCTTCGACATATTGCCGATCGCCGGTCCGGCTGACTTGACCTTGAGTATCAGCTGTCGCCAGGCGCGGCCATGTTCATCATATTCCTCCAGCCCCTGCTCCTCGCGGTATTCATCAATGGTGAGCTTGCGGTCCTCAAAATGACCGTGGCAATGATCTTCCTTGACCAGTGCGTAGGACGCCCGGTCGAAAGTTCTCGTCCTGGCGACGCAGTGACAGCAGGCCGACCGGGTAATAGCGGCATGCCGTGGGACGGTCCTCGTAGACACTGCAGCCCTCATCCGTGACAAACTGGCACTCGCTGGTGCCTTCTTTCGGCTTGTACTTGACGCCACCAATACTGTTCCTGGCGAACTCGAAGGGATCCGTGTACTGCCTGAGGAACTCTGTTGAAGTAATACCAAGACGCTTTTTTAGACGCAGGATGTCATACGGCGTCAGCATGATATCGATATTCTTGCAGCAGGCATTGAAACAGTCGATGTCCTTGTGACAGCGGAACTGGATGACGGCATTACCCTCAAGCTGTGCGGGGATAACCGGTGAACCGGGCAGCGCGGAATCGACAGTCAATTTCGTTTCATCAGACATGAGTTTTACCTCTAGGAAAACAACGATTTTATCCTGCAGTTTATTTTAAAAAACGCTTTGCTACATCGCAGAAAAATAAAAAGTCCGGGCACCGCAAGGCACCCGGACTTTCAGGTCAAGCGACTGTTCGGGTGTTACTTGAACAGCTTGGACTTGTCGACCAGATCAACATGGGCACGCTTGAAGCAGGTCCACTTCTGGGTTTTCTTGTCATAGATCGAGTTAACAAAACACTTCCAGTTTTCCTCATCGACAAAGTTCTTGTCCATGCGGTAGTAGAAACCCGGATAACGGGATTCCTGACGGAACTCGATGTGCTTCATGTGGGCTTCAGCCGTGATGATGCGGTGGTAGTTCTCCCAGGCACGCAGCAGTTCATGCAGGTCCTTGGCACGCATCTTCTCGGCATCTTCCTTCAGCATGTCGATCTTCTCACCCGCCACTGCCAGCATGTGGGCATTGGTGGTGTAGTAGGTCGCAACACCGGCCACATACTCGTCCATGATCTTCTGCAGACGGAACTGCAGCATCTTCGGCGTAATGTAGTGCGGGTTGATATCGATAGCTGTGGTGTAGTCCTTGAACTCAAGGTAGTTTCTGACCGGCTTGTAGATCTCGGCGACCAGGTCTTCAACAGAGGTATCCAGCTCGGGCTTCAGGTCCTTGTTGTCCAGGCAGTACTTGACCATGGCCTTGGCAGCGATACGACCTTCTGCATGGGAACCGGAAGAGAACTTGTGACCGGATGCACCCACACCGTCGCCGGCAGTCCACAGACCGGTAACAGTGGTCATGGCACGGTAGCCCCAGTTCCAGCCCTTCGGCAGATGCTCGGGTACACCGGCTTCTGTCTCGTCTGTCGGCGCACCGACATCAGTCGGACCGGAAACCCAGATGCCGCAGCAACCGGAGTGTGAGCCCAGCAGGTAGGGTTCGGTCGGCATCAGCTCGGAGTTCTTCTTCTCCGGCTCGATGTTCTCACCCACCCAGATACCACACTGGCCAATACACATGTCGAGGAAGTCTTCCCAGGCTTCTGCCTCGAGGTGCTTCACTTCGCGCGGTGTCAGTGTTTCACGCAGGTTGGCAAGGGCGGTTACGGTATCCATCCAGATCGGACCACGGCCTTCCTTCATCTCTTTCAGCATGAGGTGGTTACGCAGGCAGGAGGCAGGTACGGCAGCCTGACCATAAGGAGGATAGTCAGTCCAGCATCTCCTTGTTGCGGTCCATGTAGATCTCGCCCTCGGCGTTGGTGGCCTTGGACTTGAACAGCAGGAACCAGGCACCAACCGGGCCGTAACCGTCCTTGAAGCGGGTCGGTACGAAGCGGTTTTCCATCAGCGTCATCTCGGCGCCGGCTTCAGCAGCCATGGCGTAGGTGGAACCGGCATTCCACACCGGGTACCAGGCACGACCCGTGCCTTCACCCACGGAGCGCGGACGGAAGATGTTCACGCAACCACCGGCAGCCAGCAGAATGGCCTTGGCCTTGTAGATGAATACCTTGTCTTCACGAACCGAGAAACCGACTGCACCGGCGATGCGGTTAGGATCGTTCTTGTCATTGACCAGCTTGACGATGAAGACACGCTCCTGGATGTTGTCGGTACCGAGAGCCTTCTTGGCCGCCTCGGCAACGATCCACTTGTAGGATTCACCATTGATCATGATCTGCCACTTGCCTGAACGGACCGGCTTGCCGCCGTCCTTCAGTGGTGTCATGCCCTTGGAACCGTCAAAACGTTCACCGTTCTCGTCGGTCTTCCAGATCGGCAGACCCCATTCCTCGAACAGGTGAACAGACTCGTCCACGTGGCGACCTACGTCATAGGCGAGATCGTCGCGGGTAATGCCCATCAGGTCGTTGGAGACCATACGGGTGTAATCGGCCGGGTCCTGCTCGGTGCCGATGTAGGTGTTGATAGCAGACAGACCCATTGCCACGGCACCGGAACGGTCCATGGCGGCCTTGTCCACCAGTCTGATTTTAAGATCTGTGCCTTCTGCCCAGCGCATTACCTCGTAGCCAGCGCCGCAACAGGCCATACCACCGCCGATAAGAAGAATATCAACTTCTTCTTCGACGACTTCAGGATTTCCAAATTCACCTGCCATGATAAATACCTCTTTCTTGAATTACTTGTTATGTACCGGATTACGCTCTGATCAGTTCGCTACGATCGCCTTCGCGGTAACCGTTGCACTGAACGAAAGAAACCAGGCTCTTCGATCTTGGACAAATCGGCTGCCGGCTTGCCACCGTAAGGATCAATAGAACCTTCCGGCGTGGTACGAATCGGGAACTTGAAGCGCTTCAGGGTGCCGTTACGGAACTTGATGGTCCACATAATGGAATCAGAACCACGCAGTGGCTGCACGGAACCGCCCAGCGGTACGATGTCAGCATAGTGACGTGCCTCGATGGCCTGCTGCGGGCAGATCTTCACGCAGGAATAGCATTCCCAGCACTGTTCCGGCTCCTGGTTGTAGGCTTTCATGGCATGGCCGGTTTCGGAACCGTCCTTGTCAAGCTTCATGAGGTCGTGCGGGCAGATGTACATGCAAGCAGTCTTGTCCTGACCCTTACAGCCGTCGCACTTATCTGTACGTACAAATGTTGGCATGTTATTTCTCCATCTTCTTTGATAGTTACTGCAGTTTAATACTCCGTTGCCCCGGACTGGCTGCAGCGGTCTCTAGAGTCGCAACTATTTAGCGGAATGTCCGCTCATCTTGATCTCTACCTTCTCGTCATCCTTCAAACTACCGTAGTACTCGCGCAGGATGGTGAGCACTTCCGGACGCGAGAACTTGTCAGACACGTCTTCACCTTCCGACAGTGCCTTGCGCAACTTGGTGCCGGACAGCAGGATGCGGTCGCTGCCTTCATGCGGACAGGTCTTCATCGAGGCCATGCCGTCACACTTGTTGCACCAGAAGGTCCAGTCGATTTTCAATGGCTGGGTTTCCAGGGAACCGGCCGGGATCTCGTCGAAGATGTGGTGCGCATCGAATGGCCCGTAGTAATCACCGACACCGGCATGGTCACGACCAACGATCTGGTGAGAACAGCCGTAGTTCTGGCGGAAGACGGCGTGCAACAGGGCCTCGCGCGGGCCGGCATAACGCATGTCCAGCGGATAACCGGCCTGGATCACGGTGTTGTCGGCAAAGTAGTTTTCGATCAGGGTGCCAATGGCATTGCTGCGCACATCGGCCGGGATATCACCGGGTTTCAGCTTGCCCAGCAGGGAATGAATCAGTACACCGTCCAGCGTCTCGATGGCAATCTTGGCCAGGTATTCGTGGGAACGATGCATGGGATTACGCGTCTGGAAGCAGGCAATCGAGGTCCAGCCGCGCTTTTCGAATTCTGCGCGGGTCTGCGCGGGGGTCATGAACTGATCACCGTACTGTTCCGGAAAACCGCCCTGTGACAGTACCCTGATCGGACCGGCGAGATTCACATCCCCCTGTGCCATGACCATCTTCACGCCCGGGTGCTCTTCGTCGGTGGTCTTGTAGACCATCATGCACTCGTGCTTTTTATCGATAGTGTACTTCTCGGTGACCGTCATGGTGGCGAGGATTTCACCGGACTCGGAATCGGCCAGCGCGATGTCGTCACCTTCACTGATCCCCTTGGCCGCGGCATCATCAGCCGACAGTGTGATCGGAATCGGCCAGAACAGGCCGTTGGCCATTTTCATGCCGTCACAGACGCCTTCCCAGTCGGCACGGGTCATAAAACCGTCCAGCGGCGTAAACCCGCCGATGCCCAGCATGATGATGTCACCGGCTTCGCGGGATGAAACATTGATCTTCGTCAGGCCTGCTGCACGCGCCTGCTCGGCTGCCAGTGCATCGCCTTCAAGCAGCAACGGTTTCAGATCACCGCCGCCATGTGGCTTTACTAATGTGGACATGAGACTCCTTAACGTTGTCGCTTTTTGAAAATTGTTTTCATGCTCACGTGCATGCCTGCTAACTGCTTGAACGCGCACGCACTCCGACCTGCTGTGGGGTGGCATACAATACCCCTTTGGCCACGATTTTCAAACCAGTAATATCTTGTCGTTAATAAAACCAGTTTATCCCAAAAATATTCGCCCTGATGAACGTCAACCGATTGTTATTATTAATATAATTCTCCATTGATACATCTGAATACGGTAATTTAATCATGCGCCTACCCCTGTATTAGCGGGGCTTCTGCAGGCGCCTGCAACCTCGGCCACTTCAGGCGGCGCCCAGGATCATTTTCATAGCGATTACCAGCAGCAGCAGCGCGAACACCCGTTGCAGGGTTGCCCTTGGCAGGTAGTGGGCCAGCCCCGCACCCAATGGCGCCATGGGTACACTGGCGAGCACCACACCTGCGACCGCTGGCCAGATAGACGAAGCCACTGTTGTTTCCGGGCTGTGCAGGTACGTTCAGCCCAGTGAGGACAAAGCCAGTGGCCCCGGCAATGGCGATCGGCAAGCCGATGGTCGCCGCGGTACCCACGGCAAGGCGTATGTCCACCCGGTTCCATAGCAGAAACGGCACCGTCATTGTGGCACCGCCAATACCGAGCAGGCCCGACAGCAGCCCGATCACGCTACCCGCAACACCCAGCCCAACGGCTCCCGGCAGTTGCCGATGCGGCGCAGGCTTCACCCCAAGCAGTAATTGCACCGCAACCAGGAGCACAAATACCCCGAACAGCATCCCCAGCCCGGCACTGCTCATTTGCCTTGCCAGCCAGGCACTTGCAATCGCGCCCAGCAGGATACCCGGCACCATGGAGCGCACCACCGGCCAGTGCACGCTGCCGTGCCGCTGATGCGCCAGCAAGGAAGAAATCGAGGTAGGGATGATGGTCGCCAGCGAGGTGCCAACGGCATAGTGCATGACCGCATCAACACTAAAACCGTGCCGGGTAAACAGTATCGCCAGCACCGGCACGATCACCAGACCGCCACCGATGCCCAGCAGTCCGGCCATGAGACCGGCAACAGCACCGGTCAGCAGATAGGTCAGGAGTTCCATGGCGGCATTGTAACCAACCCGGGATTAGCAGCGGGTCCTCAGGTTTGACCACAGGTGTTACTCTGATGGTGAGGCACTTATCCAGCTTCTCAATTTCGCCCTATTGGGCGAGGTACTTTCTCTTGCTTGCCCAAGAGAAAGTACCCAAAGAGAAGGGCGCCCCGGTGCACTCATCGGCTGCGCCGATGCCCTGCGTTCCTCGCCACTCCGGGGGCGCGCACAACTCGGCAGGTAAACCTGCCTCAAACAGGGTGCGCGCCTTGATCCCGGACTGGCTGCGGTACTCGGTGAGTGCCAACGGGTAACGGTTAACGGGTTTCACCCCCGTCTGGCGCAGCCGAGCATCGCAGTAAAGGCCGGATGAAGCTCGCGCCTGTTTGAGTGCAGCGAGTTGCGCGAGCGCCGGGCTTTACGAGAAGCGCAGGGAACCCGCGTAGCGGGCAAGCCTCCGGGATCGCCTTTCTTTTGGATACTTTTCTTTGGCGGAGCAAAGAAAAGTATCTCGCCCGAGTGGGCGAAACCAAAAGGCAAAAGAAGAATCCCGCCCGAATGAACGGAACAGATCCGTTAAAAGAAGCCCCTCACCCGAAGCAATGAACCCTTTTGAATCAACGCCTAAAAACGACTCACCGAATCCAGATCGTCTTGGCATTGACGAACTCAAGGATACCGAGACGCGACAGTTCACGCCCATAACCGGAGTTCTTGATACCACCGAAAGGCAGGCGCGGATCGCTCTTCACCAGGCCGTTGACGAAGGCACAGCCGCACTGCAACTGCCGGGCAATACGTTCGCCACGGGCGCTGTCCCGGGTCCAGACGCTGCCGCCCAGGCCAAAGTCGGTATCGTTGGCGATGCGCACCGCATCCTCCTCGTCAACGGCACGAATGACACTGGCAACCGGGCCAAACAGTTCCTCGCGGTAGGCACGCATGCCGGGTTTTACATGGTCGATGATGGACGGCTGGTAGAACGCACCGCTGCCTGCCTCCGGGTTGCAGCCGGTGACGGCGACCGCGCCGTGCGACAGGCTTTCCAGCACCTGGTGGTGCAGCTCATCGCGCAGGTCCACCCGCGCCATGGGGCCAAGGGCATTGGCCTCGTTGAGCGGATCGCCGACGGTCATGGCCTCGACAGCCTGCTTGAAACGCGCCACGAACTCGTTGGCAATCGGCTCCACTACAATAAAGCGTTTCGCCGCGATACAGCTCTGGCCGGTATTCAGAAACCGGGAAGTCACGGCCTGCTCGACCGCCAGATCGAGATCCGCATCCTGCAGCACGATAAACGGGTCGGAGCCACCGAGTTCCAGCACCGTCTTCTTCACCTGCCCGCCGGCGATTGCCGCCACCTGGCGGCCGGCCGCTTCACTGCCGGTCAACGTCACCGCATGCACCCGCCCATCCTCGATGATCTCTGCGACGCGGGAAGACGGGACCAGCAGTGTCGTGAATACGCCGCGCGGAAACCCGGCCTCGGTGAACACAGATTCAATGGCCTGCGCACACTGTGGTACGTTGGAGGCATGTTTCAGGAGTCCGGTATTACCGGCAACCAGCGCCGGTGCGGCAAAACGGAACACCTGCCAGAAGGGGAAATTCCAGGGCATAATAGCCAGCACCGTACCCAGTGGCTGGTAGGTCACGAGGCTGCGGCCGGCGTCGGAGGCAATTAGCTCGTCAGCCAGAAACCGCTGACCTTCGCTGGCATAATAATCGCAGCCCAGGGCGCACTTTTCGATTTCGGCGCGCGCCTCCCTGATCGGTTTGCCCATTTCCAGTGTCATCATACGGGCGAAATCCTCGACATGCCCGCGCAACACCGTTGCCGCCCGGCGCATCAGCTCGCAGCGCTCGGCAAGCGCCGTGCCTGCCCACAGTGGCGCAGCCTGTGCCGCTTGCTGCAAGGCCTGCTCGATCTCGGCATGCGTGAAGGCTGAGAAGTCCCCGAGCGTAGTACCATTGAACGGATTAACGGATTTGAATGTCACGGTAATAACCCTTTGTTAATATGCGAGCCGGGAAACGTCCCGGTTTCCTGCAACTATAACGGACTATGCAAAAAATACTCACTACATTCATCACAACTTGCTGGCTGCTTGCCACGGCGACAGCGTCCGCCTCGGGTGACCCCTACGAGAAGGAGCGTGCCCTGTTCCTGACAGCCTACAAGGCGCTCAACGAACACCGCTATGCCGAGTTCGATCGACTGTCAAAACAACTCAAGGATTACCCTCTCTATCCCTACCTGGAATTCTGGGAGATGCGCGGCAATCTGCAGCATGTCAGCAACGAGGATATTGCTGCCTTCATCACGCGTTACCAGGGCGACTCGGTCAGTGCACGCATGCGACAATCGTGGCTCTATCAGCTGGCTCGCCAGCGTGACTGGGCAAAATTCCTGGAAGTCTATCGCGGCAATCAGCCGGTCACCTTGCAGTGTTACAAGCTGCAGGCGCAGATCAACACCGGGCAGACCAGTGGCCTGGTGGAAGAAGCGCTGCAACTGTGGATGATCGGTAAATCCCAGGTCAAGAACTGTGACCCGGTGTTCAAGTACCTCGATGACAAGCAACATCATCACAACGGAACTGTTGTGGCAACGGATACGCCTCGCCATGGAGCAGGGCAATCCCAGCCTCGCCCTTTACCTGGCACGCAGGTTGTCAGACGAGGACCGCGCCTGGGTCGAACTGTGGGGCGATGCACGTAAGCGGCCGGCACAAACGCTTGATTCGCCGCAGCTGAAAAAGGATACCCCGCAGGCACGGGAAATCATTCTCTACAGTGTGCGCCGCATAGCCAGCAGCGATGCCGACCTGTCCCACAAGAAATGGGCGCAACTGAAACCCCGTTATAAATTCAGCGAAGCGGAAATCGCAGAACTGGAAAAGAACATGGCGCTGTCAGCCGCCTGGCAGCGAAACCCGCGTGCGCATGAGTGGCTGGTGGCCGTACCGGACAGTGCCGTCGACGAAAAACTCAGGGAATGGCGGATACGCACGGCGGTATCCATCGGCGACTGGCCCGCCGTTGTCAAACACACGGCGGAGCTGCCGCCAGAAGAGGCAGAGCGTGAAGAATGGCGCTACTGGCGTGCGCTGGCACTGGAGCAGACTGGTGAGCATGCACAGGCACTTGACGGCTTTGCACAACTTGCCCGGGAGCGCGACTACCACGGCTTTCTTGCTGCTGATTTCATGAACTGGCCGTACGAGATGGGCAACAAACCCATCGAGTACGATGCAGCAAGCCTGGCGGCACTCGGCCGGCAAGCCGGCTTCGTCCGTGCCCGTGAATTGTACAGGGCCGAATTGTTTATCGATGCACGGCGCGAGTGGGCCCATATTACCCAGGGACTTTCAACGGATGATCTGAAACTGGCTGCGGTACTGGCTGAACAATGGGGCTGGCATGATCGCGCCATACTCACGGTTGCGCAGACCGGAGACTACAGCGACCTGAACCTGCGCTTTCCGATTGACTACCAGAGCGAGGTGCGCAAGATTGCCGGTACCTACAAACTCGAGCCGGCACACGTGTATGCGGTTATCCGTCAGGAGAGCGCATTTAACAAGGATGCACGCTCCCCTGCAGGGGCCCTGGGGCTGATGCAGCTGATGCCAAAAACCGGCAGCCTCACGGCCAAAAAGCACAATATCCCCCTTGCCAGCACCAGCCTGCTGTATGAGCCGGACAAGAACATCACCATTGGCTCTGCTTACCTGAAACAGGTCATGGAAGAGTATGATGACAACATCGTGCTTGCATCGGCCGCCTATAATGCGGGGCCCCACCGGGTAAAGCGCTGGCTGCCGGAGGATGAGGAAAAGCCCGCGGCACGCTGGATTGCGATGGTGCCGTTTAATGAAACACGCAATTACATTCAACGCATACTTGCCTATATGGCCATCTACGACTGGCGCATGGAGCAACCGGCGACACCCATCAAGAAACACATGCCCGATATTTTACCGACCATGCCTACAAGGCCTACGGCAAGTAAGCAATCGCACCACCAGCAGGGACAGGAACAACACATGCATCAAGAAACCATCTGCCTTCTGGGTGGCACCGGCTTTGTCGGCAAACATCTGGTAAACCGGCTGACGCAACAGGGACACACGGTGCGCGTCTTGACACGCCGGCGTGAATGGCACCGCGAGCTTATCGTTAACCCGGCCGTCACGCTCATTGAAACCGACATGCATGACGCAGACGCAGCTGCGCCAGCAGTTTAGAGGTGTCGACGTGGTCATCAACCTGGTGGGCATCCTCAATGAAAGCGGCAAAAAAGGCGCCGGCTTCAGACGCGCACATGTCGAGTTGCCGGAAAAGATTGTCGAGGCCGCACTCGCCGCGGGTGTCGGTCGCCTGTTGCACATGAGCGCGCTCAATGCCGATGCCCGTGAACAACACAGCCTCTACCTCAAGACCAAGGGCGAAGGCGAGGAGCTGGTGCATGCAGCCTCAGCAAGGGGACTGGTTGTCACCAGCTTTCGGCCGTCGGTCATCTTCGGTGTCGGTGACAGTTTTTTTAACCGCTTCGCAACCCTGTTGAAACTGTCACGGCCGGTGATGCCACTCGCCTGCCCCGACAGCCGCTTTGCACCGGTGTGGGTAAGCGACGTCACCGCGGCCATGTGCCGCTCGCTGGATGACGCGACCGGCGGTGAACGCCTGGACCTGTGCGGGCCGGAGGTCTACACACTGAAGGAACTGGTGAGCTACACGCGCGACCAGCTCGGACTGCGCTGCAGATTGCCGGCCTCGGACACGGGCCCGTCACGCCTGCAGGCAAGGGTGCTCGGCAGCCTGCCGGGCAAACCGTTCTCACTGGACAATTACTACTCGCTGCAAAAAGACAGCATCTGTACGGACAACGCCCTGCCCACCCTCGGCATCACACCGACACCGATTGCCGCCGTGGTCCCGGGCTACCTCGCTGACCGCAATGCGCGCGGTCATTACGACGGCTTTCGTCGACAGTCCCGACGTCAGCAGGCAACGTTAATCCTGACGCGCGATGGAGATCTACCTGGTCGGCGGGGCCGTACGGGACAAGCGACTCGGGCTGCCGGTGCGGGAACGCGACTGGGTGGTTGTCGGCGCGACACCGCGGAAGACCTGCTGGCACTGGGTTATCAACCGGTCGGCAAGGATTTCCCGGTGTTCCTGCACCCCGAGACCAAGGAGGAGTACGCGCTGGCGCGCACCGAGCGCAAGACAGGTCACGGGTATACCGGCTTTGAAACCCGTGCAGATCCCGGCATCACCCTCGAGGAAGACCTGTTGCGGCGTGACCTCACCATTAACGCCATGGCTGAAACACCCGAGGGCGTATTGATCGATCCCTTTCACGGTCTGGAGGACCTGAATAACGGCGTGCTGCGGCATGTTTCAGCCGCCTTCGCGGAGGACCCGGTACGCATCCTGCGCACGGCACGTTTTGCTGCTCACTTTGCGCAACGGGGTTTCCACGTCGCACACGCAACCAATGCCCTGATGCGCCGCATGGTGCAAAACGGCGAGGCCAGTCACCTGGTCGCGGAACGCGTCTGGGCAGAACTGGTAAAGGCGCTGGACACCCGGACACCGGCACGCTTCTTCAAGGTGCTGGCCGGCTGCGGCGCACTGGCTGTGCTGTTTCCCGAACTCGTGCCCGCGGCCAACAGCGCTGCAGTGCCGATGGACATGGGCACGCTATCGCGCTGCCGGTGCTGGAACAGGCCGTCACCCTCAGTCACCAGCACCACCGATCCGCTTCGCCGCGCTGGCCTGTGACATGGACAACCTGCACCCCGAGGGTCAGGGCGAGGATGCGCTGGCATCGCTGTGTGAACGCTACCGGGTACCGAATGCCTGTCGCGATCTCGCACGGCACGCAGTCCAGCAACGTCGCCAGCTGCAGGCAGCAACCGGCCTGTCACCGGAGATCATTGCTGGGGCTGTTGAACAGCGTCGATGCCTTCCGCCGGGCAGAGCGTTTCGGCGAACTGCTGCAGGTGTGCGCGGCCGATGCCGCCGCCAGTCATCGCGACGTTCAGCAGCGACTACCTGCTACAGGCACTGGCCGTCGCGCAGTCTGTGAACACCGCCGGGTTGCAAGCTGCACGGATTATCCGGCAGGAAATCGGCAGAGGCCTTGCAGCAAAGCCGCATCGAGGCCATCGACGCCTCAATCGCACAACGCATGCCTCAATAAAACAGCAGCAGCAGAATAGACGCCCAGCAACAGCCGGTATACCACGAACGGCAGCATCCCGACGCGCTCGATCAGGCGCATAAAACAGCTCTATACAGAGATAGGCACTGACGGCGGCGACCGTCGTACCCAGCAGGAGTCTCGCTCCACGCGACCGGTCCTGGCTGCTGCAGCAGTTTCAGCGACTCGTACCCCCCGGCCATCAGGATCACCGGAATGGACAGCAGGAACGAAAAGCGTGCCGACGCCGAACGCGTCAGACCCAGTGCCAGCGCCGCGGTCATGGTGATACCGGAACGCGAGGTACCGGGTATCAGGGCCAGTGCCTGGGCCATGCCGATCCAGATGACATCGGTCACCGTCAGGCTGTTCTCACTGCGGGATTGCCTGCCGTACCGGTCTGCCAAGCCCAGCAATACCCCGAACCCAATCGTCGTCAGGGCAATGACCAGCGGTGATCGCAGGTAGGTCTCGACCAAGTCGTGCAGGAACAGGCCGGCTCACAGCGACCGGTATGGTAGCCAGCAGCAGCAGCCACGCGAGGCGTGCATCGGCATCCATGCGGCGATTCAGGCAGGACGCTGACCAGGCGACAGACAGGCGCTGCAGCTCATCCCGGAAGTAGAACATGACCGCCAGCAGGGTTCCGACATGCACGGCGACATCAAAGGCCAGACCCTGATCGCCCCAGCCGAGCAGGCGCGGCAACAGGATCAGGTGTGCGGAACTCGATATCGGCAAGAATTCAGTCAGGCCCTGCAACAGCGCCAGTAGCAGGATGTGCAATGTGTCCATAGGAAACGTGTTATCAAAGCCGGTTGCGGTAATCCTGCAGGCGGAAACCGGGAACAGCCGTTGTCAGGCCGCGCGTCAGGCCGATGCACTTGAAGCGCTCGCCCATTTCACCCGGCAGTATCAGTGTTTTCGCCTGCTGTGCAAGCTGTAAATAGTGTATGGAATCCGTCGGACCGGCCTGCTTGCAACAAATTATCCAGACCACTGTCGAGCAGGAAAACAGGCCTGCGTAGTATAGCCGCTGACTTCAAGGTCCGAGGCAAGTGCCGCTTCGGCAACCGCCGTAAAATCCACATGTGCAGTGATGTCCTGCAGCCCAGGCCACAGGAACGGATCGTCATGCGCACGCTGCCGGTAATGGCACATCAAGGTGCCGCTGCTGTGTTGCGGATGATAATACTCATGGCGCGGATAGCCGTAATCGATCAGCAGCAGCATGCCCTGCTCAAGCCGATGCAGCCACGCTCTGCAACCAGGCAGGTAACGCGACATTGAGCTCCGAAATATAACCGGGCTGTCAGCTGGCAGCTCGCAGGCCAGCGACTCAACAGCAGCGGTCGTCTCATCCTGTTGCTGCCTGCAGGCGCCACTGGAAAGCATCGCCCTCACAGCCCACGTGGAACAGGCTGGCGGTCTTGCCGTCCCACTGAAAGCGTTCAACGGCCATCGCGTCCAGCACCTCGTTGGCCAGCATGACGCCACGAAAACCGGCGTCCGGCAAGTGATCAATCCAGGACACCCTGTCCAGCAAGTGCGGCAACTGCTGCTGCAGCGCCTGTTGTTGTCGCTGCCTGAGCTCGGCACTGCGCTCCAGTATCAGGTAGCGCCGCGGCAGGCAGGCACTGCGTTGCAGTTCGTCGAGCAGGTCAATGGCCAGCTGGCCACTGCCTGCACCAAATTCCAGGATATCGCCACCACTGCCAGACTCCAGTACCGCGCGACAGCTGTGTGCCAGACAACGTCCGAACAACGGTGAAATTTCCGGTGCCGTGACAAAGTCCCCACCGGCACCGAACTTTCGCTGACCGGCACTGTAGTAGCCAAGGCCCGGTGCATACAGACACAGCTCCATGTAGCGGGCAAACGGGATGGAGCCACCTGCCGCCCTGATTTCGCCGCGGATGACAGCTCGACAGTTCGGCACTCAGCTCAAGCGCCTGCTGTGATGGAACGGGGTACTCGATCGCCTATTCCCCGTGCGAGTCTGCTACGGGCGGCCAGTCGACCGCTGTCCAGCGGCTGGCTCTCGTCATCGAAGCCTGCCCACATGTCCGCATAACTGACACCCGTTACCGGATGCCGCGCACGCGCCGGCAATCTCTGCCAGCGGTCGCAGCACAAAGGCGTAACGACTGATGTCCTCGCGCGGCAATACCAGTTTGCCCTGCTTCATGACCAGGTCATCATACAGCAGCAGATCCAGGTCCAGGGTGCGCGCCGAAAGTGTTGCTGTACGCTGCCGGCCACAACGATTCTCGATGGCATGCAGCTGGTCCTGGATGGACTGCGGTGATTCCTGTGTCGAGAAACCCAGCACCAGGTTATAAAACGGTGCACTGTCAAACCCGACGGCCGCGCTTTCATACACCGGCGACAGCTGCAGTTCACCATAGAGCTCCGTCAGTGCCTGCAATGCAGCTGGCGATATTCCGCTGCCGGTCAATATTGCTGCCGACACTGACATACACCTGCGGCATGCAACTCCGACCCCGGTCACCGCGCTCTATAATGACGCCGACATCACGAGAACCGCGCACGGCACCCGGCTTGTGCACCGTGAGCTTCACCCACGGTACACTGAATTCTGTCAGCACAATCGCGGCAATCTTTTCCGCCAGCGTTTCTACCAGCTGGAATTCACTGGCCTCGACGAAGGCAATCAGGCGCTTGGCAACGGCCTTGTAGTTGAGCGTATCTTCAATGGCATCCGTCTCTGCAGCGCGGCGGATGTCGGTACCCATTTCCAGGTCAAGACTGATGGTCTGCCGGACCTTGCGCTCCCAGTCGTAAATGCCAATGATGGTTTCAATCCGCAAGTCATTAATAAAAACTGTATCCATAGTGTCACATGCCCTGTTGATGTGCTCATCAATATAGAGCCTCGCCGCCTGCTTGACCAGTGGCGACAAGCAGCCGCGCAGGTTGTCCTTGACGTCCAGTCTGTTAACGATTCCAATGGCGCCATGACACAAAATCATTCTGCTGATCGCGGGTGGTTATCTGTTCGGTTCGATATCCACGGCCATTATTGTTTGCAAACTGATGGGGCTGCCGGACCCGCGCACCGACGGTTCACGCAACCCGGGGGCCACCAATGTCGCGCGGCTCGGCGGAAAAAAGGCAGCAGCGCTGACGCTCGCGGGAGACATGCTGAAAGGGCTGGTCCCGGTGCTGATTGCGAAGGCCCTGCACGCCGACCCGACCATTCTTGCTGCGACCGCACTGGCGGCTTTCCTCGGTCACCTTTACCCGGTCTTTTTCGGCTTCCAGGGTGGCAAGGGCGTGGCAACGGCACTGGGCGTGATTTATGGCCTCTACTGGCCGGTGGGGTTGCTGACCACGGGCATCTGGCTCGCCATGGCCCTCGTGTTCCGCTATTCCTCGCTGGCAGCACTCACGGCCATCCTGCTGACACCGCTGTGTTTCATGTGGTTGCTGCCGGAAACGCCGATTGTGATCGCCATGGTGGTACTGACCGTGCTGCTCTACTGGCGGCACCGCAGCAACATTGCCAACCTGCTGAGCGGCAAGGAAGGCAAGATCAGTTTCGGCAAGCGGACAAGGCGTAGCCGCGGACAGCGTCCACGAATAGATCAAGCGCTGAACAGACGGACCCAGCGCATCGGTTGCACCTGAATCGCGCCGGGGGCGGCGCTCCTACACGGCCGGCAATTCTTCCAGCGACCAGCGCGGCATGGCCTTGATACTCAGGCTCTCGTGCTGCCCTGCCTGCAGGCGCTGGTAGCCGGCATAGGCAATCATGGCGCCATTATCGGTACAGAATTCGGGACGCGGATAACACACACGTCCACCCTCGGCAGTCCATCAACTCGCCGAGACGTTCACGCAGGCGCTGATTGGCACCCACGCCACCGGCAATCACCAGCGTCTTCAGACCGGTCTGGGCAACCGCGCGGCGGCACTTGATGACCATGGTATCGACGACGGCCTCCTCGAAGGCACGTGCGATATCGGCACGGTCCTGCTCGCTCTGCCCTGATTCACGCCAGGTATTCAGTGCAAAGGTCTTCAGACCACTGAAGCTGAAATCCAGACCGGGCCGGTCGGTCATGGGCGCGGAAAGCGGAAACGCCCGGCATCACCCTGCAGCGCCAGCGCCGCCAGCGCGGGTCCACCGGGATAGGACAGTCCCAGCAGGGTCGCGGTTTTGTCAAAGGCCTCACCGACCGCATCATCGACAGAATCGCCCAGCACCCGGTAGCGCCGATGCCCTCGACCTCCACCAGCAGGGTATGCCCGCCCGAAACCAGTAACGCCAGGAACGGAAAATCCGGCGGGTCGGGCTCCAGCATCGGCGCCAGCAGGTGTCCCTCCATGTGATGGACAGCGACTGCCGGCACCCCCCAGGTCCAGGCCAGGCTGCGCCCGGTGGTCGCGCCCACCAGCAGGGCACCCACCAGACCGGGACCAGCGGTATACGCCACCCCGCTGATATCTTTTCTTTGTAATTCCTGATATTATCAATTACTTGCCTGACAAGCGGCAGCAGCTTGCGGACATGGTCACGGGACGCCAGCTCCGGCACCACACCGCCGTAACGCGCATGCAGATCGATCTGGCTGTACAGGGCATGGCCCAGCAGGCCGCGGTCAGCGGCGTACAGGGCCACCGCGGTTTCATCACAGGAGGTTTCGATACCGAGCACGATCATGACCGGTATGGTAAACGCCGGCGCTTGTTACACAAGGCAAATTTTGCCTTTTCGTGTGGACGTGTATAGAATGCGCAGCCCCAATATAACTGCTGTAAGTACCGGAATTTGTATGCCAAATGTACGTGTAAAAGAAAACGAACCCTTTGAGATCGCGATCCGCCGTTTCAAGCGCGCCTGTGAAAAAGCCGGAATTCTGGCCGATGTCCGTCGCCGTGAGTTCTATGAAAAGCCCACGCAGGAACGCAAACGCAAAATGGCTGCTGCCGTCAAGCGCACCCAGAAAAAGGTTTCCCGCGAACTCGCCCGCCGCGTGCGTCTCTACTAGTACCCAGCCCCCGTTTCTCCACATGTCCCTCAAGGACCGCATTCAGCAGGATGTCAAGGATGCCATGCGCGCCAGGGACAAGGAGCGCCTTGCCGCCATTCGCCTGATTACCGCAGCGATCAAGCAGCGCGAGGTGGATGAGCGCATTGAGCTGGATGACGAACAGGTGCTGCTGGTACTCGACAAGATGTGCAAGCAACGGCGCGAATCGATCAGCCAGTTTGAGAAGGCCGGGCGCGATGACCTGGTCTCCAAGGAAGTCAGTGAACTGGACATCATCCAGGGCTATCTGCCCAAACAACTGGATGACGATGAAATAGCTGCACTGATCGACGCCGCCATGATCGAAACCGGCGCTTCCTCTATCAAGGATATGGGCAAGGTCATGGGCCAGCTGAAGCCCAGACTGCAGGGCCGTGCGGACATGAGCGCAGTCAGCGCCATGATCAAGTCCAGACTCGGCTGACAGCCACCCCGTAACGGCTGCTTGCAGCCACGCCACCGCAGACGTCTGGATTTCATCGCCGCGACATCCGTCTGCCTGACCCGATCCAGCCTGCCGAGCAATAAGCCGCTTTCCTTCCCGACCCGTCCCTTTTACCCTACTCCACATGGCTGGCCGGATACCGCAATCGTTTATCGACGAATTACTCAACCGCACGGATATTGTTGAGGTCATCGATGCGCGCGTCCCCTTGAAGAAGGCCGGCCGTGAATACAAGGCGTGCTGCCCGTTCCACGGTGAAAAAACCCCCTCGTTTACCGTCAGCCAGGTAAAGCAGTTCTATCACTGTTTTGGCTGCGGCGAACACGGCACGGCCATCACCTTCCTGATGGATTACGAACACATGGAGTTCGTTGAGGCCATTGAGGAACTGGCGCGACGCGCCGGACTCGAGGTGCCGCGTGAGGCCGGCATCGAGCCACATACTCCCTCAACACTGCCGCACTATGCACTGCTGGAGCGTATCTCCGAGTATTACCAGGCACAGCTGCGCGAACACCCGCAGGCCGGCCGCGCGGTTGCTTACCTGAAAAACAGGGGACTGAGCGGTGAGGTTGCCGCGCGTTTCCATATCGGCTTTGCCCCACCGGGCTGGGAAAACCTGGCCGCTGCACTTGGCGCAGACAACAAGGACCAGCAGCTGTTGCTGGAGCTTGGACTGACCATCAAGCGTGATGATGGCAACGGCGCCTACGATCGCTTCCGTGACCGGATACAGTTTCCCATCCACGACCGGCGCGGACGCACCATCGGCTTTGGCGGCCGCGTACTGGATGACAGCACACCCAAGTACCTCAATAGCCCCGAGTCACCGGTGTTTCACAAGGGCAAGGAACTGTACGGGCTGTTTGAAGCACGCAAGGCCGTTCGACATCTCGAGCGTATCCTGGTGGTGGAAGGCTACATGGACGTAGTGGCACTGGCGCAGTTCGATATCAACTACACGCGTGGCGACACTGGGCACAGCCACGACACACGAGCACCTCGAGCAGATTGTTTCGCACCGTGCCGGAAGTCGTCTTCTGTTTTGATGGCGACCGCGCCGGTCGCGAGGCTGCCTGGCGCGCGCTGGTAAACACCCTGCCGGTATTGCGTGACGGGCGTGAAGCACGCTTCCTGTTTCTTGCCGGACGGCGAGGACCCCGATTCGCTGGTAAGAAAGATTGGCAAGGATGCCTTTGAAGAACAGTATCGAAACAGCCACGCACCTGTCCGACTTTTTCTTCGAGCGTCTTGCCAGTCAACTGGATATCAACAGCATTGATGGACGTGCACGCCTGGTGACACTGGCAAAACCGCTGTTGACCAGCCTGCCTGACAGCGTCTTCAGGCAACTGATGGTCGAGCGGCTGGCTGAACTGGCCCATACCTCAACAGCCCGTGTCGCCGGCCCTGCGGATGACGTGCCAGGCGGACCAGACCCCAGGCCGTCCGTCAAGCCACCCGCGGCACAGCATCCCGGACAAAAGAGCCCGGTACGACAGGCGATTGAATTGCTGCTCTACCAGCCGTCACTGGCCACGGACATCACACTCCCCGCGACCATCGGGCAGTGCAGCCAGCCGGGAGTGCCTTTACTGATTGAAATCATTGAATTACTTCAACAAGCAACCGGAACTTAATACTGCTGCGCTACTCGAACACTGGCGTGACGATGAGGACGGCCGATATCTTGAACAGGCTGGCGTGCTGGACACCTCCTCTGGACGACCTGGAGCTGGCGGCCGACCTGCAGGGCAATCTCAACGAGATAGAACGCCAACACATTGAAAACAGGATAAATTATCTTGATTCAGAGCATAAACAGCGCGCCCTCAGCAGTGCAGAAAAGCAGGAATATGGCAACTGCTGCTGCAAAGCCACGCCGCACGTCAACACTGATGGTCAATTGCGACAACTATCAGACACCGTCTTGTTTACTAATTGGCTCAGCCCAATATACTGGTTTATACTGGTGCGATTAATTTCGCACCCCTTATGTGTACTTTTTGGGCCATCGATTTGCCCGCGGATGATTATGGACAAGAAACAACAATCACGACTGAAACTGCTGATCGAAAAAGGCAAGGAACAGGGTTTCCTGACCTATGCCGAAGTCAACGACCATCTGCCGGAAGATATCGTCGATCCACAGCAAATCGAAGACATCATTGGCATGATCAATGATATGGGCATCCTGGTGCACGAAGTGGCACCGGACAGTGATTCCCTGTTGCTTGCCAGCACCAAGAATTCCGCTGATGAAGATGCGGCGGAAGAAGCCGCTGCCAACCTGGTGACCGTTGACAGTGAATTCGGCCGTACCACCGATCCGGTTCGCATGTACATGCGCGAAATGGGTACCGTTGAACTGCTCACGCGTGAAGGTGAAATCGTTATCGCCAAGCGCATCGAGGATGGACTCAACCAGGTGCTGCTGGCACTGGCATCCTACCCGGAAACAGCGGCTACCCTGTTACGGGGATATGAACGGGTCGATGCCGGTGAAATGCGTCTGAACGACCTGATTTCCGGCTTTATTGACCCCAATGCCGAAGAACCCCAGATACCGGAACCTGCACAGGTACAGGCAACAAACAGCAGCAAGGATGATGACGACGATCCGGATGACGAAAGTGATGAACCGGTTGATACCGGTCCAGACCCGGAAGAGGCAAAGCAGCGCTTTGCGGAAATCGAGAAGGTTTACACTCAGCTGGTTACGGCTCATAGCGAAGGGCGGTAAAAATAGCTGCCCGTATAGAGAAACTTCGCACCCAGCTCTCGGAACAGATCGGTACCCTCAAGCTGGTTCCACGCATTATTGACATTCTGACCACCAACCTGCGCCACGCAATTGCACGCATACGTACCAATGAACGCAACGTCATGGACATCTGTGTAAACAGCGCAGGCATGCCACGCAAGGATTTCATTACGTCATTCCCGAATAACGAAACCGACCTGAGCTGGGTTGATACACAGGCAACTGGCGGTCACAAGTACTCGGCCATCACTGGCCCAGTACAAGGACGAGATACAACGCACGCAGAACAAGTTGATTGCACTGCAGAACAATACGCACCTGAGCATCCCGGAAATCAAGGACATCAACCGTCGCATGTCCATTGGCGAGGCCAAGGCACGGCGCGCCAAGAAGGAAATGGTAGAAGCCAACCTGCGCCTTGTTATCTCCATTGCGAAGAAATACACCAATCGCGGACTGCAGTTTCTGGACCTGATTCAGGAAGGCAATATCGGTCTGATGAAGGCCGTGGACAAGTTTGAATACCGTCGCGGCTACAAGTTCTCGACCTATGCAACCTGGTGGATTCGGCAGGCAATTACACGTTCGATTGCAGACCAGGCACGCACCATCCGTATCCCGGTGCACATGATTGAAACCATCAACAAGCTCAACCGCATCTCCCGGCAGATGCTGCAGGAAATCGGTCGTGAACCAACACCGGAAGAACTCGCGGAACGCATGGATATGCCGGAAGACAAGGTTCGCAAGGTGCTCAAGATCGCCAAGGAACCGATCTCCATGGAAACACCGATTGGCGATGATGAAGATTCACATCTGGGTGACTTCATTGAGGACCAGAACATCGACTCGCCGATAGACTCTGCTTCAATGGAAGGCCTTAAGGAGGCTACCCAGGGCGTACTGGCCGGCCTCACACCACGCGAGGCCAAGGTACTGCGCATGCGATTTGGCATCGATATGAATACCGACCACACGCTGGAAGAAGTTGGCAAGCAATTCGATGTGACACGTGAACGTATTCGCCAGATTGAAGCCAAGGCACTGCGCAAACTGCGTCACCCGACCCGCTCGGAACCACTACGCAGTTTTCTGGAAATCGATTAAGAAAAAACGGCGTTGTTGTTTCCAGCAACGCCGTTATACTTTCCGCACATCTTCAGGGCCTGTAGCTCAGTTGGTTAGAGCAGGGGACTCATAATCCCTTGGTCGTAGGTTCGAGTCCTACCGGGCCCACCACTCCCCATATAATTCATAGCGTCTTATGCCATTGAGAGCAAAGGGATTGGCTGTTAATTTGCATTTAAAATTGACCCGGGTTTTGCATCTAAAAATGACCCGCCCAAGTTGGCCAGATTATGGCCTAGGTTGATTTTCTTTTACCAGTTCTTCTCTCCTGTTGCTGTGTTGTTGAGTGTTTGAAGCGGTAGCTGTCATTGCCGGTTTCAATGATGTGGCAGTGATGGGTTAACCGATCCAGCAAGGCTGTGGTCATCTTCGGATCACCGAACACAGACGACCATTCCGAGAAGCTGAGATTGGTGGTGATCAGGATGCTGGTTCTTTCGTAGAGCTTGCCGATCAGGTGGAACAGCAAGGCGCCACCGGCCTGACTGAACGGTAGGTACCCCAGCTCATCGAGGATCACCAGGTCCGTGTGCATCAGGCGGTTGGCCAAGCGGCCCTGATTCCCGGCCTGTTTTTCCTGTTCCAAGGTGTTGACCAGCTCGATGGTCGGTAAAAAGCGCACCCGGTACCGGTGATGCTGGATGGCCTGCACGGCAATGGCGGTGGCCAGGTGAGTCTTGCCGGTGCCCGGACCACCCACAAAGACGATGTTCTGGGCATCTTCCAGGAACTCACAGCGGTGCAGTGAGCGGACCAGCGCCTCATCGACCGTGCTCTGGGCAAAGTCGAAGCCGGTCAGATCCCGGTAGGCCGGGAACTTGGCAACCTTCATCTGGTAGTTGATGGAACGCACCTCGCGCTCGGCGACTTCGGCCTTGAGCAGGGTCTCCAGTATCGGCACAGCCTGCTGGTAGGCAGGTGAGGCCTGTGTGGCCATAGTGGCCGATCGTGTCCGCCATGCCGAACAGCTTGAGGGATTTCAAGGTGGTGATCATCGCCTCCGCATTCATGGCTTGTTCCCCCGCAGACGGTCATAACGCCGGGTATCGGCCACGGGTTCAGTGACCAGCTTGAGCGCCGGTGGTGGCGCTAACGGCTTGGGCCTGGGCGGGTCGCTGAGTCTGCCCAGGCAGTTGAGCACATGCTGTTTGGAGGGATGTTCCACCTGGAGGGCCTCGGTGATGGCCCGTTCCACCAGTTGCTCATCGTGCAGCAGTACCAGGGCCAGCACATCCACCATCTCCCGGTCACCGCCCGGTCGCTTGAGTAGCCGGGCCTGCAACTGCCGGAAGCTGTCAGGCAGTTCATGGAAAGGCGCACCGTTGCGCAAGGCCCCGGGCTTGCGCTGAACCACCGACAGGTAATGCCGCCAGTCATACACCGTCTTGCCGCTGGCACTGTGGTCACGGGTAAAGACCCGTTCATGAACAGCCACCACGCTGGCCTCTGCGACAATGACCAGCCGATCGGCATAGACACGCAGACTGACAGGCCGGTTGGCAAAGCTCGCCGGGACGCTGTAGCGGTTGTGGTCGTAGGTGATCAGGCAGGTGGAGGTGACCCGCTTGTTGAACTCGACAAAGCCATCGAAGGCAGCCGGCACCTCCATCAGGCAGTCCTGTTCTGCCTGCCAGACATCGCTGAGGGTGCGGCGCTTGTCCTCTGGATGTGGCAGTTCCTGCCACAGTTCGGTACAGCGGCGCTTGAGCCAGGCATTCAGTTCCGCCAGTGTCTTGAAGGCCGGCGCGCCCTGCCAGAGCCGATGCCGGGCATCACGCACGTTCTTCTCCACCTGGCCTTTCTCCCAGCCGGCGGCCGGATTGCAGAACTCGGCCTCGAACAGGTAGTGACTGACCATGGCCTGGAAGCGCTTATTGACGGTGCGCTGCTTGCCGCGACCCACTTTATCCACCGCGGTCTTCATATTGTCGTAGATACCGCGCTCCGGCACCCCGCCAAAGGCCTGAAAGGCATGGTAATGGGCATCGAACAGCATCTCGTGGCTTTGCAGCAGGTAGGCACGCAGGAAGAAGGCCCGGCTGTGGCTGAGCTTGAAGTGGGCAATCTGCAGCTTGGTGTTCACCCCGTTGATCACGCGCATAGTCTTCGCTCCAGTCGAACTGAAAGGCCTCGCCCGGTGCAAAGGACAGCGGGACAAACGTGTTCCTGGCAGCCGTCCGCCTGGCTTCCTGCTGCTCCTGACGCCAGAGGCGGGCAAAGGCCGCCACCCGGTCATAGGAACCGGTATAGCCCAGCTGCACCAGGTCACTGTGCAACTGCCTGATATCTGCGCCGCTGCTTGCGATGCCGCCGGGACTCGCGAAACAGCCAGCTGGTCAGGGTCAGCTCATAGTCATCCAGCTTGGATGGGCTTTTACGGTTGGGATAGCGCGGCTCAACCACGCCACTGGCCAGGTACTTGCGAACCGTATTGCGGCTCAGTCCGGTTCTTCGGGTTATCTCCCGAATCGGCATCCCGTCACGGAAATGCCATCGTCTGATTACACTTAATAACGCCACGTCGATCACTCCTCTGTTCTCCTGCTTCGTCTCGATGCAGGAGGAGTTGTACGTGGGTCAAAATTCGATGCAAATTATGCGGTTCAGGTGGGTCAATTTTGGGTGCAATTTAACAGTTCTATGTTGTCCGGGCACAGATAGTAGATTCTAGACTCCATTGCAGGCCCTAGTTACCGGCAAATTTACTACTATACTTGTTATTGTTCATCATGTGTGGTCCTAAATATTGTATTCATCTACATCCAGGTTATGGTACGGGGGAATCGATGCAGGCGCATATTTTGACAAATACTACTATAGTTGAATAATCTCAGTAAATTTGTAACGTAGGTTTTTGCTTGGGGTAAGTACGGTAACTGGTTGCTCAATAGATCGTCCAAGTATTTGAGAGATAATATTCGGGTTGCTGACAATGTCTTCGTATTTAACTCGTACTCCATTTTCATGTTAATTGTTTTAAACGGTGGTCACAATCAGGCTAGAGCGATAATCAGTTGCGTGAGTAAATTTGATCTTGAGTAACAAATCCCATGCGCGACACCGCTATACAATTCATGGTAAGCGACTGTAAAACAGTTAAATAGCTTCGGGCGAAATATATGTTTGATCCAACCAAATTGCCCTACAAGAAAGGGAATGATTATTTACAAACAAGGGTAAGATACCCTAGAAAGGTCATGCCTAATTTCTCGTTGTACTGTGACTGGATAATATGGGATGAACAGAATATCTATATAGATACCAATGCTATTGCTAGAACGATTTATGTTAGAAGTGAAATTGGTGCGCTGAATTATTTTATCAACCATGTGTTGGACAGAATTAGCCATGATTTTGTGCTAATTACTTCCAGTCACGACACGACAATGCCGATCGGCTTCCAGAGAAATTATGGTCTTGATTGGCGGGTTATTGTTCAGAATGAATACCTGAAAGCCTGGTTTACAGAGAATATGGACCTACGACATGAGAAGATTTTCCCTATGCCCCTTGGTATTCCACACCCGGATTTGCCTTCTTGGGTGGTGGGCGATCAATCAACGCCTGTGTGGACAGAAGAATATTTGAGTAAAGCGTGGTTATTAAGAAGTAATCACAGAATTCCCAAGATATTTTGTTGTTGGTATTATAGAGATAATCATCCTAGTGGCACGTGTTCCTGATCTGAACAATGAAAGACGAGGAGCTTATGAAAACTTAATCGGTAAAGATGATATTTTTGACTGGTATCCACCGGGTATGAGTAGAGTAGATTTTGTTAGAAAGATGGGTCATTACCAATTTGTTCTATGTCCTCATGGTGGTGGTTTGGACCCTAATCCAAGATGTTGGGAAGCGCTTATTGCGGGATCAATTCCGATCGTGAGGAGAAACACGATGACTGACTCTCTTAAGCACTTGCCGATTGTGTTTGTGGATCGATGGGCAGAAATTACACTCGAAAAATTAGAGGAATGGGAGAGGGAATATTCACCAAAACTTAAGGATGAGAACCTTCAGTATTTGATGTCGAATGCGTATTTCTATAGTAAGATAGAAGAAAAATTAGCGACATAATTTATTATTGATAATAGAGAATCTCAGGGAATGAGTTCCTTCCAAGTAACAGGCAATCCAAGGCCAGTTTTGAGTAATTCGGCTATGTGATGATCCAAAATTATTATTGCTGCTTGGGATATCCTATGCCTGATCAACCAAACAGTAGATTCTTGCGGCCAAAATGCTTTTCGTACAATGCGATGTCTTCCTTGTAGGTATTTGCCACGATAGAAATCAACTTTTCATTATATAGGCAACGCGGACTGGGGGACTTCCCACTCATTTTCATTTTCTGTATATTATGTGCGGGGATATTTGAATAATCTCCATAATCACTAAGATTTAATTTATCCATGCCGTGGCCTGTTAATCCTCTAGCGTCATATATTTGCATATTGGTTTTATGCTTTATTCTCGTGATTGCCGTAATGAATTCCTCAACGCAAAAATAATCGTCATATTGTTTATACACCAAGAAGTCATTCTGCGGTCTCCAGTGTACATTTCCTTTCCTGTATGCTGGATCTTGCATGGCTGTAATAAATGAATTGAATGTAATCTCTCTAATGTCAACCAAGTTACCTAACATGGCTGCAAACTTAATGCCCGCCGGTTCTCTACCTACAATTTTATCTATATATACACTAGCCAAGCGGGAGAATGGGCATCTTAGTATCACAAATGTATAACTTGCTGTTACTAGGCTTGCTAAGTCCGGATTGAATGTCCTGTTGTTTTCATGAATCCATCTGTAGTCAGACGGGTCCTCAATACATCCATTTTCGATAGCTAGCGACAACCTCATCGTAGAGCAGGCATTCTTTGGAATAAACGTGTAAATCGCATGAGACCTATAAATTCTCAGTGCATGCTCCATGGCAAACTGATGTGCGTCATTGTTAGACAGACTGCTGTAAACTACAGCAGAGAAGTTTAGTTTTCTCATATAATCATGCCGACTCATCATCCTATATTTTGCTTTTTTATTCTATGCTTCAGGCTTATGTTAGTCGATACCTGCGGTTATTTAACCGATCACGCTAGGGTCGGTTCAGCAAGATCCGTGCTATGATCTTCATGGTCGCCGGAAAACTCGACTTCGCGAAGCGCAACCCAGATAGGTGGTACGGCGTATGTGACACATTATCTGTCAGGAAGCAGGTTTAGCGCAGATAGAAGTGGATTTATGAAAGGCTCATAGGGCTTCCATCGATCAATGGATGATGTATAAATAGGCCTCCTGACCTGGTCATAACTCGCAGTGTTTACCATGCGGTTTGATTCATAAAAACGTAAAACCCGCTTATCCCATTCCAATCCACAAAACTCGATAATCCGCTTTGCCTCTTCTTCTGTATGATAAACAAGTTTCTTATAGTCGATATCGAGAATGGGTAACGATAGGGTTTGTTGCCAATGTGCCATGATTTTTTCATATTCCTTATAATAACCACCTAAATGAGAGAAGTTATATGCATAAGGATGAGCGCCACCAAATTCAAGGAAATAACAAGATAAACATGTGTCAATTGGATTGCGTTTGGTATGAATGATCCTTGCTTTAGGAAAGAGCAATTGTATCAATCCAAGCCACAAGAAATTTGAAGGCATCTTGTCTACGACAATTCGTTCACCGTTAGAAAGCTTTTCCAAATTATTTAAGTAATTGTCGGCAAACGTATCAAGTTCAGCCGAATTTAAAGACGAGAGGCAGGCTTTAATGGGTGCCGCACCTCCAGGTTTGATACCAAGACCCTCTGCGAAAGAATCAATATCTGGCAATTCGCCTGCGCCATAGATGTCTTCATGGCTAGCCAGGATTTGTTCTACCAATGATGTCCCCGATCGCGGCATTCCGACGATAAAAACTGGTTTACCAGATTGGTTACTTGCACGTGGCGGCATAGACAGCCTAACTTGGTTAAAATAAGCCATCACATCTTCGACCAGACGCACATGTGCTTGGAGGTCGAAATCTGCTCGTTTCAGTTTATTCGCAATATTGAAATGCTCCATAGCTTTCGCTGGATTTGATAATGAATCATATAAACGTCCAGCAGTAAAATGGAGTTTCATACGTTCTAACTGCTCGAGGCTATAGCCTGAAAGGGCATTCTCAATAATGTCTACTATTTCAATTTGGTTGCCCAATCGACTGGCATGTGCGGCGTATACGTTGAGAATACCGGGGGGTGGGTCTTTTCTATTAATCAAGGGTTGCAACAAGTCCTGAGATTTTTCATATTGACCCATTCGCTCATATATGCATGATAGAGCTGCGACGGGTTCAGTCTCATCCGGAGTTAGTACCAGCGCCTTTTCAAAGACGAGAATTGCCTCTTCATATTTGGCCCTATCAGTTAATACCCTTCCAAGGCAAATCAGCACAGGCGCAAAGTCTGGAGCCATTTCAACTGCGATACGACAGTGCTTCTCGCTTTCATCCATGAAACCAATGATTCTCAGCATTTCACCCAAATCGCTGTGGATAAAAGCGTTATCTATCCCACAGTGTAGTACCTTCTCAAAGCAATAGATCGCTTCTTTGTAATTCCCTGTTTCTCTATGTAACGATCCCATAGTAACCCACACTCTAGCCCAGCCTGGGGCCAGTTCAATCGCTCTTTTGTAGTACTCCAAGGCGGTACCGTGCTGTCCAGTTTTCTGGAGTGCATAACCATGTCCAAACCAAGGCGGTGCTTCATTTGGGTATTGACCGGATACCCGATCACAAAAATTTATAAGTACTTGATACTGCTTTTTCTCTGATATTGCTGTTATCAAATCATCCCAGAGGTGTTCAATGCCCGGTTCTAACAATAAAATGTGCTGAAGTAGTTCTATTGCCTCATCTGTTTTACTTCTTCGAAGAAGGATTTTTTCCAGCAAGATATTATTCTGAATGTCATCTGGCATTATCTGAAGCGTATACCTTAAAGACATTTCTGATTCTTCTAGTCTTCCAAGATTAAACTGCAAGATGGCTAGGCGTGACCATACAGCAGCCAATTCTGGGCTCCGAGCTAGCACAATCTGGTATTGGGCGACCGCATCCTCGTATTTTCCTAATATTGATAGTGCATTTCCTAAATATAGGAATGCATCAACAATGGAGCTGTCCAGTTCAATTAACCGGCGACAGCATTGCTCAACTTCTCCATAGTTTTCTAACTGCTCCTCTATGCCAGCCAACATCAACCATGCCTCTATGTATTTACTATTAGATGAGACGGCCTTCCTTAGACTGTTTCGGGCTTCAAGAGGTTGGCGTTTTGAGTGCTGCATACGCGCTAATAAATATAGGGCATAGGCGTAATCAGGTTCGATGTCGATGGCTCGTTTTAGATGGCTGATGCCTGAGTCAACCTGCCCTAGCTCGCCATCAATTGCCCCGATCCTCATCCAGGCATCTGCGTTTTCTGGAGAGATCCGACAAATCCTTTCAAATAGAACCCGAGCCTCTGCTAGTCTATTTTCCTTGAGTAGGTCATATGCCTGATTGCGAAGTTCTCTAATCTCATCAGATAACATGACTTGCCTAACCTCCTGTAGGTTTGACCTACTCTTTACAGTATATATTGGCAATATTATTATAAGAACGTTGGCTTGCCCTCGAGATTTCATCCACTTCCAAACTGAGGCCCGCATCATGCGGCCTTTGTCATCGGCTGTCGATGTATTGCCGCAAAAGCATGTGGCGTCATCTGGTTGATAGCGCCATGCGGCCGCACCTCATTATATTCTTCCAGCCACTGGTCAATCACGCGTCGTGCCTCAGTTACTGAATAGAATGACCACCGGTTTAGACAGCCATCCCGAAAAACTCCATTGAAACTTTCATTGTGGCTGTTTTGCCACGGGCTGTCCGGATCGATATAACGAACCTTCACATGCTGTTCCTTGAGCCATTGCTGTACGCGCTTGGCCACGAACCCGGGCCCGTTGTCCGATTTGATGCATTCCGGTACACCATACAACTCAAACAGGTACTCCAGGCAATCAATGACATCCGACGAGGTCAGGGAACGATCCAGATAGATCATCAGCCCTTCATGCGTAAATTCATCCACCACCGTCAAGTGCTTCAGTGTTCTGCCATCGGTTGTCTGGTCAAACACAAAGTCATAGCTCCAGACGTGATTTGGATATAACGCCTTTTTCAAAGCTGTCGTGCTCTTACCGAGTAGGCGTTTTTTCCGCTGTTTCTTCTGTACTTGTAGTCCATCACGCTTGCGAATCAGCCGCGTCGTTTCACGGCTCACACAATGGCCCTCGTTGACCGTGAGGCGTGGATCTTGCGATAGCCAAACCGCGGATAGCGATGCGAAAGCCGGTATATCGTGTTCGTGACCGATTCTATCTTGCCTGGCTGGGGCGGCTTCGATGCGTACTGCGGGGCAAGTCAATGACGCGGCAGGCCCGCCGCTCACTGACTTCATAGCCATTCATCAAATAGTCCACCATCGTGCGCCGCTCCGCCAAGCTCACCATTTTTTTGCATTCACATCCTTGAGCATCCGGATATCCAGTGCTTGTTCCGCCACCATCTTCTTAAGCTCGGAATTCTCGCGTTCCAAATTTTTCAACCGGCGTACCTCGGAGGTCTGCATGCCCCCGTATTTCTGTCGCCGATAACGTAAATTATTTTTCGCACATTTTTTGAAGGAGGTGGCCCCGGTCTGTTAAAACTGTAATCGCCAAACCACAGTACAGACCAAAGAGGACCACCATGAAAAAAGATAGCACGAAAGGACTGAGCAAGGTTATCCGGATTGACGAAAGCGAGATTCGCGGCCATTTGGACAAACTGGTCAAGGGCACGGTCGAGGATACCCTGAACGCCTTGCTGGAAGCTGAGGCCGACGAGATGTGTAAGGCCCAGCGCTACGAACGCTCACCGGACCGCATCGATACACGAGCCGGTCACTATACGCGCAAGCTACACACCAAGGCCGGTGAGGTCGAGGTCAAGATGCCGAAGTTGCGCAAGCAGACCTTTGAGACGGCCATCATCGAGCGCTACCGTCGTCGGGATATCTCGATCGAGGAAGCCATTGTTCAGATGTACCTAGCCGGGGTCTCGGTGCGTCGTGTGGAGGATATTACCGAAGCCCTGTGGGGCACGCGGGTATCCTCCGGCACGGTATCGAAACTGAACCAGAAGGTCTACCAGCATATCGAGCGGTGGCGCACCCAGCCGATCGAGGGTGAGTTTGCCTATGTGTATCTGGATGGCATCGTGCTCAAACGCAGCTGGGGTGGTGAGGTGAAGAATGTGTCTGTACTGGCTGCCATCGGCGTTGATCAGGACGGTTTCCGGCGCATGCTGGGTGTTGCTGAGGGTCACAAGGAGGATAAGTCCGGCTGGCTGGGTTTTCTCAAGCATCTCAAGGAGCGTGGCTTGAAGGGTGTCAGGCTGATGATTTCAGATGCCTGCCTGGGGCTGACTGAGGCAATAGCCGAGGTCTTCCCCGAGGCTGACTGGCAGCGCTGTGCGGTACATTTTTACCGTAATGTCTTCTCCCATGTACCCAGCACCAAGGTCCGTGAAGTCGCTGCCATGCTCAAGGCAATCCATGCCCAGGAAAGCCGGGAGGCGGCTGAAATCAAGGCAACCGATGTCGTGACCAAGCTGAGAGACATGAAGTTAAAAGCAGCCGCCGAACGGGTCGAGAATGCGATCCATGAAACCTTTGCGTTTTATGCGTACCCACCCCAGCACTGGATCAAACTGAAGACCAACAACCCCATGGAGCGGCTGCTCAAGGAAGCCCGACGGCGGACCAAAGTGGTGGGTGCGTTCCCTGATGGTCACTCGGCATTGATGCTGGTCGCTGCCAGGTTGCGACATGTCTCTGCCACCACGTGGGGTACCCGTAAGTACATGAATATGAGATTACTTGAAGAGATGGATAAAGATGACATTTACTCGGTTGCGTGATTAACAACCGGAGCCACCATCATCAAAAAAGCGAAAGATGATTGACACTACCTTCTCGAATTATCTGCTACTTGATTTGCAGCACGCATTTCAGTGATGCTATTTAGTTCGGTGTCGGGCCTATAATTGCCGTTCGCAGCAAGTACAAACCTACCCTCCAGGCTTGGAGCAGACGGTGACCTCCGGCCAGAAAACATTGTTATAGGCATGTGTGCCTATTACGGAATAAAATAACGATCTTTTGGCTTGTTTATTTCGAATCCTGTGCATGTTTCCATAACACTTCTTCTATCCTTTTTAAGCTCTTCTGAAATTGAAATTGCAATTTTCCTCATCTGTAGTTGTACTTGCTTATTTGCAACTTCCTGTATGTCAGCAAATACTCCAAACTCTGCCTCAGACTCTACTCGTATCTTATGATGACCTGTTTTTTTAACTCCATTTGTAAGGTAAAAATCAATATCATGGATCATTGTCGTTTCTGGACCTACTACCGTACCTGCCAGCCCAAAGGTAAGACCGGATATAAAGCCTGCGCCTGCACCCTTGCCACTCATGGAAACAACAGCATTCAGTTTGAGAATACAGTCTACTGCATCTCCACTGCGGTAAGGATAGATAATGTCGTCAAATTCACGAATAGTTATTGATTCCTTGGCTAATAGATTAGCTAGTTCTCTTGATGCTGGATCATCCGATGGCGTGATTGCAATTGTTAGTGGAAAGTTGTCAGCCGCATAGGCTGGAGGCTCCTCAATTCGTTGCCATGCGCAGCCTTCAATGAGTAGAAAGAAACACAACAGTAAACCAGTAAGAAGAGATGGCCATACGATCCTTGCAATGCCCGACATTCATACTCTCCTTGTTTTGTCTATTAGTACAACTAATGCTGCTACAAGCAGCATATTATCTGTTCGTGAGAGAACATTATTGATACCAATCAACTTGCATAGAGAAACATCATCGTATATTTTTTTGCATTCATAATAAAATTACGTACGTGGAAGTACGTATAGAGTCGTTGCTTAGGTGAAACTAGCGAATATCATGTTCGGGTCCCGTAATGTCTTCTGATTGGTCACAACTCACCCTTCCCGAGTTGCTAGCAGACGTCAGGAACTTAGAAAAACACTTCGTTGATGTATTGCAATTTCATACCTCGAATCGGCAATAGACAAGATTTGAATATATCGATCCGAAGACTACCTCAATTGATATGCGTCAAAGCGCGGATGTTAGTGTTTCACTAAAATTACTATATGGCATGGAGGGCCAATCCTATGAAAAAGGCATTTTCACAATCAAGCAGAATCCCCTATGTGTTATTAATAATTACAGTCGTCATACTGGCTGCTTTGACCCTTGTTCGGTGCGGTGGAGGGGGTGGATCTAGCGATATCGAAGAGGATAAGTGGTATCCACTCGAGAGGGCATTCCCTGATGTGGCAACCGAGGATATCAACGGTGATGGTGCTGTCGATATCGTTTTTATCGAGAAGGGACTTTACTGGCGAATTCAGATACATGATGACGGTTACGACGAAGATGAAGAAACCTTCGACAAGCTGGTAATCTTCCTGCAGGACCCGTTCGCTGCGGGTTCCTTCACGAAACAACGGAGCTATCCTCTGGAACCCGAAGCATTATCATTGTCACTCGGTGACCTTAATCAGGATAACTTAGTGGATGTTGCGGTTAGCCAAAAGAGAAATAACTCGGTGGGTGTGTACCTGCAAAATCTGGGAAATCCAGGTCTGTTTATGGGCCGCAGGGATTATCCGGTGGGCAACCAGCCTGTTGGAATCGCAGTCGACGAACTAGATGGAGACTCCATCAACGATATAGCAGTAGTTGGAAAGTTGCTTGCACTGTTAATCAACGATGCAGAGAACCCTGGCAGTATATTCAGTGTGTCAAGCATGAATTATCCCGACGCGACTTTCATAGCTACAGCAGACATAGACGGCGATGCCAGAAATGATCTGGTCTTTACAACAGGAAGTACTGTAACAGTACTTTTCCAGACTCGGCACCTGCTACAGCCGGGAGTTACACCAACAGCGATTCATACATTGCCGGAGCTGGCGCAACAGAGGTTGCAATAGCGGATCTGAATGGTGACAGCTTGCTGGACTTGGCGGTCGCCAACAACGAAAACATGACTGGACGTGTTTCAGTATTTTTTCAGGAGCCTCTCGCGATTGGTACTTTCCAGTCACCTGTACACTATGACACCGATACCCGTGCAGTGGCTGTTGCGATTGGTCATTTGAATAACGATGTGTTGCTGGACATTGCCGTGGCCAATGACGATGAGGATGGCGGCAGTGTGGCCGTCCTCATACAGGATCCACTCAATTTTGGCACGTT
>CAVOZZ010000010.1:0-261660 GCA_963701505.1 uncultured Gammaproteobacteria bacterium
CCCGGTCATGTCGCGTACCGCGTTGTCCATTTTCGCGTACAGCTCGAAGATCTGGTCGGCGTACTCATAGACACGCTTGCCGGCATCGGTCAGGCTGATGCGATTGTGGGTGCGGTCAAACAGGCGGGTATTGAAATATTCCTCCAGCTGGCGCACCTGAAAGGTCACCGCCGGCTGGGTCATGTGCAGGCTCTCCGCGGCCTTGGTAAAGCTCAACAGGCGAGCAACGGTGTGAAAAACCTGTAATCTGCGATCAGCCATAAATTTCCTGCCAGTAAAACCCGCAAACGGGAGTGGGGTTATTCTATAAGTTGTGGCGACTATAAATTAATTTTGGGGGAGACTCCATCCGCCATGGCTGAGTTTATGATGATCCATTGATCCCTGTTCGCCCGGACTAGCACGGGCAAGTCAACCCGGTGATTTTCAACTGTTTGATTTTAAATCATTATTGATAAATTACAAGGCGGCCCAGCCCCGGGTACCACCCCCTCTACCAGCGATGCCGGTGAGGGATTGCCGACTGCAATTACCTCTCGACTGCACTATCATCTGCCCCGTCCCGCATCCTTGTGTACAGAGATTACAGGAGAACAATAATGACCCCAGTAAGAATCCTGCCAGCCATCCTGCTGTGCCTGCTTGCCGTTGGCGTACACGCGGAAACAGCGGAAGAAAAAGGCCTGGCCATTGCCGTGGAGGCCGACCGTCGGGATAGCGGGTTCGTCGATTACAGCAATAACGTGGAAATGATCCTGCGCAACAAACAGGGACAGGAAAGCATCCGGCTGATTCGTTCGAAAACACTGGAGGTGGACGGTGACGGGGACAAGAGCCTGACGATTTTCGACGAGCCGAATGACGTCAAGGGCACCGCCCTGCTGAGCTTCACCCACAAGGAAGGCCCGGATGACCAGTGGCTGTACCTGCCGGCACTGAAACGCGTCAAGCGCATCGCCTCCGACAACAAGTCCGGCCCCTTCATGGGCAGCGAATTCGCCTATGAAGATATCACCTCCCAGGAGGTCGAAAAATACACCTACAAGTTTCTGCGCGATGACACGCTCGACGGCATGGAGGTGTTTGTATTCGAGCGCTACCCGGTCGACAAGAAATCCGGCTATACCCGCCAGGTTATCTGGCTGGACAAGGAACACTACAAGGAACGCAAGATTGAATTTTATGACCGCAAGGACACCCTCTTGAAGACCTTGCTGCTGACCGATTACCACCAGTACCTGGACCGTTTCTGGCGTGCCCACCAGATGGACATGGAAAATCACCAGACCGGGAAAAGTACTCGATTGATTCAGTCTAATTACGAGTACCAAACCGGACTTAGCGATCGCGACTTCGATACCAACTCACTGAAACGCGCCCGCTAGGAAGCAGGCATTTTGAAGAAATGGCTCCTTGCGATCATCGGCCTGTTGCCGCTGGTCAACGTCCAGGCAGGCGACTGGCGTGGCTATGTCGAGCTCGAGGGCACGGCCTTTTTCGAGAACCCGGCCTTTGCGGACCAGAGTAACAGCGACCTGTCGATCGCGGCGCAGCCCGAGTACCTGCAGGAATGGAATGAATGGTAAGGACATCTTCACCTTCACGCCCTTCTACCGGATAGACCAGCGCGATAACCACCGCACCCATGGCGACCTGCGAGAACTGTCCTGGATACATGCCGCAGACGACTGGGAGCTGCTCGCCGGCGTCGGCAAGGTATTCTGGGGTGTTACCGAGGCCGTGCACCTGGTCGACATCGTCAATCAGACCGACCTGGTTGAAAGTTTCGATGGCGAGGAAAAACTCGGCCAGCCAATGATCGATCTCAGTCTCATCCGCGACTGGGGTGTCGTCGACCTGTTTGTGCTGCCCTGGTTCAGGGAGCGTACCTTCCCCTCAGAAGACGGGCGACCACGCTTCGCCATTCCCATCGATACGCATGACCCGATTTACGAGTCGTCCGCAGAACAGCACCATGTTGACTTTGCTGCCCGCTGGTCCAACAGCATCGGCGCATGGGATATCGGCCTGTCGTATTTTTACGGCACCAGCCGCGAACCACGCTTTGTGATTCTGCCCTCCGCCATCAATCCCGTGGCCGGCACGGTCAGCGAGACCAACCCGCTGTATGAAATCATCAACCAGACCAGTATCGATCTGCAGGCCATCTACGGCAGCTGGCTCTGGAAGCTGGAGGCCTTTACCCGCGGCGGACAGGGTGACCGCTTTGCAGCGGCTGCCGGCGGGTTTGAATACACCTTCGTCGGCGTGCGTGAATCCGCCATTGATGTCGGTGTCATTGCGGAGTATCTGTATGACGGACGCGATGATGAAATCGGATCCGTTGCCATTACACCGGGCACACCCTTCTCGACCAGTCCGTTTCAGAACGACCTGGTACTGGGGGCGCGGTTTACCCTCAACGATGCACAAAGTACAGAGCTGCTTGCGGTCGCGATCATCGACCTCGAAGGCAACGGCCAGACCTTTTCAATGGAAGCCAGCCGTCGCATCGGCAATGACTGGATCCTGGCACTGGAGGGTAATGCCTTTAGCAATGTCCCCGAGGACACCTCGCTGGCCAGCTTCAAGAAAGACAGCAATATCCGCCTGATGATGACGCGTTACTTCTAGAATATTTTCCAGGCAGAGCGCCAGATTTAGATAAAATACTCACGGAATCCACAGTAGACTAAAAGCCGCAAGAGAAATCTTCTCGTGTACTTCCGTGGGTTGCGTGGCCAATATTTTCTATTTTATCAGCGCGTAAAAGTGTCAGGCCATGGTGCGCCACTCAAGTGCTGACTCTTCATGGCACCACGAAGCTGTGAATGATGGCCTTGTTTGCGGCAGCGGGCGTGTGAATCGCCACTGCGACCAGATGCTGCGTCGTAGGTTTCATGAGCGCGAACTGCCAGTGATGACTCTCGTCATCAGACGGCGCATCAAAGTCGATCATCCATTGCCCGTCGCTCTCCGGCAGAAAGCGGTAGTTTCTTTTCGAATGGGCAATGCCCACACCAAGCGCCTTGCAGTAGGCCTCATGCAGGGTCCAGTAGCTAAAGAATGCTTCCAGCAAGGCATCTCCGTCCAGTCCCTTCAGCGCCTGCTGCTCACTGGCGGCAAACAGCTTTTCGGCAACCCCGGTAAGATTTCCTCGTGCAGACACCTTCTCGGCATCGATGCCGCAATCCAGCTCAAGCGCCACTATACAGGCCACCAGTCCGGCCGTGTGAGTCAGATTGAATCGTAAGGACGGCGCGATATCCGGGCCGGAGATTTCAGGCCGTCCGTGTGCATTGTTGCTGAACTGCCAACTCGCGGGATCAACGTCAACGTAAGCCGACAGCGCCCTGCGCACCAGGGCATGCGAAACCAGATAGCGATGCCGGTCCTCGCCGAAACGAAACTGCCGGTATCGCTCTATTTCCCCGATTGAAAGAAGCGACAGGTATTCCTGTAACTGATCCGCATCCGTCACCTCTTCCGGCCTGGTCAGCCAAACATGTACCTCTTGCTCGCATCGTTGCAGCATGTGCGCTTTGTCAGTCGGAAAGGTGTCCATTGACTCGGCATTGTCGCTCACTTGAGTCAGATCAGGGTAGCAAAATGAGCCTGTTGAAACGGATACAGATACAACAGCGCGCTCTATCGGCATTTTCGTGAATGCGACATAATGACGCACCGCGAACCATGGTTGCTGTAAGCCTGCCGCCATAGCATTATGGGCGCATGAATAGCCTGCCGGTAGAGTCCCAGGATGAAGTGGCACGCAGGATCCTGCGGCGACTGCTGCTGTTGCGCAATATCACGGTACTGTGTGCCGGCGCGGGTATTTTCATTGCGGATCGCTTCTTTGATCTCAACCTGCCTCCGAAACCCCTGATCCTCACCCTCGCCCTGCTGCTGGTGCTGAACCTGCTGACCTGGCTGCGGCTCAAGTCCGTGTTTATAACCAGCAATACGGAAATTTTCCTGCAGCTGTTGCTGGATATCGCTGGTATCAGCAGCCTGTTTTATTTCACAGGCGGCGCCACCAATCCGTTCATCTGGTTCTACCTGTTGCCGCTGATCATTGCCGCAACCATCCTGCCGCGTGCCTACACATGGTTCATGGCGACCCTGACGATTGCCTGTTATTCCGGTCTGTTTTTTTACAACGTACCCCTGTCTCACCAGGACATGCATCATGACGGCGGTTTCCAGATGCATGTCTTCGGTATGTGGCTGGGTTTCGTCATGAGCGCCGGATTTGTCGCAGTCATCATCGTGGGCATGGCACATAACCTGCGCGAGCGTGACCGGAAACTGGCGGATGCCCGCGAACAGGCATTGAAGAGCGAACGCCTCGTGGCGTTGGGCACGCTGGCTGCCGGTGCCGCACACGAACTGGGCACACCGCTGGGTACCATGGCCATCCTGACCGCAGAACTGCAACAGGAATACGCTGACAACTCACACAGCGACTTGCACAGAAAACTCGGCATCCTGGGCAAGCAGATCAATCGCTGCAAGGAAGCCCTCTCGGTACTGTCGGCAACAGCCGGTGCCGGACGCGCAGAATCCGGGCACCGCATGCCGGTCGCGGCCTATCTGGACGAGGTGATCCGTGAATGGCGCATACAACGTCCGGATGCAAGGCTTGCCTCCCGTATCGAGACAGGACCGGACCACGATATCATCGCTGAGCGCAGTCTCTCACAGGCATTGATCAATGTACTGAATAATGCGGCTGACGCCTCGCACGAGGACGTGAGTATTGACGCCAAATGGACCACGACCACACTGTCGCTCGAAATCTCGGATAGCGGGCCCGGGCTGAGTGCCGACATCCATGAACAGCTTGGCAGGACACCCGTGACCACCAAGACAGGGGGACTGGGCGTGGGCCTGTTTCTGGCACATGCAACCCTGCAGCGGCTGGGCGGCAGTCTGGCGATTGAAAACAGGGATCAGGGCGGTACCATGGTGCGAATTACAATCCCCTTGTTCACGGATAAAGAGTAATCATTCTGGAACGATTGCATCCTTCCTGCCGGCGCGCAGCAAAGGACGTGGATAACCTCGGCAGCTTGAAAAAGGCATATGGACAAGACAGAAACAAGCAGTGAAAGTCCGGCACTGTTGCTGGTCGATGACGACGAGATCTATTGTGAAGTGCTGGGTGATGCCCTGACGAAACGCAACTATGCTGTTTCCATCGCACACAATCTCAGCGATGCACTGCAACTTGCTGAACGCATGGAGCCGGAATATGCGGTTGTGGACCTGCGCATTGGTACCGAGTCCGGCCTGGAACTGGTGAAGCAACTGGCCGCACTCGATGAAAACACCCGCATCGTCATATTAACGGGTTACGCCAGCGTCGCCACGGCAGTGGAGTCCATCAAGCTGGGGGCGATCCACTACCTCACCAAGCCGGCAACCGCCGATGAGATCGTCGCCGCCCTGCACCGCGACGAAGGCGACCCCTCGGTCAGCCCCGCAGAACAACCGTTATCCGTAAAACGACTGGAATGGGAACACCTGCAGAAAGTCCTTGCCGAGCATGATGGCAACATCTCAGCGGCCGCGCGTGCCCTGAACATGCACCGTCGCACCCTGCAACGCAAGCTCGCCAAGCGACCGGTCAAGGAGTAAAAAAAAAGGCCATCAACTGATGGCCTTTTTTTATGTTGCTTGAGTCAAGCTCAGAACTTGTAGGAGTAACTGAGATCAACCAGGTTCTGAAACATCTTGATCTCGCCCGGCATACCAAAGGCCGTCTGATCCGAGGTGACCTTTTCTTCGAAGGCATGCATGTAGGCAAAGTTCCACTCACTGCGATCACTCGACCGGTAGGTGAAACCCACGGTGGCATGGTTTCTCGGTGTTGCCGGTGCCAGGATATTAAAGAGTAGCTGGTCATCCGGGATCGGCTGGTCGTTGTAGGAATAGCCAGCACGGAAGTTCCACTCCCTGTTGTAACGATAATCCACAGCAACCCGGTAGACATTAATATTTTCCCAGCCGAAACCTAGGCCATCATCGGTACCCAGCAGGCCGCCGCCGGGAGGGATGCTCGGCCCGACGCCTGGCACAAAAACCGGGCCTGAATTGGAAAGGGAGTTTACGCCTTCATAGTAAATACGCTGAAAATCAAAGGACAGGCTAAGATCCGTCGTTGGTTTATAGGTCAGGCCGACAGTAAAATTGGCCGGGACATCGAATTTGCCGTCTTCGGCAAACAGCTCGTCGTAGTCGTCAAACTCGGTCATGTAGATCTTACTGGCAACCGCGGCACCCAATGTCAGCTTGGGATGCACCTCGCCAATCCATCCAACACGCACGCCGGCACCGTATGCCCAGTCGTGGCCATTGTTGGTCAAGCCATCTGAAGGTGTTGCACTATAGGCACCGCCGGTCGCCGCACAACTGGCAGCACCGGCCGGGGCTGACTGACCTGTCTGCGTAAAACACTGGAAATTCCCCAGGCCATAGGCACTGAATCGCTGAATACCGATCAACAGGGAAGCGCCTAATGTATGCTTCTCATGTACCTTGAAAGATAAGGTCGGTGCGATAACACCCTGCGCCAAATCTACACCCAGGGTATCGACATCTGTAAGCGGCACCCCGAAGTCTTTTACAGAAGTTCCCTCCGGGACAAAAGCGGCAGCTGCCGGACCCGGGGGCACAGGAGCCGGTGCAGGCGGCGAAGGAATTCCCTGGGCAAATGCGCCCACCACCGCTGCTGTCTCATCATAGATATTCCGGTCATAGGTGGTGTTCATCCCCCCGTTACCGTACATGCTGATACCCCAGGTCATCCTGTCGCTTATCCTGCTGGTATAACCGAGGCTTGGCACGAAAAACAGGTTGCGACGACTCTTGTCTTCGACATCGAAGGTCGCACCCAAAGCCGACGTTTCCAGTTTGGCGCTCCGATCACCGGGACTGAAGAAAGAGATACCCGCATCCACTCGCTCTCCAACCAGACCCATACCGGCGGGATTAACGGATGCGGCAAGTGAATCCTGCGGGTTGGACGCAATGGCGCCGGCCATACCCATCGATTTGGCACCGTAACCCAGCTGGAAATATCCGGTTGTTGCAGAGGCTGTTGCGGTAAACGCCAGCCCTGAGATGATGGACGCAGTTTTCAGCCACCCCGTTGCTCTCTTCATATCTCAATACTCCTCGTTTAGATATTAGGCTCTGGCGCCTCCATGCGTTTTGGTTGTTTTTATACAACACAAATGACGCCGCTGGGGCCAACTGTGACAAAGGGTTAGACAAATGTCAACAACAGGTGTTGTTTCTACACCGCAGGTAAAGTAGTGTATACCCCACAGTCCGGGGGGATGCTTTCAAATAAACTTCACAGAGAGTTGGTACCGGCAGCAACATCGCCATCCCGCCCGAACACTATCTAACCAAACGAGGAGATAACCATGGCCAATGACCGCACTGTTACACGTTGTTTACGCACCTGTGGTGTCGCTGGATTGTTTGCGCTGTCAAGCAGCACCGTGTTTGCCAGCAGTTTTGCACTGATTGAACAAAGCGTGAGCGGCATGGGAAGTGCCTACGCAATTGGCTCGGCCGGTATCGATGATGCCAGCACCATCTATTTCAACCCGGCCACCATGACACGCCTGCCTGGCTCCAACCTCACCGGCGGCTTGCAGATCGTCAACTCAAGAACCGATTTCAAGGGCAGCGCCGAATACAATCCGAATAACCTGGGTAATTCCTTATTAGGAACTGCCGGACCACCACCAGTACAGATTCAGGGTGATTCCAAAACCAATCTTGACCTCACTGCCGCGGTCCCCATGGGCGCCATCTCCCACCAGCTCAACGACAGGACGTGGCTGGGTCTGACCATCAACGCACCCTTTGGCCTGAAAACCGATTATGACGATGACTGGGTCGGTCGTTACAACGCCATCAAGTCTCAACTGTACACCTACAATTTCAACCCGACCCTCGCCTTCAAGATCAGTGACCATGCAACCATTGGCATAGGTGTCAGTGCGCTATATGCCGATGGTGAGCTTACACAAGCCGTCGATGGCGGTCAGTTGTCTGCACTAGGGGGTGCACCTATTGCCGGCTGGATACCTGGATCAAGCACCTATGACGGCAAGGCCAAGCTGACAGGCAATGACTGGGGCTTTGGCTTTAACCTTGGCTTCATGCTGGAACCCTCGGACAACACACGGCTCGGCCTGCACTATCGCTCAGGCATCGACCTGACACTCGATGGAGACTCGAAGGTGTCCGGCCTTACCGGCCCGCTCTCTGCCCGCAATGGCAAGCAGGATGCCGAACTGGATGTCAAACTGCCTGACACCCTCTCTATCAGCGGCTACCATGCCATTAACTCGAAATGGGCGATCATGGCAGACTACACCTGGACGCAGTGGAGCCGAATCAAAAGCCTGGATATAAAGCTTGAGGACGGGCATAAGAGTGTTGCAACATGGAATTACGATGACAGCAGCCGTTATGCCATTGGCACGGAATATACCCACAATAGCAAGTGGAAATATCCGCGCCGGCCTGGCACTGGACCAGACACCGGTACCAAACGACAGTGAGCGTTCCCCGCGCGTACCGGATGCCGACCGTACCTGGCTGTCGCTTCGGCCTGACCTACAGCCACACACGCAATCTGAGCTTTGACTTCGGCTACGCGCACCTGTTTGTGGATGATCCGAAGCTTGATGATGTGCCTGACAACAACGATCCGACCCTGCAATATCCTGTCGGCTTGACCGGCTTCCATACCGTTTCCGGTTCCTACGATGCAGCCGTGGATATCTTCGGCGCACAGGTGAACTGGCGTTTCAACTAGACAGACACTGGTCTGCAGACACAAAAAAACCCCGGCACTGGCCGGGGTTTTTTATTGCCTACCGAAAAGAACTGCGTTAACCGCCCTTCTTCATCAGGAACATAAACTTGCCGTTTTCTTCAGTAGATGACATCAATTCATTGCCGGTCTGCTTGGCAAAGGCCTCGAAGTCCTTGACTGAACCCGGATCGGTTGCAATGATGCGCAACACCTTGCCAGCCTCCAGACCATTGAGCGCCTTCTTTGCACGTAGAATCGGCAGGGGACAATTCAGGCCCGTTGCATCCAGTGTGTCATCAAATTCTGCCATCACAACTCTCCTTCAAATTATAGTTTCTAGTTCCGGATACCCGGCATCAAGCAGGGCACCGGTAATTGCAAGATCAGGGTACACCCAAGGTACACCCTGTGAAAACTATGATACCACGTCATTGAAAACAAGACCCCATCAGGGAGGGTTGAAATATCGACCGGACAGACTAAACCTCCCTGACAATTACTTGTCTGACCCGGTGTCACAATAAGTTACACTTATAATTACAGATGCCTTCACTTGCACGACTACTACTTAGCCCTGTTGATTGTGTTGCGACCGGCGACGGCCATGCCGCAATCAAACTTTGACGATTTGCCGAATCTGGGTGATGCGTCCGGCCGAAGTCATTTCTCCACAGCAGGACAAGGCCCTGGGCGCCTATTTCATGCGCCAGATCCGCCAATCCGGGATAATTCTTGAGGATGAAGAAGCGACCGCCTACCTGTCTGCCCTGGGCAACAAACTGGCCAGTTACAGTGAAAATCCAGGCTTTAACTTTACTTTTTTCCTGGTAAATGACTCCAGTATCAACGCCTTCGCCGGCCCGGGAGGCTATATCGGGGTAAACGTGGGCCTGATCCTTGCGTCCGAATCCGAAAGCGAACTGGCTGGCGTAATGGCGCACGAAATTGCGCACATCACCCAGCGCCACCTGGCGCGTGCCTTCGATTCCCAGGAAAAGATGAGCGTGCCGACGATGGCCGCCATCCTCGCCTCCATACTCCTTGGTGCCACCACCGATGGCGCAGCGGGCGCCGCCGCGCTGATGGCGACACAGGCCGCAAGCATGCAGCAGCAGATCAATTTCACGCGTGCCAACGAGCAGGAAGCAGACCGTGTCGGAATTCAGACCCTGGCAGACGCCGGCTTTAACCCCTTCGGTATGCCCCTCTTCTTTGAGCGACTGCAAAAGAACTCGAAACTCTACGGCACCCGTCCACCGGAATTCCTGAGCACGCACCCGGTTACCCTGAACCGAATAGCGGAAGCCACCGACGCGCGCGGAGAGTTACCCGAAGGTCAGGCAATACACCAACCTGGATTTCCTGCTGATACAGACAAAATTGCGCGTCAACAACTATGAAAATCCGAAGCAGGTGCTGGCGGATATGCAACGCTACAAGGGCAAGTCCGGTGGTAAATCAGCCGTAGAGCAGTACGAGTTCGCACTGTTGCTGTCGAAAACCGAGAACCACGCGGCCGCCCTGAAGGTCATGGAAACTCTCTACAACAGTGACCCGGACCGTATCGCCTACCGCCTGGCACTCGCCGAAATCATGACGGCCGACAAACAGTACTCACAGGCACTGCAGCTCTATGCAGACACACTGGAATTATATCCGGGCGAAATGACCGTGGTACTGCCGTACGCAACAACCTTGCTGTCATCCGGCCAGACAAATGAGGCCTATACCCTGCTCACCGAGATCGCCAATCGCAATCCAGGAGAATCCACAATTGCACAAACTGCTGGCACAGGCCGCGGGCGCAACCGGCCACACGGTGCAAACACACACCGCAATGGCCCAGTATTATTTCCTGAATGGCTACACCAAGCAGGCCATAGAACAATTAAAGCTGGCCGAGAAATCGCCCACATTGAGCGGTTATCAGATTGACCGCATCCAGGCACGCATCACCGACCTGGAAGCACAGCTTGAGCTGGAAGAATTAGAATAATCACAAATACTTAATGAGCCATTAACCCGCTTGACCATTCAGATTATCAGGTGCTAGTTTCTTCCTCCGCTGGACAATAATTAATCGGGATTTCTTCTGCACTTAAAAACCAATCTGGAGTTAATCAATGAAAACACGCTTTCACGTCAAGCTATTGTCAACCGCATTGCTCTCGCTGTGGTTGACAAGTGGCTGCGCAGACCAGTCTGCCAAGAGTGAGACCGCCGCTACCAAGGCCAGTCCTGAAGCCACTGCAGCCATTGCCAATGCAAGCGATGCCATCGCCATCGCGAACAGCAATGACTGGATCTGGCGCGACACAGAATCATTTCTGGACAAGGCCAGGGAAGCCGCTGCGGCAGGAGATAACGCCAAGGCAATCACGCTGGCCGACATGGCCAAGTTCGAAGCAGAAGCGGCTGTCCAACAGTACAACCTTGAAACGACCCATCAGCGCGGATTAATACGCTAGACCTGATATGACACCTATCCACACTTGCATAACACGTAACCATTCAGGAGAAGACACAATGCGGCAAACCGCGAGGAAATTTTTCACTGCAACGTTATCACTGGCAGCTCTGCTGGGGACACTGACACTGCTGTCATTACCGGCAGCGGCTGCAGACGGCGCCGGCTCCGTTATCGAAACAGGAAAGGCTGTCGCCGAAGACCGGGTAAAAGGCAACTGTCTGGCATGCCACGCCATGGGCGATGGCACACTGCCTGGCAACATCGGACCACCGCTAATCGCCATGAAAGCGCGCTTCCCCGACAAGGCCAAACTGCGCGCACAGATATGGGATGCAACCGTGATGAATCCAAACACCATCATGATTCCGTTTGGACGCAACGGTGTGCTTAGCGAACAGGAAATTGATCAGGTTGTTGAATACATTTACACACTCTAAATTTCTCAGGAGAAGACAAGTGACAAGCATGAAACGCAGAATATTTCTGAAAGGCACTCTGGCCACAGGCGCAGTGGGCATGGCTGTCAGCACCGGTTTGTTAACGCCACGCGTATCACTCGCCGCCTGGTCCAAGGCAGCATTTGAGGCCAAGGATGTTAACAGCGCGGTATCGTCCCTCTATGGCTCTTCTGACATGGCCAACAGTGACAAAATCAGCATCAAGGCACCGGATATTGCAGAAAACGGTGCCGTGGTACCGGTAACGGTAACTACCAGTATTGATGGTGCATCATCCATCAGCATCATCGCTGACCAGAATGCCACCCCGTTGACCGCTGAATTCATACTGGGTCCCGGTACTGAAGGTTATGTTTCTACCCGCATCAAAATGGGTAAAACGGCCAACGTCGTTGCTGTAGTCAAGGCCGGAGACAAACTCTATAGCGCCAAGAAGGAAGTCAAGGTAACGATCGGCGGTTGCGGCGGTTAACACCCGACCCGTTGACGACAACATTTCATATTACATACTAAAGCGTACCAAGAGGATTAATCATGGCAAGCATTAAAATGCGCGCAAATATTGCAGATGGCGTGACGACAATCAAGGCACTGATCAGCCATCCGATGGAGACGGGTCTGGTGAAAGACAAAAAAACCGGCGAGATAATCCCGGCTCATTTCATCCAGGAAGTCGTCTGTGCAATCACAAGGGAACTGACGTTATGACCGCCAACTGGGGTGCTGCAATTTCCAAAAACCCGTACCTGTCATTCAAGTTTAGCGGTGCAGCAGCAGGTGACACAGTGAGCCTTAGCTGGGTCGACAACAAGGGCGAGAAAGATTCGGCCGATGCGACTATTAACTAACGCAACCACTGATCTGTAGGGGAAACACTCAATGAAAAAACTCCTGACTGCAACAATACTAGTGGGTCTGCTCGGCGGCTTTGCCGTCACTGCACAGGCGACACCACAAGAAGACCTGGCGGAATTCAGAGCCTATTTCAAGAACCGCTTTCCCAATACGCCCTTCAATGATTACGTCAACGGCGTTTACTCCATTGATGCCGCTTCCAGGGAAGAATGGGAAGCAATCGAGGAATTCCCTCCCTACGAGCTGAACCTTGCGCAGGGTGAGCAACTCTTCAACACACCCTTTGCCAACGGCAAGTGCTACGCCGACTGCTTCCCGAATGGCGGCATCGGCATTGCCGAGCGCTATCCGTTCTTCGATAGCAAATCCGGAAAGGTCATCAGCCTTGAGTCCGCAATCAACGCCTGTCGTGAAGCCAATGGTGAAAAAGCACTTGGCTGGCAAAAAGGTCCGATTGCTGATATCTCGGCTTATATGCACTACACCTCACGGGGCAATATCATCAACGTCCAGGTGCCGAGCGATAACCCTGCCGCCCTCGCCGCTTATGAACGTGGCAAGAACCATTTCTATGCCAAGCGCGGGCAACTCAATATGTCCTGTGCGGACTGCCATGTCTACAACGCAGGCAACAAGATCCGTGCCGATCTGCTGAGTCCTGAAATCGGCCATACGACGCACTTCCCGGTGTATCGTTCATCGTGGGGTGAACTGGGCACACTGCACCGTCGCTATGATGGCTGTAACAAACAGGTCCGCGCCAAGTCTTACGCCCGCCAGGGGGACGAATACCGCGCCCTGGAGTATTTCGACACTTATATGAGTAATGGCCTCGAGATTAACGGACCCGGCTCCCGCAAGTAATACAACGTCGCCAAGCAACAACTGAAGCCCGGCCTGCGCCGGGCTTTTTTATGCCCTGGGCATGCCAACCATTGCTACTGAACAGCCGGAACAAGGACCGGTTAAGCGACGTATTCTTCCTGCAGACTTTCAGCTTGAAGGCAAGCAGTTACCTGGATTCAGTCTCGACCCTTGCATTGTTGTTGACATCAAAAATTGACATTCAGGGCACAGAGGACAGAAAATTGCTGCAGGCAAACAATCAAGAAGTCAGCCGGCAACATCAAATAATAACCCCGAGGAGTCGCAACCATGTCGAAGTGCAAGAACCTGTTCCTGCTGTTCACCCTGTTTTTATTCACCGGACTGTCATTCAATTCATACGCCGGGCCGGTCTGCGGTGATGGCGTTGTTGACGCCCCCGAAGAGTGCGACGAGGGTCAGTTGCTGCATCCAACACATGTACCAACGAAACTGATCTGGGCTATGGCATATGTATGGATACATTCTGCGGGGATGGCATCGTACAGGCTCCAAATGCAACTGGCCTAAACGAGGAATGTGAACCCCCAAACACTGCGACCTGTGATGCCATCTGTGCGATTGTACAACCACTTCGACAACGGCCGCCACAACGTCGACGACCGGCGCAACCACTTCGACAACGGCCGCCACAACGTCAACAACCGCGGCAACCACCTCGACAACGGCCGCCACAACGTCGACAACCGCCGCAACCACCTCGACAACGGCCGCCACAACGTCAACAACCGCGGCAAGCACCTCGACAACGGCCGCCACAACGTCGACAACTGCAGCAACCACCTCGACAACGGCGCCGACGACGACCACCACGACACAAGGGGTGGGGGCACAACAACGACAACAGCAGCAAGCACCTCAACGACGACAACGGCAGCAAGCACTTCAACGACGGCAGCAACCACGACCACCACGCAAGTGTCGGGAGGCGGGGGTAAGGATGATGACCTGTTCGACTTCGGCGGTGGCGGTTGCACCATCAGCAAGACACCATCAGCCGGCATGGATCCGATCTGGCTGTTCCTGCTGCTTGCACCCGGACTCGGCGTTCTGCGCCGGCGCCTTGCGACCACCGGAACAAGCGCAACGAAAAGTATTTAAACCCTTCTCTCAGAGTGAGTATTTGTTCAAGCCGGGCTCTTAGCCCGGCTTTTTTCTGCTCCGGGAGCAGGCAAGATTCATCACCGGGGAGCATAGCATCTCCCGACCCGTTTCCGGGCACAAGGCCGACGGGAATTGTTAACATGCAGCTGCGCTATGGAATAGAATCCCGCGATAAATCCGAGCCAACCAGGGAGAAGAGATGTCATACCACACCAGGCATTCGGCGGTTCACAGGATCATCATGTTCTTGCTGACCTTGCTGCTGCAGTTGATCACCGCCGTACCTGTCGCCATGGCTGCCGATGCAACACCGGCTGACCTCGACGCCTGGTCCGAATGGGTGCTTGACGATATCAAGGACTATGGCTGCCCCATCGTTTACAACGCTGTCACCCGGCGCTGCAGTTATCCCAGCCGCCTGGAACTTGCACTGAACAGTGACAGCGGCACATTCTCCCAGCAGTGGTCCGTCTACCGTGAATCGATTGTCTACCTGCCCGGCGACGCAGAGCACTGGCCGCTCGATGTCAGCATCGATGACAAGCCCGTGGTGGTCTTCGGCCACAAGGGCCGCCCCGCTATCACCCTTGATGAAGGGCCGCTATACCGTGAAGGGCAGTGTTCCAGTGGAAACAGCTGCCCGCCTCACTGGCGGTCCCCGCCGAATCCGGCCTGGTCACTTACTCTGGCCGGGAAAAGCATCACCCGCCCTGATATCCGCAACGGCCAGTTGTGGCTGAGTGATAACAAGGCGAGCACGGAGCGACCCGGCGCATCGAACTCAAGGTGTTCAGGAAGACTCACTGACGCCGTCCCGCTGCAGCTAAGTACCCGCATCGAACTGGAGGTGTCAGGGGAACAACGTGAAGTCAGCCTCAGCGGCGCCCTGCCCGACGACTTCGAACCGGTAGCCGTCAGCAGTCGACTGCCGGTACGACTCGAGGGTAGTGGCCGGCTGCTGCTGAAGGTACGGCCAGGCCGCTGGGTGATCGATGTCAGCGGCCGCATGAACCGGGAAACACTGACGCTGACGCTGGCAAGCTTTCCGCAACCGTGGCCATCGTCCGAACTGTGGGTATTCGAGGCACGTCCCGACCTGCGCATGCTGAAGGTGGAGAAACCGGCCAGCATCGACGCCAGCCAGAGCGCCCTGCCCGGAGGAATGGAAAAGCCTCCCCGCCTACCTGATGCAGGCAGGTGACTCCATGGTCTTCGAACAAATCCGGCGCGGCGACCCGCAACCCGAACCCGACCAGCTGCTGCTGAAACGCGAGTTGTGGCTCGATTTCACCGGCAAGGGCTACACGGTCAGTGACCGGATCAGCGGCACCATGGCACGCGGCTGGCGCATCAATGCCGGTGACGAACTGTTACCGGGACAGGTCACGCTGGATGGCAAGCCGCAACTGATCACGCGTGCTGAAAACGGTGCCGTTGGTATCGAGGTGCGCCAGGGCACTATCAATCTTGCTGCCGACAGTCGCATCGATGCCTCCGTCAAGCAGATTTCCGCTACCGGCTGGGCCCACGATTTCAACAGTGTCTCCGCCAGCATCAACGTGCCACCCGGCTACCGTGTGCTTGCCATTAGCGGCGCCGACCACTCCCCGACCACCTGGCTCAGCCGCTGGACATTACTCGACTTTTTTATGGTACTGATCACCACCATCGCACTGTCCAGGCTCTACGGCAAACGCTGGGGCATGATCGGCCTGGTCGGCTTTATTGCGCTCTGGCACGAACCCGGCGCCCCGGCCTATATCTGGCTGAACCTGATTGCAGCCCTGTCCATCATGCAGGCACTGCGGAATACACGGGCGTATCCCTTTGCACGCAATTACCTGGTGCTGTCCTCGATCGCGCTGGTGCTGCTGGCATTACCCTTCCTGGTCGACCAGGTACGCAACGGCATCTACCCGCAACTCGAATACGCCTGGCAATCGATGGGCGAGCAAGTGATACGACCGCAGCAGGTAACGGTGACGGCAGCGGCGGAAAAGAAGTCACCCGGAAGAGGCGTCCTGACCGGAACTCACGGAGCAAAGCTACGACTCCCTTGCCCCCACTTCTCCCGGGTACCGGTCGGCAGCACCGGCCAGGCTGGACAAGCTGTTGCAGGACCCGAACGCCAAACTGCAGACCGGCCCGGGATTGCCCGAATGGAGCTGGCACAGCTACCCGGTGAGCGTGGAATGGCCCCGTGCAAAAAGTGACCAGCAACTGTCGGTCTATCTCATCAACCCGACGATCAACCTGCTACTCAACCTGTTCCGTGTCTCCATTGTGGTCTTGCTGGCGTGGAGGCTGATCCGCGATCCCATGGTGAAAGTGCTGACGAATACCCGGCAGATGGCCGTGCCGGCACTGGTTCTGGTTATTGCCTCTGGCGCCCTCTCTTTCCCCGGCGATAGCCTCGCGGCCTACCCGCCGCAGGAACTGCTGAAAGAACTGCAGCAACGCCTGCTTGAGCCGCCGGACTGCCTGCCACAGTGTGCGGAAATCGAATACCTGTCGATCCGGCTCGATCCGGAACAGGCGAGCTATTGTGCTGCAGGCACATGCTGCAGAGGAACTCGCCCTGCCGCTACCGGTGCCATTGAACGACTGGACACCATCCAGCGTGACCATCGACGGAGAGCCGGCGAGCACCGATTGTTCCGCGACGCCGCCGACGCCCTGTGGCTAACCATCGACAAGGGGGTGCACGAGATCGCCGTGCACGGCAATATTGCCCGCCTGCACTCCATGCGACTGGACTTTCCCGCTGCCAGCCGCACCACCTGCAGGTCTCGGCCAGGGGCTGGACGAACGACGGCCCGATACAGACTGTCGCCGTCCATCCGTTCGCTGACATTTACGCGCGAACAGTCGGAAACATCCAGCAACCTGTTTGACACCCAGTCGGATATCCCGGTGTTCGCACGCGTCTCGCGTCATATCCGCATGGGTCTGGACTGGCAGGTTGTTACCACGGTGACACTGGAATCCGGTACCGCGCTGCCGGCAGTGCTGCGTATTCCGCTGCTCGATGGCGAGTCAGTCCTCACTGACACTATCAAGGTGGACAACCACCAGGTAGTCGTCAGCCTGAGCGAGGCCAGCCGCTCACTGAGCTGGCTGTCATCACTGCAACAGGTCGACAGCCTGACCCTGACCGCCCCGCGGTCACAACCGTGGTCCGAGACCTGGAGCATGGAGGTCACGCCGATCTGGAACCTGGGCTACAGCGGTATCCCGGTGATTTATCACCAGCAATCCGGCGGCCAGTGGAACCCCGAATGGCGCCCCTGGCCCGGCGAACAGGTGACACTGACCATTACCCGCCCGCAGGGGCATCGCAGGCCAGACCCTGACCATCGAACGCAGCCTGCTGACGCTCACGCCCGGCAAGCGTGCAACATCCGCGGAACTTGCCTTCACACTCCGCAGTTCGCAGGGCCAGCAGCACACCATCACCCTGCCACAGGACGCCCAACTGGAATCGGTCAGCATCGACGCCGCCGCGCTGCCAATTCGCCAGGACGGTGACCGTGTGACCCTGCCACTCAATCCCGGCAGCCAGGACATCATCATCAAGTGGAAAGAAGCACGCGGCATTGGCTGGTACTTTGCCAGCCCGGCGGTCGACCTCGGCATTGCCAGCGTCAATGCCCGCGTGGTGATCGCCCCGGGTCACGACCGCTGGGTATTGCTGACCGGCGGCATCCGCCAGGGGCCGGCCGTTCTGTTCTGGGGTGTGCTGATCGTCGTCGTGCTGCTTGCGGTTGCGCTGGGCCGCATCCAGGGCACCCCGCTGAAAACCCATTCATGGGTACTGCTTGGCATCGGACTCAGTACCGCGACACCGTTCACCGCGCTGTTGATCGCCGTGTGGATATTCATGCTCTACGGGCGCGGGCAGATTAGCGGGCTGGATAATCCGCTGCGCTTTAACACCCTGCAGATCCTGCTGGTTGCACTGACGCTGATCGCCGTGTCCGCCCTGTTTGGCGCGGTGTCCAACGGACTGCTCGGCAACCCGGACATGCAGATCGCTGGCAATGGCTCCTCGCGCTGGCAACTGAACTGGTACCAGGACCGCCTCTCCAGTCACATCCCGCAAGCCTGGCTGGTCTCCGTGCCGGTACTGGCTTACCGGATTCTGATGCTCGCCTGGTCGATGTGGATGGCGTTCGCACTGATCAACTGGCTGAAGTGGGGATGGGCGTGTTTTTCGAACGGCAGGCTGTGGATGCCTGTAAAAAAATCCGTGGCGAAACCTGCAAAGGAGCAGCAATGACACACCGCCAGCCACTGGCAGCCGGTGAGTCTGCCGCAGGCTTCATGTGGCTGCTTGGTCGATATCGGCTAATGAGTGGCTGTTCTCTGCCCCCTCGACAGGAATCCGCATGTGAATTTGTGGAGTGACAACCAATCATGAGCAGCGAAAATTTAATCGATCTTTTCTGGCAATTCGGATTGGCCGCGATACTGGGTTTTCTAATCGGCCTTGAGCGGGAAATGCGCAATGACCAGAGTGTCACGCTCGGCATTCGCGATTTTGTACTCTACGCGTTGCTGGGTGCCCTGTGTGGCCACCTGTCCACGTTGTATAACAATCCCTGGCTGATCATCAGTGGCCTGGTTGCCCTGCTTGCCCTGATCATGTCCAGCTACTGGGCGAATCGTGATCATGGGCCGGGCATTACCACAGAAGCAGCAGCGGTGCTGACCTTTTTCCTCGGCGTACTGATCATGCACGGCTTCGAGCGAAATCGCCATCGCACTCTGCATTGTTACCCTGGCCGTGTTGTTCACGAAACCGCAGATCAAGCGTTTTCGCGCGAAGGTGCAGACACACGAACTGCGCGCGGTGGTACTTTTCCTGACGATCACGTTCATCGTACTGCCGGTGCTACCGAGGCAATCCCTCGACAGCTACCTGGGTTTCACGGTGGCCACTCTGACCAAGGTAGATGCCGAGCGGGGACTGGTGCAGATGGAGTTGCTTCCCAACAGGGACGTCGAGGTCGGTGACCTGCTCGAACTGATGTCCCAGGGCCACGAAAAACTCGGTCAGGCTCAGGTGAGCACGGTGGATGGCAGTGAGATCCAGGCCGTTCTCATGGAGCAACCTGCCACCGGGCTGCGGGCTGGCGTGATGGCGCGTCAACCGCTGGACATAGAGTTCCTGCAGATCATGCTGTCGGCGCTGAAACCCTACAAGATCTGGCTCATCGTGGTACTGGTTTCCTTCGTCAGCTTCATTGGTTATGTGCTGATCAAGATCATCGGCAGCAGAGCAGGTATCGGCCTCACCGGACTCATCGGCGGTCTGGTTTCCAGCACGGTGACGACACTGAGCTTCGCACGGCGCAGCAAGGAAAACCCCGAGGCCAGTGGCCTGTTTGCAATGGCGGTGATTCTTGCCAGCTCCGTGATGTTCCCGCGACTGGTGCTGGAAATCGCCTTCGTCAACCAGGCCCTGATGCAGCAACATCATGGTGCCCCTGGGGGTTATGGGCCTGACCGGGGCGCTGCTCGCCTACTACCTCTACAGAAAGTCGCGTAACATGGCCGCAGACGGGGTGTCGGTACGCTTCGACAACCCGTTCAGTCTCAAGTCGGCAATCAATTTCGCACTGGTGTTCGCCACGCATCCTGATGGTCACACGTCTTGCGACTTCCTACCTGGGAAACGAATGGCTGCCGCTGGTGGCCATCGTCAGTGGTCTGACCGACGCAGATGCCATCGCATTCTCCCTCAGCAGCCTGGAGCATAACGGGCTGATACTCGCTCGACTGGGCGAGCTTCAACCTGGTGCTGGGGGCACTGTCGAACACCTTTATGAAGCTGTTGCTGGTATTCAGCCTGGGGCACCGGGCTCTTTTCAGGCAACTACTGCTGTCTTTCCTCGTGATCGGTGCCGTTGGGCTGGTAACGATGTTCCTCTATTACGACCTGGGCCCGAAGGGATAGCCGGCGGTCTTCATCGGTGCCACTGAGAATGCCCGGGCGTTACCTGCGCGTCGTTGCTGCAACGATCCCGAGCAAAAGAGTCACCGACAGGACGGTCAGACTGGCAGCAGTGTAAAAGGCCACCGCCTCGCCGAACCATTGCCACAAGGCGCCGAACAACACGGCACCGGGCAAGGCCAGCAGACCGGCGGTCATATGATAGAGCCCGAAGGCCGTGGCTTTTTTCCCGGCGGGCGCATAATCGCCGATCAGCGCCCGCTCCGCCCCTTCGGTAAAGGCCAGGCTGGCGGCATAGGCGAGAAACAAGGCCCAGATAGTCAGTTCGCTGCTCGCAGCAAAACCCAGTCCAACGAGGATCAGGATACGCGCACCCCACCCCGCGACCAGAACGGGCAGCCGCCCGAAGCGGTCGGACCAGTAGCCACCGGGTATGGCCACCACGACCTTGACTGCACTGGCCGCCGCCCACAGTAGCGGAACCCAGACGATCTCCAGACCTCGCGCCTGTGCCCACAGCACCAGAAAAACCTCCGGCGTCGTGGCCAGGGCGAGACCGCCAGTCGCAATGATCAGTGCCCGTAAGCGTGGATCCAGTCCACTCCAGCCCGGTGATACAGATGCCTGATCGGACACAGGCTTTCCGGGCGTAGCCGGCAGACCGAACCACAACAGCAGCATCACCATGATCCCCGGTACCACGGACAGCAGGAACAGCTGCCGCAACTCGAGTCCGCATCCCAGTAGTACAAAGGCCAGCAACGGGCCGACAACGGCGCCGGCATGATCCAGCGCCCGCTGAAAACCAAAGACCCTGCCACGCAGAGGTCGCTCTGTACTGGCCGCAATCATCGCGTCCCGAGGCGAGGTGCGCAGTCCCTTGCCGACCCGGTCGAGAAAGCGCAGCAACAGTACCCAGGACCAGCCGAAAGCCAGTCCGATCAAGGGACGTGCGGTGTTTGAAATGCCATAGCCACTGAGCACCAGCCCTTTGGAGTTCCAGCCGCGGTCTGCCAGGCGACCGGAGACCAGCTTCAGCACGCTGGCAGTTGCCTCGGCAACCCCCTCCACCAATCCGACCACAACGGGTCCGGCCCCCAGGGTGGCGGTGAGAAAGATCGGCAACAGCGGTGTAATCATTTCGCTGGCCGCGTCGTTGAGGAAAGAGACCAGGCCAAGAATGACGACGGTTCGCGGCAGAAACTTCTGTTGCATGAGTGATAGCCGCTAGTGGCTCTCTATGTGCCGCATGTTCAGCGGTAACTCTTCTGCCTTCTCAAGGCGCTGGCACGACAGCGTGCTGCTGCAAATTGACGGGATCCTGATGAATGATCACATTTGCAGTCGGAAAGACCACGCAAATCGACCTGGCGACCTCGTCAGCTATGGAATGCGCTTGCTTGAGTGGCAGGTCTTCGTCGAGCTCGAGGTGCAGTTGCACAAACTTTTCAGCACCTGACTGGCGGGTACGCAGATCATGCACACCACGAGCGTGCGCATGGTTGTGGGCAATTTGCAGTATCCTTTGTCTTTCTTCCTCTGGCAATTCCCGGTCCATCAACAGCTGAAAAGCATCGTGGGCAATCTGCCAGGCACTGTAGAGAATGTAGCCGGCAATACCGATGGCAAAGATCGAATCGCTGGACTCCCAGCCAAAAGACACCAGCAACAGGGCAGCGATAATACTGAGATTGGTCAGCACATCTGTCATGTAATGCAGGGAGTCGGCACGGATCGCCATGGAACCTGTGCGTCTGACAACATAACGCTGGAGTGCCAAGCAGGGCCAGGGTAGCCACAATTGCAAATATCATGACCACAATACCCACCTGCATCTCCGCGATGGGACGGGGATACAGCAAGCCGGTCGATCGCATGCATAATGAGGAACACGGCAGATCCTGCAATAAATGCAGCCTGTGCCAGCCCCGCCAGCGACTCGGCCTTGCCATGACCGAATCTGTGCTCTTCATCCGCCGGCGTCAGGGAGTAGCGCACCGCAAAGAAGTTGATCAATGACGCGGCTGCGTCCATGAGCGAGTCAATCAGCGAGGCCAGCACACTGACCGAGCCCGTCAGCAGCCAGGCCGCAAGTTTTACGGCAATCAGCACGCCGGCAGTCGCCACCGAGGCGGTTGTCGCCAGTGTCAGCAATCGCGCACGATCCTGGTCCGGTGATGTTTTCAGCCATCGTCTTTAGCGGTTAATAACAACATGATGTAGTCTGCTCACATTAATCCCCGACAAAGATTACCTGACATACGGTGAATTCCCCAAGGGGCAAATACACCTTTCACCATGACTTGCGGCATGCGCTGCAGGCGAGAACGCACACAGGCCGGGTAATGCCTTACATCGCATCGCGGTGTCGGCCTATAATAGCGCCACTTTGACCGTGGACCGGGTTGACCGCAGTGACAACCCCGCCTCGGTGACCCGGCCCAATTATTTTGTGTTTCCAGGAGAAATTTAATGAACAGTCAGGAGAAGTACGTCTTCGCATTCGAAGATGGTGATGGCAGCAACAAGATGCTGCTGGGTGGCAAGGGTGCCAACTTGTGCGAAATGACCCAGATCGGCATCAATGTACCGCCCGGCTTTGTTATCACAACAGCGGCCTGCCTGTACTACCTGGATAATGCCGACAACGATCTGCCCGCCGGGGTCATGGATGAAGTCCGTGCGCAGATGCAGGCACTGGAGCAAAAAACCGGCAAGACCTTCGGCTCCCGTGAGAATCCCCTGCTGGTTTCGGTGCGCTCCGGTTCTGCCATGTCCATGCCGGGCATGATGGATACCATTCTCAACCTCGGACTGAACATCGAAACACTGAAGGGACTGATTGCACAGACCGGCAATGAACGCTTCGGCTGGGATGCCTATCGCCGTTTCATCCAGCTGTTCGGCAAGGTCGCGCTGGGCGTGCCGGACGAGGCCTTCGATGAAGAATTCGAGTCGGTCAAGGAAAAGTCAGGCGCCAAACAGGATATTGCGCTCACGGCCCGCGATCTGCATGAAATTTCCGACCGTTTCCTGGAAGTGGTGGAGCGCGAAACCGGCAATCCCTTCCCGGACGACCCGATGGAGCAGCTGGAGATCGCCGTCAAGGCGGTATTCAACTCCTGGAGTGGCAAGCGCGCAGTGGACTACCGGCGCGAGTTCAACATCACGCCGCAGATGGCCAACGGTACCGCCGTCAACATCTGCACCATGGTGTTTGGCAACCTCGGCGACGATTCCGCCACGGGCGTAGGCTTTACCCGTTACCCGGATACCGGCGAAAACAGGCTGTTTGGCGAGTACCTGGTGAACGCACAGGGCGAGGACGTGGTCGCCGGCATCCGCACACCCAAAACGATCGATATGATGCAGGATGAAATGCCGGACAATGTACCAGGAACTGCAGGTCTTGCGTGAGCGGCTGGAAGCCCATTACGCAGAGGTACAGGACTTTGAGTTCACCATCGAGAAGGGGCGTTTCTACTGCCTGCAGACCCGCAACGGCAAGATGAATACCACGGCACTGGTACGTACCTCGGTGGAGATGGTGCGCGAGGGCCTGATCGACAAGCGGCAGGCCCTGTTGCGGATCAAGCCCGATATGCTGGAGCAGCTGCTGTTTCCGCGCCTGGACCCATCCGCCCGCAGTACACCGGTAGCACGCGGTCTGTCCGCATCACCCGGTGCGGCAGTGGGACACGCCGTATTCGATGCCGATCGTGCCGAACAGCTGGGACGCGGTGGACAGCGTGTCATCCTGCTTCGCGAGGAGACCAAGCCGGAAGACATCCACGGCTTTTTTGCCTCACAGGGCATCCTCACGGCACGCGGCGGCAAGACCTCGCACGCGGCAGTGGTGGCCCGCGGCATGGGCAAGCCCTGTGTAGCGGGTGCCGAGGGTATTACTGTTGATGTTCAGATGCGCAAGGCCTTCGTGGGTGATTACACCATCAGCGAGGGTGACCTGATTACCATTGATGGCACCACCGGCGACGTCTACCTTGGCGAAGTGCGCGATGATCGAGGCCGATTTTTCATCTGAACTGGATACCCTGCTCGGATGGGCCGACGAGTCCGCCCGCCTCATGGTCATGGCCAACGCCGATACCCCGCACGATGCCGAGCGGGCACTCAAATACGGCGCCATGGGTATCGGCCTGTGTCGTACTGAACGGATGTTCAATGACCAGGAAAGGCTGCCTGTCGTTATCGAAATGATCGTTGCGGAGACCACCGCAGACCGGCAGATGGCGCTGGAGAAGCTGCTGCCGATGCAGCGCGAGGACTTCAAGGGCATCTTCAAGGCCATGGCACCGCGGCCGGTGACCATCCGCCTGCTGGACCCGCCCATCCACGAGTTCCTGCCGTCTGAAAAGCAGCTGGTGGAAGAACTGGATCAACTGCGTCACCTGAAGGATACCGTAACGGGCATGATTATCCTGTCCGATGCCGTGCAGTTCATGTACAGCGGCCAGGAACGGCCCAACGTCGAGTGCCTGACGGACCCGCGTCTGGTCGACGAGGCGATTGAGAAAAAGGAAACCATGCTGAAAAAGGTACGCGCCCTGTCCGAGGTGAACCCGATGCTGGGTCACCGCGGGGTGCGCCTGGGACTGTCATTCCCGGAGATCTATTCCATGCAGATCACCGCCATACTGGAGGCCGCCGCTGAATGCGGCAAGGAGGGATTTGACGTCCATCCCGAAATCATGGTGCCGCAGGTGTGTACCTCGCAGGAACTGAAACGGGTCAAGAGTTATGTCGATGCCGTGCACACGGTGGTTGAGAACAAGTACGGAGTGAAAGTGAACTTCAAGTTCGGCTCCATGATGGAGGTTGTGCGTTCCTGCATGCGCGCCGGCAGCCTCGCCGAAGAAGCCGAATTCTTCTCTTTCGGCACCAATGACCTGACCCAGGCGACCTTCTCGTTCTCGCGTGAGGATGCCGAGAACAAGTTCCTGCCAATGTATAACGAACTCGGGATACTGCAGGACAATCCATTCGAGGTGCTGGATATCAAGGGTGTCGGTCAGCTGATGAAACTGGCTGTCGAGTGGGGCCGTCAGACACGACCGGACATGAAGGTGGGTATCTGTGGCGAACACGGCGGACATCCCGACTCTATCCGCTTCTGCCATGCCATTGGCCTGAGCTATGTGTCCTGCTCCGGTCCGCGCGTGCCGGTGGCCCGCCTGGCCGCTGCCCATGCATCGCTGGCAGACACGATATCCGCCGCCGGGACCCAGTCGGTATAGCCCGCGCTGCCACCGGTCACTGCAACTAGAGCGAACGCAGATTACCCAGCCCGTAATGCAGTACAGCCGGGGGCTCGCGCCGGACACAGAGCAGGTGTCATGCCCCCGCGTTGCGGTGCGTCATTACCAAGGCAACCGCTCACCATCAAAAGCCAGGAAGCACCCTGATTGAGCCGGCGTGAGGCTATCCAGAACACCCAGCAGGTAGCTGACACTTTGCTCGGGGGAAAACAGCTGTTGCGGCGGGACATGTCGCTGGAAGGGAGCCGATAATGCGGTGTCCGTCGTGCCCGGGTGCAAGGCGGCTACCGCAACATTGGGCAGTGTTCGCTGCCACTCTATGGCGAGGGTTTTCATGCACATGTTGAGTGCCGCTTTTGAAGCGCGGTAACTGTACCATCCACCCAGGCGGTTATCCTCGATGCTGCCGACCCGCGCAGAGATGGTTGCGAAAACTGCCGGCCGCCCGTGCCGGAAATTGCTATGCAGATGCTTGGCCAGCAACAGCGTTGGCAAGGTATTGATACTCATGTTTTCGAGAAAGAAGACAGGATCGATTTGCCGAACGGTCTTCTCGGGACCCTGCGCAGGGGTATGCAGCATACCCGCTGCATTGATCAACCAGTCTATTTCACCTGCCTGTTGCGCCCAGTCCCGGACAGCGGTTTCTTCGCTGAGGTTGAGCCTGTTCCATGTGACCTTCGGATGATCCACCCCGGGCGAATTGCGATTGCAGGTCGCGATGATGTGCTCAACCTGCGGTCTCCTGGCGAGTACCTCAACAAATGCCTTGCCAATACCTCCGGAAGCTCCTGTTATCACTATTTTCATAGCATTACCACGAAATTCGGGTGTGGGTTGAGGTCGAACGGTTGAAGCCTCGTATGCAGCTGATCAGCCTTGCGGCGGATACTGCCGAGATTCTCCGCAGCCAGCCTTACCAGATTGCACCATGGCAGGGCCACCACTCGCGGATCCAGCTGATTTCCAAACACCCGCCCCAGCCTGCGCCGGCCTTTCTCTATGGTGGTTTTCACAGCCGATCTCTGGCAACGAGTTGCTCACAGCAATTGATAGTATCAAGGATCGTTGCATTTTATTGTACAGTCTTTATACATCTTCTATACTTTTTTGTAGAATACGAGCACATTGATACTTGCAATACACCGTTTGATCATTGCTGTTCCACTGACATGAGACGCCGCCGGGAACACGCAGCAACCATGCAGCTGAAAAACCGCTGACTGCAAAGGGTGACCGAGCAGCCACAATCGATACACCATGACCCGGACAAGAGAGGAATACGCATTTTGAAAGTTACTATTTTCGGCGCTACCGGTTTCGTCGGCAGTTACCTCATCGACGCGTTACTGGAGCAGGGGCACCACCCCGTCTTGCTGGTTCGCCCCTCCAGCCGACACAAGCCAAGACAACCCGGGCAATGCACGCTGATTGATGGCGACATTGCCGACCTTGATGCGGTGCGCGCGGCCGTCGCCGGTGCAGATGCCGTGATCTACAACATCGGCATACTGCGCGAGTCTCCCACACGCGGCGAAACCTACGAGAAGCTGCATTTCGAGGGCGCAAAAAACAGCATGGATGCTGCGCAAGCGGCCGGCGTACGCCGTTTCATCCTGATGAGCGCCAACGGTGTAAAACCTGATGGCACCGGGTACCAGCGTACCAAGTTCCGGGCCGAGCAGTACCTTGCCAGCACCGGCCTGGACTGGACTGTCTTTCGACCCTCGGTGCTGTTTGGGGATCCACGCGGCCAGATGGAGTTTGCCACCCGGCTGTACCATGACGTGGTGCGCACTCCGCTACCGGCACCACTGTTTTATGATGGCCTGCTGCCGCTGAACGCCGGCAAGTTCCGGATGTCGCCCGTGCACGTAAAAGATGTTGCCTCGGTGTTCGTCAAGTCCCTGGACATGCCCGAAACGGCAGGACACATATTCACATTGTGTGGGCCCGATGCCTTGACCTGGAAAGACATCGTGCAGACCATTGCACATGCTGCCGGAACACGCAAATGGGCACTTCCCGCTCCTGCCCTGCTGTTGAAGGGCCTTGCCGCGGCACTGGATCGATATGCGTTTTTCCCGATCACCCGCGATCAGCTGACGATGCTGATGGAGGGAAACACCTGCGACGGGCAACAGGCATTGGAGACGTTTGGCATAACGCCAACACCCTTCAACAAGGCAAGCCTGTCTTATCTGCGGCCTGATGGCTGAAAGGAGCGGGACGAACCTCACAATTCCGGGAACGAAGAGCCATCCGTTCCTGTCATGCAGACACCAACAACGGTCAGACCAGAAGCAACTGCTCATGCATTGTTTACGCACTGCAGCAGTGCTGCCCTGTTGATTTATAAAACCGTTTGTTACTCTTTTAATTATCTCCAAAAGCTATCAATAACCCATGAACCTGCGGGACCTGAAATACATCATCGCGGTAGCGGAGACCCATCACTTCGGCAAGGCGGCGCAGCGTTGCTTTGTCAGCCAGCCGACCCTGAGCGGGCAGATCAAAAAGCTCGAGGATGAACTGGGGGTCGCCATTTTCGAGCGCACCAATCGCTCGGTGGAGGTCACCCCGGTCGGTGAAGCCATCCTCGCCCATGCGCGGCTGATCCTGGAACAGGCCGATCTCATCCAGCAGCTGGCGCGCGCTCACCAGGACCCGTTGGCCGGGCCCCTGCGCATCGGTGCGATCCCGACGCTCAGCCCCTACCTGATGCCACTGATTCTGGCGCCGCTGAGGAAACAATACCCGCAGATGAAACTGGTATTGTCGGAAGAACTGACCGATACCCTGCTGCAACGGCTGCGCAATCATGAAATCGATGCCGCCCTGCTGGCCACGCGGTGAACGAGCAGGAGTTCGAAAGCTATGCCGCTGTTTGATGAACCGTTCTGGGTCGCCTACCCGAGCAACCATCGCTTTTATACAAAAGACAGGATCACGCTGCGCGATCTGGACAATGAGAATCTGCTGCTGCTGGCCGAGGGCCATTGCCTGGCCGAGCAGGCGATGGAAATCTGTCGCTTCAAGGAGCGGCAGACACAGGGCGAGATGGCTGACCTGCGCGCTTCCAGCCTGGAGACCCTGATCCAGCTGGTAGGGGCCGACTTTGGCATCACCCTGGTCCCGGCGCTGGCGATGCGCGGTTCCTGGACCACTGACAGCGGCGTGGTCGCCCAGCCCCTGGCGATCGCGGACGCCTCGCGCCGCATTTCGCTGGTGTTCCGCCACAGCTTTCCCCGGCGCGCCGCCCTGCGGCCTTTGCCGACACTCATCCTCGACAACCTCCCCAATACCGTACAGCGCGTCGGCAAGCGCGGGAAAACCGCGAAAAGACCCGCCGAAAAAGCTAGGGAAGCCTGCCCTGCTGACATATACGCTGCCCATATTCATCGTCTATTACCTATCGATACGTATCATTAATAAACGATTTTATCGATTACCTTTCATGACTGATACTTCTCCCCGCAGGCAGTTTTCAACCTGACCGTAAGGAGATAACCCATGTTAAAGAATCGAGAAGGCCAGCAAGTACCACAGGTTACTTTCCGTACCCGTCGCGACCATGAGTGGGTGGATGTCAGCACCGATGAGGTCTTCAAGGGCAAAACGGTTGTTGTGTTTTCCCTGCCGGGCGCTTTTACCCCGACCTGCTCATCCACCCACGTACCGCGTTACAACCAGCTGACCCCGACATTCAAGCAGCACGGCGTCGATGAAGTGATCTGCATCTCGGTCAACGATGCCTTCGTCATGAACGAATGGCGCAACGAACAAAAGGCGTTCAACGTGACGTTCCTGCCCGATGGTAACGGTGATTTCAGCCGTGGCATGGGCATGCTGGTGCCGAAGAGCGACCTCGGTTTCGGTGACCGTTCCTGGCGTTACTCGATGCTGGTAAAGGATGGCGTCATCGCGAAGATGTTCATCGAGCCGGATGTACCGGGTGACCCCTTTGAGGTTTCCGATGCGGATACCATGCTGGCCTATATCGCCCCGGATGCCGCCAGACCACTGGATGTCACCGTGTTCAGCCGTGAGGGCTGCCCGTACTGTGTACGTGCCAAGGGCATGCTGCATGATGCCGGCATCCAGTTCGAAGAACTGGTGCTGAACCGCGACTTCAGCGAAGCCACCATTCGTGCGGTTTCGGGCCTGTCCACCGTACCGCAGGTGTTCATCAATGGTGAACACATCGGTGGCTCGGAAGACCTGGAAACGCATCTCGGCAAGCTGACGCAACGCGCTGCCTGACAAGCAGATCATCCTTTACATGAAGAGGAAATCAGTATGAAACATTTCGATCTCATCGCGATCGGGGGTGGCAGCGGCGGCCTGGCCGTTGCAGAAGAGGCTTCCAGGTTTGGCAGGAAAGCGGCCATCATCGACCCGCAGCGTCTGGGTGGCACCTGCGTCAACAATGGCTGCGTACCAAAGAAGCTTATGTGGTATGCCGCCAGTCTTGCGCATGCCGTGGATGAAGCCGCTGGCTTCGGCATCCCCGCCCGGCGTGACAGCACCGACTGGCAGGCCCTGGTGGAAGGCCGCAAACAATACACCAGCAACATCAATAACTACTGGGAAGGTTATATCAATGACTCGGGCATTACCCATATCCGGGGCAACGCCACGTTTGTGGATGCCCACACGGTAGCCGTCGATGGAGAGCAGTACTCGGCAGATCACATGGTACTGGCCACCGGAAGCCAGCCGATCGTACCACCGCTGCCTGGCGCAGCACTGGGCATCACCTCGGATGGCTTTTTCGAACTGCAGCAGCAACCACGAAGGGTGGCTGTGGTTGGTGGCGGCTATATCGCTGTAGAACTCGGCGGGGTGCTGAATGCGCTTGGCTCGGAGGTAACCCTGTATGCACTGGAGGACCGCATCATGGAACGCTTCGATCCACTGATCAGCACAGTGCTGGAACAGGAAATGCTGCGTCAGGGCATTCGTGTACACACCGGATTTCAGGTTACGGCGTTGTCCGGAAGTGTCGGGGAAATCTTCGTAACCTCGGCAAATAATGCATCGGCTGGAGCATTCGACACGGTTATCTGGGCAGTTGGACGCCGCCCGAACAGTCGCGGCCTCAACCTTGAAGCAGCCGGGGTTGCGACATTGCCAGATGGCACCGTAGTGGTGGATGAGCATGAGAACACCAGCGTGCCGGGCATTTATGCCATTGGTGACATCACCGGCAAGATGCCATTAACCCCTGTCGCTATCGCTGCCGGGCGCAAGCTGGCCGAACGCCTGTTCAACCACAAGCCAGACAGCAGGATCGATTACGACAACATCCCCAGTGTAGTGTTCTCACATCCGCCGGTCGGAACCGTCGGCATCAGCGAGGACCAGGCGCGTCAGCGCTTTGGCCAGGATGTCACCATCTACACAAGCGAGTTCACGCCGATGCGCCATGCCCTGGCGACAGATGCCCCGGGCACGGCAATGAAGCTGGTGTGTGCAGGCAGGGATGAAAAGGTCGTTGGCATCCACATCGTCGGTGATAGCGCCGATGAGATGCTGCAGGGTTTTGCCGTGGCTGTAAAAATGGGTGCCACCAAAGCCGACTTCGACAGCACCATAGCCATTCATCCGACCAGTGCCGAGGAACTGGTTACCATGAAGTCCCCGGACGTGTCGCAGGCAGCACACCACAGCGAGGACAATGAAATCGAATGGCAGGAGGCCAGCTAGGGCAGGCAGGCATCAGGATGCGACTGGTTTTTTCCTTGTGCAGGGAATGAGCAGGGTGCAGGTCGAGAACCCGTTGCATGGCTACGCGAACCGCCTCTGGAAGAGCACCGGCAAATAGCCACCTCGGGTGAGGCGGCTGTGAGGTCCCGTATCAAAACTTTTGTTTGTGCTGCGGGCTTCAGTGACAGCCGGGGCTTGTGAATGCTATTCGCTGCCATGTTGCGGTGTTATATTGGTCGAGCTTGTGGCTATGGAGGACTTTTGTGGACATTCGCCTGACACCCTGCGAAGTGCGCGTAATCGGCTGCCTGCTTGAAAAGCAGCGCACCACTCCGGAACACTATCCGCTTTCGCTCAATGCCCTCACCAATGCCTGCAACCAGAAGAGCAGCCGCGATCCGCTGCTGGAACTCGACGAGGCCGCGGTGCAGGACACCATCGATGCCCTGATAAAGAAGCGCCATGTCATCGAGAAGAGCGGCTTCGGCAGTCGCGTCACCAAGTACCATCAGCGCTTCTGTAATAGTGAATTCGGCGTGCTGAAGTTTTCCGAGCAGGAACTCGGTATTGTGTGCCTGTTGATGCTGCGTGGACCGCAGACAGCAGGGGAATTGCGCACCCGCAGCGAGCGCCTGTGCAAATTCAGGGACATCCACGAGGTCGAGTCGACACTCGATCAGCTCATGCAACGTGATGACGGGCCCTTCGTGACACAGCTTCCCAGAGAAGCGGGCAAGCGTGAGGTCCGTTTTGCACACCTGTTTGGCAGCGACACGGAAATGCATGAAGCTGCTGCAGATGCGGCATCAACCCGGTCTGTCACAGATGCTGAACGCATGCAGCAACTTGAACAGGCACTCAAGCAGCTGCGCGAGGAGATGGCAGACCTCAAGGCACGGCTTGACCGGATTGCGCCGCAGCAGGACACCGGCCACCGGCAGTAGCAAAGCTAGCAGGAGGTTGAAAATGTCTCGGGCGAGTGCGAGACAAGGCGAAAGAAGGAGGAAAAGCACAGTTTAGCCATACTACATGTGCATATTGAGCCTGATTCTAACGCCGCATCATGCCACACGAGGATTTTCAAACAGCCCGCCAGGGCGCACACATCCCTGACTACAGCGTACGCCTGGCAAACCAGAGGAAGTATCGCGCACCCTTCGATCCATGTGCGCGCACGCGCAGCTCATCCACCTCGAACCCCACCTTTTGCAGTCGTTGCATAAAAGCCTGATCCGGACCCGCCGACCACACAGCCAGTACACCCTGTGGTCGCAGTGCCGTGTACGCTGCGCTCAGGCCGTCGACGCTATAAAGCCAGTCATTCTGCTTGTGCGTGATTCCCTCGGGGCCGTTATCCACGTCCAGCAAGATCGCATCGTAGTCTTGCTGCCCGCCATCCAGAATACGAGCGACATCGTCCTCGCGCACCCTCACCCGGGGATCCTGCAGTGGATGACCGGCAAGCGCCCCCAGCACCCCCCGGTTCCATGCCACCACTGCCGGCACCAATTCAACCACCAGCAGCTGCGCCTGGTCAGCCACGTGCCGAAGTGCCGCTGCCAGGGTAAAGCCCATGCCCAGACCACCGATCAGCAGGCGCGGCTGCAGGCAATCCGCCAGTCTGGCGCAGGCATGCTCGGCCAGCGCATCCTCGGAGCCATGCGCACGGCTGTTCATGAGCTCGCCACGGCCCACGATCCTGATCGAGAACTCATCACCCCGCTGGTACAGGCAAAGCTCCCCGCCTTTGCCCGGCACCGGCGCCCTGTCGAGCAACTCCCAGGGCGTCATATACGACCCGATCCGTTTCGAAGCCTTGGCGTTGGGTAGTGCATATTGACAGGATGAACCGGGCTGGCAGCAGTATGAGCCGGGTTCAATCCGCCGGGCCATTGAGACCAGGGGTCTGCAAGTACAAACGTTCCACCTTTTCTCTGGCCCAGGGGGTTTTGCGCAGGAATTTGAGACTGGACTTGATGCCCGGTTCCTGGGTAAAACACTTGATATCAATGCTTTGCCCCAGCGCCTCCCAGCCATAACGAGCCACCAGGCGCGTCAGGATCATCTCCAGTGTCACGCCATGCAGTGGATTTCTGGACTGGGAACCGCTCATGCCGCCAGCGGATGTGACGCTTCGTTGCGGGCGCTCACGAGTGCTTCATGCCTCGTTCTTTTCCGCTTTCTTGACACGAATTTTCTTGCCGTCGATATCCCGGGCATTGAGTCCCTTGATGGCTACCCTGGCCTCACCCGCACGCGGCATCTCAACGAAACCAAAGCCCTTGGATTTTCCTGTCACTTTATCGGTCACCAGCTTGCAGTACTGCACAGCCCCGTACTCCTCGAACAGCGCCAGCAGCTCCGCTGCCTTGGTCTCCGTGGACAAATTGCGCACCAGAATTTTCATCATTGCACCTGCAAGAAAAGGGGCCAGTAAAGGGGCAAGCCGTTAAATCCCGCAACACACAACGGTTAAAAGCGTTCCGGCCAGCTCAGCAGCGAGGGTAAATCAGGCAGTGAACTTGCCACCGCGTACCCGCTCGACCTCCATCATCTCGAGTTCGCGCGAGCCGGACACGATGATGTTTTCATCGAGGGCGAAGTCCAGCGACGTGTCGTGCCGCTTGCAGGGCACCGCATTCAGAATCACCTTGATGGCGTTTAGCCTGGCCTGGTGCTTGTCGTTGGAGCGGACCACCGTCCATGGCGCATCGATGGTGTGAGTGCGTTTCAGCATCTCGTACTTCACATTGGTGAAATCATCCCAGCGATCCTGTGCCTGCAGGTCGACCTCGCTGAGTTTCCACTGCCTTAGCGGGTCCGTCTTGCGACGCTCGAACCGGCGCGCCTGCTCCTCCTTGGTGACACTGAAATAGAGCTTCACCAGGAGGGTATCCTGCCGCACCAGGTCGCGTTCAAAACCCACCACGCCGCGCATGAAATCATAGTATTCCTTTTCGGTGCAATAACTGAAGACACGCTCGACCATGGAGCGGTTGTACCAGCTGCGGTCGAACAGCACGATCTCGCCGGCGCGCGGAAACTGTGACACGTATTTCTGATAGTACCACTGGGTTTTCTGTTCCTCGGTCGGCTTGCCAAGCGCCACTACGCGGTAGTGTTTCTCGTTCATGTAGCGGGTCACCCGGCGAATGGTGCCACCCTTGCCCGCCGCATCACGGCCCTCAAACAGGATGATCATACGCCGCTGGCTTTCCTCCAGGTACTGCTGGACCTTCAGCAATTCCGCCTGAAACGGCTTGAGCTCTTCCTCGCGACGGTAACGCTTGACGGCCCTCTTCTCCCCGGCCTTCAGGCGGTTATTCTCTTCTGCCAGCTGCTCATGTTCCTGCACGTAGTCCTGCAGCTTCAGCGTTTTGCCGCCGACGATAATCTGCTCGGGGTTCAATTCCTGGTCCACTGTCATATGCTCCTGAAATCAGTCCTGTGATCGTTTAAAAAATACCGGACGCAAAAGACACCCTCCGCTGGCCGGCAGCATGAGTGGTAGGCTAGCGCATATTGCAGCTGGCGTTATTGATCCTGCTCAATAAAACCGGAAACCCGGCCAACTGCCGGGTGTTCATCGCCAGCAGACAGCGCTACTGGATCGCGGCCCTGGAGAGGGTGCTGTAAATCATATTTTACCGGGGGTTCTATTTCTGCTCCCGGCTATGGTTGAATATACCCCTCGCCAACCACGCAGAACAAAAGTGAACAATGGACATCTCAACCGTCACCACCCAACCCTTTTCTGACCAGCGCCCCGGCACCTCCGGTCTGCGCAAGAAGGTCACGCAATTTCAGACACCCCACTACCTGGAAAATTTTGTGCAGGCGATATTCGACACCCGGACGGATCTCAAGGGCGGCACACTGGTCGTCGGCGGAGATGGCCGTTATTACAACCGCCAGGCGATCCAGATTATCCTCCGCATCGCAGCAGCCAATGGTGTGGCCGGGGTCATCGTGGGTCAGGGCGGCCTGCTCTCCACGCCGGCCGCCTCCTGCCTGATCCGAAAATACCGCACCAACGGGGGCATCATACTCTCCGCCAGCCACAACCCGGGAGGCCCGGACGGGGACTTCGGCATCAAGTTCAACACCCCCAATGGCGGCCCGGCCCCGGAGGTTGTCACGGAGGCTATCTACGCACGCACCCGGGAGATTACCGCCTACCGGACCCTCGTCTCCGAGGCGATCGACCTCGACACCATCGGCACCCTGTCGCTGGCAGAAACCCGTGTGGAGATCATCGATCCAGTGACGGACTACGCCAGCCTGATGGAACACCTGTTCGATTTCGGGCGCATACACCAGATGTTTAATTCCGGTCTGTTCACCATGCGCTTTGACGCCATGCACGCGATCACCGGTCCCTATGCCAGGCGCATCCTTGAAGACATGCTGGGTGCGGAACCCGGCACCGTCATCAATGGTGAACCAAAAGAGGACTTCGGCGGCGGTCACCCCGACCCCAATCTGGTGCACGCCCACGAGGTAGTCGCCCTGACCACGGGGCGCAATGCTGTCGATTTTGGTGCCGCCTCCGATGGCGATGGCGACCGTAACATGATTCTGGGGCGCAATTTCTTCGTCACCCCCAGCGACAGTCTGGCGGTGATGGCCGCCAATGCCCATCACATCAAGGGTTATGCCGGCGGCATCTGCGGGGTGGCCCGTTCCATGCCGACCAGTCAGGCCGCCGACCGTGTAGCAGAGGCGCTGGGCCTGTCCTGCTACGAGACACCGACCGGCTGGAAGTTTTTCGGCAACCTGCTGGACGCAAAGCTCATTACGCTCTGCGGTGAGGAGAGTTTTGGCACCGGTTCCGATCATGTCAGGGAGAAAGACGGCCTGTGGGCGGTACTCTTCTGGCTCAACCTGCTGGCGGTGCGCAAGGAATCCGTGGAGGAGATCGTGCAGCAGCACTGGCGCAGGTTCGGCCGCAATTTCTACACCCGCTATGACTATGAGGGCATAGACACGGCGGCCGCCAATGGCCTGATGAGCCATCTGCAGTCACAATTGGCAGGCCTGCCGGGCTCGACGCTGGATGGCTACCTTGTCGACTACGCCGACAACTTCAGCTATACAGACCCGGTGGACGGCAGTGTCTCTGAAAATCAGGGTATCCGTATCGGCTTCACGGAGGGCTCACGTATCGTCTTCCGGCTCTCGGGCACCGGAACAGAGGGTGCCACCTTGCGCATCTATCTGGAGGCCTATGAGCTCGACCCGGACAGGCAGGACCGCAACACCGCGGAGGTAATGCAACCGCTGGTCAGAATTGCCACCGGGATCGCACAGATCGAAGCGCGCACGGGACGCAAGCAACCTTCCGTCATCACCTGATCAAGGGCCCTGCAGCGATACTGCAACACCTCGCGCAGCACAGGCCTTTGCCGCGCAAACCCGTCTTCAAGGCGGACTGGACATAAACCAGCGGCTGGCAAGAAGGGAGAGCAACGCCCAGACACCACCGGCAATCCAGCCTGCAATGATATCCGTCGGCCAGTGAACACCGAGGTAGACCCTGCTTGCTCCAACCAGCAGGGTCAGCAGTATTGACCAGCACAGGATATAGAGCTTGATACTGATCTTGCTACTTGCGTGTGCCAGCAGCGCACCCAGCGTTAAAAATGCCACAGCAGACATCATCGCATGAGCGCTGGGAAAACTGCTCATTGCGGCTGCGGTTGAATGCGGCACAAGCTCGGGCCGGGGGCGATCAAAGAATTCCTTGAGCAGGCTGTTGAAGAGTGAGCCTCCGGCAATGGAAAGAAACACGAACAACGCCATACGGGGCTTGTGCTGCAACCAGAAATAGCCACATACAGCAATGGTCAGCATACCCAGGTTTATTACTCCTCCCAGTGCCGTCACATCGCGAACCAGCACCTCCAGCCATTCAGGACCAGCAGGATCGGCAGGATTTGCCGGGTTGCGCAACATCAACAGCAGCTGATGATCAAAACCCGTTGTTTCTCCATTGACCACCTCTCCTGATAGCTTGATGAATGCAAACAAACCCAGCGAAATGATGATGATCACGATTTCCGTGAGGTATTCCGGCAGATCGCTCCTCGCCAGTCTTTTAGAATCTTGTGATGACATTAGGGGCTGATGCTTCTCCATCCTGCATGAAACAGCGGCTGTCAAAAAACAGCCCGGAAGCGGCTGTTCAGTAAGGTATTGGATATATACCACGTTCTGGCAGCCAGACTAAAGATCCAGGCATCCAGGCAAGAAAGGAAGCCAGCTAAAATACTGCGCCCATGCTGTGACCACACGAACATCTGTGCTGGCAGCCAGCGATAGACCGGGGAGCCGCGCGCAAGCCTGGCGTGACATTGTCGCTGCCCGGTCTTGTGCCGTCCATACAGGGTTGCGCTGATAATTCCCTGCATCGAGCACACGGCTACTGCATGCACGCAGCGGTTCGTTTAGACTTCCCGTATGCAACAGAACATTGAGAACACCGCAATCCTCGACCGGCACACCAGGGCCTCGCTGGCGCGATTACTGCCGCGCCTGGAAGCGCGCTTCGCGGGCAGCGTCGACGCAGACCAGTGGCAAGGTTATCTGCAACGGATACATGCACACTTCCCGCGCCTCTTCAGCCTCTTGCACGGACTCTACGGACACCACTACGATTTCTTCTATCACCTGGAGAACATCCTCGCTACCGCTACGCACATGTGGATGCAGCGATCTGCAGAGCTCAAGGCACTGGATGCCTCCAGAGAAGCTGATCCGCACTGGTTTCAGTCGAACCGCATGGTGGGCGCCATGTGCTACGTGGACCAGTTCTCCGGGAACCTGGCCGGTCTGCGCGCGCGCGTCCCCTATCTCACTGAACTGGGCATCACCTACCTGCACCTGATGCCTTTGTACAAGACACCGGAAGGCGACAATGACGGCGGCTACGCGGTAACCAGCTACCGCGAGGCCAACCCGCGGCTCGGCACCATGGAGGAGGTTGCAGAACTGGCCACCGAGATGCGCCATCACGGCATCAGCCTGGTACTGGACTTCGTCTTCAATCATACGGCCGATGAACACGAGTGGGCCCGGCGGGCGCTTGCCGGCGATGCCGACTACCAGGAGTACTACCGCATGTATCCGGACCGCCAGCAGCCGGATGCGTTCGAACAAACCATCAAGTCCGTGTTCCCGGACGAGCACCCCGGCTGCTTTACCTATCGAAGCCGGATACGCAAATGGGTCTGGACGACCTTTCATAACTACCAGTGGGATTTGAACTACGAAAATCCGGCCGTCTTCAACCACATGGCCGAAGAAATGCTGTTTCTGGCAAACCTCGGTGTCGAGGTGCTGCGACTCGATGCCGTGGCCTTTACCTGGAAGCGTCTGGGGACGAGCTGCGAGAACCTGCCTGAGGCACACCAGCTGATTCAGGCATTCAATGCCGTGGTTCGTATCGCAGCACCGGCCATGGCGTTTAAATCCGAGGCGATCGTGCACCCCGATGAGGTTGCAAAATATATTGGCGAGGACGAGTGCCAGCTGTCGTATAACCCGCAGCTGATGGCGCTGTTGTGGGACAGTCTCGCTGCCAGGGAGACGCGCCTGCTGCGACACGCCATGCAGAAACGCTTCGCCGTGCCTTCGGGATGCACCTGGGTGAACTACATTCGCTGCCACGATGATATCGGCTGGGCATTCTCTGACGATGACGCCCGTGAACTCAACATCAACCCCCGTGATCATCGCCGTTTCCTTACCGACTTCTTTACCGGGCGTTTCCCTGGCAGCTTCGCGCGCGGCCTGCCCTTCCAGGAGGATCCTGCAAGCGGCGATGCACGTGTCTCCGGCACGGCCGCCTCGCTTACCGGTCTGGAGAAGGCCCTTGATGAAAAAGACCCTCGGGAGCGGGAGCTGGCGATACGCCGACTGATCCTCCTGCACGGCATAATCTTCACCATCGGGGGCATCCCGTTGATCTACCTGGGCGATGAACTGGGCCTGCTGAATGATTACAGCTACAGCGGCACTCCTGAAAAGGAGGGGGATACGCGCTGGATTCATCGTCCGCCATTCGACTGGGAGCGCGCGGCACAGCGTGACAACGCCGATTCAGATGTCGGGCGCCTGTTTCACGGACTGCTAAAGCTGGTGCAGCTTCGTCAGCAGAATCTCGCCTTTACCCGCGCCGAGACCGAGATCGCGGATCTCGGCAATGACCGGGTATTCGGCTATTTCCGGCATCACAGCGAACAGAGTGTGCTGGTGCTGGGAAACTTTGCAGATGAGGCTCAGACGATATCGGGGACCCGGTTGAGGCAACTCGGCATGCGCAAGACCTTCACCGACATCATTGCCGGCAAGACCATCACCGCAACGCATCAACTGGTGCTCGAGCCCTACCAGTTTTCGGTGCTGATCGGGGTTCGCTAGAGGAGGCTCGAGTCCTCTCCTCGCCACCATGAAATCAACCAGTTGCACGATTCACCCTCAAACGGTTTAACACCAGAAAATCCGGCACACAGCGGGTACACATTCACAGGACAGTACACGCTGTTCGACATTTTGATGACCAAGTGCGATGAAACGCGCAGCGCCGAATTTATCCGACTAGTTGACAGCTTGCCTGGTCAGTCACCGGGTGAATTCACCCAGGCATAATGACGATCGGTACATTCAGCCAGCGGGTTTATAATGTGAGCTGTAGGTCTGCAATCTTCCAAACCAGACATTCGCTGATGCAGAAAACCCAGCTTATGCGGGGGTTCCCGTTAGACGGGATACCTGCCGTACCTGGTACTTGTCTTACTGATTGTTGCTTTGCATGACGAAGACTGGAACCGGCGAAAACCGGACCTGCAGCACACACGAAAACGGCGACCCGAAGGCCGCCGCGTGCAGTGAGGATTACCCAGCGTTGCTAGATGGGACCGATCAGTCTGGCTTGAAGATTCTGCGCGCCAACCGCACTCAGTACATCTTTTGAGGAATACTGATCCCTGTCGTACCTAACCAGCATCAGGTGGTAACGCAGAGGACAGAAATCGGCAGAAACTATGCCATCTTCCTTTTCCAGTGCCGACACCAAATTTTTGCGCTGCATATCCTCCAGGTTCTCAGAAATATGCACCACAACTTCAACAGTATTCTTTGCCTCATCAAGTATGGGCATATTTTCTACTACCATATCCATTCCGTACCCTCGTCAATTGTTTTTTTTCCGCCCTTCGTAAATTGGTGAGAATACTATAGCGTATGCGTACAGGAAGGATAACCTAGGTATTCCGCACCATGAATGTGGTCCGGGAGAGCGAGCATATGACCCGGTCTGACCTGGGCAACGTCTGGTACGGTATCGACACGGGTCTACCTACCGGGAACGCTCACCTCAGACGGGAGATCGAGCGCGTCCCGGCGGTCAAAACGGGGACAGACTGCCAAATAGGAAAGTCTGTTTCGGCACCCGGGACCATCCTGGAAACTCAGGGAAGGTCTTCTTCTGGCCGTAGTCACTCATCAACAGGAATACCAAGGAATGGTGCTGTCCTCGCCGTGAACGGCAAGTGAAGCCACCCGAATCAAGTTGCATTGCCAGCTTATGACTGCTTAACCTGGCCCACAATGTATAGCAGTAATGCAGCCCCGACAATGGCAGTAATTATTGAACCAATTAATCCTCCTCCCGAAATACCAAGCGCACCAAATGCAAGACCCCCGATGACTGCTCCTGAAATGCCGAGAACCATATCACCAAGCAGACCAAAACGAATACCTTTCATGAATTCATCAGCCAACCAACCTGCTATGGCACCGATGGCTAAGAATATTATCAATCCTTGTACATCCATAGTCTTACCTCCGTTGTAGATCCTTGTAATTGGTACTGACTGCAGTATCGCATGCATTAGTTCCAAGCGGCGGTTTTTCACGACAGGCCGGTAGCAGTCACATTCCCTGTCACCAGAATCAGACTTTTCCTACAAGCACTGTCGGCCATGTTTGACAGATCCCTCCGCATGAATACGCCGTTTTCTGTTTTGAACCGGGACAGTATATAAATCTTTTTTTGTTGCCTTATGGTTGTCAGTGCGGCGAATGCCAGTGAGTTACCCGCCCTTGTGGTTGACGGCCTGCTTCAGAGTTTCAGATAAGGTATCTGCTGATCAATGGGTAACGACACCAAAACTACATTTGTTGTTCTTGTCAAAGACGGGCAAAAGAAGCTGCCTCTTGAGGCATTGATAATCAGTTCAAGTCACTGTCTTTCCAGTATTTGGTGCCCTTTAGTGTTGCCTGCAGGGCAAGCCCACTTTCCGTCATTTGGTATACGGTGACACCATCCATGAGTATCTCCCCACCAACTGCACCACCTTTTTCACCGGCCTTTGCTGCAGCATCAGCATGAGCGCCGAACTCCCATCCGCTATCGATAAAACTGCTCATGGTTTCACTGTCATGGAAAATAAACACTGCACGGAAATCCTTCACGCCGAGTCCAAAACCAATACCTGCTTCACCCATATTCATGTAAGTATATTGACCAGTTTTGTTGTCCTTGACCACGCCCTGGCCACCACTGAAACTAGCAAGAAGGAGATTAACGTTTGCATTACTGAAGACTGCATAACCCGGCGCCTTTGCAACCTGTGATCTGGCATCCGGTCTTATCCGGTAGAGTTCAGATAGTGCCTCCTGTTTCATGTTCAGGATTGCCTGGCGTTTTTCACTCTTCGTTATGGCGCCGGTAGTCGCGCAGCCGCCTAATGCAACCACCATAAAGAAAGCAAAAATGTTATGTCGCATTTGTAAACTCCCCTCGGGTCCAATTAGCCAGTTAGAAATTACGCAGCTAAAAGTTCAACAGTCAAATCTAATCCTGGTTACTATCGACTGTGAAGGGGCATGTCTTGATGACAGTATGAGTTGTTGGTAACTGTGCAACGGCTTGTGCTGCCCGGCAGCCGCTGTTTGGTATGACCAGAACATACAGGCTGCACCGCTATCGATGTCTCTGCGGAGCATATCAGGTAACCATTGGCGCGGTTCTACCCCCCATCTCGTACATCCAGTAACCCGGACAGATCAAACTGCATCATGTCGGGTATCCAGCCATATAGAAGTCGTGGTCTGGCTTGGATGGCACTTGTTTAAGAATCGCGCCACGGAAGCACACGGGAGTTCAGGGAAGAATGAATTACCTTAGCAGAATTATTTCTGCGTTCTCCCGGGTCCTACCGTGGCTAATGGTAGGTTTATATTGATGACGCAGCTTGAGCAAGCCCCTTCCGGTCTGCCACTTTTCATTCCGGCTACTGCCGCAACCGATATCCAGTCTTGAACATCCACCACACGATCAGCAGGCAGGCAGCCAGGAACACCAGCACCATAAACAGGCTCAGACCCACGCTGACGTCTGAGACCTCGAAAAAACTCCAGCGAAAACCGCTGATCAGGTAGACCACCGGGTTGAACAGCGTAACCGTCTGCCAGGCAGGTGGCAGCATGCTGACCGAGTAAAAGCTGCCGCCCAGAAATACCAGTGGCGTAATGACCAGCAGCGGAATGAGCTGCAGCTTCTCGAAGTTGTCCGCCCACAGCCCGATGATGAACCCGAACAGGCTGAAGGAGATGCAGGTCAGGACCAGGAACCCCGTCATCCACACCGGATGGGCGATCTCCAGGGGCACAAAGAAACCGGCCGTCACGAGGATGATCAGGCCGATGATCAGTGACTTGGTCGCCGCGGCCCCGACATAGCCCAGCAGGATCTCAAAGAAAGACACCGGTGCGGACATGACCTCGTAGATGGTGCCGGTGAACTTGGGAAAGTAAATACCGAAGGCGGCATTGGAAATGCTCTGGGTCAGCAGCGCCAGCATCATCAGTCCGGGCACGATGAATAACCCGTAGGGCACACCCTCGACCTGCTCGATGCGCGAACCAATGGCCGAACCAAACACCACGAAGTACAGTGAGGTGGACATCACCGGTGAGGCAAAACTCTGCAGCAGGGTCTCCCAGGCGCGCAGCATTTCGTACTTGTAGATCACTTTGATGGCAGAGGTATTCATTTCTTCCTATTCACCAGGTTAACGAATATTTCTTCCAGGGAACTTTGGGTGGTTTTCAGATCTTTCAACTACCAGCCCGGCCTCCCTGAGCGCCTGCAGCAAACCGCTGATGCCGGTGTGTGTTTTATGGGGATCATACGTATAGGTGAGACGGCTGCCATCGGCAGACAGCTCCAGTGCCCAGTCGGTCAGCGCCTCGGGTACCGCGCCGACGGCTTCCTCGAGATCAACGATCAGCTGTCTTTTACCCAGTTTATGCATCAATGCCAGCTTGTCATCGACCAGCAACAACTCACCGTGGTTGATGACGCCGACACGGTCAGCGATGGCCTCGGCCTCTTCGATATAGTGGGTAGTGAGGATGATGGTGACACCGGACTCGCGCAGACGCCGCACCAGCGCCCACATATCCTTGCGCAATTCCACGTCCACCCCCGCCGTGGGCTCATCCAGGAACAGTACCGAGGGCTCGTGCGACAGGGCCTTGCCGATCAGCACCCGCCGCTTCATACCGCCGGACAGTGTCATCAGCTCATTGTCTTTCTTCTCCCACAGCGACAGTTCCCTGAGCAGCCGCTCAAGATAGGCCGGGTTGGGCTTGTGGCCGAACAGGCCGCGACTGAAACACAGTGTGTTCCACACCGTTTCGAAGGCGCCGAGTGTGAGTTCTTGCGGCACCAGGCCGATCATACTGCGCGTGGCGCGATAGTCTGCGACGATGTCATGCCCTGCCACCGTCACCGAGCCCGAACTGGCATTGACGATCCCGCAGATAATCGAGATCAGCGTGGTCTTGCCGGCACCATTGGGACCCAGCAGTGCCAGTATTTCACCGCGGGCGATGTCCAGCGTCACGTCCTTCAGGGCAACGTGGCCACTGGCGTAGGTCTTGGACAGATTCGCTATGGAGACGATGGGCTGCATGTTGATTTCCCGTGGCACTTTTCAGTTACAACCATTGTTGCTGCATGGCAGCAATCTGCAGGTCCTGGGCCTCTTCGCACAACTGGCGGACCCTGCTCATATCCCCTTCCAGCTGCCGTCTGTCACTACCCAGGATACAGACAGCCAGAACCGCCCGCTGCCATTTGTCCTGATAGCCTACCTCGGCAACCGAGGCGTTGAAACGGGAACGCAGACGGTCCTTCAGCCCGCGCACGGCGCTGCGCTTGTCCTTCAGGGACCGGGCCCAGGGAATCAGCAGTTCAATAGTGAGCAGGGAGATGAACAGGTCGGAGTCGGGGTCGGACACGGCATTGGCAGTCGGACTATGGCAGGTGCCCTATAATAGCGAAACTGGCGTCGCGACACCGGTTTTTCATTGCCGCTACCGAGTGGGTCAACGGTTCACTGGCGTCAAGCAATACCAGCCGATCCAGTGTTCGTCTTTTGTGGTCGCTCCCTTTGGTTCGAGCACCCCCCATTCAGACTCCCAGCCTGAATGGGGGTTCGTGGAAACGGGGTAAAACCCCTCACGCGTGCCTGAGATTCAGGCACCCGGCCCGTTCCATTTCCTGCCTTTGGATATGCGTACCGTGATCGTTACCTGCGCCGTATCCGGCCCTGGTCATCCCGTCCCGGACGCACCGGTACCGGATGTGCCAGAATTATTCCCGGGAACAGGTGTGCAACTGGATGCTGCCCGCTGACAGTCCGGAGAAATCTTGCGACGCCTGTCGCCTCAACCAGACCATCCCGGATCCGTATCCCTTCGTACTCAATCCAGCGGTGCTTTCCAGGATCGACTTCGTACACCGCACAGTCCGCCAGGTGGCAGCGAATTCCTGAAGCACACTAGTAACTCCAGCATGAAGCGTCCCTGCTGGCGCCGGGCGGCACAGAGCGCCTGACATTGACACGCAGCGTGGCGTATATATGCCGTTGCCCGGCAGCATGCGCTTGCCGTTCGCGTCGCTGATTATGTAAGGTTGATAAATTTTCGATATCCGCGACCAGCCAGACTACCTGAAAACCAAAGCTGCCCGTTCGCGCGTGCGGCGGGTGCGTTGAAATATGGCCCTGAACCAAGGAACCACATGAGCTGATATGAAACTGGAACTGGAATTTCTCGACCAAACCTTTTTGGGAAACAGCCTGACGCAATGGACGATCGCCGTCACCGTACTGCTGATCAGCTATCTGCTGCTGCGGCTCGCGATAAGCATTGCCGGGCGCCGTCTGGCTGCACTGGCCACCAGGACCGACACGCAATGGGATGACGTCATTGCCAGTGCAATTAATAAAACCAAGTCCCTGTTCCTGTTCGTCACGGGCATCTTTATCGCGTCCCAGTTTCTGCAGCTGCCCGGGCGCACGCAGTCGATTATTCACAACCTGTTTGTCATTACCTTGCTGATCCAGGCCGGGATCTGGCTTGGCGTGGTCACGCTCTCCACACTGGAACAGCACCGCCAACGGGCACTGAAGAAGAACCCGGCCGCGGCCACCACCATCAATGCCATGGGCTTTCTCAGCCGCATCCTCATCTGGTCAGTGGTGCTGCTGGTGGCGCTGGACAACCTGGGCATCGATGTCACCGCGCTGGTTGCCGGCCTGGGTATTGGCGGCGTTGCGGTTGCGCTGTCGCTTCAGAACATCCTCGGCGACCTGTTCGCGTCCCTGTCGATCATTCTCGACAAGCCGTTTGTCATCGGTGACTTCCTCATGATCGACGATTACATGGGCAGCGTCGAGTATGTCGGTCTGAAGACGACCCGGGTTCGCAGCCTCTCCGGCGAACAGCTAATCTTCTCGAACTCGGACCTGCTGAAGAGCCGCATCCGTAACTACGGCCGCATGTTCGAGCGGCGCGTGGTATTCAACATCGGGGTGACGTATGACACTCCCCGGGAAAAACTCAGACGCATCCCGGATATCATCCGCGAGGCCATCGAGGCGCAGGACAAAACCCGCTTCGACCGCTCCCACTTCATGAAATACGGTGACTACGCGTTGCAGTTCGAGACCGTCTATTACGTGTTGTCCGCGGATTACAACAGCCACATGGACAGGCAGCAGGCCATATACTTTGCCATCCATGAGGCCTTCGAGCGGGAACACATCGGTTTCGCCTACCCCACCCAGACGCTGTACGTCGCACAGCGTCCGGGGTAGGCACTCACAGTGCATGGCGCCAAACCAGCGAATGGACGCGCCACAGCGATGGCAATGTTCGCAACGACGTTGAATAGTGCGTCGCCGTGAGTGACTGATACGGTATCCCGCACGTCGGAACCAGGCGGGTGTGTCGGGTTGTTCGTTATGCTGGCGAACAAAGTACACCTCCAGCTCTGCAAGCACGTGTTCGAGTGTACCCAGTGCAATCAGGCAGCCAACGGCATCACGCGCACAAAACGCATCCTGCTCGCGGTCGCGGCTTATGGTTACCGTCAGCAGGTGATCTGCGCCGCCCGGACAGATTACAATGACAGCATTTGCCAAATGCCACATTTTACAAGATGATTCAGCGTTGAATCCGCGGCAGTAAGCCAGAGCGGCTTGCAGCAGCACACCACAGGACACGGTAGCAGGGTTCGGCACCAATGCGGCACACGTTCGTATTCAAAGCAGCGTCGCACGCCGCCCGCAACGCAGCTGACAGACACTAGGCGGCTGCACCATGACTATCAAAGACATGACCGGTAAAGGCGACAGGATCGGGACACCCCTGGAGAAGAAGCTCGAGCGAATCATCCCGCCGTTCCAGCGCTTCACCCATGACCAGACGACGGGCAGCATCCTGCTCATCATCTGCACGATTGCGGCGCTGCTGCTGGCGAATTCCGGCCTCGCCCGCGGCTATGAATCGCTGTTGCACACAGAGATCGGCCTGCTCCTGGGTGACTGGTCGCTGACCATGAGTCTGCGTCACTGGATCAACGAAGGCTTGATGAGCCTGTTCTTTTTCGTGCTGGGCCTGGAGATCAAGCGCGAACTGCTGGTGGGTGAGCTCAAGGGCGCAAACCGCTCCCTGCCGATGATTGCCGCGGCACTGGGCGGCATGCTGGTGCCGGCGCTGTTTTACACGGCATTCACGGCCGGGACACCACTGGCCCATGGCTGGGGTATCCCCATGGCCACCGACACCGCCTTCGCCGTCGGGGTACTGACCTTGCTGCGCAAACATATCCCGGCCGGTCTCACAGCTTTCCTGACCGCACTCGCCATCATCGACGATCTCGGCGCCATTCTCGTCATCGCCGTGTTCTATACCGAAACCCTCAACCTGTTCTTTCTGGCGGCTGCCGCCGTGCTGCTGATACTACTGATCGGGCTAAATGCGGCCGGCATGCGCCGCCCAGGCGTGTACTTGCTGATCGGTGGCCTGGTCTGGCTGGCGATGCTCGGTTCGGGTGTGCATGCAACCGTGGCGGGTGTGCTGGTCGCGTTGACGGTACCGGCACGACCGAAACGCGGACCGGACTGGTTTGTAACACGTACCCATGAACTGGCGGATGAATTTGCCAGCATGGAGGAAAAAAGCGTCAGGCCGCTGCTTGGTGAGGAGGCACAGCATGCGGTTGCAGAGCGTGTCCAGGATACCGTCGAGAAAGCCACCACGCCGCTGCAACGCTGGGAGCGCTACCTGGAATCGCCCGTCGCCCTGCTCGTCATGCCGATATTCGCCCTCGCCAACGCCGGCATCCCGATCCGGATGGAGTCGCTTTCCGGCTTGTGGTCCGAGCCACTCGTGCTGGGGATCGTGCTGGGACTGGTGTTTGGCAAGGTCATCGGCATCACGTTCATGACCTGGCTCAGTCTGCGACTGGGGCTGGGACAACTCTCGAAGGGCGTGCAACTGCGCCATATTGCAGGGATCGGTCTGCTGGGCGGTATGGGTTTCACCATGTCGATCTTCATTACCAACCTGGGATTCGAATCGGAGCCTGCCACCCTGGTCACGGCCAAGACGGCCATCCTGTTCGCCTCCCTGGTCGCCGGTATCGCGGGTTTTCTCTGGCTGCGCCTGCAAAGTAATGTCCCGCACAACGGCACGCGGGAAAACGCGCACCGTCTGGACTGATTGCCGTCGCTGTCGCGTCCTCAGATTCAGGCCGGCAGGGTGTCAAGCGATACCCGCTTGTTCACGGTGTTTTATAGTGTGCGGCTGGCGCCCGGATGCCGCGAGCAATAACCAGTTTCCGCAGCTATACTGCGGGCTGCGGGTTATTGAAACGATTCCGCTTCCATCTCCAGGTAGATGCGATAGGCGTTGCCGCGGTTACTTGCATCGAAGGCGGGCAAGTCCTCATAGGCTGACCAGTCGGTCGACTCATAGGCCGCGTCGAAGGGCACAAAGTCCGCCACGGCACTGCGCATGGCATCACGTACATACGCAATATAGTTGCGGGTCAGGGCAATGGCCTGTTGCAGATTGTCCGAGGGATTTCCGTGACCGGGAATCACGAAACGCGGTTGCTGCTGCAGACTGGACAGGTAGTCGAGTCCCTGCAACCAGCGGTCGATGTCGGTCTCGGGGCTGTCCAGGAAGGGCACGCGGCCCTTGTAGATGACATCGCCGCTGAACAGCACCCCGTAGTCCCTGACCAGCATGATGCTGTCTGCGGGCGCATGCGCCGGTCCCAGGTGTTTCAGTTCAAAGGTTACGCCACCGACCTCGAAGGTCGCGTCCGTATCGAAGGTGTGGTCCGGCGATACAATGTACGTGCTGTCGTCCACCCAGGGAAATAGCGCTTTGCGCCGCTGCACCAGCCGCCGCTGCGCGTCCTCACCCTGGCTGGCGGCGGTCCCGCCGACGTAACCGAGCGCCTCGCGCTGTGCCCACACCGGCGGATCACCCGCGTGTTCCTTGAAGGCCTGCAGACCATAGACATGGTCGGCATGGTAGTGGCTGATAACGATGCGTTCGATGGGCTGGTCGGTCACCTCGCGAATACGTTGCAGCAGGCGGTAGCCGAGCGCGGGAGTACCCAGCGCATCGAATACCACCACGCCGGCGTCCGTCACCACAAAGCCGGCGTTGGACGTATGGCCTTCGTTGTCTGCGCCCGGCACCCCGGATCGACCGATCACATAATAGACCGGGCTATCCGGCACCTGGTGCAGGGTGAACGGCAAGCTGACCCGTCCATAAGGCGTCGGCGTGTCTGCGGCCAGCGCGGCCGTGGCAACAGTCAGCAAGACACACAGCACGCCCGGCAATAGTCTGCTAGCGCATGTAGGCATAACCCTCCTCCTGTTGCAGCCGTACAATTTCGGCATCCGCCATCGGCACCACCGTGACGAAGCCGTGAATGTCATCAGGTTCCAGGCCATGGCCGGCGGCGGCAACACGACACATCCTGATCTGCACCATGCCGCCGACGGTCAGGCTCTGTGCACGGCGCATCAGCTCCCGGTAGCTGTCGAAGCTGTCGATCGCGAAAAACGGGATTTCATCGCCGTGCAAAACCAGCACAATCGACTCATCAAACGGGTCGGCATGATAGAGATTGTGCAGATAACTCACCCGGTCGAGTACCCGGGAAAAACTCTCGACATCCGCCGTAGCCACATCGTAGACGACTTTTTGCGGGGCATAGTCTAGGGGCAGCAGACTGGCCCTGCCCCAGGGCGCATCCTGCCCTGCCTGGGTGGCCATCATCCAGAACAGGGCGACGACACAAACAGATCCTCTGCACATCAGGTGCTTCATCAGACAGTCTCCTGCGCATGCGTGCGCATACAAATTTCAGGTAATTTGATCGCAGGTATTTCAGCAGCCGGCGTTGTTGTCAGGCAGTCGCAGCAGGGGGTGCCCGGGAGCTTGCGCAGGTGACAGGCGTGCGGCAATTGCTACACCTTGTCCAGCCGTTCCCGTTTCCGGACGGTCTTCTCCCTGATACGGATTTCCCGATCGTAATCACGCTCCCACTCCTTCAGAAACCTGGCGACTGCCTTTTGCCTGGCTTCCTCTTTCTTCTCCAGGCTTCTGCACAAGGCGCGCTGGTCACGAACCATCAGTTTCTGCTCGCGATAATCGGACAACATGTCATGCCGTTGCTGAACGGCGCTTTCGAGTTTCTTTATCACCGCCGCCAACGCACGTTTTGCCTGTGCTGTGCCCTGTTCTTTTTGCAGACTGCGCCTCTCCGTCATCTGCTGTCGCAGCCCGGCGATTTTTTCGCGGACCCTTACTATGCCCTGCTCCATCCGTTCAAGCTTTCGCTCTGCCGATTGCAGCTGCGCCAGTTGCTTGTCAAGCTCGTCCGACGTAACACTCCTGGTGGAAATCTTTTCAACGTTATTGCGCATCAATGTTCGATCTGCACTCAATTCAGAATTCTCCTTGGTAATCTGTTAAATGATCCGGTCGTTGTGAGAGAAATCATCAGGGTTTGCCGGAAGACCTCAATAGGCAGTCTATTATAGATGATCAGCGGCTGCTGTTCCGCTCATGCCAGCAGCTGCCCTGTGTTCCCGTGAATTCTTACCCCTGTCGCTGCAGATAATTCCCCTGCAGGCGCGGTGTCTTTGCCAGGATTCGCGCCGGGGACGGCACTCCTCCTGCACTGAGCCAGAACTGCACTGTGGTGTATTACTGCTTCAATGCAGCTAAGGCAGGTACCGCCCCAATTGAATGATCTTCTCTTTCGTCCCGTCCTGCAGGCTTTAGCGTGCGGCCATGTTCACGCGGAACTCCGCACCGGGTTCGCGGTTGACAACCTCCACCTGCCCGCCCATGGCGCGGGCGAGCTGGTGCACCAGCGCCAGGCCGATACCGGTGCCCACGGTCTCGCGGGTGAGTTCATTTTCCGAACGGTAGAATAACCTGAAGATCTTTTTCATCTGGTCCCGGGGTACACCGGGGCCGTAATCGCGCACGCTGAACTGTACACTGCCATCACGCAGTCGCTGACAGCTGATGTCGATGACTTTCTGTTGCGCAGCGTCGGAGAACTTGATGGCATTATCCACCAGGTTGATGAAGATCTGGGTGAAGCCGTCAGGATCGGCCTCGATTATGGCCTGCGCCACATCAGGCTCACAACGCATGTTCAGCTTGAACCCCGCACGTTCGACCTGTGAGGAAACCCGGGAACGGAGGCCATCCATCAGCGTGGCCACGGAGAGGGGTTTGGTATCGATCTGCTGGTGATTGCGGGTCATGCGCGCCAGTTGCAGCACATTCGCGATCAGGCGTGACAGGCGCTCGCTTTCATCGAAGATATATTCATAGTAGATCTTTTTCTTTTCCTCGGAGGCCCAGCCCTCGCGCAGCATCTCGCCGTACATACGGATGGAGGTGAGCGGAGTTTTCAGTTCATGACTGACGGCGGAGACGAAATCCTGCTGCTGTCTTGTCAGGTCGATTTGCCCCGCCCCGAGCCGGTACATCAGATAAAAGCCGCCACACAGCACCAGCAGCAGGATCGCAGCAAGCCAGGTGATCAGTCTGCCACCCGCACCAGCAGGCAAACGGGTAATACTCAGGATCAGTTCCAGCTCGTCCAGGGGGGCTGACAGGCGTGTCTGATAGAGCAGCGTTCCGCGCAACTCCTCGGCGCTGGACAGATATTCCCGTGCCGCCCTCCCACTGAAGGCCGAGAACACATCACCCCGCCAGGCCACCAGCAGGTCGCTCATCCTTGACAGGGCAGTCTCGAGGAACATCGATTCAATCATGCCCCCAACAAACGGCTGCTGTTCAATCAGTATGCCCTGTATGTAACGCTGCCCATCACGCCAGACTTTGCGAAATAGCACAAAATGGCCACTGTCGAGCAAACTGAATTCGAACGGATCGATCTCGCTCTCGAAGGTTCGGATACGGATTTCGTTTTGCATCCGTGGTGCATCCGGAGCCGGGGAATCGGCCTCGCTCGCACCTTCAAAAAACACCACGCCGGATTCCTCCGCCGTTTCCGGCAAGGTACTGCGCTCCTTGCGCGCGCGTTTGGCGGCGACGGGTGTCCTGCTGGTCGTGAGCTGGCGCTGGAGTTCATCGCTCGGTTCAAACTGGTAGCGGTCATCCAGTTTCAGATCCTCGACCCGGCCGAGGGAGCTGGTGGCCTGCTGCTGCTCCTGCTCTCGGGGAGTAACGGCCGACTTGAGCCGGTCAAAGGCGGCCTGACCCGTCACCTGATGCTGCATCATTTCCGCGCCACCCGACAGGGCACTGTCATCCAGCGCCAGCCGCCCCATCACGTTCTTGTCCCCGGTAACCACCGGGGCAGCCGGACCTTCCTGCTTGTCCCTGCGTGCTGCATTGGCATGGGGTGCATCCGCGACGACTTCCCTGCCTGTTACCCTTTTGGTCTCGCTGTCCTGCACCAGCCGATTACTGCTGAGGATCTGCTCGATACGCTGCTGCAAGGCCAGCCGCTGATCCAGTTCCACTGCAGCAATACCGTAGCTCGACGCCTCTGCTCCCGCTGGCGGCACCAGAGGTGTTGTGAAGATACCGTCGGTGTCGACCTGGAAGTAACCGACCAGGCCGGGAATGGGCGACGCCAGTGGATAGACCGACAGCGGCGAGCGCTGCAAAAAGCTGGCAGCCGCATCGCCCGCAACATTGAGGAAGGCATAATCCGCAAATGAGCGTGCCTCTTCGGCTTTGATCAGCCGGGAGATATGGGTATCAATGCGCGAAGCCAGTTCCGCGGCTTGCACCCGGTATTGGTGAAATGCCTCCCACTTCAACTGGCTATAGGCCTGGTAAACGAGAATTCCGGTCGGGATAGCCAGAGCCAGAAAAAACACCGACAACCACAGCCGCAGTCTTTTCCGGTCCAGTCCTGTGAGTGAGGTGCGAAACATAGCTGGCTACAGGTCACTCCGCCATCAGGCGATAGCCCGCGCCGCGCACCGTGACAAGGTAACGCGGTTGCGCCGGGTCCGGTTCAATCTTGCGCCGCAACTTTGCAATATGGATATCGACGGTCCGGGTTTCGATTTCGAGATTTCGTGCATAGCCCCAGACCTTCACCAGCAACTCGTCCCTGGAAACCGGCCGCTCCGGATTCATCCTCAGATACTGCAGCAACTCCACCTCACGGCGGGTAAATGTCAGCGCTTCATCACCACGGTGGCCCGAGAGATTACGGCAATCAACCTCAACATCTTCTCCCAGACTGATAGTGGCATCACGTTCCGCACCGATGCCTGCACGGCGCAGCACGGCCTGCACCCGCAGCACCAGTTGGGCAACCGAGAACGGCTTGGCCACATAATCGTCGGCACCCAGGGTCAGGCCCTGGATGATGTCCTCATCCGTGCCCCTGGCCGTCAGCATGATGACCGGCTGGTCGCGATCTTGCGCACGGATGCGGTTGCAGATTTCGAAGCCGTCCATGCCCGGCAGCATGACGTCCAGCAGGACCAGATCGAAGCGTCCGCTCAGCGCCTTGTCGAGACCCTGCGGTCCGTTGGCCGCGAAGTCCACGTCATAACCATGGTAGACAAAGACATCCATCAGCCCGGTGCGGATGGCCTCTTCGTCTTCAACAATGAGGAGTCGGATCTTGCGTTGCATGATGTGTTTATTTCATAAAACAAAGTTACCGTTTCCTTATCCCCTCTCCCCGGCCCTCTCCCGTAGGGAGACCGGGGAGATAGGTAACAGCAATGACATCTCACGCTCTTTGCCATTTCGAACAGTACTCTGTGAAAGCCTACCAGCTCATTTGCATCACGGCATGTAAATCTTTTGTAAATCCACCACCACAGGTTTTACCAAAGCCTGTCTACAAGCACCCCGCCCTCCTGCCTAGACTGGACTCACCATCGAAATCAACCCGCAGGAGGTAACCACCATGGCACTTATCACACGCGTCTCGCGACTCTTCCAGGCCGATTTCCACGCCGTACTCGACAGCATCGAAGAACCCGAAGTGCTGCTACGGCAGGCAGTCCGCGAGATGGAAGAGGAGCTGGCCCGCGACGAGCAGCGCAGCAAGGTTTTGCATCATGAACAGGGACAGCTCATTGCCCGCGAAACCGATCTCGAACAGTCACTGCATGATATCGGGGAGCAACTCGACGTCTGTTTTGAATCCGGGAATGACGACCTGGCCCGCGCCTGTATCAAGCGCAAGCTGGAGGCACAACGGTTATGCAAAGGCCTGTCCCGCAGACGCCAGGCGCTGCAGGAAATGCTCGGGGAGCTCGACACACGACTCAGGGAAAACCGGGGACACCTGGAAGGCATGCGACAGAAGGCCGAACTGCTGGCCGTTGAAAGCGCCAGTGCGAGGCCCGCAGACAGCTGGACCCTCCCGGATATCAGTGTCCGCGATGAGGATGTGGAAGTGGCCTTTCTGCGTGAAAAACAGCACAGGAGCCGGTCATGAAACAGCCCACATTTCCTGAAGGCGTCAGCGTCGCGATTGCCGCCAGCCTGGTCGGAAGTATGTTGTACACCGCGATAGACACGGTGTTTCCCGGCGTCCCGGTGTTGCGCCTGCTAATCGCCGCCATCAGTCTCGCCTATGTGGTCTATCTGCTGAGCCGCAGCCCCGAGCGGATTGGCCGGGTCACTGCCGTCGCAGCCTGGGTACTGGTCGCGGGGGTACTCTGGTTCACTCAACCACCTCTGCTGCTCTACGTGGGTGTGCATCTGGGAACCATCTGGATCATCCGTTCGCTGTACTTCTATTCCAGCGCGCTGTCTGCGCTCAGCGACATGGGACTGAACGGCCTGAGCCTGGCCGCGGCCACCTGGGCAGTCAGCCGGACAGGCAGCGTGTTTCTTGGCATCTGGTGCTTTTTCCTGATGCAGGCGTTGTTTGTCTTCATCCCGAAAAGCATCACTCGCAAACCCGGCGCCGCTCCGGCCGGTCACGAGCACGACGATCGCTTTCAACACGCCTACCGCAGCGCAGAAGCCGCGGTACGCAAACTTTCATCCAGCCATTGAACCTTCAAGGAGGTATTCAAATGAAATCAAAACTTCTCGCACTGGCCTTGTTTGCCTTTACCGCCGCCACGGTTGCATTTTTACCGACCTACCAAAGCATAGGGGGTACTGCCCCGGCCGGAGTGCCGCCAGCCGACCCGCCCTTTGTCAATCCAGTAGCCAATGACCAGGCGCACATTGATGTGGTGTTCGTACTGGATACCACCGGCAGCATGGGGGGCCTGCTCCAGGCCGCCAAGGAAAAGATCTGGTCCATCGCCACCACCCTGGCCTCGGCGCAATCCGCACCCGAGATCAGGATGGGGCTGGTCGCCTACCGCGACCGGGGTGATGCCTACGTCACCCGCATCGTGGACCTGTCCAGTGATCTGGATTCCATCTACGCCACGCTAATGGATTTTCAGGCCGACGGTGGCGGTGACGGACCGGAAAGCGTGAATCAGGCGCTCTATGACGCCGTGCACAAGGTATCGTGGCATCAGGATAGCGGTACCTACAAGGTAGTGTTCCTGGTCGGTGACGCCCCGCCGCATATGGATTACCAGGATGACGTCAAATACCCGGTCACTATCCGTGCTGCACATGACAAGGGGATTGTGATCAATGCCATCCAGTGCGGCCAGCTCAGCGGCACCACACCGGCCTGGCAACAGATTGCGCGACTCGGTGATGGCCAGTACTTCCAGGTGGAACAGGCCGGCAGTGCCGTAGCCATCGCCACCCCCTTTGACGAGAAAATCGCAAAGCTGTCTGAAAAGCTGGATGACACGCGACTCTACTATGGCACCGGGGAGGAGAAGGAAAAACAACGACGCAAGCTGGCAGCGACCGAGAAGCTGCATGCCATCTCATCGGTCGAATCCCGCGCGAGACGGGCGACGTTCAATGCCTCGAAAAGCGGTGCTGCCAACTTCCTGGGTGAGGGTGAACTGGTGGATGGTGTGAGCAGTGGTCGTGTCGACCTCTCCAGCATCGACAAGGACCAGTTGCCGGAACCCCTGCAAACCATGGCCCCGGAAGAGCAGGCAGCAGTCATCAGTGAAACGGCCGAACGCCGCAACGAACTCAAGCGCCAGATCAGTGAACTGACAAAGGAACGCGCTGATTATCTGGGCAAGAAAGTGGGGCAAGCCGGTGGTGCCCGGGACTCCCTGGATGACAAGATCTACCGCACCGTGCGCGAACAGGCCGGCAAGCTGGGCCTGAGCTACGAAGCCGATGCGCCGGCTTATTGATCCACTGCAAACACGGCCCGGTAGCCCTACCGGGCCGTACCTGCTAATCGCCCGCCTGTTCGCCCAAGCAAAATGTGTAGTAGCCTTTTCGAACAATCCCTGTTTAAAACCCAGGCAAGCAGGTGCCATGTTTTCACACGACACATCCTGTCACACCGTCTGCCTGAAGGAAGGGTTCGTGGACCCGGGGTAACATCCCTGACGCCTGCTTGAGGTTACCACTATCCACGGCCCGCTCTATTTCCTGCCTTTCGACTTGCGTACGGTGATCGTCACCTGGGCCGTGGCGGTAGGTCCTGTTCATTGGTCACGGTCAGCATGGCGATAAACGTACCGGTCTCGGTATACTCATGCGATGGATTCGCTGCGTTGGAGTCAACTGTGCCATCTCCGAAGCTCCAGGTGTAACTGGTCCATCCGGACGAACCCGCCGAGCTGAAGTTTACCGTCAGTGGCACCTTGCCGGCAGTCACATCGGCACTGGCCTGGCAACCGGGAGCTGACCTGGAAGGCGGTGGAGGCGCTAGATCCGGTCGTCAACAGGAAACCGTGCACCTGCCCGTCTTCCCGCAAACCGCTGCCGACGATATCACCGTTGTCATTGATGGCCGTGGCGGCCGTCAGGATCCAGTCGGAGCCAACCACAATCGACAACTCATTCAGGTCAGCCATCTGGCCGTCCTCCCAGAGGAACGCATGATATTGAGTGGGATCGTAGAGACTGGTGAGCTGCGTCACCAGCCAGGACGAACCAACCACCTGGTTGTACTCATTGATATCCGCGGCGCTGCTGGTCAGACCGCCGTTCAATGTGCCCAAATCAAACTGTTGGCCCGTGTTGTAATCGAAGAGGTAGGCGTGTGCATACTGGCCGGCAGTCGAATTTGTGCCGCTTGTGGCGGCAATCTTGTTTTGGCTGTTGATGGCCGCCGCAGAGCCGCCGTAGGGGATCGACAGGTAGGTCACATCATTAAAATCCGGCGTGGTCAGGATGGCTGAAGAACCGGCGAGGCCGTAGCGGCGCCGACTACCTACGGCATAGCCCGTGTCGTTGATATCGTTGAGTACGTAGAGATCCGCATACACACCCTGGCGGGTGCCGCGTGAATACACCGTCGCGATGCCGAGATTGTCCCACTTGCTGGGCGTGTAGATGGCCGGATCAAGCGGCAGCGGCGTTGCCCGGTACGGGTTCTTCAGTTGCTGGTTGCCGGAGATCTGCCCTGTTTCATTGATACCGTATGCGCCATAACCATCCCACTCGCGCAGGCTGTTGCCATCCAGCAGAAAGGCGCCGGTGAGTGTCTTGCCGATGATCTGGTCGGTATCGTTGACCGCGTTGGCAACGGTGGCACCATCGATGTCCTTCCAGCAACTGGCCACCGTATGAGCCTGCGAAAAGCGACGCTGCCGCTGTCCGTCTTGCGCGAACCGACAATCGTTCCCGCATTATTGATGTCGGTGGGAGATACATCGATGCCCAGATCAATGAGTTGATAGTCTGCAAGCGCGGCAGAACTCGCGACCGGACCCAGCAGGAACGCCAGTGCCAGCGTCTTTAACTTGCCAGCTCGAATTTGGAAAAGTTTTCTGTTGCTCGTACATAAGTGAAATTCCCGGGTTAAGTGTATTGTATGGAAGGAGGTGAAGCTTCAATTTATTTGGGATTATATTCCCAATTTTGTATGGAATCAATCGTCCCTCCAGTACCCAAATCACACTTCAGGAATATCCTGCCCGCCCTCCTTTCATGCGGGTGCACTGTCCCGGTCACCGATGCGCGAACGGATCTTCAAATATCCCCGCCTGCCAGCAAGTTACGCCCAGATTCCTTTGCTGCCGCGCACATAGACTTGTCTGCAACCCCAGGGATCCGGTTTTGCATGGCAGCAAATACCTGCAGAATCCGGTTTCGACGGCGCCACTCATCTCTGCACCAAGCCGTTTGAGAGCATCCGCTCCAACAAAAATGAAATCTCAACGCTGCCAGAGTATGTGAGTTGTTTCCAGAAGTACCGCCACGCCGTCGCGGTACGGTAGGAGTCGCACCGTATAGTCCGTTACCGGGCGGACTGCCGGCACACCGGTGCGATAGGCAAAGCCGTTGGTTGCGCCCACCAGCCGTCCAGTTCCAGCAAGTTGATGCCACCATTAAGGAGCACCTTCATGCCGCTGGTCCCACAGGCCTCCCAGGGCCTCCTTGGCGTGTTGAGCCACACATCCACACCCTGCACCAGGTGCTCGGTCAGGAGCCTATCGTAATCACCAAGGAAGATGGCATGAGGGCACACCTCGGGCCGCCGGATGCGCCCGCAAATCAAGCGTTCCTGGGCTTGCTTTGCGATCGCCGTAACTCTGTGGGGCACTGGCAGGTCGTGAACCTGGAACAACCACAGCCTGCAAGTGCCTTACGTTCGGTACGTAAGGACGGTGAAAAAGTTTGTGTGTATTTTGGGTGTATAAAGAAGGGTGATCCGCGCATAATGGTCGGTCCCGAGGGCGGTCCTCCTCCGGGCATGAAGCTTGGTCCCGGGTATGATCCGCGCATGTTGGGCGATCCCCAGAGCAGAGCCGAGGGAGAACCCGGGTCGGAGCAACCTCAACGTCCACCTTAGATGCGCAAATATGGCCGCCCCCAATCGTGCCGGGGCGTTCTGAGGCACGAACAGCATCAAGCCCTGCTGTTCAGAGGGCGCGTACCACGATGTCGGAGCAGACGCGGTAGCGGAGAGCTTGCCGGGAAACCCGGAACGATGGCAGCTCATACTGCTCCCGGAATTCATAACGGATTGACCAATGCTGCAACCTATCGAACCCTTTGAGCCATAACGGATATTGATCATGTACGATTCAAACCCGCAACGTTTCGTCAGCCTGCTGACTCGCAAGACACTCGCGCTGGTATTGGCGGGCGGCCGCGGCTCCCGGTTATATGAGCTGACAGCCTGGCGTGCCAAGCCCGCTGTATTTTTTGGCGGCAAATTCCGGATTATTGACTTCGCCCTGTCGAACGCGATCAACTCGGGCATCCGTCGTGTCGGTGTCCTGACACAATACAAGGCACACTCACTTGTCAGGCACATTAGCGAGGGCTGGGGCGGATTCAAGCGTGTGCTGCACGAATTTGTCGAAGTCCTCCCGGCCTCGCAACGCATTGATACCGACTGGTACAGAGGCACGGCTGACGCAATTTATCAGAACCTCGACATTATCAATACGCACAACCCGGAGTTTGTCCTGGTTCTCTCCGGGGATCATGTGTACAAGATGGATTACGGCACCATGCTGGCCTTTCATAGCGAACAGCAGTCCGACCTGACGATTTTATGCGTGGAGCTTCCTGTCGGTGAAGCGGCCAATACCTTTGGCGTTATAGAGGTGGACGAGAACGGTCGTGTCATCGGTTTCGAGGAAAAACCGGTACACCCCAGACCGCTACCCGGTCAGCCGAACATGTGCCTGGCTTCCATGGGCAACTATGTATTCAACACCGAGTTACTGCGCGACCAGCTGATCATCGATGCCGTTGACAGCGGGTCAAGCCACGACTTCGGCCATGACCTCATTCCAAAGCTCATCAGTTCTCACACGGTGTTTGCATTTCCATTCCGCGACGCCGAAACCGGCAAACGGGCCTACTGGCGGGACGTTGGCACCCTGGATGCCTACTGGGAAGCCAACATGGAATTGCTTGATATCACGCCTGAACTGGACCTTTATGATAACGAATGGCCCATACTCACCGACCAGCAGCAACTGCCATCGGCCAAGTTCGTACACAACACCGATGAGCGCCGCGGCATGGCGGTCGATTCAATCGTCTCGGGTGGCTGCATCATATCCGGCGCCAAACTGAACCGGGCATTACTGTTCTCTAACGTCAAGGTCCACTCCTATGCCTATATCGAAGAAACCGTGGTGTTGCCCGACGTCAACGTGGGGCGCAATACGCGCATACACCGGGCGATCATCGACCGCGGGTGCGATATACCGGAAAATATGGTGATCGGCGAAAACCATGACGAAGACCGTCAGCGCGGTTTTCGCGTTACAGACAAAGGCATCGTACTGGTGACCCCGGACATGCTGAACCAGTCCATCCATTCGATACGATAATATCGAGGGATTTCAATGCGGACGTTTTTTTAGAAGGGCCAGGTTGCCGGCAGACACGCTAAACAGATCCCGGTCTCTTCTAATGGAGGCCGGGATCTGACCCCTGTTTTGCTGACCGCTAGCGCTGCATCAGGCTTTCCAGCATAGCCTCGATCTTGGCCATGCGCGCCTCGATCATATCCAGGCGCCGCACCATCTGCTGCTGGTAGCCCTTTTGTCCCTTGCCATGGCGATCACAGCCCGGCTTGCTGCCACCAGGACCTTTGCCATGCTGGCCCATTCCCTTGTGCATCATACCCATGCCATGCATCGGACACGGTTGCCCGGGCGTATCAGCGCCGGATGCCATGGTGCCAGCGGCCGCCTCTTGCGAAGCCGTTTCCGCTGCCGCCTGTTCTTCAACCCTTTCGGCAGCCTGGACAGCGGCTTCTGCAGGTGTTTCTGACACCCCTTGTGGTTCGATGGGCCGGGCAGTGGTCACGGCAGTTTCAGAAAATGATTCAACGACTGCTTGCTGTTCTGATGCTTCGGTAACAGGTGCTTGCGCTTCCGTAAGTGTTTCAGTGACCGCTTGCTGCGCGGTCGCTTCAACGTCGATGGGCACCACTTCTACCGTCAGCGGTTTGGCTGCTACCGCCGGCACTTCGGCCAAAACCGACACCGGAGCGGCCAGGGAAAACAGGATGGATACTGCGAGGACTGTAGACTTCATAGATTTCACCTTGATGTTGAGATAACCCGACTCCAGTTGTGGCCGAGCCGTAATTTTATGATCGCACTCTGGAATGGATAACGCACGCATTTCGCCAGGATCAACCAGCCAGGCGGCCAGACAATGATTTTCTTGGCGAAACAGGGAAAATACCCGGTTGCAACCTTCAGACAGCTATCGAATCAATCATGGGGCGCCCGTCCATTGATGTTGAATGGACCACCGATCATGGAAGGATGTACACATGGCAATTGATTACATCTGGTTATCCTGTATTCGCCCGGCCTATCGGCAGTTGCCCGTAGCTGCCTGTTGGCGCCTCTTCATACCCGATTTCTTGACCATCGCTCCTCGTTTTATAATCTGCACCTGAAAATCAGGGCCTGTTGATCACGGCCTCGTCCAGCCCACCTGCAAATTGAGCGCAGAGGGAACATCATGGTGTGTCCGCGTGACTCTCGCAGGCATTACTCCGGCTCGACTCGCGGAAGGTCGCCAGACTGTGCCAGCCGTCGACTCTCACTGTGCATGACTTCAAGATAGTCATCAAAGCAGGAGTCCCTGTCGACAACCCCCTCTGATAGCCTGCAACATTCGAGTGCCGTCTCGAAATCCTTCAGGTATTCGAGCCGGTCCCAGTCGACGTCATTTACATCAACCGCCTTGTGATAGCGTTCCACGAACAGTGCGGCAGATGAAGCCGCCAGCCTTCTCAGGACCTCGGTAAACTCTCCGCCTGCCACATAGAGACTGGCTTCATGCTCACCGGCACGTTCTCCGGCCTCCCAGTCACCCAGAGACACGTGCAGCTTGCCAAGGGCAGTCACCTCCTCCAGCAGCACCTCTTCCGGGACCGTCATACCGCGCCCGTTGTCCGAGATCCTGACCGGTATGCCGTGCCTGAATTCAACATCGAAACCATTCGGCAGGCGTTCCCAGCCGTTTCTTGGCATTCGCGTGCTCATCGTTTGCTTCCTCCGCTGACATCACTAAAGAAAAGGGTCTCTACCTGATCGGCAGCATAGATTCGATCACAGGCCGGGCTGGCCAGACGATTTTAATGCCTCACACAAAGCCTGCTCGAATCCATCCCTGGCTTTAGCATGCAAGCCTGTTATGGCCCCAACCGGGTCACCCGGGAGTTCATTGCTCCACTCGAGCAAATGCATAAAAGTGCCTTCGTGAATATACCGTACGGTACTGCGGACTCCTGGCCAGTTGTGTAAATACGCAGGGCGTAATCTCCGGGAATCCCGAAGACATGGTCAACAGCAGAGCTGCAATTGCCACAAGAGGTTCTCGGAAAAAGCAGGTTCAATCAGAGGCCTTCTATTAACCTTCTGGGACATTTGCTCGTTTGCCTCGCTCATGCGCCCGGCTCCCCAGGGAACAGGCCAGCGCAATTCTCAATCGTCTTTGTTACTTACTGGCATTCTACGGCACGCGCCATGCGCACGATGTTCGTAGTCTTGAACTCGTCAAACTTCCGTATCGATGGTGCAAATCCATCCGCATAGACCTGTAGCTTGAACTGTCCGTTATTATCCAGCGGGATTTTCAGTGCATAACTACCGGTACCGTCACAGGAGAACATATGCTCTCCGTTGGCCAGCACCATGGCACAAATCGGTGTCTGGCTGTTCTGCAGCAATACTTTGCCGGCGATGTAGATATACTTGCCAGCTGATCCGGGGACAACAGCTGGATCATAGGGTATGTTGTAGCTGGGGCAGGTGCCTGAACGCGTCATGACGACCGCCTCGTTTGTGGAATCCGTCAAGATATCGATCTTCATAAAAAAGCCGTCTGCATAGATCTGGCGCTTAACCGTGCCATCCGTTCCCCGTGGAAGGCCGGTGAGCGAGAACAATCCTCCGGGGTTGCAAGAATATGTGTATTTCCCGCTGGCCAACACCATGGCGCATATGGCCTTTCCGTCGGATGTCTTGATGGTGCCGCTGAGGTCAACAGGCGGTTTCACATTTGTACTGATCAATACCGAATCCGTGGTTCCATCACTGTCACTATAAGTATCTTTAATAGTGCCTATATATCTCGCATTCCAACCCGTTCCCGCTGTTGTCTCATCGAATATACTCCCCATAATATTACCGAATAGACGGAGATCGTAACCATACCTGACGGTCTCATACGTGCCTGCAGGCACAGTGATCGTCTCTTTGCCCTCTACTGTGTAACGAGCGCTGTAATTCAAATAATAGGTACCGAAAGACCCTAGAACAAACTCCGCAACACCGGCACTTGTAACAGTTTCCGGGATCGTCATTGTACTCTTCCCCATTACGACAGGTGGGTCGAAGTAAACATAGTCCTCGGGCGGCAAATAAAAGCCATGAGCCCGAACGCCAGACAGATCGCTTGTCATATAGTCATACGAACCGTCAGAGTACTTTATTATTTTTGTTTTAATGCCATTGATTATTTTCGTTCCACCAGGCAGAACGGTGCTTGTATCAGTATAGCTGCCGAATGGACCAGTAATTTGATACGTCCAGGAATAGCCATCTACGAGCGGAAAGTATTCGGATGAGGGTATCGTTTCGCCAAAAACAACACACGCTTGTGATAACAACCACAGACCAATAACACCAATTGTCAATTGCCTGATCACAACAATCCCCTTTTTATACGCACTTGAAATGTAAATGATAAAGTAAATTGATGCATTGATACCGATCAAGAAACAGCCATTAACTGCCGGGGCATGTATCAAGCCTAGTTTCTGGGGATTCGCACCGATAGACAGCTAGCAAGCTGATCATTATGGTCGCGTGATTCGATTACGCTTTGCAGTCAGTCGGGATGCTTACTCTTTGAACACCTGTTTTTAACAGGGCCGGCAGGAGTCATTGCTATATTTTGATCGCAACAATTTCAACCGGGGCGACGTATTTTTTTGTAATATTGTCAATCATATTCCTTATTTTCTCGGCTGTACTTTCCTGCATCAGAGTATGCAGACCTAGCGGAGGTGGTCCACCAGCAGCCTCCGTTTTTGCGCGCAGTTGCTCAAAGAAATCCAGTGCGAAATCACGACGATTTTTTTCTCTGGCAACCTCAAACCCGGCGCCCGCTAGAGCCTGCCTGTACTGATCAGGTGTAGCCAATGAGCTTGTACTGCTATCTGTTGCCCACGGAACCGGGTAGGCCAGCTCGCCGTCATTTTGTCGCATCACATCGTAAACACCAAAGTATGATCCCGGACGTAACACCCGGTATATTTCTGAAAAGAGCTGTGCTTTATCCTCAATATTCATACCTACATGCATCATGTAACCACCATCGAATGTTTCATCCTGGAAAGGCATTGATAACGCACTACCCTGCTGTAGAGTGATATGCTTATCCAGCCTCACCCAAGAGCATATAACCTTGCCAGTTTCGATATATTCTTGTGTTAAATCAATCCCGGTAATCTGGTTTTTATACTTGTTTGCGACAAATCGTGAAGCGCCCCCAAGGCCGCACCCTACATCAAGAATATGGTCTTGTTCAGAGAGTTCCAGTTGATCAAGAAATTCCTCAGTTGCCAGTCTGCCACCGATATGGAATTCATCAACAGGAGCAAGATCTTCAATTGTTACGCTATCAACCGTTTTACCAAGCTTGGTAATTGCAGCCTGAATCGCCTTCAGCAAATCTCCGTGTAAATAATTATCTGATACAGCTTTTTCAGTTGACATGCTTAAGGTTCCTGATGCTCGTTGTCATGAAACATAGCGGTCATGTCCCAGTAGCAATGGAACACAGTGGTATTGCCATTCGATTGATTCTGATAATCCCCTGCAATTTATGAATGTAGACTATTTCAGGCGAAAAACACTGGACATCCGAATTGAACGGCTTGTATAACAATGTTTGTCAAAAACTACCGACCCTAAAAGGAAATACGTCCAGAATGGTTGCTAGCAAGCATTCTTATACGAATGTTCAGTACAACCTTGGCATTGGTTGCGACGGTCAAATCAACAAGTTGGCATATTAAAAATTAATGGCATTCTCTTTTTGCGTTTGCGATGCGCGACCGAGAGATGTGCTCAGTCACGGCCTTGCAGCTATGCCACGTCTGTCTGGCATTCAACACCTCAGGATAAGTTGTCAGTAACATTTGGCTGCGCTAATGTCCGACATTGTTGACGGCACCTGATCAGTCGACAAATTGCTTATTGCAGCACCTTATGACCAACAACAACCCAAGCAGGAGAATATTGGCATGACGCATGAAGACTACAAGGCCCTCGCCTCCGAACTCGCTTACATCCTTGCACTGCAGAATCCGCCGCTTGCCATCAGCTTCTCCAGTTCGGCGCCCGCAGGGATTGCAGCTTTCCAGGAGCCGATGCCCGCGCCGACCGATGACGGGCGAACCGGCCGCGTACCGGCCGGCTGCGTGTTCTGGATCAAGGCCCAGGACCGCACGTTTACCACCACTGCAGAAGACCATGGCAACTGCAGTGTGGGCTGCGTCACGCACGGACTGAAGACACTGGAGCAAGTTGCCAATAACTCCGATGTGAAATGCCTGGTTGAGGCGGGCTGGGTCACCCCTGAGGCTTTTCCGGGCATTCCCGTGGTCAAGGGTAATCCAACGCACGTGACCTATGGTCCACTGTACGAAACCTCAGTGAAACCCGATGTCGTCTTTCTGCGCTTGAATCCCAAACAGGCGATGATGCTTTCGGACGCCATGCCCGAGATTTCATTCCAGGGCAAACCGCAATGCCACATCGTCGCCATTGCCAAGGAACAGGACCAGGTGGCGATCAGCGTCGGCTGCATGTTGAGCCGCGTACGTACCGGTATGTCGAACAACGAGATGACCGCTGCCATCCCGGCAGGTCGACTACACGAAGTGGTCGAGAAACTGCGCACGGCCGCCGGGGCAGACAAGGCCGTGGCCGCCTATGCGAGCGAGGATTCAAAACGTTTCGGTGCTTACCTCGGCAGGTAGGGTGATCGAGTCACCCTGCGGCAACTTGCGACTACCGCAGGGTGGCACTCGTACTACTCTAACCTTGATCGGCGGCCATAGTTTTGGGGCCGGTGATGTCACGCGGCATCAAAATTGGTTTTGAAGAAGCAACCATGCTACTGATCGGGTCTTTCATCAGGCTGTCCCCATCTGCGTAATCCTTCGTGTATGCGAAGGGCTGCATTTGCCCTGAGATCGCCCTGAATACTGATTTTTATATCAATTATCTAAACAGCGGGAGACGACCCTTTCCGGAAGTTTAGCGTATGGCGATAGACACTTGTCGGGTCTACCTTCGAAACAAGGGGTCACTTCGCTATATCTTGAATGAACCCGTGGCGGACGTTTTGGTGGAGACAAGCACATGCAAGGTGTATGTGCTATACACAGAAAGTAGGATAAATTCATTGGAGGTTGTTATGAAGAAGGATAATCAGGCAAAAATCATTCGGCTTGTCTCGCTGGCGGTACTGATGAGTGCTCCTGCCGGGGCTGTCAATGCAGGTGGCTTGGTTGAGGTCGATATTGATTTTGCAACAGACTTCTCAGCCCCACTCAATATCAACAACCCATATTGGCAGCTGTTGCCGGGCAATACATTCGTCTACCGCGCCATTGAGGATGACGAGTGTGTCGTTAATGAAATCGTCGTTACCGATATGACAAAGAGTGACTTCGTTGCCCCCTATGATGAAATCACAGCCAGAGTCGTTGATGACAGGGCATGGGCAGACCCGGACTGCGATGGTATTGGTGATGGCGCCCCCCTGGAGGTAACCCTAGACTGGTATGCACAGGACGATTTCGGGCACATCTGGTACTTTGGTGAAGATACGGTAGATGAAGATGGGAGTACTGAAGGCTCCTGGGAAGCGGGCAAGGATGTTGCCGGAGTCGGAAGTATCGCGGAACCGGGAATCATCATGCTGGCACACCCCGATGTCTCCACTGACGGCTCCGTGCTTGCCGCTCCGGGCCTGTCCTATCAGCAGGAATACTATGAGGATGAAGCGGAGGACATGGGGAAGGTGAAGCGCTTACATGCCAATGTCACCCTGGAAATGGACAACACCTTGGCTGATAGTGAATACGCAGGTTGCCTGAAGACCAAGGAATGGACACCACTGGACCCGGGAGCCATTGAGCACAAGTACTACTGTCCCTATGTTGGACTTGTCCTGATAGAAGAACTGCAGGGGGGGCCAACCGTTCGGGTTGAACTGACAGACATCAATCCATAGGACCATGCCGGGTTTTCTATACAGGGATGAGAAAATCCAGTTGGATGAGATATTGCCCTGCCAGTCAAAAACTCTTCCGACTATTCCCGAAGGTTTGTTACTGGCCGAACTTCCTCGTAAGCAGCAAAGCCAACACCCGGCTCAGTCACAGCTGTGAACGGCAGGTGAGTGGCCAACTCGGGAAGTTCTGGTAGTCAGCCTCTGCGATTCAGCTGGTACGGGGACTGCAGACTCACAAATCCCATTTAGCTACCAGTAACTTCCTCTGGTTCGATAACGAATCGTTTGCCGTGAAAAGACTAATTGCTTTTGTAATCAGCCAAGAGTAAACCTGTAGCAACTTGCCCATCCCTGATTCCTTCTGAACGAAAGCCAGGCCGGCAGGTATGGTTAAGGAACTCGCTAACGAATACCAAGCCACCAGGATGGCGAAGCTTCGATGGCGGAATAAACAAACGGCTTTAGGGAGGAATCTCATGCAACAGGAAGAAAAGCTGAAGTATTTGAAAGTTGCCCTTGTTGTGTTTGGCATTATCTTCATCGCGGGGATCTACGTGATGATGATGTGGGTATGGCCTTCGGGTTGGGGCTGGACACCACGGCAACCCGAATACGAGCAGATGATTATGGGCGTTTACGCTACCTTGGGAGTTTTTTTGATTCGTGCTGCGAAAGACCCATTAGCCAACGCAAGTCTTATATGGTTCACAATCTGGTCGAGTATTGTTCACGGTGGAATCATGCTGGTTCAAGCTATCGTCGATGAGACGGAACGGGCAAATCTGTTGGGCGATATCCCGGCTTTGTTTCTGGTGTCATTTGTACTGTGGTATCTGATGCCAAAAAGGATCCAGTCATAGTCAGATCAACCGCGAACAGTTCGCTCCTTAAAACGCCTCGCCGTTTTGAGTCGCGTGCCCACGAGCTCTAACGTTGCAGCAGGAACATCAGCAATATCCCGGGTATCTACTTTCAACCCCTGTTATGCCACCAGAATGGAATTGCCCCCCCTACCCCACAGACCGAATCCAGCGCACGGTCATTGTCAGACAAAAGATGTAGATTACCTTTCAAGACCCGTGATGCCTTTCGCTCGCCTGTCACAGCACGATAACGTTCTCTCCATTTTTTTTCGATGTTCATCTTGCACGGTTTTTAAAAAGTTTACTCTTTGGAGCCTGCAGGTGCTTGATTCAAGCCATCGGCAATGCAACCATCTACAGAGTGATCAACACGGACAGACAACATGACCCCTACATATAATACTCCCCAGGACGCTGAAGACGCTTTTTACGATGCACTGGATGCAGGCGACCTTGACCAGCTGCTTTCCGTTTGGGCGGAATCCGATGACATCTGTTGTCTGTTACCCATGTACCCTATGGTCCAGGGCCGGCAGGGCGTGGTGGATGTATTTACCCACCTGTTATCCCGGGGCCATGGTGTATCGCTCGCGATCGCCCATCTGGGCTGGATTGAAGCGGATGATATCGCCATCCACCAGGTAGAGGAAACGATCCAGGCCCCGCCATCCGATACACCACCGCCGCCGCCATTTTACGGCACCAACATTTACCGGAAAGACAAAACCGGCTGGCGACTGCTCATCCACCAGAACGCACCAGCACCGGCATCGGCACCGTAATTTCAATGCCTGAATAAATCCGCGGGCCGCAAACCGGTCAGCATGGCGACAAAACACACCGTTGAGACGGCATGTCCACCCAGCATGTCGCCAGCGCGGCTCCCGCACCCGCGCGCGGCCTGAACACACCAAACAGAAAGATCACCTCCACCGCTGGTACCAGGAACGCGAGCGCCATCTGCAGAACATCGGTATAGATCAACGCGGCAAGCCCGCCGGCTGTTCTTTTCGAATAAGGAAGATAACCGGTCGGGGTGACAGCCTCTGCCAACGCATCCCGGTTACCCATGGTACTCACCGCTGACAACATCACCTCGGGTGCAGGCTGTTTAATGGATTGGCCCGGTTTTATAATAACGCGGCTCAAGCGCAATTTTGAGAAAGCGCACTCTCAGGGTGAGCCTTCGCAGTAACTCTAATCCGTTTTGCCTTTCCTCAGGAGTACAGTCATCACGTTTCAGTCGATGGGTCAGCCTGTTGGCATAAGCAACGGCCTCAATAATCGTCAGGGTGTTAATTCTTTCCAATTCCTCTTGTGGCAAGGTTTTAAGCATCTTTCTTCTCTCGGTGATTTATTGACCTCAACGACAGGTCTATCGACCGGGCAAGCCTCGTCCTGAGACTTCACAGTTGAGCAAATACGACGCTGGCCTCAACCACTTGACCTGCATCAACAGGTGCTTTCCATAAATGAAGTAGTCTCCGGGGCATGGCAATTTGACGCCGGCATAATGGATCTGGTTGGGTTCGCCAGGAAGAAACCCTGCCGGAGCTACCTGCCAGACTCAGGCCGGGATATTGATTAGCAACCATATGGAATAAGAAACGCCGATGGCCAAACACTCGAAAAGGCACCAGATATCCGAAGCCACACAAGGCGAAGCGACCCGAATAGCCCGCGGGACACAACGACCAGGGCAGACAAAAGAACAGACGAGGCTGATTGCCCAGGGGATTCAAAAAGGTATCGAGCAATACAGGAACCAGCAAAACGCCAGGGCCAGAGAGCTGGACAAAAAGCTCAAGAAGGCCAGTCTGCAAGCCACAGCACCTGATGCGCGTGAGATTAAGGTTCAGGATAAGGTGATCTATAAACAACACTGGTTACCCTGGGTGCTACTCATCCTCACATGGCTGGCTATAACCGGCTATTGGTTTAGCAACTGATTGACAGGGTTAAGGCAACCGCAGCGACAGTCTGAAAGTTTCCGAATGTGTAGACTGACATTCGATTAGCACTCGACTTCCTTGTGGCAACGGCTAGAGGTAGACCAGGGGGCTGATATCTACGAGATCCGTGTGAAAATGGAGCCGGATTCCGATAGTTACTTTCTGCAACAGAACGGCGATTCAATCCATTTCGATACATGCAACAAGGGCAAGCAGCAGTTCCGATGTGAAAGGTTTCTCCAGCCAGGGCAGGCCGGTTTCCCTGAGGAAAGATGCAATACTCGCCGGGAGATCCGCTTTCTGATCCGGTATCGTGGCCTGATCAACCAGTCGCCTGTTTATTCGGGTGCCTGGTCGTGCGTATTCCGGGCGGGATGAAACTCACACACTACTACCGTGGACGCACTGTCACGGGCGGCTCAGGGACCAGATTTAAAAATCCTCCGCGGCCAGGATGTAAGCATACGATCCCTTGCCGCCGCGCGCATACGCCTTGTCTGCAACCTCATGGATCCGGTTCAGCGCGGCATCGAATGCCTGCAGAAACCCCGACTCGGCGTCACTCATATCCGGACTGAGCCGTTTGAGCGCGTCCATTCCAACAAAGAATGAGATCTCGATCGTGCGGTCATATCCCCAGAAGCAGACGCGGCGGCGGCTGGCATCGAAACTGCGGCACGGGTTCGGGTAACTCAACTTCATCGCCGGTCACCGGCAGCCACCCGGGCCGAAGGACTGTCGCCATCCGGACTCATGCCTTTCAGAAACTTGAACAGATCGCTGTCGGTGGACAGCACCAGGGTCGTGTTTTCGGCGATGATGGACTTGTAGGACTGCATGGTCCGCGTAAATTCATAGAACGCCACCGCTTCCGGGCTCTGGTTGTAGGCCCGGGCGTAGATCTCGGTGGCCTTGGCATCCGCAATACCGCGTATCTCCTCGACCTGCCGGTAGGCCTCGGACTGAATCTTGTTCAGATCACGCACACGATTGCCGCGGATCCTGGCGGCCTCGCCATTGCCTTCCGACAGGAAGCGTTCCGCAATCTGGCGGCGCTCGCTGATCATGCGATCATAGATCTTCGGGCGCACGCTTTCGTTGTAGTTGATGCGCTTGAAGCGGATATCGAGCAACTCGATGCCAAACACCTGCACCTTCTCGGCCGCCGCGGTGAAGATCTCCTGCTCGACCAGCTTGCGCCCCTTCTGGATCGGCACCAGCGATCCCATATCCCGTTCCGCCTCCGTCAGCAGGGCGTCGCGGAGCGGCACGCGATCCTTCGTGGTGCGGATGATCTCGATCAGTTCATGCTTGGCGACCGCGTTGCGGGTCTCACTGCCCAGGATATCGTCGAGACGCGACTGGGCGCTGCGTTCATCGCGCAGACGCAGGAAGTATTGCAGCGGATCGGTGATCCGCCAGCGGGCGAACAGGTCGACCGAGATGTAGAGCTTGTCCTTGGTCGGCATGTCCGACGGATTGCCGTCCCACTCGAGGACCCGCTTGTCGATCGGGTTCACTTCCTGGATGAAGGGCACCTTGACCTTCAGGCCGGCGGTGGTCACGGGGGCACCAACCGGTTTGCCGAACTGGGTGATGATCATTTGCTCTACTTCGCTCACCGTGTAGATCGAACTCATCAGGACGTACGCCACGATGCCCAGCACCACCAGCATGGCCAGTTGTCTGTTGTTCATGGCTGTTCCACCTTGCGGGCATCGAGATTCAGCAGCGGCAGAATGCTGCGTGCCTGCTCATCGATAATGATCTTGGAGCGTATACCCGGCATGACATCCTGCAGGGTCTCGATATAGATGCGGCGGCGGGTGACCTCGGGGGCCTTGCGGTATTCCGCCAGCAAGGCGCTGAATCGGGCGACATCGCCTTCCGCTTCATTGACCCGTTTGAGACGGTAACCATCGGCCTCGCGGATGCGCTGATCCTTCTCGCCCTCGGCCAGCGGGATCACCTTGTTGTAATCACGCCGTGCTTCGTTGATCAGCTTCTCCTTCTCCTGCTGGGCCTGGTTGACCTCGTTGAATGATTCCTGCACCGGTTCGGGTGGATTGATGTTCTTCAATTGCACCTGATCGATGCTGATCCCCATGGCGTATTTGGTGGACAGCGCCTGCATCTTGGTCAGCGCTTCCGTTTCGATTTCCTGGCGGCCGATGGTAATGACCTCGTCCACGGTGCGATCGCCGACAACTTCCCGCATGACGGATTCTGAAACATAGCGCAGGGTTTCACTTGGCTCACGCACCTCGAAGAGAAATTTAACAGGGTCCGAGATACGGTACTGCACCACCCATTCAACCAGTGCGGCGTTCAGGTCACCTGTCACCATCTCGGTTTCACGCTTTTGCCGGTTGCCGTCGCGAGGACTCTGGTAGGGATCGCTGGCACCGGGGGTGGTGAACCCGAATTCCTGCTTCAACTGCCGTTTGACGGGAACGATAGTCGCCGCATCGATGCCCAGTGGCAGCTTGAAATGCAGACCCGGCGGGACTTCCTTGAGATACTTGCCGAACCGTTGCACCACAGCGACCGAGTCGCTTGGCACAGTGTAATAAGCGGTCCATACGCCCAGGCCCGCCAGCACGAGCATGACCAGGGCGATGAGGCCACGTGAACCGCCACCCGGCAGCAGCTGCCCGAGCCGCTCCCGCCCCTGCCGGACCAGCACCTCAAGATCGGGTGGTGTCCCCCCGCTGCCCCAGGGACCACCCTGACCGCCGTTACTGTGCTGTGATGTCATTGAGTTCCTTGCTGTTATGTATGTTTGAAGATGTGCCCTGATGAACAATCATCCCATCGTCTTCGCCTCGTTCGACCGCCAGACGGTCGGCTGCTTCCCACGACCTGTGATCGCTGGCAGCTTTGTCCTGTGCTGATTGTGTCACAGTGGGGCTCAATAGCTGGTGCCAAAGGAAACGTCGATTGAATTTGCGGGGCTGCGCAGGTTGGCAAAGCGGCTGCCCTGTGTAACCGGGCCGCCGGCAAACAGGTTATAGAGATACTTGTTGCCACCCTGGGCGGCGAACTGCCTGTTCAGGGCCCGGGCTGTTGTCCTGGCAAATCTTGGCAGGCCGTGTTTGAGATACTGCTTGCGCAGGTAGACAATGACATCCCAGTGCTCATCTGTCAGGTTGATGCCTTCGCTATTGGCCAGATCGATGGATTTGTTCCGGCTCCAGTTCTGGTCGATCAGTTCAGCCAGGCGAATCCCGGCGTGTTGACTGGAAGTTTCCGTATCCTGGGCGTTTTGCGTGAATTGAGTCATGGGGTTTTCCTGGATGAATTGAGCAAACGGTGCGTTGTGCCTTTTCTTGCCTGCAGCAAGCGGGGCATAACGATGGTGGCAGATCGGAGCCCGTTAGAAGCGGGTATAACGGGCGACAATAACCGTTCAGTTGTTGCTGCGCGTCAGAAAGACTTGCGTACTGACATACGAGATGCTTGGTACAGTGTCCTCGCATTGCACCCGGATAGCAAATCAACCAGGCTAATGAGGCAGTTTATCCGCAGCGCTGGAGGGTCGAATGCTGTCCGACCGGCAATGCCCTGTCAATCACTGTTTCAGCGGGTGCGTATATGGGGGAGCTGGGCACCAGGAATTGCGAATAGTTTCTTTTATGATGGGTATCAATGGCGCAGCGATGTTGTTCATAACCACCCTAGCTCATATCCACCTCTACATAGTGCTCCCGACGGTCGTCCTTAAGCGGGATCCTGCCTTGCGGTCGCCCCGCCTCATCCATACCTGCCCCCTTAACCATGGCGCCATCCAGTATTACACGGATCAGGTGATCCGGCTTTTCAGCACCGCGTTTGACCGTGATGTGATAGACCGTTTCGCGATAGCGGTAGTGGATTTTGTATAGCTCCCACCGGGCCGGGATACAGGGTGTGATGCACAGATGGTCGACTTCCAGCTGCAGACCCAGCAGGGTTTCCACGCTCAGCCGGTACATCCAGCCCGCTGCCCCGGTGTACCAGGTCCAGCCACCCCGGCCTGTGTGTGGCGGCGCACCGTATATATCCGCGCACATCACGTAGGGCTCTACCTTGTAGCGTTCGATCTGCTGCGGCTGGCTGGCGTGGTTGATGGGGTTCAGCATGTCGAACAATTCCCACGCGCGCTCCCTGTCACCCAGCATCGCAAACGCCGTTGTGACCCAGATCGCGGCATGGGTGTATTGACCGCCGTTCTCACGCACGCCGGGCACATAACCCTTGATGTAACCGGGTTCAAGATCGGATTTATCGAAGGGCGGATCGAGCAGCCGGATTAATTTCGCATCGCGGCACACCAGGCGCTTGTCCACCGCCGCCATCGCCTGGCGGGCGCGCACGGAATCACCACCGCCGGATATGACCGCCCAGCTCTGGCTGATTGAATCGATCTGGCATTCGTCATTACCGGCCGACCCCAGCGGGATGCCATTATCGAAATATGCCCGCCGATACCAGGCGCCGTCCCAGGCGTTGGCCTCGATGCTGTCGCACAGCAACGCAGCTTGCCCGGTGCAGACTTCGGCAAAGGGCACGTCGCCCCGGCTACGGGCCAGGTCTGCAAACAGCTGCAGGTTCTCGTACAGGAACCATGCCAGCCAGACGCTCTCACCCTTGCCATCACGCCCGACGAGATTCATGCCATCATTCCAGTCACCACAGCCCATCAGCGGCAATTGATGGTCGCCAAAACGCAAGCCGTGCCTGATTGCACGCACGCAATGTTCATACAGGCTCGCCGCTTCAGCCGAACGTTGCGGCTGGTCGTAATATGCTTCCTCTTCCGGATTCAGCTCACGGCCCTCCAGAAAGTGGACTGTCTCGTCGAGTACGCCCGTGTCGCCGGTCGCAAGCACATAATGACAGGCTGCATACGGTAGCCAGAGGTAGTCATCGGAGAAATGGGTGCGCACGCCCTGGCCGCCGGGCGGATGCCACCAGTGTTGCACGTCACCCTGGAGAAACTGGCGCTCGGCGCAACGGACCAGCTGTTCGCGGGCAAGCCAGGGGGTCGCATGGATCAGTGCCATGCTGTCCTGTAATTGATCCCGGAAACCGTAGGCGCCGCCGGACTGATAATAGCCAGTGCGGCCCCAGAGCCTGGACGACAGTGTCTGGTAGAGCAGCCAGCCGTTGGCCAGCACGTCCAGCGCGTGATCCGGCGTTTCTACCTGCACTGCACCCAGCGTGTGGTTCCAGTACTCCCACACGGCTTCCAGTACCTGCCGCGCACCAGCCGTACCGCCGTATTGCCGGATGAAATGCTGTGCTTCGTCGGTGTCGCGGGCCGCGCCGAATACGAACACGATCTCGCGTTCCTGACCGTCGTCCAGCTCCATCCGGGTCTGTAGCGCGGCGCATGGATCGAGACCCGCCCCAGCCCTGCCCGACAGGCGCTCGCGGCGCATGGCCGCCGGACTCGCCAGCGAACCGTTGCGGCCAATGAACTCGGTACGGTTACCGGTCAGCGTTCGCTCCGGCTCGCTGAGGCCTTCAATACCTACATGGGCAAAGACGACCCGATTGGCGCATTCACGGCCGTATGCATTGCGTGCAAACAAGGCCCCGCTGTGCGGATCCGTTTCGGTAACAATGTGCATCAGATTGGCGTGCCGCCATTCACCCAGCACCAGCTCCCAATACCCGGTCAACGACAATAGCCGCGGTCGTCCCGAATGATTGCGTAGCTTGACCACTGCGAACTTCACCGGCGCGTTCATGGCGACGTAGCTGAACAATTCCGAGGAAATGCCGGTTTCATAATGTTCGAACACGCTGTAGCCAAAGCCGTGCCGGCAGACGTAACCGGACTGACCGCGCGCAGGTAACGGCGTCGGCGACCAGAACGCGCCCGTTTCCTCGTCACGGATGTAAAGCGCCTCACCGCTGCTGTCGCCCAATGGGTCATTGTGCCAGGTGGTCAGCCGGAACTCGTGCGCATTTTCCACCCAGGTATAGGCGCTGCCGCTCTCACTGACGACGGTACCGATGTGCGGGCTGGCGATGACATTGACCCATGGTGCCGGCGTATTCTGCCCCGGTTCGAGCGTGACGACGTATTCGCGCCCGTCGGGCGTGAAGCCCCCCAAGCCGTTGCAGAAGATGCGCTCACGCACCGATAGCGGCTGGACCGGTTCAGCTGCCGGTTGCCGCACTGGTTCGAGACGGCTCGGCAAGCGCTCTGCCGACACGCGGCGATCCACCTGCTCGGCGAGTGTTTCGGCGCTATCGGTGAGCACGACGCGTGCGACAGACTGGAACAAAACCCGATCTTCCTCGGAAAGTTCTTCAGCGCGCCGCAAGAAGACTCCTCCCGGCTTGTCGATAATCTGCGCCTCGGGACCTGCGTTGATCAGTCCCATGATCTGGTCGTGCAGAACCGCCCGGTAGCCGGAGAAATCCTCGTTCACAATCACCAGGTCCGAAAGCAGGCCCTTCATACGCCAGTAGGCATGGGCTTGCAGCAGCTGTTTTACCAGGTCGATGCGGTTCATGTCGCCGATGCGTAGCAGCACGATCGGCAGATCTCCCGAGACAGAAAAGCGCCAGAGTCCGGACTGACCAAGCTGGTTGCGAGCAATGACGCTGGGCACGGCACGACGCAAGGCATTGCTGTAAATTACAGAGCCGGCCAGGCGGCCATAAACCTGCACATCGGCTTCGCTCGCGTTCAGGTGACGCAGCACTTCCTGGCTCTGGAACCACGCCATGTCAAAGGCGCGCTCGACGAAGTGCCGGTCACAATATTTGTCGAGTACAGCCAATGCCGCCTCGCGCGTGTCTGCGACACCGGAGATGATCTGTACAGTCGCCGATTCGTCGACTGACAAACTGATGCGGCGACGGATCGCTACGATGGGATCGAGCACCGAACCGTCCGTGTTGGACAATGCCGACGGGCTTTCGCCAGTATCCAGCACCAGCGGGTTGACCGCCGTCCGGCCCCGACCGATAAACCGGGCGCGATCCGTCTCGTATGACGGTTCGTCGGCAACCGCTTCAGGCGCCGCCAGCAAATGAAACATCCACGGCACCTGCTCTCCCGGGGTACGCGGCCGCCGCGTACAGAGGATCGCCTGACGTTCGGGCAGGATTTCGGTCTGCACGAACAGGTTACTGAAACAGCGATGGGCCAGGTCGGCATTCAGTGGTGCCAGTACAACTTCCGCGTAACTCGTTACCTCGATACGACGGCTACGCGACGACAGATTGGTGAGCGTGACCCGGCGTATCTCGACGTCGTCTTCCGGTGAAACGCTGATCTCCGTGTGCGCTTCGATCGCCTGATCGCGCCGCCGGTATTCAGCGCGCGCCTGCACGAAGATTGCCTCGTAGTGATCAGCCTCGCGCAGTGTCGGTTGATATGCGCTTGACCAGTAACGCTGCGTGTCGCAGTCGCGCAAATAAATGAATGTACCCCAGCAATCGGCCGTGGTGTCCTCGCGCCAGCGGGTGACAGCCAGTTCACGCCAGCGGCTGTAACCGCCACCGGCATGGGTCGCCATCACGTGATAGCTGCCATTGGATAACAGGTGAACTTCAGGCACCGGCGTATCCGGGTCGCTGAATATGCGCATGCTCGCGCCGGTTTCCACTGCGGGACGCGCGGCAGCGCTCACTTCTGCAGCATGCGGGTGCAGGGTAGCGCCCTTCTTCGGCACACGTTCCTGCAACAACAGCTCCGTCGCCCGTACCAGGGGGTCAGACATGAAGCGGCGCTGCATCGGCTGGTTCAGCAAGACATACGCGAAGGCCAGCAGGCTCATACCCTGATGATGCGCCATGAAGGTACGCACGATGGCGTGATGCTTGCCCCGGGGTACACGTGAAGGCGTGTAATCGACCGCCTCGTAGAATCCATAATCCCCGAGGAAACCATCGACGGCAAGCCGCTGCAAATTGCGACACGCCGGCAGCGGCATCACCATCAGCGCCAGTGCGCTGGCGTAAGGGGCGATGACAAGGTCATCTCCCAGCCCGCGCTTGAGGCCCAGCCCGGGCACGCCGAAGGCCCGGTATTGATAGACCTGGTGCATATCGGTGGCGTTATAGCAGGACTCGGAAATACCCCAGGGCACAGCGCGTTGCCGGCCGTATTCGATCTGGCGCGAGACCGCGGCCTTGCAGGTTTGTCCCAGCAAGGTGTTCTCGTAATTCGGCATGATCAGTTGCGGCATCAGGTACTCGAACATCGAGCCGCTCCACGATATCAGGCTTACGTCGCCGCCATGGCTTGTTAGCAGACGGCCGAGCGCAAACCAGTGCTTCTGTGGCACCTGTCCCTGCGTAATGAGCAGGAAACTGGCCAGGCGTGCTTCGGATGCAAGCAGGTCATAGCAGGATGGATCACGGCGCCGTTCACCCACGTCGTAACCGATGCTCAGCAAACCGCTTGTTGTCTCGTAAAGAAATTCGAAATCCATCAATGCCAGCTCGCGGCAACGATCAACCAGATCGTCAATAACCCTCAGTCGCTCCAGCGCCGCCTGATGACCCGGCACTTCAGCCCCGGCTGATGCGCGCGCTTCTGTGCCGGCCGCATGCGCGCTGGCCAGTTCAGCCAGCGTCGAAACACTGCTGCAGTGCCCCGCCCCGGGCAGCAGCAATCCAAGGTCATGCCGAATTGCACCGGCTTGCCGGTCGAATTCCTGTGCCCAGTAATACAGTTCGCCATCGATATCGATGTCCACCGGCAGATACGCAACCAGCGCCCCGTCAGTGCGGTGAATCTCATCCAGCAACGTATCGGTTTGAGCCAGTGTCTGTGGCAGCGCTGTGGCTGCGGGTTCAGGCGACGTGATTGACTGCAGCACACCCTGCAGAACCCTGATCTGCCTCTCAAGATCCGGGGCGGGTGCTGCAGGCAGATGTTCGACAAGCACCTGCAAGGTATCCTGCAAACCCTGAAACGCAGTGGCTGACAGCACCGGTTGATCCTTCAACTCGGTCAGTCCCGCTTGCAGGGTGAGCAGGCATCCGGCAAGGTTGCCGCTGTCCACCGAAGACACGTATTGCGGACGCAGCGGTTGCAGCGTGTGTGTATCGTACCAGTTGTAAAAATGGCCACGGTAGCGCTCCAGCCGCTCCATTGTGGCCAGCGTGTTGCTGGTGAGGGACAGGAATTCTCCGGCGCAGATGTAACCGAAATCGTACGCCGCCAGGTTCGCCAGCAGCGCCATGCCAATGTTCGTTGGTGAGGTACGTGAAGCGATCGTGGCCACCGGATACTCCTGAAAGTTATCAGGCGGCAACCAGTTGTCCTGTGGACTGACAAACTGCGCGAAGAAGCGCCACGTTCGCCGTGCCGAGGCCCGCAGGAACGTCCGTTGATCAGGACTCAGGTCCGGCGCGCGGGACAGCAGCGGCCTGCTGATCCACCAGCCGACGGCGGGTGACACCAGCCAGAGCAGCAGGACCGGGGCCCAGAAGAGCCATTCCAGCGGGCGGGTTTGCCACAGCGCCAGAGCAAGCGCCAGCGCCGCAACAGGTGCGACCCACATCTCGCGGAGAAAATCGGCCAATGTATGGCGCGCGTTGCGACTGGCATAGGATCGCAGTTGCCAGAGCAGTAATCCATGTTGCGTGAACAGCATGCGCACACCCGAACGCAGGATTGCATCCAGGCAAATCAGGGTGTCGTAGGGCAACAGCAACAGCGTCAGCAGTGCGAGCATGAACGGGCGGCCCGCAGATTTAGCAGTCAGCATGAGGTGTAGCAGCCAGTCACGGTCTGAAGGCTTACGGATGATCTCGATCAGCGTGGAGAGTATCGTGGGCAGGAACACCACGCTTGCTACCAGCAGGGACCAGAGCCACGCCGGCCCGGGACCAAACAGCCAGCCACCTGCCAGCAAGGCAAGCAGCGCCGGTGACACGAGACTGCGCCGCAGGTTGTCGAAAATCTTCCACTTTGACAGGTCGCTGAGCGGGTTTGGCAGGCGTTTCGTCTGCAATCCATTGGAGGAGCCCGGCGGCCCGGGCACGCGCGGCAGCAACCAGCCGGCAAGCTGCCAGTCGCCGCGTATCCAGCGGTGTCTCCGGCTGGCCTCGATGGCGTAGCTGGACGGGTGCTCTTCAATGAGATCGACATCGGTCACCAGTGCCGAACGCGCATAGCCGCTTTCCAGCAAATCGTGACTGAGAATAAGGTTCTCCGGAAAACGTCCATCGACGGCCTGACGAAAGGCGTCCACATCGTAGATACCCTTGCCGATGAACGATCCCTCGCCGAATATATCCTGGTAGACATCCGACACCTCGCGTGTGTAGGGATCGATGCCTGACTCACCCGCGAACAGTCTGGCAAAGCGCGACTGGCCTGCACTGGTCATGCTGATCGAGGCACGTGGTTGCAGGATCGCATAGCCTTCGACGACGCGTCCCTTTTCGACGTCGTACACCGGCCGGTTCAGAGGATGGGCCATGTTGGCTATCAGTGTGCGCGCCGCGTCGCGGGGCAGTTGCGTGTCGGTATCCAGGGTAATGACATACTTGATCGAAGTGAGGATGGATGTATCACCGACGATCTCCGAGAATGCGTTCTGCTCCTCTCCGCGCAGCAGGGCATTGAACTGCTCCAGCTTGCCGCGCTTGCGCTCATAGCCCATCCATACACGCTCAACCGGATTCCACACCCGGGGCCGGTGAAACAGATAGAAGATGCAGCGGCGGTCCTCGCGATAGGACTCGTTCAGCGCCTCGACAGCAGCGCGTGCATAGGTAAGGATTGCAGCATCGTCCGGCTGCGTGCGTTCAGGCGCGTCACGGAAGTCCGTCAGCAAGGCAAAGAACAGATTCGCATCGCGATTGCCGAGATAGCGGATCTCCAGGGCTTCGAGAAGATCATCGACTTCCTGCGGCCTGCCCAGCAAGGTGGGAACAACCACCATGGTGCGATGAGCCGCTGGAATTCCCTTCGAAAAATCCAGGCGTGGCAAGGCGCGCGGCGGCAGAACAAGAGTGACCAGCAGGTTCACCAGCGGAGTAACCAGCGCCGAGGCAGCGATGATGCCGGTGATCGCAAAAAACCAGAAGCGCCAGTCACCCGGCCCGAAGCCATCAAATGAGAACAACACGACCGATGTCGAAAGTAGCGTGAGCAACAGGATGGGGCCGAGGTAAAGGAACAGGCGGAATTGCCGGCTTGCCCGGCTGGCCCGCTGTTTCCACGGCACACGGCAACCGACCACACGTTCCAGAGTCTGCCGCCCACGATCGATCAGGTAAAATCCGACATGTGCGCTGCGGTCGTCGGTATCCAATCGCTCCGCGGCAGCCTGCGCGAGAACAATGGCTTCGCGCGCCACCGTCAGCTCATTACACGAGCTGTTTGTACAACTTCGGGCCACGTCCTCGATGACATGCCGGTAGCGGTCGCGGGTAGCGAAGTCCTGGCTGGCGTACATCCCCGCCGGGTCTTCACGCAGTGTCTGTTCAACGACACTGAGCGACTCGACGTAATCTCTCCAGTCCATCGCGCCGATGAAGCGCAGACTGCCGATACTGTTGGCGATGGAAATCTGGTTGGTCGCGGCTGTGCGGGCGGCGGCGGCCGACAACTGTGTTGCCGTCACCCCCTGTTCGAACAGTTTGTGTTCGACCCAGGTTTGAACGAACGCCATTGCGGGTCCCTGGGCCTGGAGTCTTGCGTAAAATTCCTCCACGAACGGCGCGGTCAGCGGCACATCGGCATTGGCAAACTCGGCCAGCAACTGGATAAGCTGGTTTGGTTCCTCTGCGGCAGTCACGAGCATGCGGTCTGCCCAGCTGATGGCCGCGTCGCGCTCCTCACGCCGACGGGCAATACGCACCCCGACGCGGCGCAGGTTTTCCAGCAGCGCCAGCTGCAGCATGATCGGGAACGCCCACAATTCGCCCAGTTTTAACGGTTCAACGGTCTGATAGGCGGCGACGAACTGGGTGGCATTGTCACTATCGACACGGCCGTCCATGTGGGAGATCAACTCCAGCGCCAGATCGTAGATGCGGGGGAAGCCGGCTGATGGCCCGTCAGCCAGTCGCGGCAGCTGCCGGCTGTAGCCGCGCGGCAGATGCCGGCGCGCCATGCCGATCTGCTGCTCGATGAGATAGAAATTGTCGAGTAACCAGGCCTCTGCCGGCACGATTCGCTTCCCGGGCGTGGCCGCGGCCGTCACGACGTCATACGCCGCAAGCAGAACACGCGCATTGTCTGCCAGCCGCGGCAGCAACCTGTCCGGCCCCGGATGCGGTTCGATTCTATGCTGGCCAGCCAGCGTTAGCGCATGACGTTTCAGTTGCTCGATGCTGAACAGCTCCGAGCGCAGCAACTCGGTATCCTGGTCGTTACGCAGCGCATTGTGTCTGCGCGACGCAAGTCCAAACGCTTTGGTGACTATGCCATTCTCCTCGCCCGAACCCGGGGTTGACCGGTGCAGTACCGGCCTTATAAACTGCGACAGCCTGAAATCTGAACTACAGGCTTTCAGACCCTGAGATCATCTGCAGCATGAGGTTTATCATAATGCAGACCGGTTGCCGGTGTGCCTGTCGACCGGGCCCCGAAGTGTATAGGGCAGCGCAGGCATGCCTGTTCTGTGCACGACCGCCCACATACCCCCTCAATAGCGCGATGCCCGACCGCAGCCAGCCAGCTGAAGGTCAGAAGCCCGGCGGGTTTTCCCACAGCAAATCCCACGAATGTAGCCCCCCTCTGGCGGAATTTCCGGGGTAGCCCTGCGTCAGTGGCGACCCGGCGATGGCGAACCATGGCATGGCACGAATGACGGCGATACCAACCGCACTGACGAAACGATCATGCTGCCCAGGCCAGCCGCAATAGAGAGCGACACCATGCGCGGGTAATTATACTCGCCCGGCGCAAACTCTCGCTTGAGCCCAGGGTGACAAGGAAGAAAACCACGTCATCAAGCCGACGGTAACCCACGCTCTCAAGGAACGTGCGAACTCAAACGAACCGGGTTAAAGACTTGCCGATGTTTCCCCGGTACTCTGGTAAAGATGTACCCGCGGGGAATTGAACAGAACGAGTGTGACTAGTTTAATGATTAATATTCATGCACTTGCATGCTTTTCTTCGACAGCCTCTAACTTATATCATGAATGCGCGTTGCTCTGTAACACGGGGTGTAAAGTGGACCCGGGCCACTGGACACCGCTACTGCGGTATCCAGCTCTAAACAGGCATAAAACCGCCTGTGTCCAGCCCCCGCGCGGTATCACTTATCAGCCTGGTTTGCTGTCCACGCAGTCGAATTTATTAAACCCCGTGCTCGCCCAGTAAACCCCTGGATTCCTTTCTGGACTTCCGGGCGGCCTTCTTTTCTTTTGGTGTCATTACAGATTTTTTCTTTTCTTCCCTGTTACTTTTTCGTTCTTTCGACATGATGTTTCTCCAGGTAATTTATGGGGAGTCTTCAGCTTACTACTGCCCAGTCCGGCCGACCGTCCCGAGCCGCAGTGATATGATTAGCGCTGTCAATCCTTTCAAGGCAGGGCACACTTCTCTCTTCGCTTGTTCTAAGGGTAGTTACATTCCCGGTCGGTTCCGGAAACATTAAGGTGAACCTTCTCCGGCAACCAAGACAGCGACGCACGACTCCTTGACGGCGCGAAAGCCGCGTTCGCACTCCCAGCCAGATCCGTACGAAGAGTCCGTCAGATATCCGTTTGGTGGCACTTTCACGGCAACGCAGGTTTTGTTGGCCACGCGAAAACCGCGCTCACATTCCCAGCCGGATCCGTACGTAGTTTCCACGTAATATCCGTGCGCCGGAATCTGGATGGCAACGCAGGTCGCATCGACCTTCCGATAACCTCGAGCGCAATTCCAGCCACGCCCGAAGGAGGCATTTGTGGGGTATGCATTTACAGGCACCTTGATGGCTGCGCAGGTTTCCTTGAACTCCCGATAACCTCGTTCGCACCGCCAGCCATTCCCGTAGGGCGAATTTGTGGGGTAGGCATTGTCTGGTACTTTAACAGCTGAGCAGCCCCCGTTGACTTCTCGATACCCCCGCCCACACTCCCACCCGCTCCCATAGGAGGCATTTGTCAGATAGGCATTCGCAGGCAGCTTGACGACGGTACAGCCATCGTTAACGGCACGATAACCCTCGTCACACTCCCATCCTTTGCCGTATTCTTTCGCGCGTGCGTTCTCGGGCACTGCGGCGGAACCACTCTGGGCGAACAAAGGACCAGACACAGTCGCCAGCAGCGCAAAAAGAATCAGTTCACGAATGGATAAGGCAGGTATTTGTGGCACTCTACTCATAAGACATACCTATTTATGTTGTCATTTCAAGAAAGTATTACCAACGCAATGGAAAGAGTGGCGGACAGGATCATCAGCAACCGCCAGGTAAACTGGAAAGTTTTTTGCGTCATGACTACTTGCGCCCCTATGGCTGGTTAATATTGCTAGCCGGAGAGGAGGAGCCACCCCTGTGGCTGTTATTCCTGATCGGTTAGTGATGCTCTGTAGCACTCACCGAACGGAATTTCCCCTGGAGAAAATAGGGGAAGGTAAGAAGACTCATAGTACACCCGCAGGTATCTATGTGTCCAAGCTATTAATCTGTACGGGTTGAATTATTGCGATAACAGTCCCGCAAAAGTCACGTTGAGCACGTTGGCAGGCGTCGCTGCCAGAGTCATCTGATGAAGGCAGGGATCCCCTGCGTGAAATGGTGGTGCAGCTGCGCAACACTCTTTTCCTGGGTTATAGATACGTACCGTTTTTGGAACCGATTATCATGATGCTCTTGACCACATTGACCGGAACATGCTCTATGTTGATCTTCGTGGGAATAGCCAAACCCGGAAAATACCGCGGATAAATCTTCTGTTGATAACATTGTTACAGGATGTGTAAGCAAGCTGCCGTTCACTTGACCAATTGTGCCAGGTGTTGGCGTTGCTATATACGCTGAATTTCCCTGTGACCGTAATCAGGCATTCAATATTTTTTATACGAACTATTGTTCAATAGCGACATGTTTTCCAATACTCTAGCTAATCGCATTGTTAATCTTGAATATGAGGCTAGTATTAGGGTGTTACCTATCCGTGGATATCAGGGACAAGTGCAGTTGTGACTATTTTCAAAAGGAGAGCATATTATGATGATAAATAAAGAGATTATAGCGGCCATGCTCGCAGGACTAATGCTCATTGGGCTCTCTGCCTGCGAGAAGGAAGGTCCTGCCGAGAAGGCAGGAAAGGCCATTGATGACACAGCTTCCGATGTCGCCGACGAGGCTAATGACACGATGGAAGCTATTAAAGAGAAGGTGGAGGAGTGATGGCCTCCCTTTTCAACAAAAATACCGGCAAGGTAGATCGCATCATTCGAGTCATTGTGGGCGCATTGCTGGTTGGCAACGTATTCATCGGCCTGCAAACAGTCGTTGGTTGGATTGGCTTAATCCTTATCGTGACAGGTTTGTTTGGCACCTGCCCCGTGTATTCACTTCTTGGAATCAATACCAAGACATTGGGAGAGAAGGTCGGTTTAAAGTAGGAATAAATAGGAATTGCACCTGCGGAAGCCAGTGCTTTTTTAACAAATGGAGTGAAACTAATGGATATTCAAGCATTGATAATATTTTTAGCAATTGGTGCTGTAGCTGGCTGGTTAGCCGGTACGTTGATGAAGGGTGGCGGTTTTGGTCTGCTCGGTAATATTATCGTCGGTATTATTGGCGCCGTACTTGGCGGGTTTGTATTTGGCTTGCTTGGTATTTCAGCGGGAGGATTAATAGGTGCCATAGTTACAGCAACTGCTGGGGCTGCGCTACTACTATTCCTTATTGGTCTAATAAAGAAAGCATAACAGGAAGATGTGGAAACGGAGTGATGGTACGGCTATCGAAACACCGCCAGACGAAATGGGCGGCAACAGATAAGCCATCCCTTAGACCACCGTGCTACATCTTTTGTAGACAGGGCAGCTCTGGATGTCGCACTGGAGATAGGCGTTCCCTGTGGTGGCTGGTGTCCCAAGGGACGACGCGCTGTTGATGGCGTGATACCTGCCAAATACCCATTGCAGGAAACTGAATCACGAGACTATGTGGTGCGCACCTGATTAAATGTGCTGGACTCAGACGGCACACAATACACTGCGGATATTGCAGAAATAGAGGGTAAGCCTTATCTGGTTGTGGAGCTTGACCAATCACCCAATCCGCAAGAGGTAATAGACTGGATTACGCCTAACAATATCCACATCCTGAATGTTGCCGGCCCAAAGGAAGAAGGACGCCCAGGCATTCACCGTCAGGCAGCGAAGTTTCTGCAGAAGGTATGGTAACTAGTGGCAAGGATTCAATATCAAGTTGTCATATCGAACAGACAATCCTGTCTTTATATCCGTATCAGGCGCCTAATGAGAGAGTCCCTGGATCTGTAACATCAGCAACGCTGATCCCTCTGGCTACAAAATTCCATTATTTCTATCTATACACCCATAAAATGGTGCGGGATTTTACCCACAACCAGGTACGAGTGCAGTTATAACCTTGTAAAGACGTGCTCAAACAGTAGATTATTATCTAATAATGTTCTTAAGATTATGAATTAACAGTAGATAATCATTTGCATAAAAAGTGAACAATTTAACAAATGCTTATGTAAAAACACGGCCTTGGACTACATAAGAACAATTCATCCACAGGGTTGTCCACAGTAGTTGTGGATAATTTGTATTTGCACATACAAAATATTAATAACCCGGTTCTCTTCTTCCTGTTGACTGCATGAGGCACCCATCCTCGGCATTTCGGATCATAGACAGTCCTGGCCAGGCTTGCCTCGATCGCCCTGACGGAGTTCATGTGGCGTGTTGTCGAGAGCACGGCTATAGAGCACCGCTGATCACCTGCCGTCAGTTAGTACAGGTGTGACGCCTTATACATATTCCACCTCTTCCGCAATCCGATGTCTTGGTGGTTAGCAGTTCAATTCAAGGATTTCTCTTGCTGTTGATACAAATTCCTTGGGGTTTTCTGGAGTAAATCTCAATTCTTTAAAGAATCCATTTTTTCCCTTAATTCCTACATGTTCATTCAAATCACCCAGGTCAAGCTTTACAGCACGAAAGGTTGTTCTAACAACTGGAGGTTTATAAATATCAATCGAAATGAGCTCATTCTTTTTGCTGACCAATGTTTTAGTAAAGAATGGAATACACATTACCGATGCTTTTCTCGGCTGGTCTCGATTCATACAAAGGATTACCGATGTTTTCCATTTCATTATCCAGCTAACATTTGAAGCCAGCCGCATGCGTCAGCGCGTCGGCTGGGCCGACTTGCTAGGTCTATCGCTATTCATCGGAGCACTGAAGTGTTTCACGATTCCAGCTTCCTCCTCGATCCAGGCAGCTATCGATTGATGCAAAGCGCCCAACATGCGGACCAAGGACCAGCAATGCCCCGAGCACAATAAATGTGGCAGATGCATTAGTCGCCCTTGGGAACGTTTGGATACCCTTAAATAGACCTAGTCCGAAAGATAGTGCCGCCAATGAAAAACAAAGATATCCGATAGCTCGGCGCCCTTCCCCTACGGGGTGCGGGTTTGGCGGTCCTCCTGACACCCAAGTGCTGTAAATAAAGCTATTTAGATAAAACAATGCCAATATGATGAATGCAATTATCACCAGCCACTTTGTCAACCGTCGAAGTACGGATGAATGTGCAGTATCGTTCATATGCCTTGTAGTGTAACAGACGGAATCCGCACTATTGGCAAAAGTACCGACGCGGCCTATTGTGTCAATTAGCATAATAGGCAGAAACAAATCGTTCATGTGGGGCTGCCTGTGTATCCATCTTGGGTAAATGGCAACCGATAGCGGTCTGAGCCTGAATGAACAGTAGGAACCATTCAGGCGACATCACAAACCCGATATATAATTTTCAACCGGATCAAAATAGCAATTCATGGATTCCAATTCAGTTATTTTCTGGTATTCCTGAATGACCGTTATGGGTCACCCTGTCCTACAGTGGATACATATATAAGAATTGCATGTATTGCCTGGTATGGCCAGAAGCTTGCCGTTCACTGATCAGGCAGTACCAGGTGAATGCTTTGTTGGGTGCGGGGAACTCCGGCCCCATCAACAATTGGTACTCAGGAGCATGTCGAGCGGCAGGTTACCTGCTGTAATCGGACCTTTATCGAGTGGATACGGGACGGCAGTCATCACCCACCAAGTGATTACTCTCCCTGCGACGGTTCGGCAGTCGACGGCGATCAACATGCACCAGTAACCCCCAGCTGTCTGTCAGCGGGAATTCAGCAGGAAACCATCGCCTATCACCCGGTTGTCTTCTTGTGGTTATCATTTCTTATTACCATTTAAAATAGTATTTTATGATTATGCAGAAAATGCAAGACCGAATTTTTCAAATATCTGGATTTGATTGTATCTCCATCAATGGCCGGAGGAGTCGCTGCATTCTCGCCGTTCGCCAGTCGCCATAGAAGGGAAACTTGTGGCCATATGTACGAGTTTAGTCTGCGACCCACGGTGATTTCCAAAGAAAGACAGCAGGCAACACACTCTTGCCATATAGCGAATAGAACTGGAACAGCTCAAGAAACAGATGGCTGAATATTGAGACCGGCTCGTATTATCTTTTCACCTGACAGGTGTCATACAATCTGCTCAAAGTACTATCGTAATACCCTAAATTGTTACATGACATTAGTTCAACAGTACCCGGGTTTTCGAGGACACTGTTTACACTTCATCACACATTGTTAGGAAGGTATAATCATGAAGACTATCGAGTGGCTGGTCATAGGCTCCCTGCTACTATGTCCGGTCGTCTTGGCGCAAGAACCAAATCCGTACAGCGGCACATGGGCCGTGAGCATTGTGGGCAAAAAAGGTGTAAGCCGGAACGGGACGGTCATCGTCAAGGATCGGGATGGAACCTGGGACGTCACCTGGTCGGATGTGAAAAACCCATGCACCGGCATTCAGGCTCCCATTGTGGTACAGCGTACGTCAACGGATGAACTGGTTTTCGAGATCATCAGATCCAGGTCACTGAAAGGATGCAAGGACAACATTGCCACCCTGAAGCGTGTAAATGAAACGACTCTTCAAGGGGCGTTGGATGATGGTCGGAAACTCACCCTGGTAAGGAAATAGATCCTGTCTTGTTGTACATCCCTATGCCACCCGCAAAATGGCTGTACGGTTCCTGTCTGCCGGGGCTGATTAGGCAGCCAAAAGAAGGAAAGCAACGTAGTAGCTTGCACTCCGTAATGTTGATTGTAATCAGATACAACATCCATTGGTCTAGCTTTACAAGCAATACCTCATAGAGGCCTGGGTAAAGATCCAGCAATGTAGAAAACATGACAGCCACTTTGCCCATTCTTGCAATATAAATGAAGGCATAAATAACTCAGCGGCTTGATAGATGCTGACTATCTGAATGCCCTTACTGCTTTAGTAGGATATTAAAATTTTTCTTCTCTGCGCAATTTCATTCGCTTGAGGGCATATCCGCAAATTCTGCTGCCAAGAAAATGGAGAAACCTACCATGCATGTCACACTCGTTCACGTAACCGTAAAACACGCGCACATAGATGAATTTATCGAGGCGACACGAAAAAATCACGAAGCCTCTGTGAAGGAAGCGGGTAACCGGCGATTCGACGTACTCCAGTCGCCTGAACATCCGGAGCAGTTCGTGCTCTACGAGGCCTATACCTGTGCTGCGGACGCTGCTGCTCACAAGGAAACAGCGCACTATCTTGCCTGGAGGGACACAGTTGCCGGCTGGATGGCGGCTCCACGCCAGGGCGTACCCTATACCGGTCTCCTGCCGCGGGTATAGAGCATGATACAGACCGCCTTTTCCATAGGTCGCCTGCCGCGTGTGGAGTTTGGTGCAGGCACAATCGCTAAGGCACCGGGCATCATCGCAGGCTACGGCAGGTGCGCCATGCTGGTAACCGGTTCACGCTCCTTCCCGTCAACACCACAATGGCATGATCTCATCATCGCATTAGGGGAGCGGGGCATCAGCTGGCATCATATCACTATCGACGGTGAACCTTCACCGCAACTAATCGATGATATCGTCAGTGAGTATGCAGGAAGCAACATTGACGTAGTGCTTGGCATTGGTGGCGGCAGTGCGCTGGATGCCGCCAAGGCCATTGCTGGTCTGCTGCGCGTTCAGAACAGTGTCATGGATTACCTCGAGGGCGTTGGACCTGAGCTGCCCTATGAAGGACCGGCCGTGCCGCTGATTACTGTACCCACCACCGCAGGCACCGGCAGCGAGGCCACCCGGAATGCCGTACTTAGCAAGACGGGAACAGACGGCTTTAAGAAATCCTTTCGCGACGAACAACTGGTAGCAGAGTATGCAGTAGTCGACCCCGACCTACTTGCAAGCTGCCCACCGCATGTAATCGCTGCCAACGGGATGGATGCACTGACACAGTTACTTGAATCCTTTGTCTCCCTGCGCGCCAGTGCCTTTACAGATGCACTCGCCATCAGCGGTCTGCACGCAGTGCACGATGGTCTGTTGCCTTGGTACCAGAATGCGGCAGAAGATATGTCGACAGCGCGCGCGTGCATGGCCTATGCCGCACTGCTTTCCGGGATCACACTGGCACACTGTGGGCTCGGCTCGGTACACGGCCTGGCATCACCGCTGGGCGCGTTCTACCCTATTCCGCACGGCGTAGTGTGCGGCACACTGGTTGCGACTTGTACAGCAGCCAACATCGATGCGCTCCGATCACGCGCTCAAGACAGTGCCGCACTTGGTAAATATGCCGATGCGGCCAGCATCCTGTGTGGCCAATCGTTCCCTACCCATGAAGCAGCATGGGAAGCACTCGTCAAACTGCTCACCGATTGGACTGCACAGTTGGAACTACCACGACTTCGAAACTACGGCCTGGATGAAAGTGGACTCGATCACGTTGTTGCGCACTCGCGCGGAAGCAGCATGAAAACCAACCCCCTTGTGCTGACCGATGACGAAATCAAGGCCTGCCTGCAGGAACGTCTATGAGTGGGAAACATTATTTACGTCAAATAAACGATATGCTGCCCAACAAGGTACACATGAATTTTTTTGCAAGTCAGGTTGTCTGTTTACAGCAGTCGATGGTCTCTGTTTAGAATCAGCAACCTTGATTAGCAAGGATACAATGTAGGTTTTTCCTGGAATTCAACAAGGTTCATTCGCAGAAATATTGCCCTAGATTTTTGAATGTGTTTCCCCGTGGAATTTACAACCAGAAAAGCAGCTCGAAAACCACTTTCTTTCAAGAGCTTATATGGTGGGTCGTGAAGAATTCGAACCTTCGACCATCGGATTAAAAGTCCGAGATTTACGACCTATCTAATTGTTTTTTGTAACATAATACCGGGGCGTCCGTTGCCTAGAATGCAGCACTGTGCATAACAGTGCTGCACTCAGTCCCGCAAAATTCCCGCAGCAGTAATTACCCCATCAAGCTGGTTTACGCAGAAAAACCTGTTTTGCTATCGACATATTAACCTATAAATAGTACAACTCAATAACCTAGGTTTAGTACAACCCAAAAACCGATGAAGAGAGCGTAGAACATGGCGGCACCCCCGGAAAAACTGGCCCGGTCTCTTGAAGCCTTGAAGGCGCTTCAGGATCGCGGCGTGGTGGCTATCCGCTCAAGCGACCTGGAACGTATTGACCGGGAACGTCTTGTCAAGAACGGTTTTCTGCAACCCGTGATGAAGGGATGGTACATCCCGGCACGCCCCGATGCGGTGGCCGGTGAAAGCACGGCCTGGTATGCCTCATTCTGGGACTTTTGCGCATCATATCTGAACGAGCGTTTTAGTACAGACTGGTGCCTGTCACCAGAGCAGTCCCTGTTATTGCACGCAGGAAATCGAACCGTGCCACCCCAGCTATTGGTCCGTTCGCCAAAGGGTGATAACAAGATCACGAGGCTCCCGCATGACACGTCACTCTTGACTGTCCGGTACAGCATGCCGGATGAGCAGGACATAGAAGTAAATAATGGCCTGCGCCTGTATGCACTGGTCCCGGCCTTGATCGATTGTACGCCCGGATTATTCCACCAGCATCCAACCGACATTCGCGCCACGCTGTCCATGATTTCCGATGCCTCTGAAATCCTTGCAAAGCTCCTTGAAGGCGGACATACCACAATTGCAGGGCGGCTGGCCGGAGCATTCCGCAATATTGGCCGGGATCGTATCGCGGACGATATCGTGGAGACGATGCGCGCTGCCGATTATGACGTGCGGGAATCTGATCCGTTTGAAACAAAACCACCCGTCATTCCTGTCCGGCAGAGAACGCTCTCCTTACGTTAATCGCATACACCTGATGTGGCATGCGATGCGTGTGCCTGTTATAGAACGTTTCCCGGAAGCGCCGGGGCTCCCCAGGGACATCAGAACCTACATGCAACAGGTTGATGATGTTTATGTCACCGATGCCTATCACTCCTTATCCATCGAGGGTTATCGCGTCAGTGCTGAATTGATTGAGCGCGTGCGTAATCAGAGCTGGAACCCGGACAATAACGAAGAGGACCGGGAACAACGCAATGCACTGGCAGCACGTGGCTATTACCTGGCCTACCAGGTTGTCAGGGATAGTGTCACAAGGGTCCTCAAGGGCGAGAACCCTGGCATCGTTGTCGATGAGACACACCGTACATGGTACCGGGAGCTGTTTTCGCCCAGCGTTACGGCTGGCATTTTGCAACCTGCCGACCTTGCTGGCTACCGTACTGATCAGGTCTATATCCGCCGGTCAATGCACACGCCTCCAGGCAGGGACGCGGTACGTGATCTCATGCCCGCGCTCTTCGATCTAATCAAAGAAGAGCCAAACCCGGCTGTTCGGATTGTGCTGGGACATTTCATGTTTGTGTATATCCATCCTTATATGGATGGCAACGGGCGCATTGGACGGTTTTTAATGAATGTCATGCTGGCCGCTGGCGGCTATCCGTGGACTGTCATTCCAGTAGAAGAACGCAATGCCTATATGGCCGCACTTGAAGCTGCCAGCGTGAGCAACGATATAGGTCCTTTCACTGACTTTCTTGCCACGTTGGTCAGAGCTAACCTGGAAGGCAAGCCAGGACCGGGAGTGCCTGTTAAGTAATATACAAGAGCGCAATGTCAGACAAGCAAGAAGAACCCGAAACCCCGGGCGTATTGGATCCCAACGTTGATGCAGGCCTGACCCGGGAAGCCTTGTACGAACTCGTTTGGTCCGAGCCAATGCTCAAGGTGGCTGCACAGTTCGGTGTTTCATCAAGCTACATGGCACGGGTCTGTACGCTACTCTACGTTCCCCGCCCTGAACGCGGCTATTGGGCAAAGCTGGCAGTTGGCAAGGCACCAAAGCAACCTGCCTTGCCCGATCCACGGCCCGGAGACCCGCTCGAGTGGTCGCGTGATGGAACTCCGCCAAAACGTGCACGGCCGCTGCCGAAACCTCCGGAAAAGAAGCGTCGCAAGCGACATAAAACTCGCACGCCGCTCCCGGATCGACATCCGCTGACCGCCGACGCGAAACCGCTGTTCGAGGCAGGTCGGCTGTCATATTCCGCAGGGTATCTTAAACCTGCGAAAAGGCTGCTCATCGATCTGGCCGTGACGAAAACCGGTCTGGACAAGGCCTTATCATTTGCTAATCAACTCTTTCTCGCGCTAGAGGTCCGCGGGCACCGGGTGCTTATCGCCCCTAATTCAGAGCGATTTTGCAGGTCAGAGGTCGATGAACGGGAGCACACGGAAAAGCATCATCACTATAACAACCTCTGGTCACCACAACGCTGCACGGTCGTCTACATCGGGACCGTAGCCATCGGCCTCACCATCATCGAGTTATCCGAGAACGTCGAGTCACGCTATGTCAACGGTGAGTATGTGCGCCTGAGTGACTACGTCCCGAAACGGCGTGACCGTTATGTAGCGGATAGAGGCTGGACCAGCACACACGATTTCCCGACCGGCCGACTGTGTCTGCAGGCCTATTCGCCCTACCCGCTTGCCCAATGGACCCAGCAATGGCGGGAAACCAAGAAGCGCGACCTCTCGACCCGAATCCCAGCGATCGTACGCGAATTGGAAAAGGCAACTGTCGAGATTGCACGACTGGTCGAGGAAGGTGAACGCCAGGCAGAACTGGAGCGCCAACGCTGGGCTGCTCAGATGGAGCAATGGGAACGCGAAGAGGCGGAGAGACGCGCCGCAGAGGCTCTTAAAGACAGCAAAGAAGAACTGCTCGAGATCATCGAGATGTGGGCCACGTCAAAACGACTCGTAGAGTTCTTCGCTGATGCCGAACGGAGATTGGAAGATTTACCAGAAGATCTGCGAGTACAAACAATGGAACGGCTGCAACGCGCTCGCAAGCTGATCGGCAGCACCGATGCGCTCGAGCGATTCCAATCCTGGAAGGCGCCTGAAGAACGGTAATGGTTAGCCAGTGAATAATATATTTTCGTATCTGGTACCACAGTCCTTGCAACATACATGTCATGAATGCTCGAGACGAAACCCAAATATCATTTTTTATCACATTAACTACGTGTGATTACGAGCACCGGATTTTTGTCCGGATAATCACGGTTCGAATCGATTACTGGCGCGTAACCATTTGAATTTTAAAAAGGCAAAATTGAGCCAACGAGGAAGATTTGCAGTTAATTCCCGCAAAAACTCCCGCAATCAGTTTTTACGGTGTAACAAATAAAAGATAAGTGATTGTTTTAATGGTGGGTCGTGAAGGATTCGAACCTTCGACCATCGGATTAAAAGTCGGTCTGAGCTAATAATCAGCAATAATTCACAACAATCTACAGCAATAAATACAACAAGATACGCAATTCATTTGATTGTGGCCTTTTGTCGTTTATCGCCATTATTTGCAAACAAGTGCGCCATGAGTGCGCCACAGAATCCCCCCCCTGCCCTACATCATCTGCCGGGGGTAGCACTGCTCATATAGTAAATTTCTACTGTGGTATTAGCATGCTAACACCCCCATCCCGCCTGGTTGTATCCTTACGGTATGGGCACTGTAATCACCCCCGGCCAGAACAGTGGCGTTTTTGGGCGACCCAAACGGTTTGTTCGGTGATGAATCACATGGCAACTGGTTCCCAGGCGGAAAGGAAACTGAGTTCGTGTCCAGCGTCGGGCAGCTGTTGGAACAGGTTACTGACCAGGGCCGGGGTCGAGACGGTCGCGTCAACAACAGAGGAAAAAGCCAGGATCGGCGGGATCCCCAGCAACTTGCCTTGCTCGCCCTGCGCCTTGAGACGTTGCTGGATCTCGTTGGTGAGCAAATAGACGACATTGCCTGCATTGACCGCAAAGGAGCCATATTTGAAGGGATCGTGCTCCGGCTGCTGTGGTCCGCCACCGGCATTGTCGAAAAGGCAGACCCAGTTCATTTCGAACATAGCCTTCCAGAAATGGACGCGGGCCAAACTGTTCCAGTTCTGCAGGACTTTCACGTAAACGCAGTTGTCTTTTTTCAGTTCGCTGTGGTTTCATCACAAACAAAGCCGGGGATGCTTTCAGCCGCTTCCTCAATCGACCGGCGTTTGGTGTGCGCATCTGCCGCTGCTTTAGCATCGCCGTCGTGAACCTTGATCATTAACATCGTCCAATAAGTCATTTGTTTATCCTTGCTTCAGTTAAAGTTGTTTTGACTTAAACATTTTGCTCGGTGGACCAACTCGACATCGGTTTCTCATTGTCTTCAGGTCCACTCAGGGCTCGAGGTCAAAGATCCCGACCCGGTCGGACTTGGTGTTGCAGACCCAGAACCTTGGGCCTACCTCGATCGCGCCGGTTGCGGCGCCCAGTCCACCATAGACTCCACTCGGCACAAGGACATCGGTCTTCATGCTGTCGACGTCGATGCGCCTGATGTTCCAGGTCGTGAGCATGCTGGCTCCGGATGTATTCCACCATCAGCACTCCATACTGTGCCTCCATTTCCTTATCTCTGGCCTTGACGCTCTTTGAGACCGAAATGCTCAATGGCCAAGTCTATGGCGCATTCGTACTCGTGCACCTCTGGATCTTCGAGTTTGCCTATTGGATTTTCCTTGAAGTCATTCATGGACTTGTAGGTTCTGCCTTTGAGCTGCTTGGCAAAGTCATCCTGCCCTGACTTGAGGAATTCAGGGTTGGTCAGCAGGTCGAACCCGGTCGCCGCGAGGACTTTCGCCGCCGCAACGGTTGCCTTGTGACCAATGCTCATGCCATGACAGGCGGTGTACACCCATTGGTGCCCAGAGAGCCGTGGCAACAATAAATTCGGTATGATACTCCACGCCGAGTTACGGTTGTGTGACTACTGTGACTCTGGTTTTGACTTTCCCCGGTCTGTTCAAAAAGCTGGGGCGTCAAGGCCTGTAAGCTGAATGACTACTGGTTGGTTGTATGAAGCAGTGACCAAAGCGCCGAAACGCCTGGCAGCCCCGGCGGGTGAAAGGGGGTATTGGCAATTGGAGGCAATTCATCCTATCTCGCGGGCGTGCCTGGGTTACTATTTCAGCAATGGAGGTGCCAGATGCAATTAGATAATGCAGCGATTCGGGCTTTCCTGTCCCGGGACCTTTTGGACCTGCTGATCCGTATCGGGCTGATCGCCTTCGTGACGGTCCTGTGCGTCCGTATTTTTGCCCCGCTTACCGGTTTATTGCTGGGGGCGCTAATCCTCACCGTCGCACTGTATCCACTACATCACAGGCTGGCCAACCGCCTCGGGGGAAGACAGGGCTGGGCTGCTACGCTGTTAGTCATTGCAGGATTGCTGCTGATCGGTGTACCCACCGTCATGCTGGGAAATTCCTTTGCAAGTCAAATACACGATGCATACACGGCTTTCGAAAATAATGAGATTGTCATCAAACCACCATCACCTGGTGTGGCCAACTGGCCGCTGATCGGGAAAAAAGTCTACAGTTCCTGGAGTGCAGCCTCCAAAAACCTCCCCGACTATCTGCTCAAAAACAAGGAGCACTTAAAGAACCTGTCGAAACTGGCCTTGTCGGCTGCCGCGAGCACCGCTGGTGCAGTGATGATGTTCCTGGGTGCGCTGATCATAGCCGGGGTCATGATGGCCAACGGTGAGTCCGGCTCCAGGGCGATGCGGCGTATCTTCTGTCGCATGGCCAGCCCTGAGAAAGGACCGCGTCTGCAGAACCTGTCAACCGCTACTGTGCGATCGGTTGGGTTGCCACAGGCGTCATTGGAGTGGCTTTCATACAGGCCCTGCTGCTCGGCATCGGCTTTATCGCGGCGGGTGTTCCTGCGGCCGGCGTGTTGGCGCTGCTCGTCATGCTACTGGGTATTCTGCAGTTGCCGGCCCTGATTCTGTCACTGCCTGTGATTATCTACTTGTGGGCCGTTGGCGATGCCTCCACGGTGATTAACATCGCGTTGACCATCTACCTGCTGCTTGCCGGCATGGCTGACAACGTACTCAAACCGGTGCTGCTTGGCCGCGGCGTGGATGCGCCGATGCCTGTCATCCTGCTGGGTGCACTGGGTGGTATGATATCTTGGGGCGTCACCGGTCTGTTTCTCGGTGCGGTGTTGCTTGCAGTCGGTTACCAGATCCTTATGGAATGGGTAAACGAAGGCACAGCGGTCGATGCCACAGAGACGGAAGATTCCGGCTCGGCCACCTCCGAACTGCCTGCTGGTGAATAACCTGACAGATGGCTGTGGCTTCTGACACTTATCAAGGGAAACATTTATCCCGTGTTGTAGCGTTGTGCGCGATACTATACCTGAACGCCTGCACCACTCTCGGGCCGGATTACCAGAGGCCGGAAGTGACCTGGCTCGATGACTGGCAGACGACTCTGTACGGACAGGCCGACACACCGCAACAGCAGGCAGAAGCCGACTTGCGCTTCTGGTGGAGGCTGTTTGATGACCCCGCGTTGAACCACCTGATCGAGGAAGCCAGGGAGGCAAACCCATCACTGCGCATCGCCGGGCTGCGCATTCTTGAAAGCCGCGCCCAGTTGGGTATCGCCCGCAGCAACCTGTACCCACAGAACCAGCAGCTCGGCGGCGCGATTGATTACGTCAACACCCAGCGGCGCGGCGGCAACCTTCCGGATGATAATAGCGACTTTGCCAGTTACCAGGCTGGTTTCAATCTGGGCTGGGAGCTGGACTTCTGGGGTCGCTTCAAGCGCGGTATCGAGTCCGCCGATGCCACGTTCTTCGCGTCCATCGCCAACCAACGGAATCTGCAGGTCCTGCTCAGCGCCCAGGTGGCCGACCTGTATTATGCGTACCGCACCACTGAACTGCGCATACGCATCGCACGGAACAATGCAGCCATCCAGAAACGCAGTTACGAAATAACCGAGATGATCTACAAGAGCGGCCAACAGGCAGAGCTCGACCTGCAACAGGCCAAGACCCAATACCTGTCCACACTTTCCACCATCCCCGAGCTGCAGATTACGCTGACAAAGAACCGCAATGCCCTCGCCACCCTGCTGGGCCGACCCCCGGGCGAACTGGAGGAGCTGGCCGTACCGGCCGAGAAGCTTCCGATCGTGGAACCGTTGGACATCCAGGGGATCCCTGCCCGGCTATTGATGCGCCGGCCCGATATTAGTGCCGCCGCCTGGCAGGTCGCTGCACAATCGGCGCAGATTGGTATCGCCGAGGCAGACTTTTATCCCTCGATCGCCCTGGCAGGCAGTATCGGCTTATCCGGTGACTCACGTGGTTCCAGCCCGCGTATCGGCACGCTCAGCGTCGGTCCCGGATTCAGCTGGAATATCTTCGACCATGGCCGCATCGCGAACAACGTGCGCGTGCAGGATGCTCGGCTGCAACAACTGATCGAACAATACCAGGACACGGTTCTGCAGGCCGCGCGCGAAATCGATGATGCGGCCATTAGCGTAGTGAAGGCCGCCGAGCAGCAGCATGTCTTGTCTGCATCCGTGATCGCGGCACAGCGTTCGCTGGAGCTGGCCAATAAACGCTATTACGAGGGTTATTCCGATTTCCAGCGGGTACTCGATGCCCAGCGAGCGATGTTCACGCAGAGTGAACGTGAGCTGGCCAACCAAAGCAGCCATGTCAGTGCCGTAATCGCGCTCTACAAGGCGCTGGGTGGTGGTTGGCTCGACACACCGGTGCAGCAGCTGATTCCAGAGCAGATGCGTAACACCATGGAGAAGCGCAGCGACTGGGGTGATCTGCTCGACAGCCCCTTGCCAGAAGATAGACTCGATGCATCGAGCGCATCCGGGAGTCAGAAACATGAGTGACCAAAAACCACAGCAAGGCAATGAAACTGCCAAATCCCTCAAAGCCGCAGAAGCCGGGGAGAATGCGCAGCCACAGGACAATGTCGAGGTGGCCAACAAATCGGTCAAACGCGGAACACTGGGCATCGGCCTGGTGATCCTGCTCAGTCTCACCTGGTATCTGCTGGCGGACCGTTTTACACCGTACACGACACAGGCAAGGGTGCAGGGATATGTCGTGGGCGTATCACCCAAGGTGGCGGGGCTGGTGACACAAGTCTGGATACACAACAACGAGGAGGTCAAGGTCGGTCAGTCCCTGTTTGAGATCGACCCCTCACAATACCGGATCGCCCTGCAGAAAGCGGAGTCCGACCTCGAGAATGCGCGACGCCAGGTTGAAGCCGGCAGCGCCGCGGTGGAGTCGGCCCGCGCAAATCTGCATGCGGCACTGGCCAAGGAGCTGAAGGCGGAACAGGACTACACGCGCCTCGGGCGCTTGCATAGCGAAGATTCCGGGACCATCTCAGTGCGTCGTCTGGAGCTCTCCCGGGCCTCCCTGGATGAGGCGCGGGCCAATGTGGCGGCACGCGAAGCGGACATCCAGCGTGCCATTGAACAGAAGGGCGGCGATGACGATACGACCAACGCGATCCTGATATCGGCACAGAGTGCGGTAGAGAAAGCGAAGCTCGATCTCAACAACACCATCGTCAAGGCGTCATCGCGTGGTGTGATCACGGATCTGCGTACCGAAGTCGGCATGTATGCCAGTACGGGCAGCCCTGTCATGACCCTGGTGGCCATCCACGACGTCTGGATCAACGCTGAGTTCACCGAGAACAACCTGGGCCATCTGCGTCCCGGCGTCCCGGTGGAGATCCTGTTTGATGCACTTCCCGGTGAGGTGTTTGATGGCCAGATACGCAGTATTGAACTCGGTGTCAGCAAAGGCCAGCCTCCTCCACCGGGAACACTACCAACGGTCGAAAACAATCGAGACTGGCTGCGCCAGGCACAGCGTTTTAGGGTGGTGATCGGTTTCGACGTCGACCAGCAAGAGGCATTGCAGGGACAGCTGCGTATCGGTGGCCAGGCTTCGGTCATCGCGTACAGCGAAGGTCATCCCATCCTAACGCTGCTGGGCAAAGCGTACCTCCGCCTGATGAGCTGGCTTTCCTATGCGTACTAAGAACGGAGACTGCTGAAATGCCCGTCGAAGCCCGGCGCATATTCCGGCTCAGCCTGATTGTAGCGCTGGCACTGGCCGGTGCGTACGCTTTCGCATTGCCCCTGCCTTTTCTCGCCCCCCTTTTCGCCTTGTTGCTCGCTGCGACGCCGGCGCCGCCGATGGGGTTGAAAGGTCTGATCGGCCTGACCCTTGTAATACTGATAACCCTTGGTATCGGGCTGCTGCTGATTCCGACATTTACACATTACCCTTTCTCGGCAGTGCTGATTATCGCAGTGGGTCTCTATGTCAGCAGTTACCTGACCGTCAACATGAGCAAGGGTCTGGTGGGTACACTCCTTGCTGTCGGCTTAACGCTGATCCCGGCAGCGGGTACCGTAGATTTTTCGGTTGCAGTCACCGTCATCCAGTCACTGGTATTTGGAATCGGCCTCGCCGTCATCTGCCAGTGGCTTGTGTATCCCTGGTTTCCGGAGAACGCAGGTCCGACTGCAGAGGCCAAACCCGCGGCTGATGCCGCCATCCAATCCAGCTGGATCGCCCTGCGGGCCACGCTGATTGTTTTGCCGCCGTTTCTGCTTTGTCTGACAAACCCGTCAATGTACATGCCGATCATCATGAAATCGGTGCTACTGGGCCAGCAGGGTTCTATAGTCAGTGCACGTACAGCAGGACGGGAGCTATTGGGATCGACCTTTCTGGGTGGCTGTTTCGCGGTACTGTTCTGGTTCGCACTGAAAATCCATCCGAACCTCTGGATGTTTTTTCTTTGGATGCTGCTGTTTGGCGTCTATTTTTCCTGCAAGCTCTACCAGCTTCTCGCCAGTCGCTTCACGCGGTCATTCTGGCAGAACGTAGCTGTGACAATGTTGATCCTGTTAGGGCCGGCGGTACTCGACAGCGCTAGCGGCAAGGACGTCTATAAGGCATTTGCAGTGCGCATGGGCCTTTTTATTGCCGTTACCCTGTATGCGTGGCTGGCAGTTTATATCCTGGAACAGCTACGCACCCACCGCCTCAATTGGTCCTCTCTCTCATCGCTCAATATGGAGTCTTCCCGATGCTGATCAATCTCCTGCTTGGCTTATCGACCATGGCATTGTTGTTAATTTGCATCCAAATGTGATCCACCATTTGCACCGAAAAATATCCCGCCAAAACAGCTGTAAGCATTTGGTTGTTGAATAATGATTCTTGACTGTGATGGGTCAAAGCAGAATACAAATATCTGACTCTATTGGTTGTTATTACGGTGCAAATCAACAAGGGTTGCCTTACCAAACTGCTAGGTGGGTACACACACCACGACAAGGTAAGGCACAAAATAAAATCGGTGATGGCGGCCTGTGCATGTCCTGCACAGGCCGTCTTTTTGTATGGTGCAATCTATTTTGGCATAGAGAGACCGAGGACAAATGAAAGCACACCCTGACAGGGAGAGGCATCAGGGTGCGCGGTGACTCTCTGCGGAAGAATTGTTATTAGCTGCCAGAGTCATCGACTATCAAGCTATCGCCAGGCTAGGCAATTGTATATTGACCCTTGGTACGAATATCGGAAAATCTTATCCCGGTAGTTCAGAGCGCTGACAGTGTCGCTCTGTTGCAGAGAGAATTGATTAACCTGGGTGGTGTGTCTATAGGGCACGTCTGATTTTGGTGTCAAATACCTGCGTGATGGGTAGTATGACTAATCGAGCGACCAGATCCGGTCTGGTGAAGATTACCAAATGTTCTATCTGATGCTGGTCGCTTAAAGCAGCAGCAAAATAGTATCGCGACTGCGGTAACGACCCCAAGTAATACACCGAGAAACAACAGAGCAGTTAGGAAACGAATCATTTGCGGCACCTCTTTTGATTCGATTATTAGTTTTGGAAATCTTTTCTGAGTATTTATTGGAAGCGTCAATTATACGCCTATCACGCACGGTGGGGTATTCGTAGCAATACGGACAGGAAGTACAGAAAATAACACCGATTATAGGGTTTTAAAGCTTGGCAGATGGCCATTTCTTTAATCTGTGCAGTATGAAACACGACCGCCCGTGGTTGAGCGAGAAAGATTGGAGCCGTTCAGACAAGGAAATTACAGAAGTACAAGATGTACTGACGACCGCTGAGGTCATCCAGCAATAGGTTATGGTTCAGCCCTAGTGGTAACGCTTACTCTAATTAATTCAGGATTGCTACAACCACGGCATACAGCATCAAATAGAAAGCCGCATCTATAATCACAACTGCGGATAGAGCAATGAGTTTATTCATGTACCCCCCGTGATGCTTAGTTATTCCATCCATGGGTTTGGTACTGACATGCAAATACTGCCACAGCCGATACTAAAGTGGAATTGATCTAAGTCAAGAGGTAAAGCCATAAAGGGTTAATAATCTTTCTACCCCGATGGTTGAGTTTGATACGACAAAAAAACGACAGTCAAAAACTTGAGAGCTCATGAACGCAACATGGGTACTTAGTACAAATAATTCCTATATCTCCAGCACCCTTCCATTCTCCTTCAACCACCCCTTACACTCCTGATAGTCAGGAAACACCGATTCAACACACTTCCAGAATTTTGGAGAGTGATCGCGTTGCTTTAGGTGGCAAAGTTCATGGACAACTAGGTAGTCCACTACCCGGTTCGGCGCAATAATGGCTTTCCAATTGAATAGAACCTGCCCCCGGTTATCACAACTACCCCACCTACTCTTGAAGGTCTTGATGCCTACAGAAGTTGGAGAGACACCTATGATCTTGGAGTACCGCTCAGCCTTTTCTCTTAACTTCTGGTCAGCACGGGTTCTATACCACTGTGTGAGTGCCTCCTTGACCTTCTCAGTATTGGTACGCCCCCCTGGTACTTGTACCCACAACCTCCCCTGTTTGAGCTTCACCGATACAGGTTTACCGGACTCCACTTTCAGACGGTAATTCTTACCCAAATAGGTGAATGACTCTCCACTGACATATTCCTTGGGTCTTACTGGTTCAGCTTTCTCTTGTAATAGGAGTTTCTCTCGTATCCACCGAGCCTTCTTTTCAATCACAGTGTTACTGAATTGTTACCAAATCGAGGGAACAGCTAGAGAGTGGAAACGTGGAATAATTACAAGTTGTTGTTTTTTATAGTTATAGTGGTGGGTCGTGAAGGATTCGAACCTTCGACCATCGGATTAAAAGTCCGGTGCTCTACCAACTGAGCTAACGACCCATGGATCTGATACAGCTATCAGGCATGCGTCCCGATCGGGACGCTGGAATGATACTGGCCTGACCTGAAATGGCAAGCCTGAAACAGCCAAATCATCCAGCAGAGCAGGATTATATACAGTAACAGCACTCCAGAGAGCGGTTATCTATCCGCCGATTATCAGAAATAACGCGTCGGATCCGCAATGCCGGCGTCACGAAAGCCTTCGGCACGCAGTCGGCAGGCATCACAGACACCGCATCCCCTGCCTTCGCGGTCTGCAGAATAGCAAGACACTGTCATGGCATAATCGATACCCAGACGGACACCTTCACGGATAATCTCGGCCTTGCTGAGGTGAATCAGGGGCGCATGGATCGTGAAGCTACCCCCCTCGACACCGCCCCGGGTCGCGAGGTTTGCCAGCCGTTCGAAGGCGGCAATGAATTCGGGACGGCAGTCCGGGATAGCCGGAGTAATCCACGGCATTGACACCGATAAACAGGTCCCAGGCACCCAGCACTTCTGCCCAGCCCAGTGCCAGTGACAGAAACACGGTGTTGCGCGCCGGGACATAGGTCACCGGTATCCCGGTGGTGGCATGGTCCGGGACGGCAATGGCGTCATCGGTTAACGCCGAGCCGCCAAGGTCACCCAGCCCCAGTCGAATGACCCTGTGTTCGCGGACACCCGCCGCAGCCGCCAGGCGCTGCGCAGCGGCCAGTTCTGCGTTATGGCGCTGGCCGTAATCCAGGCTCAGGGCATAGCAGTCGAAGCCCTGCTCCTGCGCCAGCGCCAGCGCCGTGATGGAATCAAGACCACCGGATAACAAGACGACGGCTTTGGGCATTTATTGGATCCCCTCTCCCCGGCCCTCTCCCGGAGGGAGAGGGGGATGATGGTTGATGGTCCATATTCCCAGCATCAGTATTCGCACTGAAAATCTATGTGTTACTTCCCCGGGTATTGCCCCACAGGAACTTGTGCAACTGGATCTGCATACGCACCGGCAACTGGTCCTGCAGGATCCAGTCGGCGAGCTCGGTGGCATCCTGCTCGCCCTGGCTCGGGGAAAACAGTACCTCGCAGCGCGCCGGCAGGTCATGCGACTTGAGCTTGTGCTAGCGACCAGTTGTAGTCATCGCGGTTGCAGATCACGAACTTCACCTGGTCCTGGCTCCCCAGGTGCTGCAGGTTGTCATAGCGGTTGCGCTCCACCTCGCCCGACCCGGGGGTCTTCAGGTCCATCACCTTGATGACCCGCGGATCCACCGGCGCAACATCCAGTGCGCCACTGGTTTCCAGCGAGACGTGGTAGCCCGCATCACATAACTTTCCCAGCAACCCAGGCAGGGTTGCTGCGCCAGCGGTTCACCACCGGTCACCGTGACGTAGCGCGTCCGGTAGGCAGCCACTGTTTCCAGGATGGCAGGCAGCGACAGCCACTCTCCACCCTTGAAGGCATACTCGGTATCACAATACTGGCAACGTAACGGGCAACCGGTGAGACGCACGAACACGGTCGGATAACCGACCGTCGCCGACTCTCCCTGCAGGGAGAAGAAGATTTCGCTGATGCGCAAGCGGGGAGTATCTGACATAGGACTGTATGAACACATCACTGCAGGATGGGCGAGGTGCCTGTAGCCGACGCAGCCCACCTGCCCATCCTGCAGGTTTATGCGTGGCATGAGCGTGAGCTGCCGATCAGCGCCCGTCCCTCTTCATGCGCCTGCAAGCGGTCAGCGGCAAGCCGCGCGGCGGTGGTGCCGGGATAGCCGCTGATCACGGCCTCCAGTGCCTGCCGTGCCGCCGCCCAGTCCTGTTTTTCGTAATAGATATAACCGGTCTTCAGGTAACTGTCGGGGGCCTTCGGGCTGTTCGGATAGTTATCAGTCAGTCCCTTGAATGCCGCCAGTGCCCTGTCGAAATCACGGGTCACGTAGTAGGTCTCACCCAGCCAGTAACTGGCATTGTCCGCGTAACTGCTGCCCGGGTAGCTTGCCAGGAAACCATTGAAGGCCTGGGCTGCCTCGGCATAGCGCCCTTCCCTGAGGATGGCAAGCGCCTGTTCATACTCGGCACGTTCTCCGGCCTGCGTCGCTGGCGGAGTTGCCGGTGGCGGCTCGTCTCAGGTATCGTCTTGCACGCACGGTGTCTGCACCGGCGCGTCGGCGCCTGCGTTACCGGAGGCGTCACGGGGAGCGGTGCCAGTGCAGGTGTCGAACGTCCATTGACGGCGTGCCGGCCTGACCGGTTTCAAGCTGCTGCAGGCGGCGGTCTAGATCAAGGTACTGCTCGCGTGAACGCCGCTGCATCTCTTCCAGGGTATGCGCCTGTACTTCAAGATCACCGCGCAACTGCTGGATAGTCTGCTGCATCTGCTCGACGCGGTTCAACATCTCCAGCAGTCCGCGGGAGTCCAGTTTGCGTTCGATGCTGTCGAGCCGTGCATCGGTAGCCGCATCCGCCAGCAACACTGGCGATGACACCGCAGTCACGACAAACAACAGCGTTACAGCAGCGCTGTGCAGTGCACAAATTTTTCATGGCAATGGCCTAGTACACCAGTTCCACACGACGGTTCAGACGCCAGGCTGCATCACTGTGACCTTCAGCAGCCGGCTTTTCCTCACCATAGCTGACAATCGTGACTCTGCTCGGCAGAGACACCATTCAGCTCCAGGATTCGCTGCACCGAGAGTGCGCGCCGATCACCCAGTGCAATGTTGTATTCACGTGAGCCACGTTCATCCGTATTGCCTTCCAGGGTGAGGTGCTGACCCGGATTGGCAACCAGGAAGCCGGCATGCTGTACCAGCAGTTCCTGGTCCGAGTCGGTGATTTCGGCACTGTCATACTCGAAATAGATGACGCGTCGTGACAACGGACTGTTAGGGTCATTCAGCGAATAGCCTGAGTAGTCCGTGCCGCCGCCGGCGCCACTGGCGACCGCACCGCCATCGGCGTCGGTACCCCGGTCTTCGATGGCAGGCATCACCCTCCTTGACGTGCCCCCTTCGAACTACAACCGGCGATCACCAGCCATCAGTGCCAACACGATAAAACTGCCTAACTTGAGCTTCATTTTCTTACTCCCGGGATACCTGTTCATTAATACCTAGTTGAAAAAACCATTACTTGCCAAACGGTGACCACACGGGCTCACGGACATTGCCCGCCTGCAACGACAGACGCTGACGGAAACGTCCGTCTACCGAGACCGCCGACAGCACCTCGCGGTTACCGGCACCGGTCGCATAGATAATCATGCTGCCATTGGGTGAAAAACTCGGGGATTCATCCAGCTGTCCATCCGTCAATATGCGCAACAGTCCGGAGTGCCAGATCCTGCACCGCGATGCGGTAGCCCCCGCCCTCGCCGTGAACCATAGCAAGTTTACGACCATCCGGCGAGATGTCTGCCCCGGCATTGTATTTACCCTCAAAAGTCAGCCGTTGCGCCTGACCACCCCGGGCCGGTACCCGGTAAATCTGCGCCGACCCACCCCGGTCAGAGGTGAAAACGATACTCTTGCCGTCCGGCGTCCAGACAGGCTCGGTATCGATGGAGGCACTGTTTGTGAGGCGCCTGCAGGTCGCCATTACCGATGTTCATCACGTAGATCTCGGGATTACCGTCACGGGACAGCGTCAGTGCCAGCTGCCTGCCATCCGGCGACCAGCTGGGCGCACCATTGATTCCCTTGAACGAAGCCAGCTTGCGGCGCGAACCGGTCGTCACTTCCTGGATATAGATCTCGGCCGTCTTGTTCTCAAACGACACATAGGCGATCTGGCGGGCATCCGCTGACCACGCAGGCGACATCAATGGCTGCTTCGAGGTCAGGATGGTCTGCGGACTGTAGCCATCCGAGTCCGCCACCAGCAGGGTGTAGGTCTTGTTCTTGCTGCTGCCGCTGCTGGTGACATAGGCAATCTGCGTATTGAAGGCGCCACGCTCACCGGTGAGGGTTTCATAGATGATATCGCTGATGTGGTGCGCTACCCGGCGCAAGTCGCGCGCACTGGCCGGAAAGCTTGATCCCGGTCAGGCGTTTGCCGCGGAACACATCAAACAGCTCAAATTGCACCGAATACTGCCCGTCGCCGGTTTCATCAAGCTGCCCGATCACCAGGTTGTCGACATTCAACATACGCCAGTTCTGGAACTTCACCTGTTCCGCGGTGGTGGGATGCGCCACCAGGTCCCGGTCCGGCAATGACTCAAAGCGCCCGCTGCGGTTCAGATCGGCGGCAATAATGGCGGCAATGTTCTCCGGCGCTGCCGGTGCCTTGCCGCGCCAGCCGAACGGCACCACCGCAATCGGTACGGCACCCTCCATGCCCTGGGTAATTTCTATCGTCAGTGCGGCCCGCACAGGGAGCGGCAAATATCACGCTCATGAGTAACAGGAGTTTTATGATTCTGGTCATGTAAAAACGCTGCCTTTAGGTATCAGGATTAAAATTGAAATTTATTTCACGAAAATATTTAAACATCGCCACATCAGCAGGCATCGGTAACGGTGAGGCCTTCAGGACCGCCGTCTCAACAGAGCGGTCAAACAGCGGATCACCACTGCTGCGCACGACTTTAGCATCAACCACTTCGCCACCCGGTATCAATTTTACCCGTATCAGACAGCTCAGTCCCGCCGGCGCTGCCACCCGGGCGCAGCCAGTTACGCTGTATCTTGTTCTGTATTTGCGGAATATACCCCGACAGGGCATGCTCGGCGCGTGCCTGCGCCTGCTCTTCTGCCAGTTGTGCCTGCAGTGCCTGCTCCGCTTCACGCTGACGCGCCGCCTCGGCTGCCGCCTTCTCCTTTGCGGCCTGTTCCTTTGCGCTGTTCCTCGGCCGCGCCTTTTCCTTTGCCGCCTGTTCTGCCTTGCGCTTGCGCTTCGGCCTCGGCCTTCTGTTTTGCCGCCGGCTTCGTCCTTGCGCTTGCGTTCCGCCTCGGCCTTCTGTTTCGCGGCCTGCTCCGCTTTGCTGTTTGCGCTCGGTCTCCGCCTTTTGTTTGGCAGTCCTGCTCGGCTTCTGCCTTCTGTTTCGCGGCCTGCTCCGCCTTGCTGTTTGCGCTCCGCTTCGGCCTTTTGCTGCGTCTCCTGCTTGAAGCCTTGCGCTTGCTGTTCCTCTGCAATGCGCCGCTGCTCTGCCTGTTTCTTCTCCTCGACCGCCTTCAGCTGCGAGCGGTCGACCAGTTCCGCCTGGATAGGCTTGTGGGTGCCGGGCTTGATGGCCTTCGGCGTCCAGTCCAGGCTGATGACCAGCAACAGCAACAGCACCACATGCATCAGTACCGCGTAGGTAACGGCACGGGGATTTTCACGAATAGCCTGCCACATAGACGGACTATTGCTCCGGCGGCTCGGTGACCAGTCCCACGCTCGGTACACCCGCCTGCTGCAACAGCACCATGGCAGACACCACCGTGCCGTAGTCCACGGCATGATCACCGCGCACCAGCACCGACTTCTGCGGCTGACGCCGCAACACCGCGGCCACATTCTGCATCAGCGTCTCGCTGTCCAGCGGCTCCTCGGGTGTTTCACCGACATTGAGGTACAGGTTACCGGCGGCGTCCACGTTGACGACCAGCGGCTCCTTGTCGGCCTCATCGATGGGCTCGGCCGCGGCCTCCGGCAGCTCGACCTGCACACCCTGGGTCAGCAGCGGTGCCGTGATCATAAAGATCACCAGCATCACCAGCATGACATCGATATACGGCACGACGTTGATGTCGGCCATGGGGCGTTTACGAACACGTTGGCGGGCCATGCCTTAATATACCCTCCTGCCATGCGTCGCTCAGACATGGGCCTGTCGTTGCAGGATGGTGGAGAACTCCTCGAGGAAGTTGTCGTAGCGGTTAATCAGACGCTCCACATCATTGGAATAGCGGTTATAGGCAATGACCGCGGGAATGGCGGCAAACAGACCCATGGCCGTGGCTATCAGTGCCTCGGCGATACCGGGCGCAACCATGGACAGTGTCGCCTGTTGCGCATTGCCGAGGCCGCGGAACGAGTTCATGATGCCCCACACCGTACCGAACAGGCCCACATAGGGGCTGGTCGAGCCGACAGTCGCCAGAAACGACAAATGGGTTTCCAGGTCATCCGTCTCCCGCGACAGGGCCACGCGCATCACGCGCTGCGCACCCTCGACCACGGTTCGCGGATCGGTACCCGGCTGCTTGCGCAGGCGTGCATACTCACTAAAGCCGGTCTGGAAGATACCGGCCATGCCAATGGCATGCTCCGATTGAGCCGTTACTTCGCGAAACAGAGCGGCCAGATCACCACCGGACCAGAAGCGGTCTTCAAATTCATCCGCCGCGAGGCGCGCCTCCTTGAGGACACTGCGACGCCTGAAAATCATGGTCCATGACACCATGGACACCACCAGTAACAGCAACATGACCAGTTGCACCACCAGGCTGGCGCCGCTGATCAGGTGAAAAAAGGACATGTCAGTCGACATCCGCTAGCTCCTTCAAAAGTGGTTCGGGTATGGGTTGTGGCCGAAACGAGTCTGCATTAACGCAGGCTATCTTCACCTTGCCGGTACAGCAGGGCTGCGACGCCTCGTGCTGCCGGATGATGTTCTGTGGTAAAGGTCAAACTGGCGCGCCCGCGATGCTGCAATCCGCTAATCACGGTGAGCAGGTCATTGAACCGCGCCGGCCGCAAAAATTCGATACTGGCCGAGCGCACGACAAACACAGTACCCTCGTCCCTGCTCAGGCGGTCCTGCTCGAAGCCCAGCGCACCGCAACCACTCGGTGCGCGCACGCTCCATGAAAGCGCAGGTAATTGGCGTAGTAAACAACACCACCGCTGTCGGTGTCTTCGTAATAAACGCGTATCGGCCATTCAAACGTGGACACCGGACTCAGGACTCCGGGACGGCTGTAGAGACCACAAAACCTGCAGCAAATTCCCCGGGCGAGGAATTTATTGAGGCGGCAGCGGTGATAGCAGAAAAATGTGAAAACAATACGGCCATGCAATCGTCAGTGCGGAACGCCCTCAGCCGATTCGTCAGAATATAACTCCAGTGATTCGCGGCCTGTGAAAGCGGTGGTTTGAGGCCACAATGCAGGTAGGCATTACGGGTTGCAATGCGTCCACGCGGGGTGCGCATGATAAAGCCCTGCTGGATCAGGTACGGCTCGAGGACATCTTCGATGGTACCGCGCTCCTCACCGATCGCAGCCGACAGATTGTCGACACCTACCGGCCCGCCATCGAACTTTTCAATAATGGTCTGCAGTAATTTACGGTCCTGCGCATCAAAACCCAGCGCATCGACATTCAACATCGCCATGGCCCGTTCGGCGATCGCCTGTGTCACCCGCCCATCCGCCTTGACCTCGGCATAGTCACGTACCCGTCGCAACAGGCGGTTGGCAATGCGCGGGGTACCGCGCGAGCGGCGTGCCAGTTCCATGGCCCCCGCGCTGTCCATCGACAATACCCAGTATGCCGGCGGCGCGCCGCAGGATAGACGCCAGATCGGCGGCCGCATAAAATTCCAGCCGCTGCACAATGCCGAAGCGGTCGCGCAGCGGCGAGGTCAGCAGACCGGCACGCGTGGTGGCGCCCACCAGGGTAAAGGGTGGCAAATCCAGCTTGATGGAACGGGCCGCCGGTCCCTCGCCAATCATGATGTCCAGCTGGTAGTCCTCCATGGCCGGGTAGAGAATCTCCTCGACCACCGGGCTGAGGCGATGGATCTCGTCGACGAACAGGACATCATTGGGTTCAAGATTGGTCAGCAGTGCGACCAGGTCACCGGCACGCTCCAGCACCGGGCCGGAGGTGTGGCGCAGGTTGACGCCGATTTCGTTGGCAATGATATGCGCCAGCGTGGTCTTGCCCAGTCCCGGGCGGACCAAAGATCAGGGTATGGTCCAGGGCGTCGCCCCGCCCTTTCGCCGCCTGGATAAATATCTCCATCTGTTCAGATACTTGCGGCTGACCCACGTAATCCGCCAGGAACTTTGGACGGACGGCGCGGTCAAGCACCTCGTCCTCTCTGGAACTTTCCGGCGTGACCAGTCGATCGGCTTCAATCATGGGAGCGTAGTGTCGGTTCTGGCGTACACTAAATCAAGTGATTGCGCGGATATCGCGCGCTTACTGCAGCGTCGTCTGCAAGGCACTGCGAATGATGTCTTCGGAAGACATGTCGGTGGTATCGATGACACGCACCATCCTGCTGGCCTCCTGTGGTTTATAACCCAGCCCCACCAGGGCACTGACCGCCTCTTCCACGGGACTCGCAGTCATCGATCGCACAGCGCCCGGCACCGCCTTGGCGGGCATCATGGACGCATCGAGCCGGTCACGCAGTTCAATGATCAGTCGTTCGGCTGTTTTCTTGCCGATGCCGGGAAGCCTGACCAGTGCACTGGCGTCACCACCCTGCACACAGGCGATAAATGTGCGGGTATCCATGCCGGAGAGAATACCCAGTGCCAGTCGCGCACCGACCCCGTTGACCTTCAACAGGCTGCGGAACAGGTCCCGATCGGTGAGCGTGGTAAAACCATACAGGGTATGCGCATCCTCACGCACGGCAAGATGGGTAAACAGGGTTACCTCGGCGCCGACCTCCGGCAGTTCGTAGAAGGTGGTCATGGGGGCATCGATTTCATAGCCCACACCGTGCACGTCCAGCAACAAACGCGGTGGTTGCTTGCCAAGAATCTTGCCGCGCAACAAACCGATCATGAGACCACCTCCCCGCGAAGCGACTGTGCGGCTGCCAGGCGACGCCGGGTTTCCCGCTGGTGGCCATGACAGACCGCCACCCCGAGGGCATCTGCCGCATCGGCTTGTGGTTTTTTCTGCAACGACAGCAGCACGCAGATCATGTGCTGCAGCTGCTCCTTGGTCGCGCCACCGTTGCCGACGATGGCCTGCTTGATTTCACGTGCGGCATATTCATCCACCGGAACATCCCGGTGCACACTGGCGCAGATGGCCGCACCACGCGCCTGCCCCAGTTTCAGCGCAGAATCGGCATTCTTGTTCATAAACACCCGCTCGATGGCCATTTCTTGCGGCAGGTATTCCTGGATGATGCTGCTGACACCTGAAAAGATGATACCCAGCCGCTCGGCCAGTGAGCCGCCGCCGGTACGGATGCAGCCGCTGGCGACATAGCGGAGCTGTTGCCCGGCCTGATCGATAATGCCGTATCCCGTCACCCGGGAGCCGGGATCAATGCCGAGGATGCGGGTCATGGGGTGTGATCAATATCAGTCACAAAGTACTAGCCCAGCTGTTCAAGGATATCTTCGGAAATATCTGCATTGGAATAGACCTCCTGCACGTCATCGAGATCTTCCAGCCGCTCCAGCAGGCGGATCATCTTCTCGGCATCATCCAGTTCCAGCGACAGGGTGTTGGCCGCGCGCATGGTCACCTCGGCCTGCTCGGGCGCCAGCCCGGCGGCAACCATGGCCGCCTTGATATCCACAAAATTATCCGGTTCTGTCAGCACGTCCACCGAGCCATCGTCATAGTCCAGCACATCCTCTGCACCCGCCTCCAGTGCCGCTTCCATGATCTGGTCCTCGTCACTGCCGCTCGGGTAACTGAGTATTCCGGCCTTGCTGAACTGGTAGGCCACCGAGCCATCGGTGCCGAGGTTGCCACCGGCCTTGCTAAAGGCATGACGCACCTCGGCAACGGTGCGGTTGCGATTGTCGGTGACACAGTCGACCATCACGGCCACGCCACCCGGACCATAGCCTTCGTAACGCACCTCTTCGAAATTTTCGCCATCCTGTGCACCCGAACCCCGCTTGATGGCACGTTCTATGGTGTCCTTGGTCATGTTGGCGCTGAGCGCCTTGTCGACCGCCAGCCGCAGGCGCGGGTTAGCGGCAGGATCCGGATCGCCCGCCCGGGCCGCCACGGTGATCTCGCGGATCAGCTTGGTAAACAGCTTGCCGCGCTTGGCATCCTGGGCATTTTTGCGGTGTTGTATGTTGGCCCATTTACTGTGTCCTGCCATTGTAGATTTACCTCAAATAACGGAATGGCGGTATCTTAGCACTGCTGCCAGGCAGAGTTATAGCGCATAACCGGGCCGTCTCAAGGACAGTCAATATGGCCACGGAATCCACGGAAGAACTCGAAAGAATAAGAGCCGTACAAAAAATATTTCCGTGTCCTTCCGTGGATTCCGTGGCTAAAAAACCGGTATTTCCGGCACTCGGCGAAAGTTGGTTTCCGTTTCGTTGCTGGCAGGATTAATCACTGAAATCTCCCTGCCCGAGAAACGCACACACGGACGCGGCGACGGCGTTCGAGGCCAGCAGGCCAAAATGGCTGCTATGGAAAGACAGCGACGCGGAGACATTTTCCAGCAGCGTCTCTGACACCGCCACGGTGCCGTCATTAGGCCCGTCAAATCCGCCCAGCAATCGCCCGACACCGACCGGTCGGGTACCATTGATGACACCCAGCGATTGCGCCCCCGCCAGCGAGGCCCGCCGCCCAGCAGGGCCTGCTTGCCACTGTTGCCGATCAGCCAGCGAGACAGCCGGTAACGATGCAGGCGTTGCGCGATGACACTGCCCTTGACCGGACTGCCCAGCAGCACAATACGTCCCTCGACCAGATCAGGCTGGTCCTGCAGCGCCTGCAGGATCACCAGGCCGCCCAGGCTGTGTCCCACCAGGTGCACACGCGAATTGCCCAGTTCATTGATACGCTGACGCAATAGCGACGCATTCTGCGCAACCGTATTGAGCAGGGAGTGATAGCGAAACAGGACGGTTCGATAGCCGCAGTCACGCAGCCGCCGTGCGAGGAGTCCCAGCTCAAGACCGGTCATCCAGATGCCGTGGACCAGAACGACGCTATCCGGCATTCGCCTGGGGTGGTGGTTTGTGCAGATGGATACCCAGCTCGATCAGTTGCCCCTGTGCGACAGCCGACGGGGCCTGGGTCAGCGGGCAGGCCGCTGTCTGTGTCTTCGGGAAGGCCATGACTTCGCGGATCGAGGTCGCTCCCGTCATCAACATCACCAGTCGATCCAGACCAAAGGCGAGCCCGCCGTGCGGGGGACAACCATACTTGAGGGCATCCAGCAGGAAACCGAACTTGTCGCGGGCCTCCTGCTCCTCGATACCCAGCAGCTTCAGCACCGCCTGCTGCATATCGGTGCGATGAATACGGATCGAGCCGCCACCCAGCTCGGTGCCATTGAGCACCATGTCATAGGCACGCGACAGGCTGGCACCGGGATCGGCTGCCAGCGCCTCAGGATCATCACTCTTCGGTGCCGTGAACGGGTGATGCAGCGCCATCCAGCGATTGCTTTTCGCATCCCGTTCGAACATGGGGAAATCGACGACCCAGACCGGTTCCCAGTCGCCCGCAACCATGCCAAGGTCATGCCCGAGCTTGACGCGCAGCGCACCCAGCGATTCATTGACAATCGTGGTTCTGTCAGCACCGAAAAAGATCAGGTCGCCGTTTTCCACGCCGGTGCGCGTCGACAATGGCTGCAACCACGTCATCCGGCAGGAACTTCAATATCGGTGACTGCAGTCCGTCGCGGCCGGCGGCGACATCATTGACCTTTATATAGGCAAGTCCGCGCGCACCGTACTGGCTGACATACTGGGTATAGCCATCAATATCCTTGCGGCTGATATCGCACCCGCCGGGAACACGCAGGGCGGCAATGCGGCCATCGGGATCATTGGCCGGACCGGAGAACACCTTGAACTCGACCGCCTGCATCACATCACCCAGGTCCACCAGCTGCAGCGGAATACGCAGGTCCGGGCGATCCGTACCAAAACGCTGCATCGATTCGGCATAGCTCATGCGCGGAAAAGGATCCGGCAAGGCTACATCCAGCACCTCCCTGAACAGCTCACGCACCATGGTCTCCATCAGGGACATGATGTCATCCTCGTTCAGGAACGAGGTTTCGATATCCAGCTGGGTAAATTCCGGCTGGCGGTCAGCGCGCAGATCTTCGTCACGGAAACAGCGTGCAATCTGGTAATAACGATCCATGCCGCTCATCATCAGCAACTGCTTGAACAGTTGCGGCGATTGCGGCAGCGCAAAAAATTCACCGGGATGCGTGCGGCTGGGAACCAGGTAGTCACGCGCCCCTTCCGGCGTCGAGCGCGTCAGGATCGGTGTTTCTACATCGATAAAACCATGCGCATCGAGAAAGCTGCGCATGGCATGGGTAATACGCGCGCGCAGGCGCAGCTTTTGCTGCATCTCCGGCCGGCGCAGATCGATATAACGGTAACGCAGGCGGGTCTCCTCCTGAACATCCTGGTCATCGAGCTGGAACGGGGGGGTCGCCGCCGCTGTTCAGCACGTGTCAGCACCACACCCAGAACCTCCACCTGTCCGGTTGGCATATCCGCATTAACGGTACCCTCCGGGCGACGCCTGACGCGGCCCTGCACCTGCAGCACATATTCATTGCGAACACTTTCCGCCAGCGCAAAGGTCTCGGCAGTATCCGGGTCAAACACCACCTGCAGCAGGCCGGTGTGGTCGCGCAGGTCAACGAAAATCACGCCACCGTGATCACGGCGACGGTGCACCCAGCCGCACAGGGTTACTTCCTGGTCAAGGCAGGACTCGTTCAGTTCACCACAGTAAATACTGCGCATAGTTAGTTCCCGGTATTCAGTCATGCAAAGGGGCGAAAAGGAATGGGCTCAGGACGCGGCTGCCAATCAGTCCGAACTGCTGGCTTTCTTTTTTGCCGAGGTGTCAGCCGGTTTGGTTGCAGCGTCTTTCTTGGTGTCCGTTTTGGTTTTTTTGTCCGCTTCTGCAACATTCTTCTTGTTGCCCGTCTTGAAGTCTGTCTCGTACCAGCCGCCCCCCTTGAGACGGAAGGCAGAGGCGGAAACCAGCTTCGTCAGGGCATCCTTGCCGCAATCGGGGCAGGTACTGAACGGCTTGTCACTGATCTTCTGCAGGGTTTCAAAGCGATGCCCGCAGGCTGCACACTGGTACTCGTAAATCGGCATGATTATTCTGAAAAATCCATAGTTACTGACATTTAGGGCTGCCGCATTATACAGATCATTGGCAGCAAGGTGATAGCCCGGAATAACCGCGAAAACAACCACTTGGACAGCATGACGGGTGCTATCTCGGCATCCCGGAATCTGTGACAATGGGGCCCCCTGCCATTCCACCAGCAGCGAATCTGCACTATGCATACACGCCCGACCACCCTGCCCGGCACCGCCGGTAACGACTTCAGTACCTTACGGGCACTGACCCCGTTTTTGTGGAATTACCGGGGCCGGGTGCTGCTGTCGCTGGGCTTTCCTGGTGCTGGCCAAGGTTGCCAACGTCGGCGTCCCGCTGGTGCTCAAGGACATCGTCGACAGCCTCGATGCAGGCGAACACAGCCGGCTGGTGCTGCCGCTTGCCTTGCTGCTTGTATACGGCGCGTTGCGACTGGCCAGTTCCCTGTTCAACGAACTGCGCGATGCCGTGTTCGCGCGCGTCCGCCATGGCGCCATGCGCAGTGTTTCGTCTGAAGGTACTCGAACACCTGCATAAATTATCCCTGCGTTATCACCTGGAAAGAAAAACCGGCGGCCTTTCCCGTGACATTGACCGTGGCACACGCAGCGTCAGCTCGCTGATGAACTACATGGTATTCAGCATCCTGCCCACACTGGTGGAGATTACCCTGGTGGCCGTCATCCTGCTGTCCCGCTATGACATCTGGTTCACGCTGGTGACACTGCTGGCGGTTGTCATTTATATCGCCTTTACCATGAGCATCACGGAATGGCGCATGAAATTCCGGGTATCGATGAACAGGTTTGATTCCGAGGCAAATACACAGGCCATTGACAGCCTGCTGAATTATGAAACAGTAAAATATTTCGGTAATGAGCACTACGAGCTGCAACGCTATGATGAAAGCCTGAAACACTGGGAATCCGAGGCAGTCAACAGCCAGACCTCCCTGTCCGCACTCAATTTCGGACAGGCCTTCATCATCGCGGCGGGGGTCACGGCTATCATGATCATGGCTGCCCGGGGCGTGGTCGACGGCAACATGACACTGGGCGACCTGGTGCTGGTCAATGCCTTCCTGTTGCAGCTCTTCATACCGCTCAATTTCCTGGGCATCGTTTACAGCCAGTTAAAACATGCGCTGACTGACATGCACCTGATGTTCGATGTGCTTGACCAGGAACCCGAGATCGTTGACCGGCCGGGTGCCAGGCCGCTGGATGCGGGCAGCGCCGACGTCCGTTTTGAACATGTTTCCTTTGCCTACGATGCCCGGCGCCCGATCCTGCATGACATCAGTTTCAGCATTGCAGCGGGTGAGAAAGTCGCCATTGTCGGCCCCAGTGGTGCGGGTAAATCCACGCTGGCACGACTGCTGTTCCGTTTCTACGACCTCAGTCGGGCAGAATTCTGGTCAATAACCAGGATATCAGCGAAGTCACCCAGGACAGCCTGCGTCAGGCCATCGGTATCGTGCCCCAGGATACGGTGCTGTTTAACGAATCACTGCGCTACAACATTGCCTATGCGAGACCGGGGGCCAGCCACGAGGAGATCGAACAGGCGGCACGACTGGCGCATCTCGCAGACTTCATCGCGGACCTGCCTCAGGGTTATGACACCGTCGTCGGCGAGCGCGGCCTGAAGCTGTCGGGTGGTGAAAAGCAGCGCGTTGCCATCGCCCGCGCGGTACTCAAGAATCCGCGGATACTGGTCTTTGACGAGGCCACCTCCAGTCTCGATTCCCATTCCGAGCAGGCCATCCTGGTTGCCCTGCGCGAAGCGGCCGCCCACCACACCAGCCTGGTCATTGCGCACCGACTTTCGACCATCGTCGATGCCGACAACATCCTGGTCATGGACAGTGGCCGCATTATCGAGTCGGGGGTTCACCAGCAACTCATTGCCAGCGGCGGTGCCTATGCAAGACTGTGGGCGTTGCAACAGGAAGAATCACGCCTTGAACAGGCAGGCATCCAGCAACCGCCATAGTGCGCTGAAAACAGCAGCACTGTCCCGCATCGCTCACGCGCATCCCTGCGCTCCACGATGTACCTGCGTCCCTGCAGGCATAAAAAACCCGCCAGTCGGCGGGTTCAGAAATAGAAAAACGCAAGACGGAATTACATGTCAAACCTTACACCCAGGAACAGGTTGGTGGCACTGTCATCGTTAAAGTAGGTCGCATTACCGCGCACCGACCAGTCCTTGTGAAACTGTAGATCGCATCAAGGCCAAAACCGGTGTCCGAATAGTCAGCCACATTACGGTAAACAACCAGCGGTGTTAACTCCAGTTTGTCCATGGCACGGATACGCCCGGAAACACCGATCTCGTAGCCTTCTCTTGTACCCTTGATGCGGCTCTTGCTGGATTCACCCGGGTACTTTGCCTTGCCGGTAGACTGCTCATTGACGTAAACCACGGAACCCACCAGGTCAATGCGGTCCGTGATGGAGTAATGTCCGCCACCACCGATAGTGAATTCGGTCAACCTGGACATCCACACTGGAGAACCCTTCGGCCTTGTCCTGCCAGAGGTGTGAATAACCGGCCAGCACCATGATGTAATCCGTCGCGCCGAATGACAGGTTTGCGGCCAGACCGTCCGCATCGACTGAATCGGCGCGTACCCCCGGTACCCGCCATCGACGTAGGTATAGCTAAAGCCCTTGGCCGCAACGGCAGCCTGCGACAGCATTGCGAGACAGGCAGAAGCAGCGATAGCCAATAACCCTTTATTATTCATTCGATCCCCTCCAGAATTAGCGAACTTAATTTAGCGTACTTTAGTTAATTAGTGCGACGATACTAATGTAATGCACTCACAGCATTCAAGCATTTTTCATTTAGGATTCAAGGCACAGTGCACACCGGGCGCTGCAAGGGGCCTGCAAGACAACGGCAGCGATTCAACGGCAACACGGATAGCAACAACAAGCTTACACTACATGCCTGAGAAATCAATTCTAATCACTGGCTGCTCATCCGGCATCGGACTGTGTGTTGCCCGGGGTTTGAAAACACGTGGTTACCGGGTGTTTGCAACCGCCCGCAAGGAGAGCGACGTACAACGACTCCGTGACGACGACTTTGAAAGCCTGCGACTGGACCTGACCGACTCTGTCTCGATTGCGAGCGCCGTTGATGAAATTCTTGCGCGAACCCGCGGCACACTCGATGCCCTGTTCAATAATGGCGCCTATGGACAGCCCGGTGCGGTCGAAGACCTGTCGCGTGATGTGTTGCGGGCGCAATTTGAAACCAACCTGTTCGGCTGGCACGAACTGACCAATCGGGTGCTGCCGGTGATGCGTCGCCAGGGGCATGGCCGGATTATGCAGAACAGTTCGGTACTGGGATTTGTCGCGCTACGCTACCGCGGCGCCTACAACGCCAGCAAGTATGCCCTGGAAGGCCTGACCGATACCCTGCGTCTGGAACTCATGGGCACGGACATTCATGTGTCACTGGTAGAACCCGGGCCGGTGACCAGTCGCTTCCGGGAAAATGCGTTCAGGGCCTACCAGGAAAACATCGACCCCGACAGCAGCGTGCACCGCGACAGGTACCTGGCGATGGAGGCCCGCCTGAAAACGAAGGGCCCGGCAGTACCGTTCACCCTGCCGCCGGAGGCCGTCCTCAGGAAAGTCATCCATGCCCTGGAAAGCCGTCGCCCCAGGGCACGTTATTACGTCACCTTTCCTACCTACCTGTTCGGGTTCCTGAAACGGGTGCTCAGTAATCGCCTGCTGGACAAGGTGCTCAACAAGGTCGGGTAGACAGCCCGCTTATGCCGCCGAGGCGCTGCTTCCTTGCCCCTCTGAAAACACCAGCCGCCCATCGCGGGCATCCACCTGCACCTGACTGCCGGGACCAAAGCGGCCCGCCAGTATTGCCTGGGCCAGCGGATTCTCAAGCTGGCTCTGTATTGCACGTTTCAGTGGCCGTGCGCCGTACACCGGATCAAAACCGGCGGCACCCAGCTGATCCAGGGCCGCATCGGTCATCACCAGACCGATATCACGCTCCAGCAGCCGCTTGCGAAGAATCTCGGTCTGCAGCCCGGCAATGGCACGAATCTGCTCGCGGTCAAGCGGATGAAACACCACAACATCGTCAATGCGGTTGATGAACTCGGGGCGGAAGTGAGTCCCGACGATCTCCATGACCGCCGCTTTCATCGCGTCATAGTTTTCGACACCGGACATTTCCTGGATCATCTGGCTACCGAGGTTTGAGGTCATGACAATGACGGTATTGCGAAAATCGACCGTGCGGCCCTGGCCATCCGTCAGGCGGCCGTCATCCAGCACCTGCAACAGGACGTTAAACACATCCGGGTGCGCCTTCTCGATTTCATCCAGCAGGATGACGGAATACGGCTTGCGCCGCACCGCCTCCGTCAGGTAGCCACCCTCCTCGTAGCCGACGTAACCCGGGGGAGCACCGATCAAGCGCGCAACCGAATGCTTCTCCATGAACTCTGACATATCGATGCGCACCATGGCTTCATCGGTATCAAACAGGAAATTGGCCAGCGCCTTGGTCAGTTCGGTTTTACCGACACCGGTAGGCCCGAGAAACAGGAAGGAACCGTTCGGCCGGTTGGGATCGGACAAGCCGGCACGAGAACGACGAATCGCATCCGACACCGACCTTCACGGCCTCGCTCTGTCCGACCACGCGGGCCTGCAGGCCCTCTTCCATGCGCAACAGTTTTTCACGCTCGCCTTCCAGCATCTTGGACACGGGTATACCGGTCCATTTCGAGACCACCTCGGCGATCTCTTCCTCACCCACCTTGTTGCGCAGCAATTTCATATCCTGCGACTCGGCCTGGTCGGCCTGCGCCAGCTGCTTTTCCAGTTCCGGGATGCGTCCGTACTGCAGTTCGGAGGCACGCGCAAGGTCACCGGCACGGTGGGCGGTTTCAAGTTCCAGGCGCGCACGTTCAAGCGCTTCCTTGATATGACTGGTACCCTGCACGATGGCTTTTTCGGACTTCCAGATTTCTTCCAGGTCTGAAAATTCACGTTCCAGCTCGGCAATCTCCTCCTGCAGATTGTCGAGCCGTTTTTTCGAGGCCTCATCGGATTCTTTCCTCAGCGCCTCACGTTCAATCTTCAGCTGGATCAGGCGCCGCTCGAGGCGGTCCATGGATTCAGGCTTGGAATCAATCTCCATGCGAATGCGGCTGGCGGCTTCATCAATCAGGTCAATGGCCTTGTCCGGCAGTTGCCGGTCAGTGATATAGCGGTGTGACAGGGTGGCGGCGGCGACGATTGCCGGATCGGTAATATCGACGCCGTGGTGAACCTCATAGCGCTCTTTCAGGCCACGCAGAATCGCGATGGTGTCCTCGACGCTGGGTTCATCCACCAGCACCTTCTGGAAACGCCGTTCCAGTGCCGCATCCTTCTCGACGTACTTGCGATATTCATCCAGCGTGGTCGCACCCACGCAATGCAGTTCACCCCGCGCCAGTGCCGGCTTCAGCATGTTGCCGGCATCCATGGACCCCTCGGCCTTGCCGGCACCCACCATGGTATGCAACTCGTCGATAAACAGGATGACCTGACCTTCCTGTTTTGCCAGGTCATTCAGGACGCCCTTGAGGCGTTCCTCAAATTCACCACGGAATTTTGCCCCGGCGATCAGCGCTCCCATATCCAGCGATAACAATCGCTTGCCATTGAGACCTTCAGGAACTTCTCCATTAATAATTCGCTGCGCCAGCCCCTCGACAATGGCGGTCTTGCCGACGCCGGGTTCACCGATCAGCACCGGGTTGTTCTTGGTACGGCGCTGCAGCACCTGGATGGTGCGGCGAATTTCGTCATCCCGTCCGATGACCGGATCGAGCTTGCCCTGCTCGGCACGCTCGGTCACATCGATGGTGTATTTTTCCAGCGCCTGGCGCTGGTCCTCGGCATTCGGGTCATTCACCTGCTGGCCACCCCTGAGTTGATCGATGGCCTGCTCGACCAGTTGCTTGCTGGCCCCGGCCTTGCGCAACAACTCGCCGACGCCGCCCTTGTCCTGGAGTGCGGCCAGGACAAACAGTTCACTGGAGATGTAGCTGTCCTTGCGCTGTTGAGCCAGTTTGTCAGTAACATTCAACAACCGCCCGAGATCATTGGAAATATGTACCTCACCGGCAGTCCCCTCGACCTGTGCAATCTGGTCCAGCTGCTCACCCAGTTGCGAGCGCAACAGGTTTACATTCACATCCGACTGCACCAGCAGGTGACGCACGGTACCGCCCTCCTGGTCCAGCAGGGCGATCATCACGTGGGCCGGCTCGATAAACTGGTGGTCGCGACCGACCGCCAGGCTCTGCGCATCGGCCAGCGCCTGCTGAAACTTGCTTGTCATTTTGTCCATTCGCATAAAACTGCACTCCGCATGTCACTGAAGATATACCTGTATAGGTGGGGTTTATTCGGGGGGCTTTCAAGTGCCTGTATGGCCCCTGCCGTACCTTGACACAGCTGCAGGCAGTGGATGCACGGCCGCGATGGTGTCCGGCCTCGGCGCGATATCGTGGCATGCTAACAACCATGGATCGCCGCGCAGTGACAGGCGCGGCTACACCATATATCAGGGAGTGAGTGCCAGAACATCGTTAGTGCAACGTCGAATGGGTGGAATAGATCAGCAGTATCCCGGCGGCAATCAACAGCACCTGCTGCAGGGCGGCCTTGCCCTCGACCCGCTGGTGCAGCGTGGGGATCAGGTCGGCGACGGCAATATAGATAAAGCTCGATGCCGCGATCGCGAGTATATAAGGCAGCGCTGCCTGCATTGGCTGCAAGGCAAAATAGGACAGCACACCACCGATGACCGTCGTCAGGCTGGTCAGCACGTTATAGAGGAATGCACGGCTGCGGGAAAAGCCGCTGTGCAACAGCACGGCAAAATCACCCACCTCCTGCGGTATCTCGTGCGCAGCAACCGCCAGGCTGGTGACAATGCCCAGGTGGATATCGGTCAGAAAGGCCGCTGCGATCAGGATGCCATCGAGAAAATTGTGCAGGCTGTCGCCAATCAGGATCATGGCACCGGTTGAGTGATCACGGCTCTGCTGGTCGGGCGCATGCACTTCGCAATGATCGGCATGGCAATGACGCCACAACACCAGTTTCTCCAGCACGAAGAACCCCAGCAAGCCCAGCAATACCGCCATAGGAATCACATGGGTATCGCTGCTGTTCAACGGATGCCAGCGCGTGCGGCAACAGCCCCAGAAAGGCGGCACCCAGCAAGGCACCGGTCGCAAAACTCACCAGGTGCGGCAGGATGTGATTACGCAGGGACTCGCGCAGCACCAGAAACAGTGCCGCGGCCAGCACGCTCAGCAGGCCACCCAGCAGGCAGAAGATGACGATCCAGACAATCAGGGGCATTCAGTTATTCCGGGTATTGATGCGGCGCACATCATACCCTACCTGCACGACTGAAAGGCTGGCCGTCAGCTGTCAGGCTTGCAGCCAGATGAGTGTCGCCATGCGACCGGTGACGCCGTCGCGTCGATAGGAGAAAAACCGCTCCGCGTCGGTAAAACTGCACTCATGACCACCGTAGACGGCTGTCACGCCACGCTCAGCCAGTCGTTGCCGGGCCAGCAGGTATAAATCGGCCATCCAGCGGCCATCCGGGCCGGGCTGGAAGGCCGCATTCGCCTGCCTGTCATGCGTCAAAAAGGTCTCGCGCACCTCGTCACCCACCTGGTAGGCCGCTGGGCCGATGGCCGGTCCGAACCACGCCAGCAAGCTCTCTCCCGGTAGCTGCATGCGCCTCAATGGTCTGCTCGATTACGCCGGCCGCCAGTCCGCGCCACCCGGCATGCAGCGCAGCAACGTGCCGGCCGGCCGTGTCACACAACAGTACCGGCAGACAATCTGCGGTTAGCACCGCACAGACAACGCCCGGCTGTGAGCTACCAGGCTGCATCAGCAACCGGGGCCTCGCCGGCGGCAACAGCCTCTCCGGCATCGATCACGGTGGTGCCATGGACCTGCTGTAACCAGCACGGCGGCGCGGGCAGTTGCAACACCTGCTGAAGCGTGCTGCGATTGGCCAGTACGGCGGCCGGATCATCACCAACATGGTCAGCCGGATTCATACTGGCGATAGGGTCCCGTGCTGACACCGCCGTGACGCGTCGTGCACACGGCACGCACCCGGGGTGCAGCCGGCCAGTCGGGCAGAATCCAGTCTTCAATCACTGGCGTGCTCCCTGGCATCGTGCCGCAGTACCTCAATCAACTGCGCCATGTCCGGCGGCACATCTGCGTGCCAGCTCAGCGTCTCGCCACTCACGGGATGCTCGAGCGTCAACTGTGTGGCGTGCAAGCGCCTGCCGCCTGAAGCCGGACAGGACGGCAATCACATGTGTCGTCGGCGGACTTCGGTAACCGCAGTCGCCCGCCATAGACAGGGTCACCGACGACCGGATAGTGCCGGTAGGCCATGTGTACACGTATCTGGTGGGTGCGACCGGTCTCCAGCTGCACCCGCACCAGGGTATGTGCCCGAAAACGTTCTTCCACCCGATAGTGCGTCACCGATGCCTTGCCGCCACTCACCACGGCCATGCGTTTGCGATCGACCGGATGCCGGCCAATCGGTGCATCAATACAGCCACCGGCCGTCAGCACGCTGTTTACCACGGCTAGATACTCGCGTTTTACCTCGCGCGCCTGCAAGGCATCAACCAGCCGCTTGTGCGCGGTCAGGTTGCGCGCCACCACCATCAGTCCACTGGTGCTTTTATCAAGCCGGTGCACAATGCCCGCCCTGGGCAGACCGGCCAGCCGGGCATCATGATGCAACAGTGCATTCAGCAGCGTACCGGCCGGATTACCGACCGCCGGGTGCACCACCAGCCCGGCCGGCTTGTTGATCACCAGCAGGTCAGCGTCTTCATGGACAATGTCCAGCGGGATGGGCTCAGCCGCGTTGGCTGTCTGCTCCTCGATGACCGCATCAATGCGGACAGTCTCGCCACCCACGACCTTTTCCCTGACTTGCGGCAGACGCTCATCAAGCATCACCTGGCCGCCGCGGATCCATTGCTGCAGGCGGCTGCGCGAATACTCACTGACCAGCTCCGCCAGCGCCTGGTCCAGACGCCGGCCGCGCATCTCCCCGGGAATTGTCAGTTCAAGCTGTACATGTTGCGGCATTATTTATTCAACTTTGGGTTATACTTTCGCCGCCTGCAGCTGCAGGCCCCTTGATATCGAACAATTTTGACACATTAAGCCCATGCGTTTGTCGAGTTTTTTACTGGCGGTACTCATTCTGTCCACGTCCGGTTGTTCCTGGTTCAAGGACGCGATCGACGAAACCTCGGACTGGTCTGCCAACCAGCTGTATTCCGAGGCCAAGGAAAAACTGGCCGAGAAGAATTACGAAAAGGCCATCGAGTATTTCGAGATCCTGCAGGCGCGCTATCCCTTTGGCCGCTATGCACAGCAGGCAGAACTTGAAATCGCCTATGCCTACTACAAGTACGAGGAACCCGACCTGGCCATCGCGGCTGCTGACCGCTTCATCAAGATATACCCGCGCCACCCCAACGTTGACTATGCCTGGTATCTCAAGGGACTGATCAATTACAACCGCGGCAAATCGATCGTCGGGCGTTACCTGCCCCAGGAACCGGCCGAGCGCGACACCTTTACCATGCGTGCCGCCTACGACGACTTCAGTCAGCTGATCAAACTCTATCCGAACAGCATCTATGCCATCGATTCGGCGCAGCGCATCATCCACCTGCGCAACAACATGGCCGAATACGAAATTCATGTTGCCGATTACTACATGCGGCGCAAGGCCTATGTCGCTGCCGCCAACCGCGGCGAGTACGTCATGGAAAATTACCAGCGCACACCGGCTGTTCCTGATGCACTGGTGGTAATGACCCGTGCCTACCGCAAACTGGGCGTTGATGACCTTGCGGATGATGCCCTGCGGGTACTGCGCCTCAACTACCCGGACCGGCCTGAAATTGCCTGGCTGGAAGATCCGCGTGGTTACGAAAAGGCTCAGAAAGACTCACGGTCATGGAAGTTCTGGTAGCCTGACGTGATCGGATAACGCCGGTCACGTCCGAAGGCCCGTTGCGTAATCTTCACCCCCGGTGGCGCCTGCCGGCGCTTGTACTCATTGCGTTCAACCAGCTTCGCAACACGCTTCACCACCGCCGCATCGAAACCCGCGGCAATGATTTGCTCGATACTCTCATCCCGCTCGATGTAGCGCTCCAGCAATGGATCGAGCACCTCGTAGGGCGGCAGACTGTCCTCATCCTTCTGGTCCGGCGCCAGTTCAGCTGACGGAGGACGTTCCAGTACCCGCTGCGGGATGACCGCCCCGAGGCTGTTGCGGTATTCACACAAGCGGTAAACAAGCAGTTTCGGCACATCCTTGAGCGGCGCAAAACCGCCGGCCATGTCACCATAGAGCGTGGCATAACCCACCGACATTTCACTCTTGTTCCCTGTCGTCAGCAGTATTTTGCGTTTCTTGTTTGAGATCGCCATCAGGATGACACCGCGGCAGCGCGCCTGTATGTTTTCTTCCGTGGTATCAGCATCCAGCCCGGCAAAGGTGTCGTCCAGCACCTCGAGAAAGCTGCTGAAAGGTGCCTCGATCGGAATCACGTGGTATGCCACCGCCAGCGCCTCGGCCTCGGCACGCGCATCTTCCAGGCTCATGTCCGCGGTATAGCGTGACGGCATCATGACCGCCTCAACACGCTCGCGCACCGATGGCGTCCACCGCCAGCGCCAGCGTCAATGCAGAATCGACGCCACCGGACAGACCCAGCACCGCCCCGTCAAAATGGTTCTTGTTGATATAGTCGCGCACACCCAGCACCAGCACCTGGTAGATGGCCGCCACGTCGCGACTGCCGGGGCATGCAGTCTCCCGGCAGCGGCGTAACACCAGCATCCAGCCGAAAGTCCACCGGATACAAACCGGCCTCACAGGCGGGCGCCTGCTGTGTCACCTGCCCTTCCCGGCTGACCACAAACGAACCGCCATCGAATACCAGTTCATCCTGCCCGCCAACCAGGTTGACGTACATGATCGGCAACCCGGCCTGTTGTGAACGCTGCGCCAGCAATTGCTCGCGCTCAGCACGCTTGCCCGCATGAAACGGAGAGGCATTGATATTGATCAACAGCCGTGCGCCGGCAGCGGCGGCCTGGCGTGCCGGTCCGGGCTTCCCAAATATCTTCACAGACGGTAATGCCGACCGGCACATCCTTGATGTGCACGATGCACGGCTCGGACGCCCGGCCTGAAATAACGTTGTTCATCGAACACGCTGTAGTTCGGCAGGTGCTGCTTGCGGTAGATCGTGATCCTGCCATCCTGGAACACGCCGGCCACGTTGTACAAACCATCCGGCTGTTTCAGCGGGTAGCCAATGATCGCGGTAATGCCGCAGATCTCCTGGCGCAGTGATTCGACCGCTGCATCGACATGCTCGATAAAGTGCGGCCGCAACAGCAGGTCTTCCGGGGGATAACCGGTCAGCGCCAGCTCGGGGAACACAATGGCATCTGCAGACATTTTGTCGCGCGCATGCACGCAGGCCGTGAGTATTTGATGGGCATTGGCATGGATATCACCGACCACGTAATTCTGCTGCGCCATGACGACACGCAGATCGGCTTGTGTTCTGGCGGGTCATGCGGTGGATCAGGGCTGCGACGTGAGATGCAACGGCAGTACGCATCGCATCAGGACGACATGACAGACAGCATGCCCGTGCCGATCTCTGCCGGGGAACGCACCACCTTCACCCCGGCAGCCTCCAGCGCACTGATCTTCGCTTCAGCCGTACCCTGGCTACCGCTGATAATGGCACCGGCATGGCCCATGCGTTTGCCGGGCGGCGCCGTCACGCCGGCGATGTAGGCGACCACCGGCTTGCTGACATGCTGCCTGAATAAACGCCGCCGCCTGCTCTTCGTCATTGCCACCGATTTCGCCAATCATGACGATGCCATGCGTGTCGCTGTCGGCCTCAAACAGCTGCAGGCATTCGATAAATCCGATGCCATGGATCGGGATCACCACCCATACCGATACAGGTGCTCTGGCCGAGCCCGCAGCGACTGGTCTGGAACACGGCTTCATAGGTCAGGGTACCGGAACGCGAAACAATACCGATGTGACCGGGCGTGTGCATCGGGCCGGGCATAATGCCAATCTTGCAGGCGCCCGGTGTGATGATGCCGGGACAGTTCGGACCAATCAGCAGCGACTCGCTGTCACGCAACACCGCCTTGACGCGCAGCATATCGAGTACCGGTATGCCTTCGGTGATACAGACGATCAACTGAATACCGGCCGCTGCCGCCTCGAGTATGGCATCGGCGGCAAAGGCGGCCGGTACATAGATCATGGTGGCCTCCGCCCCGGTACTCGCGACCGCCTCGCCGACGGTATTAAACACCGGCAGATCGAGATGCATCTGACCACCCTTGCCCGGGGTCACACCACCCACCAGGCGTGTGCCGTAGTCCAGCGCCTGGCGCGAATGAAAGGTCCCCTGGGCACCGGTAAACCCCTGGCAGATCACGCGCGTCCTGGCATCGATCAGGACACTCATGTCGAGCTACCCGCCTGCACGGACGCCACGACCTTGTCCGCCGCCTCGGTGAGATCGCTGGCGGTCAGTACATCGAGACTGGATTGTTCGATCAGCGCCAGCCCGGCTTCCGCGTTGGTCCCTTCCAGACGCACCACCACCGGCACCGTGACATCCACTTCACTGATCGCCTGCAAAATGCCTTCTGCAATCAGGTCGCAGCGCACAATGCCACCGAATATATTGACCAGGATCGCCTCTACCTGGGGATCGGACAGTATCAGCTTGAAGGCTTCAGCCACTTTTTCGGCCGTTGCACCACCACCGACGTCGAGAAAATTGGCCGGCATGCCACCATGCAGCTTGATCAGGTCCATGGTTGCCATGGCCAGGCCGGCACCGTTCACCATGCAGGCGATATTGCCGTGCAGGCGGATATAGTTCAGGCCATGCTGCCGTGCAGCATTCTCACGCGCGTCCTCCTGGCGGGTGTCGCGCAATTCGGCCAGCTGCGGATGACGGAACAGGGCATTGTCATCAAGGTCTACCTTGGCATCCAGCGCCAGCAGCTCACCGGAGTCGGTGACCACCAGCGGATTGATTTCCAGCAGGCTGGCATCGCACTCCAGCAGCAGCCGGTAGGCCGCTGTCAGCATTTTCGAGAAGGCATCGACTTGCTTGCCTTCGAGCCCCAGCGCAAAGGCCAGGTTGCGGCACTGATAACCCTGCAGGCCGACCGCCGGGTTGACGGTCTCCCTCAGTATCGCACCCGGGTCGCTGGCAGCGACCTCCTCGATGTCCATGCCACCGGCAGCAGATGCCATTAACGCGACACGTTCCTGCGCACGGTCCACCAGCATGCCGAAGTAGATTTCACGTGCGATGGGAACGGTTTGCTCAACCAGCACGCAGTTGACGGGCAATCCTTCAGCATCTGTCTGCCGGGTAACCAGTCGTGACCCGAGCATCGCGTCTACGGCATCCCGCAGACCCTGCTCGTCTTCGACCCGCCTGACACCACCGCCCTTGCCGCGCCCACCGGCATGCACCTGCGCCTTCACCACCCACGCCGAGCCGCCCAGTGCTCGACCAGCCCGGCGAGCGTCATGCGAATGCTCAAGCAGCTGCCCGGCAGGAACCGGGATTCCATAATCCGAGAACAGTTGTTTTGCCTGATATTCATGCAGGTGCATGGTGCGAGTGTGTCAAACTTGGACACTGTTTATCAAGTGATAGATCAGGCACACATCAAAAGGCGAAGTTAGGGTAATATGGCCGGCAATTTATAGGACAGACGGACGTTGATCACAGCTACCCATGCGCACCCTTGTTATCATTATTGTCCTGGCACTGATTGTCATGATTGCCAAACGGCTGTTGCAAAAACCGCACACACCGGCCAGGCGCAGCCAGAAAAACGAACACATGGTGCAATGCGCCAACTGCGGCATCTACATACCTGAACAGGAAGCATTACAACGGGCCGGGCAATACTACTGCTCACAGGCACATCTGGATGAAGATCTTGCACCGTCAGCAGCTTCCTGATCCCCGTTACCACACCGCAGATGACCGATTCCCGTACGCAGACAGATTTCCGAACCAGGAAAGCCATGACGCGCTGACGTGGAAACCGCTGCGGCTATTGAGCTTTTACCGGGTCATCCTGGCCGGCCTGCTGGCCGTGCTGTTCTTCAGCATTCCCGAGAATACCGGTCTCGGCTCGCAGCACCACAATCTCTACGCACTGATTTCCATTGCCTACCTGTTGTTCAGCGTGCTCGCGGGGTTTGCGGCACGCCTGCGGCAACCGGGCTATGAACTGCAGACCGTCACCCAGATCAGCGTCGATATTATCGCCATTACCGTTCTCATGTTCGCCAGCGGCGGGCTGGCCAGTGGTCTTGGTATCCTGCTGTTAATCGCGGTCGCGGCCGGCAGTATCCTGCTTCCGGGTCGCATGGCCTTTCTGTTCGCCGCGATAGCCACGATGGCCGTCATGGGAGAAGCAGCTTTACAGCTCCCTGTTTCTCAACACTGCCCAGCAGCAGTGGTTATACACAGGCCGGCTTGCTTGGACTGGCGTTGTTCGTAACCGCCGCGGCGACCAACCTGATGGTACGGCGCATCAATGAGACTGAAGCATTGGCACGTCGCCGCGGAATTGATATTGCCAATCTTGCCAAGCTGAATGCCCATATCGTGCAGCGCCTGCAGGCAGGCATTATCGTGACCGACCATGAAAATCGTATCCGTTTAATCAACCAGACTGCGCAAAAACTGCTGAACCTGCCGGATATAGAGAAGGGTCAGCCACTGGAGTCACTGTCGCCGGAGCTGTTTGCAAGACTCGATGACTGGAGAAAGACACCGCATACAGAACAAGCCTGTTGTGCCTGCTGAAATCGGGGGTACAAGATTATTGCCACACTTCACCTTACTCGGTACTGCAGACGGCATTGGCTATCTCATTTTCCTGGAAGACGCTGCGACACTGGCAAAACAGGCGCAGCAACTCAAACTGGCTTCTCTCGGCCGGCTCACCGCCAGTATTGCACATGAAATCCGCAACCCGCTGGGGGCAATCAGTCATGCGACACAGCTACTGGAAGAATCCGAAGCACTGAATGACAGCGACCAGCGTCTGATTACCATCATTGGTAATCACACCCAGCGGGTCAATGCAGTCGTGGAAAACGTACTGCAGCTATCGCGACCGGGCACTTCCACACCACAACAGATCAACCTTCAGGAATGGCTGGAGAAATTCGCCGACGAGTTTGCCCACAGCGGCAATTGCCTGCCGCAGCAGATCAGCATCCAGGTGACACCGGCCGATCTCGAGGTCTATATGGATCCCAGCCTGCTGCACCAGGTTGTCTGGAACCTGTGCCAGAACGCTACCCGACATGGTGCGCAGGCATCGACTACCTTTAAACTCAGGATGGTGTGCAAGACCTCGCCTGCTTCCTTCAAGCCACAGCTTGATATCATAGACAACGGACCTGGCATTGACCCTGATATTGCAGACACCATCTTCGAACCGTTTTTCACCACCCAGAGCAGCGGCACGGGGCTTGGCTTGTATATTGCGCAGTGAAATTTGCGAAAACAACCAGTCACACCTGGACTACATTCCGGTCCCGGAAGGTGGCAGCTGTTTTCGTATCACCTTCAACAGCAGACTGTCACAACCCGTTTCCACATTTGCATGATGAATGAACCCATGAGCACACATCTGGCATTGATCGTTGACGATGAACCGGACATCCGGGAATTGCTTGAGATGACACTGGGTCGCATGAACATCAATACCCGCAGTGCAGCCAATCTGCAGGAGGCACTGGCACTGCTGGAATCCGAAAAGTTTGATATCTGCCTGACCGACATGCGTCTGCCCGACGGCAACGGCATCGACCTGGTACGGCACATCCAGCAACAGGAACTGAACCTGCCGACGGCCGTGATCACGGCCTATGGCAGCATGGATACGGCAGTTGACGCACTCAAGGCCGGTGCCTTTGACTTTGTATCCAAGCCTGTTGATCTGACGGTACTGCGCAACCTCATCACCAGCGTACTGAAACTTTCTGACAGCGCACATCCCCGTGACCGCCGCAGCCGCGACACCCTGCTGGGCGAATCACAGCTAATGTGCAACATCCGCTCAACCATCGAAAAACTGTCACGCAGCCAGGCACCCGTTTATATCAGCGGCGAATCCGGCACCGGCAAGGAGCTGGTCGCGCAACTGATTCACAGCAAGGGCCCGCGCAATGACCGCTCCTTCATCCCCGTGAACTGTGGCGCCATTCCATCCGAGCTGATGGAAAGTGAATTCTTTGGTCACAGGAAAGGCAGCTTTACCGGCGCCGTCAGGGACAAGAAGGGCCTGTTCCAGGTGGCCGAGGGTGGCACCCTGTTTCTTGACGAGGTCGCAGAACTGCCGCTGCACATGCAGGTCAAGCTGCTGCGTGCGATCCAGGAAAAGGCCGTGCGCCCGGTCGGTGCCGAGAAGGAAATCCCCACCGATGTACGCATCCTCTCTGCCACCCACAAGGATCTTGCGCAACTGGTCGAGGCCGGCCAGTTCCGCCAGGATCTCTACTACCGGCTGAACGTGATACAACTGCAGGTTCCCGCCTTGCGCGAACGACAGCGAAGACATCCCGCAGCTGGCAACGCATTACCTGAAAAAGCTGGCCGTGGAGAACAATCTGCCGGATCTGAACATCAATGAGGCTGCCATGCAGGATCTGTGTGCCTATACCTTTCCCGGGAATGTTCGTGAACTGGAAAATATCCTCGAACGCGCTACCACGTTGTGCGAGAACAGCACCATTACCCGTGAAGACCTGCAGCTGCCCGCAGCTATGACAGTCAGCGAAGGCACGCCGGCCACGACAGTACCTGCACAGGAAATGAACGCCGGCGCAGTGCCGCTGGATACCTATATGGACACCATCGAAAAGGATGTCTTGATCAAGGCACTGGAACAGACCCGCTATAACAAGACGGCCGCAGCAAAATTACTGGGCATCACCTTTCGCGCACTGCGCTATCGACTGAAAAAGCTCGGCCTCGAATAAGCCCTGCAACTCATCCAGGTGCCCGCACCGGCAGAAAGTGACGTACTGCGTCACTTTCTGCCCTCGTTTGTGTTCCACGTCTCAATTTCACAGCCAACCAGTGGCATAATCGAGGCACAGGAAATACTGCACAGAAATAATCGTATTATGTATTTGTTTATTTATATATATTATTCATGCATGTCATCGAGAAAACATCGCATTACGCCAAGGAGTTGGCACGGAATCTGTATAACTACAAGCAGCCAAAGAATCCGGGCCAGTTGCCCGATAGCAAGGCTGAACAAGGAAGCTCGGTGTCGGGCTAACAAGCAGGGATGAACAACCAACGTTTACTAACCACAGAGGGTAACAACCATGAAACAGCAAAAAGGTTTTACATTGATCGAACTGATGATCGTGATCGCCATTATCGGCATTCTGGCCGCCATCGCGATCCCGGCCTACCAGGACTACACCATTCGCTCCAAGGTCTCTGAAGGTCTGAACCTGGCCGGTGCTGCCAAGCTGGCCGTTGCCGAGACCTATGACAGCAATGGCGGTTTCGCAGCGGCGGATAATCAGAGTTACGGCCTGCCACAAGCTGCCAGTATCGCTGGTAACTATGTGGCTTCTGTCGAAGTGACTGATACTTCGGGTACAGTCACCATCACCTACAAGGCCAGCGGTGTCGGGTCCGGCGCAGACGGCGCAGACTATCCTGCTGACACCGAATACCAGCAGCCCCGGCGCCATGGGCTGGGATTGTACCGGTGGCACCATGCCAAACAAATTCAGGCCGGCTACTTGCCGCTAATCACGACCTGTTTGGTACTGTAGTCAAGAACGCCCCGGAAACGGGGCGTTTTTTTTGCAATTGATGTATTATCCCCACCCATTATCGCGTGCAGGAGCGGACCGCATCCGCGAATGCATACGCTGGTCAGCATTGCTATCGCGGACGCGGTCCGCTCCTGCAGGTTGTATTACAAACATTCTTTATTGATGTGGCACACGCAATGAACCCTCCTGCGTCTCGGGACACCACCCACTGGTTTTTCCTGCTGCTCATCCTGCTCACTATTGTTGTCTATTACCCCGGCCTGTCGGGCGACTACCTGTTCGACGACACCAGCAACCTGCTGCAGAACAAGGCGCTGGACATCGAAACGCTGGACATGGATTCACTACAGAGTGCCGCCTATTCCTCCGGTGCGGGCATGCTCAGGCGACCCGTCAGCATGGCAAGCTTCGCACTGAACCGCTTCTTCTTTGGCATCGACCCCTACTCCCACAAGGTCATCAACCTCGTTATCCACATCCTCACCGGCTTGCCTGCTGTTTCTGTTCAGCCGTCTGTTGATCTCGGGTTACCAGCAATACAGCAAGCCCGCGCTGTCGGTACAGGCAGCACGCTGGATTCCTGTCATCGTCTGCGGCATGTGGCTGGTACATCCACTGAACCTGACCTCGGTGCTCTACATCGTGCAGCGCATGACCAGCCTGGCTGCCCTGTTTACCGTGGCCGGACTGTGCCTGTATGTGATTGGCCGACGGCAGATGCTGAACGGGCAGACATGGCCTGTCCATCATTCTGGCTGGACTGTTTGTCATGGGTGGCCTGGCCATTTTCAGCAAGGAAAACGGCATCCTGTTACCCCTGTATATGCTGGTGTAGAGATAGCTGTGTTCAGGTTCCAGGGCAAGAACGGCCAGGCTGACAAATCGATCATTACCTTTTTCAGCCTGGTGGTGGCTATCCCCGCCCTGCTGGCCCTGCTCTACCTCGTGACACATACGGATTCGATGCTTAACTACAGCTCCCGTGATTTCACCTTGCAGGAACGCATCCTCACAGAGTCACGGGTGCTGGTCTTTTACCTGAAAATGATCATCATGCCCTCGGTACAGGAACTGGGCCTGTATCACGATGATTTCACCCTATCTCGCAGCCTGCTCGACCCTCCGGCCACACTGTTCTCAGTGGTCACCCTGACGGCATGCTGTTGCTTGCCAGGCCTGTTGCTGCTGCGGAAACGGCCACTGGTCAGCCTGGGAATACTCTGGTTCTTTGCCGGTCATTTACTGGAATCGACCATACTCCCTCTCGAGATTGCACATGAACACCGCAACTACCTGGCAGACTATGGCATTCTGCTGGCAGCCACCTGTGCCGTTGCACAGGCCCCACTGAAAAAGCTCTTGCCCTTTATCCAAATCCCGGTGCCATTCCTGCTTATCCTGCTGTTTTCCTACACGACCTGGCTGCGAAGCGAACAGTGGTCAGACAACATCAACCACGCAATTTATGAAGCCCGCCACCATCCGGATTCACACCGGGCCGTGTTCGCGGCGGGGCGTATCCATGGACGCCTGGCAATGGAGGGTCACCAGGACAGCAAAGAACAGGCCTATAACTATCTGGAACAGGCCAGAGAACTGGACAAGACCGGCATCATGTCCGAGGTCACCCTGATCAAGCTGAGTTTCATCCTCGATGAGCCGGTCAATCCGGACTGGTTCGAGGAGCATGCTCGACAAGTTGTCGCGCTACCCGATATCCAGCTGCCGACGTTTCCAGCCTGCAGACCCTGGCTGCGTGTACGCAGGACATCTGCAAGATAGATCCTGAAATGATGGAGACATTATTCAACATTGCGCTTGAACAGGAAAATGCGAGGCTTGTGACCGCATACGGCTATTATACAATCAACACCCGGGGCAACTTTGACAAGGGCCTGACTCTGTTCGAGCATGCCGTCGAACTTGACCCGCGTGAACCACAATACAGGAAGAACCTGATCAACCTGCTGGTCTTCATGGGTAAACTCGACGAGGCGGAACAGCGACTGGCAGCAATTCAGGTCGGCTGACACTCATGGCAACAGCCAGGACTTCTATGAGGCGATAGAGACCGAAATAAACACCCTGCGAAACACTGATGCCGCACCAGCAAACGAATAAAGGGAAAACGTCCAGCCATGAGTCATGACATCAGCATTATCCTGCCTGCAAAAAATGAAGCCGAGAGCCTGGAAAAGTTACTGCCCGAACTTCGGCGGGCATTCCCGAACGAGGAAATCATTGTTGTTGATGACGGCTCGACTGACACGACCGTTGATATCTGCAATCAAAACGATGTCAGGGTCATCTCACACGTCTATTCCATGGGCAATGGTGCAGCCATCAAGACCGGCGCAAGAAATGCAACAGGCAACATCCTGGTGTTCATGGATGCCGACGGACAGCATACCCCGGATGACATCCAGCGACTGATGGATAAAATCAATGCCGGCTTCGACATGGTGGTCGGCGCACGCCAGATAGATACCCATGCATCCCTCACTCGCAGAATCGGTAATACGATTTACAACAAACTTGCTTCCTGGATGACCGGCTACCCGATAGAAGACCTGACTTCCGGATTCCGTGCAGCACGGGCACGCCATTTCAAGAAGTTCCTGTACTTGCTGCCTAACAAGTTCTCCTATCCGACAACCAGCACCATGGCCTTTTTCCGCTCCGGACTGCCTGTCGGCTATGTCCCCATCAAGGCCATGAACAGGACCGGCGAACAGGAAGAGCCATATCCGGCTGTTCCATGATGGCTTCCGCTTTCTGATTATCATTCTGAAGATCGGCGCCCTGTTTTCACCAATGCGATTTTTCCTGCCCATCAGCGGCCGTTCTCTTTATTGCCGGCCTGGGCTACTATGGCTACACCTATTTCACCTGGGGACGCCTGACCAACATGAGCGCCATCCTGTTTCTGTCTTCCCTGTTTACGTTCCTGATCGGCATTGTCTCGGAACAGATCTCCGCACTGCATTACAAGGATATCGAGGAAACGACGCGCCGCACTGTCAGATAGCCGGTGTTCCGCGGCAGCCTCCCCCATGCAGCGAATCTGGCAGCAACACCTTCAGTGTCAGGGCTTGTCCAGTCTGTCGATATGAGCAAGAATGTTGTTGTCATTCTGCAGCAGCAGTGAGTTCGCCTCGTTCAGCGATTCGAAGGTACCGGTATCAGTCCCGCGGCCATGCACGAAACTGTACTGCAATTCCCCCCGGGCAATGTACTCATTGTTTACTGACGTGATTTCAAGCTCACCACGCGTTGACGGACTGGTCTGATCGATGATATCGAAGACACAGTTATCGTACATGTAGCATCCGACTACGGCATGATTGCTTTTTGGTTCGGTGGGTTTTTCCTCAATCTGCAGGATAAATTGCTCATCAAGAGCTGCAGCCCCGAACCTCTCGGGGTCTCCGACTTCCTTGAGCAGTACCCGTGCCCCGTGTTCCTGGTTACGAAATTCTTCCACATAAGGCGCAATCGAATATTCGAAGATGTTGTCTCCAAGCAGCACGACAATTCGTTCATCTTCGCAAACTGGCGCGTCAGCGCCAGGGCATGTGCGATACCACCCGCATATTCCTGAATACGATATGTGAACTCGCATCCGAAGCGCCGCCCCGACCCCAGGGGGTTAACCACTGACCCCATATGATGAGTGGAAGTAATCACCATGATATCGGTGATGCCCGACAATAGCAGTTGCTTGACTGTGTGCCAGACCATGGGCTCCTTACCGACCGGCAAAAGGTGTTTGTTGGTGATTTTGGTCAATGGGTTAAGTCTGTTCCCTATTCCGCCACCAAGTATTATCCCTTTCATTCGAACATCACTCCGGCAGACGGCTATGCAGCTCGCATGTAATCAGCTGAAGTCATTCACCGCCTTGATAACATGAGCCACATCGGCATCACTCATCTGCGGATGACAGGGTATGGAAAGACACTTCCCCGCATGCCGTTCCGAGGCTGACAGGCCCTGCGGGTCCTTGCAGATATCCCTGCACGGCGGCTGATGATGCACCGGTATCGGGTAATGTATCAGCGTAGCGACCCCGCGTTCTTCAAGAAATCCTGACAAGTGTTCGCGTCGATCACACGTGATCACGAACAGATGATATACATGGTTTTCAGGATGTTCGGGTGTCTGCAACAATTTGATCAGCGGATTGTCCAGCCCTTCCTGGTAGCTGCCGGCGATTTCCTGGCGGCGCCGGGTAAACCTGTCCAGCCAGTCAAGCCGCACCTGCAGAAGCGCGGCCTGCAGTTCATCAAGTCGGCTGTTAAGTCCAAGCTCCGGATGTTCATAACGCACACTCTGTCCGTAGTTGCGCAGCACACACAGCCCGGTCCATCAGCGACTCATCGCTGCTGACCAAGCGCCTCCATCCCCGATAGCACCCAGGTTTTTGGTTGGATAAAAACTGTAGGCACCGACACGGCCAAAACTGCCCGCCACTTGCCCGCCCCATTCCGCCAGGTGCGCCTGGGCACAATCTTCCAGCAAAGTTATCCTGTGGCGGTTACATAATTCAACCCAGCGTTCCATCCCGCATATTTGCCCATACAGGTGTACCAGCACGACGGCACGCGTCTGCGAAGTAATACAGCGCTCCACACTCTCCGGGTCAAGCAGGGCAGTTCGTGGATCTATGTCTGCCAGCACCGGTGTTGCACCGGCCCTCACTATCGCCAGTACTGTCGCAAACGCCGTCATAGGCGTTGTTATAACCTCATCTCCCGGGCCGATATCCAATGCCCGCAGGCCGATTTCAATAGCATCCATGCCATTCCCGACACCAACCGCGCGAGTGGTTCCGCAACGCCCGGCCCAGGCCTGCTCGAAGGCGCGAACCTCATTACCAAGTACATACCAGCCCGAATTAAGCACTCGCTCAACCGCCGCGAGCTCAGCTGACCGCAAGGGCGCCGGCTCAGCAGTGAAATCATTCATCAGAATCATTCGGATTCCCAGTACTTTTCTTGATGCTTGCGGTAATAGTCGATGCAGTTTGCCAATCCCTCGCGGAGGTCGATCTGCGGCTGCCAGCCCAGATCTTTCTGGATCTTGTCGTAATCACTGTAGTAATCACCAATGTCTATCGCCTTGCGCTCGGGCGGAAAAGGAACTATTTCGTAACACGCACCGGACAACAACTCTGCAAGTATCTGTGCGACCTGTTTGAGACTGATCACCTCATGACTACCCAGGTTATAAACCTGGCCATCTGAGACCGGGTTGGTGGCCGCCAGCAACAGTGCATCAACAACATCATCGACATAATTGAAGTCTCGCAACTGCTCGCCATCGCCAAACACAAGTATCGGTTTGCCTTCGATCATGTTCCTTAGCCAGATGCCAAGAAAGGTTTGTCTGGCGTCCTTCACCCGCATTGCCGGTCCGTAGGTATTGGTAAGCCTCAATGCACAGGCACGTATACCGTAGACATTGTTATATAGCAGGTGGTACCACTCCCCTGCCAGCTTGTTGATTCCGTTTACGTCCACCGGCCGGACCGGGTGAGATTCATCTACCGGCAGGTATTCAGGCTTGCCATAGAGCTGGCGGGTACTGGCAAACACGATCTTGAGAGAGGTATTGTGTTTCCGGCATGCCTCTAGTATAGAAAGCTGGGCCGTGGCGTTAATCTCCAGGTCATTGCCCGGATTGGTCATCGAGTCCAGGTGACTGGTCTGGCCGGCTAGATTAAACAGATAGTCTATTCCCTGCACCAGATACTCCATCGCAAAAGGATCTCTCACATCCGTTATGTTCAGTGTCAGCCGGGAGCGGATATCCTCGATGTTAAACAGATTACCCCCGTACTCGGGAATCAGGCTATCGACCAGCGTGACTTCTGCCCCCAGAGAGACAAGACGTCGCGCCAGATTGGAACCAATGAAGCCCACCCCGCCGGTGATCAACACCCGCCTGTTCTTAAATGTCTCAAATCCTTGCATCACACAACTTTTCTGGCCAGCACAACCTGATCGAGGTACAAATCCGGATTAGCGGGCAACAATCGGTATAACAGTGCACCCAGTATATTGAACGGTGCCATTATTGAGACACAGACAAGCATATTCAAAACCGGGTACCGCGTCCAAAACACCTTGAATAGGTAGGCATTAACCAATTGGAACAGCACTCGTATATCCGCATTCAACTTGTACTGCTCGACAACATCAAGGCCATTTTTCTCCAGCAGGCTCTTCAACCCGAATGAAGTGTAGCGTGCATAATCCCAGGGCTGCTCATGTTCATCCCAGACAAACGGGACTGTCAACAACAGCTGCCCTCCTGGCTTCAACACTCGAAAAATCTCGCCAAGGAACAAATCGGGTGTAAAGACATGCTCCAGAACCTGGTTACAAAGGATCGAATCAAAGCTCTGATCCGGAAACGGGAACACCTCGCCAGCATAGAAATAATCCGCACGTTTGTTCGCACGATTCGCGGGCGTATCAATTTCCAGCCCGACATAATCATCACCGGAAAACAGATCCATATAGGGTTTGTTGCCACAGCCCACATCCAGGATTTTGCCGCCGAGTTGCGGTGCCAGCTGCTTTACCGTCCGGAACAATTCCCGCCGCGCATGATAAAACGGGTTCAGCCAGAGTCCGAATAATCCCGGATTGAACTGCTGTTCCCGTACGTAGCTCCTCAGTCGCTGCATCAGTGTTGCCGCAGGATCATGCCGCCAAACGCGAACTCAAGACCGCCTACAGACGCGCCAGCGTCATTGCTATCAAATTCGGCGATCAGTTCAAAACGCTCCCGGACAAGCTCAAGAAACAGTTGCTTGCTGAATATCCAGCAGGGATAGCTGGCCGGATAAATTGATGGCGGAACGTGCTGTACCGTTATCCGGTCAGCTGGTGCTGCGCTAAACGGCGTACGGTCAATAATTATATAAGGAGCACCTGTTTCCATAAGTTGCTCGAGGATGGTAGCGGGTGATTCGAGATACTGCAATACGCTGGAAAGCACCACCACATTGGGAGTCACCTGCTGCAGGCACTCCTCGATGGTGAAGAAAAACCGTAACTGCTCGGTCTCCAGGTTGTCCCGTCCGCACTGCACAAAATTTTCCTGCTCCACAATACACCACTGGAGGTCATCCACCACAGAAAGAAAATCACGACACTGGAAATAACTACTGCCAAGCGAACCGCCAAAGTCCAGAACCGAGAGACGGCCCCCGTTCTCTGATGCCGCACGCAGCATGCCTGCCAGAACCTGGTACGAATGTTCCACATGATCAAACAGCACTGAGTCACGCTCATAGACCGCTGCGCCACTCTTTACTTTCAGCACAGCCTGTTTGACCGTTTCCAGTATCAGCTCAGCATCATAGCCAGACGCCTGCTCACTGGCGGCTACCCAGTCACTGTAATTTCCTGAATAGCAGTTAGTCTTTTTTAGAAAATGTCTTATAGATTCAATCGCAACAGGCGGCAACCAGCGTTTTATTATTTTTCTGGTCTGCATATCTAGTTTGCACGACCAGTGATATGGGTCGCCCTGCGAAATAGCCTTGTCAGGATTGAAGGTCGCTGCGTCCTGAAAAAATTGATGAACGCCTGCCGCGCAATCTCGTTCTCTTCAAGAGGTATCCGCTCGACCTTTACCGGCTTATCCGAAAGTTCACCCAAGAAGCACGCAGAGGCAGTACTGTGCGTACCACTGTTGTCATTACCGGTATTTATGACCAGACTGCGCCCCGGATACAGTGTCAACCTGTCCTGCAGAAATGCACTTGCATGCCAGCGAATAGCCCACGAATCGTTCTTGCCGGCGATTTGATCTTCAAGCATACGCGTATACGGATAAGCGCCGTTGCAATCAAAGCGCTGCGTCAGATTGCGCTGCCGCAGTTGCTGTAGCAGTAGCTTGCCATCTGGTTCAAACAGGTCCCAGCCACGCTGCCACGTGGCCCAGCCCCAGCAATCTGCACCTCTGAGGAAAAAGGTCTCCGGCAATGGAATGCTGGTAGGATAAACATAGCCATGAATGCTGGCCACCTGTTGGTCGTACTCATACATATCAAGCCCGGCATTCATGTACCTGAGAAAATATTGGGAAGTGAAAATATCATCTTCCATTACAATGGCACGGCCGCGATCCTTGCAAACTGCAGAAACACCGTCAATGATTGACCTCGCCAGACCGCAATTCTCCTCGCGCTCAATGATATGCACAGCAGAAAACCCGGAAATCTGTCGGATAATAGCCCTGACTTCTGCAACGGCAGCCTCGGCAGAGCTGCCTTTCGCCGCATCTGAAAAAACAAACAACTCGGTTTGCGGCGCCTCGTGGTTGTTCAGGAGCGCCTCTACAGTCTGGCGAAGATGCCAGGGCCTGTTATATACGAATAGCGCTACAGGTGCATATATCATCTATGTATGGATGGATTAGTCATCATCATTGGCCATTTCAGCAAGCCCCCCTGCCGGATCAGATGGAGAAAATCCTTTCTGTATATTTGTCCCGGCATGGATAAACACCGAGGTCGTTGATGCATAGCTGTTAACCGGACTAAGGCCACTGAAGTCAACCTGGAAAAACCCTTTCTTCCTGAGCAGATCGCATCCCTTGTAGTGTCTGTCGGAGTTATCGACAACAATCATTCCATGACTATTCAGGTAAGCATCGCAAATAGCCGCACAGGCATTACGCCACTGTCCATCAATCACAATTACATCAAACTTGCCTTCCTGCCGGGTGATACATGAAACGTAGTTCTCTTTGTCAGCATGAAAATTGAGAAGAAGATTGGAGGGACGATTACCCGAAATCCTATTGAACCATTGCCGATCTGACTCAACCGCCACTACCTCTCTGGCACGGGCGGCCCAGAACAGAGATGAATTGCCGGCCCCGTACTCAAACACCCGCTTGTCTGTGAAATTGAATTGTATTAAAAATTCAATCGCAGGATAAGTAAACCAGGGAAGCGGCTTCCCATCTGCCGCTACAGGCGCTCCTTTGACAACAGACCTGAAGTACCCCTGTTTTACCAGTAGAATCCCTGCAACCAGCAGACTTCGCTTTACGGCGAGGAGTGTCCTGAACGGTGCTGTATTTTGCCAGTGCATCAACCTGCCTTAAGGCCCAGAACTACCGCTGGGTTCAAAGCACGCAGCATCAGGAGACCCTGACTGATTCCCTGACGGGAAATCATGATAGAGAATGTGGCAAAGAAGTATGATATCAGCGTGGCTATTGAGGCACCCACAGCCCCGTAAGCGGGAATCAGAAGCAGGTTCAGCAATATATTGATTACGAGACCAATAAGTGTCCTGTAAAGAGACAACTTCTGCAAACCCTCATTAGTCAGATACTGACTGCTGGCAACCCCCAGAAATACCGCTATCGCTGCCCAGATATGCACGCGCAGTACTGACGAAGACTCCAAAAAATCACCACCGAACAATAGCTCAATCAACAACGGCGATACAATAGCCAGCGGCACAGCAATAGCCAGACTCATTCGCACCATCAGGACATAGAGCCTGAACAGGCCCTGCAGGTACTGCTCCGGAACTCCTGGCACGCGCGCGCAACAGCATTGGCGCGACAGATGAGGCTATGATCATGGGTATGAAATAGAACCCCTCCGACAACCTTGTGGCCGCACTGTAGATACCGGCACTCCTGTCCCCGCTCATTTTTCCAAGCATGACGATATCAACCTTCATGTAGAGCATCACACTCAGACCGGCAAATATCAGTGGCCAGCACTCCCTGATCAGGGCCAGCGCCTGGATATAGCCGGGACGCCAGTCAGCAACACGCCCGCCAAGATGACGGTAAACCACGAGCAGCCCAATAGCGGCAACCAGGATCTCAAGCGTTTGCGCCCAGGCAAACATCGTCAACGATAGCGCGCCCAGAATAAGAAATATTCGTACGCCGGTAAAAACCAGCAAAGACGGTAACCGTGCGATAACCGCATATTTCGAAATCACCTGTGACTGAAACCAGAAATCAATCACATCAAACGCCTGGAAAAACATTCCCAGCGAGAGCACTGCGACCAGGATCTGTATTCCGGAATCATCCGGATTCACAAAGCAATATCGACGCAATGCACAGGAAGATAGCCAGCAGGGAACCGGCCAGCTTCAGCAGCAATGCAGAACCCAGGGTCTGGCCGGCAGATTCAGGTGCATTCACCAGATTTCGCACAACAACCCCGTCCAGCCCCAGGCTTGCAATCGATGAAAACAGACGCGACAAAGGCCAAGTGCGTAATTAAACTGTCCAAACTTGACCGGACCAAGGACGCGCGCCATCCAGATCCCGATTACAAGCCCCAGCACCATCCTGAGAACCTTGTCCAGCAACAGCCAGCCGGTATTGCCAACTGCCTGCTGCAGGCCATGCCGGCCTTCAAGACGATCACGCAGAATACTTGGCAGGTATTTTAACCAGGATGCGCTCATCACGATCTGTCAGACAGGAGACTGCGAGGGCATGGTACACAAAGAAATCGTCATAAGCCATGCCAGACTTATTGCCGCCTTCTCGACTGTCACACTCACACGCTCCCCGGCCTGCCGCCGGTTCTTTCAGCAACATTAATCACCTGCGTCTTGACTGCATGCGCATTGATTTCTACAGTACCCACTGACCCCGGTCACTCATATTCAGCTGCACAATGGGTGTACACCAAGCCTTCCCGGGAACTTGCTGCGTGACACTACCCCCATTACCTGGATCAGACACCCATGTACCATTTTTGCACCTACTTTGACCGTAATTACCTGTTACGCGGCCTGACACTCTACCGCTCCCTTATTGCGACCGGCTGCGATTTCACACTCAACGTCCTTGCACTGGACAAGGAAACCGAAAAGACACTGGCACAACTCGAATTACCTAACATCAGAACCATCCCCCTAGCGACACTGGAAGCCTGGGAGCCAGAACTTGAAATCGCCAGGAGCAACCGCAGCCTCATCGAGTACTACTTTACGCTGAGCCCCTTGCTCCCTCTCTACATACTGAAGCATGAACCACAGACAGAAGTGATCACCTATCTGGATGCCGACCTTTACTTTTACGGCTCTCCTGAACCCATCTTTACCGAATTGGGCAACCGTTCCATACTTGTTATCGAACACCGCTACCCCGAGCACCTGAAGGATAATGAAAGATTCGGCCTGTTCAACGTACAGTATGAGTCCTTCAGACATGACACCCAGGGACTGGCCTGCCTGGAGCGATGGCGGGACCAGTGCCTGGAATGGTGCTACGACAGAGACGAGGCCACGCGCTATGCTGACCAGAAGTATCTGGATGAATGGCCGGAGCGATATAGTGACAGCCTGGTTGCCTTGCAGCACAAGGGCGCAGGCGTAGCACCCTGGAACTGGGAAAAATACCCACTGGAGTTACAGCACAATGCGATGCACGTGGGCGGTGACCCCCTGATTTTCTACCATTTTCATGGCGTAAAGATCTTCCACCCCTGCTTCATCTCCAACGGCTTGGCTGACTGGGGGATCATGCCGCGCCGACCGAGGAGATGGCTCTACGCAGGATATCTGCGGCAGCTACGCGCCACCCGCTCATGGTTGCGTAAACACCACGGTGTTGCACTCCCTCTGAAGGACCGCTTCATTCGTGGCAAGGGGATAAACATGGCGACGCTGCGAGAAATTGCCCGGAAGGCCTGGGCCCAGGGAATGGTGGTGTGCTAGCCAGGATGTGCAGGAAACGTGTTAAAATTCAGTGCCAGATGCCTGATCAATAGCTAGCAGGCATCCCTCAAGAGCATCACAACTGCTCTCCCAGGTAGGCATATTGGTATACCCGAAGCGCCCTTGCTTGAGACAGAACCCGATTTTTCGATATAAAGCCTGCGAATCCGAAGGTGGGACAAGAAACTCCGGATGTTCCCTGAGAATCCACTGTGTAGCCAATGTCTGCGTTGCCACAACCGGGACCTGGCAACTCATTGCCTCATACAGCTTTACCGGGTGACTGTAGCGACCAAAGGCACTGTCCCGGTTGACCACCGCCAGTGTATCCATGCAATTCAGCAACAGCGGCATTTTGTCATCCTCTATATAGCCGAGTGAACAGGCCGACTCCGGCACCGACACATTACCCCACTGCCTGCCGGACAGTACCAGACCAACATCCGGATGGTCTGCCTGAGTCGTTCAAATGCTTCGAACAACACCTCGACGCCACGGCTCTTGTGCAGTGAACCGCAGTAGCCGATCAGACGTCCATCAACGGGCAGCCCCATCTGCAACCTGCACTCCGTCTGGTTCATTGGCATGAAACCGATCGGGTCCGCCGCCATCGGTACGACCACTGCAGGTCGATCTTTACGCTGCCGCGACATGTATTGTGCCAGGTCCGGCCCGGCCGCCGTTACCAGATCAGCACGCGACAACGCTCGCCGCCAGAGCTTGTGTAACGGCGTCATCCACGGAATGTAGCTTTCGTAATTATCGTACGCATCAATGCACGAACGAACAGCATATTTTTTCCCGTAGTGCTGCGCCAGCATGCCAAAATAGGTATCTGAAAGACCAATAACCCAGTCGGGCCGTTCTACCTCGATAAGCTGCTGTATCTTGACAAGATACCTTGTAGGCTTTCTCAGGCCGATGGGTACCGAGATCCAGCGAATCCCCTCACGCTGTACGTCAACCGGATCATCATTACGGTAGTCCAGAAGCAGCAGGGTCACTTCATGGCCACGCTCGGCGAGACAACGTGGCAAATAATAGAATCGTCCATACGGCTTTGTGACCAGGTCCCGCCCCATTGGTCTGCGCTTGCTGAGGAACAGAAGTTTCAATGGAATCAGATCGGCTCGAATGGATAACAGATAGTTCGGTTGTTCGCGACAACTTGCCACGAAAAGTATGATTACTCAATCAAACAGACACAAACAGTGGAGATTACCCAAAACACTGCCACCATATCGAAATTTGCGTTATTCTCCAACCAGAATCCGCTGGGCAGCATTCCCGGGGCCATCGGTTACAGCAGGAGGCAATCGCGGTGAGCAGAGGTTATCAGTATGACTTTTCTATTAACAGCCCCTCTGTGTTCAATGTTGAAGCTCGTGAAAGAAAAGCATGTACAACAGTCGCCGTCCTGAAGAATTATCTGTCCAGGCCACTGAAAGACTGCAACTTGCTAAATGTTGGCGGCTCCGCGGGAATCATTGACAACTACCTCTCAGATCACTTCCGCAAGGTGACAGGCATTGATATCGACGAGCATGCAATTACCCATGCCAGGAAAACCTACAGAAAGAATAACCTGCGAATTCAGGGTGGCTGACGCCCTCAATCTGCCTTACGGGGATAGTACCTTTGACGTTGTTGTGTGCTCACACGTTTATGAACATGTACCGAACCCATACAAAATGTTTGAAGAAATCCACCGTGTTCTCAAACCAGACGGAGTATGCTATTTTTCTGCAGGCAACAGACTCATGTGGAACGAGCCCCACTACAATCTCCCCTTGTTATCGGTACTTCCCAGGCCCTTGGCACATATATATATGCGACTGGCCGGCAAGGGAAAGTACTACCATGAAAAGCATCTCAGCTACTGGGGCCTGAAGAAACTGGTAAAAAACTTCAAGTGTACTGACTACACTGCCAAGCTGGTCGTTGAATCGGAAGAATACATGACTAACTACATGATCCCACCAGGAAGCCTTAAATCAAAACTTGCCAGTACACTTCTGAAAGTTGCCTACTGGGTATTCCCGGGGTATGTCTGGGTACTGGAAAAACAATAGCCAGACATTGCTACTGATAGATTTTGAACCTGGCAAACATCGTATAATCGAGCACATGGATTTTACACACAGTATTTATCAAAATTTTAACCTTATTAACCGGTCGGAATGAATATTCTGTTTATCTCAAGGACGTACCCACCAGTTGTAGGCGGGATAGAAAAACAGAATTTCGAAATCGCGACAGCCCTCTCAAGAATATGTCACGTCGACGTGATTGCAAACTCCAGAGGCAAGTGGTTACTCCTCCTGTTCCTGCCGTATGCGACGCTCAAGGCATTAATCTCGGCACGCAAGTACGATGTAGTTCTTCTGGGCGATGGTGTACTTGGAATCACAGGCTATTTGCTGAAACTCGTCACCGGAAAACCGGTCGCTTGTATTATTCATGGACTGGACCTGACATATAAAAATACTATCTATCAAAAACTATGGGTAAATATTTTTATCCGGCATATGGACAAACTTGTTGCCGTTGGCCATGAAACAATTCATCAAGGTATTTTGCGAGGAATACCCGAGTCAAATTTTGTTTTTGTCCCGAATGGCGTTGCACCTGCAAATCCAGATGAAATATTTACACACCATGAACTAGAAACACTGATGGGGAAAGAAGTTAATGGTCATATTCTGCTGACAATTGGCAGGCTCGTGAAGAGAAAAGGGATCGTCTGGTTTATCAATAATGTTATTAGCAAGCTGGATGAGAATATTGTCTACATTATTGCAGGCACAGGAAAAGAAGAAGCAGATATTCTCTCAGCAATTCAAAACAACCACTTACAGGATCGTATTTTCTTTATCGGCGAGGTTTCCGACAGGGATAAGAAACTGCTTTTCTCCACTGCTGATATCTTCATTCAGCCCAACATCAAGGTCGACGGAGATATGGAGGGGTTCGGACTGGTAGTGCTGGAGGCGGCTGCTCATGGCTGTGTTGTTATTGCATCAAGACTCGAAGGGCTTACCGATTCAGTTCAGCATGGCCAGAATGGTTATCTGGTTACCCCGGGCAACGCCAAAGAATACCGGGAAGTAATTGAATCCGTTTTGGACAATCCGCAGCAAATAAAGTCTCATGGGCAACGTGCCAGGTTTTACGTTGAAAACAATTATTCCTGGTCCTTGATTGCCAGAAAATACCTGGATGCTTTAGCCAGCCTGAATACAAAATAATACAAAGGTGTCTGGTCCATCGCGAAAATTCTGTGGCTAGTACATTATTACATTAAGCTGCACACAAAATACTCACTCCATCCGCGAACATTCAGGAGCAATAACAGGCAAGATACCAGCATCGAGCTCTCTGCCAGACCAGTTAAAGATATAGTCTCTGGAGTCGAAATACTGTGTGAGCAAGTCATTTTCGTGTAATCACTGGAGACATGTCTCTTTTCATTGATTATATCAAGAAAATCGCGCTTGCGTCTGATTGACAATGTTGAGAATTGCTGTACTTTTGCCTGCTGTGAACATGCGATGCTTGCTAACCGCCGATTGAGAATATGACAGGGATCACAGTGTTTATAACTCATTACTTACATAGTGCGATAATCCATGGCCACGACTAATCCCACAGCACACCTCAGCGGTCTTGCACGCAGGCTCGTCATGGACGGACTGCTAGCTGAAGCAGAAGCCACCAAGGCCCATGAAACAGCACTGAAGAAGCGCACCCATTTCGTCAGCTACCTCGTTGAAAATAAAATATTAAAGAGCCGCGATATCGCCTGGTCGGGCGCACAGGAATTTGGTGTGCCTCTTTTTGACCTGACGTCGATGGATATGGAAAGTGCACCGATCAAGATAGTCAGCGAAAAATTGATCCAGCAGCATAATGCACTGCCTCTTCTCAAGCGTGGTAACCGACTCTACATCGCCGTCTCTGATCCGACCAATCTTGGCGCCATTGACGAGTTCAAGTTCCACACCGGCGTGAACACCGAGGCGGTTCTGGTTGAAGAGGTGCACCTGCGACAGGCAATTCAGAATGCCCTTGAAGCTCTTGATACCACCATGTCCGCACTCATGGATGCCGATCTCGACAACCTCGATGTCAGCTCAGGCGAGGATGACAACAAGGACGGCAATGCAAGCGAAATGGATATTGATGACACGCCGGTGGTGCGTTTCGTCAACAAGGTTTTACTGGATGCCATTAACACCGGCGCATCTGATATCCATCTGGAGCCTTATGAAAAGGAATTTCGTGTCCGCTTTCGATCAGATGGTGTACTCCACGAGATATCTTCCCCACCCCGCTCCCTGGCCATGCGTATTATTGCGCGGCTGAAGGTCATGAGCCGCATGAACATCGCAGAACGGCGCATACCCCAGGACGGACGCATTAAAATGAACCTGTCACGCAACCGTTCGATTGATTTCCGTGTCAACACCCTGCCGACCCTGCATGGTGAGAAGGTGGTGTTACGTATCCTCGATGGTAGCGCCGCTCAAATGGGTGTCGACGCCCTCGGCTTTGAGGAAGATCAGAAGAAAACCTTTACCGAGGCCATCAACAAACCTTATGGCATGGTACTGGTTACTGGACCAACCGGTAGCGGTAAAACTGTATCGCTGTATACCGGGCTTAATATGCTCAACACCCCGGACCGCAACATCTCCACATGCGAAGATCCGGTGGAAATCAATGTTGTAGGTATCAACCAGGTCAATGTAAACCCTGTTGCCGGACTCCATTTCTCGACCGCACTGCGTGCCTTTCTGCGCCAGGATCCTGACATCATCATGGTCGGTGAGATTCGTGACCTGGAAACAGCAGAAATTGCCGTGAAGGCGGCGCAAACCGGTCATCTCGTATTGTCTACCCTGCACACCAACGACGCACCGCAGACCCTGACACGCCTGGCAAATATGGGCGTCCCTCCCTACAATATCGCGTCGGCGGTTCACCTGATCATGGCACAGCGACTTGCCCGCCGCCTTGTGCAACAAATGCAAGAAAGAGCTCGACATTCCGAAAGAAGCGCTCCTTATATCCGGTTTCAAGGAAGCCCAGGTGGACGGTCTCAAGATTTATGGTGCAGTGGGCTGTGATCAGTGCACCAATGGTTATAAAGGGCGTGTAGGCATATACCAGGTCATGCCGGTCTCAGAGGAAATGGGACGCATCATCATGGAGGGAGGTAATTCCATGCAGCTTGAAAAACAGGCCAAGATCGAGGGTGTTGCTGACCTCAGGGAATCCGGCCTGAAAAAAGTTGCCGCCGGGGTTACCAGTCTTGAAGAAGTAGATCGTGTAACAAAGGAATAGACCATGGTGGAGAAAGCACTCAAGCAGCCAGACCTGTTTCTCTGGACCGGCACCGACAAGCGCGGCGTCAAGGTCAAGGGCCAGACCGAGGCAGTAACCCGGCTATCATCAAGGCCGATCTGCGCAAGCAGGGTATCATACCGCTCACCGTCAGAAAACAGAACGCCCTATTCAAAAAATCCGGCAAGAAGAATATAAAACCCAAAGACATTGCCGTATTCTTCCGGCAGCTAGCCACCATGATGTCCGCCGGTGTTCCACTGGTACAGGCCTTCGAAATCATCGGGCGCGGGCATGAAAATGCCGGCATGCGCGAACTGTTACTGAAAATCAAGGCCGAGGTTGAGTCCGGCACCAGCCTCTCGGACACGCTGGCCAAGCATCCGCTGTATTTTGATGATCTTGTTATCAGCCTGGTGAATGCCGGTGAACAGGCAGGTGTACTCGAGACCCTGCTGGACAAGATTGCGACCTATAAGGAAAAAACAGAGTACCTGAAGTCAAAGATCAAGAAAGCCCTGTTCTACCCCACGGCCGTCATCATCGTTGCCGTCATTGTCACGGCAATCCTGTTGATATTCGTTGTACCCCAGTTCGAGGAACTGTTTAGCAATTTTGGGGCTGACCTGCCGGCATTTACCCGTCTTGTCGTCAATCTCTCCGAGTTCATGCAGGACTATTGGTGGTTGGTATTCGGCATCCTCGCAGGCGCTGGAGTCGGTTTCGTACAAGGCAAGAGACGTTCGCGCAAGTTCGGGCGGGTACTGGACCGCATGGTCCTGAAGATGCCAATCATTGGCCCCATCATGCACAAGGCCGCCGTTGCCCGTTATGCACGCACCCTCGTCGACCATGTTTGCAGCCGGTGTTCCACTGGTTGAAGCACTGCAATCAGTCGCCGGCGCAACCGGTAACGTGGTCTATTCTGATGCTGTCCTGATGATTCGTGACAGCGTTGCAACCGGTCAGCAATTGACATTTGCCATGAATCAAACCGGCCTGTTTCCGAACATGGTTGAGCAAATGGTCGCCATCGGGGAGGAATCGGGTTCTCTCGATGCCATGTTGAGCAAGGTAGCCGACTTTTACGAACAGGAAGTGGATGACGCCGTTGATGCCCTCAGCAGTTTGCTGGAGCCGTTGATAATGTCCATCCTGGGCATTCTCATCGGTGGCCTGGTTGTTGCCATGTACCTGCCGATCTTCAAGATGGGTGCAGCTATCTGATTTTTCCGTTGCACCCCGTCGTGCAATTCAGGGATAGCCACTTACTTTAATGGAAATCTTGCAACTGCTTGAAACCTCACCTGTGTTTTTTATTATTGCCACGGGCATTTTAGGCCTGGTCGTCGGCAGTTTTCTGAATGTTGTTATTTACCGCCTCCCTATTATCATGCACAGGGCTTGGACGAGTGAATGCAGGGAGCATCTCGGTGATACCATTCCGGAAAGCGGGGAACAGACACGCTTCAACCTGCTGACACCGGCATCCCGTTGTCCGCATTGCAACCATCGCATCAGTGCACTTGAGAATATCCCGGTACTCAGCTACGCGTTTCTCAAGGGACGTTGCGCAGAATGTGGCACGGCAATCTCCCCGCGCTACCCGGCTATCGAGCTGGCAACCGCACTGCTTGTCGGTCATCACGGCATTGCATTTCGGCTTTAGCATGCAAATGGTCATGGCCCTCGGGTTCACCTGGGCCCTGATTCCGTTATTTTTGATTGATTTCGACCATCAACTCCTGCCCGGATTCGATCACATTACCGCTTTTGTGGGCAGGTCTGTTGCTCAGCCTGTTTAATGTATTCATAGACAGTCACTCAAGCATTGTTGGTGCGATGGCCGGTTACCTGTCGCTGTGGTCAATTTATCATCTTTTCAAACTGGTCACCGGCAAGGAAGGCATGGGGTACGGTGATTTCAAACTCCTTGCGGCAATAGGCGCCTGGGTTGGGTGGCAGGCCCTGCCGGTCGTTATCCTGTTTTCGTCCGTGGTAGGGGCCAGTATCGGGATACTGCTGATCGTGCTCAAGGGTCGTGACCATAGCCAGCCCATGCCATTCGGACCATTTTTGGCAGTAGCGGGCTGGATGACCCTGTTATGGGGAAACGACATCATTCAGCTTTATCTGCAATAATGTCTTGGTGACCGACAGCGACCCTGAAACAGAATCACCGGCTAAACGTGGCAAACAAACACTGGTCGTGGGGCTGACGGGTGGCATTGGCAGCGGCAAAACGACTGTTGCAAATGGTTTCCACGCCCTTGGCATCCCTGTCATAGATGCCGATAAACTGGCCCGTGAACTGGTAGAACCTGGACAGCCGGCACTGGACGAAATTATTTCCACCTTCGGCACCGAAGCCACCACGGCAGAGGGACGGCTTGACCGCAATTATATGCGGCAACGGATCTTTGCCAGATCCCGGTCAGAAAGCACAGCTCGAGGCCATCCTCCACCCAAAAATTCGTCAACGCATCAGGGCGTTATTAGCGAACATCAGGACACCCTACTGCATCGTAGTGATTCCCCTGTTACTTGAAACCCGGCAAACCGACTTGGTTGACCGAATACTGGTTGTCGATTCTCCCGAAAAAGAACAGCTCACACGGGTTGCCGCAACGAGACAGCCTGTCAGACAATGCCATTATGGCAATCATAAATTCACAGACAGACAGAAATACACGGCTTGCTGCCGCTGATGATATTATCGTCAATGACCGGGGCATGAGTGAACTCACCGGACACATCCAGAAATTACACAGGCACTATATGGGTATCTCACATGACCACTAGTTCGGGCACATCAATAACGAAGCAACGCCCCGGGAAAGACAATAACGGTCAGGCAGCTGCCACAACCAGGCAAACCGGTACAGGCGGTGCCTAAAAAGGTGCTTTATGAACAACCTCTGAACGAAAGGATTAGAACCTTTCTACGGCTGGAATACCTGTTCAAACAGGCATCCTACCACCTGCCAAGAGAATCAGAGTGGGACAGTCGCGCCACGCTAACCTGCATACTTGAGATACTCGATATTTTCGGCAATACCAATCTCAAGTCCGAAACGCTTAAGGAACTGGAACGACACTCCGCCAACCTGAAGCGGCACGAACAGAACCCCGATATAGATCATGCCCAACTCAATAGCCTGTTGAACGAGATTCACGAACGCATGGAAGGCATGCATAGAGTCAATGGCCAGATTGCCAATGATCTCAAGGCCAGCGAGTTTCTTGTCAGTGTTCGCAAGCGTTGTGCCATACCCGGCGGTACCTGTGATTTTGATATACCGGCGTTCCACTACTGGCTCCAGCAACCGACTATAGAGCGTTCCCGGGACCTTGCTCACTGGCTGGGAAATTTCGATGCCATTGGCCAGGCTATCCAGCTTATTTTAAAATTGACTAGAAATAGCACGTCGATGCAATTGACCCTGGCCAGTGGTGGCGTGTACCAGAGGACCCTGGATCCCAACCGTCCATGCCAACTGGTCAGAATCGCATTAGCCGCCCAATCTCCCCTACTTTGTGGAGCTGAGTGGCGGACGCCATCGTTTTACAGCCCGTTTCATGAGATTCTCTACTGGGGATGTACGCGCCAGGCAGACCGATGAAGACGTCGAGTTCGAACTGGCCTGCTGCGCGATATAGTTTCTCGGCATGACACATGAGGAACCCTTGCATACGGTGAAATGCCCCATCTGTGGCACCACAGTGGAATGGAGCAATAAACAGCCCTGGCGACCTTTTTGCAGTGAACGCTGCAAACTGATTGACCTGGGCAGCTGGTTTGACGAAAGCAATCGTATCCCCGACGAAGACATACCGCCGTCATCCTCGGACCTCGACAGGTAACGCCTGATTCCATAGCCCGCTTATCGCAGCTACTCCCTGCGCACCATGCCGAAAAGCAGTCGCCAAGTCTGCCACTCGCATACCACCCAGTGCATACACCGGGATAGAAGCCTGTTCGGTAAGACCCTGAAGACCAGTAAAACCCAGAGCCGTGCATCCGGATGGCTGGCTGTTGCTCGCACCGGTGAAACCACAGCAAAATCCAGTCCCAACTTTTGCGCATGTTCCAGCTGCTTCGGTGTATGACAGGAGGCAGCCACGAGATAGGTGTTATCCAGTGGCCGCATCGACAGGTTCATCAGCCGCTCACTGCTTAGATGCACCCCGGAAGCACCGAACTCTTTAGCGAGTTCCGGCTCTGCATTCAACAACACGCGGGCATGCGCCTGCTGGCAGCGCTGCAGCACCTCAGGAATCAACGCTCTGTAATCGTTATCAGACAGCTGCTTGGCACGCAATTGCAGCAACGACACGCCGTTTGAAAGAGAACCTTCAAGCCCGGAAAGGAAACAGGATGTTTCCATTCCCGGTTCCGGCGTAATCAGATAACACTCCGGCAGACTAACTGCGGTGATAATGGGAAGGTTGGCAGCTGGAAACTCGTAATACTGCAATTGGTCAACAGACACCCATTTTATCTGCTGCCCTTCATGACCGACAGGATCACCTTCAAACCGGTCTACCCGCCATACATCCAGTAACACGGACTTGTCAGGATAGTCATGTGCAACACGGATCAATGGCCGCGCATGTCTCAGTGTAATCCCAAGTTCTTCTTGCAACTCACGCAGGAGTCCCTCTTCAATGCTTTCCCCTGGCTCAAGTTTCCCGCCCGGAAATTCCCATAAGCCACCTTGATGAACATCTGCCGGCCGCTTGCTGATCAGCACCTTGTGCTGATCATTTATAATCGCCGCCACAGCCACATGAATACGCCCCGGGGCAAGAGTCACGGTGCAATTCTCCAGATCAGTCCTGACAACAGACTGCATGCATCTACATAAATCTGTCTGCAAGCTTTACGGGTTAACAATGCTTTCTCTACTAGCGTTACGGGCCCTGTAATGAACAGTTATTTGAGAAGATTGAAAATGGCAGCCCCGAACTGTTAACTTGTGAGCCCGGTCCATCATTGGAATGACTATGGCGATTGGTAGCCACCGCCGTATTGAACAGGGAATCCAGCTACGGAATGCTTGCCTGTATATCAGCTTCGATACTCAGCATTGATTTTCACATAATCATAGGACAGGTCACAGGTCCATATCGCCTCGTCGCAAAGACCCTGATTAAGTACGACCCTTATGGTTATTTCTTTCTTGTCCATCACTTGCTGTCCGGCTGCTTCGGTGTACTCTGGAGCGCGCCCACCATCACGAACAATACAGACATCACCAAGATAGATCTGAACATTATCCAGATCCAGTCCGGTCACACCGGCACGACCAACCGCAGCCAGTATCCTTCCCCAGTTCGGGTCTCCGGCAAACAGCGCAGTTTTCACCAATGGTGAATGGGCAATTGCATAGGCGACGTCCAGGCAATCTTTGGTATTTCTGCCATGCTCGACAGCAACAGTGACAAAACGTGTAGCACCTTCACCATCCCTGACAATTGCTTGCGCAAGTTGTGTACAAACGTCGGTCACTGCAGCACAGAACAGCTCATGGTTCACGCCATCTCTTTCGATAGCAGGCGCCGTACTCTTGCCGGTTGCAACCAGAACACAGGCATCATTGGTAGAGGTGTCACCATCGACGGTAATTCGATTAAAGGATTTTTCCACCGCAGCCAGCAAACACTCATGCAAGACATCATATTCAATTGCAGCATCTGTAGCGATAAAAGCAAGCATCGTCGCCATATCCGGGCGAATCATGCCAGAACCCTTGGCGATTCCGGTTATCGTGACTGTCTGCCCGTCCAGCTCTATCCTTTTTGAGACACCTTTCGGTACCGTGTCAGTGGTTAGAATTCCGGTTGCCGCCGCATCCCAGCCGTGCTCCTCCAGCTTCTCTAACGCAAACGGCAGGCTTGAAAGGATTTTATCAAGCGGTAATGGCTCGCCTATCACACCGGTCGAAAAGGGTAAAACTGCCTGCGCTGAACAACCTCTGTAGTCAGCCAGGGCCGCGCAACACTGCCTTGCATCCCGGATACCTGCCTCACCAGTACCGGCATTCGCATTACCGGTATTGACCAGCAGGTACGCAGGCTGCTGCCGCCCCAGATGCTCGCGTGCGACAATGACAGGGGCTGCACAAAAGGCATTCTGCGTAAAGACAGCCGCCGTGGCTGATCCAGCAGCCATTGCCATCACGACCAGATCCGGACGTCCGGTGGTCTTAATTCCGGCAGACGTGGTTCCCGAGACGAAAGCCGCTAACAGGATGCATGTCTGGCAGCGTATTACTCAAGTCTAGCTTGCCGTGGCATTGCTTGTATTTCTTGCCGGAGCCACAGGGACACGGCTCATTACGGCCGATCTTCCTGCCATCCCGGGTAAAAGGTAACGGTTTTTGCTCATCTCCATCTGCCACCTCCGGAGACTCGCTCATGGAACTCGCCTGATCATGCTGGTACTTGACCTGTGACTGACTGCGCCGCTGTTGCTCAACAGCCTCAACATCAGCCTGGGCGCGCACCTGTACTTTCGTCAGGACAGCAATAACTTCATGCTTGATACGTTCAAGCATGTCAGAAAACATGGCGAATCCTTCCTTCTTGTATTCCTGTTTTGGATCTTTCTGGCCGTAGCCACGCAAGCCAATACCCTGCCTCAGATAATCCATCGCCCCCAGATGCTCCTTCCATGCAGCATCCAGTATCTGCAACATTACGGCTTTTTCAAAATGCCGCAGCACTTCCGGACCCGCCTGCTTTTCTTTCACCTTGTATGCATCTACCATCGTTTCAAGGATCCGCTGGTGCAATGTTTCCTCGTGCAGTTCATCATCTTCTTCGAGCCATTTGGCTACTGGTATCTGCAGGCCATATTCCTGTGCCAGCGCTTCTTCCAGTCCTGACACATCCCACTGCTCATCAAGTGAACCCGGTGGTATGTATTGGCTGATCATGGAATTAACCACATCATTACGGACAGCATCGATGATGTCTGTAATGTCATCAGTTTCCATCAACTCATTACGTTGCTCATAGACCACTGTGCGCTGATCATTCGCCACGTCGTCATACTGCAGCAATGTTTTTCGCAGGTTATAGTTATGCTGTTCAACTTTTCTTTGCGCGTTCTCGATAGCCTTGGACACCCAGGGATGTTCGATAGCCTCGCCTTTCTCCATACCCAGTTTCTGCATCAGCCCCGCCACCCGATCTGATGCAAAGATACGCATCAGATTATCCTGCAGTGACAGATAGAAGCGGCTGGAGCCTGGATCACCCTGACGACCTGCACGACCACGCAACTGGTTATCGACACGCCGGGATTCATGTCTTTCAGTACCTATAATGTGCAAACCGCCAGCCGCAATCACGTCATTGTGACGTTTCTTCCATTCTTCTGTGAGCGACTTGACCGTAGCCTCATCCGGATTCTCCTGATTCTCGATTTCGACCTGCAGATTACCGCCCAGTACGATGTCCGTTCCACGGCCGGCCATATTGGTTGCGATGGTAATGGTTCCTGGACGTCCAGCCTGTGCAACAATATGTGCTTCCCTTTCATGCTGTTTGGCATTCAGGACGGCATGCTTGATAGCTGCCTTTTTCAACAAACTTGACAGGTATTCCGAAGTTTCAACAGAAGCAGTTCCTACCAGTACTGGCTGACCGCGTTTCTGACAATCACGCACATCATCCATGATGGCAGCATACTTCTCTTCCATAGTGAGATATACGAGGTCGCCCATATCATTCCTGATCATGGGGTTGTGGGTCGGGATCACCACCACTTCCAGGCCATATATCTGCTGCAATTCAAATGCCTCGGTATCTGCCGTACCCGTCATGCCGGAGAGTTTTTTATAGGTCCTGAAATAATTCTGAAAGGTGATTGAGGCCAGTGTCTGGGATTCATTCTGGATGGGGACACCTTCTTTCGCCTCAACGGCCTGGTGCAGGCCTTCAGACCAGCGCCGACCCGGCATGGTACGGCCAGTGAATTCATCCACGATAACAATCTTGCCGTCCTGAACGATGTAATCCACATCCTTCTGGAACAACAGGGATGCACGCATTGCAGCATTTAGATGATGCATCAGGTTCAGATTCGCTGCATCGTAAAGACTTTCACCTTCACGCAATAAACCATTCCGCGTCAACAATGCTTCCACATGTTCGTGTCCGGCATCTGTCAGGTAGATCTGCTTGTTTTTTTCCTCGAGTGTGTAGTCACCCGGGCCATCCTCCTCCTGCTGTGGCTTGAGATCGGCTATCAATGCATTCATTTTTATATACAGATCAGAACGCTCATCAACCGGGCCTGATATAATTAGCGGTGTTCGCGCCTCATCGATGAGAATGGAATCGACCTCATCAACTATGGCAAAGTTACGACCTCGCTGAACACGGTCATTAGCACTAAATGCCATGTTGTCTCGCAAATAATCAAAGCCGAACTCGTTATTAGTTCCGTAGGTGATATCTGCCTGATACGCTGCTTTTTTTATTTCATATGGCTGTCCGGAGATGGTAACGCCCGTGGTCATTCCCAGAAATTCGAATACCTTACCCATCCAGCCCGCATCTCGCTGCGCCAGGTAATCGTTAACAGTGACGACATGCACACCGTTACCCGTCAGTGCATTCAGATATGCCGGCAAAGTCGCAACCAGTGTCTTGCCTTCACCGGTGCGCATTTCAGCAATTTGCCCTTGATGCAGTACCATGCCGCCAATCAGCTGAACATCAAAGTGACGCATACCCAGAACACGCCACGCTGCTTCACGCACAGCTGCAAACGCCTCTGGAAGCAAGTCATCGAGTGACTCACCAGCAGCCAGTCGTTTGCGAAATTCGTCTGACTTCGACTTGAGCGCCTCATCAGACAATGCCTTGAAATCGGGTTCGATACTATTGATTTGGGCCACAACCCGCGACATGCGCTTGAGCTGACGGTCATTGCGGCTGCCGAACAGCTTGCCGATAATATTAAGTGCCATGAATTTCCTGAAAAAAGCAGTGATAAACGGATCACGCATAATACCGCAAGTCCCTGCAAATTAGCAGTTCGAAACAGCGTTAACGGTGGAGATTGGACCGTAGAAGGGCCGGCCCGAATACGGGAAAAGTAGGGGGTTACTCGGCAATAAACCTGGAAGGATTTACTGTTTTACCATCCTGTAGTACTTCAAAATGCACATGTGGCCCGGTTGAGCGCCCGGTCGATCCCATCAGGGCTATTTGCTGGCCTTTTTTTACGGTATCGCCAACTTTTACCATGTTGCTCTGATTATGGCCATAGCGCGTGGTGTAGCCATTCCCATGATTAATTTCGATCAGCTTGCCGTAGCCGGACTTTTTCCCTGCCCAGCTCACTACGCCATCGCCCACGGCAATCACTTCGGATCCCTGTTTACCGGCAAAATCCAGGCCCTTGTGAAAGTCCTGTTTTCCGGTAAACGGGTCGTTGCGTTTGCCGTAGCGGGAGGACAGCCAGCCTTCCTCTACAGGTCGACCGGAAGGCGTTACACGTTCACTCAAACTTCTGCTCATCAAAAGCGATTCCAGCACCGAGAGCTTTTGCTCCCGGTCCACCATCTCTGTCTCCAGTTGCTCCAGCATGTACAGAAAGTCAGCCAGCGGCACTGATTGCCTGCTCATGACCTCTTCCGGACCACCCACAGCGGGAGCTGCATCAAAATCGAACTCATCCTTGTCCAGATCGCTCTGGCTGACCAGCCGCCCTCCAAGGGCGTTCAAACGCAGCATTTGCGCCTGCATCTGGCCGATTCGCAATGTCAGCGCATCGATATCAGCCTGGGCACTTAACCTGGCCTCGGAAATCTCGGCCTGTTGCTCGCTGACAGAATCCTGCCAGCTCACCACATATTGCAGCTCGTCACTACCCAGGCGTACGCCGGTATAAACTGCAGCAGCAAGCAATACAATCAGCCCAAAGACTACCGTGAGTGATGCATGTAACAGGTTGACATCAAAATTCCAGACCTGTCCGCGCTTGTTTGTAAACAGTATGATGTTCATATGCAAACCCAACCAAATATCTTATGAACAATCCCTTGCAAATCAGAAAACTGCTCGTCGGGAGCCAGTATTCACGTCTAATTTCCCAGGCCAGAAGCCTGATGGGACTGGAAGCATTACTGCAGGAGCTGCTGCCCGAATCCCTCAGAGCACACTGTCATCTGCTCGCCATCCGGGAAGAGACTCTGGTGCTTGCAGCTGATTCACCGGTTTGGGCGGCTCGACTGCGTTTCCATGCCCCTCAGCTAGTAAAGCAACTCAGCCTCAATCAAACCGTGAAGCTGCGCACAGTTCGAATCCGGGTTCGCCCGCCTGAGAGGATAGTTCCCGCCCCGTGCCGCAAGCGCATGCCCGAACGCAGCAAAAACAGTACTACCGCGCTGCAACAGCTTGCACAAACTGTATCGGACCCCGGGCTGAAAACTGCACTACTGCGGCTTGCCAATCGGCAAATCTTCCGTTGATCCGGCTGGAACAACGGAAATCAGGTTACATCGAGGAACTAGCTCAGCTAACAGGGACAGGCTGCAGAAAAGAAATCGGGGCCTCGTTGACATCAGCAAACGTTACTTCTTCCCATGCCGATTCATCTGCGATCAGGGCACGGAGAAGCCTGTTGTTCAATGCATGCCCTGATTTATAGCCGCTGAATGCACCTATCAAACTGTGCCCCAGGAGGTAGAGATCACCAATAGCATCCAGAATTTTATGCTTCACGAACTCGTCTCGATAACGCAGACCATCCTCATTCAATACGCGGTATTCATCCAGCACCACGGCATTGTCAAGACTGCCACCCAGGGCCAGTTCGCGTTCCCGCAACTGCTCGATTTCGTGCATGAACCCGAAGGTCCTTGCCCGACTGACTTCCTTGACAAAAGACGTTGTGGAGAAATCAATTTCTGAATGCTGGGTATTTGACTTGAACACCGGGTGATCAAATTCAATAGTGAAACCCACCTTGAACCCGTCAAACGGCTCAAAACGAGCAATCTTGTCGCCATCCTCTACCTGTACCGGGCGCTTGATACGTATAAACCGCTTGGGTGCATTCTGCTCTTCAATACCAGCCGACTGGATCAGAAACACAAAGGGTCCGGCACTGCCATCCATGATTGGAACTTCGGCCGCACTCAGATCAATGTAGGCATTATCGATACCCAGACCCGCCATGGCAGACAGCAAATGCTCAACGGTTGATATCCGTACATCACCATTGACCAGTGTCGTTGACAACCGGGTATCACCGACATTCTCGGGACGTGCCCGAATCTGTACGACCTTGTCCAGGTCGACACGGCAAAACACAATGCCGGTATCTACCGGTGCCGGTCGAAGTGTCAGATATATTTTCTCGCCAGTGTGCAAACCCACGCCGGTAGCGCGAATTACATTCTTGAGAGTACGTTGTCGAATCATGGCCTTTGTTCCTCTTAACTCAGCCGTATTCCTCAGACAAGTACCAGAAAGCCGACGCGATAGTAGCACAGGTACATGACTGCGCAAAGAAGCAACTCACCTTTCCGGGTAAGTTCGCCATTTTAGTGACAAAGTCATACAGGTTTTGTATACCTGCATAGAAAATACATGCGGCCAGGGCGGCGCCCCATCCGGCCCTGGCTGTGTCTGCCAGCCAGGACCCTGCCCCACCTTACCCAGACAGGCTCTAGTCTAGTCTGCCTGACGTCGCAGGAAGGCCGGAATATCCAGGTAGTCCAGATCCTCCGCAGAATTGCCACCGGCAGCCTGTGCCCGCTGGGCCGCCTTGTTCTTATTACGCAATACGGTCGGGCGATCCAGGTCCACTCCACCGGTTGTCTTGTCAACATCGGTGGCCTTTGTAACATGTACCAGCGTAGGCTGTTGCTCGGCCGACCTGGACTTGGCACCCGAACCCAAACCGGTCGCCACCACCGTAACACGCAGCTCATCGCGCATATCCGGATCAATCACGGTGCCGACGACCACCGTGGCATTCTCGGAAGCAAATTCCTTCACGGTATTGCCCACCTCTTCGAATTCACCAATGGCAAGATCCATACCGGCCGTTACATTGACGAGGATGCCGTTGGCACCCATCAGGTCGATATCCTCGAGCAATGGACTGGCTATCGCGGCTTCAGCCGCTTCCCGCGCCCGATCTTCACCCTTGGCAGTACCTGAACCCATCATCGCCATGCCCATTTCCGACATGACGGTGCGGACATCTGCGAAGTCAACATTGATCAGACCAGGACGGGTAATCAACTCGGCGATACCCTGCACCGCACCCAGCAGCACATCATTAGCCGAACGGAATGCATCCAGCAGACTGATCTGCTTACCCAGTACTGACTGCAGTTTCTCGTTTGGAATGGTAATCAGGGAATCAACATACTGGCTAAGTTCCTTGATGCCGTTGTGTGCGACATGCAGACGCCGACTGCCTTCAAAGGTAAACGGTTTCGTTACTACAGCCACAGTAAGAATGCCCATCTCGCGTGCAATGGACGCGACAACCGGTGCCGCGCCGGTACCTGTTCCACCACCCATACCGGCGGTAATAAACAGCATGTCAGCACCTTCGATGGCCTCTGCTATTCTGTCACGGTCTTCCTGTGCCGCCTGACGTCCGACATCCGGGTTTGCCCCCGCACCCAGCCCCTTGGTGATATCAGCCCCGATCTGAAGCGTCATCCGTGCCGACATCCCCTTCAATGCCTGTGAATCCGTATTCGCACAGATGAATTCCACACCGTCAATATTTGCCTCTACCATGTGCTGAACGGCATTACCGCCACCACCGCCGACTCCGATCACCTTGATTACCGCGCTTTGTCCACATGAATCCAGAAGTTCAAACATGATGTCTCCTCCTTAACAGAAACAACAAAATAGCCCAATGAATAAACAACAGTTAAAGTGCTTTCGTGCCAACTGCAACAAACACAACCGCACCGATACAGTCATAAGCAACAACCTAGAAATTTCCGTGAAACCAGCCCTTCATCCTTTCCCATACGCTGCGCACGCCCTTACCCAGACCTATATCCCCCGACCGTTGATCACGGTTGTGATGGCCAAACAACAACAGACCGACACCCGTTGCATAAATCGGATTCCGCACGACATCGACAAGCCCGGTCACGTACTGGGGCACACCCAGTCGCACCGGCATATGAAAAACTTCCTCTGCGAGATCAACCAGACCTTCGATCTTGGCGCTGCCTCCGGTTAACACGATACCTGCAGCGATCAGGTCTTCGAAGCCGCTACGACGCAGTTCCGCCTGTATCAACGTCAGTAATTCTTCGTAGCGTGGCTCAACGACTTCGGCGAGGGTGTGACGTGCGAGTCGACGCGTGGCACGGTCACCAACACTCGGCACTTCAATACTCTCCTCGGCACTTGCCATCTGTGTCAGCGCACAGGCGTACTTGATCTTGATTTCCTCGGCATGCTGGGTCGGCGTGCGCAAGGCAACGGCAATGTCATTCGTCACCTGATCGCCGGCAATCGGTATGACCGCGGTATGACGTATGGCACCTTCGGTAAATACCGCGATGTCCGTGGTACCGCCACCGATATCAACAATACAAACACCAAGCTCCTTTTCATCGTCGGTCAGTACCGAGTAGCTGGACGCCAGCTGTTCGAGGATGATGTCATCGACTTCCAGCCCGCAGCGGCGCACACACTTGATGATGTTCTGTGCCGCACTGACAGCACCCGTCACCATATGCACCTTGGCCTCCAGGCGTACACCTGACATACCCACCGGCTCGCGAATTCCACCCTGGTTATCAATCACGAATTCTTGCGGCAGGATGTGCAGTATCTTCTGGTCGGCAGGTATCGCCACTGCCCGTGCAGCATCTATGACACGTTCTATATCACCGGCTGTCACTTCCTTGTCACGGATAGCAACGATGCCATGGGAATTCAGACTGCGAATATGGCTGCCTGCGATGCCGGCATAAACCGAATGAATCTGGCAACCCGCCATTAATTCAGCTTCTTCCACTGCACGCTGAATCGAATGCACGGTCGATTCGATATTAACGACGACACCCTTTTTCAGGCCGCGAGAAGGATGCGAGCCAATACCTATTACCTCGAGTTCGCCTTCAGGCATGACTTCGCCAACGATGGCCACCACCTTTGAGGTGCCAATATCCAGACCTACGATCAAGTTCTTTTCTGCTTTTCTCGGCATTCCGATTGTTTCCTGCTTTCCTAACCCTGTGTGCCCGTTTCCGGATTTGCTGCCAGCTGCTGCCAGTACACTGAAAAACCGTTGCTATAGCGCAAATCGACCCGTCTCAATTCCTCGATTCGCCCGGCAAAGACCGTCGGATAGGCGCGTATAAAACGCTGCAGGCGCTGCCGGGTATCCGCACGACCGAGTTCCAGCAAGACACCGTTTCCGACCTGCAGGTGCCACGCACGGCGACTGTCGAGTTCCATCCTGGTGACCTGTAATCCCAGCGGGGCGAGCGTTTTTGCCACCCGCTGATAATCTTCGAGCACCTTCAGTTCGTGTCCCTCGGGACCTGCCAGCGCCGGTAATTCCAGGGAGAGATTGTCTTCTTCCGGGAAAAATGGCTCGCCGTTGCTGTTCAGGTAACCCGTGCTCACCCCAGCGGGCCGTCGCTTGCTGCTCTTCTATGGATATACGCAAGGTTGCCGGCCACACCCGTTTCACTGCGGCCTTGTAGCACCCACGGCAACTGCTCTGCAGCTGTGCGAATCGCATTGACATCCACGGTAAAGAAACCGCCTTCTACATGAGAGGCCACTGCATCCTGCAAGCGCTGTTTGTCGAGGTAACGGAAATCACCCTTGACCTCGACCACATCGAGCGGGAAGCGGTAGGGGTCCGACAACCATTGCCTGGCCAAAGCCCCCGTGGAAACGAGTATCGCGATCAGCAACAGACCGGTGAGGGTACGCACATTGTCTTTCAACAGTCCGGTTGCGATCTGCAAGGGTGAGGTCTTTGCTTTAGGCACAGCCAGCCTCCTTCACCACCTGCGGCCCGGCGTGCCGACAGGCATCCAGTATCCGGCATACGAGCTGGCCAAAGCTCGATCCCCCTGGCACGTGCCGCCATCGGCACCAGGCTGTGATCAGTCAGCCCGGGAACTGTATTCACCTCGATCAACCACGCCTGGCCGGCAGTATCGAGCATAAAATCGACACGACCCCAGCCACTGGCACCGATTGCCGCAAACGCCGTCTGCGACATTGCCTGCAACTCGGCCTCCTTTGCAGCAGGCAGTCCGCAGGGAATCAGGTAGCGTGTCGTGTCCGCCTCGTATTTCGCCGCATAGTCATAAAAGACATTGGGCGTTTCGAGGCAGATAAGCGGCAACACTTCATCATCGAGGATCCCGGCGGTGTATTCCAGTGCCCGCAATCCATTGCTCGGCAAGCACATTGTCATCGTAGTGGGCAGCCAGTTCCCAGGCCGCCAGCAGGCCATCCGGACCATCAACCTTTGTGATACCGATACTGGAACCTTCATGCGCGGGTTTGACCATCACCGGGTACTGCAACTTGTCCTTCAAACGGATAACATCTGCCGCACTCGAAAGCACGGCAAACCCGGGGGTTGGCAGTCCGGCACTCTGCCATACCTGCTTGGTACGCAACTTGTCCATACCCAGCGCAGAGCCCAGCACACCGCTGCCCGTGTAGGGCAATCCAATAGTCTCGAGCAGGCCCTGGATAACACCGTCCTCACCGCCCCTGCCATGCAAGGCAATAAAGGCCCGGCTGAAACCACCGTTCATCAGCCTGTCAAGAAACTGCTTGTCGGCCGTATCGATACCATGGGCATCAATACCGGCGCCCTGCAGCGCCCGCAACACCGCCGTTCCACTGAGCAGTGAAATCTCGCGCTCTGCCGAGCACCCGCCCATCAGCACCACCACCTTGCCATATGCCTGACTGTTCATGTGTGCACTGTTATGCATGCTCGCCAACAATCCGAACCTCGGTTTCCAGTCGCACGTCGTACATTTGTTCAACACAGCCCTGCACCTGGTTTAGCAGGGTTTCGATATCAGCCGCACTGGCATTGCCGGTATTGATAATATAATTGGCATGTTTCTCCGAGACCTGCGCACCACCCAGTGTCTTTCCCTTGAGGCCGGCAGACTCGATCAGTCGTGCGGCATGGTCCCCGGGCGGGTTGCGAAACACCGAGCCACAGCTGTACTGATTTGTCGGTTGTGTCGCGCCCCGTCGTGCCAGTAGCTCGCGTATCGTTGACTGCGCTGTGATTGCATCGCCATGCTGCAGCACCAGCTGCACAGCAACAAACCATTCATCTGCAACGCCCTCAACCGTGCGATAGGCCACCCGGTATTCTTCCGGCAGCCGCGTATGCAAGCGGCCCATCCGGTCTACTGTCTCGACTGCAGCAACCAGGTTCCAGGTTTCACCACCGAAGGCACCGGCATTCATGGCAAGCGCACCACCCATGGAGCCCGGAATGCCCGCGAGGAATTCTGCACCAGTGAGGCCCTGTTTTGCCGTGATGCGCGCGACCTTTGCACAGGTGACACCGGCACCGGCACGCAAGGTCACAGCGTTCAGCCATTCAATCCCTGTCAATGCACCGAGCGTATGGATCACTGTTCCCGGGAAACCACCGTCACGAACCAGCAGGTTGCTGCCCAGGCCCAGCCACAGCAAGGGCTCACGCGGATCCATCTCGCGCAGAAAGTCACACAGGTCATCAATATCTGCCGGTGTGTAGAAACGTCGTACATTGCCACCCGCGCGCCACGAGGTATGCAGTGACATGGGCTCGTTAACTTTCAGGTCGCCGCGCCAGTGATGTATTCTTTCGACGGTCATCATTCCCGATTCACCCTGCAGCGGCTGCCAGTTGCGCGGCTGCCGCGCCAATATCACCGGCCCCCAGAGTCAACAGCACATCGCCGTCATGCAATATGTCATCCAGCACATCCGGCAACATATCGAGCCTTTCAACGAACACCGGATCCACATGGCCACGCGCGCGTATGCCGCGCGACAGCGAGCGACCGTCTGCGCCGCTGACAGGCGCCTCACCGGCGGCATACACCTCGCACAGCACCAGCACATCAACCCCGGACAACACCTGTATAAAATCATCAAAGAGGTCATGGGTACGGGAATAGCGATGCGGCTGGAAGACCACGACCAGTCGTCGCTCCGGCCAGCCGGCGCGCACCGCGGCGAGGGTAGGCGCAATCTCGCGCGGGTGATGGGCATAGTCATCAATGAGCAGCACGCTTGCCTGCAGCAAACGGTATTTCACCGGCCACATGGAACCGTCGCCCGATACCCTGGAACCCGGACAGTGCCCGCTGGATCGCCTCGTCAGTGACACCCAGCTCGGTCGCAACGGCAATCGCCGCCAGTGCATTCAGCACATTATGCCGGCCCGGCAAATTCAGCGTAACGGACAAGGGTCGGTCGTGACCTGGACGATGCACCTTGAAATGGGTTTGCAGCTGTTGCTGATGCACTTCGCTGGCGCGGATATCGGCCTCTGAGTCGATGCCATAGGTAATGACCGGTCGCGTAACCTCGGCAAGAATATTCGCCACCTGCGGATCATCCAGACACAACACTGCCAGCCCGTAGAATGGCAAATGATGCAGGTAATCAATAAAGGTCTGGCGCAGCCGCTCGAAATCTCCTTCGTAGGTAGAGAGGTGGTCTGCATCGATATTGGTGACCACCGCCATCGACGGCTGCAGATACAGAAAAGAGGCGTCACTCTCATCCGCCTCGGCAACCAGGTAATGACCTGCACCCAGTTGCGCATTGCTGGCTGCACTGTTCAACTGCCCGCCAATCACAAAGGTCGGATCCAGACCGCCTTCCGCCAGCAGGCTGGCCGTGAGGCTGGTGGTAGTGGTCTTGCCATGCGTACCTGCCACCCCGATGCCGTAACGAAAACGCATCAACTCGGCCAGCATCTCTGCACGCGGCACCACCGGAATACGCTGTTCGCGCGCCGCGACAAGCTCCGGATTCCCTGCGTCAATGGCCGTTGACGCAACGACCACATCACAGTCAGACACATTAGCCTCCGCATGACCTGCAACTACCCTGATACCCAGGCCAGCCAGGCGGCGGGTCACCGCACTATCGCGCAAATCGGAACCACTGACCTCGTAACCAAGGTTATGCATCACCTCCGCAATACCACTCATACCGGCCCCGCCAATACCAACGAAATGCACACGCCTGACACGTCCCATGCCCTGGGGTTGGGCAACCGCCGTGGGATGCAATACAAAACTCATGCCGCCGACTCCCGTATTGGTCGGCTGCGGTTCAACACCGGCCGCACGCAAGCAGTGTTCGGCTACACGGCGGGCGGCATCCGGCATCGCCAGTTCGCGCGCACGACATGCCATTTCCAGCAGCATATTCGCGCTGCTGCGAGAAATCATCGAGCAGTCCGGCCAGTTTCTCGGCACTCATTACTGGCTGCGGCATCAATATCGCGGCACCTGCATCGGCGAGAAACCGTGCATTGCCGGTCTGGTGATCATCCGTGGCATGCGGAAACGGCACCAGTATCGAGGCAACGCCCACCACCGCCAGTTCGGCAACGGTCAGGGCACCGGAACGACAGATCACCACATCGGCCCATGAGTAGGCGGCGGCCATGTCGTCGATAAAGGCATCGACACGAACGTCCGGCTCCAGCGCGGCATAGGCGGACTTCACTGACTCCAGGTCTGTACTGCCGGTCTGATGATGCAGCTGCAGTTGCTGACCAGCGGCCACTTGCCTGAGTGCCGACGGCATGACCTCGTTCAGTGCACGCGCTCCCAGGCTGCCGCCTATAACCAGCACGCGCAGTGCACCGCTGCGCATCGCAAAGCGTTCTGGGGTAATGGCATGCGGGTGATTTCAGCACGCACCGGGTTACCGGTATGGATAGCATGCCGCCGTGCCGGCAGACTGCCGGGAAATGCCTCCATCACCGTCCGCGCCAGTGGCGCTAGCCACCGGTTGGTCATACCGGCAACCGAGTTCTGTTCATGTATCAGCAAGGGACGACGTAACAACCAGGCAATGACACCGCCCGGACCGGCCGCAAAACCACCCATGCCGAGCACTGCACGCGGACGCAGGCGCAACTGGATAATCAGTGCCTGCAACAGTGCCGTCATTAACATGAACGGTGCGAGCAGTATGCGCATCACACCCTTGCCGCGTATACCGGAAACCCGCAGGGTCTCGAACGGGTAACCCGCTGCCGGCACCACGCGGGATTCCAGCCCGCGCCGTGTACCCAGCCAGGACACAGCAATGCCCCTGGCCGACAATTCGGCCGCCACCGCCAGAGCCGGAAACACGTGGCCACCGGTTCCTCCCGCCATAATCAGCACCGGTCGATTGTTTGCAGTCAGCCGCCATCATGCGTCTGACCTGCGACGCTTGGCGGCGGCAATACCACTGGCCGACATGCCGGCAGCCGTACAGCGTGTTTCGTGATCGATGCGCAGCAACAAGGCAACCGCGCGCACATCACCACCATGCTGGAACCGCCATAACTCATCAGCGGCAGCGTCAGGCCCTTGGTCGGCAACATTCCCATGTTGACGCCGATATTGATAAAACTCTGCAACCCGAACCAGATGCCGATTCCATAGGCCAGGTAGGAGGCAAAAAAGTTCTCTGCCCTGGCGGCCTGTGAGGCAATCACAAATGCCCGCCACACCAGCAGGGCATACAGCACGATAATGGTACAGACACCCAGCAGACCCAGTTCCTCTGCCAGTACCGCGAACACAAAATCCGTATGCGCCTCCGGCAGGTAAAAGAGTTTCTGGATACTGGCGCCCAGACCAACACCCAGCCATTCACCGCGGCCTATGGCAATGAGCGACTGGGTCAATTGAAAGCCGCTGTCAAACGGGTCCGCCCAGGGATCCATGAAGGTCGTCAGGCGCATCATGCGGTACGGCGATGAAACCGCCATACCTGCCAGCAGCAATCCTCCCAGCCCCAGCATGCCGCCGAACTGGATTATCTTCACACCGGCCATAAAGATCATGCCCATGACGATGGCAGCCAGCACCACGGTTGCGCCGAAATCCGGCTCCAGCAGCAACAAGCACGGCGGCAATTGCCAGCAAGCCTGATGGGCTTGAGAAAACCGGAAATGTGCGAGCGTACCTCGTCACCGTGCCTTGCCAGGTAACTGGCAAGGTAGATGATGAAAAACAGCTTCGCCGGTTCGGAAACCTGCAAGCGAAACAGGCCGGCATTGACCCAGCGTGAGGCCCCGTTCACCTCGACCCCTACACCCGGCACCAGCACCAGCAACAACATGGCAAACGCAGACAGCAGCAATGTCACGCCCAGGCGTTCCAGGTCAACGAGTCGCAGCCTGAACACCAGCATGCCCGCGAACACGCCACAACCGATATAGATTGCCTGCCGGATCGCGTAAGTAAAAGGGATTTCCGATGACACGGTCTGCAAACGTAATGGATGCCGATGACACCATCACCAGTCCCAGCAGGCTCAATAGCATTACACTGAACAACAGCCAGTAATCAAAACGGGGCAGTCTTGAGCCACCGGCCTGTATGCGTCGCGCCTGCTGTGCGATGGCAGCCATCAGGACAGGTACTCGCGCACGGCCTGCATGAAGACGTCACCACGCATCTCGAAATTCCGGTACATGTCGGTACTGGCACAGGCCGGTGACAGCAACACGACATCCCCGGGGCGTGACATTTCTGCGGCGAAGCCTGACTGCCTGCGGCATGTCAACTGCACGCCTGACGGGCACCACGTCCTGCAACACGGCCTGCAGCAAGGCAGCATCCTTGCCAATCAATACGACACCGCGCCCCTTGCGCTGCATGACATCCGCCAGCGGAGTGAAATCCGCGCCCTTGCCCTCACCACCGGCGATCAACACCAGCTTTTCCTTGACGCCCTCGGTTGCAGCCAGCGTGGCACCGACATTGGTTCCCTTGGAATCATTGAACCAGCGCACCCCGTCCTTTTCGGCAACGAACTGCATGCGGTGCGGCAGGCCCTGGAATTCACCCAGGGTGTCGATCATCTTATCCAGCGGCATGCCCACCGCCTCGCCCAGCGCCAGGGCCGCCAGCGCATTCGTCAGGTTATGTTGCCCGGTCATGCAGATAGCGGATGCCGGCATGATGCGCGACTCGCCGCGTGCCAGCCAGGTCGCACCCTCAATTTCGACGAGTCCGTAGTCGTTGGCTCCCGGCACCTGGCGTGTAAATCCCACATGCGGGCAAGCCCGGTTGACCAGGGACGCAACCAGCGGGTCATCCAGATTGAACACTTGCAGTGCGGCGTGCCTGTAGATCGACTGTTTGGCGGCCGCATAGGCCTGCAAGTCAGAATAGCGGTCCATGTGATCGGGGCTGACGTTCAGCACTGCCGCCGCTACGGGTCGCAGCGAATGCAGCGTCTCCAGCTGGAAACTCGACAGCTCCAGCACGTATAAATCAGGCTCCTCATCCTTGATCAGGTCCAGTGCCGGCGTACCAATGTTGCCACCGACGCGCACGTCGAGACCGGCGTGGCGCGCCATCGCACCCAGCAGGGTCACCACGGTGCTCTTGCCATTGGATCCGGTCACCGCAATCACCGGTGCCGTGACCGTGCGGGCAAACAGTTCAATATCGCCGATCACCGGCACCTGCCGTGCAATGGCAGCAGCGATCGCCGGCTGCGTTCATGGAAACACCGGGACTGAGCACGATCTGTTGCGCACGTTCAAATGCGCCGGCATTGAACTCGCCAAGAAACAGACGCCACGTCTGCAGGCAGTTCGGTACGCAAGCGTTCCAGCCCGGGTGGTTGCTTGCGGCTGTCGACGATCGCCACCGGCATGCCCTGACGTGACAGGAAACGCGCCACCGACAGCCCGGTCTCCCCGAGTCCCACCACGAGCGTTCTGCAGCTGCTTGTCAAACATCTCTGTCATTATTGTTACCGGTACGGCCACTAGTTAGCACTCGCTTCTGAAAACAGACTGCCTGTCGATGCAAACATGATGTCACTCAACGTATCTTCAACGTTGCCAGACCCACCAGCACCAGAATCACGGTAATGATCCAGAAGCGCACAATGACGCGCGGTTCCGGCCAGCCTTTTAATTCAAAGTGATGATGCAGTGGCGCCATGTGAAAAATTCGCCGGCCGGTGAGCTTGTAGGAGGCGACCTGCAAAATGACCGAGACGGTCTCCATGACGAACACGCCACCCATCACCATGAACACCAGTTCCTGCCGCACCAGTACGGCAACGATACCCAGTGCCGCACCCAGCGCCAGCGCCCCCACATCACCCATAAACACCATGGCGGGATAGGCGTTAAACCAGAGAAAGCCGAGACCGGCACCGACCAGTGCGCCGCAAAAAACTACCACCTCGGAGGCATCACGAATGTACGGAATCCCGAGATACACCGAAAACTTCACGTTCCCGGTCACGTAGGCAAATACCGCCAGCGCACCGGCAATCAATACCGTTGGCAAAATCGCAAGGCCGTCAAGTCCATCGGTCAGGTTGACGGCATTGCTGGACCCGACAATGACAAAAAAGGTGAACACTACATAGAACCAGCCGAGGTTGATGGCAATGTCCTTGAAGAACGGCACGATCAATGAGGTCTCTGCCGGTGTTGTTGATGTCAGGTACAGGAACATTGCCACCGCCAGCGCAATGCCTGACTGCCAGGCAATCTTGCTGCGCGCCGACAAGCCGTCCGAATTTTTCAACACCAGCTTTTTGTAATCATCTACCCAGCCGATGACGCCGAACAGGGTCGTCGTTACCAGCATCACCCACACATAACGGTTGCCGAGGTCCGCCCATAGCAGGGTCGCGATGGCAACCGCCACCAGGATCAGGGCACCGCCCATGGTGGGGGTACCCGCCTTGACGAGATGAGTTTGCGGGCCATCGTTACGTACCGGCTGTCCGATCTGGTAGCGACCCAGGCGGCGAATCATTTCCGGCCCTACCAGGAACGAAATGATCAGCGCCGTCAGCACACCCAGGATCGCCCGCAGCGTCAGGTACTGGAAGACATTGAAGCCACTGTGGAACTGACTCAGGTAGTCGGCAAGATAGAGCAGCATGTCAGTGCTCCCTCCCGCGACCGGCAGCAACACCCAGTGCTGCCACCACACGTTCCATGCGCATGCTGCGTGACCCCTTCACCAGAATATGCAACGGGCCGTGCAGGTCTGCACGCAAGGCATCCAGCAGTTCATCCATACTTGAAAAGGCGCCACCGGGACCATCGAATGCAGCGACCGCCTGCTGTGCCAACTCACCCAGCCCGTACAGCCGCGTAACACCCGCGACACGTGCCCTGCGACCGGCAGCCGCATGCAGCTGCGCTGCGTCTGCACCCAGTTCACCCATGTCACCCAGCACCAGCCAGCGCTCGTCAGTTGACAGTCGCCAGCACCTCCAGTGCCGCCTGCAGTGATTCGGGGTTTGCATTGTAGCTATCATCGACCAGCGTGATCCCACCCGGCAGCGAGTGGATATTGAAACGACCGGCAACTGCAGACAGCGACTCCAGACCACGCTTGACTGCAGCCAGGTCGGCACCTGCCGCCTGTGAAACGGCACAGGCGGCCAGTGCATTCATAACGTTATGCCTGCCGGGCAGTGGCAGCCGCAGTTCCAACTCGCCCTGTGTCGTTTTCAGGCGGATGTCACTGCCGCGGGTATCACCCTGCCCATTCACACGTCACCCCGGCATGCACTGTCGAGACCAAACTCCACAATACGGCAATGGCTGGCAAGCGAGCGCCACAACGGTGCAAAGTCATCATCTGCATTGATGACGGCGGTACCACGGCGTCGAGGCGGGCAAACAACTCACCCTTTCGCCCTCGCCACGCCCTCGAGGTCACCAAATCCTTGCAGGTGCGCCGGTGCCGCATTGGTGATGACGGCAATCGTTGGCTGCGCCAGTCCGGCAAGGTAGTCGATCTCGCCCGGATGATTCGCGCCCATCTCCAGCACGGCAAACTGATCATCAGAGCTCAGGCGTGCCAGCATCAGCGGCAGACCGATGTCGTTATTCAGGTTGCCTTGCGTTGACAGTGTACGGCCGCAAGCCGAGAGAATCGCCTCGGTCATGGCACGCACCGTGGTCTTGCCGTTACTGCCGGTGATCGCCACTACCGGCAGAGAGAACTGTTGCCGCCAGAATGCGCCCAGCTGCCCCAATCCCAGGCGTGTATCCACCACTTTCACCTGTGGCAGTAATGAATCGCAGGGCTTGCTGACAGCGGCGGCGGCCGCACCCTGTTGACGGGCATTCTCAACAAAGGCATGACCGTCAAAGTTCGGGCCTTGCAGGGCAATATACAGTGAGCCCGGGATCAGCTTGCGGGTGTCGGTACTGACACCGCGAAAGGTAACATTCTCGCCAGCCAGACGACCATGCAACACCTCTGCCGCCTCTGAAAGTTGCATCGCCATCATCGAGACCATTCCCGCGCAATGGCCCTGACGCGTTCGCGATCACTGAACGGCACCGCCCGGTTACCGACAATCTGAACGGTCTCGTGACCCTTGCCGGCAATCAGCACAATGTCGTGCTCACCGGCATGCTGCATTGCCCAACCAATGGCATGGGCACGATCATGTTCGATATGTACGGCGGCAGGCTGCTTCAGTCCGGAACAGATGTCACTGACAATCTTCTGTGCATCCTCAGTTCGCGGGTTGTCATCTGTCAACACGATCACATCGGCATGGCGCTCTGCAACGGCGCCCATCAGGGAACGCTTGCCACGGTCGCGATCACCGCCGGCACCAAACACGCACCACAACCTGCCCCGGCAATGTGCTCGCAGGGACCGTAACACGGCCTCCATTGCAGCGGCGGTATGTGCGAAATCAACCACTGCCAGCGGATGCCCGGCGCCCATGTCAAAACGCTCCATGCGTCCCGGCACGGTGCGTGTTGCCGCAAGACGCTTCAGCGCCTCTGCAAACGGCAGACCGGCAACGCACAGGCTGGCAAGCGCCGCCAGCAGGTTACTGGCATTAAAGCGACCCAGCAATGCGCACTGCAATGAACCGCTGCCCCACGGTGTATAGACATCCATACTGAGTCCGCTGACATCAAATTGCAGGTTTCGTCCGATCACCCACTGCGCCGGAAAACGTGTCCTGAACGGTTCATTCTCGAGACGATAGGCAATCGGGGCTACACCGGGCGGTATCGCATCCAGCAAGGCACTGCCGAAAGCGTCATCTGCATTGATCACGGCATAACGCAAGCCATCGGTGTGAAACAGCTTGCGCTTGGCCGCCGCATAGGCCTCGACATTGCCGTGATAATCGAGGTGGTCTCGCGTCAGGTTGGTCAAGACGGCCAGATCAAAAGACACGCCGCGCACCCGCCCCTGATCCATGGCGTGCGAGGAAACTTCTGCAACTACACAGCGCGCACCAGCTTTCTGCATGGAACACAGAGACTGCTGTATCGTCAGTGCATCCGGCGTCGTGTGTGTTGCCGATGATAATTCGCCATACAGACCGTAGCCGAGCGTTCCAATCACACCACAGCGACGGTCATCACTGTTGAGCGCCTGTGCAATAAAATGACTGCACGAGGTTTTACCGTCAGTACCGGTGACGCCAATGGTGAACAAGCCACGTGACGGATGACCATAGTAACGGTCTGCGATCAGCCCAACCCGCTGCCCCAGACCCGGCACGGCGACCACCGGTACCGGCAACAAGGCGGCCGTTTCTGCCAGGCTGGCATCACCACTGACAGGCTCCCAGGCAACTGCCAACGCACCCAGCGCAACCGCCTGCCGCGCATGCTGCAATCCATGCGTCCGGGTACCGGCTACTGCCAGGAACAGGTCACCCGCCTGCACCTTGCGACTATCTATGGCTAGTCCGCTCACAGTCACATCCTGCGTAACCCTGACATCTTCAAAGTCATGCAACAGTCCACGAAGGGTATGCGCTGCAGCCATTATCTCTGCCGTCATCATGCAGGCTCCTCCCCTCCATTTGCCCGCGTCTCCAGCAACGGCATGTTATCCGGAGGTACGGCCATCAATCGCAGGGCACCGGCCATGACCTTTGAAAACACCGGCGCAGCCACCTGGCCACCGTAGTATTTGCCATTGCCCGGCTCATCGACCATCACCACCATGACGAATCGGGGATCACTGGCCGGAGCCATACCGGCAAACACCGCCAGATACTTGTTTCTTGAATAACCGCCAGCGCTCGACTTTTTCACCGTTCCGGTCTTGCCGGCAACGCGGTAACCAGGCACCTGTGCCAGTGGTGCGGTGCCATCAGGGCCAGCCGCCTGCTCCAGCATATTGCGCACCTGACGTGTGATGGCAGCTGGCATTACACGGCGTTCCCCGGTCACATCGCCGTCGCGCAAAAAGGTTACCGACCGCTTGATGCCGCCCGTTGCCAGCACTGCATACGCCTGCGCCAGCTGCAACGGTGTCGCAGACATTCCGTAGCCAAAGGACAGGGTCGCGGTCTCGATTGCATTCCAGCCACTGTAATGCGACAACAGGCCGGAGGCCTCACCGGGAAAGCCGCTAAAGGTCTGCGTGCCGAAACCAAGATCACTTAAAGATGTCCAGATCTCTTCGGCAGGCAGTGACAGCGCAATCTTGGAGATACCGACATTACTGGACTTGCGGATGACGCCGGACACGTCCAGCAGCCCGTAATCGTGCACATCACGCACGGTATTTGAACCCACTCGCATCCAGCCAGGTGAGGTACTGACCTGCGTTTCCGGCCGATAGAAGCCGTTTTCCAGCGCACAGGCAACAATGAAGGGTTTCATGGTCGAGCCCGGCTCAAACACGTCGGTTACTGCCCGGTTACGCATGCTGGAACTGCGCGATTGCTGACGGTTGTTCGGATTGAACGAGGGCTGGTTAACCATGGCAATAACTTCGCCACTTTTCACATCCAGCACCACGGCAGATGCCGAACGCGCCTGGTGCTCCTGCATGGCCGCTTTCAGCTCGCGATAGGCAAGGTACTGGATGCGACGATCAATACTGAGCGTCAGGTCCTTGCCGGGATGTGGCCGACGGATACTTTCAACGTCTTCGATGATGTTGTGATTGCCGTCCTTAACGACGCGCTTGGCACCAGGTTCGCCACCCAGCCAGTCTTCATAGGCCAGCTCGATACCTTCCTGGCCGGCGTCATCGATATTGGTAAATCCGGTGATATGCGCAGTCACCTCGCCATCCGGATAATAGCGACGGTATTCACGCTGCAGGTGAACACCGGGAATCTTCAGATCGGCAACTTGCGAGGCCAGCGCCGGACTGATGTGACGGCGCAAATAAATAAACTCCCGGTCCGCACGACTTGCCAGCAGTTGCTTTACCTTGCCATGATCGAGGGACAGCAGTTTTGCGAGTTCCGGAAGCCGCTGTTGCTCGCCACCCAGCACCTGCGGATTAACCCACACGGATTCCACCGGCGTACTGATCGCCAGCGGTTCCCCGTGGCGGTCCAGGATCTTGCCACGGTGCGCCGGCAGCGATACCACGCGCAGGTGACGAGCATCGGCCTGCGACAACAGAAATTCCTTGTCCAGAACCTGCAGGCAAACCGCACGCCATACCAGCGTCACTGCCGCCAGCCCCATGCATAGAAACAGGAAGATACGGCGGCCATTAAAATTGTGGATGTCACGGTAATGATTCATGGCTTCACGATGACCACGTTGTCCGCAGACAGACTGACCATGCCAAGCTGATCACGCGCAGCCTGCTCAACCTGCCCCTGCGTAGTCAGCGTGCTTTGTTCCAGCTGCAACTGGCCCCACTCGATATCCATATCGTCGCGCTCGTTAGCCAGCGCTTGCAGTTCGACAAACAGCTTGCGCGCCTCGTGTTTTGAATAGACGACCCCTACCGAGCTGACCACCACCGCCAGCAGCACCACAACCAGGGTAAGCGGGCGCATGCTCATTGCAGCCGCTCCGCGATACGCAACACGGCACTGCGTGCACGCGGGTTTGCGGCCACTTCCTCGTCACTGGCATGAATGGCCTTGCCCACCGGCCTCAGGCGCGGACAGTAATCCATGCCTGCCAGCGGAAACTGCTGCGGGGGTTGCTCACCACGGTACTCATTACGAATGAATCGTTTAACAAGCCGGTCTTCCAGTGAATGGAAACTGATCACCGCCATGCGACCGTGCGGCGCCAGCATATCCGGTACCTGCTGCAGCACCGCCGCCACCTCATCGAGTTCGTGATTGATATAAATACGAATAGCCTGAAAACTGCGGGTTGCCGGGTGCTTGTGCCTTTCACGCACCGGCACGGCCGCTGCGATCAACTCGGCCAGCTGTCGCGTCGATTGCAGCGGTTGTGTGCTACGCGCCGCAATAATGGCGCGTGCAATACGCCGGGAGAAACGTTCCTCACCATAGGTTTTCAGGACCTTGCTGATTTCCGGCTCATCCGCTTCCTGCAACCATTGCGCCGCACTGATGCCATGCGCAGGATCCATACGCATGTCGAGTGGACCGTCTTCGGAAAAACTGAACCCACGGGAGGCATCATCCAGTTGGGGCGAGGAAACCCCCAGGTCAAGCAACAGACCGTTCACCTGACCCTGCAAATGCTGTTGTGCAATCATGCGGCCTAGCATTGCGAAACTACCCTGCTCAATTTCAAAACGGGGATCCCCCCCAAACTGCCTCGTTGCTGACTGCACTGCCTCCGGATCCTTGTCCATGGCAAGCAGTTTTCCCTCCGGCCCAAGCATTGCGAGAATTGCACCTGCATGCCCACCGCGGCCAAAGGTCCCGTCAACGTAAACACCATCCGCTTGTATTGAAAGCCCAGTCAGCACTTCTTTGATGAGTACTGGCTGGTGTGAATATTCTTGTGTCACGGATCAGAGCGTCAGTGATTCCAGTGAATCCGGCATGTCACCGTCATCACCATCACCATCACCCGATACCCAGACTCCGCAATTCTTTTCCCACGCCTCTTCGTTCCAGATTTCAAACTTGTTCCCCAAACCGGCCAGCACCACACGTTTTTCCAGGTTTGCAAATTCACGCAGGCGCGGCGGGATCAGGATCCGCCCGTTCTTGTCCATTTCGAATTCAGTCGCATGGCCCAGCAACATGCGTTGCAGGGTACGCGTGCGTTTGTTCTGGTTGGGTAGACGGACGAGCTTGCGTTCAATCTCGTCCCACTCGGGCTGGGGGTACATCAGCAGGCAGCTGTCCCCGTGGACCGTCAACACCACGTGGCCCTGGCAGCGTTCCATGAGGTCACTGCGGTAACGGGTGGGAAGGGCCATGCGCCCTTTCGCATCCAGATTGACCGCGCTACCACCTCTAAACAATTCCGCCCCCTTTTGCTCCCTTGAGACCCACAAAATCCCACTGAGTCCCACTTGGCGACACTATAGGGAGGATGGACCCATTCGTCAAGCAGAAACTTCAGAAAAATCGTTATCTGGACAGTAACTTAGCTCATATTCCCGGTTTTCCACCAAGCCACCAGGAACATACGAATTAGAAATCAAAAGGTTGCCAGAATTACCTAGCGTAGAATGACAACATCCGGCCGATTTTTGGTTTTTTTTGACCGAAATTATGCATTACAGCCCCTGATGGTGGTTATTATAACCAGATATTGAACCCAAGATGTTGGGTTTTTGAAGTGAATTTTTCCCTATATAGAGTGGTTCGCACCACCTTAAAACAATCAATCCTTACCGACCCGGCTGAGGCGGTGAATAGGTTCCTGCTCCATAAAAAAGGCCTGCAATGCAGGCCTTTTTGGGTGAAGTCTTTCATAGCCCGTTCAAAACGGGATGTCATCATCAAAATCACCCGCCGCTGCCGGGGCTGGCTCAGACTGCGAGGGAGCTGCATCGGCAGGGAACCCGGCACTGCCGCCACCACGACCGCCCAGCATCTGCATCTCATCTGCAATAATCTCGGTGGTATAACGATCATTACCGGCATTGTCCTGCCACTTACGGGTCTGCAGCTTGCCTTCGATATAGACCTGAGAACCCTTCTTCAGGTACTCACCGGCAATCTCGCCGAGTCGCCGAAACATCACTACCCGGTGCCATTCGGTCTTTTCCTGCTGTTCACCGGTTTGCTTGTCTTTCCAGGATTCCGAAGTAGCCAGCGTAATGTTGGCAACCGCATTGCCGTTTGGCATATACCGCACCTCGGGATCCTTGCCCAGGTTCCCGATCAAAATAACCTTGTTCACTCCTCGTGCCATATTGTTCTCCTGTGATCTGTAGGTTTTCACTGTCCGTGTGAAGCGCGCGCTGGCGGCGTCATTCCGCGCCCTATTCTATGCGATGGGTTGGTAGCGCGCTATGGGCTTTGACTGACAGGTACCCGTACATTAGTACGGTTTTACCCTCAAGCACTCGCTGTTGCCGCTGGCACACGGGAGAGGCGCACATTGAAAGCGAATAGGCAGGCCGTCGGAATCATTCGTGGATGAGGGGAATACTCAATCAGGGCAGTGTCGACTCGTCAAAGGTTTGCTTGTCCACCTTTAAATAGGCGACGCCCTCCTCGGCTACTACCACCGCCTCGGCCACCCCGGCAAGCCCGGCCAGCTGCTGTTGCAAACGCAAGATATCAGCCGGTTCAGCGACTTCGATGCTGTATATATAGCTGCTGAGTTTTTCCGGTCGGGACATGGACAGCGCCAGTAACAGCCACAGCAGCGCACCGGCAGCGCCACAGAGGAACACAGCATGCGTGCCAAAGCGTCCCTGCAGCAGACCACCCAGCGTGCCACCGAGAAACGCGCCGAAAAATTGTGCGCTGGAATAAAACCCCATGGCGGTACCACGGCAATCCACCGGTGCAACCCGGGAGATCAGGGACGGCAACATGGCCTCCAGCAGGTTAAAGGCAGTGAAAAAAACGAACAGCAGAAATACCACACTCACCAGGGATACGGGCAATAAAAACAGTCCGAGTTCTGCCATCATCAACAGGAAAATGGCGAACAGGAATACCGGCTTGGTATGCCCCTTGCGTTCAGCCTGGATGATCAGCGGCAGCATCGCCAGTACGGAACAGACCAGTACCGGCAGATACACCTTCCAGTGATGGCTGGAGTCAATACCGGCTTGGTCACGCAGCACCAGCGGCAACACCACGAAACTGGCGGTGAGGATCGCATGCAGCATGAGGATGCCAAAATCGAGGCGCAACAGCGGCAGCTGGCGCAACACCCGGCCGAACTGCGCCGGTATCGCCTCGGCGACACGGTGCGGGCGGCTCACTACCGGTCGCGGCACCACGAAAATCACCATCAGGATGCCGCCAAGCGCCAGTACTGCGGTAATCGCAAAAATCCCGGGCACACCGACCCACTCATTCAATAACGGCCCCAGCACCATGGCTGCCGCAAACGACAGACCGATACTCATGCCGATCACGGCCATGGCCTTGATGCGGTGCTGCTCACGGGTGAGATCGGCTGCCAGCGCCATAATGGCCGCGGCGATGGCACCGGCACCCTGCAGTGCGCGCGCGAGGATAACAACCACTATGGAATCGGCCTGCGCCGCCAGCACGCTGCCCAGGGCAAAGACCACTAACCCGCCAATAATCACTGGCTTGCGGCCAATGCGGTCCGACAGCAACCCCGCCGGAATCTGCAGCAGCGCCTGAGTGAGACCATAGGCGCCGATCGCCAGCCCGGTCAGAGCCGGGGTAAAACCCTCGAGCTCGACCGCATACAGCGCAAACACCGGCAGGATCATGAACAGACCCAGCATACGCAGCGCGTAAACACCTGAAAGAGAAAGCGCCGCCCGTAATTCCTCGCGACTCATACCAACTTCCTGATGATCCAGACGCTGCACCGCTTCCCTCTCCTCATTACCCTGGCTGCGAAAACGCAGTATATTAGCAGGTTGCCCAACTCCACAGTGAACTTCGATGGACACAATTCAAATTCGCGGTGCCCGCACCCACAACCTGAAAAACATCGACCTGGACCTGCCACGGGACAAGTTGATTGTGATGACCGGCCTGTCGGGCTCCGGCAAGTCCTCGCTGGCCTTCGACACCATTTATGCCGAAGGCCAACGGCGCTACGTCGAGTCACTGTCGGCCTATGCGCGCCAGTTTCTGTCCATGATGGAAAAGCCGGATGTCGATCATATCGAGGGCCTGTCGCCCGCCATCTCGATCGAGCAAAAGTCCACCTCCCACAATCCGCGCTCAACCGTCGGCACCATTACCGAAATATACGATTACCTGCGGCTGCTGTATGCACGCGTCGGCACGCCGCACTGCCCGGAACACGGCACCGTACTGGAGGCCCAGACCATTAGCCAGATGGTTGATCACGTACTGTCCCTGCCGGAAGGCAGCCGGCTGATGCTGCTGGCGCCGGTGGTCGATGCACGCAAGGGCGAACACGTGCAGGTACTGGAAGAGTTGCGCGCCCATGGGTTCGTGCGGGCACGCATCGATGGCAAGGTCGTGGAACTCGACCAGCCGCCGAAGCTGGACCTGCGACGCAAGCATGTCATTGAGGCCGTCGTTGATCGCTTCAAGGTACGTGAGGATCTGCAGCTGCGGCTGTCCGAATCGTTTGAAACGGCACTGAACCTGTCGGATGGCAAGGGCACGCATCGCGTGGATGGACAAGACCGATCAGGAAGAACTGCTGTTCTCGGCAAAGTTCGCATGCGTGCAATGTGGTTACTCGATCAGCGAGCTGGAACCGCGACTGTTCTCCTTCAACAATCCCGCCGGCGCCTGCCCGGAATGTGACGGTCTCGGGGTGCGCCAGTATTTCGATGCCGCACGGGTGGTCGCCCACCCGGAACTGAGTCTCACCGGTGGCGCCGTGCGCGGCTGGGATCGCCGCAATGCCTATTATTTCCAGCTGGTTTCCTCACTGGCGGAACATTATGGCTTTGATCTTGAAACACCCTACGAGGAACTGCCGCCGGACATCCAGGACATCATCCTCCACGGTAGCAAGGGAGAACAGATCAACTTCACCTACCTGCATGAGCGCCGCGGCTCGGTAGTTCGCAGGCACCCGTTCGAAGGCATCATTACCAATATGAAACGACGCTATCTCGAAACCGAATCGAGCACGGTGCGTGAAGAACTGTCCCGCTATCTCAGCACCCAGACCTGCCCGGACTGCCAGGGTTCGCGACTGAACCAGGCCGCCCGCCATGTCACCATCAACGGCAAGAGCCTGCCGCAGACACCACCGCACTGCCGGTCGGCGCCTGCCAGTCGCTGTTTTCGTCCTGCAGCTGCAGGGACGACGCGGCGAGATCGCCGGCAAGGTACTGAAGGAGATCAACCAGCGACTGGCCTTCCTTGTCAACGTCGGCCTCGATTACCTGTCCCTGGATCGCAGCGCGGAAACCCTGTCCGGCGGCGAAGCGCAACGCATCCGGCTGGCCAGCCAGATTGGCGCCGGACTGGTGGGCGTCATGTATATACTCGACGAACCCTCCATCGGACTGCATCAACGCGACAACCAGCGGCTGCTGAACACCCTCACCCACCTGCGCGATCTTGGCAATACCGTGATCGTCATTGAACATGATGAAGAAGCCATCCGCGCCAGCGACTACGTCGTCGATATCGGACCCGGTGCCGGCGTGCACGGTGGAGAGATCGTCTCGCAGGGGACGCCGGCAGAGATCATTGCTGACAAGAATTCACTCACCGGCAGATATCTCGCCGGTGACGAGGTGATCTCGATTCCAGCGCACTGCTGTGAATTTGACCCGGATAAAATACTGGTGATAAGAGGGGCGACGGGCAACAACCTGAAATCGGTCACTGTGGAAATCCCGGTCGGGCAGATGACCTGCATCACCGGCGTCTCCGGTTCCGGCAAATCAACCCTGATCAACGATACCCTGTACCGGCGCGCGGCGCAGGTGCTCAACAAGGCCTCCACCTCGCCGGCGGACTGCGAGGTGATCGACGGCCTGGAACACTTCGACAAGATCGTCGACATCGACCAGAGTCCGATTGGTCGCACACCACGTTCCAACCCCGCCACCTATACCGGGCTGTTTACGCCGTTGCGGGAACTGTTTGCCGCGACCCAGGAGGCACGTTCACGCGGCTACAGGCCGGGGCGCTTCAGCTTTAACGTCAAGGGCGGCCGCTGCGAGGCCTGCCAGGGAGACGGCGTGATCAAGGTCGAGATGCACTTTCTCGCCGACATCTATGTGCCCTGCGATGTCTGCAAGGGCAAGCGCTACAACCGCGAAACGCTGGAGATACGCTACAAGGGCAAGAGCATTCACGAAATACTGGAGATGACGGTCGAGGATGCATTGCCGTTTTTCAGCCCCATCCCGGTGGTCGCTCGCAAGTTACAAACGCTGCTGGATGTCGGTTTGTCCTATCTTAAACTGGGACAGAACGCCACCACCCTCTCCGGCGGAGAGGCACAGCGCATCAAGCTGGCACGGGAGCTGTCAAAACGCGATACCGGAAAGACACTTTATATACTGGATGAACCCACCACCGGCCTGCACTTCCATGACATTGCACAACTACTGGCGGTGCTGCACCGTCTGCGCGATCACGGCAATACCATCATCGTCATCGAACACAACCTGGATGTCATCAAGACTGCCGACTGGATCATCGACCTCGGTCCGGAAGGCGGTACCGGTGGCGGTGAAATCGTCGTTACCGGCACACCACAGGAGGTTGCCCGCCACCAGACTTCCTACACCGGCCGCTTTCTCAAGCAGACGCTGGAACGCCACGGACATCACCCGGCAGAACAGGCGGAGACAGACAGCATGCTGTTATAACCTGAATTAATAGAGAGTATCGCCACGGAAGCACACGGAAATATTTCCTGCAAAGTATTTTTTCTTCCTTGTTTTTCCGTGTACTTCCGTGGCCATTAAACCATAAAACAAAAGAACGGGGATTGACTGCAGCCTTACTGATTCAGCCGTATCAATTCCACCCGGCGATCCGCAGCCCGACCTGCAGCACCCGCATTACTGGCAGTTGAGCGCTCCTCCCCATAGCCAAAACATTATCAGGTCGCAGGCGAAACAGGCGTCTGGATAGAGAAGCCGATACCGACCGTCACACCCAGCACCTCATCTGCACGGCCACGGTTCACTGCAAACTCCAGCAAGCCATTCGAGTTTGTGTACCAGAACGCATCAGCCGGTGCGACATCCGAAAAGGTGCGTGCAGACCTCAGCACATAGCCGTTCACCAGCAATGATTGCATCCTGTTTATTTCACTGGCACGCACCCCGGTGATCGCATTTCCAAAGCGATCGATGTAGACGACGCGGAACCAGTCATCCGGCCAGTCAGGTTTCTCAAGACATGCAGCCGACACCGGTTGAGACGCGACGGTAGCACCTGTCGCCAGCAACGCCGCAACCGGGGCAAACACATCGCGTCCGTGAAAGCTGCTGGACACCCCCACCGGATCCGGTAATTGCCAGCATTCTACACGGGCTGCACGACGCGCCAGCAGCGCAAACAGGCCATCATTTGGTCCAACATACCAGCAGCCATCGGCCTTCACCATAACAGCCGGACGCGAACTGCCGACACCGGGATCAACCACACACAAAAACACCGTGCCCGGCGGAAACCCTGCAGTATAGGCAGGTAACAAATACGCAGCCGCCTGCACATTCCAGGGCGGAAGATCGGAAAACAGATTAATGACGGGCATACCGGGTGCCTGCTGATGCAGCCGTGCCTGCACTTGCCCGGTGTACGGTCCATCAATGCCAAAATCGGTGAAGAGCACGATCATGAAGATGTCTGTAACGGGTTGTATTCTGAAAGCGAAATAATAGTGAAATTATAGTACGTTTCATAACTGTGATTTCGCAGCCTATCATGCACGCCTCGCCATGATGGCAAGTTCGCACCCTGTTTAAAATGCCGGCTCATCGACTGGCATGCAGACAGGAATGGGTGCAGAAAAGCACTCGACAGGCTATGGTGCCCGCACGGCCATGAACTACAATACCGCCTGGTTCCCGGCCACTACCCGGCCGGGCCTTCACGCTACTAACAGGGGAAATAATCGATGTTGAATCTGAAACATTTTTTGTCAATCGGTATGATGGGCATCCTGGTATTGCTCACGGGCTGTGCCGCCACTGGTGGTAACCAGGCCGGCGAAATGGCTATTCGTAGCGGTGTCATCGAGCAGATCGAGAATGTTCAAATCGACAGCAATCACCATCGCGGCGTCGGCGCCGTGGTTGGTGGTCTTTCGGGGCTCGGTATTGGCAGCCTGATCGGTGGTGGTACCGGCCGTGATGTCGCGATGGTAGCCGGAGCCATCGGTGGCGCCGTGGCGGGGAACGAGATACAGAAGAAACACGATGCACCGAAGCCCGGACAAAGGATCATTGTCCGCACCACCGGTGGCGTATTGGTTTCGGTTACGCAGCCAACAACACCCGGTCTGAAGGTAGGTCAAAAGGTCTATATCGAGGGCAGTGGTGAGGACTCGAAGGTCAGGCCTCAGTAGCCTCACACGAAGTACCTGTCGCGCTCACATGGCGAGCGCGACAGGCTTTTGTTCGGGCACACGCTGTTGCAGCCGACTTAATAACGGGAGACAGCACGACTGTGAACCTTCGCGACCTGGTTATTGCCAGCCTCGCAGCTTGCATTATCGCTGCGGGTTGTACCGCTACTCGCCCAACGAAAGCACCGAAGACGACCGCCATTTCGCAAGCGTCGCTGGTATCCAATCTGCACACACTTCAGACCATCGCACCACACCTGAATGTACTGGACACTGAGTTCGCCAGTCTGCCGCGCCCGGACAGACATGATCGAAGCCGTAGCCGAGGGCGTCATTTTCAACGACCTTGAGCACCTCCTGGATACACACGTAAACCGCATGCTGGTGCTACGGCCGCGGCTGAGTGAGACAGAGCGGGCTGCCTTTGTGGTCGAGGTGTACTCGTACCTTGGGGATGGCTACGATTTCCGCTTCGACTTCGCCGATGCCTCGCAACAGGTTTGCACTGAAGTCATTTACCGCGCACTCAATGGCAAGGGCTCGATCGATTTTGCACTGACAGCGCGCGCCGGTCATGAAACCCTGAGCGCCGACGACATCGCCAATTATCACCTGGATTCCGAAGCATTCGATTTTGTGTTACTCGTCGAGACAAAGCCTGACAGCAAGAATAACGAAGCGCTGGTTTTTGTTGGCCCCGAAGGCGAGAAGCGCATCGAAGTACTCATGAATGCAGCAAAATAACGTTGTCATGCTGACACGCAGATAATCGCTACTACCACGGACCCCAGTCATGCCACAGGTTCCAGTCCATGGTGTCTACCGCTTGCATGGGGTTGTCCGCCTGCTGATACGAGACCGCCATTTCCTCGATGCTTTTGTTCACTGCCATCTGCTGGTAGCGCGAGTAGGCCTTCTCCGGCCCGCCATAGAGACACTTGCAATACGTGGCATCCGCGTACACGTAGAAGACCTCGCTGCCTTTCTGGTGAGGGACCAGCTTGCGTTGCGGCAGCGTTTTCAAATGGTCCAGTTTCGCGACTGTATCGGCAAGTTTCATCTGAAACCCGGCAGCCGCGAGCAGTCGTTCATTGTCTATCGCCTCGGTTTGCTGCGTGGACACACAAGCCGTCAGTGCGATACCCAGCACCGCGGAGATAACCGTTGTTTCCAGCAGGCTGGATATCTGCATGAACTGCATCCTTTTCCCTCTATTCGGCCCGCATTATCAGGCAACTATTCGCCAGCCCGTGCGCCCTAGTCAAGGCCCGGATTCTTTATGTACTCCACCCCGCCCCAGTTTGCCTGGAGATCAATGCCGGCATCGGTGATGGTATAGACGTCGACATAGGGATTGAAAGACCCTGCATACAGCTTGCTGCCACCGAAGTCATCCACCTTGAAGGTCGCATTTGCAGAGGCTTCGACATCCAGTCCGACGGTCGTCATTTCTTTATAGGTTGTCTCATTCTTGATGATCAGCAGCTGGCGGAATTTTGTATAGCCCACACCGGGGCCGGTACCGGCCCTTAACATGAGCATATACTCAGGCGCTTTCGTGCTGTTCCTGAAGGCGACACCGTCGCCCTTGCCCGCGACATAGAGCACGGCGTTATAGATATAATCGTCGAATACCGCGTACGCATAGGCCTTCTCCACCTTGTCTTTAGCCTTTGGATCCATGGCGTACACCTGTTTCAGCGTCTCGTCTGCCATCTTCAGCAACGCCTGTCGCTTCGCCTCTTTCTGTGAAGCGCTCAGATTGCTGTCTGCGGCCGCGGCCTTTTGCGCCGCCCTGGATTCTGCTCCGGAATCCTTTGTTTTTGAGATACTGCTGCAGGCGCCGAGCCCTGTGACCAACAGGGCCGTGGCTAACAACAGAGTAACTGATTTCATTGACATAACATTTATTCTCCTGAACCTCATTAAGTTTGACTGGCGCTGATTCTAAACCTTTATCGCTACCCCCGGTAACTATTTTTCCTTCCAGACGACAGTGTACACTGGCTCTAGCCGCTTTCATCCGCCATCAGATCGGCCACCTTTTTATAGCGGTTCAGGTCGTATACCCCCGCTTCAACCGGGCGGGTCCGGTGCATGTAATCCACAAACCATTGAAAGTTTGTCCAGATCCCGGGGTGGGTTCTGGATAAACCGTATTGACTGACCAGTTCGATGAATTGCTCACGGGTACGCACGGCATGCAGGTCGGCGGCAAATGACTCGACGCTGTGCAGTGGTACGTTGAACATGAAATTGGGGTAACTGCCCAGCAGTCCGCGGTAGGCGGTGAGCGTATCCTTTTCCGGCTCGCGGCGTTTTTCCTCTCCCAGCAAAAAGGCGACATTGGTGTGCGCCTTGTTGCGCACCAGGGTATACGCCAGGTCCGCGTCTGGGTCGCCATTGCTGACACGCACAAAGCTGACGTCCGGCATGAAGTCTACGAAATGCATCCCCGCGTGCGCGGCCGGTTTCGAGGTCAATGTCTGCAGGCTCGCATCCGCCTGCCGCTCCGCGACGCTTGCGCCAGTCCGGTAACAGGGTGGTTGTGCACAGCGATTGAGCACATCGGGCGGCCCGACCAGCGACTTGAGGCGATCACTGACAAGCGCGACGAACTCGGCCTTCGGGTCCGCGGTGCGGTAGTGTATCTGTACCGGCAGGTCCTCGTTGACGATGACATAGTCGTCGGCGAGCTTCTTGCCCGCTCTTTTCCCCTGGTACCAGGAATCGCGCAGAGTGGTGCGCACCCCGGGAGGCATGAAATGCAGGAAATTGTTCTCGCCGCCGGAGCGGATCAGGTCGAAGTACAGGCGGGTCTCCGCTTGAGAGGCCGCCGACCCGAACACATTGAAAGTTCACCACCAGTTCATAATAGGTGCGCTCCAGCATGGGATAATCCATCACCCAGAGGGTCTTGGGGATGGCGCCCACGAAGCCCTTGGTAACCGTCGCATTATCGAAATTCCTGAAGACCGTCAGTGCCGCATTGTCATTCGTGCCCTCGCCGTCCCAGATGTCCTGCAGTGACGGGCCGGCGGGTTGCAGGTCACGATAGGCCTTGCCGCGCAGCCGTATGTATTCATCCCTTGCATGTTTACGTTTCTCCCAGTCCGGGGCCAGATGCCAGCAGCTTTTCCTGCTCGGGGGTCAACATCAGGTAGGACTGGACACTGGCCAGGTAGGCCGGATCGGTCACGGACAGGTCGGCATCCGGGTCCTGGAACAGGACATAGAACTGATCATCGATGACATCGGTGGCCACCTGTCCGCGGCACACCGGCCCCCGAATGAAGGTCATTACGATGTATTGGGCCGAATCGAGCATGAACTGATAGCGCGCACGGGCCGGGATCGCGCTAAAGGTTGCAAAGGGATTGAGCGCATCCCGGACTGAATAATCCGGCAGCTGCGCAACCTCCCAGTCCGGGGCGAGAAACAGTGCATCGAGGCGGGCCATTTGCTGCCCACTCAGCGGATAGGTGATATGGGTCTTGTGAACAATGGTGCTCTCAATCTTTCTCAAGCGGTAATAAAACGGCTCGCCGGGATCATCATTCGGACGCAGCGTCGGAATAATCCGCACGGGCTCGCCTGCAGGCGTGCTGGAGCGCACCAGTTCGAAGAAATGCCCGCTGTTCAGTCGGTTCGAAGTACAAATGAGCCAGATACAGATGTTCATACAGGTAGCGTGAAACCAGCTGGTTCTTCAACGCCGGGCGGTTGAAGAAGTCCTCCCATTGATCGATCTGCTGCTGTTCCTGCGGGTCGGGAGGAGCAGACGTTGCATCGATGACGGCACCTTCAAGGATCCATTGCCGCAAGGTCTGGAATTCACTCTCGTCCAGCCCGGTGATCGCCAGCGGCATGCCTTGCAACGGTTTCTTTTCCGCATAGCGTTCGAATTCTGCCGGCAGCGGGCATTCGTTCTTGCGCTGCAGCCCGAGCTGGATATGTTCCGGCACCGCGGTGTTCGCAGCCAGCGGATGTTCCCTGCCCAACTCGATCATGTTGTAGAGCAATGACAGTTCAAGGTTGTTGTCCAGCGGACCGCCCTGCTCATTGAGTACCGAATAGAAACCCTTGTCACGCCACCCGGCAGGGGTCGCGGCATCGACGAACAACCGTGTTGGCGCCATGTCTTGCAGGCGTCCGCTGTCATAAACCTGTTTTCTGGTCGAACCCCGCAGCAGCCCCTGGGCGGATGACAACTTCAACTGGCAGGGGGCATCGTAGCAGGCGTGACAGGCAATGCATTTTTGGTCCAGGACAGGCTTGATATCCCGGGTGTAGGAATAGGTCTGGGTGGCAGATACCGTGGGTCCGGGACCACTTTCCTCGACCGCCGCCGGTTGCATGCAGCCCACAACGAGCAGGGTCAAACCGGCGATGACCGGGTAGCGAAATTTTTGCGTAAAGAATTGCATCACTATCAATCTCAACTGTCAGACTGCAGGAAATAACCACTCGTCAAAATGCAGACTGTAACTCTGTCTGGTGGAAATTGCTTGTCATTTTCTCGTGGTGCGTGACAGCAGCTGAGGCAGGACGGTCTCGTGATCAGTACGTCTGCCCGTAACGCCTGTGGTTGCCACCAGACTCTGGCAACTTCTCGGCCACCATCAACCATCAAGCGCCAACCTACACGGCCGAGGTCAACGAACTGCTGCAACTGCTGGGGCTGCCCGCGCTGAAAGATCATTCATCCGCGGTGGTTCTGCCCGTCTCGTTGGCACTGGATGGACGCAATTCAGGAGGAATCGGTATGACCACGCACTCGGTCTACCATCTGGTGGCAATCCTGTCCGCGGCTAGTAGTCAATTGGACTTGACGTCGAAACCCGCGCCGCCAGGCGCAATAAAATTGTAGATGCTTGAGGTTTCCGGAAGTCATTACACCGAGGGCACAGGTGTAGACAGATGCGCGAAGGATTGGCGGACAGCTCTCGGTTACAGCAACAGACATTGAAGTTAATGACCGGCCATGCCAGGTGCGACCGCACCGCCGAGATCAGCGAGAAGGCGCTGGTAGTCCGGATTATTGCGCAGCAGTTCATGGCCGGCCTCGATCAATTTGTCCACCTGTTCTTCACTGAGGGAAAAGCTGGTCGGGATCGTGTTGAAGAAGACTCGCTTCTCGGGCTGCTCGAAATCGACAAAACCGAGCTTTGCAAAATACGGCTTGACAGGCCACTCCGGTGTTGACACTAACTGCGACCACTGTGTCAGGCTCTCCTGTATCAGGTCTATGGTCGCGTTGTTGTAGAGGTGGATCTGCACATTGCTCATCGAATGGATGGTCTCCGCTATCGACGGCTGCTTGTTGGTCTTGTCCATCTCCGGCTCCGGGTCCGTGGAGGCGTTGACGGAGATCACGGCTAGGTAGCGAGGCATCTTGATGCCCATGTTCCTGACATAGGCCTGTGGGCCACCCGAGAGTTGGTTCACAGCATAGATTGCACGCAATCCCAGATTGTCAGTGATACCGCCATCCACAAAGTGGGCATACTGGCGATTGTCCTTGTCGGCGTAAGTTTTCAGCCCGCTTATGATCTCGGCCAGCGCCTGGTTACTGGTCTCGCTATTGTTGGACAGTGCAGCCCACCCGGTCTCTCCCGTTTTATTGCAGCCGCGGTAATCCCTGACCACTACGGGGTTGAACAAAATGGGGACCGCCGATGAGGCAGCGACAGCCCGTGCCACCGGGAACGAGGAGAGGTCCGAGCAGAGCAGGTCGAAATACTCCTGCACAAAGGAGAAACGCACCCCGTAGCCCAGATCCGATGCGTTGATGACAATCAGTGGGCCACCCTTGCGCTGCATGTCGGCAAAGGTCGCGCCATGAAACACCTGCTTTTCGTAGAGCTCCACCGCCATCTCGGTGCGCCCCTTGTCACTGAACCACCGCAGCGGATTGAACAACCCGTGGACCAGTTCGCCTTCGACATCACGCGTCAGGAAAACGTCTTTGTAATCCTCAAAGATCTGCTCCCCGTACAGACCGTAGTAGGCGGATGTGAAACTCCCACCGGAGACAGAACTGATGTTATCGACCTCGTCGAGCAGCCTTCGGGGTTGCCCGTCGATCATCACAGTGGTATCGCGCAACTCCTCCAGCACACCGTAGGACAGCGCCGCGGCCCGAGTTCCTCCACCCGAGAAGGCGAGCGTCAATGCAATATCCCCGGAGCCTTTTCTGCCGGCGAGTGCCCTGACCGAGTAAGGTTCGGCAGGTGGGGCGTTGCCTAGTTCAGCGTTATCGATCACCCCGTAGGAGGCACAGCCGGAAAGCAGCAACAATCCAATGCCGACCGTTAACTGTTTCATCATAAATCCTCATGCCGACTATGCGAGAATCACGAACGATTCATTTCTTCATCAAAACAGGCTGCTGGTTCCGGGTCTTGATGACACCGGCAAGGCTAGCAGTTATATACACCGACCGCGCAACGCCGCACCGAGCGCCGCCCTACCCCGGCAACACTGACGGGCGTGAGTGGACGCCCGACTATGGCCTCGGCCGTCGGTATAAAACTGTGTACCCCCGGAAGTGTAAACCGCTCGCCAACTTCAGACCCGGCAATCACGATGATACCTGCAATCAGAAAGATACCAACTCGTTTCGATCTACTCATTTGGATTCTCCTGTGATGAAATGCTCCGGCAGTTCACCCGTATTTTTAAGGTTATCGAGATCCACCTTCCGGGCGTCCGTTGTGTTCCTGAAGCTGAAATCGGTGGCTGCAACCTCATCGCCAGCCTTCCAGTCCCTGATCTGAATGGTGTATTGCGGTGAGCCGGGTAGGTCCTTGGTGGTGATGGTATACCGGCAAGGATAGGGGCGATCCCCCTGCGCGATCCAGATCTGCCAATCGACCTCTTTTGCCCGAAAAGCGAGGAAATCGCACTCAACCCCGCCGACCACACCGCTGCCCAGGTCCTTGACGTCGACGACATCATGCATCAGCGCATCGTAGGCATCCGGCAGCAGCAAATCCGCCGCAGGGAGTGGCCTGTTATGCTTGAACCTCAATTCATCGACCAGGTGAGCAAGCGTGCCGGGCACCTCTTGCTGCGCATAGAGGTTCAGGTTCTTGCCCAGTATCGTCAGTGTCTTGCCGTCAAAGTTCATCTCGACATCCGCAAACCCGCCGGCGCGTGTAACGCGGATCATATCAGGCCGTTTGAGCATGACGGTGCCTGAACTGACCAGCGCGAGTTTCTGCTCGTCATTGGTGACGACCTCAAGGATGGCATCGTATTCGAATGAAAGTGTCTTCTGCGCCGCCAGGTAGTCAGACATGGCCTTGAGCAGGCGCTTGGCGTCTGCCTCATCGGCGCTGACTGTCGTGGACATCCCCAAAAAAACGATTGAGGACAGCACCACCGCGAACAGGTTGTGCATGGAATGCCTCACGATTTTTGCTGCTGTCTTATTCATCCAGATTCCTCTCCTTTAACAGTGATTCTCTATTTGGAAACCGGCAGGTCTGCCGAGTCCAATGCGAACTTCGCCTGGCTACATTGTGCCATCAGTCAAGATAAGCCGCGTTGCTTTCAATGTGTGCAACTTCCTGAAACGCAGATCGTCTCGCGTTAAGTCGGTTCGGTTGATTCGGTGGTCAGGATATCTTGTCTTCACCTCAGAAATGGAATCTCGCACCCAGCGCCGGGCCGCTGATATTCATATCATCCAGCAAAAAGTTCGAGTCGAAATTATAGTCAAGATAACGGTAGACCAGCAGCACATCGCCCCACTTGAACTGGTAGCCCACACCGGCCATGGCCTGCCAGGTGGACCGGGAGCCCCCCGTCCCGACATCGGCGTAGTAAGGCAGGTACCAGTTTTTATCCAGATTGATCCTGCCCTTGACGCCGACGATGCCGTCCCAGACATGGTCTGAGTCGGACTGCTTTACCTGCCGCGAGGTCTGCAGAAACTCTCCTTTATGGCTGAGATCCAGCTTGATATCTACATCAATCGAGAGGTAACGCGCACCACCGACGAGATCCAGTGTCGCCCGTTCATTGTTGACGACATTGTAGCCAGCGCCGAAGCTAGTGATCCATGACTTCATGCTGACATCGGTATCGACGGTCCTGGTGACGTTAAGTGCCCCTCCCAGAATCGGTATCGTCTCACTGCCGCCATCGCTCTGCGAGATATCCATATAAATGGCATCTGCCAACAGTGACCACTTTCCCTTGCGTGCCCCGAAAGTGCCCATAAACGCCATGTCGAGATCCTTGATGATATCGCTGAATGACATATCGATATCACCCCCGTTTTGGGTGCTGGCATCGATGGCAGATCCCCACAGATAGATCATGGCTTCATACTCCCACTGGTCACTGCCACTGGCTGCGGCGGCCGTAACAGGCAGTGTTGTCGACAGTAGCATTGCGCCTGCAGCAAGCCATGCGACCGGCCTCCGGTTCTCTCGTGCTCTATGCATGTCTCTTTTCCTCATCTCCGATGTGCTGTTTCACGGAGTGTACTTGATTGTTCAGTCGATCTCGATGGTGAACAGGCGGGCCGCGTCCTGCAGAGGAGGCGGCCCGCGTGGTTCACGAGTGAAACAGTGGATGAGTCTCTCCCTACTCGCTGGCCTTGTTGTTACGCATGGCGGTCTCGAGTCTCTTGATGTCCTCGGGTGACAACTGCGGGCGGTCCACCTTGATCGTCAGCTTGTCGAGCTTGGCCGTCAGTGTGAACGGCGGTTTGTAGTCGGCATCGTTCACACCGGTCAGCGTGTCGGAGCCGATGTCGAAGCTCTCGTCCCACTGCAGGATCATGGGCAACGTCTTCTCCATTTTCTTGCTATCAACAACCTTGCCGTCCACCTTGAGGGTGCCAGTGCCGGGTCGGCCAAGACCGCTCATGTTATTGAAGGCAAGCGTGCCGACACCGAGACCGTCGTATTTGAAGTCGAATTCGACGGTGTGCTTGCCGGGCGTGAGCGCCTCTTTACCTTCCCACTTGAGGCGTTCCAGATCGATCATATTCCAGAGGAACACCGGCTTGCCCTTGAGTAGATAAAAGCCATAGCCGGCGAAGCGTCCGCCCGAGGTGAGGATCATGCCCTCCGCTCCACCCTTCGGCACATCGATGTCCGCGGTGATGGTGTAGGAGGCGTTGAGCAGGAACGGCGAGTCCCCCTGTGGCAGACCGACCATCGGGTGGGTATAAACGAACTCCGTGCGGCCGGCGGTGATGTTTGGCCGCGGGGCGACGATGCGCGCAGCCACCGATGCATCCAGCGGGAAGACCTGGTACTTCTTTGCTTCCTCAAGGAACTTCTTGCGCAGCTCCGCCACCTTGTCCGGATGCTGTGCGGCGATGTCGTTGGCCTGACTGAAGTCCTTGGTCAGATCGTAGAGCTGGAACACCTGGTTATTGAGCGGGTCGGGATTGGCGGCGCCAAAGGCCTCCCAGGGCGCGCGATTGACCTTGGTACTGAGCAGCCAGCCGTCGTCGTACAGCGCCCACTGGCCCATCATCTCGAAGTACTGGGTCTTGTGGCGTGAGGGCACATCCGCGTTCTCGGCATCGAAGGTATACAGGAAGCTGGTGCCCTCGATCGGCGCCTGCTTGATACCATCGACCTCCTCGGGTGCGGGGATGCCAGCGGCCTCGAGAACGGTGGGCACGATGTCGATGACGTGGATGAACTGCTCACGCAGGCCGCCCTTGTCCTTGATGCGTGCCGGCCACGAAACCACCATGTTCTGGTTGATGCCGCCGAGCCTGGACGCGTTCTGCTTGAACCAGTCGAATGGCGTGTCGAAGGCCCAGGACCAACCCGCCGACATATGGTTGTAGGTCTCCTCGGTGCCCCAGACATCGTACCACTTCATCTGCGTTTCCACCGGCATCTCGTTAATGCCATTGAAGAACGCGACCTCGTTGGGCGTGCCCAGCGGCCCGCCCTCGGCGCTGGTACCGTTATCGCCGTTGATGTAGATGACCAGCGTATTGTCGAGCCTGCCCAGGTCCTCGAAGGCCTGGATCACGCGGCCGATCTCGTGGTCATTGTAGGCCGCGTAGGCGGCGAAGACCTCCACCTGGCGGATGAAGAGCTTCTGCTCCTCTGCGCTGAGCTGATCCCACGGCTTCAGAACCTCGTTGGGCCAGGACGTCAGCTGCGCATCCTTGTCGATCACGCCAAGCTTCTTCTGGTTCTCGAAGATGCGCTCACGCAACTTGTTATAGCCATCGTCAAACAGATGCAGCGCGTGGATCTTCTCCACCCATTCCCTGGTCGGGTGATGCGGTGCATGCGTGGCGCCGGGCGCGTACTTGATGAAGAGGGGCTTGGAGGGGTCTGTCTGATGCATGCGGTAGATGTAGTCAATCGCGTCATCAGCCATACCGGTGACCAGGTTCCAGTCCGGCTTGCCTTCAAAGGGGTAGATCTGGGTAGTGTTGCGAAACAGGTTCGGCTGCCACTGGTTTGCGTCCCCACCGACAAAGCCATAGAAGTACTCGAAGCCCATACCGGTCGGCCACTGATCGAACGGACCAACCTGGCTGGCCGCGAAGGCCGGGGTATTGTGATCCTTGCCGAACCAGGAGGTGGCGTAGCCATTATCGAGCAGAATCCGCCCGATGGTTGCCTTGTCCTCGGCGATGATGCTGTTGTAGCCGGGGAAACCCGTGGACTGCTCCGAAATCACGCCGAAACCCACCGAGTGGTGATTGCGCCCGGTGATGAGCGCCGCCCGCGTCGGCGAGCACAGTGCCGTGGAGAACACACGGTTGTAGCGCAGACCCTCGTTCGCAATGCGGTCCATCGTCGGCGTCGGGATCACGCCACCGAAGGTGCTCGGCACACCAAACCCGGCATCATCCGTGATGATGAGCAGCACGTTGGGCGCCGCCCTGGGCGGCACGATGCGCGGGGCCCACCACGGTTTCGATTGCAGGGCATCGTGCTTGATCACTCCGCCGAATTTCGGTTCGGGTGCGGGGAGTTGTTTGCCGCTGATGGTGGTCGTGGCGCTCGGTGAACCAAGCGTACCGGTAACTTGCTCCGCGCCAGCGAATGCAGAACCAAACAGTGTGCACGCCCCCAGTATACTGATCACTAAAACCTTTGCCTTCATCGATATCCTCCTAATAAAAAAAAATTCCCTGTTCCTGGCTTGCTACCCTGAAAAGGCAGCCCGGCAACTACTGGCCGTTGTAACCCTCAGGGCTTTGCTGTCACGTACACCAGGGTGTTGCCCTGAAACACCGCGCGATAGAAGTTTCCACCACAGTAATAGTAGTCCACACCACCCACCGGCGTGGAGGTGCAGCCTGCAGGCAGGCTGGACACCACGGTCCCCAGCGGCAAGGGCTTGCCGTCGGCCACCGGTGCCGGTGCGGGCGCAGGTGCTGCTGCCGGTGCGGGCGCTGGCTGACTCTGGGCGGCTGCGGCCGATGCATTTGCCTCACTCGCCACCGCCATGTCCGTTGCCGCTACGCTGCCGCCAATGACCACACCCCTGCGGAAGGCGCGGCGTCGCACGCCCAGGATTGCATGGGCTTCCGGGACGAACTCAACGTGTAATGGAAATTCAGGCGGCACATCCACGATGAACAGAAGGCCCAGGCAGACGCTGAGCACGGCAGTCTTGAGTATCGTCTTCATTGGCTTGCTCCTGGTTCATTAGCGGTGGCGCTGCTTGCGTCGAGTGGCATGAACGTGATCCCCGTGACCCCATCGGGCGGTACGAAGGTGAAGCGGTCATCGGCCACAGCCGGCGCGACATTCCAGTCGCTCATTACCGTTGAGATACTCACCAGTGCGGGCGTGCTGGTATCGGTAACGACATACTTGCACGGCAGCGGCTGACCGCTGTCCGCGATCCAGACCTGGAAATCGACATCCGGGCGACTGAAGGCCAGATGATCGCAGGTGACCCCGTTGATGACCGCCTTGCCGATCACCCTCGCGGAGGTCACGCCCTGCATCAGCAGCGGGAAAGCATTGCGATAGACCAGGTCAGAAGCCGGAATGATGAGCCCCAGCGACTCGCGTGCATAATCGAGCATCCCCTCGATCGTTGCGGGCGCCGGCTCGGTTGCGAAGACCTTCTCGGATGGATTGTAGAGGGTCAGGGTCTTGCCATCGTAGTAGAACGACTGGTCAAGCAGTTCGCCCTTGCGCTCGGCTTGCAGCTTGTTCGGCCGGCTGATGACAACATTTGTCGAGATATCATTATCGATCCGCTGACCCGAGTCGAGCAGATCCTCAAGGGTATTCTGCGTATGCACGCTGAACTGTTTCAGGCTGCCGAGGTAATCGGTCATCCGCTGCAGGGTCTGTTTTGCGACCGGATCCACCACGGCGGCCTGTGCCCCGGCCTGCGGGGCCACTGTCATCGAGAGTGCGAGCACCCCGAGTACGAACCATGCGCAAACCATCCCTGAATTCACTCTTGCCATCTTGTTCTCCTGTTACTGAAATTACCTCAACCGGACCGGGATGCAGTTGCCGTCGGTTTTAATGTATTTTACGGGACGCAGATTATTGCAATGCTAGTTCAGGTTACCGAACACCAACACCGCGATGTCCGACCCCGACACCGTGATAACCAGGACCCACACCGCCGCCGACACCGATCCAGTCAATAAACAACGCGGTCGCCCCGCCGCTCCCGGGGATTGCACCCTCGATCAGCTGGTAGCTATAGACCAGATCATTGCCGTCGACGACCGGGTGGCTGATCTCGATCACAGCAAGGGTGTTGTCGGCGTGTCCCGGCTCATAGACTGACAGCGTCCCATTGGGTGGATCAGCGCCGAAATTATCGGGGCCCTCGCCCGCCTTCCATTCATCCAGCATAGGCAGACATGGTGAGATGCCCGGCGATGCGCACCGGACGATCCGAGAAATACAGCGTCTGTTGACCGACATTGACCAGCCGCAAGGTCTTGTCATCGGCCGTCAGGTCATCAGCCGTCTGTACAAACATCAGCTGGACCTTGTCTTCCTCGGCTCCTGCCAACTGCGGCAGGGAGATCATCGGGGCAGCCCCCGCGATCAGCACCGCAAACGCCATGAAATTGCGTCTTGTCGTCATTTATCAGCCTCTCGGGTTTTAGACGAGTTGCGGATTCGGCACACGCTGTTTTCAGGCGACTGTCTGCTGAGGTCCGTTACTGGCCTAACTTATAGCAGATTTATCCCCCACCGCGTTGCCATTTCCTGTCATTAGGTTGACAATTTCGGACACCAGGGTACAAGGATTGCTATGACAGGAAATTACAGGCCCCAGCCAGCGCAGACCAACCAGGTAGCGCAACCGGTTCCCGGCGTCCATACTGTCAGGATCGGCCCTATGGCAAGCATTCCGGCGGTCATACGTTCCCTGGGGTGCGAGCCTGGACCCATTATTGCGAGATCCGGCTTCAAACTGTCACATTTTGAAGATCCAGACATCAGGATTTCCTATCTTGCCGGGAGCAAACTGCTGGCACGCTGCAAAACAGCAACGGCATGCGAGCATTTCGGATTGCTGACTGGCAAGCGTTCCTCTCCTTCCCACCTCGGCGTTGCGGGATACCTGGTGCAAAGCGCACCGGATGTAGATACTGCGCTTCGCAGTATCGTCAAATATCTTGACCTGCACGATCAGGGCGGCGTGCCTACCTTTGCTACCAGCGCTAACCGTACCTTGCTCGGCTATGCCATCCATGTTCCCGGGGTGGAAGCCGCTGAGCAAATCTATGACCTGGCGATCGCGGTTGCCTGCAACATCATGCGCGCCCTCTGCGGGATGGACTGGAAACCCAGCGAGGTGTTTCTGGCACGGCCACAACCACGCGACACGACACCCTACAAGCGTTTTTTTCGTGCCCCCCTGCGCTTCAACGCAGATGAGAGCGCCATCGCATTCCCGACCCGGTGGTTACGTCATCATCCACCCACTGCGGATCCCCTGCTGCAACACCATCTTGAAATGGAAGCCAACGAACTGCATGCAAAGCAGCATAAAGACCTGACCGAGAATTTGCGCTGCCTGCTGCGCCAGTGCCTGGCGTCACGGCAATGCACAGCCGCAGGTATCGCCGGCCTACTCGGCATACATGAACGAACGCTGTATCGGCGGCTCCAGCAGGAAGGCACCAGCTTTCGACAGGAACTCGAACGGATGCGCTACACGGTGAGCCAGCAGTTACTCTCCGGGACCACCGCGCCCCTGGTGCAGATCGCCACCTCACTTGGCTACGCGGACGGGAGTGCATTCTGCCGCGCCTTCAAGCAGTGGTCCGGCATCACGCCTGCACAGTGGCGGGACCGTCACGCAACATCCGAATAGGTCCACGGATGAAAGTATGAGACACTTTCAGGACCACATACCTTGCAGATGAGTTCAACCATGAAAGCGACCGCTGAGTTACAGGTAGTCCCGATTGGCGAGGGCGTTTCCGTTCGCCAGCAAGTCAAACATGTCGTCGAGCTGCTGCAAGGGCATGACTTTATTCTTGAAACACATGCCTCAGGGACCAACATCGAAGGTGAACTGGATAGCATCCTTGCGGTTGTCGCACAGATCCACAAGGAGCTGCATGCCAGCGGCAACGTGCGCCTGATCAGCTACCTGAAGCTGGAAACGCGCACCGACAAGGACCCTACCCTGGCCGGCAAACGCCTGTAGCCAGCGCACCGGAGGCATCCGGGCGATACGCTGCAGTGGTCACAACGCGCCATTATTCCGTGGCGCCATGGCGGCTGAAATAACAGAAGTTCTCCCTGTGAGTATCATTGCTGTCCCATAAACTCCCTTTCCCTTATGCCCTGACCGCGGTTCATTCAAGCTTTTGTGATACTTTTGTGACCGCTGCACATTATTATGGTGTAGCCATCAGATCACGGCCCGCTTATGCCACACCGTATTCTCGTCATCGAAGACAATCACGACATTGCACGCCTCGTAGCGCTGCATCTGAGGGACCTGTCTTACCAGGTTGATCTGGACACGGATGGCCGTAGCGGCCTGAGCCGCGCCATGAAGGGGAACTATGACCTGATCATACTGGATATCATGTTGCCGGGGCTTGACGGTCTTGAGGTTTGCCGCCGGCTGCGGGGGGCGTCAAAGCATACGCCGGTGCTGATGCTGACGGCGAGAACCACCGAACTGGACCGCGTGCTGGGACTGGAACTGGGCGCAGACGATTACCTCACCAAGCCGTTCTCCATCATGGAACTACTGGCGCGGGTAAAAGCGATCATCCGGCGCTCCGGGCTGGCAGACACACAACGCCCGGACAACGGTTCGGACATCATCTGCATCAATGGACTGCTGATCGACCCGGCACGTCGGGCAGTCAGCGTCGATGACACGGCAATTGAGCTGACGGCACGGGAGTTTGACCTGCTGCATTATTTTGCCAGCCATCCGGGGCAGGTATTCAGCCGTCAGCAGCTGCTGAACAGCGTCTGGGGTTACGGTCACGACGGTTACGAGCATACCGTCAATTCACATATCAACCGCCTGCGCAAAAAGATCGAGCGTGATCCAGCCAATGCACGCTATATCCTGACGGTCTGGGGCGTCGGTTACAAGTTTGCCGAGGCCGCTGATCCGCATGTTTAACAGGCTGTTCAACACCCTGTATGCCAAACTGGCACTGGTGCTGTTGCTGCTGTTTTGCCTCGTTGGTGGTGCCTTTCTTTTCGCTGCCCTGTATTCCGCACAGATGTATCAGCAGGAGGTTGCCCAGCGCCTTAATCGCGACCTCGCCATGTATATCGTGGATGAACATGTATTGTTCCGGGATGGCCAGTTCAACCAGGCGGCACTGAAAGACCTGTTCCATACCCTGATGATCATCAACCCGAGCCTGGAACTGTACCTGCTGTCGGCAGATGGCCAGATCCTCTCCTACTCTGCATCACCCGACAAGGTACACCGGGACCGCGTCGAACTCGGACCGGTGGAAAGAATGCTGAGTGGCAACGCCACACTGCCGGTACTCGGTGATGACCCGCGCCATATCGGACAGCAGAAGGCTTTTTCGAGCGCCCCGATTATAGTCGATGGCAATGATCCAGGGTTACATCTACGCCATCCTCGGCAGCGAACAGGCTGATCACATCATGGCGCTGCTGAAGGACAGCTACATCATGCGCTGGAGCGCACTTGCCATCGTCACCGCCCTGCTGTTCGCACTGGGGGCCGGCCTGCTGATCTTTGCCTTGTTGACGCGGCGCCTGGGAACACTCAGTCGCAGCATGGACGTTTTCAAGCAACAGAACTTCTCGGCACCGGTCTCCTATTCGGTAAAAAAGGACACGGCTACCGATGAAATCGACCGGCTCGGCAACAGCTTCTTTGAGATGGCAACCCATATCCAAGCACAGATGGAACGTCTGCGTGAAACCGATTCACTGCGACGCGAGCTGGTTGCCAATGTCTCTCATGACCTGCGCACACCACTGGCCTCCCTGAACGGTTACCTGGAGACACTGCTTCTCAAGGATGACAGTCTCAGCAACAGCGAGCGGCGGGAATACCTGGAGACGGCGAGCCGGCATGCAGACCACCTGACAAAGCTGGTACATGACCTGTTCGAACTTGCCAAGCTGGATGCGCATGAACTGACACCGCAACGGGAACCGTTCCTGCTGACAGAACTCATCCAGGATGTTATCCAGAAATTCCAGCTGCGTGCACAACGGGCGAACGTGGCCATCGACGCCGATGACGCCCCCGACATCCCGTTAGTGGATGCCGATATTGGCATGATTGAGCGCGTCCTTGATAACCTGATCGATAATGCACTGCAACACACACCATCGGGTGGCAGCATCCGGCTATCGATGGAATCAAGGGACAGTGAGGTCACGGTAAAGGTCAGGGACAGCGGCAGCGGCATTCCCGAAGAGGCACTACCGCATATATTTGATCGCTTTTACCGCAAGAAATCCGGCGAAAGCAGCACCGGCGGCGCCGGTCTTGGACTGGCCATCTCGCAACGCATTATCGAATTGCACGGAGGGAAGCTCACGGTCAGCAGCATAATCACCAGCGGATCGGAATTTAATTTCAGCCTGCCGACCGAGTAATGAAAAAGCCCCGGCCTTCGTAAACGACCGGGGCTACAAGGACATTTTCTACCGCTTAGAGGGTATCGCGCCCCGGCCCCAGCAACGGACACAGGAAGAATTTATCCTCTTCATCCATGATCATATTCTCGTTGACATCTATCCACCAGCGACCGCCCAGGTGTCCGACCTCGCCCGGCCCGAACTCCGTGCTTAAACCGTTTTCGCCGGGGACCAGTTGCTGGAACCTGCCGTTGAATGGCAGCGAATCAACAACCACGATCGAGTCGTAATACAGGCCTTGCGAGGTTACATAGACAACCGGTCCGGTGCCGCGCCCGCTGCTCCGCTCTTTTGCATAGCCGGCATTACTCATGGCAACGGCCATGCCCAGCAGGGTTATCATACCGACAGCTTTCAGTGTACTCATTTCTCACTCTCCAGTCATTGTTACAGGAGTCTTCAGTATCACAGCAGAGTGTCACGCAATCCTCGCGTGAAGATCACGAAACAGTCACAAGGAAAAGGGCACAAAAAAACCGGGCAGTGCCCGGTTCTTGTGATTTCGCGAGGTTGCGGAATGCAGCTAGATTACTGGGAAAGCTCATCCCCTGTCTTGTTGACACTACGATCGACCATCTCGATATAGGCCATGGGAGCCTTGTCACCGGTGCGATAACCCGCCTTGAGAATACGCAGGTATCCACCCGGGCGTTCCTTGTAATGCGGTCCCAGGTCATTGAACAACTTGGTCACCATATCACGATCACGCAGGCGGTTGAATGCCACGCGGCGCTTGTGCACGGAATCTGTCTTCGCCATGGTGATAAACGGCTCGGCGATTCGACGCAGCTCCTTGGCCTTGGGCAAGGTTGTCTTGATGATTTCATGACGCAGCAAGGACACCGTCATGTTCTGGAACATGGCACTGCGATGTGAACTGTTGCGGTTTAGTTGCCGCCCTGTATTACGATGACGCATGATTAAATTCCGTTATTCATTAGGCCAGACGGTTCCTGCTCCCTTGCAGAGAGACTTGCTGGCGGCCAGTTCTCAAGACGCATACCCAGAGACAAACCCTTGGTGGCGAGCACATCCTTGATCTCGGTGAGGGACTTCTTGCCAAGATTCGGGGTCTTGAGTAACTCCACCTCGGTTCGCTGAATCAGATCGCCGATAAAATAGATGCTCTCGGCCTTCAGGCAATTGGCAGAACGAACCGTCAACTCGAGATCATCCACGGGACGCAGCAGGATCGGGTCGATTTCCGGTCCATGGCTGTGCTTGTCCTCTACGGTAGTGGCCTGCAGATCAACAAATGCCGACAGCTGGTCCTGGAGGATGGTCGCTGCATGGCGAATGGCCTCCTCGGGATCGAGCGTGCCGTTGGTTTCGATATCAATAATCAGCTTGTCGAGATCGGTGCGTTGCTCGACACGTGCACGGTCAACATTATAGGAGACCCGGCTGACCGGGCTGAACGAGGCGTCCAGTTGCAGGCTGCCGATTGCCCGGCCTTCACTTTCATCCGTATCACGACGGGTCGCCGGCTGGTAACCATGCCCCTTCGCGATCTTCAGCGTCATGGACAATTCGCCTGCCTTGGTGAGGTTGGCAATGACGTGATCCGGATTGACGATCTCAACATCGTGATCCAGCTTGATGTCACCGGCAGTGACAGGTCCCGGTCCCTTCTTGTTCAGGGTCAGGGTGGCTTCACTGCGCTCATGCATGCGCAGGGCAACTTTCTTCAGGTTCAGCAGGATGTCGATGACATCTTCCTGAACGCCTTCAATGGTTGAATACTCATGCAACACGCCATCAATTTCAGCATTAATGATCGCGGTACCCGGCATGGATGACAGCAGGATACGGCGCAAGGCATTGCCGAGGGTATGACCAAAACCGCGCTCCAGCGGCTCAAGTGTTACCTTGGCATGCTTGTCGTTGATACCCTGGACATCCACGATACGCGGTTTCAGGAATTCGTTGACTTTACCAAGCATGAATAAGTCCCTCAGAAATTACTTAGAATACAATTCGACAATCAGGTGCTCGTTAATATCGGCAGGCAACTCGCCGCGTTCCGGCCGTGACTTGTAAACACCCTCGATTTTCTTGGTATCAACGTCAATCCAGTCTGCAAAGCCGCGCTGTTGCGCGAGTTCAATGGCTGACTTGATGCGCGACTGGGAACGGCCCTTTTCGGTAGTGCTGACAACATCGCTGGGCTGTACCTGGTAGGACGGTATGTTCACCCGCGAGCCATTGACACTGATACCGTTATGACGCACCAGTTGCCGTGATTCACTGCGTGAGGATGCGAATCCCATGCGGTAGACCACGTTGTCGAGACGCCCCTCGAGCAACTGCAGGAGATTTTCACCGGTCGAGCCCTTGGTACCGGCAGCCTTCTTGTAGTAGTTGCGGAACTGCTTCTCCAGTACGCCATAAATGCGGCGCACCTTCTGCTTTTCACGCAACTGGCTGGCATAGTCAGACAGACGCGTGCGACGCTGGCCATGCTGGCCGGGCGGGAACGGACGGTTCTCCACCGGGCACTTCGAGGTAAAGCATTTCTCGCCTTTCAGAAACAGCTTGCCACCTTCGCGGCGGCATTGGCGGCATTTGGATCCAGTGTACTTGGCCATGATCTATCCCTTCCTAAACGCGACGTTTCTTCGGTGGCCGGCAACCGTTATGCGGTATCGGTGTCACGTCAGTAATATTGGTAATCTGAAAACCGGCATTATTCAGTGCACGCACCGCTGATTCGCGGCCTGGCCCCGGACCCTTGACCTCAACCTCAAGGTTTTTCATGCCATATTCCTTGACTTTTTCGCCGGCCTTTTCAGCAGCAACCTGCGCGGCAAACGGCGTGCTCTTGCGCGAGCCACGGAACCCTGAACCACCCGATGTCGCCCAGGCAAGGGCATTACCCTGCCGGTCGGTAATCATGATGATGGTATTGTTAAAAGATGCGTGAATGTGTGCGATGCCGTCAGCGACATCTTTCTTCACTTTCTTGCGTGTGGGTGCCTGTGCCATACCTGGTTTCCGCTGTTAGCTTTCGATTACTGGTTAATGTGAATTACTTGCGTATCGGGCGACGCGGACCCTTGCGGGTGCGTGCATTGGTTCGTGTCTGCTGTCCGCGCAGCGGCAAACCCCGACGATGACGGATACCGCGATAACTACCCAGGTCCATCAGTCGCTTGATGTTCATGGAGATGGTGCGACGCAGGTCGCCTTCAATGGTGTACTTGCCAATCTCGTTACGGATGGCCTCCACTTCAGCCTCTGTAAGGTCCTTTATCTTGGTATCCGGCTTGATGCCGGTATCTGCGCATATCTTGCGCGCAGTGACGCGACCGATACCGTAGATTCCCGTCAGGGCAATCTCCGCGTGCTTGTGCGGCGCTATGTTAATTCCTGCAATACGGGCCATCTAAATCATCTCCAACGCTGGTTATCTAAGTGCGGCGCGAAAAGCAGGGTAGGATAGCCTTTGACCGCCAATAAATCAAACACAAACAAACCGCCGCCTGCCCGCCAGTGATTCCGCGCACAGGTTTAAATTTACTTTATTATCAATAACTTGCATACTATTCGCGACTGCTTAACCCTGACGCTGTTTGTGGCGTCCATCCTTGCAGATGACGCGCACGACACCGTTGCGACGGATAATCTTGCAGTTGCGACAGATACGCTTGACTGAAGCACGTACTTTCATGTCACTACACCTCTATTAGCTGCTGCTAGCGCAGCATGCCGGTCCCGCCGTGACCTTTCAGGTTCGCTTTTTTCATCAAGCCGCTGTACTGGTGTGAAACCAGGTGCGTCTGAACCTGTGCCATGAAATCCATGGTCACCACGACAATAATCAACAGGGAGGTACCACCAAAGTAAAACGGTACATTCCAGTAAAGAATCAGAAATTCCGGCATCAGGCAAACGAGCGTGATGTAGACTGCACCGCCGGTTGTCAGCCGGGTCATGACGCCGTCAATGTACCTGGCGGTCTGCTCGCCCGGACGGATACCCGGGATAAACGCACCGGACTTCTTCAGGTTATCCGCTGTCTCCTTGGCATTGAACACCAGTGCCGTGTAGAAGAAGCAGAAGAACACGATCGCCAGTGCATAGAAAATCACGTACAACGGCTGCCCCGGTGACAGCGTCGCGGAGATATCCTTTAACCAGCCCATACCTTCCCCCTGACCGACCCAGCTGCCCATGGTCGCCGGAAAGAGAATGATACTGGATGCAAAAATCGGCGGTATCACACCAGCCATGTTCAGCTTCAGCGGCAGGTGGGTACTCTGTGCCGCGTATACCTTGCGCCCCTGCTGGCGCTTCGCGTAATTCACCGTGATACGGCGCTGACCACGCTCAACGAACACCACAAAACCGGTCACGGCCAGTGCCAGCGCGAACAGTACCAGGATGGTGAGCACGTTCATTTCACCGGTACGTGCAAGTTCCAGCGTACCGCCAATGGCAGATGGCAGACCGGAGACGATACCGGAAAAGATAATGATCGAGATACCATTACCCACGCCGCGTTCCGTTACCTGCTCACCGAGCCACATCAGGAATATGGTACCGGTCACCAGTGTTACGACGGCCGTCAGTACAAAACCCGCGCCGGGATTGAGAACCAGTGCACTGCCCGCGATCTGCTGGCTTTGCAAGGCACTCGAAATCCCGAAGGCCTGCATGGTAGCCAGTCCCACGGTCCCATAGCGCGTGTATTGCGTAATCTTGTGGCGGCCGGCTTCCCCGCCTTCCTTCTTCAGCGTCTCCAGTGAAGGCACCGTCACGGTCAGCAGATTCATGATAATCGAGGCAGAGATGTACGGCATGATCCCGAGCGCAAACAGCGACAGTCGCGACAATGCGCCACCGGAAAACATGTTGAACATTTCCAGTATCGTACCGCGCTGCTGATCCACCAGTGCAGCCAGCACCACCGGGTCAATTCCCGGCAACGGAATGAACGATCCGATGCGAAATACAATAATGGCGCCAATGACGAAAAAGAGCCGCTGGCGCAGCTCTTTCATCTGCCCGATATTCGAGGCAGCACCCGCTAGTGGATTTCCAGTTGCCATCTAGTCCTCGATCTTGCCACCGGCCGCTTCAATTGCAGCACGCGCACCCCTGGTAACCCGTATCCCCTTCAGGCTGACAGCCCTGTCAATGGAGCCGGATGCAAACACCTTGACGCTGAGTACATCACGCGAGATCAGGTTCGCCGCCTTCAATGAATCCAGGTCAATGACATCCGCATCAACCAGTGCCAGTTCGTTCAGTCGCAGCTCGTCAACAAAGCGTGACCTGCGCGAGATAAAACCCATTTTTGGCAAACGGCGTTGCAGCGGCATCTGCCCGCCTTCGAAACCAACCTTGTGGAAACCACCGGTACGTGACTTCTGGCCCTTGTGACCACGGCCGCAGGTCTTGCCCAGACCGGAGCCGATACCGCGGCCGACGCGCTTGCGGTCTTGTCTGCTGCCGTCACCCGGCTTTAATGTATTCAGGCGCATTGCTAATCCTCGACCTTTACCATGTAGGCAACCTTGTTGATCATGCCGCGAATTTCCGCTGTGTCATCCAGCTCCACGGTATGCCGTATACGGCGCAAACCCAGGCCACGCAATGTGTCCTTGTGACTCTGCAGGCGGCCGTTGGAACTCTTCGTCTGTGAAATCCTGATTTTATTAACGCTTGCCATGTCCTACTCCAAAATTTCCGCGACTGTCTTGCCACGCTTGCTGGCGACATCTTCAGGTGAACGCATCTCTTGAAGGCCGCGGATGGTCGCACGTAACACGTTGTTCGGATTGTTCGAACCGATGCATTTTGCCAGCACATCACGCACACCCACGACCTCGAAGACGGCGCGCATGGCACCCCCGGCGATAATACCGGTACCTTCGGAGGCAGGCTTCATGAACACCTTGGCGGCACCGTGCCGGGCGGTGAGCGCATACTGCAGCGTGCCATCCTTGATGCTGACGGCGATCATGTTCTTGCGTGCCGCTTCCATGGCCTTCTGGATGGCAACCGGTACCTCACGAGCCTTGCCGTAGCCATAGCCGACACGGCCTTCGCCGTCACCGACAACGGTCAGTGCGGTAAAGCCGAACTGGCGGCCACCCTTTACGACCTTCGCAACGCGGTTAACCGTGACCAGCTTCTCAAGCAGTCCGTCACCCTGTGCCTGTGCATCTACTCTTGACATATGCGAACCTTTATCAGAAAACTCTTATTAAAATTCCAGACCGCTCTCACGTGCGGCATCAGCCAGTGCTTTCACACGGCCATGATATTTAAAACCGGAGCGGTCAAATGCTACCCGGGTTATCCCGGCGGCTTTGGCGCGCTCCGCGACCATCTTTCCAACGACGGTTGCTGCGGCGACACCGCCGGTAGACTTGAGGTCTTTACGAACATCACTTTCCAGCGTGGATGCACTGGCGACCACGGTATCTCCTTGCGGCGAGATAATTTGTGCATACATGTGACGCGGTGTCTTGTATACACACAGACGTGTAGCACCCATGGTCTTGATATGTGCCCGGGCACGCCGCGCACGGCGTAAACGAGATAGTTTCTTGTCCATAATAATTGCCTATTTCTTCTTCGCTTCTTTGCGAATCACAACTTCGTCTGCATAACGAACACCCTTGCCCTTGTAGGGTTCAGGCGGACGAAAGGCACGTATTTCTGCAGCAACCTGGCCGATTCTTTGCTTGTCAGTGCCTTTCAGAATAATTTCTGTCTGGCTCGGCGTTTCCACCGTGATACCTGCAGGCAGCTGGTAGTCCACCGGGTGCGAGAAACCCAGGGTCAGGTTGAGCACATCACCCTTGGCCTGCGCACGGTAACCAACGCCCACCAGCTCCAGTTTCCGCTCAAAGCCGTCGCTGACGCCGGTCACCAGGTTGTTGATCAGCGATCGTGTTGTCCCGGCCAGCGCGTTGGCAGCGATGGATTCATCTCGCGGGCGGAAGCTCAACTCGCCCTGTTGCTGCTTCATTTCCACGAGCGCGTGAATATTGTGCTGCAGCACCCCTTTGGGGCCCTTCACGGTAATCTGCTGGCCATCCTCTGTAACTTCCACTGAAGCAGGAACAGGCACCGGTTTTTTTGCAATTCTAGACATGACTCTATCCGCTTAACTCACAACACAAATGATTTCGCCGCCTTCGCCGGCAGCACGGGCCTGACTGTCACTCATTACACCCTTGGACGTCGATACGATGGCAACACCCATTCCATTCTGGATACGCGGAATATCATCCTTGCCCTTGTAAAGGCGCAAGCCCGGACGACTGGAACGCTTGATGACCTCGATCACCGGCTCACCGTTGTGGTACTTCAGCGTGACCGTCAACACCGCCTTGCCATCTTCATCAGCGGTCGAAAAATCCGTGATATAACCTTCGTCTTTCAATACCTGTGCAATGGCACACTTCAACTTCGATGAAGGCATGGATACCTCCAGCTTGTTGGCAGACTGACCGTTACGTATACGGGTCAGCAGATCAGCAATAGGATCGGTCATCATAATAGTTTACCAGCTTGCCTTGACCAGTCCGGGAACATCACCACGCATGGCAGCTTCACGCAGCTTGTTTCTGGACAGTCCGAATTTTCTGTAATAGCCATGCGGTCTGCCGGTAATCCGGCAGCGATTACGCGCGCGCACCGGGCTCGCATCACGTGGCTGTTCCTGCAGTTTCAGTTGTGCCTGGTAGCGTTCATCATAAGAGCTGCTGGTGCTCTTGATGATCGCTTTCAGTTCTGCACGCTTTGCCGCAAATCGTTTCACAGTCTGTGCACGTTTCTTTTCACGGGCAATCATGGAATTCTTGGCCATGCTTCTACCTCAGTGCCTGAACGGGAAGTTGAACGCAGCCAGCAATGCGCGCCCTTCTTCGTCCGTTTTTGCAGTTGTTGTAAATGTAATATCCATACCGCGGAGGGCATCGATCTTGTCGAAGTTGATCTCTGGAAAAATGATCTGCTCCTTGACTCCCATGTTGTAGTTGCCACGGCCGTCAAATCCCTTCGGGTTCATACCGCGGAAGTCACGAATACGCGGTATGGCAACATTGATCAGACGATCAAGAAACTCGTACATCATGCTGCGTCGCAGCGTCACCTTGCAGCCGACCGGCCAGCCTTCACGCAGCTTGAAACCGGCAACCGACTTGCGTGCCTTGATCACAATCGGCTTCTGTCCCGCAATCTTGGTCATGTCCTCGACGGCGTTATCCATGACCTTTCGATCAGCAATCGCCTCGCCCACACCCATGTTGAGCGTGATCTTGGTGATACGCGGAATCTCCATATCATTTTTGTAGCCGAACTGCTCCTTGAGCTGTTTGGCAACTGTTTCCGTGTAAAAATCCTTCAGCCTGGCCATATCTCTACACCATCACCTAGATGTCCACCACTTCATTGGTGGACTTGAAATAACGCACCTTGCGACCGTCCTCGAGCACCCTGAAACCAACCCGGTCGCCTTTTTTGGTTTGCGGATTGAGCAGCATGATATTGGACGGATCGACCGGCATTTCCTTCTCGACGATACCACCAGGCACACCCTTGTTCGGATTCGGCTTGGTGTGACGCTTCACCATATTGACGTCAGACACAACCAGGCGACCGTTGGGCATGATGCGCAGCACGCTGCCCTGTTTGCCCTTGTCCTTGCCCGCGATTACGATGACGTCGTCACCCTTCTTGATTCTGTTCATGCTCTAGTCCTACAAAACTTCCGGTGCAAGCGAAATGATCTTCATGAAACGCTCACTGCGCAGTTCGCGCGTTACCGGTCCAAAAATACGCGTGCCGATCGGCTGCAACTGTGAATTCAGCAATACCGCTGCATTACCGTCAAAGCGGATCAGCGAACCATCGGGACGACGAACACCCTTGCGTGTCCGTACAATAACCGCGTTGTAGACCTCACCCTTTTTCACCTTGCCACGGGGGATGGCCTCCTTGACGCTGACCTTGATAATGTCACCGATACCCGCATAACGCCGGTGTGACCCACCCAGCACCTTGATGCACTGCAAGCGGCGTGCGCCACTGTTGTCCGCGACATCAAGTTTTGATTGCATCTGAATCATGCTTTTGTACCGTTCGCCTTGATAAATGAAATGGTTGCCAAAATCCGCCGCTTGAGCGCTGCCTAGTCGTTATGCTCGACAATTTCCACCAGCCTCCAGGATTTTGTCCTGGAAATCGGCCGGCACTGTTCGATAACAACCAGATCGCCTTCCTGGCACGCGTTCTCTGCATCGTGAATATGCAACTTTGTAGAACGACGAATATATTTTCCGTACACGGGATGCTTGACCTTGCGCTCAATCATCACTGTGGCGGACTTGTCCATCTTGTTGCTTATTACCTTGCCGGTAACGGTGCGTGCTGTCTCGGTGGTCTCGCTCATGATGCATCACCCGCTCTGGCTTTTTCATTCAATACTGTGTGGATCCTGGCAATGTCCTTGCGCACCTTGCTGACCTGGTCGGGACGGGACAACTGGCCGGTACCGCGCTGCATGCTGAGATTGAAACGCTCGCGCAACAGGTTATGCAATTCCAGCCTGAGTTCACTGGCTGACTTGTTTCTCAGTTCTGCGGCATTCATTACATCACCGTCCGTGTCACAAAGGTTGTTTTAAAAGGCAACTTCGCTGCCGCCAGCTTGAAAGCTTCACGGGCTACTCTTCCGATACACCCTCGATTTCATAGAGCATGCGGCCCGGCTGAATCTGCGCAATCCAGTACTCGACATTTCCCTTGCCCTTGCCCTGTCGAACCTCGATAGGTTTCTTGGTAATGGGCACATCCGGATACACGCGTATCCACAGCTTGCCGCCACGCTTGACGTGCCGCGTTATGGTACGGCGGGCAGCCTCGATCTGGCGTGCAGTCATGCGGCCACGATCGGCAGACTTCAGTCCGTACTCGCCGAAACTGACCTTGCTGCCACGCTGTGCCAGACCGCGGTTGCGGCCTTTCATCTGCTTGCGAAATTTGGTTCTTTTTGGCTGTAACATGAATATTCTCCGCTATCAGGATGCCGCTTTCCGGGGCGCCTCGGCTTCCGTCTCGTCGGCCGCACCGATAATCTCACCCTTGAATATCCACACCTTGACACCAATGATGCCGTAGGTTGTATTCGCTTCGGCGGTACCGTAATCAATATTCGCGCGCAGGGTATGCAGTGGCACACGACCTTCGCGATACCACTCGCTGCGTGCGATTTCTGCACCATTAAGGCGGCCACCGACCTTGATCTTGATACCTTCTGCACCGATGCGCATGCTGTTGCTCACGGCACGCTTCATGGCACGACGAAACATGATGCGTCGTTCCAGCTGCTGGGCAACACTCTCTGCAACCAGCGCAGCGTCCAGTTCCGGCTTGCGGATCTCCTCGATATTGATGCTGACCGGTATCCCCATGCGGGCCGAAACTTCCTTGCGCAGACGATCTATATCCTCACCCTTCTTGCCAATGACAATACCGGGACGCGCCGTATGCACCGTGATCACGGCATTATGCGCCGGACGCGAGATCTGGATTCGGCTGACCGATGCCTGCTCGAGCCGCTTCCTGATGAATTCACGAATCTCCAGATCCATGTTCAGGTAATCGGCGTAGTTATCGGTGCCGGCATACCAGGTGGATGTCCAGTCCTTGACAATGCCGAGCCTGATGCCCGTTGGATGTACTTTTTGACCCATACTGCTGTACTCGCTTCTCGCTGGTTAGCCTAGACGTCACCCACCGTTACGGTGATATGACTGTTTCGTTTCAGAATCCGTGTGCCGCGGCCCTTGGCGCGTGCACGAAAGCGTTTCATGGTGGTGGCCTCGTTCACAAAAATGGCCGAGACCTTCAACTCATCAATATCCGCACCTTCATTGTGCTCTGCATTCGCAATGGCAGACTCCAGCACCTTGCGAACCATGGCAGCCGCTTTTTTTGGGCTGAATATCAGCAGGTTCAATGCCTTTTCTACCGGCAGTCCGCGAACCTGGTCCGCAACCAGTCGCGCCTTCTGCGCCGATATGTGTGCTTGCTTCAATGTTGCGCTGACTTCCATCAATCTGCCCTCTTACTTCGATTTTCTGTCTGCCACGTGACCACGGAATGTACGTGTCAGTGCAAACTCACCCAGCTTGTGACCGACCATATTCTCGTTGATCAGAACCGGCACATGCTGTCGTCCGTTATGTATCGCAATCGTCAGGCCAACCATATCCGGAATCACCATGGAACGTCGCGACCATGTCTTGATCGGACGCTTGCTGTTCTCGGCGACGGCCTTGTCCACCTTCTGCTGCAGATGGCTGTCAATAAACGGACCTTTTCTAATCGAACGTGCCACTATCTCGAATCCTCTTGATTATTTCTTGTTACGTCGTCTGACAATCATGTCATCGGTACGCTTGTTGCTGCGGGTACGATAGCCCTTCGTCGGCGTACCCCAGGGGCTGACCGGGTGGCGACCACCGGAGGTTCGGCCCTCACCACCACCGTGCGGATGATCAACCGGGTTCATGACGACACCACGCACCGTCGGACGCACGCCGCGCCAGCGGCTGGCGCCTGCCTTGCCCAGTGAGCGCAGGCTGTGTTCGGAATTACCGACTTCACCAATGGTCGCCATGCAATCGGCCAGCACCTTGCGCATTTCACCGGAGCGCAGCCGCAGGGTAGCATGCTCGCCGGTACGGGCAACCAGCTGCACACTGCTGCCGGCGCTGCGCGCAATCTGACCGCCCTTGCCTGGTTTCATTTCAACGTTGTGCACCAGCGAACCCATCGGAATGTTACGCATGGGCATGGCATTGCCGGCCTTGATCGGGGCAGTGACTGCCGTTGCGTATTTCGTCACCGGCAACGATACCTTTCGGTGCCAGGATATAGCGACGCTCACCGTCTGCATACAGCAACAAGGCAATGTGCGCAGAACGGTTCGGATCGTATTCAATACGCTCCACCTTCGCCGGCACGTCAAGCTTGTTGCGCTTGAAGTCAATTACCCGGTAACACTGCTTGTGGCCACCGCCTATGATGCCGGGTTGTGATACGGCCGGCATTATTGCGTCCACCGGTCCTGGATTTCGTGGCGAGCAGTGCATCATGGGGCTTGCCCTTGTGCAGGCCAGGGGTGCTGAACCTGAACGACAAAGCGGCGACCCGGCGATGTTGGTTTTGCTTTAACTAATGGCATGATCCAGTCCTTTCAGCGAAGTCCGCGGTTTAAACGCGCAGCTCACTCCGCTCCCGTAAAATTGATATCGTGCCCTTCTGCCAGGGTCACATAGGCCTTTTTCCAGTTAGCGCGCCTGCCGGTCGATTGTCCAAAACGCTTGACCTTGCCGCTGCACGTTGGCAATCTGTACCGCATCGACCTTGACGTCAAACATCAGCTCAACTGCCTTGCGTACTTCCGGCTTGCTGGCATCCGGCATCACCTTGAAGACAAACTGGCGGTTTTCATCTGCCAGCCGGGTGCTCTTCTCGGAGACCACCGGTGCAATCAGGACTTTCATTATACGTTCCTGGTTCATGCCAGACGCTCCCCGATGCTTTCAATCGCAGCTTTCGTCATCAACACCTTTTCGAAGCCAATCAGGCTGACAGGATCGGCACTGGCAGCATCGCAGACCACAACGTTCGGCAGGTTACGTGCCGCCAGATAGAGGTTGTCATCCGCATCGACCGTTACGATCAATACGCTGTGCAGACCCAGCTCGCCCAGCTTGTCCGCCAGTTGCCGGGTTTTCGGTGCATCGACAGTAAAGTTGTCGATGGCTACCAGCCGCTCCTGGCGCACCAGCTCGGAAAGAATGGAGCGCATGGCTGCACGGTACATCTTGCGATTGATCTTCTGTGCATAATCACGGGGTGTTGCCGCAAATGTCTTGCCGCCGCCACGCCAGATCGGGCTGCGGGAAGTACCGGCACGGGCACGCCCGGTACCTTTCTGGCGCCACGGCTTGATGCCGCCACCGCGAACCTGTGAACGGCTTTTCTGCTGCGCAGTACCTGCGCGTGCGCCGGACAGGCAGGCGCTGACAACCTGGTGCACCAGTGACTCTTTGTATTCCTGGCCAAAGGTATCTTCCGACACCTTGACTGAACCTGAACCTTGCAGCTGCAGCTCCATCATCTTACCCCTTTACCGCCGCGCGAATAATGACATCGCCGCCCCTGGAACCCGGAACCGCGCCTTTCACCAGCAGCAGGTTGCGTTCCGCATCTACCCGTACAACCTCGAGGTTCTGCGTGGTACGTCTCACATTGCCCATGTGGCCAGCCATCTTCTTGCCCTTGACCACACGACCGGGGGTCTGGCACTGGCCGATAGAACCAGGAGCACGGTGTGAAAGCGAGTTGCCGTGCGTGGCGTCCTGCATGCGAAAATTGTAGCGCTTGATTACACCGGCAAAGCCCTTGCCAATCGAAGTGCCGGTGACGTCCACGTTCTGGCCCGCCTCGAACATCTCGATCCTGATTTCGCTACCCACCTCAATGCCCTCGCCTTCGCCATCTTCAAGACGAAATTCCCAAAGCTTGCGGCCCGCCTCGGTACCAGCCCTGGCAAAGTGCCCGGCCATCGGCCTGGTCACGCGCGAGGCACGGCGCGAGCCGGTGGTAACCTGCACGGCACGGTAGCCATCATTCTCCAGCGTCTTCAGTTGCGTTACCCGGTTGGGCTCGACCGAAAGCACAGTTACAGGCACTGCACCGCCATCTTCATTAAAGATGCGGGTCATGCCTTCCTTGCGTCCTACGATTCCGATAGTCATTGTACTAATCCAATCAATTCAGCTTGATCTGAACATCTACGCCAGCGGCGAGATCCAGTTTCATGAGGGCATCAACCGTCTTGTCCGTGGGATCCACGATATCCATGAGACGCTTGTGCGTCCGGATCTCGTACTGGTCACGCGCATCCTTGTTGACATGCGGTGAAATCAGTATCGTAAAGCGCTCCTTACGGGTAGGCAGCGGGATCGGGCCCCGTACCTGCGCACCTGTGCGCCTGGCTGTCTCAACAATTTCCGCCGCCGACCGGTCAATCAGACGATGGTCGAAGGCCTTGAGACGAATCCGGATTCTCTGGTTGCTCATTTCAGTTTTTTACCATTAATTAATGAATAGTTGCGTATGCAAACCCGTTTTACTCGATGATCTTGGAGACGACACCGGCGCCGACGGTGCGGCCACCCTCGCGAATCGCAAAGCGCAGACCCTCTTCCATCGCAATCGGCGCAATCAGCGACACCGTCATCTTGATGTTGTCACCCGGCATCACCATCTCCACACCTTCCGGCAAATCACACGCACCCGTCACGTCCGTCGTGCGAAAATAAAACTGCGGCCGGTAATTGCTGAAAAACGGCGTGTGGCGTCCGCCCTCATCCTTGCTCAGAATGTACACCTCACACTCAAACTTCGTGTGCGGCGTAATACTCCCCGGCTTCGCCAGCACCTGACCGCGCTCAACCTCTTCACGCTTCGTACCACGCAGCAATACACCCACATTGTCACCCGCACGACCCTCGTCCAGCAGCTTGCGAAACATCTCAACACCCGTGCACGTCGTCTTCAGCGTGTCCTTGATACCGACTATCGCAATCTCCTCGCCCACCTTGATGACACCGCGCTCAATACGCCCCGTCACCACCGTGCCACGACCAGAAATCGAAAATACGTCCTCCACCGGCATCAGAAAATCACCGTCCACCGCACGCTCCGGCTCCGGTATGTACCGGTCCATCTCCTCAACCAGCTTCACGATCGACGGCACACCAATCTCACTGGTGTCGCCTTCCAGCGCCTTCAGCGCCGAACCAATCACAATCGGCGTGTCATCACCCGGAAAATCATAGGAATCCAGCAGCTCGCGAATCTCCATCTCCACCAGCTCCAGCAACTCGGCATCGTCCACCTGGTCTGCCTTGTTCATGTATACCAATATATACGGCACACCCACCTGGCGTGACAGCAGAATGTGCTCGCGCGTCTGCGGCATCGGACCGTCCGCCGCACTCACCACCAGAATCGCCCCGTCCATCTGCGCCGCACCCGTGATCATGTTCTTCACGTAGTCCGCGTGTCCCGGACAGTCCACATGCGCGTAATGACGCTTCGGCGACTCGTATTCCACGTGCGCCGTCGCAATCGTGATGCCGCGCGCACGCTCTTCCGGGGCATTGTCAATCTGATCGTACGCCTTGAACGTGCCACCAAACTGCTCCGCCATTACCTTCGTGATCGCGGCCGTTAATGTCGTCTTGCCATGATCCACGTGACCAATGGTGCCTACGTTTACATGCGGTTTGGTACGCTGAAATTTTTCCTTGGACACGACTGAATTCCTCTTTATTCGTCAAATATAATTGTCAGGATGCTTTCTTTATTACGGCATCCGCAATACTTGCAGGCGCCTCGTTGTACTTCTCGAATTCCATTGAATAGGTAGCCCGTCCCTGCGTGGCCGAACGCAGATCCGTCGCGTAGCCAAACATTTCTGCCAGCGGCACCTCGGCACGAATCACCTTGCCGCTCGGGCTTTCGTCCATACCCTGGGTAATGCCACGGCGCCGGTTCAGGTCACCCATGACATCACCGAGATAGTCTTCCGGCGTCACCACTTCGACCTTCATGATCGGCTCCAGCAACACAGGAGATGCTCTCAGGGCACCCGCCCTGAAGGCCATTGAGCCGGCGATCTTGAAGGCCATTTCGCTGGAATCGACATCATGGTAGGAACCGTCATACAGGGTCACCTTGACATCGACGACGGGGTAACCGCCGATCACGCCATTCTCCATCTGCTCCTGCACACCCTTGTCAACCGAAGAGATGTACTCTTTGGGTACCACACCACCAATAATGGCGTTCTCAAATTCATAGCCGTCGCCGTGCGCGCGCGGCTCCAGTCTCAGCCAGACGTGTCCGTACTGGCCACGGCCGCCGGATTGGCGCACAAACTTGCCTTCCTGTTCTACTGCCTTGCGGATGGTTTCACGATAGGCAACCTGTGGCGCACCGACATTGGCCGCGACGCTGAATTCACGCTTCATACGGTCAACGATGATGTCCAGATGCAACTCACCCATACCGGAAATAATCGTCTGGCCCGATTCCTCATCGGTATGCACCCGGAACGAGGGATCTTCCTTGGCAAGTTTCTGCAGGGCAATGCCCATTTTTTCCTGGTCTGCCTTGGTCTTGGGCTCGACGGCAACAGAGATCACCGGCTCTGGAAAATCCATGCGCTCCAGGGTGATCACGTGTTCCGGATCACACAGGGTATCGCCGGTGGTAACATCCTTCAAACCGACCGCCGCAGCGATATCACCGGCACGCACTTCCTTGATCTCTTCGCGGCTGTTGGAGTGCATCTGCAAAAGACGGCCGATGCGCTCCTTCTTGCCCTTCACCGGGTTGTAAATGGTATGTCCGGATGCCAGCACGCCCGAATACACCCTGAAAAATGTCAGGTTGCCAACAAAGGGATCGGTCGCAATCTTGAATGCCAGCGCTGCAAACGGCTCTTCATCCGAGGACGCACGTTCCGCAACGCTCTCGTCTGCGTCATCCAGGTGACCGGTAATAGCCGGTACATCCAGTGGCGACGGCATGTAATACACGACAGCGTCAAGCATTGCCTGCACGCCCTTGTTCTTGAACGCGGACCCGCACAGCGTGGGAACGATGTCATTGTCCAGAGTCCGCATGCGGATACCCTGGCGAATTTCGGCTTCCGACAGTTCACCGGCATCCAGATATTTTTCCATCAGCGTTTCGCTGGCTTCCGCCGCGGACTCGACCAGGTGCTCGCGCCATTCATTACAGGCTGCCAGCATGTCAGCAGGAATTTCCCGCTCGTCATAGGTCATCCCCATGTCGGCCTCACTCCAGTAAATCGCCTTCATGCGAACCAGGTCGACCACGCCCTTGAAATTTTCTTCAGCACCGATCGGCAGCTGCAACGGTACCGGCGTGGCGCCCAGGCGCTTCCTGATCTGCTCGGTTACGCGCAGGAAATCGGCACCGGCACGGTCCATCTTGTTGACAAAGGCCATGCGCGGCACCTTGTACTTGTTAGCCTGCCGCCAGACCGTTTCCGACTGCGGCTCGACACCGCCGACAGCGCAGAACACGGCAACCGCACCGTCGAGTACCCGCAAGGAACGCTCCACCTCGATAGTAAAATCGACATGTCCGGGGGTATCGATGATATTGATGCGGTGCAGGTGAAACTGCTTGTCCATGCCTTGCCAGAAACAGGTAGTCGCTGCGGAAGTAATCGTGATACCGCGTTCCTGCTCCTGCTCCATCCAGTCCATCACCGCTGCGCCGTCGTGCACCTCGCCAATCTTGTGAGACACGCCGGTATAGAACAGGATGCGCTCGGTCGTCGTGGTCTTGCCCGCATCAATATGCGCCATGATGCCGACGTTCCGATAGCGATCCAATGGGGTTGAGCGAGCCACAATCCTGTTCCTGAAATCCTGTACTTACGAGTCAATGAGAACGCTTACCAGCGGAAATGCGAGAAGGCCTTGTTGGCCTCTGCCATGCGGTGCGTTTCCTCGCGTTTTTTAACAGCCGAGCCACGGTTCTCCGAGGCATCCAGCAATTCGCCTGCCAGTCGCAGCGGCATGGATTTCTCACCACGCTTGCGTGAAGCATCCAGCACCCAGCGCATGGCCAGCGTGGTACGGCGTACCGGGCGCACCTCGATCGGCACCTGGTAGGTGGCACCACCGACGCGGCGGGACTTTACCTCGACCATCGGACGGACATTGTCCAGCGCCTTGTCCAGCACACCAACCGGATCCTCATTACCCTTGCCGGCAATCTGGTCGAGTGCGCCATAGATGATGCGCTCTGCAACTGACTTCTTGCCGGACTTCATGACCATGTTAATAAACTTGGCCAGCATGAGATTGCCGTACTTGGGATCAGGCAGGATTTCCCTTGAACCGATGACTCTTCTTCTGGACATTGCGTTTTCTCAATTCCTGGTATGTTGTCTATTCGTACTAATCTGTTTAGGACTTGGGTCGCTTGGCGCCGTACTTCGAACGACCCTGGCGACGCGCGGTCACACCGGAGGTATCGAGACTGCCGCGCACCGTGTGGTAACGCACACCCGGCAAATCCTTGACACGACCGCCGCGAATCAACACCACCGAGTGCTCCTGCAGGTTGTGTCCTTCACCACCGATATAGGTCGTGACTTCAAAACCATTGGTCAGGCGAACACGTGCGACTTTACGCAACGCCGAGTTCGGTTTTTTCGGGGTCGTGGTGTAAACACGCGTACATACACCGCGCTTCTGGGGACATGCCTCCAGCGCCGGAACAGTACTCTTGTCCTGCTTGCGGGCGCGTGGTTTACGCACTAACTGGTTGATTGTTGCCATTTAGAAATTAACCCTGAAATAAAAACCGAAATAAATATTGTCGTCCTGAAAACAAACGACAGGCCGGATGGACCGGCCTGTCGAAGAGAAGCGGAATTTTAGGTTCAGGGCCGCGCCCTGTCAAGTATGATTTTCTATTCGGTCGAGGATTCCGCGACATCCTCGGCACTGCCTTCCTCTGGCGCATCCACTGCCGCCATTTCTCCGGCGATATCCATCGGGATGGTCTCACGCTGACGACGGCGTTCTTCATGGTAGGCCAGACCGGTACCCGCAGGGATCAGACGACCGACGATGACGTTCTCTTTCAGACCACGCAGGCGATCCCTGACTGCCTCTCACCGAGGCCTCTGTCAGCACCCGGGTGGTCTCCTGGAAGGAGGCCGCCGAAATGAACGACTCGGTCGCCAGTGAGGCCTTGGTAATGCCCAGCAGCAGCGGCAGCCAATCTGCCGGCTCCTTGCCTTCCTTGAGAAGCTGCTCGCTTTCTTTCAGTACCTGCGATTTTTTCGATCTGCTCACCCTTGAGGAAACGACTGTCGTTACTCGTCAGAATCTCTACCTTGCGGAGCATCTGCCGCAGGATGACCTCGATGTGCTTGTCATTGATCTTCACACCCTGCAGGCGGTACACATCCTGGATTTCCTTGACGAGGTATTCCGCCATGGTCGAGGTACCCAGCAGACGCAGGATATCGTGCGCACTGGGCTCTCCATCCACCAGGGTTTCGCCCTTTTCGACATGCTCGCCTTCGAAAATCGTGACATGCCGCCATTTCGGTATCAGTTCTTCATGCGTCTCGCCATCCTTGCGTGTAATGATGACGCGTTGCTTGCCCTTGGTGTCCTTGCCGAAGCCGACGGTACCCGAGCACTCCGCGAGAATGGCCGGTTCTTTCGGCTTGCGCGCTTCAAACAAATCGGCAACGCGTGGCAGACCACCGGTAATATCACGGGTCTTGGATGATTCCTGCGGGATACGGGCGATAACATCACCGACCGCCACAGAGACACTGTCTTCCAGACCGACAACGGCACCGGCAGGCAGAAAGTACTGCGCATCCAGGTCGGTACCGGCCAGTTTCAGCGGATGACCCTTGTCATCCACCAGCTTCACCATCGGACGCAGGTCCTTGCCCATGCTGCCACGTGATTTTGGATCGGTAATCACCAGGCTGGTCAGGCCGGTGATCTCATCCGTGCTTTCCTGCACGGTGACACCTTCGATGAAATCGCTGAAGTTCGCGACACCGGCCACCTCGGTCACAATCGGGTGGGTGTGCGGATCCCAGGTCGCGATGACGCTGCCACCATCGACCATATCACCGTCGGCGACACTGATAACCGAACCATAGGGAACCTTGTAGCGCTCACGCTCGCGACCGTACTCGTCTACCAGACCGATTTCACCGGAGCGTGACACCGCGACCAGGTTACCGCTGCTGTTGGTCAACCGTCTTGATGTTGTGCAGGCGAACACTGCCGCCGGCCTTGACCTCGACACTGTTCACCGTGGCAGCACGACTCGCCGCACCACCAATATGGAAGGTACGCATGGTCAGCTGCGTACCCGGTTCACCAATCGACTGCGCGGCGATCACACCAATGGCCTCACCGGCATTCACCACGTGACCACGTGCCAGGTCGCGACCGTAACAGGACGCACAGACACCGTAACGATTTTCACAGGTAATGGGTGAACGCACCATGATCTGGTCGACACCCATGGCTTCCAGCTTGTCGACCCAGGCCTCATCCAGCAAGGTGCCACGCATCGCGACCACCTCGTCGGTTCCCGGACGCAGCACATCTTCGGCGGTCTGCGGCCCAGCACCCGTTCACGCAACGGTTCAACCACATCACCGCCTTCAACCAGCGGCGTCAACTCCAGCCCGCGATCGGTACCGCAGTCCTCGCCGATGACCACCAGGTCCTGGGCAACATCGACCAGGCGTCGTGTCAGGTAACCCGAGTTAGCGGTCTTCAACGCGGTATCGGCGAGACCCTTGCGCGCACCGTGCGTGGAGATAAAGTACTGCAGCACGTCCAGTCCCTCGCGGAAGTTGGCCGTGATCGGCGTTTCAATAATGGAGCCATCCGGCTTCGCCATCAGGCCGCGCATACCGGCGAGCTGACGAATCTGTGCCGCCGAGCCACGTGCCCCGGAGTCGGCCATCATGTACACCGAGTTGAACGATGGCTGGCTGACCTCCTTGCCGTTGGCATCCAGCTTCTTTCTCGGTGCCGAGCTTTTCCATCATGGCCTTGGCCACCTGGTCATTGGTGCGTGACCAGATATCGACGACCTTGTTGTAGCGCTCGCCCATGGTCACCAGTCCGGAGGTGTACTGGTGCTCGATCTCCAGCACCTCGTCTTCCGCGCCGCTGAGAATCCCGGCCTTTTCCTCGGGAATGATCATGTCATCGATACCGAATGACACCGCGGAGCGGGTGGCATAGGAAAAACCGGTATACATCAGCTGGTCGGCAAAGATAACGGTCTCTTTCAGACCCACGCGCCGATAGCAGGCATTAATCAGGTTGGAAATCGCCTTCTTGGTCATGTCCCGGTTGACCAGATCGAAGGTCAGACCTTTGGGGATAATCTCGGACAGCAAGGCACGCCCCACCGTGGTATCCACCAGGTCATGTCTGGCCTGCGCATCACCTGCCTCATCGAACTCGTGACGGCTGATACGCACCCTGATCTTGGCGTGGATGGAAACAAAGTTGTTTTGATAGGCACGGTGCACTTCCGAGACATCGGCGAACACCATACCCTCGCCCTTGGCGTTGATGGACTCACGCGTCATGTAATAGAGACCCAGCACCACGTCCTGTGACGGCACGATAATCGGTTCACCATTGGCCGGCGACAGGATATTATTCGACGACATCATCAGTGCGCGCGCTTCCAGCTGCGCCTCGATCGACAACGGCACGTGCACGGCCATCTGGTCACCGTCAAAGTCGGCGTTGAAGGCAGCACACACCAGTGGATGCAGCTGGATGGCCTTGCCTTCGATCAATACCGGCTCAAAGGCCTGGATGCCAAGACGGTGCAGGGTTGGCGCACGGTTCAGCATTACCGGGTGTTCGCGAATCACATCTTCGAGAATATCCCAGACTTCCGGCCCTTCACGCTCGACCAGTTTCTTGGCCGCCTTGATGGTGGTCGCCAGACCCCGCAGTTGCAGCTTGCTGAAGATAAACGGCTTGAACAACTCCAGTGCCATGCGCTTCGGCAGACCACACTGGTGCAGTTTCAGCGTCGGACCAACCACGATCACGGAACGGCCTGAATAGTCGACGCGTTTGCCCAGCAGGTTCTGGCGGAAACGCCCCTGCTTGCCCTTGATCATGTCCGCCAGTGACTTCAGCGGGCGGCGGTTGGTGCCGGTAATCGCACGACCGCGACGACCATTGTCGAGCAGCGCATCGACGGATTCCTGCAGCATGCGTTTTTCATTACGCACGATGATGTCCGGCGCACTCAGTTCCAGCAGTCGCTTCAGACGGTTGTTACGGTTGATGACACGGCGGTACAGGTCATTCAGGTCAGAGGTTGCAAAGCGGCCGCCATCGAGCGGTACCAGCGGGCGCAGTTCCGGCGGCAGCACCGGCAATACCGTCATCACCATCCATTCGGGCCGGTTGCCGGAGTCGAGAAACGACTCCACCAGCTTGAGACGCTTGGACAGCCTTTTCAGCTTGGTCTCCGACTTGGTCGAGTTGATTTCGTCACGCAGCTTGACGGCTTCTACCTGCAGGTCGATGCCCTTGAGCAGTTCGAACACGGCCTCGGCGCCCATGCGGGCATCAAATTCGTCACCGTTCTCCTGAATGGCATCGAGATAGGCCTCGTCAGACAGTAACTGGCCGCGCTCCAGCGTGGTCATGCCGGGATCGACCACCACGAATGCCTCGAAGTACAGGACGCGCTCGATATCACGCAGGGTCATGTCCAGCAACAGGCCGATGCGCGATGGCAGCGACTTCAGAAACCAGATATGTGCGGCCGGACTGGCCAGTTCAATGTGACCCATGCGGTCACGGCGCACCTTTGCAAGCGTCACTTCGACACCGCATTTCTCGCAGACAACACCGCGATGCTTGAGGCGCTTGTACTTGCCACAGAGACATTCGTAGTCCTTCACCGGGCCGAAAATCTTTGCGCAGAACAGGCCATCGCGTTCCGGCTTGAAGGTACGGTAGTTGATGGTCTCCGGTTTCTTGACTTCGCCATAAGACCAGGAACGGATCATGTCCGGGGATGTCAGACCAATGCGGATTGCATCGAAGTCATCAGTGTGGCCTTGCGGCTTTAGTAAGTTCAGTAAGTCTTTCATCGTTGCTCCTGTAGCTGGAGTATCAGGTATCGGGTCAAATACAGCCGGCCGCTACCGTTGCTAATCCTGTTCCAATTCAATATTGAGTCCCAGCGAACGAATTTCCTTCACCAGCACGTTGAAGGATTCGGGCATACCGGCATCCATCTGATGGTTACCGTCGACAATGTTCTTGTACATCTTGGTGCGGCCATTGACGTCATCGGATTTCACAGTCAGCATTTCCTGCAAGGTGTAGGCAGCACCGTAGGCTTCCAGAGCCCACACTTCCATTTCACCGAAACGCTGTCCGCCGAATTGCGCCTTGCCGCCCAGCGGCTGCTGGGTAACCAGACTGTACGGACCGGTTGAACGGGCGTGCATCTTGTCATCCACCAGGTGATTCAGCTTGATGATGTACATATAGCCCACCGTGACCTCGCGGTCGAAGGCCTCGCCGGTACGACCATCGTAGAGCGTGGTTTGCCCTGACGTCGGCAGGTCTGCAAGTGTCAGCATGGACTTGATGGCTGATTCCGGCGCACCGTCAAAGACCGGTGTTGCCATGGGCACGCCACCCACCAGGTTGTGCGACAGTTCGACGATTTCCTCGTCCGTCAGTGAATTCAGGTCTTCCTTGCGACCGCTGCCATTGTAGATCTTGTCCAGGAACTGCCGTAACTCGGCAACCTCTCGTTTTGCTTCGAGCATCTTGCCGATCTTGATACCGAGTCCCTTGGCAGCCCAGCCGAGGTGCGTCTCCAGCACCTGGCCAACGTTCATGCGCGAGGGCACACCGAGCGGGTTGAGCACGATATCGACGGAGGTACCGTCTGCCATAAACGGCATATCCTCGACCGGCTGGATCATGGAAATCACACCCTTGTTACCGTGACGGCCAGCCATCTTGTCACCCGGCTGCACGCGGCGCTTCACCGCCAGGTAGACCTTGACCATCTTCAGTACGCCGGGTGCGAGATCATCACCGGTGGTCAATTTGACACGCTTGTCTTCGAGACGTTCCTCAAAGCCCTTGCGCAGATCCCTGAGCTGCTCGGAAATCTTTTCCAGGTCGGCATTGGCGTCTTCATTCCGCAGACGGATTTCAAACCACTTGTCACGGCCAATGTCGGCGAGGTAATCCCTGGTAATCTTGCTTCCTGCCGCCAGTCTTTTCGGACCGCCCTCTGCCACCTTGCCCTGCAGCATGGATTCGACTCGATTGTATATGTCGTCTTCCATAATGCGCAGCTGGTCATTCAGGTCCTTGCGCACCTGGGCCAGCTGGTCTCCCTGTATCTGCAGTGCCCGGGCATCCTTCTCGACACCGTCACGGGTGAAGACCTGCACATCGATCACAGTACCGTCCATGCCACTGGGCACACGCAGGGAGGTATCCTTGACGTCAGCGGCCTTCTCACCAAAGATGGCGCGCAGCAGTTTTTCTTCCGGTGTCAGCTGTGTCTCGCCCTTTGGCGTCACCTTGCCGACCAGGATATCGCCCGGTTTAACCTCTGCGCCGATGTAGACAATACCGGACTCGTCCAGCTTGGAGAGCGCCCCTTCACCGACGTTCGGGATGTCACCGGTGACCTCTTCCGAACCCAGCTTGGTATCACGCGCCACACAGGTCAGTTCCTCGATGTGGATGGTGGTGAAACGGTCTTCCTCGACCACTCGCTCGGAAATCAGGATAGAGTCCTCGAAGTTGTAGCCGTTCCAGGGCATGAAGGCGACCAGCAGGTTCTGGCCAAGAGCCAGCTCACCCATGTCGGTACTGGGGCCATCAGCCAGCACATCGCCGCGCGCAATCACGTCACCCGGCTTCACCAGCGGACGCTGGTTGATACAGGTATTCTGGTTGGAACGGGTGTACTTGGTGAGGTTGTAGATATCGACACCCGGCTCGCCGGCCACCGTTTCATCGTCATTGACACGCACCACGATGCGCCCGGCATCGACGGAATCCAGCACACCACCGCGCTTTGCCACCACGGTAACGCCGGAGTCAACCGCCACGGTGCGCTCGATACCGGTACCGACCAGCGGCTTTTCGGTAATCAGCGTCGGTACTGCCTGGCGCTGCATGTTTGAGCCCATCAATGCACGGTTGGCATCATCATGCTCAAGAAACGGAATCAGGGCGGCGGCCACCGACACGATCTGCTTCGGTGAGACGTCAATATAGTTGACCTTGTCGGGTGTCGAGGTCATGAATTCATTGTTGTAACGGCAGGTCACCAGGTCATCCGTCAGCCGGTTCTTTGCATCCACATCGGCATTCGCCTGGGCAATAATGTAGCGGCCCTCTTCAATGGCTGACAGGTACTCGATGTCATCAGTGACCCGTCCATTGACGACCTTGCGATAGGGCGTCTCCAGGAAACCGTACTCGTTGGTGCGTGAATAAACGGCCAGTGAATTGATCAGGCCAATGTTCGGGCCTTCCGGCGTCTCAATCGGACAGACACGGCCGTAATGCGTCGGATGCACGTCGCGCACCTCGAAACCGGCACGCTCGCGGGTCAGGCCGCCCGGGCCGAGCGCCGAGACACGGCGCTTGTGCGTGACTTCAGACAGCGGGTTATTCTGGTCCATGAACTGGGACAGCTGGCTGGAGCCGAAGAACTCCTTGGTAGCCGCTGCAACCGGCTTGGCATTGATCAGTTCCTGCGGCATCAGGCTTTCCGATTCCGCCAGGCTGAGACGTTCCTTGACAGCACGCTCAACGCGCACCAGACCAATGCGGAACACATTCTCCGCCATTTCACCGACACAGCGAATACGGCGGTTACCGAGGTGATCGATATCATCCACAAAGCCGTTGCCGTTACGGATCTCGATCAGGATCTTCATGACGTCAAGAATGTCTTCTTTCGACAGGATGCCCTCGCCGGTGAGCTCCTCGCGACCGACACGGCGGTTGAACTTCATGCGGCCAACAGCCGACAGGTCATAGCGATCCGCGGAAAAGAACAGGTTCTTGAACAGGTTTTGCGCGGCATCCTTGGTAGGCGGTTCACCCGGGCGCATCATGCGGTAGATTTCGACCATCGCTTCCAGCTCGGTGGTGGTCGGATCAATGCGCAGCGTGCTGGAGATATACGGACCGCGATCGAGGTCGTTCACGTACAGTGTACGGATATCCTTGATGTCCGCATCGCGCAGTTTTTCCAGTAACTCTGCGGTAATCACCTCGTTGGCAACGGCCAGCAGTTCCCCGGTTTCCTTGTCGACGATATTGGTTGCCAGGATCTTTCCAAACAGGTATTCCTCCGGCACCACCAGTGTCTTGACACCCGACTTTTCCAGTTCGCGTATATGACGCGCGGTGATACGACGGCCCTCTTCAACGATTACCTTGGACCTTGCCTTGATATCAAACGTGGCCATCTCGCCACGCAGGCGCTCCGCAACCAGGCTCAGCTTGATTTCATTCTTGGTGATGTGAAAATCATTGGTTTCAAAGAAGATACCGAGAATTTCCTCGTTCTCATAGCCGAGCGCCCGCAACAGGATCGTGGCCGGCAGCTTGCGGCGGCGATCGATGCGTACGAACAGCGCATCCTTGGGATCGAACTCCATGTCCAGCCAGGAACCGCGGTACGGGATCACCCGTGCGGAAAACAGCAATTTACCCGAGGAATGGGTCTTGCCCTTGTCGTGGTCGAAGAACACACCCGGTGAACGGTGCAACTGGGAAACAATCACCCGCTCGGTACCATTGATGACAAAGGTACCGTTATCCGTCATCAGCGGCAGCTCGCCCATGTAGACTTCCTGCTCCTTGATGTCCTTGATCTTCCTGGCGTTTGCAGGGGAATCCTTGTCGTAGATGATCAAGCGCACCAGCGCACGCAACGGTGCGGCATAGGTGAGGCCGCGCAGCTGGCATTCCTTGACGTCAAATGCCGGCTCGCCGAGCCGGTAGGTAACGTAATCAAGTGCCGCCGTGCCTGAATAACTGACGATCGGAAAAACCGACTTGAATGCCGCATGCAGTCCCTTGTCATCACGCGAATCGGCGTTTTTATCTGCCTGCAGGAAGTCACGGTAGGAATCTATCTGCGTTGCCAGCAGGTACGGGACATCCAGGATGCTGTGGCGCTCGCCAAAGTCCTTGCGAATTCGTTTCTTCTCAGTGAAGCTGTAGGCCATCGGTTTTCCTCTCCAGTAAGTACGAAGAAAGCTGCGTGTCTGAGGCGGTTAATCCGTTACCAGTCACAAACTGGCGCTTCGTACTTACGAAAAGCGCCCTTTCAGTTACTACAAGCAGGACAGGCCGGACGCAGAAACTGCGACCGGCCAATCCTGTATACCCGCGATTGTTGTAATCACAAAGGATTACTAGACCGCCTATTTAAGCTCGACAGTAGCGCCAGCTGCTTCGAGGGTCTTCTTGATCTCTGCGGACTCATCCTTGGATGCAGCCTCCTTGATGGTAGAGGGAACGCCCTCCACCATATCCTTGGCTTCCTTGAGACCCAGACCGGTGATGCCGCGAACCGCCTTGATGACGGAAACCTTGTTTTCGCCAAAGCTGGTCATAACAACATCAAACTCGTCCTTCTCTTCAGCGGCTACGACTTCACCGCCACCTGCTACCGGTGCAGCAGCAACGGCTGCCGCAGCAGAGACACCGAATTTTTCTTCCATGGCAGAGATCAGATCAACAACCTCCATCACTGACATGCCCGAAATTGTTTCCAGAATTTCTTCTTGTGAAACGGCCATAACGAATACTCCTGTTAATATTTTGATCAGTTAAATAATGAAATAGTTCTAAGCTGCTTGCTGTTTCTGGTCGCGAATAGCGGCAACCGTCCGAACCAGCTTGCCCGGTACTTCGTTGAGCGTACGGACAAACTTTTCTGTCGGTGCCATCATGACTGCCATCAGCAGACTGATTGCCTGGTCGCGGGTCGGGAGCTTGGCCAGCTTGTCGATCTCTGTCGGCTCAAGCACCTCGCCTCCTACTGACAGCATGGTGACCTGGAACTTGCTGTTTAATTTGGCAAATTCCTTGGTGACACGCGCTGCCGCACCCGGATCCTGCTGGGAAAACGCCAGTATCAGCGGACCAGTCAGACGATCACTCATGCAAGCAAAGTCGGTATCCTCCAGGGCACGCTTGGCCAGCGTGTTTTTCACGACGCGCAGGTAAACGTTATCCTCGCGTGCCTTGACACGCAGGTTCGTCAACTGCTCGACTGTCAGGCCGCAATATTCCGCGGCCACGGCCGAGTAGGCCCCTTTGGCAACTTCAGAAACTTCAGCAACAACAGCCTTTTTCTCTTCAAGAGTTAATGCCATTGCGTTTACCTCACAGGGAATTCAGCGACGGCATCAGGTCCACCGCCTCCTTCCATTTCATTGACTACACACCAGCATCCATCGCCGGTGATGGCTTATGTGACTTGAAACAGGTCGCTGCCGGCATCCTGCCTCACGCGACACTTGTACATCCTGTACATCGGTCGCTGCCGGCATCCTGCCTCACGCGACACTTGCACATCCCTGTGCATCGAATACTGTCTCGACGCCACCCTCTGCGCAGGCCGCCCTGTCTGTAACAGGACAATTAAAGCCGACGATTAAAAACCTCGTCCGCCACCTGCGGTCTTTGACGGCCACCGGTAAAACCGGATCGCTTCCGGCAGTCGCTTCGGGCTTGCAGCCCTGACGCGACACGTAGCACTTTCATGCATCCCTGCATGTCATGCTTGCCGTTCGCGATGCTTGTACATCCTGTACATTGCAGCGCCAAACTTGTACTGGCGGGCCTGCAGCCCGCCCGGAATCACTATGCAACCAGTGAGGTATGATCCACATGGAGCCCCGGCCCCATGGTGGTCGACACTGACAGCTTCCTCATGTAAACACCCTTGGCTGAGGTCGGCTTGGCCTTCACCAGGTCCCCCAGCAATGCGGACAGATTTTCCTTCAGGGCATTTATTTCAAAATCCAGCCGGCCAATCTGGCAATGGATGATACCGGCCTTGTCCGTGCGGTAACGCACCTGACCGGCCTTGGCATTTCTCACAGCCGCGGCCACATCCTGCGCAACGGTACCCACCTTGGGATTTGGCATCAGTCCGCGCGGACCAAGGATCTGTCCCAGCGTGCCAACCACACGCATGGCGTCCGGCGAGGCGATTACCACATCAAAGTCCATGTTGCCCTTTTTAACCTCTTCAGCCAGGTCGTCCATGCCAACAATATCCGCACCGGCTTCCAGGGCTGCCTCTGCATTTGCGCCCTGGGTGAACACCGCGACACGCACCGACTTGCCGGTGCCGTTTGGCAGCACGGTTGCACCACGTACCACCTGGTCGGATTTACGGGCATCGACACCCAGATTGACACTGACATCCACGGATTCCGTGAATTTCACCGTCGACAATTCCTTCAGCAGGGCGAGTGCCTCTTCAATGGTGTAGAGCTTGCCAGGTGTTACCTTTTCCTTGATTGCCTTTGCTCGTTTCGTCAGTTTGGCCATCCCGTCAACCCTCCACATCAAGGCCCATACTACGGGCGGTTCCGGCGATAATAGAGATCGCCGCATCCATGCTGGTGGCATTCAGATCAGGCATCTTGGTAGTGGCAATTTCTTCCAGCTGGGCATGCGTGACCTTGCCGACCTTGCTGGTGTTCGGCGTGCCGGATCCTTTCGGAATACCGGCGGCCTTCTTCAGCAGGATGGATGCCGGTGGCGTCTTGGTAATGAAGGTGAAGCTGCGATCAGCATACACCGTAATCACTACCGGGGTCGGCAAACCCTTCTCCATTTTCTGCGTTTGCGAGTTAAACGCCTTGCAGAACTCCATGATGTTCACGCCATGCTGACCGAGGGCCGGACCAACCGGCGGGCTCGGGTTGGCTTCACCTGCTCGCACCTGCAGCTTGATGTAAGCCTGAATTTTCTTAGCCATGTTATTACTCCTGTGGGTACCAGCGCCTCGCGGCTCCCCTGTTTTACAAAATCTTCCGGACTATGCCCTGCGGCCGGGTCCGAACTACGCTTTTTCTACCTGACTGAAGGCCAGTTCCACCGGTGTTGAACGGCCGAAAATCAGCACCGACACCCGTAGCCGGCTTTTCTCATAATTCACTTCTTCAACAACACCATTGAAATCGTTGAACGGGCCATCGGTAACACGCACCACCTCGCCAACCTCGAACAGCACCTTTGGCCGCGGCTTGTCGACACCCTCCTGCACGCGCTGCAGGATGGCATCGGCCTCGCGGTCTGATATAGGCGCCGGCCTGTCGCTGGTACCACCAATAAAACCCAGCACTTTCGGCGCATCTTTCACCAGATGCCAGGTATCCTCGTTCATGTCCATCTGCACGAGTACGTAACCAGGAAAGAACTTGCGCTCACTGCGGCGCTTGGAACCTTCACGCATCTCGACCACTTCCTCGGTCGGCACCAGAATCTGGCCAAAGTACTCAGCCATTTCTGCACGCTTGATACGCTCTTCCAGGGCACGCTTGACCTGGTTCTCAAAACCCGAATACGCGTGTACCACATACCATTGCAATGACATCGTCAGCTACCCTGTCCGGTCAGCAGCTGAATCGCCCATAGCAGGATCATATCCAGCAACCAGAGAAAAATTCCAACCAGAAACACCATCAGGATAACTGCCAGCGTTGTCTGCACTGTTTCTGCGCGCGTCGGCCATACCACCTTGCGGACCTCGGTCTGCGCACCCCTGATAAAGCCGATGATATTCTTGCCGGTGCTGGATTGAGCCGCGATCAACACGGATACACCCGCCACGGCGAGCAGTCCAAGTACCCGCAACACCAGCAGCTGGTCATCAAAGCGGTAAAAAGCAATGATAGCGCCTGCCAGCATGGCTACAGCAATGCCGAGCTTCAGACTATCAAACCGGTTTTTCTGTGTTTCAACTTTTGCGTTCATCTAATCCTGCTGCAACTGCTTCAAAATGGTCCTGCCGCGAATGGCAGGCCAGGAGGGAATCGAACCCCCAACCTACGGTTTTGGAGACCGTCGCTCTGCCAATTGAGCTACTGGCCTAAATAAATCGCGAACACACTCCGCTCCTGCAACTCATTTACTCGATGATCTTGGAGACGACACCGGCGCCGACGGTGCGGCCACCCTCGCGAATCGCAAAGCGCAGACCCTCTTCCATCGCAATCGGCGCAATCAGCGACACCGTCATCTTGATGTTGTCACCCGGCATCACCATCTCCACACCTTCCGGCAAATCACACGCACCCGTCACGTCCGTCGTGCGAAAATAAAACTGCGGCCGGTAATTGCTGAAAAACGGCGTGTGGCGTCCGCCCTCATCCTTGCTCAGAATGTACACCTCACACTCAAACTTCGTGTGCGGCGTAATACTCCCCGGCTTCGCCAGCACCTGACCGCGCTCAACCTCTTCACGCTTCGTACCACGCAGCAATACACCCACATTGTCACCCGCACGACCCTCGTCCAGCAGCTTGCGAAACATCTCAACACCCGTGCACGTCGTCTTCAGCGTGTCCTTGATACCGACTATCGCAATCTCCTCGCCCACCTTGATGACACCGCGCTCAATACGCCCCGTCACCACCGTGCCACGACCAGAAATCGAAAATACGTCCTCCACCGGCATCAGAAAATCACCGTCCACCGCACGCTCCGGCTCCGGTATGTACCGGTCCATCTCCTCAACCAGCTTCACGATCGACGGCACACCAATCTCACTGGTGTCGCCTTCCAGCGCCTTCAGCGCCGAACCAATCACAATCGGCGTGTCATCACCCGGAAAATCATAGGAATCCAGCAGCTCGCGAATCTCCATCTCCACCAGCTCCAGCAACTCGGCATCGTCCACCTGGTCTGCCTTGTTCATGTATACCAATATATACGGCACACCCACCTGGCGTGACAGCAGAATGTGCTCGCGCGTCTGCGGCATCGGACCGTCCGCCGCACTCACCACCAGAATCGCCCCGTCCATCTGCGCCGCACCCGTGATCATGTTCTTCACGTAGTCCGCGTGTCCCGGACAGTCCACGTGCGCGTAATGACGCTTCGGCGACTCGTATTCCACGTGCGCCGTCGCAATCGTGATGCCGCGCGCACGCTCTTCCGGGGCATTGTCAATCTGATCGTACGCCTTGAACGTGCCACCAAACTGCTCCGCCATTACCTTCGTGATCGCGGCCGTTAATGTCGTCTTGCCATGATCCACGTGACCAATGGTGCCTACGTTTACATGCGGTTTGGTACGCTGAAATTTTTCCTTGGACATCTCGACTGACTCCCCTTACGATTTACGTGATTACCTTACTATCTATGTAAAATGTTCAAAAATTCTGGAGCCCATATCCGGATTTGAACCGGAGACCTCTTCCTTACCAAGGAAGTGCTCTACCGACTGAGCTATATGGGCAAAAATCAAACGGGGTCAGACCCCACAACCCTTCCAGTCATCGCACTAAAATCGGGGCCTCGCCCCGTAAATTCCAGCCCCATTCGCAACTGGAGCGGGTGATGGGAATCGAACCCACATCATCAGCTTGGAAGGCTGAGGTTCTACCGTTGAACTACACCCGCCAATCACCTTGCTGCTCATCGAAACCGGTATCCCAAGTCTGGCGACACCATTCATCTGGTGGAGGGGGGAGGATTTGAACCTCCGAAGGCTGAGCCGTCAGATTTACAGTCTGATCCCTTTGACCACTCGGGAACCCCTCCAAAATGCAAGCCCGCTATTGTGTTGCAGGCGCTGTTAGCTGTCAACAGCAATACATGGATTGCAGCAAGGTAACCTTCGGAAGTAAAATATGCACCTTCGGGGTTGCGCCCGGGGGAACAAGAACTATAAATAAAGATAATGGAAAATAATAAGAAAGCCGTACCCTGGACAGCGCCTGCCGTCTGATCGAGCATGTAACCTTATGTTTATCATGAAGAAGTGGGGGAGATATGCAATGAAACGGAGACTTTATTTCCTGTTGTCTAACAGGGAGCAGGCCCTGCAGGTGGTTGATCAGCTGAACAAAATCGGCGTCAAGCGGGAGAATATACACGCCCTGAGTGATCGGCGCACACAACTTGATGACCTGCCTGCATCCACCCTGGGACACGCGAAAGAAACCGCCAGCCGGCTGGAAAGGATGCTCTGGAATGCCAATCTCGTCAGCTTTATGCTGGCACTCTTGGTATTTGTTGCCATCGTATTGACCATGAGCTGGAGCTGGTGGCTAGTGATTCCGGTTGTCACTCTGGTGGCGAACTTTCTTGCGGGCGTGACCATTTGCAAAGTATCCAATAGCCAGCTGGGTGAATTCCAGGATGCGCTCAACCCTGGCGAGATCCTGCTGATGGTCGATGTTGCCTCGTCAAGGGCAGCAAAAGTCATGTCAGCAGTCGATTATCAGCCCCCGGAAATTGCCGTTGGTCGTGCTGGCTGGGGAGCCACCGCCCTCGGATACTGATTATTACTATACTTCCTTAACGGGCTGTTAAAAACCCCCTATCTGATACGATAGGGCGTTGAAGTTGGGCGCATGATGCTCATTTCGTATCGCTAAACTGCGTTTTCGTGCTCTTTTGCCTTGTCTCGCACTCACCTGCTGCTTTTTCAACAGCCTGTGACTATACAAAACACCTTACCGCCCTCCCTAGCTGCAGAGAGCGGCATAGTACCGATGCCAGTTCAGTGACTGAAACAACCGTGCCGGGTTTTTTCTCCCAGCAGCGCCTGAAAGGTTTCTGAGCTGACATGTATCAGCTGTTCGTGATCACCGGCCTCGAAGTAGATATCAGCTTGCTCCGCGAGCATGTCATCTACCACCGTCTCCATCCCGTAGGCCGGACCCACCGCAGGCAGCGCACCGACTTCACAGTCCTCGAACAGGCTGCTCAACTCACTCTCGGTTGCCAATCCGAGATTACGATTCAGCTGTCGGTGCAACTCGCCGAGGTTAATCTGTCGATTTGAAGGCAGCACCACCATCACGTAACCATGGTCATCCTCCAGAATCACCGACTTGGCGAGCCGGGTACCGGGCACATGTGCCGCCTGTGCACTTTCGCCGCTGGTTGCCGTATGTGGATGTGTCAGGACATCATACGCCACGTCATGCTCGGCCAGATAATTTGACACTGTAGATGCAATTGCCATGACCAGACCCTCCGTTATTCTATTCATATTAAGTATAGAACATGGATCGCATCCTGCAGGATAAATATGGCACAAAACCGGAGTGTGTATCCCGATGTATTGCACGGCCATGCTGCCCTTAAGGAGGCCGCCCGGGCTGTGAAGAATAGACCGCCAGTTGCCGGTACCAGCTGCTCAGATCATCCAGTGTGTAGGCCGCATTGGCGGAACTTGGGTTGGGTGTAACGAATATCCGCGTGACTCCAATCCTGTGAGGCTGGCATCCCCAGTCGACACCCGGCCTGATACCTTCAGCGTATTTCAGGTAATTGACACAGGCCAGCTTGCCATGGAACCAGGCGACATCAGGCTGATACCGCAGCAGCTTGCGCTTCAGCTGCGGAGCCCATTCACGGTAATCCGAAGCCCGCAGTTCCTTGCCACCCGCTGTCGGACGCTTGACCACGTCGGTAAAACCAATCCTGCACTGACGTAACAGGATATCCATCGCCTCAATACCCGGTTCGAGTCTCATGCCCGTCAACTCACTGGCTTGCAGGGCCCGCCAGAAGCGATTGCGTGGATTTGCAAAATAAAACCCCTCACGCACGGACGGCAGTGAGGGATTCAGACCGATAGAGACAATAGTCAGCCCGCTACAGAGATAGTCCGGCAGAGTATTCAAGCGGCGGCTTCAAGAACCGGTTTCTGTTCCATAAGCGCTGTAATATCTATTACAAATACGCAAAGAAAAGAGATTGTTGAAAAGTATCGCAGGATTTTTTCTCTGTATCTTTGCGAGATTTTTTTGACGACCACTAACTAGGGACCCAGCATCACCGTACCGACCTGCTTGCCGGTATCATGAAAGAGATATGTTTCAAGACGCTGCAGTTTCTTCTGCATGGCCTCGCCAATGTAGAATTGCGGGCGAGACGGGTCCAGTTGTTCCGCCTGTTCACGCAATTCAATTTCTTTAACGGTAGCCTCAAATGCGGTTGCAATCGAATATTGCGACCGCAGCTGGTTCTGCAGCAATGCCTCACCGAAGTAGGTAAGCTCGCGCTTGTCCTCACAGCCGAACGACATCCTATCCACAGATGAGGCGGTCATGATCGCGGTATGCTCGTCCTTCAGTGTGTCGATGAAACCACCCGAGTAACACGCCGAGACCATAATGATGCGCCACTTGATCCCGGCATTATCCAGGTACTGTTTCAGCATCGCCGGGGTCATATCGTTCAAGCGCAGCGGCCAGAAATTGACCAACAAGTCGGCCTTGCTCCCATGGCTGGTGAGAAACAGCACCACGACATCATTATCACGATCGATTACATTTCCTATATGTTGCAACGCACGCTCAAGATTGACGGATGATGCCAAAGGCTGGCTGTCGCGGGTTGCAAGGTTGTTAACCAGTACCAGCGAACGACCCCGCGTATCAAAGCGCTCATCAAACAATGCCTGTGCGAACTGTATTTCATTCCGGAACACATCCTGCAGGGCATAACCGGCAAAACCGACAAAATACAGGTCTGCCCGGTCGCTGCGCTCGGCCAGCAGTGACTTCAGGTGCTCAGCCAGTAACTCCGGCTGCTTGTAAAAGATGCGCTCCACATCCAGCCCCCGGTAAGCGGCATACTCATCAACGCCATCTTCCTCTGCGGGATACCACAGCGTGGTTTCCTCTGCAAAGTAATGAACCGGCAGCATCCAGACCAGCATTACCACCGCCATCGCTGCCGCCACCTTGCGCGAGAAACCATCGGCCAGCAACATGAGTGCCCAGCCTGTGGCGAGCACTACCCACCCCGGATAGAGCAGGTAAAGCAACCCGTAGATCTGGGTGCGATCCGTCGGCAGCAATGCCTCCAGTCGTCCGAGCATGACCCACACCAGCAAAAAGAACAGGCTCATACTGTAGATATATACACCCAGCCGCAATGCCACCCGCTTATCCATCAGCAGCTTGCTGATCAGGTAGGCTGCAAACAGAAACAACAGCACATCCAGCCCATTCGCAGCCACTGCATACGAGTAGAATTCCGGATGTGGCAGGCTGCTGGCCAGATCGATGAAAAACGCCAGCAGCAAGTTCAGGGCAATCAACAGGACCAGCTGGTCCAGCGACACTGAGAAATCACCCGGCACACAACGGCGAAACAGGCATACGCGCGTACCGGCATTTATATTGCGCCTGAGCGCAGAAAATTGCTGTGTCACCGCACACCTTCCTGGTCAGGGGCATTCAATCCGACAGACAGGTAAATTCCATCCATTAACACTGTAATCACTCTCATAAGGACGCAAGGAGCATGAAATTAAAAGCTATTGTAAACACCAATCAACATTTCCTGGCGTCTTCGCGAGACGTCTTCCCTTTTTCGCAAGGAAGCCAGTTACAAAAGACAGCTGCTGCTCATGATTGCATGCTGACGACAAACCTGCCCTGATGCTCGCCTTGCAGCAAACGCTCGAGCACAGCAGGCAGATCATCCAGGCCGATCACCCCTGAAATAATCTGCTGCAAATGCACAGGCCGCAGGTCCGATACCAGCCGTTGCCATACCCGAATACGGCGCTCCATGGGACAGTTGGCAGCACTGATACCGAGCACGCTGACAGCGCGCAGAATAAACGGCATCACCGTGGTATGACATTCACTGCCACCGGCCATGCCGATACTGGCAATATTACCCCAGGGACGCGTGCTGCTGAGCAACCCGGCGAGCACTCTGCCACCGATATTATCGATGGCTCCTCCCCACTGCGCGGAGTGCAGTGGCCGTGCGTCGCAGACCAGAGCGTCATAGTGCATTACACTGGTGGCACCCAGACGTTCAAGGTATGTGGCGGCGCCCACTTTTCGCGTCAGTGCCACTACCTCATAGCCGCGCGCAGCCAGCAGGTCGATGGCCACACTGCCCACGCCACCACTGGCACCCGTCACCAGCACCGGTCCCGTGGATGGCTGCTGGCCATTCTGCTCAAGCCGGTCAATGGCCAGCGCTGCAGTAAAGCCTGCAGTTCCCAGCCCCATGGCATCAAACAGTGACAAACCGGCAGGCAAGGGCACCACCCAGTCTGCCGGTACCCGGGCAACCTCTGAAAACCCGCCGTCGTGGCTTTCACCCAGGCCACAGCCGCTGACCAGTACCTCGTCACCTGGCTGGAAGCGGTCATCGACCGATGCCGTGACCACGCCGGCAAGATCAATGCCGCCAATCAGGGGAAAACGGCGCAGGATCTTGCCGCGGCCGGTTGCAGCCAGCGCATCCTTGTAGTTGACACTGGAGAAATGCACCCGAATAACCACCTCGCCGGGCGAGAGCTCGTCGAGGGCAACTGTTTCAATTCCCGCTGCCACTACGCCGGATTCCTTGTGTATGCGACAGGCGCGAAAAGACTGGGTTTTCATGGTTTCATCGCTATACGCATGATGTGCGCCTAATCCGTCTGCGCATGTGATGCATGCGCCTGCGCCCTAGAAACACCCGCAGCAGCGGCTTTTGCGGCCAGCGCGTACCCGATCAATCACCGGGCGTAAGCGAAGCGCAGCTACGCATCATGGTGTTTCATTTCATCCCCCTTGCAGACAGGACCGTAGGGGGAGTCACGGTGACTGTCATGGTAGTGCATGCGGTAGTGTATAAAATCAGCCGGGTTATCAAAATGCAGGAAGGGATTGCCCGCCAGCTGCTCATCCATGGTGACGGTGGCTTTCTCTGCATAGTTATGACCGGGGTGAATCACTGTCTCCGCAGGCAAGCGCTCCGCCATGTTTTTCAGTGTGGCGTACATCTGCTCCGGATCACCACCGCGCAGGTCGCAGCGACCACAACCGAAGACGAACAGCGTATCACCGGTAATTAACTCGTTGCCGACGTGATAACACGCTGATCCCGGCGTATGCCCCGGGGTGTGCAATGCAGTGATCCGGGTATTACCCAGTTCGATGAGATCACCACCATGATGCAGCGTCGGCAGGTCCAGGTGGTTACCCCAGAACCGTGCCTCGGACTTCATCAGGTGTAGCTGTGCATCGAATTTTTCCAGCACTTCACTGATGCCGTTGATGTGATCATGGTGACTGTGCGTCAGCAGTATATCGGTGATGCGCACCCCCCGGGAATGTGCCAGCGCCAGCAGCTTGGGGACCTCCCAGGCGGGGTCGACTACCGCTGCCCGTCCGGAGGCATGGTCGTGAATCAGGTAGACAAAATTTTCCATCGGACCCAGTTCCAGTGCGTGGATTGAGAAAGGTTCACTTGCTGTCATGGTCTCACCCTGCCGGTATTTGCGAGTTACAACTCATAGTATGGTAGATAAAGCAGCACAGGGACAGCCATAGTATGATCCCCTTTTAACCATCACCTGGCAGCTATTGTGGCAGCGCATAAACTCATCCTGCTTCCGTCAGACCCGACCTGCCCTGCCGTCAGCACCGAACTGCTGGCGGAAAAATTACGGGCGATTGGATTGATCGGCCCGCCTGCCAGGGTGAATAACGAAACCTTTTACCCGACCGGTGAAAAATTTCTGCAGCTCATCAGCTTCCTCGGCTGTTCGCCAGCGATTGAACTGGAACCACCCGCCGATCCACTGCTCCTTGCAGCCAACAGCGCCGCCGGAAAATTTTGCCACGTGTTCCTGAGCAGCACTGACACACTGCGATTCAGGTCTGACCCCCGCACCCCCGCACCACGTTGTCCGCTATGCCACACACCGCTGGCGGACTGGCCGTCCCGGCTTCATGCCTGGCAGACAGATCCGGAAAACAGCGACTGGCACTGCACGCAGTGCGGGTATACAGGCAAGATCACCGGGCTGGGCTTCCGCAAATCTGCCGGCTTCGGGCGCAGCTTCGTGGAAATCAGGGGGATCTACCCTTCGGAGGCGGTCCCCGGTGAGACCCTGCTCAATACCCTTAAATCATTGACTCGCGGGAGCTGGTCCACCCTGTATATTCGGGAATGACCGGCACTACCTGCTGCAAACCAGCAGTTGTGTCACAATATACACTCCTATCATAGACTGGATGGTAATCCTCATGAACGACATCGCACTCACCAAGGAAGAACGGATCCTGCGGGCCATGCGGCAGGTACTTACCAGTATCGCCAAGGATACCTACACGCGTCCCGGCCATCGCCACCCATTATCAGATGAAACCGTGAATGACATCCGGCATTGCCTGGGGCTGATAACAGCGAGGGAAGCCGAGCTGAATGCTGCCGCCGGGCGCGAAATGAATGCCCGTCCGCGTTTCATTGATGAACCGCAATCGTCGGTTGTAGTGCCCCTGACCATGCCGGGTAAAAAAGATAAAGACAAAGAGTAGTACCTCCAGTCGGGGGGATAACCCCCTTCGTATCACTTCTCCCGTGCCTGCAGGCACATCTCACCACCCCATCGAGACATATTTTTGACCATTGATCAACCTTTAAGGTTGATTCTGGCAACGCCGATAGCCCATTAGGCAGCTCTGCTGCGCACGCCTGCGTGCCGCGGGTAGTGCTGTGATGCAGGGTTTAGTGGAAATTTTTCAGCGAGTTACTAGTGACTATGGTGTTGCATGGAGCGCCCGGAGTGGAAACAGCAAGGCAACTCAGTGAGCAAGGCTGGCAAGGCGAGCCTGGCCAGCCTTGCCCATGCCAGCGGTTGCCACACCTGGACAGACGTCTTTACCAGACCAGCCTTGGAGTAATCGCTGTTCTGTGCAACGCCTTGCATCTACAGCAGGATCCGCTGGTCTTTCTAGGGCGCTATTGATGTCATCGCCAAGCGACATGCCACCGTTACACGATCTGCCCCGGATTGTGCGCTGTCTGCTGGCCGTGTTGCTGTTGTCTCTTCCACCACTTGTCCTGGCGGCTGAGGTACAGACCACAGAGTACCGCGTAAAAACAGCCTTTCTGTATAACTTCTCGCGCTTTGTAACCTGGCCGGAAACAGCGCTGCAGGATCACAAGCAGTTTTCATTATGCGTGACCGGGACCGACCCTTTTGGCTCACAACTGGACAAGCTCACCGGCAAGGCGGTGCATAACACTTCGCTTGTCGTCAGACGCCTCAGCAGCCTGGCCATGCTGGATAGCTGCCATCTTGTCTACATCGGTGTGGATGCAGAGCTTGCTGAGGTGCTGTTGCTGCTTGGAGAGAAACCGGTACTGACCGTCAGTGAGACGGCAGACTTTATCGAGCAGGGTGGCATGATCCAGTTCGTGCTGGTTGATAACAAGGTCATGTTCAGAATCAACGTGGCTGCTGCCACTACCGCTGGCCTGAACATCAGTTCGAAATTGCTGTCGCTGGCAGTCAGCGTAACCGGGGGGTATTAGGACCGGATCATGCGGAACCTCCGAAACATCCCGATACGCAGGAAACTGACCTTGCTGATTGTCACCATCAGTACCGTGTCACTGCTACTGGCAAGTATAGCCTTTATTACCAGTGACCGGATCAGTATCCAGCAAAGCGTCAGTGACAATCTCCGCACCATGGCAAACATTATTGCCGCCAACAGCAGCGCTGCACTGCTATTCTCAGACCCGGTGGCGGCCCAGGAAACACTCGACTTCCTGAAAACACAGCAACATATCCAGACAGCTGCCATCTTCAGCATGAATGAGAAGGAATTTGCGCGCTACGTAAAGCCCGGCATGCGGCTGGAATTGCCGTCAGCCGACCTGCAAAAGGAGAATATTTTCTTCCGGGGTAATTATGTCGAGTTGTTAACCCACATCACCTATGAAGGAGAGCAGATTGGCATTGTCTACCTGCGTTCGGACCTGGACCTCATTCATGACCGGTTGATACGCTTGCTTGGTATCATCGCCATGGTATTCACAGTTTCCCTGCTGGTCAGCTTCGTCCTCAGTGCACAACTGCAACGCATCATCACGGATCCATTGCTGCGACTGTCTGCCATCGCACGCCAGGTCAGCACCGAGAAAAACTATTCTGTTCGTGTCATTGGCAAGGGTAATGATGAACTCGGCAATCTGATTACTGATTTCAACACCATGCTGGATGAAATACAGCACCGCGATAACGAACTCAGGGAACATCGATTAAAACTGGAGGAACGTGTAACAAAGCGCACCCGGGAACTTGAAGATGCCAACGCGCAGCTGGAAATTTCCAAGCAACAGGCCGAATCGGTAGCCAGTCGCATGGAGTACCATGCACACCACGATGCACTAACCGGGCTTCCCAACAGGGTTCTGCTCAATGATCGCATTAGCAGTGAACTGGCGCATGCGCGCCGGCAGCAGACCAATGCCGCCCTGCTGTTTCTTGACCTTGACCGCTTCAAGATAATTAACGACTCACTGGGTCATGCAGTCGGTGACCAGCTGCTGCGCGTTATCGCGCATCGACTCAACGACTGTATACGCGAGGAAGACACCGTTGCCCGCCTTGGTGGCGATGAATTCATGGTGCTGCTACCCCGTATCAGCGGCTCTGCCGATGCCGGCCGCATTGCAAAGAAAATCATCGACTGCCTGGTGGACCCGATATCATGCAATGGCCACGAATTGCATATCACCACCAGTATAGGCATCAGCATTTTTCCCTACGATGGCACCGATGCAGAGACACTCATAAAACACGCCGACATCAGCATGTACCGTGCCAAGGAACTCGGCCGTAACAAGGCGGTGTACTACACCGCCGAAATGAACGCTGGCTCGCGCAAACAGCTCGCCATGGAAACCAACCTTAGAAAGGCGCTGGAAAGAAACCAGCTGATGCTGTTCTACCAGCCAAAAGTCGACATCCGCAGCAACATGATTGTCGGTTTCGAGGCCCTGCTGAGATGGAAACACCCCACTATGGGTTTTATCAACCCGCTGGACTTTATTCCCGTTGCCGAGGACAGCGGCCTGATTGTGCCAATCGGGGAATGGGTGCTGCGCACGGCCTTCAGGCAGTTGAAGCAATGGCACAATGCCGGCTTCACCGGTCTCACCGTCGCCGTCAACCTTTCCTCAGCACAACTGTCACGGCCCGGGTTTGAAGATGTCGTTGAACACGCACTGCTGGAGTCAGGCCTGGATGCCGCGATGGCCGAACTCGAGATCACCGAGAACGTTGCGATGGAAAATATCGATACCGCCATAACCGTGCTGGAACGACTCAAGTTCACGGGCGTCAGGATTGCCATGGATGACTTCGGCACAGGCTACTCGTCGCTTAGCTACCTGCGCCGTCTGCCAGTCGATACCGTCAAGATCGACAAGTCCTTCGTGCGCGAGATTCCCGACAGCACAGAGGACGTCACCATTGCACAGGCCATCATTGCCATGGCACAGAGTCTGAAACTGTCGCTGATTGTAGAGGGCATCGAGAATGTCAGGCAGTTGAATTTTTTCAGGCAGCTGGGCGTTACGATTGTGCAGGGATACCTGTTCAGCAAGCCGGTGGAGGCAGCAGAGATCCTGAAGATGCTGGAGTCGCAGACCTTGCCAGACACCATCAACCTGGTGAAATAGCAGTCGCGCGCGCCTGCAGTGGCAATACGTCACTTGCCTTTATCAGCCTGGTGCTTAACACCCTGCCTGTTCTTCACTCGCCCGTTTGCGCCGGCATCACTACCCCGTAAGGCTGCAGGGGTGGTAACGGGTACTCGGGAGGGTAGGCAATCCCCGGTAATTGCAGCTGATTCGGGTCTGCCGGGTAGTACACACCGGGTGCCGGTGGATAAGGCGGCAGATAGCGGTTGTAAGGCGAATACCTGTGACTGTTACTTCCGAATGAAAAACAGAAAGAGAAGGCCTGTACCTGCACTGAACAGACAAGTGCAGCAACTGCCACCAACAGCAACACAATCCGCCTCACCTTCCAGCCCATAGCGTCGCCCCAGTTACACAAGTTGATACGGCGTCTCGTCTGAAAGGTTCAGCACCCGCGCAACTACGTCGAGCGCTGCATTGACAAATTCATCCAGGTCACGCCATTGTGCGGAATGACCGATGACCTCGTCTCCATCACGCATCATGATACGCATGGCCATATCCTTGCCTGTGCCCTGTTCAGCCGTGATATACAGCCCCGGTTCGGGATCCTCTCCCTGGATCACCGCCATGATGTAGCGGTACTTCAGCTGATCCGGACTTTCTATATCCCCCAGCACGGTCAGGGTGAATTCGCCAAACTTGTAGCGGCGCAGGGGAATGGCCGTCGAGATTGCAGGTTTACTCACAACTATAGTCCATCCTGTCAGGGCCGGGGCATTATCATTACGCATCGAACATAAAATCACAATCACCCGACCCGGGTTTTCGAGCGATGCCATCCGGTACCCGGCTTTTCAAAAGCAGCGATATCAAGTCCCGCAAGAACTGTCACGCCGCTGCTGCTGTTCCACCACCGCGCAGCAGGGCAGGCAACAGCAACACACTGTTGTATTCATTGGATCCTTCCGCGGGTGTCAACCTGTTCAAGGATCTGTGACCCAGCGTCGGCTATCACATTGCCGGCTACAGAGACAGCGACTTCACAGCGGCCAACTACACGGCCTGGGGCGCGTATGTGAAACCGTTCTTCAAGTTTGATTTTTCCGCAACAACGAAGGATATGGAAGCCTGCTGGGACAGAACCAGAAACAGCCTTGTCGGTGGCCGCAGCAACGACCCGGGTGATTCCTGAGGCTAGTCGGTACGCACCGATTCACGCCAGGCAAATGAACAATCCAGATGAGTGCGGACGGTAATCAGGCCACTCAACCCGTCTTCCACAATGATCTCCATCGGACGGCGACGGCGCAGGCGCTTGCATGGCTGCTTCATCCACAGCAGACCAATATTGGCGTTGCGGGGAAAGGTGGTACGCAGTGCATCGGCGATACCCATCAGGTGCTCGACTCGTTTCAGCACTTCGGGATCATCCGGTAACGGGGTGTCATCCTGGTAACGTCGCAACATGCGGGTCGGCGTACCATCCGGCAAGGCCAGTATATTGAGTTGATCGGATGCCTTGATGCCCCAGTCATCGAGGAGATTGACAACCATGCGGGCGAGTTGCGAACGGTCTTCCTGGGTTAGTGCCGACATTTCATTATCCACTGCCCTGATACCAGGACTCTCTATGCAAAGTGCTATTCTAGCATGTCTCACCCGCCGGCCTTCACTGGAATAACCACTTTATCCTTATGTCTATCATTCCGTGTAAAATGTCGGACACTAGCGTGGTGGCTGACTGGGGCAATCGGTGCAGGCAGTGCCTGCAGGGAACACAACGGACAACACCTGGATCATGGCATCACTCACCCTGCTGCTGATAATTGCCTTGCTGGTCTGGTTCTGGCAGATCAGCCAGCAGTGCCATGACACGGCAGTACAGCTTGCACAGCAAACCTGCAAGCACCAGGGCCTGCAGTTTCTCGACGGTACCGCAACCCTTAAAAGCATCAGGCCCTACTTTAGTCTTGGCAACGGCCCGGGTTTGAAACGCACCTATACCTTTGATTACAGTGAGGATGGCGTGGGTCGTCGCAGTGGCTGTATTATCATGCACAATGCGCAGGTTGCATCGCTCGTGCTCGACAGCCAGTGAGTGCTTTATGGCCAGGCACGCCTGAAAAGGCAAGGCCGTGATATTGCCAGATTACACCCGAGTTAATGCAGGAATCACACATGCCCTACTACATTTATATCGTAACAACAATCGACACCACCACAAAGAAATCCGTGGAGCGGGTCAGTGAATTTGAAAACTTCAAACTCGCCAAGACAGAGGTCAGACGTCTTCGCGCCGAACAACCGCTGCAGGACAACCAGTCCTACAAGATCATCTTTGCCGGGGACACGGCACAGGCCGAGCAACGCCTGCTTGAATACCGGGAAGAACCGGTTGCCAAGGAATGGGAAAAATAGCCAGCGACTCATCCTCAATGGAAGAAAAGGAATACAAGGACACCTACCAAAGCATTAACGAGCGTCGCTGTGTGTTCGAAAAAACCATCAACTCGCGACGTTGCACCTGCAAACAGTCTCAACGCTTCCATCTTGCCGATCGTGAAGGCATCACCTGCAAATCCGCCAGCGGCAACGCACTCTGCATCGAATTCCTGAACTGCATGCGCAGCAACTCCCGATTTGCACTGCACCTGACCCACGCGGACGGTCCACTGCCACATGCCAAGGAAATCAGGGTACAGACGGGGGGACTGCTGGGGTTGCAGGGACTGATCTATCCGGAACGTGCAGATGACAGCAACGTTGAAAATGCCATCGGGGTGATCGATGCGGCCATCGAGCAATATGGCCGCATCGAAAACCTGCCTTACGACATTATCATCCAGGCCATCGTAAAATTCGAAGGGCGCAAGAAACGCCCTCGCAAGAACGATCCGTGAAGCGGGTGCCAAACCCCGTTGGATGATACACACATGACCATAAAAGCAGACAAGGCGCTTGCCCGCCTGACCAGCATTCTGCCCCTGAAGCAAGGGCAGCAGGATTGCAGTCCGCAGATTAAAGCACTACACCGGCGCATTCTGCATTCGTTTGTGACGCAGGGACGAATCCTGACAAGGGACGAAATGGCAGCACAGGTCAGCAACCTGGAAGATGCAGTTACTGTTCTGAAAGACAGCGACCTGGTGGTGTTTTCCCCGCACGGAGACCCCATCGGCGCCTATCCCTTTACCATGGAGGAACGGGAACACAAGGTTCGGGTCAACGGGCATCAGCTCTATGCCATGTGCGCCCTGGATGCCCTGGCGGTCAGTCCGATGTTCGGAATGAAAACACAGATCTCTTCCCGCTGCAGAGTTAGCGGTGAGCCCGTCAGCATCGTGCAGTCAGGACAGACCATAGAGAACCGGGATGCAGCGGGGGATATCCATTTCGGCATCCTCTGGGGTGCGGCAACGGCCGACAGCTGTTGTGCCGACAGCCTGTGCATGGAGATGATGTTTCTGCGGGACAGCAAAATTGCCTCCCGGTGGCTTGCCAGGGAGCCGGTCAACAGGGAGATCTTCACCCTGCCGGAGGCTATAGAATTTGGCTCCCGCTTTTTCGTGCCGCTTATATCCTGAGGTGACAGATGACCGGCACCTGTTTCTTCATTTTATTCGGTTGACTGCTTTGCTGTAACGCATTGAGTTATGGTACAGATCCTCACCTGTGTGTCCCTGCTATCCAGGGACTCTTCCCGCAGATTAACGCTGGTCGCCCGCCGTGCCTTAATCAGACCCTGCTGCTGCAGACGATGCCTGCTGCTCCAGCCGTTCGATCAACTGCGCAGTGCCGGGATTATCCGGCTCAAGTGCCTGTAGCTCGCGCGCATAACGCAGTGCATCCTGCCAGCTTCCATCCTGGGTGTAGAAAACCGCCAGTGCATAAACGATATCCCTGTCTTGAGGATCCAGCTGATAGGCAGACTGGAGTGCGGCTTGTGCCTCATCATGGCGACCAAGCTTTTGCAGCAACAGGGCGTAGTTGTACTGTACGCGCGCACGTTGCGGCATCAAATCAGCCGCTGTCTTCAGCAGTCCGGCTGCTTCTGTAAGGCGCTGCTCCTCCACCAGCAACAGCCCCAGTGAGTAATACAGCTCGCCAGCCCCGGGTTCATAGCCGATCGCAGCGCGAAACTGCTGCTCGGCCATATGATTGCGGCCCGTGCGGTTATAGAGGTTCGCCAGGTTGACCCGTGCCGGCACGAACTCGGGTCCCAGATCGAGAGCCTTTTCATAATAGCCCTCGGCCGCCGTCTCATTTCCAAGTGCACTCTCGAGGACGCCGAGGTTCAGCAACGCTTCCGGTGTATCCGCCATCGCCAGCTGGGTATCACGGTATTCCTGCAATGCAGCATCCAGTTCCCGACGTTGCTGCATGTCCAGGTGCTCACGCGGGATCGGCGCAAGGATACGGGCGGCTTCGACTCGAACGGCGCGCACCGGGTCATGCAACTGTTGCAGCAGCGTCTCCAGATCGGCCACCGACGGCATTTGCCCGAGGGTACTGGTTGCAACCACGCGCACCAGCGGGTCGCGATGATGTGCAGCCTCGCGTAGTGCGCTCACCGAAGGTTCTGCCGGACTGTACTGTGCCAGCAGTTCCAGTGCCGAGGCCGTTACGATTGCTGGCTGTGACGAATCCGATGCCAGCTCGACCAGCGGCGCGTAGGCCTCCACATCGCCCTCGCGGGCCGCGGCGATAACTTCGCCGTAATGCGGTGTTTCGCGGATGGCCGTTCCATACCACTGCGCCGTTTTCTCTGCTGCCCATTCAGGCGACTCTTCTGTATGACACTGGTTGCAGGCATTGGGCACGCCCAGCTTGATAGACAGATCAGGGCGTGGAATACGGAAACTGTGGTCACGCCGCGGGTCGACCACCATGTAGGTCCGGGCCGCCATATGACAGTTGACGCACTGTGCACCGGCAGAGTCCGGGGCATGAAAGTGATGCTCCGGCGTTGCATAGTCCCCGGCTCTCAAGGTCGGGAAGCGCGTGCTCGGATAGATTGTATGACATTGCAGGCACAGCTCATTACCGGCCTTTTTCAATCGGGTGCTGTGGACATCATGGCAGTCGTTGCAAGCCACACCGCGGTTGTACATCTTGCTCTGCAGGAAAGAACCGTATACATACACCTCATCAAGGATCTGGCCGTCCGGGTAATACAACCCGGTTTGCAGTGTTGCGGGTTCAAAATCATCCAGCAATGCGCGCCCGTGTACATCATCCGGGCTGACACGGTGGCGCCGCGAATGACAGCGGGCACAGGTTTCTACCAGGCCCTGTGCATTGGCTGTCTTGTAGTCAACGATCAGACCGTTATCCGCAGACCGTTCACCACCCTGCCCCGATTCCGCCCATTCAACATGTGCCGCCCCCGGCCCATGGCAGGACTGGCAACTGACATTAATCTCGCTCCAGCGGGTGTTGTAGGTATCCGTTACAGCATCATAGTTCTTCTGCAGATGGGTTGAATGGCACTCGGCACAGCGCACATTCCAGGTATGCATGCGTCCGGTCCAGTGGAGCGGGTCACCGGGGGGGGTCACCTCGTCCGGCAATAAATGGAACCAGCGCTGCCCGCCCTCTGCCACGGTATGGCTGTCCCAGGCAATCGTCAGTGCCTGCAGCCGACCATCGGGAAACTCGACCAGGTACTGCTGCAGGGGATACACACCAAAGGTGTACTTGATCTCGAAATCCTGCTGCCGCCCGTCAATGCCTTCAGTGTTGACCATGAAGCGGCCGTCTTTTTTATAGAAGCGGCTGGTTATACCCTGGTGAGTGAATTCACTGTCATTGAAATCACCGAGCACCGTGTCAACACTGGCCACCGCCATGGCGAGGTCATGCTGGGAGCCGCTCCAGCTGCTGGCCTGGGCCTGGTGGCAACCCAGGCACCGCTGGTTGTCTGCGAAGCCATCCCCGGAGACAGCCGACTCCGGCACGGATCGGATGCTGTCTGCCTCAGGCTGTGTACCCTGCTGGTCGACCTGTTCGCAGGCAGTAACATGCAGGATCAGCAGCACGGCAAGAATTCGCAGCAGGTGTTCACGCATCGTTAATTATCTCAAAAGTCAGTGGCACGGGTTCAAGCTGATGAAAGAACCAAAATATCGCCACGGAAACACACGGAAATATTTCTACTAGCTGTTTATTCCTTCATGTTCTTCCGTGGATTCCATGGATTCCGTGGCTATTGTACCGGTATTTTGAGCGGTCTACTGCAGGACAATGGAATCACGCATGACCGGTGAGAGTGTTTCGATAACTGCACCGTTGACATCTGCATGGCGCCGCACCTGGAAATAGACAATCTTTCTACCTGGCTCCGGGCTTAACTGGAAAGACGGCAGCGCAGCATACTCCTGCCAGTCGGCCGCATGGAAATCCGCCCGCTCACTCGCACGATACTCTGTAGGTTCACCATTCAGCTGGTGATTGAGTGTGACCGCGCGATCAGCAGTCGCTGCTGCACCGTTATTCAGCACAAAACGACTGACGCTCAACCCGCTGTCGTACACCCTGCCAGTCGTATCGCCAAGCGGGCACGGCGTACCCCCGCCACCACTTGCCAGTGACATTACCAGCATGCGATTCGCAGCAGAGGTCACCAGGGTTTCCTGCTCGGCCATGTAGCCCTGGCGGGACACGGTTACCAGTAATGCAGCACGCGGCACATCGGTGAAGGATACGTAGCCTTCAGCATCCGTCACGCTCGCGCCAAACTGGTCAATCCTGGCCGAGGTGCCCAGGCACACCGCCGCGTTCGCCAGAGGCACCTGATTACCCCGCTCGAATACCCGCACCCGGATTTCCGCAGCAGACGCCGTCAGTGACAGCTGCAGCAACGCCGACAGCAACAATACATTCAAAGTTGTTTTCATAGTATGTTCCTTCCCTTTCCTCACTCCATAAATCCCCCACACTGCATCAGGCAGTGCCAGTAGCCCCCTGCCCCTGCAGGCAGGCGCGTAATACAGACTCCTCTACCGGAAACATCAACCCATGGTGCACCGGCAGGCGTGCACGCAACTTATCAAACTGCGGCGCAAATTCCCTTTCATAGAAAATGATCACACGCGTAGCAGGGAATCGTTGCACAACAGCGAGCAAGGACTCAAGGCTGCTGCTGCGGTCACGAAAATCAGACTGGAAATTGAATTCCGCCACGATCACATCCGGTTGCCGCTGTTTCAGAAACCCGAGCGCCTTGCGCATTCGGGTTGCAACCACGACTTCATAACCCAATGCCTCATACAGAGGGGTGAAATTGGGATAGCCACCCAGCTCAATAATCGACAACAGCAGTTTTTTCCCGGCACCTGTCAGCATAGGTCAATCATAACCATCCAGACGGGATAAATAACGCGGCGATTCTCATAATCGAGTCACACAGCCCGTGTGACAGTATTTGTGTGCCTGGCAACAGGCGCCGAGACGGCCAGAACCGGCGTTCCAGCCCCTGGAATGCAATCAATCTGAAAAAATTATTCTACTACAACCCATTGATATACATATCAATATAATATTCACATCCTGAATATCAGATATTTCTAAAATTAGTTATTGCTTATTTTAGTATTTGCTTATATTATTCTCTCCGTCATTGCTGACATACGAATTCTAATACTGAATTTATCACTCAAAATTTTTGGAGAACATTATGAAAAAGATTTCAACTGTACTGATCGCTACAGCCATCGCTGTTGCATCGACGACCGCTTCCGCTTGGGGCAACTGGGGCCCTTTCGGCAATAACGGTTATGGCAACAACGGCTGGGGTAACGACGGCTATGGTGATGGTTATGGCGACGGCGACTTCGACGGCGACTTCGGCTTCAACATGAGCGGTAGCGGTCGTGGACACGGTCGTGGCTATGGTAGTGGCTACAATGGGTACCGTGGTTACAACGGCTATGGTTATGCCCCTTACGGTGCTCCTTACGCTGCTGCTCCTTACGGTGCGCCTTACGCTGCTGCTCCTTACGGTGCGCCTTACGCTGCTGCCCCGGTTGCTCCGGTTGCCGCTTCTGTAGCCCAGTAAGCAATCCTGGCTAGACCAGAAAAGCCAAACGGGGGCGACTCGCAAGAGTCACCCCCGTTTTTTTGTTTTTTTATCGCACAGGATAAGCCGCAACAAGCGGCGGTCACTTCACTAGTAATCATCACCCAGGTTGGTTTGGCAAAGCACACCACGCATGGTACTGATCAGTTCGAGTAATTCCTCGTTCCGGACACAGTAATAGATCCTGTTCGCATCGCGCCGTGATTTCACGATGTTCTTGTTGCGCAACTGGTCCAGATGCTGCGAGACATTACTCTGGGAGGTACCGATCTTCTCGACAATCTCGCCAACAGACATCTCGTTGTTGCCAAGCGTACAGAGGATTTTCCACCGCAGCGGATGGCCCATGGCCTTGAGGGCTTCAGCGGTCAGGGTGATGTCTTCTTCCGGTTCCCGGGCTGGTTCTGAATCTTCCATCAATGACTCCAAATTAACCTGTCAGGAAGTGTACTCTGTGTATCATGAGTTGCAACCTGTGAACAGAATTTTTCCCCACAGCCCTTAATCTGCCGCCCTTTCCAACACGTGTATAGCCGGTCATATCCTTTGCAATACAGATAATATCGGTGATCTCTCCTGCCTCATCCTTGATCGCTGTACGTGAAAACAGCACCGGTACCCGGCGCTGGTCCTTGGCAATGAAACAGGCCTCGATGCTGCTGATGGTGCCGGTTCGAATCAGTGCCTCCAGCCAGGTTCCCATGAAGGCATTGGCCTGCACGGTTTCCTCTTCCTCGAAGACGTCGCCGATCGCCATTCCCAGCAGATCCTGCTCGCTGTAATCCAGCATCCGACAGGCGGCCGGATTGGCCGCCGTGATCCTGCCATCCGGTTCCAGCAACAGCAGTGCCTCGCCCATATTATTGATGACGTTCTCGAGGTACTGGTTCGCAAGCCGCAGTTCGGGGGTACGTTCCTCTACCAGGGTTTCCAGCCGGCGATTCATATCACGCTCTTTCTCGATCAGGCGCAGGTAGGTGCTGATCTTGTTAATCAACTGGTTGTCATCAATCGGCTTGAGCAGGTAATCGGCTGCACCGACTTCATACCCCTTTTGCTGAAACTCGTCGGTCTTGTAGGCCGCCGTCAGGAAGATGATGGGAATATCCCGGGTCTTTTGCCGGACCTTCAGCATCGAGGCTGTCTGGAACCCGTCCATCTCCGGCATTTGCACGTCCAGTACGATCAGGTCGATACGCGGGTCCTTCAGTGCAATATCCAGCGCCGCCTGTCCGGACGTCCGCCTCCAGCACTTCGACATCCATGTGCTTTTCGATCAGGGCACGCAAGGTAAACAGATTGTTCCGGTTATCATCGACAATCAGAATCCGGAAATCGGCATATCGATTCATAAGTCACTTCCCTGTAACTTCAGTTTCGTTTTCTGTTATCGGACAAAAATTTATCCAGTGCAAGCTTTCAGCACCTGAGGCTCCACCGGCTTGACGACACAGTCATTTGCACCGGCTGCCAGGCATTGCTGCCGGTCTTCATCACTGGCCCTGGCAGTGAGGGCAATCACCGGCAAATCTGCACAGCCGGGATGCTTGCGCAGCTGACGAGTCGACCTCGAAACCGTCCATACCCGGCATCATTATATCCAGCAGCAGCACGTCGAACGGCCCGGCGGTTGCCAGTGTTTCAAGCGCCTCCTCACCGTCACCGGCCGCCATCACATCAAGTCCCCACTGCTCCAGCAACGGCGTCAGTGCCAGCAGGTTGCGGACATCATCATCGACCAGCAGTACGCGCGCACCCTGGTAATCGGCAACCGGGAGCGGCTGTTGGCGGCTTGTCCTTGTCTGATGCCCGGCGAATCGGTGCTGCCCTCTTCAGCCGGCGTCACAGGAATTTCAGCGGCAGCAACAGCGAAAACGTTGTTCCCTTGCCCGGCTCGCTTTCGACCTCGATCTCCCCTCCCATCAGGCTTGCGAGTTCCCGACTGATCGTCAGCCCCAGACCGGTGCCACCAAAGCGGCGGCTGGTCGAACCATCTGCCTGCTTGAAGGCCTCAAACACCAGCTCCAGCTTGTCGGCGGGAATCCCGATCCCGGTATCGGTGACACTGATACAGACCGGACTAGATGCTGCCGTCAGCAGCCTGACCGTCACACCGCCCTCGCGGGTAAACTTGACTGCATTGGAGAGAAAATTGATCAGTATCTGGCGTAGTTTTTCACCATCGGAAACAATGGTCTCAGGCACATCTGCATCGACTTCAAGCGTAATTGCAGATGTTTTTCGTCAAACTGCGGCTTCAGCAACTCCAGGACATCCATCCAGCAGCCTGCGCAAGTCGATTGTCTCTGGCACCAGCATCATTTGCCGCGCTTCGACACGCGACAGGTCAAGAATGTTGTCAATCAGCGCCTTCAGGTCAGTGCCGGCGGCGTGGATGATCTGTGCCTGCCGGCAACCCTCCCCGGAGAGTTGCCTTCGCCGTTTTCCGCCAGCATTTTCGACAGCAGCAGGATCGAGTTCAGCGGTGTGCGCAGTTCATGGCTGACATTGGCAAGAAATTCGGACTTGTAGCGGTTGGATGCCTCCAGTTCCTCGGCGTATTCGTGCAGCGCCCGGTTATGCTCCGAATGCGTCAGCGCCAGGCGGGTCAGGTGTGTCCCCAGTTCATGCAACTCCTCGGGGCGCTGCCAGGAAAAACTGACGGCCTCGTCGCGTTCCAGCACCCGGGATATTCCGTCGGTCAGTTCGTGACCCAACCGTTCGGCCCTGACCGCAATCAGGCGCGCCACTACGAACACCACCAGCAGCAGACCAGCTGCGACGATGGCAATACGTACATTGACGGTATGTAACAGCGTCGTCAGCGGCGAGGGATCGACGCTGCGTCCCACCCAGAGTGGCCCGGCATGGTCGGTGTAGAACAGTGGCACCCACATGACCTGCTGCCCGTTGAATTCCCAGAGCTCCAGTTCACCCCTGGCGAATATCTGTTCCAGACCCTGGAAATCCTCAAAGGCCTTGCTGGCTTGCTTGCCGTCGCTCTCTCTGCCCAGGTAATGTCCGTCACTCTGCACCCAGTAGTTGCCACGGTAGGCGCTGGCCAGGCCGCCCATATCCAGGTACATGATCACCTTGCCGCGCTGTTCGGTGACTTCGTCGGAATCAGCTGATTCCATCGGAATGACCACCGGACTGATAAGACTGAGCTGCATGAAACGGCTCGGTGATGATTCGGTTTCGCTGCACGATCGATCACGATCGGGCCAGTCAGAACACCACCCGGATTAAGTGTCCTGCCTGCATCCACCAGTTCGGGGGTGACATCCAGCAGCTGCTCTTCGAGGTGCCTGCAGGCGTCCGTCTTGCAGATTCCGGTCCAGCCAGAAACGGGAATTTCCTTCTGCGTCCAGAAACAGGATTTCGTGTAATATCCAGCTGGTCCGCCAGCACCTGGTTGACCCAGTCGACGTAGGCCTTGCGTGCCGCTTCAAGACCCGGTGCATCCTGCTGTTCCTCGTCCGCAGAGCAGAATGCCGGGCTCCGGCATCTTGGCCAGCAACCGCGCCATTTCGTGACGCCGCCCGATATGCTGGTCAAGGTCGCCGAATCTCGCCCGCAGATTCTGCAGATGGGCCTTGTGATATAGTATTTCGATGCGGTCAAAAATCATCGGCATGTTGATGACAAACGCCACCAGCAACGGGATCAGGCCGAACAAAAACAGCAACAGGGATATCTGGGTGCGCAGCTTCATCGGCAGTTATTCCAATACGTCAGCCTGCTTACTTTATCAGGCCTGCGCACCCTGACCGTCATCACGATGGATACGCACGTCAATCGGCTTTGCTGCATCCAGGTGGATATCGCGTTGCGGGAAAGCGATACTGATGCCGGCCGCGTTGAACCTGCGGTTGATCTCCTCGTGCAGATTCGTTATCGCAGGTACACGGTGCGACTGCATGCCCACGTAACAGCGCAGTTCCAGGTTCAGTGCATTGTCACCGAAGCCGTTGAAGACAATATATGGCCCCGGGTCTGAAAGAACGGTCTGGTTCTGCCTTGCCGCTTCATCCATCAGCGACATGGCCTTTTGCACATCGCTGCCATAGGCAATGCCAACCGGTATCTTCAGGCGCGTAGTCTGATCGGACAGTGACCAGTTAAGCAGGCGCCCGGTAATAAATTCCTTGTTCGGCACCAGCAGCTCCTGGGCATCCCAGGTGCGAATGGTCGTCGCACGTATCTGGATGCGACTCACCACACCTTCCGTTTCACCAATGGTGACGACATCGCCTACCCTGATAGGCCGTTCGAAGAGGATAATCAGGCCACTGATGAAGTTAGCCACAATTTCCTGCAGGCCAAAACCGATGCCCACGCTCAGCGCCGCAAACAGCCATTGAACCCTGGACCAGTCCATGCCCACAACATTGAAAAAGGCAACCAGTCCAACACCTACTATTGCATAGGTGGTCAGAGTCCTGGCCGTGTAGCGACTCCCTGAGTGTCATATTGACACGATGCAGCAGCACGATCTCCAGCAGCGGTGGCAGGCGCTTCATGGCGACATAGGTAAGGAAGGCAATCAGCAAGGCGATAAACAGATTTGCCAGCGATACCGGCACCATTGTTTCCTCGCCGGCAACGATCGCCGGTTTATGCCACAGTGTCACCTCGTTGAGCACATTGAATGCCGGCAGGATATCGGACCAGACAAGCCAGAAACCGAAGAAACCGACAATGACCAGCATCAGGTTCAGCAACTTGCGGCTATCCTCGCTCAATGCCAGCAGGTCGATTTCAGGCTCTTCAACAGTGACAGGCACCCCTGCGGTCTCGGCATCGACGAGCCCCCTTTCCTTCGTGTCCCGCTTTCAGCCGTTCACGCGCAGCCTGCAAAGCAAGCCGCTTCCGGGCCAGCAACAACCAGCGCACCACCACCTGGTGCAGCACCACCAGACCGAAGGCAATCCACAGGGTCTGTACCAGACCGCCGCCCAGCATGCCTGCCGTGTAGAAAAACCCGGTGAACGCCACGACTGCCAATAGCAACGGCGCAGCAACCGTCAGCGTCAGCCAAAAGTAACGCTGACGCGTCCTCGAACTGACTGATTGC
>CAVOZZ010000011.1:0-312957 GCA_963701505.1 uncultured Gammaproteobacteria bacterium
GAACCCCCGGTCATTTGCCATGTCGCAGCTCGCTGGTATCAAGCTTCTGTTGCTGGCACTCATCTGGAGCGGCGTGCAGATTTTGATGAAAGGACTGGTTTATGGTCAGGGTCCTGAACAAATTGGCACCTGGACCAATGAGTGGTCGATTAACCTGCCAAGGCTAAACGAACTTATCGCCGGTAATCAAGCTTCATCCGTCCCGGTGGCATGGATTAGCGTTTACCTTGAACTCATCATGGCGACGCTGAACCTCACGATCTGGGGGCACGTCATTGTTGGCTGCATTCGTCTACTTGGATTCAATGTATTCAGAAATACCTACAAACCACTGCTGGCCGAGTCCATTGTCGAATTCTGGAATCGATATTATTACTATTTCAAGGAACTGCTGGTCGAGTTCTTCTTCTACCCCACCTATTTGCGCAGCAGCTGGGCCAGCCCCAGGATACGGATGTTTCTGGCCGTTTTTGCGGCCGCATTTTTCGGCAATATGTACTACCACATACTAGCCAAGCCGGAAACAGTATTAAATCTCGACCTGGCCGGATTCTGGGAGCAGTGGGGCTCCCGTTCGGTATACTGCCTTTTGCTCGCATTCGGCATCTGGATTTCCATGCTCAGGCAACAGGCCAACCGGACCAGGCCTGCGAAGACTTCATTTCCGGCTCGACTGAGGCGCATAGCCGGTGTCTGGACCTTTTATTCGCTTATCCACATCTGGAACGTCAATTCGCCGGGAACCGGAATCAGGGGACGGTTCGAGTTTTTCCTGTCGTTATTTGGGATCTAAATACCCATAGGAAAAAAGTTTTAACATCTACTCATATCTGAAACCATCTAATCCGGGGACCTAACTTTAGATCCTGCAACAAGCCATCACGTAATAACTTGTTGACTCTCATTTCATGACGAAGCCCGCGCTGCCTGACCTGATAGAGGCGCCCCTTTCCATGCTGGGGTGCCCCCGGCTTCTCACCCTGCGCCAGCCTTTGCATCAGTGTGGCATAGACATCGGCACTGTCCCTGACACTGCGCCAGAACAGGGTCAACTCGGTATCTGTCGGGCATATCTCGGGGCAGACATGGGCAATCAGGCGACCGGTGTCGATGCCGGCATCGATGTAGTGCAGCGTGCAGCCGACCTTTTCCGGTTCGCCGTTGTACAGCGCCCAGAAGGTGCAGTCGGCGCCGCGGTACTCGGGCGACAGCCCGCCGTGCAGGTTGACGATGCCCAGCCGACCCTTGCTGTAGCAGTTCGCCGCGAATCAGCGAGGTGCCGAACACCGCGATCAGGTCGGCTTGAGTTCGCGCGCCAGCCGCACCACGATCCGGGTGATTGATGTGCGGCACTTCTTCAAGAGCTCGGGATGGTCCAGCCGCGGCGGCGCCGTCACCGAAGAAGAACTGTCGCCTCGGGGTTGCCGATAATAGCGGCGGCGGTCGCGCAGCCAGCGCCAGGCCTTGCGCAAGAGGTTGTCCGGCCGCAGCGTCCTGAGCAAGCTTCTGCCAGGTTCCACTCGCCAGCCGGTTTCCTGCACGATGGCCAGCACGTCGGCCGCCTCGCACAGGGCATTGGCCACGTACAGGTGGCGTGGCGATGCGCCCGCACAGGACCATGCATCTGCGAGCGGCTCAGCCATGCGCGGCCTCGCGCCTGCCAATCTGCGGCACCGGCGGCACCGACGATGTCGGGCATGTCCATCATCAGCGCGTCGGCGAAGAACTTGGCCGCCCAGTTGGGGTACTCGAAGCGCGAATAGTCACCCCAGATCGGCGCCGAGCCGGCGATGCCGCCGCGCACGACCGGGTCCGCGTGGTCGAGCCTCTGCGTGGTCTTCAGGTAGGCCAGTGCCGCCCGCGCATTGTCGCGCAGTTCCTCCGCGCCGGTGATCTGCGCCAGCCGCGTCCAGTTCAGGCTCATCTGCGCCGACGCCGGTGAGGCAGCAGTAGCTGGCGTCGGCGACCCAGTCGTCCCGGTAGGTGCCGGCCAGCCAGCCGTCGGCGCGCTGCACCGCTCGCCATGCCGCGCCCGGCCACGACTGCGGCCTGCCAGGTAGCGCTCCTCATCGAGCAGCACGCCGCGATTCGAGGAAGCCGCGGATGGCATAGGCGATGGTGTGCGTGAACGGCGCACGTTCCGGCACGAAGGCGTTGTTGGCGAACCAGCCGCAGGGCGTCTGCTGGCGTCAGCGCCCAGTCGAGGTTGCGTCGCGCGGCGGCCACCAGCCTCGCCTCGCCGGCCAGCAAGCCGGTGGCCAGCAGCGCCCAGGTGGCCCGGGTGTTGTAGACATGCGGCACGTCGTTGTGCTCGAACTTGCGCCAGCAGCCATCGTCGTCCTGCTGCTCGGCCAGCCAGTGGCCGGCGCGTACGGCGGCCTCCAGGCATTCCTGGCGCCCCAGCTGGGTGTAGCCGGCCACCATGCCGTGCATGATCTGGCCCGTGTTGAAGATCACCGGCTGGCTGCCCGGCTCGCCGAAGTGCCCGGGAAAGGCGCCATCGGGCAGCTGGATGGACAGCTCCCAGTCGATCATGCGGCGGGCGCGCTCGACGCAGTTCGGGTCGCTGCAGCACCTCGGCTGCGGCGAGGAAGGTCTCGATGATGTAGCCGGTGGTCTCGGGGTAGCTCGGCAGCCAGCCGTCCTCGAAGCTCCAGCCGGCCGAGACGCCGCCGGCGTCGGCTTGGCCGTCGCGCACGTCCTGGGCGCGGCACAGCCAGTCGATGGCGCGCCTGCAAGTGCACTTCATGGGCCTGTTGCTCGCCGGCTGCGGCTTCAGCAGGTCCGCCACACCAGGCCAGGATGGCGCGGCCGCCAGGGCTTGTAGCGGAACGGCAGGGAGGCAAGTTTCGCAGATCCATGACTGTTCATGTCGTAGTGTCTCGCTGATTAATCGGCATTCGCGAGCGGCCGCGCTCAAGGCCACCGGACAGCGGCACGTGGCTGACGACGTAGCGGTGCTTGCCCGAGGCCTCGGGCGCGATGGCCTCGACCAGCGCGCACGGTGATGCGGACGTCGTCGCCCAGGCGTTGGCGCAGTCCGGTCTCGATCGCCACGCGCGCTCGGCCTCGTGCCAGCGCGCATCGGGCACCACCAGCACCTCGATGTCGTGCACGGTCGTGCTGCACGATCTTGAACTCGGCCACGCCTTCGGTACCGCGCGCAGCACATAGATCACCGGCCAGCGCATGCATGATGGTGCCGTCGGCGCGCACGACGAAATCGGTGCGTCCGGCCCAGCACCTCGGCGATGACGTGCAGCCCGCGCCCGGCCCGGCAGGCTTCGTCCGCTCATCCGCACCATGTCGCCGGTGCGGTAGCGGATGAAGGGCTGGGCCTCCGAGCTCCAGCGCCGGTCATCACGGCCTCGCCCGTCTCGCCCGGCGCCACCGGCTGACCCTGCTCGTCCAGCACTTCGAGGATGATGCTCTCGCTCATCAGCAGCAGCTGGCCTTGCGGCGTTTCGTGCGCGGTGAAGCCGATGTCGCGGCTGCCGAATTCGTTGGCCACCGGCACGCCGAAGACCTCGCCGATCAGCTGCACGCTGATGCTCGAACAGCGGCTCGCCGGTGGTGCAGACCACCTTCAGGCTGGGCAGCCGCAGCTGGCATGCCGCGCTCCTGGGCGTGGGCCGCCAGCAGCGCCACCGAGCTGGCATAGCCGTAGATGCAGCGCGGGCGGAAGGCCTGGATCGCGTCGAGATATTCGTCCATGTGCGCCGGCGACATCTCGAAGGCGTTCAGCACCAGCTGGTTGAGCAGCCGGTCGCGCAGCGTCTTGATGCGGTCGGTCTTGTTCAGTTCCACCGGCGCGCCCCACAGGTAGACCTCGGGGTCGCCCGGTTCGACCCCCCACCAGCGCCGCGCGCGCATGCGCCCGGCGGCGTCCGAGGCCTGGCGCCGGCGGCCGAAGTAGAAGATCAGCGGCTGGCCGCTGGAGCCGCCGGTGTTGTACTGGAAAGGCGCCACCGGGCACACCGCGCCAGACGATCTGTTCGCCATGGGCAGCGGCATCCTGCTTGTCCATGGTGGGCAAGCCGCTGCAGGTCCGCGAGCGATACCCGCCCGGCGGGGTCTATCCCGGCTGCCATTAGCCGTTCCCGGTGCCAGGGACAATGTTGATCAGGCCGTTGTAAGCAACTCGGCCAGTTTCTTCTCCTGCAGGAGTTCCACCCCCTCCCGCGACAGCCATTGGCTGTGTTCCAGTTCCGCCAGGTAGGGAAAGGTCGGCCGCTTCAGCAGGCGCTCGTGCAGCGGGTAAACCAGGTGCCGGGCAAGGAGAGGCTGGATCATTTCAGGTTGGCTTCCATGCCAATTTTTGCCGGGTTCCTGTCCAACGGGGTATCGGCTGCCGCAAGCGCTGTGAACTCCTCTACTAAAGAGGTGATTCTGGTGTCCCAGGTATTTTCTTCGGCATACGCGCGGATCAGGTCCCGGTCCCACACCTGCGACAGTGCGGCCTGCAGCGCATCACGCAGTGCCAGTCGGTCACCATAGGGTACGATGGTACCCAGTTCCGGCCGGCACACCACCTCTGCATTGCCGCCGACATCCGTGGCAACCACGGGAAGGCCGCAGGCCATCGCCTCGAGGATCACATTGGCCCAGCCCTCGTTGCTGCTGGAAAGCACGAGGAGATCAGCCGCGGATAAGGGCCATTTAAGTTCCGTTGGCGGCATCACCCCCAGGAAATGCACGCGATGTGCCAGTCCCCGTTCTTTGACCTGTTGTTCGAGTTCCGTCTGTATATCCCCTTCGGCACTGGCGCCACCGACGATCAGATAATGCAGCTTCGGGTTGCTTTCCAGCAGTTCCGGGAGGACCTCGATCACCCGATGGAATCCCTTGCGCTGCACCAGGGCACCGACGGAAATCAGCACCTTGGCATCGACCGCAATCCCCAGCCTGTGTCGTGCCTCCAGCCTGTCCAGCGGATAAAACCTGTCGGCATCCACACCATTGGCCACGACGCGAATCTTGCCGGGTTCAATGCCGAGCGTAATCGCCTGCTGTCGCAGTGACTCCGACACCGAAAATATCCGGGTGGCTCTCTGCAGTGCGCGGACCAGATAGGGACGCAACCGGCGATTGCCGCTGTGGGGCACCTCGGTACCGCGCAGTGTGATGGTAACTGGCAGCTTCAGCCACTTGCCCAGCAAGGTTGCGGCATAACCGTCCGGATAGGCAAAATGAGCATCCACTAGCGTATATCTCTTTTGCTTTCTGAGCCGACGTAATAAAAGATAACTGCCGATGGCCATGAATACGCCATCCAGCTGTTTGAATAGCAACGGGATCGAAAAGAAGCGTGGGTAATAAACCGTCACCCCGTCCTGGAGCTCCTGTGTTGAGGTTCTTGGCCGGATGTGCGGCCGTACACGCCGAATCAAACCTTGCCCCGGAAACCAGGGTCGCGGAGAAACCACGGTGACCGGCAAATGGTTTGCCACCCGAAACATGCGTTCGCGGATAAACAGACCGGCATTGGGTGTCGCTGTACTGGGAAAGAGGCTGGAAAACACCAGCAACCCGGGTTGTGATTCGCTTCCGGGAGCAACCACCGAGTCATACACCGGAAGTAAATCCTGTTTCACCCTTGACCAGGTGTAATTTTCAATTTCATTCAGCCCTGCCCTGACCAAGGCCGCGGTCTTTTCCGGATTCCTGGCTAAAGACACGATGGCCTTCGCCATCGCCTTGTAATCCCGGGGATCCACGAGTAATGCCGTTTTTTCATGCACGACCAGGTAGGGAACACCGCCGACATTGGTACTGACGATCGGCACTCCACACGCCAGTGCCTCGAGGACCGAGACCGGCATATTGTCAGCCAGGCTGGTGTTCAACATGATGTCGGCAGATCGATACAGGCCCGCGATGGAATCGTTATCGATATTGCCGGTAAAGGTAACCGACTCGCTGATCCCCAGTTCTCTGGCAAGTTGCAGCAGTGCGGCCTTGTCCGGGCCCGATCCACAGACTGTCAGCCGCGCCTCGGGGTAGTCCCTGGAGACCTGTTGCAAGACATGCAATGCAGTGTGAATGTCATAAATCGGTTCCAGATTGCGGGTGACAAGCAAATGCGGCCCGTTTGTTGTGCGCGGCCGGGACGATGTGTCGGTACGGGCGAACCGATCAAGATCGATGATATTCTTGACAATACCAACATCGAAGCCGCGCCGGCGAAAGACTTCTGCCGTGTAATCGGAAGGCACGATCACTTTCGCAACCCGATTCAGGCTTGGTCGTACCCAGCGGAAAGATTTTTGGAAGAACTCCTCGATTTCCCCGCCCCGGTAGTTCAGCACGACAGGGATACCGCGCATCCAGCCAATCCAGATCGCAGGGGCTGCAAACAGGTGCCACGACCAACCTGAATTCGCCATCACATGGAACAGGTCAACCTGACCAGCAGTTTTCCAGAGTTCCCTAACGTAGGGGAACAGCCGAAACAGCGCCCTGATCCCTCGCAGGTGTGTTATCCAGGCTGGTGTATAGGGCCGGTTGGTCTGCAGCAACTCGACATGCAGCCCCTCTTCTCTGAGAAGTCTGGCCAGTTGCCACGTCTGGTTTGCCATCCCGCCGGGAGGGGGCGGCAAGGGACCAATCAGACCGATACGCTTTGCAGGCACGTCAGTCCTGCTGACCAAGTGCGGTGGCATAGACATCCCGGTATCTGGCCACACTGGCCACCCAGGTGCGTTCCGTTTCCACAAACCGGCGGCCGGCCTCGCGTTGAGCCTGCCAGCCGGTCCGGTCTCGCAGCATACCGAGTACGGCCCGTTGCAGGTCTTCGCTACTGCCGGCAGAAAACAGCTGTCCGGTCTCCCCCGGGCGGATCAGCTCGCGGTGACCACCGACATCCGAGGCCAGCACCAGCCGTCCCTGGGCCATCGCCTCCAGCGGTTTCAACGGCGTGACCAGGTCGGTCAGCCGCATCGACAGTCGCGGATAGACAAAGATATCCACCAGGTTGTAGTAGTCCTGCACCTCGTCATGAGGCACGCGGCCGGTGAAGATGACGCGATCCTGCAGACCGGTCGCTGCGGCTATTTCCTTCAAGTGCTGCTCTTGCGGTCCACCGCCGACCAGCAGCAGGCAGGTATCCGGCGCTCGCTCCAGGATCTCTGGCATGGCCTGCAGCAACAGCGCCAGGCCCTCATAGGCATAGAAGGAACCGATAAAACCCAGCACCGTTTTGCCCTCGAGGCCAAGCTGTTGTTGCCTTGCCGGGTCGGGCCGCCCGCCCACCGAGAACCGCTCGATGTCCACGGCATTGGGAATGACAGTGACCTTTCTCCCGGGGATGCCACGTGCCACGATATCGCCCCGCAAGCCTTCACAGATCGTGGTCACGGCAGTGGCACGTTTCAGGACATGGGTCTCCAGGGCGCGGGTCAAGCGATAGCGCAGCCCTCCCTCCCGGCTGGTCCCGTGGTCTGCCGCCGCATCCTCCCAGAAGGCCCGCACCTCGTAGACGAGCGGGATTCCGGACTGCCTGGCGGCGCGCAGTGCCGCCAGCCCGTTCAGGGCCGGTGAATGGGCATGCAGCAGGTCCGGCTTCACCGCGGGGATCACCTCGGCAAGTCGCCTTTCAAGCCCGGCCACCACGGCCAGCTGGTTGAGGACAGGCAAGCGTTCCATGACTCCCGAAGACGGCTGCGTCCGGTAGAAGGTCAGTTCACCGACCTGTTCAACCGCCGCCCCGGTCTCGCCCTGCTTGGTACCGGTCAGCTGGAAGGTTTCCCATCCCATCGCGCGTTGTTGTTCGAGAATCGCGCGGGTACGGAAGGTATATCCACTGTGCAGCGGGATGGAATGGTCCAGGATATGCAGTACACGCATCGTGGCCAGCCCCTCAAGAACCACGCTGCTTGCGCTGAAAGGCCTCGAACATCAGCAGGGTCCAGATGGGGGAGCTGAAGTCCCTGCGCCCGGACTGATGCTGGTCCACCATCTGCCGCAGGAAGCCACTGTCGAAAATACCACTCTCCTGCATGACAGGACCCAGGAGGGCCGATCTGACCCGTTCCCGCAGCGGGCCACGAAACCAGCTGGCCAGCGGCACCGCAAAGCCCATCTTGGGCCGGTACAGGATCTCCTTGGGCAGGCGAGATTCCAGGGATTTCTTCAACAGGTACTTGCCTTCACGGCCGCGCAGCTTGAAGTCCGGTGACAGCCCGGCCATCCATTCGACCAGCTTGTGATCGAGGATGGGGACCCGCACCTCGAGCCCATGAGCCATGCTGGCACGATCCACCTTGGTCAGGATATCGCCCACCAGGTAGGTCTTCAGGTCGAGGTACTGCACCCGTGACAGCGGATGCTCCGGGGCCCGTGCAGCATGTTGACGAAACACATCGACCGCCTGGTAGCCCTGCAGATTACGCCGGAAATCGTTGTTGAAGAGCTTCGCGCGTATATTGTCTCCAAGTATCGAGACACTGTGGAAATAGCCTTCGACATCATCCCTGGCGAGCGCCTCAAAGGTCGACTTGGCACGAAACACCTTCGGCGCCCAGTCCGCCTTCGGATACAGCCGGCCCAGGGTTCCAAACAGTGGCCGCCTCACTGAAAGCGGCAACATCGACCGCATGCGCTGTTCATACAGGTGCCAGCGATAGCGCCGGTAGCCGGCAAGATTCTCATCACCACCGTCGCCCGACAGTGCAACGGTCACCCGTTTTCGCGCAAGTTCACAGACCCGGTAGGTTGGCATGGCCGAGCTGTCGGCATAGGGCTCGTCATAGAGATCGACGAGTTTATCGATCAGGTCAAAGTCATCCGGGCTGACCTCCCCGACCTGGTGATTGGTATGGTACTGCTCTGCCACCATCGAGGCGAAATCACTCTCGTTATAGGCAGGATCACCAAAGGAGATGGAGCAGGTATTGACCGGCTCGCTGTTCAGCCCGGCCATCATGGCAACCACGGCGCTGGAATCCACGCCACCGGAGAGGAAGGCCCCCAGCGGCACCTCGGCAATCAGACGGATCCTGACTGCCTCCTCGAGCCGCATGATCAGCTGCTCACGTGCCTCCCTTTCATCCGTAATGCCATTGGAAGAGAAATCCACGTCCCAGTATTGCCGTGGCTGCAGCCGGGTATCCCCTTTCCGGATTGTCAGGGTATGACCGGGAGGCAGTTTGAATACACCGGTAAAGATGGTCCGCGGTTCCGGTACATAGCCGAGGGCAAAATAGTCTTCGACCGAGCGCGGGTCGATGTTTCTCGGCAAGCGGTCGTCTACCAGCAGGGCCTTGAGTTCCGAGCCAAACAGCAGCCGCCCGTCGTTCAACAGGGCGTAGTGCAGCGGCTTGATGCCCAGGCGGTCACGGGCCAGGAACAGGGTACGGCGGTTGCGGTCCCAGAGGGCAAAGGCAAACATACCGCGGAAGCGCTCCACGCAGGCCTCGCCCCACTCCTCCCAGGCATGCACGATGACCTCGGTGTCGCAATGCGTCCTGAATTGATGGCCGGCTGCAAGCAGTTCTTTGGTAAGGTCCGGAAAGTTGTAGATCTCGCCATTGAACACCACCACAACCGAGCCGTCTTCATTGAACAGCGGCTGATGGCCGTTAGAGAGATCGATAATGGACAGGCGACGATGGGCCAGGCCGACACCAGGTTCCAGGTGCAGGCCGCCATCATCCGGACCGCGATGGAACTGGGCCTGGTTCATGCGCTCAAGCAAGGGTTGATCGACAGAGCGCGCCTCGCGGGTATCAAAGATTCCGGTAATTCCACACATGATTTTTCAACACAGGGCTCATCTGAGTACGCAATTATTCGCTGTGATCATCTCACAGCTGTACCCGGTATACCTCCGGGAAGTCGAATGATTATTCCACCGGCTAAAGCCGGATCGACCGGCCCTTCGGCCGATTCAACTCCCTCTCCCACCGGGAGAGGGCTGGGGAGAGGGAATCTATTCAGGCAACAACCTGATCTCTATCCCCTCATCCTGCCCTTCTCCCGTAGGGAGAAGGAACCCTTCTTTATGTAGCGGACTCATCTCCTGCTGAAGATTATCTGCATACAGTTTGATCAGCCGCCTAAAGGCGGGGGGTTTACAGATCCCCTATAAAGGGACTCTAAATATTTCATGGTGCAAAATATAGTACTCACTTGCAATCAGAAGATGATATCGGGGCCAATTCAGTCCCGGGTGGTACTGCCCGTGTCTCTTTCCCGGGTGTGTTTAGCAGGTTGTCATAAAAACGCAGGTAGTTGCTCACCATGGCCTCGAGGCTGAACCGTGTTTCGCATCGCACACGAGCGGCAGCGCCATGCTCCAAGCGCATCGCCGGATCATCGATATAGCGGCTTATGGCTGCGGCCAGTGCGGCAGGGTCGCCCTGCGGCACCAGAAAACCCGTCCTGCCCTGCTCCACCAGTTCTCCATTACCGCCGACATCGGTTGCGACAATTGGCAAACCGCTTGCCATGGCCTCGAGTATGGTGTTTGAGATTCCCTCTGCCAATGACGGAAGCACAAAGATATCCATGTTTTGCATCAGCTCGGGGATGTTGTCGCGTGTCCCCGGTAGCCAGGCGATATTATCCAGGCCTGCCTGACGAAGTAGCTGCCGTGCGGGTTCCCGCAATGTGCCGTCTCCGATCATTACCAGACGCGGTTTTACAATCCCGCCTGAGTACCGATCCGCCAGTTGGATGAAGGCACGGACCAGATTGAGCTGGTCCTTTACCAGTTCCATGCGACCCACGCTGCCGATGATAATGGCGTCCTTGCCGGCAAACTGATCGGGCAATGCCCGCCTTTCCAGGGAGTGAGCCGGCCTGAACTTGTTTATGTCGACCCCGTTGGATATGGCGGTGATTTTTCGCGGCGGGACATGAGCCTTTTCGAGCAGGTACTGCTGCAGATCGTGTGACAGCACGATGTAACCGTCGATCATGGGTGAGAACAGACGACGCAGCAGTGCGTACTTTCTGCTGGTCCCATCGAGATCATGAACGTCGCGGCCGTGCTCGGCATGGATCCGATAAGGCACGCCCGCCAGCAACGCAGGCAACTGCGCTTCCATTGCGGAAAGGTTGCGGGTATGCACAATATCCGGCTTCAGGCGTCGAAACAGTTTCCACAGGTCGAGATAGATACTGAAATCTTTTCCCGGCCGCTTGTGCAAGTCGTAAACCTCGACATCTGAACGACGAATTCTACTTCTGAAATCTGTATGGTCAGTCATGCAGACAATGGCATGACGACAAAACCCCAGGGGCATTTTGTTGATAAGATTGACCAGGCCGTTTTCAAGCCCTCCGACTGCGAGTCTGAAGATGACATGCACAATGAGCGGTGGCAGGCGGTCTTCCTGATGTTTCATGACACTCCGGAATCGCAAATATACTGCTTTAGCCATTCCTGCTGGATGGTGTAGATTTGCCTTGTGATATCACGCACCGACGCGTTTTCTTCGTTATCTTTTATGATATTCGAGGCATTGAATTTCAGTTCATCATTTTCGAACGACATCCCCAGGACCTCACTATACATTTTGAATACTCCGTCCTGATGAAATCCATCGGCACCAAAATACCAGTTCCCGAAGAAGAAGGTTGTTCGCTGTTGCAGCCCGGTATCCCATAGAGCAAGACCCTGCTCGATTGACCGGTCTCTTTCGATACCGAGCAAATCGAGCACTGATGGTGAAATATCGATATGGGAAGTCATTGTCTCTATAGAGACAGGTTGTGCGAATGCCGATTTTGAAAACAGCAGCAGAGGCACACGAAATGAATACTCGTCCAGGAATCCCGCATTGAATTGAGAATCCTCTCGCGTAGTGCGGATGCCATGATCGCCGATGAACAGTATTACTGTTTTGTCGAGCCTGCCTGCCTTCTCGACAACATCAACAATTTGTCCAAGCCATTCATCCTGCTGTATCGCAACGCGCTTGCCGTATTCCGCAACCGACACGGATTCAGGACGACCCGGCCAGGGCGCATGCCCGGCTTGTGGCAGGAACACCGCAGCATAGCGCTGGTCTGATGCAAGCCATCCGGCAATATCAGCCTTCATTGCATTCAGTGCCTGGATATCCATCCCCTTCCCCTGATTCTTCTCTGACTGGGCATAATATATCTTGCTGAAGCCCTGATTCTGATGAAGGATATGATCAAGGGGAACCACATCGTTGTATGGAAGATACAATGAAGTTACATAGTTCTGAGCGCTCAGTTTTGACAGAAAACCCGGGAGCGGTCGTGAAAGTTTGACATTACCGGACATCACGCAGGATGAATAGTAATTGCGTGGCGGGTAGATGCTGTTGAAAACTGAAAAGAGAGACTCCGAGGTTGCCGGAAACGTAGCATGGTGATTCAAACCTGTCAGACTGTTTTCTGCCAGCCTGCTGAGGACGGGAAACGACTCCAGATCGTCGCGGAGATCGATAAAGCGACTGGCGCCGGTTTCCAGCACAAACACAATCACATCGCTGTCTTTGGCTAATCCGAAATATTTTTCACCAACATCCATGGATTTTGTTTTGGCAAGCCTGGTCAAACGCCCTCTGTAACTCATCACCACTGGAAATCCTGGCTTTTGTACTCATAATCCCAGTGGGAATCAAACAGGGACACGACTGCCTGATAAATGAAATTCGCATTGATCGGTGTATCCTGCATGCGCGATGCATAACCAACGGATGACACCATCAAAGCGAGCAGCAACACAGCGCCTGTGCCCAGACCGGCCAACCTTGTCAGTACGGTATAACGTGCGAAGTATCTTACGCCGGAATACAAAACGATCACCGACGTCACCAGCAGCAAAAACTTGGTGATGCTGTCGCGGTCAATATACATACTGATATAAGCCGGAGTTTGCCAGGCGAAGGTTGCTGCATCGACCGCACTGGTCCAGGTCAGAAATCGGCCTACCGTTCCCCAGCTATGCAGGTTCGCATACAGGAAAACAGGCCATAATCAGTGAAATAATAGCGGCGACAACCAATACCCAGCGGCCCCTTCGAAAAAAGTAGTAGCCGAGGGTAGCCAGGATCAGGGGTATGATAAAAAAATTGAACAGGACATCGCTCTTGTAGAGAAACAGGTAGTCACTCACGCCCGGATTGTCTATCTGAGAATTCTCAAAAAGCAGCTGCGAATACCTGGCGGCGATCTCAAAATATTTCATGTAGAGGGCAAATACCGCCACAGGAAACCAGCCGAGGCAATATAATGCCGCCACGGACAGTCTGTGGATCCTGCCTGTTTTCACTTCTCTGTTCACCGGCCAGAATAGCCCAGGCACAATGGTTTGGACGGTTGCAGGACTGCAAGATTCAGCATCACCCCCATAGCCCTGCACCGTCGGGTTTGGTATTTTTGAGCCTTACCACAGTCAAGAACCAGGCAATCTGTTTTTCACTTCATTGATCACTTGTCTTGAAAACTCGCGCGCCTCGACTGACAGATCATTGGAAGCAGTTTGAAACTGTAGGATGATGATCGCCCCGTTCGTATGGCGACTCACCAGGGCATCGACAAGGGACGCAAACTTAACCTTTACAGGTTCGACGATCTGTCGGCCATTTACATCGTAACCAAATATCACGATTGATTTTCCGGACGGGATATTGAGCCTTCTCAGATTCATCAGGATGGGTGATGGCGATGATTCAAGCTCAATAATGCCAGCACCGCTATGCAACCAGGTGTATCGATAGTCTATCAGCTCCTCTTCCTGGTTCTGGGAATGGAAATACCCTGCGTACACCATTGCAACCTCACCGTCGCGGCTCGTGTATTTCATGATCAGCTCATTGTGCGCCACACCACTGTAAAATGGACGATCCAGCTTGTCGACCGGTTCTCCATGGAACCCGGCAATGCTCAACGGAAAGTCCGAAAATCCCGTGTCCAGATAGACAGGCTCCGCTTTCCAGGTATAAAGATACGTAGAGGTAGCCAGCAGAATCACCATAGCGGCGAAAAAGTTCATGGGATACCGCGTACCCCGGGTAGTCGATCTGATGGATGCAGCAGACCGTGCTGACAGGCCCTCATGGAGCTCTGGCGCCCTCCCCGCGAGAAATGGCAATTGCCACAAAAGATGTCAGCAGAATACCGATCAGAAATATAAATGGCAGCTCATAGATGCCGTAAGGTCCATGCACGACCTCCTTCGCAGACTCGTAATTCCAGATAGCAATCAGTACGACCCTGACCCAGTTCATAACGATGCCCAGGGCAACCGCCAGGAACACTATAAAGACCCTTTTCCACCAGCTCCTGAGTAGCGTATAGGCGATCGGTATACCCAGTGCGATGGACGAGACAAGCTGATTTAGCCCACTACATGAATCTGCCACCTCCAGCGTTGTATGTGGCAAGTACAGAAAGGTGCCCTCCCTGTAGATTACATAACCGGCACTCTTCAGCACGTCTGTTGCAACCGTTGCTGAAATCAGCTTTAGGGGGGCACGAAGCTCCTCAAACAGGTGGGAAGGCAGCGACGTCATTAATATCAGGTAACTCAGCGGCCAGAAAAGTTTCCACACATAATTGGGGCCAAACAGCAGCAGCACCAGTGCAAAAATACTTACGATAAGGGACAACTCCCTGAGGCTTTGCGTGCCACTGACCTGGCCAGCAAGTAGTATTGCACATCCCAGTACGAGCAGGGCTGACCCCCAAAGCAAGCTGGGATTTCTATGCAGCTGCCGTATGGATTCTTGCTGGTCCCACAGCATGTACAAAAAGGCCACGAAGACCAGGAACTGCCAGTTCTGCTCCTTGATCCAGTAGTACCATAGCCAACTGAACGTTTCTGCATAGGCATAGACAAAAAGCACGGCAAGCAGGCCGTACAGGATTAGCTGCAAACGCTGAACGGGAATTTTCCAGTAGATGTCGTCATTGATGTATCTGGCTGTTGCATGGGAGCATGTCACATTCAGACTATCCTGTGGCAGATGCAGTGGCAACCCAGTTACCCTGGCAGCTGCTGCCCTTCAATCAGTTCCTGTAGCCTCTCAAGGTTCCGTTCCCAGTCATATCTCTGACAAATCCATTGCCTGGACCTCGCAAAATCTGGCGAATCGGTTGACAGCAGGAGCCGCACGCACAAATCCGCAAATCGAACCCTTTCATCAGCCGTCTGGACAGCCACCCCTTCATCTATTGTTATTCCCTCGAGCGCAACGCTTGTAGCGATAACCGGCCTGGCCATTGCCATGGCCTCCAGCACCTTGTTCTGCACACCACGAGCAATACGCATTGGCGCCACGGCAACACGCGCATGGGCAAGGTAAGGCCGAATATCCCTTACCGCACCGGTGACCAACACCCCCGGCAGTGATGACAGCGCCTGCACCTCTCTGGTTGGCCGCGCGCCAACAATGACGAATGCTGCACCCTCAACCACAGCCCGGATCCTGGGAAAAACCTCCTTGCGCAAACCATCTCACGGCATCGATATTCGCCCAGTAGTCCATGGCACCTGTGAACACCAGCACATCCCGGCAACCGGCATAAGGATCTTCATAACCTGCGTCTGGCATGAAGTACTCGTGATCTACGCCATTCTCGAGATGACTGATAGACGCAGCGGCCTCCGGGACCAACTGCCTGAAAAAGGCAGCCTCCTCCGCGGAAACAAAAAGACTGGCATCAAACTTCATCGCCACATCCCGCTCGAACTGCAGCAGTGTCTCTGCCTCCCTGCGATACAGCCAGCTTAATGGCCAGGGCTTGCGCTCCGCATACTGTCGCCATTTGTCCGAGTCGACATCCACGAAATCAACCACCCGCCGTAGCTGCGACAACTCCTTGCCCAGAACGTATTGGGCCATGGGCGAGGAAAACACAAAGACCCGCTGCAGCCCGGTGTTGGCGATGCGCGAATCGATCCAGTCCTGCATCCGGTGATCATAAAAATAAGGAAGGCTGAGCGCCTTGTTCTGAACCAGCCCGGAAAGGCTTCGCAATCTGCCCCGTAGCGGTGACAGAGGCAACAGGCAGGTTGATTCGCACAGTGCCTCGACCTTGTCACAGTAGCGCATGTCATGCGGATCATCCACGAAGGCACCCAGATGCACACGGTAGTGCCGGGCCAGGTATTTCAGAATATTGAATGAGCGGATCTTGTCCCCCTTGTTCGGTGGATAGGGGATGCGATGCGCAAGAAACAGCAGGTCTTCCATTGGCTCAGCCCAGGTTACGGGCGATCAACGGACCGATCATTCGGGTTATCGGCAGCGGCAACCGTTTCCAGGCATTGATAAACAAGCGGTACTTCGGGTTCATGGGGCTGATATCGGGCATCTCCCGGGCCTTCACCAGGTGGTATTCGTAATGCAGCGGAGCGGGCTCGAAACCCCAGTTCTTCTTGAAGCTATAAGGCCCCGTACCCTGCTTGCTGCGTCCGTAGTCGAACACCCGCAGGCCTCGCTCGCAACTGTGGCGCATCAGCTCCCAGTACATGAAATCGTTGCCCTTCAGGTCCGGGCCAGCGGTGTCCCCCCGCCATAGTAGGGCAGCACCTCGTCACGAAAGTAGAAGCTCATGACGCTGCTGACCAGCGCATCGTCATGTGTGACCGTCAGGATGTCGCAGCTGTCCCCGAAGACTTGCTGCAGCAACTCGAAATAGCCACGGGAGAATACCGGTGTACCCAGGCTGCGCACGCTCTGTGAATAGGCCGCGTAGAAACGCTCAGTCGAACGGTCAAACTCAGCCTTCAGGCCGGCCTTGATCCCCTTGCGCACCATGGCCCGTTGCTTGCGCGGTATCGCCAGCAGGTTTTTCTCCGGATCCGGGTCGATCGACTTGCGGAACGTTACATACAGGTCTTTGCTTGGCCAGCCGGCATGCCGGGCTTCCCGGTTGCGCATCTCCAGGTAGTCCACCTTCAGCCTCTCGGCCAGCGCGCAGGCGGCCGATTCAAGCGCAGAAAATACCTCACTGTCCTCTGTGGCAATCCCCCCGTACACGCAAAAGGGTGTTGAAATCAGCGCATTGCCAAACAGGCGGCTTCTGATATGGCCAAGCGGCAATACGCCGGCAATCCTGCCGTTACGCTCGGCAAAGAGATAATGGGTACGGTGCCCGAAGGCCTGTCTCGATGACCTCTTGCCAGCCGGCACGATGGAAAAACGTGGCATCGGGACAGGTCTCTACAAACGCATCCCACTGCTCGCGGTAATCCGGCGTCAGTTGCCGCACCGTGATTTCAGCATCCCTGTCGGGCATCACGATTGCCTCGTTATGTGTCACGGCCAGATTCATGATTGCATCTTACCATCAGGTGAATACGCCACCGGTTAAAGCCGGTGGCTTCGGGTTACGGTTAAAAGCCGGGTCGATCGGCCATCTGGCCGATTAACTCCCTCTCCCACAGGGAGAGGGCTGGGGAGAGGGGGTAAATCAAGGCAGCAGCCTGGTTTTATCCCCTCATCCTGGCCTTCTCCCTGTGGGAGAAGGAATTCTTCGTTTAACTTCCGCGTTGTTAATTATGCTGAATACCTATTTCATACATCCTGATCCATCGCCTAAAGGCGATGGCTTTACGGATCCCGCATCGGGGACTCTAAAAAGACATGATCCATCCGGCCCCAGCTGAAATCATCCAGCAGCCTTTCGACCCGCGTCTTCATTCGCCCCAGGTTGAGGTAATGACGAAAGCGTGTTTTGCCGCTGATCCCGGCCTGTCTTGGCTGCTCCGGATCGATCTCCCAGGGATGAAAATAGAACACACAGGGCATGCGGTCCGCCCCGTTGACGCGCTGCATGGCCCAGCGTGACACCCGGTAGGGCAGCAGCCGGAAATAGCCCCCGCCCCCGCACGGCAGGTTGTGGTTGAACAGCGACACCGTGGTGACGGGTATCTCCAGCAAGCCGCCATCCTTGTGCCGGTAGGCAAAACGCGGCGCCTCCGGGATGCCATACAGGTCATGATGAATGGGGTAGACACTCGAACTGTAGCGGTAGCCCGCTTCCTGCAGGAGATCGTGCGCCCACAGTGTCTCGTGAACAATCGAGTAACTGGCCGCCCGATAGCCCTGCACCTCACAACCCGCGGTATGCCTCGAGCAGTGCCTTGGTTTTGCTGACATCCTCACTGAATTCCTGCGGCTTCTGGCGGGTGACGCGGACGTGGGAATAGCCGTGGCTGGCCAGTTCATGACCGGCATCGACAATCCGGCGGACCAGTCCCGGATAACGCTCGGCGACCCAGCCCAGCATGAAGAAGGTGGCCTTGACGTCATGGCCGTCGAACAGTTCAAGGATCTGGTCGGTATTTTGCTCTACCCGGCAGGGCAGCCGCTCCCAGTCACCACGAGGTACCACGCCTTCGAAGGCAGAGACCTGGAAATAATCCTCGACATCGACCGTCATGGCGTTGACGACACGGGCCGATGTACTTCCCGACTGAGTCACAGGCATGGTTAGGGTCCATCCAGAACGAATAATTCCAGCAAAGACGATAAGTTATAACTTATTCTTATAAAGACCATAAAGTTTTTTCTTTCTTTGCGCCTTTGCGAGAAAATTACAGCATTTATGGACGGACACTAGTTAAGCCGCAGACCTGTCCGCTAACCGGTCGCAACCAGCGGCGCATGCTGCTGCAGCCACTCGTTCAGTATCTGTTTGATACGCTCAGCCGCCTGGCCGTCCCATAACTCCGGTACCCGTCCGCGCTTGCCACCATTGACGCAGCACCTCGTTGACCACGGCGAGGATTTGCGCCCGGTCTTGTCCGACGATGGTATTGGTACCCTGTTCGACAGTGACCGGACGCTCGGTGTTGTTGCGCAAGGTGATGCAGGGCACACCGACCACCGTGGTCTCCTCCTGCAGGCCGCCCGAATCCGTCATCACCAGGCGTGCCGCGGAGACAAGGCCGAGCATTTCCAGGTAACCAAGGGGCTGCAGGCAGGCGATGCGGTCCGATTCAAGCAGCGCCTGCAGGCCCAGTTCAGCCGCCCGGTTGCGGGTACGCGGATGCAGGGGAAATACCACCGGCAGGCTTTCGCTGACGGTCCGCACCGTTTCGAGGAGTTGCCTGAACACCCGCGGATCATCGACATTCGAAGGACGATGCAGGGTCAGCACGCAATAACCGCTGTCGCCATCTAGGAAAACCTCACGCCCGGGCAGGCCTGCCAGGGTCTTCGCTGCCGGCACCGATTGCTCGAGGCAGTGCTTCAGGGTATCGATCATGACATTGCCGACAAAATGGATCTGCCGCTCATCCAGCCCTTCACGCAGCAGGTTCTCGCGTGCGACCGGCTCAGTGGTGAACAGCAAGCTGGAAATCTGGTCGGTCAGAACCCGGTTGATCTCCTCCGGCATGGCACGGTCAAAACTGCGCAGCCCGGCCTCGACATGAATCACCGGGATATTCTTCTTGGCCGCCACCAGGGCACAGGCAATGGTGGAATTCACATCACCGACAACCAGCACCGCCCGTGGTGACGCTGCATCCACGACCGGCTCAAAGCGCTTCATGATCTCGGCCGTCTGCACGGCATGACTGGCAGACCCCACTTCCAGCTCGATATCCGGCGGCGGTATCTGCAGCTGGGTGAAGAAGGCATCATTCATCTGTGCATCATAATGTTGCCCGGTATGCACCAGGCGTGTAGGAATCGGATCAGGGCCGGATCGGAACGCCCTGATGATCGGCGCAATCTTCATGAAATTCGGGCGCGCACCAACCACGCAGAGAATGGCGCCAGGCGAGAAGTCGGTGTTTTCAGTTGTTATTGTTTTCCTATCCATTTATGCAGTGCTTCCGTGAAAAATCCACCGTCTAAACCGGTGGTTTTGGTTACGAATAAAAACCGGATCAATTGGCCCTTCATCCGGCTAACCCCCTCCCCCACAGGGGGAGGGCTTGGGGAGAGGGGATCGATTCAATAAACACTTCTTCTTGATTCTTATCCCCTCATCCTGTCCTTCTCCCGTAGGGAGAAGGCACTTTTTTCAGCGCGATCGCTATCTGTCAGCCACATCCAGTTCTTTCAGTACGTCCTGCATCTCCTGATCCTTGTCGTCTGACACGGCAAGCATCATCATGCGCTGCATCCGCTTGCGATCACTACGTAGTGTCTGTTCAAGAAGATCCACTCTCTGTTCCAGCGCCTGCAGGCGGCGCTCCTGGTTGCTGATCCTATTGTCTGCACGCAATGGCTGTACATTATTCTCATGAAGTCGTTGCGGCTCCAACGCCTCATCAACCGGCAACGATTGGACCGAAGCATTAACTGTGGCATGCATTTCCTGCATTTCGTCTGCGATCACCAGGTTGACATCCTGCACACTGATCTCGTGCAACTCCTCTATGCTTCCATGCAGCAACACACGGTCACACAGCTTGTTGATGCGCCGCGGTACACCCGCTGTGTGTTCGTAAATCCTGTCAAATACCTCGTCATGAAAGCGTGGCGTATCCTGCCAGCCACAGAGGCTCAGCCGGTGCAGTATATATTCCTGCACCTCCTCCCTGCTTAAGGGCTCAAGATGAAAGGAGGCAATCGTCCGCTGGCGAAACTGCTCCATTCCCGGCAGACTGCAGCATGGGACGAAATTCATCCTGGCCGAGGAGGAAGGTCTGCAGCAACGACTTCTCACCGACCTGGAAGTTGGACAGCATGCGCAGTTCCTCCAGGGCACCGCGGGACAGGTTTTGCGCCTCGTCGACCAGCAGCAGTACGCGCTTGCCTTCGCGCGCCCTGGCCATGAGATACATTTCGATGTTCTTCAACAGGGTTGAATTGGGTAAATCCTGGTGTGCAAGCCCCAGTGCCGCCGCGACCAGGCGCAGCATGTCATCCGACTCCAGCTGCGAAGTCACCAGTTCGACGGCAATGACTGCTTGACTTGTTGATTTTTGACAGCATCAGACGGGCCAGCGTGGTCTTTCCGGTGCCCGCACCACCGGTAATCACCACGAAGCCCTCACCGGTTTGCAGCCCGTAGCGCAGGTAGGACAGGGCCTTGCTGTGCACCTTGCTGTGAAAGAGAAGCCGCGGATCCGGGCTCAAGCGAAAGGGTTTTGCCCTTAAATTGTAGAATGCCTGATACATGTCAAAAGGTCATGATCAAACGTGCAAAGATCAGGTTTTGATTATAGCCAAGCTGGTCATTGTCAGGGTAATGCTGTTCTGTATGTCGCAAAAAGATTGAGCCCTGGGTTTTGCGGCTGATCTGTCGCAGCAACGTCGCCTGGACATACCAGAGGTTAGTGTCGTTCGCGTTCTGATCTTCAGTGCCCTGCTCGTTCGTTGTCTGCCGCCATGAGGCCGTGAGCACTGAGTTGGTTCGTGGTGCCAGCCTGCGGTTCCAGGTTCCAGCTTATGCCGCGTGTTGTTTGAACCGTTTGCGTCTCCTGGCTTTCACGCCGGTCATTCTACAGTGTAAGCAGCAGGCCGTTTTTTCCTGTCTTCATGCCAACTGAGCCGCTGGCACGTTTACGGTCGAACACTTCATTTGTCAGGGACGAAACTTCAGTAGGGACCTCGACCAGCAGATCACCAGGCTGTGGGTTCGGATTGACTTCCCCGGTAATGGGATCTACTCCGAGAAAGCTCACCTCTGTCTGTGACGTCAGCTGCTGCACCGTCGTCGTTTCTTCATAATAACGTGCGTTCCAGTTGGTACGGCGGGTGTAATGATTAAAATCGAAGGTCCATCGCGGCCCAGGATTCGTGCCTACCTGTTGATCCCTGTAGTTCACCAGGAAGGAGGTACGGACGGTTGGATATAAACCAACGGTTGCGGTTGTCAGGTTTTTACCCGTCAACGCCTGCAGTGAGTAAAAACGGCTCGGTTGCCAGTTCGCTCCAGCCGCCCAGTACGGGCCATTTATGTTATTCCGGCCGACGTTGTCATTGTTTTCATAGCCCGCCTGCCCGACCAGGCTGAACTCCTTGTTTAGCCGGTAGCGCGCCTCACTATCGGCACTTTCATAGGTAAGATCTGATGCACTGTCGCGTGCTACGTTACGATAGTTGTAGTTGGCATACCAGTCTATCTCTTTGAAGTTGCGTCCATTGATAAAATTTGCATCGAATTCGTTGATGGTTGCATCAGAGGCCTCATTCGTATCATACAAAGTCTCACTGTATCGGTAGCGGAGCCTGGCATCCGCATAACTGCCAAGACGGCTCTGCAGATAGGGGCTAATACTGTAGGTTACGAAGTCTGTCTGGTTTGAATTGATATTGAGGTTACCGACAGAGATCGGTTGGGTTGCAGAGATAGCCGCCTGACCAGCCCTCGCAGTTGCATCAACAAAGAAGAGATCTTTCGACAATTCAACGGTTGCACCGGAGTTTAACTGGTTATAGGAACTGTTGCCGTCGCTATTATCCTGGAAAAAGACATTCTGCAGCTGGTAATCGAGAAAAGCGCTCGTCCTGGCGCTTTCACCGCGAAGGCTGATCCCCGGTGTCACCTCTCCGATCCAGTCACCCGTGCCTTTCGGTTCAAGAAAGATATTATCGCTGTAACCGCCCCCCACAGTGAGCCGCGGCGTGATGTCCCAGTCCCCGGCCTTGACCGCATTTGCGCCCAACAGGAAAAGCCACCAGGGTTGGCTGCAGCCAGCTAAAATTCCGGGTTTGAGCCATGGTTTCTGTCAATTCAGGGGGTACCGGTTTTCTTGCTTCCGTAAGGATAGTAGCCGTAATAGCCGTAACCCTCGACACCTGGCGCGCGCGCGCCCTTGTTCATGACGATCCCCACAATTTCGTTATCCTGCAGTGACTCGACGGCCTCCTTGACAAGATGTTGCGGTGTGACGGACTCCTCGACCACCATGACAACCTGCCCCATCAACCCCGCCAGCACCCTCGCCTCACTGGTCAGCAGCAGCGGCGGGGTATCGAAAATCACGATCCTGTCGTGATAACGACTGGAAAGTTCCAGCGTCAGCTGCCTCATCCGCTCACTGGCAAGCAATTCTGTTGAATGCACATGCCGTCTGCCGGATGGCAGCAAGGTCAGCTTGGGGATATCCGTCCTCAGCAGGACGTCCGACAACGTGAGACTGTCGTCCAGCAGCACATCGATCAGCCCCATTTCCGCATCAACGCCGAGGCGTGCGGTAATATCAGGTTTCGCAACATCGGCATCCACCAGCAGTACCGTCTTGTCCATTTCCATGGCGATGCTCATGGCCAGGTTGATCGAGGTAAAGGTCTTGCCTTCGCCGGCCAGCGCACTGCTCACCATGATCATGTTCGCGTTAGGAACAACGCTTGCACCCTCGCCCCTGACATTCATGAGCAGCGGACGCTTGATGCGCCTGAACTCCTCAGTGGTCCGGTTGACTTCCTTTGAGCCGGGATCGACCAGCCCTGCGGCTTTCAACCCACTGAGATCCAGCTTGACCAGCTTGCCCGAACCGGCAGATGACAGACGCTTCGTTCCACGGTTCCGGCTGCGCGACACTTTCCACCGCTTCGCTACTGTCCGCAGCGTCCACCAACACGGAGTCAGATTCATCCTCTGCGGGGTACCCGGGAAGATCCGGCAATTCATCTGCAGGATCGACAAACAGCTCGTCTGCCGGGCGCTTGTCAGAACTCTTGCCTGCCTTCTCAAAGGCCTTCTCAAAGATACTCATCAGCCCCGCCCCACTGATTGCTGCAAGATTGTTACCCAGTCCGCCGACAGACAGGACCCCGACATAGAGCGCCAGGAGTCCTATACCGGCCAGGCTAAAGGCAATCAGTGCTTGCCTGTGCTTGTTGCTCCATTCCCTGTTGTGAATCATCGACACACCACCCAGCACCGGCCGGCCCAGAACCTCCATGACTGTGCGCGGACTGTCAAAGGTAGGCCGCAACAGGAACAGCAACAGTGCCAGCGAGGCTCCGGCGACAATGCCCCCAAGCAGCACCCCTGTCATTAATAACGGCCGGTTGGGGGCCGATGGCTGTAGAGGTACCCGCGGTGGATCGACTACCCGGAACTTGAACTGGTCCCCGCTGATCTCGGCCTGTTCGGAAATATTTGCCGCTTCCCGTCGCGCCAGCAGTGCCTGGTAATTTTTCTGATGAACGCTGTAGTCACGATCAAGCTGTTTGAGTTCCGCCTCAATCTTTGGGATCGTGTCAACCATCTCCTGCAGGCGGTCAACACGCCGCTGGTATTCGCCGACCCGTGAACGCATCGAGGCAACCGTGGCATCAGCCTGTGCCAGCTGCATTTTCAGTTGTTGATAGACCGGATTGTCCGCCGGACCCAGATCCATTTCATCCATCAACGCACGTTCTTCCTCGCGCTTTTGTTCCAGTACGGCAAGCAGATTTTTTATTTCGACCACATCGGGATGCTTCTCGGTGTACCTGATCAGCAGTTCGTCCATGCGCTCCGTAGAGTTCCTGTATCCGCATATCAAGCGCCGAGCCTACTCCAGGCTGCAGTTCGCTGAACATAAGATAGGAATCCTCGTCATCCTCCATCTGCTGCTTGAACTGGTTACGCTGGTTAACCGCTTCGCTAAGCGACAACTGCGCCTGCTGCAGGTCCGATTTCGCCTCCTGCAACTGCCCGTAATAATCCTGTTCCGACCCGGGCATCATGCCCATGTGGGTGCGCTTGAATTCGGCAAGGCGCAGTTCAGCCGCCTCCAGCTTGGCCTCGTATTCCTTGATTTGCTGCTCGACGAATTCCTGTGCAGAGTCTGTTTCTTCACGCTTCTCACCGAGGGTGCTCTCGACAAAAATGGTCAGCAATGATTGCACTACGCGCTTGGCAAGCTGCCGGTCACTGTTGGCATAGGAGAGGGTATACAGATCCTGCTCGCGGGTACTGGATATCGTGATATCGCTCACCCAGATCATCCAGCAATGCCTCCATATCGGAAGGCGTCAGGGCCACAAGATCGAGGTCTGTCATCCGCGCCAGCTTTTCCAGGTTTGGCCGCTGAGCAGGGTGCGCGTCACCAGCTGTACCCGTTGTGAGGTATTCGTGCTGATCGTCAACCCACTCAGCATCGGCTCCAGCATGGACTGGGTGTCGACATTAACCCGGGCCTCTGACTTGTACTTGTCAGGAAGCTGATAGACAACGCCCCAGCCGACAATACAGACCAGCCAGGCCACCAGCATCATGAACCAGCGGTAACGCCAGATACCCCGTATATAAATTAGTAGCTGTTCGTAAAGTTCACGCATTTCAGAATAATGTCCCTATTCACACCAAAGTGTTCACTCTACATTTCAACGAGAACTGCCACCTCCTGCCGGATCCTTGAACCCTACCCGCCCTGAAATGTCCAGCCCTGTTGCCGCCATTTCGCCAACTGTTCGCATACCGGCTAAAAGCTGTCAGCAATCCTGGGAATATTTACTACCACCAGGACTCGGGGACAATCAGGATATCGCCAGGCAGCACATAGGCATTGGCACTGATATCTGCCCCGTTGATGAGGTCATCGATACGCACACCAAATTGTTGCCATTCACCATCTACCACACGCACGATGCTGGAGCGATTACCGTCCGCAAACTCCGTCAGCCCACCGACTGCAATCATCAGATCCAGCAGCGTCATCTGGTCTTTATACTGCAGTGATTGCGGGTTGGTTGCCTGACCAACCACACGGATCTGTTCGCTGTAGGGACCCACAAAACCGTTAACCATGACGGTGACGACCGGGTTCTTGACGTAGACCGAGAGCTCCTGTTCCATGTCTCTCGCCAACTGGGTCGGCGTCTTGCCGCTGGCGGGGACATCCTCGATCAGCGGGGTAGTGATCTTGCCATCCGGTCGCACGGTGACACTGCTGGACAGCTCCGGATTGCGCCACACAAAGATTTCAACACTGTCACCCGCACCGATGATGTAATCTGGTGTTACCTGCGCAGGAGGCGGCCCGCCCTCAAGCGGCGGATACTTGGTCGCACACCCTGACAAACCCAGCAAAATCAAAAAGATAACGCCAGCTGTGACTACAGCTGAGGAAGATTTTGTAGCATACATGGTTGAACCTCTGTGGATAATGATTGCTGGAGTATTCCCTGTCTATTATTGTATTTACGGCACGCGACACAAAATTATTCAGGCCAATCTAGCGTCAAATATCAGTCACCTATGGTGTATGACTATAATGCCTTCAGGATTAAATGTCACATGTAAATTACATTGATAACAAACAGTAATGTTTAGCCTTTAATAACCAGAATGCATCGGAAGATGACGCCCTGACACAACCACACACCTGTGTTTAAGGCCTGGAACAGGGAACAAAAACTGTGACTAAAAATCTTTTCAAAATAGAACGCCAATAACGTGGAGTACGATACCCGCAAACTAGTTGGAAATCAGCCAATATTTAAGCTTTGACACACAAGGCCCGGACAAAACGGCCTCTTTATTCCATCTTGGATCGTTGCTTAATGATATGCATGGCGGCATACCCTGTAAAAGGCTGGAGAATTAATACGAGAAGTTCCTTAATAAGGTGAGTACATACATATCCTCCTGTATTATTCGACTCGTTTATTCGGGATCAGGCAGGCAGCTTTTAAATATGACATATGGGCTCAAGTTTCAGACGTTGTCTACAACATGAATTGTTTAAGACCAGCAAGTCGTACCAGGAAAAGGCTGCTAGCGAGCATCGCAGGAGTCCTCCTGCTGCAAATTCATACTAGCTCCCGGGCCGAATACACCGTTCAGATTGGCGCCTTTTCAGATAGCGCGCGCGCAGAGCGGCGTGTAACACAACTTGAAAATCAAGGCTTCCCCGCTGATATCTATAAGGTCAAACCTGGTCCAACAGCCCTGAATCATGTACGCGTCGGCCCTTATCCAGACAGGTTGGCTGCAGAAAACGTACGTTTACAACTCGAATCGAGCGGGATACAAGGATTTCTTGTCGAAAACGATACATCCTCAGATACAAGGATCAATACAGGAGACAATACACAGGCGTCCCAGACAGCACCCAGTGACCCCGGAAATATAACGTCAGTGGCACAGGCTGTCACAGGACAGGATCAGTCAAACGACCCTACCAGCTTTGATGACCTGTTTATGCCTGTCCCCGGCCCTAACGAGCTTGAAACAGCAGACGAAACAGAAAACATCCCCGGCGAGGGCTGGCTCACTGAATTCAATAGCGAGAGTAGCAAGTACAATTTCGGCGGCTTTTTAAATTCAAAAGTTGCTTATACCTACCCATCACCTGATCATCTCTCAATGTTCCGTAATACCCTGGAACTTGAGGCCAGTGGTCGCGTGAATTCAAACGTCTCATGGAAAGCAAGTGCCCGCGGCGTATACGATGCTGTTTTTAACCTGAATGACTTCTACTCTGATCGTGTAAAAGACAATCGCCAGCTGGAAGCAGAGGTGTATGAAACATATTTGGATTTATCTGCAGGTGACTGGGATTTCCGTCTTGGCAGACAAAACATCATCTGGGGTGAGATGGTAGGCCTGTTCTTTGCTGATGTCGTATCAGCCAAGGACACACGCCAGTTTGTCGCGGAAGATTTCGACCTCATTCGTATCCCGCAATGGGCGATACGTGCTGAACATTTCAAGGGTGACTTTCATTCCGAGGCGATCTGGATCCCTTACATGACCTATAACGAGATCGGTGCACCCGGCGATGATTTCTATCCCCTGGGTACCAAACCACTCCCGGGAAACCCAACAATCAGGAACGACGATCAGCCTGCTCAAAAACTGTCCAACAGCGCCTATGGCTTGCGACTCTCCATGCTGAAAGCCGGCTGGGATGTGTCCGGCTTTTTTTACCACAGCGTAGATGCAGCACCCTTCTTTTCCACCAGCGTGACAAACGGTCAGGCAGTAATCACACCCGAGCATGACAAGATCAACCAGGCAGGTCTTACCCTGGCAAAGGATTTTGGTTTGGTACTGCTTAAAGGTGAGGCTATTTATACCAAAGACCGCTGGTTCAACGTTGAAGACAACAACAACCTGACGGGTGTGGTACAGCAGAATACTGTTGATTATGTCATCGGACTGGAACATACCACCCCGGATAACACGCTGCTAAACTTTCAGTTTTTCCAGCGCTGGTACACAGACTACGATGCAAATAATTTATTTGACCGGCTTGAAAGCGGGGTCAGTCTGTATGCCAGCACCGAATTCAACAGTAATACAGAAGGCGAAATACTGCTGATTTCAGGACTCAATCGATCTGACTGGATGCTAAGACCGAAGATTACCTGGGATTTGTCCAGCAACTGGTGGCTGGCGGTCGGTGTCGATATCTTTGGTGGTGACTCAATCGGATTGTTCGGGCGCTTTGATGACAGCGACCGGGTCTATGGTACTGTACGGTATTCGTTCTAGAAAAGTCGCCATATACTGATCAAACGAAACAGCTCACGGCGGTTACCTTAATAACCTGCAATCTGGAATAAACTAAATGCTTAGCATTTATGCACTGTGATGAGACAGTGCCGTAGTTTGTAATAATTTCCAACACATCCAGACCAACGTCCAGTACAGTTCCTTACTCTGTTACCTATGCCGTGACAATTTCACCGTCACAGATATTCAATACTCTACCCGCCATATCTATCACCCGTTGATCATGGGTAGAGAAGATAAAGGTAGTACCACTATCCTGATTAATACGGCTCATTAATTCAAGAATACTACCACCGGTCTTATGATCAAGATTGGCGGTTGGCTCATCGGCTAATACAATCCCTGGCTGGGTAATAAGAGCCCTTGCAATCGCGACTCGCTGCCGTTGACCACCACTGAGTTGATTGGGTCGGTGTTTAGCAAAATCAATCACACCTACAAGCTCCAGATAGCGAGATACATGCTCACGACGTGAACGCTTATCTTTCATAATGCGAAGCAATGGATATTCTACATTTTCAAATGCAGACAGAACGGGCAAAAGATTGAATGTCTGAAAGACAAAACCAATTCTCCGTGCTCGCAATTCGGCAAGCTGATCGGCAGTCTGCCCTGTTGTCTTCCGCCCCTCAACATAGACGCTGCCACTCGATGGTGTATCAATGCAACCGATTAAATTCAACAGTGTTGATTTCCCACTTCCGGATGGGCCTGCAATTGCCAGAAATTCCCCCTTCAGGACAGACATTGAGACATTCTTTAGTGCCAGCAATTGTTGTTTCCCAAAGGCGTATTCCTTGGAAACTCCCACAACTCTGACTAATATTTCATTTTCTACAGCCATAAATGGTCACCTGGCAAGTCTCATGTAGAACCACCCGAAATGCTGCGTATTGAAATGCTGCGTATTCTAGTAACTTACGAATAAAATTGACACCTAAATACAGGTATAACAATAGTCAAGATTGATAAGCCGCGGACTATCTGTTCATAACAACAGATCCAGACAATACAATTCTGATAACATCGACACGACAGAATCGTAAGACAACTATCGGTAATCGACCCATGTCAAATACACAGCGCAATAAACTATTCCCGATGGCCATGTACTACCTGCTGGTTGCCTTCTTTACACAAACTCTCGCCTGGAGTTCAGCAACGCTGGCATCACCAGCGACTGATACAGCTAAGATGGAACTCACACCCGAACAGATAGTAGAAAAGGCGGATCATATTCGCTTTCCAGCAGAAGGGTTTCAGGTTGATGTCAAAATCACCACAACAAAACCTGAACAGGATCCTGAGATCAAGGAATACCGGATTCTATCCAAAGGGAATGATAAAACCCTGCTGATGACCATCGCACCTGCGATCGACAAAGGTAATATTCTGTTGATGAGGGAGCATGATCTATGGGCATTTTTACCCAATCTCTCCCAGCCTGTGCGTCTACCTCTATCTGCAAAGTTAACCGGTGAGGTTTCCAATGGAGATATCGCCCGTGCCAACTTCACCGGGGACTATGAACCCATGTTATTAGGCACCGAAGATTATCGAGCATGAAACCTACTTCAGCACTTGAACTGATCGCAGCACGCAAGGGAGTTACCTATCACCGGGTTCTTTACTGGGTCAATCAGGCTAATTTCAGACCCTATAAAGCCGAATTTTTCTCAGTATCCAATCGGCTGATAAAAACCTGTCACTATCAAGCCTACAAGGAAATGGCGGGGTGCAGTGCGCCCGACCCGACTTGAAATGGTAGACGGGCTGACCAGGAAGGGACGCTCTGTCACTGGATTACAGCAATATGATGTTGCGAGAACTACCTGACAAGACATTCACAAAACAATACCTGAAAAAACTGGTCAAGTAATATTTGGAATAAATATCACACATTCTTCCGCAAGGCATCAGCCACAGGCAATCGTGCCACACGAATAGCTGGGAGTAGTGCTGCGAACAGCGTGGCAGCTGCACCTATCGCAAAAGCCATGACGATCACTCCGGGGAACAAGACGGATATAGGCGGTGTAGCCAATATCGGAATTCGGGGGTGGCGGCATTTCAATGCCAATACCTGGATATGGCCCACGCCAGAACCATACCGGAAAGCACCCCCACTGTCGCACCCAACAGCCCCAGCAATATATTTTCCATGAGAACCAGTCTGAAAATATCAGCCTGTTTATTACCCAATGCCATCAGCGTACCGAATTCCCCCACGCGTTCATAGATTGCCATGTTCACGCTATTTGCCACGCTGAGTAACACCATCAACAGGATAATGAACTGCAAGACAGCGAACTGGTGCGATATAGTTCGACCGCCTTGTTGTAAAAATCGGCAAGCTCATACCAGGTTTTTACTTCATATTCAGATGCTGCGAGTTCCTGTTTCAGATGCGTTGCAATAGTATTTGTAGCCTGTGTGGAATTAAGAGAAACAACAACACTATGAATCCCCGTAGTGCCAATCAGGTCCTGCGCTGCTGCCAATGGTATCCGCACAGCACTGTTGTCATAATCCCGGGCAAATGACCTGAAAATGCCAATCACCTCGAATTCAAGACTATTAAGTGCGCCATCAGTCGTGCTGACAAGCAAGGTGAGATAGTCGCCCGGATTCATCTGCAATGCTTGAGCCACTCCTTGGCCAACCAGCATGCCATAGCTATCTGCTGAAGTGAGCTGCCGTCCACTGATGATGCTCATTACCGTCCCCAGTCGCCTCTCCTTGTCCGGCTGAACCCCCTCACCGATTATATTAAGATCCGCTCGGCCATTATTCGCAAGCCCTGAGAAAATCACCCTCTGTAAGACATCAGATACTTCTGGCAAATCGGCAATCCTGTCAGTTATCTGTTTGGAATCATCGATCATGTATTGGTACGGATCCCGTCGTCCCAACTCTGAATAACCAGCTCGGTATAATTGCAAATGACCCAGCTGTGAATGAATTGTTGCCTCCTGCAACTGGATAAAGATATCTTCTACAAAGCCCCCAGTGAGTATCAAGCCCACCACTCCAAAGGCGATTGCAGAAAGAGTTAAAATGGTCCTGATTTTATGCCTAAAGATGTTATGGAATGCCAGCAGGAACATAACCGTCAGGAGATTCGAAATGGGATTGCAACAGAAGATATAACAATATCTGCACTTTTGACATCATCTGTTATAACGCAAGGCATCAACAATCTTCATATTTGAGGCCTTCCATGCAGGATAAAGGCTGCCAAATAACGTGGTTAGTACAGCGATTGACAAAGTCCCCGCTACGAGTTGCCAGGACACCATGATTTCGCCTGTATAACCGGTATCCATACCAGGAGGGGGAGGCATGGGGATCCCAACTGCTGATATTACAAAGGCGAGAATTGATCCTATGACAACACCAAACAACCCACCGATCATCCCCAGCATCAAGCCCTCACTTAAAAATAAATACAGTATATTCCCGCGCTTTAACCCGATCGCCATCAACGTGCCAATCTCTCCGGTACGCTCCAGAACACTCATAATCAGGATATTGGAAATACTCAGGATAATAATCAAGCCAATTATGGAGCGAACGACATGCATCTGCTTTGAAAACAGTTTTACTGTCTTGTTGTAGAAATCAGCCAGTGTATACCAGGGTGTGAACTGCAATCGGGTTGTAGCCTCAGGATACTGCGCCTGTAATTTCTGCAGGACATTATCAGTGTGCTCTGTTTTATCCAGCAGTAACACCCATCTGTGTGCGCCCGATGTGCGCAACAATTGCCTGGCAACTTCAAGCGGCACCCTTAATGCGGCATCATCAAATTCTTTAGAGGCACTATGAAATAATCCACAGACCGTGCCCTCGACACCATTCATCCCTCCGGTGGCAGTGTTTGCCAGTAATATGACCGTATCGCCGATAGTCACACCCAGATTTCTTGCCAGCCCTCCGCCAAGGAACATACCATCAGAATCACAAGAATTTAGCTCCACACCTGCAACGATAGTCAATCCCTTGCTGAGAGCTGCATCTTTTTCCGGATCCACGCCCTCACCTATAAAGCCGATGGTGGCATCACCGTGACTGATCAGTCCGGTAAATGTGAGCCGCGGTGACATTACTGCTATTTCAGGGACGGCTTCAAGATCTGCTTGTTCCAGCAGATCATCAGGCAATAGAAAGGCATATGGGTCAGCACTGCCGCTCAGAAAGTAGCCAGGTCGTGTCACTTGTATATGGCCAAGATGCGACTGAATGGTACTTTCCCGCATACCCCAAAAGATCCACTCGATGAATCCGCCAGCAAGCAACAACGCGACCACCCCAAAACTTATAGTTGCCATGCCAATGGCGGTCCGTTTCTGGTGCCGGGACAGATTGCGCAGTGCCAGGTGCATCATGTCTATAGCCCTGAAATCAGAGGATGGACTGCCGTTTATAGACTGATTTAACCAACATGAATTTATTCATGCTCGATATCATACGATGTATCGACCAGACGGTCACGAGCGAAACAATCACAAGACAAATAGAAAAAGGGGCAGTTAATCGCCCCTTTTTCTATTCTCTGGCCCGACTTAACATGCCAGAGCCATTCGTTATCGCTGAAAAATTTCCTATTAAATAACCATTAGGGTGTATTTTTCAGCTGACTTTTTGAACTTTGCAAATCGATCTTCCCGATTACTAGCCGACGGCGCTCAAGTAAACATCATTGTTTGCCAATTCACAGGGAAGCATATCGTCAAAAAAGGTAGCCGGTATACCTCCGAGGCCCTCGATAAACTTGAAAAAATCATATCTTTTTTGACTGATATTAGCCAAAAGATGGTTAACTTTTGCAATCATTGGCTGACGTTTGCCATGGTAATCAATGATTGGGCCAATCGGTGTAAAGTCAATACCAGAACGAGAAAGCAGCCGACTCAATGAAGGTTCCATGACAGCATACCAGTGCGTGATCTGATGATGCGTGCTAGCAACAAAGAGCATGGCAATCAGACCCAGTGAAATATGCGGAAAATACCGGCTGGAGTCATCCCCAGCAGGCTTTTGGATTCCAGCTCCACTGATGAATTGTCTCGAAACTGCAAATCTCGATACTTCTGCGATATGGGTTCTGGAAAACTCGAACTGATCTAATACCGCATGGTCAAAATTGTCGCCGCAATGCAACTCAATAGGTAATGGATTTTCAGGGTTTGAGCTATCTGGGAAAACCAGTCGTACAACCCCTGCGACCTGATTTGACGGCTTGTGACGAACCAGCGCGTGTACGGAATTATTATCGAATTTGTCCTTCTCTAAGCCATCTGAAAAGTTAGCTGGGTCCTCGTAGCCACGATCCCTACAGTAAACATCATATCGTAGCTGATGCGCTTCAACACGCTGTCTTTCATTTACCGCTATCTCTGCTTCAAGATACCGATGAAAATTGTCAGATAAATTCATTAGAGGGTCACCGATTTTCAAATTTAATCGACCATACGTTTTGCATAACGACGGACCATATAGGGGCTACCTCTGAATTGTTAGGCAAAATACATGCCGTTTACACCCAATTTATTGGAATATATTAAATATTTAACACACCAGCTGAAATTAAGTTTTAAAAAATCGATAGCCAACAATAAAAAGCGTCGCCAGATTCCGTCAATTTTATCTGTTAGTTTCAGAATCGTTTGTAAATTACATAGTTATATGTCGCTATTTTGCGACACAATCATATCTTAAATGTTATTCTCGCCTTTTTACTTCACTCATTTGCTCATATCCTTGAAGTGAAATCATCGCTCAATTCTATTGATAGCTTGAGGCAGGCGTTCTGGGCCCGCGGAGACACCGAGGGATCTGCCCATCACGGCGACCGAGTAAGCCAAAACTGGCGATCCGATACACCGAGTGGCTAACGGAGGCCGGAATCCAGTGTTCGGAGGTACCACGAGTGACTCGCAAGTGGCTCGTATGACAATGCCCTGGCCGAGTCAGTCATTGGTTTGTTCAAAAACGAGGTCATCTATTTCAGAGGACCCTGGCAATCCATCGACCCGGTGGAATACGCTACCCTGGCATGGGTAGACTGGTTCAACCATCGCAGGCTGCTGGGACCGATTAGAAACATACTACCTGCAGAGTTCGAGCAGGCCTACTATAAACAACTGGGAGAGTCAGCCATGGTGGCCTGACTCAAACAAACGGGCCTCCGGAATTTCCGGGGCGGCTCACCCTGTGCGACTCGTAAAGGTGTGGTGTCTCTTTGTTTCTTTTCAATAAACAGTGCACTGCCGCTCTGAGGCGCCACATGCTCATGCACTATCGCACGACATTATTACCTATTCCAGACATCCCACTATACCTGCAAAACATTTATGCCAAGCCCACCCTAAATTATAGTAATCTAAAATTCACTCTCTCATTAAGCGAGATGCATCATGGAAACGGAACTTAGCCCAGAGAAAATGGAATGGGAGTACATAATCGTCGGAACAGGTATTGGGGGTGCAACGATAGGGCATCGCCTGGCGGAAGCAGGTAAGTCAGTTTTATTTTGCGAACAGGGCCGTTCTCATCTATCTACAACAGGGTCGCTGACCGGGGACTACGCCGAAAACTTTTTCACAACACCAGAGGCACCAAATCCGAGGCACAGGAAGATCCTTGAAAGAGCCGGCAGATGGTCTTCTGAAATCAAGGATATTTCTGATTATAGACGTAAGGCACACATTCCATTTATTGGAGCAGGTACCGGCGGGTCAAGCGCGCTCTATGGCGGGGCTATGGAACGTTTCTGGCCAGAGGACTTTGAGCCTGGAAAGTGGCATAAAGGTGCGGAAGGGAGTTCGCTCCCAAGAGAGTGGCCGATCTCCTATGAAGCACTTGAACAATATTATGAGCAGGCGGAACACTTATATCGCGTGAGAGGTGTGGCTGATCCTTTATGTGAGCATGGATCAGCACAAAATCTTATCGCTCCCCCTCCACTGTCCCCTGCCAATCAGCATCTATATAACTTTCTTGCAACCAATGGGTTGCACCCTTACCGACTGCCAACAGCCTGCGAATTCGTACCAGAGTGTCAGTCCTGCCAAGGATTCCTTTGCGCGCGCGGATGTAAAAACGACAGCGTCAAGGTGTGTTTGCAACCTGCAATCGAGCAGTACGGCGCAAGACTACTCGACCGTTGCGAGGTGAGAAAGCTTGAGTCGAACGCTGGTCGCGCAACTAGCCTGATTGCAATCCGGAAGGGGCGGGAAATTCGGCTTTGCGGAAACAACATTATTCTCGCCGCCGGCGCGCTTGCTACACCGGTCATCTTGTTAAGATCTGCAGGGAGGAATGCACCAGACGGTCTCGCCAACGAGTCGGGAATGGTGGGACGTAATCTGATGCGACATTTTGTGGATCTATATGCGCTGCTTTCCGGCATTAAACCAGATGCAAAAGAAAACTCCAAGGAGATCGCCTTTAATGACTACTACGCCAGTAACGGTGAAAAACTGGGGACTGTTCAGTCGTTTGGATGGTTACCCCCAGCACCAATTATCGTAGAATCATTAGTGCATGATTTGAAGAACAGCCCGGTGCCGCTGGCGGCATATTTGTTTACAGCAGTTAAACCACTCGCCCGTTACGTACTGGACAGAGCCATGTGCAACCGATTGGTATTGGCCGCGACGCTTGAGGACCTCCCCTACGCAGAGAACCGGGTGCTGCCTGATGGCGAAACCGGGATTCAACTCCGGTATCGTATAGGATCTTATGATCAGCAGCGTATACAACGATTTCGTCAGTTAATGAAGAAGGTCCTCCATCCTTGGCGCTATGTATTGATCAAGCAGGCAGAAAATAATGAGCGGCTTGCGCACGTCAGTGGCACCTGCCGCATGGGTGATGACCCGAGTATCAGTGTAGTCGATAAGTTCAACTGCGCGCACGGTATCAATAACCTGTTCATCGTCGACAGCTCCTTCTTTCCTTCCAGTGGCGGGACCAACCCTTCCCTCACAATAGCAGCGAACGCTTTGCGGATTGCCGATCATATGCTCAATAAATGATATTCAACACTTCTTGGCCAGTAAACGGAGATAAGCAATGTTGCAGAATCTACAGGGCAAATGGGCGCTGGTTACAGGCGCATCTTCAGGGATAGGCAGGGCATTTTGCGAACAACTAGCCGGTCAGGGAATCAATCTCGTAATGGTAGCGCGGCGGGAGCGCGTATTGCAGGATCTGGCTAACAACTTGTCATCAAAACACCGGATCGAAGCTATAGCCGAGAGTATCGACCTGAGTGAGCGGATGGCTGGAAAAACGCTGAAGCAACGCGTTGAAAAACGCGACATTCACATCAGTCTTTTGATAAACAACGCCGGAGCTGGAGCCTGGGGGTATTTCGAGCAGGTGCCTATTGAGCGTTACGAGGCGATGCTGCGGCTGAATATCAACGCCATGGTTACCCTTTGTTACTCGTTTCTTCCCGATCTCGAGTCCAGTAAACCAGCCGCTGTAATAAACGTGTCATCACAAGCCGCGTACCAACCTGTTCCGTACATGGCCGTCTATGCAGCATCAAAGGCATTTGTGCAGAGTTTCAGTCAGGCTTTGCATGGAGAATGGCAGGATAAAGGCATAGAAGTGCAAACCCTGGTTCCAGGCCCGACCAAAACGGAATTTGATAAAAATGCAGGCGCCTACGAAAGCGCTGTCAGCCACCGCGATGATCCTCAAATAGCGGTGAGGGTCTCACTTGCGGCGCTCGGACGAAAGCATCCGGTTGTTGCCTCAGTTAAAGGCACATACAAACAGCGCATCTTGACATCCTGCCTGCCCGCTAGGGTGATCATAAAATCTGTCAAGAAAATGTTCCACCCACCCTTCTGAAACCGGGCATTGAAGGCACCATAACCAAGAGATTCCAGCACCGGCTTGGATCACTGAAATGCTCACTGTCCTACGGGAAGGTCTTTGATCTTCTTTGCCGGAATACCGCCCCACAGTTCATTAGGAGGTATTTGCGTGTCAATCACAGTCACAGAACCGGGTGCAAGTACAGCGTTCTCCCCCATTCTCAATCCTGGCATCACTACACAGTTGATCCCGACGACTGCATTCTTGCCGATGTGTATCGGTTTCAAAACAATGGAATCATGGGTAATCGCATGGGCCGTGATTACGGAGTTTTGCCCGAGGGTCGCATAATCACCGATTTGGATAAGAGGATGGTCACGGATTATCGCGGCGAACGCGGCTTGCTTTCCAGCTTTAACACCAAAGGCTGCATGTATCAACGGTTGGGTGAACACCGTCGTGAACGGTGACCAGGACTTCTCCGCCAGATCCGTCAAAACAGCGACAAGCTTCCAGTAGGTGAATTCGGCAGAATCCATTGAAAACTGGCCTTCTGGATAGCGCATGAACTTTCGCAGTACCGCCAGAAGCACAGCGGATAATAATCCGTAGAAAAAAAGAAACACAAGGACATCAACCACAACATGATAGGCGCTATCAACCGATATAGCCCATGCGCAGACTCCAGCAGCGAATAACAGCATAGCAATACAGACTGCTGACAGGAGAAAATCGATGGGGTTTGTCTTCATTGCTAATGCACCAGGAAGTGGGTTACCTCTTACCTAGGATATAAACAAAAAGGCCCGCAGTAAAACTGCGGGCCTTTTGCCGTCATTTAGAGTCTACTGCTGATTGATAATCAGCGGTTCACGCGGCGACGACGCCCGATGAAACCTGCTCCCAGCAGACCAGCACTGAGCAGCGCGATGATGCTCGGCTCAGGTATCGCTTTTGTTGAGAGTTGAACACTAGCATCAACCTGAAAGATGATATCATCTGTCGAGTTTACTGACGTATCAGGATAGAAGGCACTACCACCAACAAAGAATGCGGTCGGTGTGAATACAGGAAGCTCATCACCGCTGTTTGTATTTACGTCCTGCGTTCCAGTGAAGCGCAGATCATAGATGAGCATTTCTTGATCAAAACCAATCAGATAGTCTGCATTAACAAAGTCTGTAGCTGCCGTAATCTCGAATTCGAACTGGTTGGTAGAACCGGTACCTTGATCAGGACTGCTCACACCTGTTGAAAGCCCCAGACCAGTCACTGCAACATTTACCGTAAACGACGATAGACCTGCATCAGCAACTGAGGTAAAGCGCGCAATCTCGATGCCGTCATCATAGCCTGTGCCATCCACGCGATCTAAAATTGTGCCACTTAAATCAGCATCATCGTAGAACAGCGAGATCGTACCAGTTCCTGTCTGCTCGAAAAACGCAGTAATCTGAATGTTGTCGCCCACCGCCGTATTTCCGTCGTTAATTAATGCAACGAGGTCGCCACTTACCATACCGGTATCAGTGTTGATGTACGCAATTGAGGACACCCTTTCTTCTACTAACGCAACTGAAGTTACCTGGAATTCATCACCCGTCAGCGTACCTCCATCAAACGTAGTTGTCAGCCCAGCGGGGGCAGACGGGGTACCGCCAGTGAACAGGTCAACAAACGACTGATAGGTAAAAGTGAATGTGTCACCTACAGAGATTGGGGCGCCGAATGGACCGATATCCAGTGCCGCACCAGCGGACTCGTTGTTCAGATCCATCGACGAGCCGTTATCCACAAGTAGTGTGCCAGCGTCAGCTCCTGAGCCGTCGATGAGGTCGTAGTCAATAATCTGGGCCTGCACACCGGCAACCGCCAGAGATAAGGCAAGCCCGGTTGTGGTTGCAATAAGTGTATGTAATTTCATCTCTTTCTCCTACTGATTACGCGCTTTGGTTATCCGTGGTTTCTTGTGCTCGGTATAGTGAAGCTAAGGCTTAAAACAATGAAACCAAACCTAACACTTCATTAATCTTGCATAACACAATGCAGATCCTATGCCATAAATATATTCATTATTATATTCAGTAACTTACAAATCCTACATTGAAGGCTACCCACCATGCTAACCAGAATATGTAAAATCTGCTGACACTAAAATTGACGGGTAAGCTGGAGTGCCCATCAAGGCCAACCAATATAAATACATGCCAGCATCAAAATCTGCGGATTTCTTAATGAAGTACCGTTATTTCATTTGAACACGTACTTACCGCCAGATTCCTCGCAACACACCAGAGCATTATAAACTACTAACAATTATAATTTATTAACCGTCCTACTGAGCAACTTCGCAGTTATCTGTCCAATGCACTCGATTACCAAACATGCGCATACTCCCTAGCTATCACTGCATGGTCTGGAAAATACATAGATGTGTAAAAATACCTGACAGACCCAGATCTTACTTCATTCAATAATCATCTGGAACACGGCACAAGCTCGAGCTGAAGCCAGATGAATTTGTCAAACCACATCACCAGCCATAAACTTTGGAAAGTGGTCAGAGATAGCAAAGATGGTATGAAGCAAGAAGACTATTCGTAATTTTGTACTACTAAAGAGAACCCGTCTGATTAATCAGCACTTCGAATAAGGTCATGTTCGTTACATCGTCGATTGATGTCTGGCGGGTCCAATCAGAATAATATAAAGTGATTATATATTGCTGTTACATCTATATTTTCACCACAAACCAATTTGGACTTGCTCGGTACTGTCGGGTAAGCAGTACTGCATCAATAGGGAATGGATGATTTATGAACTCACATAGAGGTTTGGCTAGTTGGATCGTCATCACATTAGCGCTTCTAGTCTTTGGCTGCAATAGTTCAGGAAGTGATTCTGCTACGAAGCATCTCGAGCGAGCCAAGGACTATTTAGACAATCAGGATTACAAGGCAGCCATAATCGAGTTAAAAAACAGTCTGCTTTCAGAGGAAAACAACCCCGAAGCCCGTTATTTACTTGGCAAGGCCTACTTGGAAACAAATAACCCTGTCTCGGCCGAGAAAGAGCTCTCTGTTGCTCAGAGCCTGGGGCTAACTGATGCCGCAATCCAGCCCTATTTAACAAAAGCGCTCTTCGTTCAAAACAAATATGAACAGGTGCTTGAACAGAGCACACCCAAAGGCATGCCAGATGATTCATATTCGGAATGGCTATCAATCCGTGGCGAATCTCTTATAGCGCTAGACAGGATGCAGGAGGCAGAAGCACAGTTCAGCGAGGCTTTGGAGAGGTGGAATGACTCAGCAGCAGCCAGGACGGGGTTGGCCCGGATCGCTGCGATAGATGGTAATTATAAAGAAGCTCGCAACCGGATATCCACAGCACATTCGATAGACAGTAAGTATGCGCCAGCATGGGCTTTGCTGGGTGATATCGAAGCGCACGAAGGCAACCTGCCGGCAGCTGAGAAAGCATATTCATTGGCGATTGAAAGCCAGCCCAACAACTGGTCATACCTGATCAGCCGCTGCCTCGTACTGATTGTTCAAAAGAAGTATAACGAGGCAAGCGCAGATATAAACACGCTGAAAGAACTGACCAAAAATAATCCACAGGTCAATTACGTCAAAGGCCTGCTCTACTTTCAAAAAAAGCAGTACTCCGATGCAAAAGAACAGTTTGAGGCTTCACTAAGAAAAAACAGTGATGATCAGCCGACAATGTTCTACCTGGCCACAACCGATCTTATGCTGGGCAATTATGCACAGGCTGAAAACGGCTACAGTCGTTTTTTAAGCCACGACCCCGATAATATGGCTGCAACCAGGTTGCAGGCAGTAACAAAACTTAGGCTTGGTGATCCTGGCGAAACGGAACGTCTGGCCCGCTCCGTAATTAAAGACAACCCTCAAGACACACTTGCTTTGAGACTCCTTGCAAGCGCCCTCGTGAATCAAGGCAAGGACAAGCAAAGTGTCGAGTACCTGAGAAAAGTTGTCGTTTCCAATCCAGACTCTGCCAGCGCACATAGACAGCTCGGCGCCGGCCTCATCGCCCAGGGAGAGAAGCAAGAAGGTGTTGAACAACTGGAGAAAGCATTGGAACTTGATCCACATTCTCATCCTACTGCCGCTGCACTGATCACGGCACACATACAAAATGGCAACTTGGACCTTGCGCTTGAGACAGCACAAGCGTTCGTTGAGGATAATCATGATCAGGCCAGTCCTCATGTATTACTTGGAATTGTCTACCTGCAAAGAAATGAGCTGCATGATGCCGAAAATGCCTTCCAGAAAGCGCTGGAAATTGAACCGGGTAGCCCGGCAGCGTACAATGGCCTCGCAAGTATTGCAGTAAAGTCAAATAACTATGAGAAGGCAAAGCAATACTACCTCGACGCCCTGAAGAAAAACCCTGAACACCTGAAGATCCAGATGAATTTGGCAGAAGTGGAAGCTCGCCTACATAACCTCGAAGAAATGAGGTCCGTGCTAGAGCAGGCGATTAAGTATCATCCAAACGCACTTGAACCTCGCATCACCCTTGCTCGTAGCTATTTGCAGTCCGGGGACGGAGACAAAGCCATAGAACTCCTGACAGAAACGGGTCCTAAAAATGCCGACAATCCTGCTGTTCTGGCCATGTTAGCTGAGGCACAGCTAACAGCAGGACAACCATCGCAAGCAATATCAACGCTTCACCGTCTAGACACAGTAACCCCGAACAGTGCAAAAGTGCATTTTTTGTTTGCCAAGACATACAACGAACTTAATGAAAAAGAAAAAATGAGGGCAGAATTGATTCGCTCTCTTGAGTTGAACCCGAATTTTGGATTGGCCCGCATCGCTTTGGCGCGCGTATTGCTGCAGGATAGAGAGGCTCGACAAGCCGAAGAACAGATTCGCTTGCTTCGAGGACAGCTGACCCCAACAAACCCTGATCTTTTACAGCTTGAAGCACAGTTGCAAGTACTCAATGGCGATGCTCAGGGAGCAATCTTGAGCTACCAGAAAATCTTCCTTCAGACACCAACCAGCGCTAACTTGCTTAACCTTGCCAGGGTACGATGGGAGGCAGGGGATAAAAATGATGCCATAAACGATGTTGAAGATTGGCTTGAGGAACATCCAGATGACTCTGCGGCCAAGTCGGTACTTGATAAGATGCGCCTGGAACCACAACACAATTGAAGGTTCAACCAGATAGTTCAAAAATTAAATATAGAAACAACCAAGAACTCGCTGGCACTACTGCTTCATGAGACTGAACCAATAAGCGGAATGAAGTATGCAGAGCAGGCACACAGGCTAGAAGCAGAATCTGCTGACATCTCTTACCCACCCATCAAAGAGAAAGCACGACCCAGACTATCTTTGGTAACATGAAGAAGCTAGTAGTAGCAGTATTCGGATTACCCTTATGGTTTGCCAGCGTACATGCTGCCGAAGACATTCTACTTAGCCAAACTCGAATCCAGTTAGGGAATAAAGAACTATTTGTCGATATCGCTGACACACAAGAAAAGCAGAGCCAGGGATTAATGCATCGCAGTTCGCTGAGTGAAAATGAAGGCATGCTATTTGTATTTTCGGACAGCAAACCCCGTACGTTTTGGATGAAGAACACCTTCATCCCCCTATCAGTCGGTATCTTTGATGATGACCACAGATTGCTGGAGATACTGGATCTGGAGCCGGCCACTTCTGTAATGCAGAGGCAATATCCCGTAACCACCAGCCAGCATTCAGCGCGGTATGCGCTGGAAGTCCGTCAAGGGTGGTTTGCTCACAACCAGATTACAATCGGGACAATATTCAACTTCCTGGGCGATTGAAACTGGCTGGCACGCTTGCCTGATTGACCTCTGCAGTAAATACAAAGTCAAACCTACCTTTGCTGCATGATTACGGATCTCTTCTCAATCTATTTACCATGCGGCCTTTGTTGGGTTTACTGTACACCGCTGAACGATCTGAATCACCATCCCCGCGTTTGAGGTTGCGGCTATTCTGGGAATTAATTGGTGCAGCAGTGGTCACGCGTCCAATTTTCCAGCAAGCACCTCAGATATATAGCTCTTGAATAAAGCATTAGAACTATACTTAGCTATTAACCCACATGCGTTTTCTGCAGCATCTTTAAAATGCGGATCACTCAGGAGCGCTTCTACGGCCTTTTGGATTTCCGTTACCCCAGCTTTTTCTGCACGGAGCATAGTTCCAAGGCCTGCTTTACATATATAATGCATGTTGAGATGTTGATCCAAGTTGCTCACTATTCCAAGTATTGGTGTGCCATACTGGATTGCCTGATAGCTTGTTAAGCTCCCTCCATTACAGACAACCAGAGATGCTATTCTTGTTGCTTCATCGCCGGGTAGGTATTCACTCACCCAGACATTATCAGGCAATGATGTGAGGTTAGATCGTCCGGCAGTAGCAACAATTACTGTCACCGGTAGTAGCGACAACGCCTTTAGAACGGTGGGTAATAGTTCCATGCGCCCAGAGGAACCAAGCGTCACATAAACCACAGGCCTGGTCCTGTCTACATCCTCCCACCAGACAGGTTGTCTGTTGGGAGGTGACCAAGTTACCGGACCAAGATAACGGTGGTGCGCTGCTTTTGCAGAGATTGGAAAATACTCGGGCATGTCGGCAAGCAATACCTCGTCCGCATCCGTGTAAATCGATCGCAGATCATAGCCAAGGCTCTTCAATCCATACTTGCGCCGAACACTGTTGAGGGGGATGCAATGTAATGCAAAAGCGAGAGGGCGCGTTAAATCAAACAAGAACTGTGATAAGCGCACACCAAGAAACCGGGTCATCGGCAACTGTGGCACTGGATAGATATTGTTGGAATACACACTCCAGTACACATTGGAGATTGTGGCAAAAGGTATCTGTCGTAATCTGGCACTTATGGATAAAGACAAACGAAAGTCGCCGATGATCAAATCGGGTTTGACCTCGTCTATCAATCTCAGGTCATCTTCAACATAACGCTCCAATGTGCGTTTACTGTACAAGGGACTCCCCTTGGCAAGGGCATTCAGGAAATCCTCACTGCTGATTGACCAGATATCGTATCGATAGTCAGACAACTCGGGAAAAAGCTGGTTGTATCGAGGATCTGTGGCAAATATGACCTCAAACAATTCTTGATCCAGACCATTTGCAAGCACGGCCGGACGTGCCACATGGGCCAGTGTCACCGACTCTGCCACGAAAAGGATTTTCGGTTTACCGGTACTTTTGCCAGGCCTTTTGTACCGGCTATCGCTCACAGTTCCTGCCTCATTATTTTTTACCCCTGTTCCATAGTGACTCACCCTCTGATACATCCCTATAAAGATCGCGATAACTCGTTCGTATCGCGCCATTTATTTATAGGCCTATCATATTTATTAATCGGGTAAACTTTGTGCGGCCGGGTTAAAGTAACGGTAACCATACGCCGAAAGCATGCTAGAGGGTAATGGTTTACCTATGGAACAACAACCCGAAGATACTACTCAAGTCCTGATGAAGCCTTCTACACTGGCACTACAACGTGATGTTGACTCATGCGACATTGCTGAACAATTTCAGCGATATTTTGCTGTTACTCCGGCTACAACGACTGCATTAAAGCATGAGGTTTACAAGCTCAGGTATGAGGTTTACTGCAAGGAATTCAATTATGAACCTGCAGAGAATTTCCCGGACAGCATGGAACGAGATGAATACGACTCACAGGCTCTGCATGTTTTAATTCACCACAAATCTACAGGCGCGGCTGCAGGCTGCACAAGACTGATCACAACCGATTCATCAAACCCCGACGCCCCACTTCCCATCGAAAAATATTGCAAAGGCAGTTTCAACAATAACTACAACAATGATCTGAATCTATCCCGGCAATCCATATGCGAGGCATCCCGCTTCTCTGTAGGTAAAAATTTCCGGAGGCGTCGTGGCGAGTCGATAACACGTTTCGGGTGCCTGGAATTTCCACTACTGAACCCGCAGGAACAACGGACTTTTCCATTAATCTCGGTTTCACTAGCACTGGCCACAACCGCACTCACGGAACTGTCAGGTCGACCCTTTATGTTTGCCATGATGGAGTCTTCTCTACCTCGCTTGCTGCATCGCATTGGATACAATTTCAAGCAAGTTGGTCGCGTAATGGACTATCACGGGAAACGCGCTGCTTATCTGCAAGAGACGAACGCGGTACTACAGAACTTAAGACCCGAATTACGTGACCTTTATTGCGAAATACGCAAAGGCCTTGAGGTTTTTGCCTGACCAGCAACACGATATCGCCACCTCTACTGCCAGCCACTCCAGTGGCGTCAAAATTCCCTCTCCCTGCTCTTTATACCTCCCTCCTTCCCAATAATGAAATACTCTCATATGTATCGATAAAATCGAGGCAACGGCATTCCTAACGCTTTATACTCATCCGTTTATGGGTCATGGAATTAAAGGATTGCCGAATGAGCGCAGAACAATTCGACTATTCAACAGCATTTTCACGCAACATCGGCTGGGTAACGCCAGATGAACAGGGAATTCTCCGCTCAAAACGAGTTGCCATCGCCGGCTTGGGTGGCGTTGGGGGCAGCCATCTACTGACACTCTCGCGTCTGGGAATTGGCTCCTTCAATATCGCAGATTATGATACCTTCGACCTGGTAAATTTTAACCGCCAGGCAGGTGCCAGCATTCCAACCATTGGTCTCAAGAAAACGGAAGTCCTAACCACTCAATCATTAGAAATAAATCCAGAACTCGATTTAAACGTATTTCCTGATGGCATAGCCAGGGATAATATCAACGACTTTCTTGCAGGTGTGGACCTGTACGTGGATGGCCTGGATTTTTTTGCCGTTACAGCACGCCGCATGGTATTCGCTGCCTGTACCAAACGGGGAATTCCCGCTATTACTGCTGCACCCTTGGGCATGGGAGCGGCAGTATTAAACTTCTTGCCCGGCAAAATGACCTTTGAGGAATACTTTCAACTTGAAGGTCAAACTGAAGAAGAGCAATTGATGCGCTTTCTACTAGGGTTATCACCCGCAATGCTCCACAAGAGCGCTCTTGTCGATCCCTCAGCCATACAGCTAGCCGACCATCGTGGACCCTCGACACGGATGGGTTGTGATTTGTGTGCAGGTGCAGCCGGTACAGAAGCACTCAAGATCCTGCTTGGGCGCGGCAAGGTGATCGCTGCACCACGGGGATTGCATTTCGATGCCTACCGAAACCGACTGGCTCACACTTGGCGACCAGGCGGAAACCGTAATCCTCTTCAGCGCATTGGTTTGAAGCTAGCGCGCCGACAACTTGGCAGAGAGGGGCAACCCTACCGTCCTTTGCAAACAGCTACTGTTACCGCCAGCCCGATCCGACAGATTCTTGACTTGGCCCGCTGGGCACCAAGCGGTGACAACACGCAGCCATGGCGGTTTGAGATCGTGGATGAAAACCATGCTGTCATTCATGGCTATGATACTCGCGATCACTGCGTATATGACCTGCAGGGCCATGCCAGTCAACTTTCAATCGGGACATTACTTCAAACCATCAGGATTGCTGCCAGTGGTCATGGGTGGCGTGCTGATTTCTCACGTCGGACGAATACCCCCGACACCACCCCAACGATTGATGCCAAATTTACTGCATCGCCAGATATTCAGCCTGACCCGCTCATACCCTGTATCCCTGAAAGAGCCGTCAACCGTCGTCGACTCTCTACACGCCCATTGACAGCAACGGAACACAGGCAACTGGAAGCTGCAGCAGGCAGCGGTTATCGTATTGTATGGTTTGAGTCCTTCGGTGATCGTCTGCAATTCGCACGTCTGTTGTTTCGTAACGGTGGCCTGCGTCTTAATCTGCCAGAGGCTTACGAAACACACAGATCCATTATCCAGTGGAACAGCATTGTCAGTGAGGATCGCATACCGGACCATGCAGTTGGGCTCGACCCCCTCAGCCGGAAGCTTATGCACTGGGCACTGTGCAGCTGGGAACGGGTATCTTTCCTGAATAAATACCTGGGTGGCAGTCTCATCCCTCGCGTGGAGCTGGATTTCATTCCGGGGATCGCCTGTGCTGCGCATTTCATCCTGATTGCCGATGCACCACCGGTATCTATAGACGACCATATAAGTTCTGGAGAGGCACTCCAGCGCTTCTGGCTAACGGCTACGCGGCTGGGTCTTTCACTGCAACCAGAAATGACTCCGCTGATTTTTGATTCCTACATCAGGGGCAACGTTGAGTTCACCAGGCACATGCCAAGTATCCAGCTTGCGCAAACGCTCTCGGCCCAGCTCAATGACATCATCTCACCTGAGTTAACGGAACAGGCAGTGTTCATGGGACGCGTAGGTGCCGGCCCCACCCCCGCCGCCAGATCAGTGCGTCTTCCACTGGATGACTTGATTGTGAGAAGTGCTCCGTCCCGGGAGGATCGGTAAGATTTCAGGATAATAAAACCCGCTCTAATTAGTCGGCCTTGAAAAACCTTGTTTTCAGGCCATCATTGGCTGCAGTGATAAAGCGCTCATAGACGGTGGTATTTGGGCTATCATCCGGGATAAGCGAGTGATTAAGTCGTAAGCATAGGATAAGAAAAATATCCCAAAATATACAAAAATGCAGCCAATCTCGCGAAAGTCCTGTGAAAATTGAACCTACTGCTTGATTAGACTACGCTCTGGTGCATTGCCTGATGCTATACGCATCAAGTGTGGCTAAACGATCTCATCATTGGGGCAGTACGAAATCTAAGTACCACCGAACGCAATGAAGACGAAACGTACTGCTTTAGATCAGATCATGGATGACGCCGTATCACAATCTGTCGATAGGGGATTGAAAGCTGGGTATGAGATAGTGATCATAGCGCTGATTGTGCTTTGTGCAATTGGCCTCCGACTGCAGGATCTACACACTTGGCAAAAGACACCCACTCTGCTATTCCACCAGGGTGAGCCAATATTGACTACACTAGATGCGCCATTCTATCTTACTCTAGCGCGCGACCTGTCCGAGGGGACTTATACATCCATTGATAACAGGCGTGCAGTACCCGATTCACCGCCGCGACCAATGATACCTCCAATGCTATCGGTGATAGCCGCTGCAGTGCACTCGATCACCCCGTTTTCATGGCCCTGGATAGCCGCAATCCTGCCGGTGATCCTCGGTTCGCTGGTGGCCATACCCATGTACCTGTTAGCCCGACTGTACGGTGGACCCGTGACAGGTGTTACAGCAGCAATGGTGGTTACTCTAGCGCCTGTTTATACGGCTCGTTCGGGGTTGGGGTGGTTCGATACCGATGTTATGAATCTTTCGTGGGCGCTACTGATCGTGTATTGTCTGCATCGCTTCGCATTCATTACCAGCCGGCTGCGCTACCTGTGGGCGGCGGCCGGCCTCGGGTGTACGATATTGTTCCTATGGTGGTGGGATCAGGCTCCAGAGGTAGTCGTTACATTCACGGCTGGAACTCTGGCCACCGCGGTGATGTTTTTCTATCGTCCGCCGCGTCGGGAAGGATGGATTTTTTTCTGTGTGTGCGGTGGTTTGTTGCTGGCAACCCTTGTGTGGCTTGGGTTCGATCTTTCTGAGCGCATTCTTGGCACACTCAGATACATATCCAAGTCCTCCACAGGAGCCTTTCCGAATATCGGTTTTGCAGTCAGCGAGCAGGAGCGCTTTAGCTTGGGACTGCTGGCGTCGGAAACCATGCTGCACTGGAGTGCCTTCCTGGCAGCGCTGGCAGGCCTGGTTTTAATGGTAATACGTGAAAGTTACCGATGCCTGATGTTACTTATACTGGTGATATTTGGTGGGTTGACCTTTTTTGCCATGCGATTTGCCATATTCCTGGTACCGCTGCTTGGTCTGGGTGCGGGTGTCTTGACCGAGGCGATGTGGAATCTACGTAGTCAATTCAAACTTATGTACCTGATTGCTCCTTCAGCAATGGTCTGGATTTTCGGGCTGCTGGTAGCGAATAGCTGGCGTTCGACCATATTACCCAGCGAGCTGGCACCCTATATCGCCGGCATGACGTCGCTGGTGACCAGAACACCCGATGACGCTGTTGTGTGGGCGTGGTGGGATCACGGTTATAACCTGAATTTCTGGGCGCGTAGGGCGACCATCAACGATGGATCGATGCACAGCGGGGATCGAAGCGTATACAATGCCTTACCAATGGCGACGGATAGTTTTCGGCTGTCAGCAAATTTCATGCGATTCTACGTTGTCCGCGGCACCTCCGGAATGAATCTTTTATATCGTGCGGCTGGCACTAACCCGGATAGCGGATTTCGGCTGGCACAGCGCGTTCTTGAGGCCGGACCCGATGCAGCCCGTACGATTCTGGAACAGGAATCCCTGATACCCATAAATGACTACCAGAATGTGAATGACTGGCTGGAGTTTTTCTTTCCCACCAATGCTCCACCTGTGTACCTGTTCCTGGATCAGTATACCCTGAGGGCAGCCTACTGGTGGTACTGGTTCGGCACCTGGGACGTTATAGCGAAAGACGGCCAGCATCCTCTCTACATACCCTTATATCAGGTAAAGCAGGTTGACGAGAATTCGCTGGCAAGTGTGCACGGAATAAATGTGGATCTAGGTCAGGGACAGGTCTGGTTTACCCAGGGAAGTTACCGTCCTAGCCTGTTTAGGGCGACATCTATTCGGGTAAAATCGAAAGGGATGACACTCAGCGAAGTCAATATCCACACAAAGCAGGGGAACAAGCGCACCCATTTTCGTGGCCAAGGCTATCGCCTGGACTACACGCCGCAATGGAATTTTGCTACGCTTTCGACTCTGGACCTGGGCAACTCGGTATTCAATCGGCTGTTTGTCACCCAGTCATTTGATCCAAACTACTTCAAATCCGTTATTCTGCAGCCCGGGGTGGTGCAGGTATGGGAGGTCACGGGAGACACACTGGGTGATCACCCAGATGTGTATTGACCCTGGTTCTAATTCACCACCCCTCGCACCAGCCCCTGATACCTTCTTCAACAATTTCGTTTATATAGATAGACCATAAAAATCGAGATGGTAGATTTCGTAAGCGGGGCAAGAAAGGCGCGCGGTATCACTATGGTAATAGACGTCTATCAGGCGTTTTCAGTAGCCTGTTACATTGCGTGACGTTTATTACGACGTTATGTCTGGCGAGCATGAAAAAACGCGAGATACACGCCGACTGTGTGTAGGCAGACAATGAAGTCACGGTAGGGATACCCACCCCACAAAATGAATCTACTCCATAGGTCACTAGTGTCTGGTTAACTTAGCAGTGTTGTCGTATAAGACCATTTCTGGCGCATGCAGACTGTAGAGTTTGTTCCGGTCGGTTCGTTGCTGAGGCAGCAAGTGCCTTGCCATCGCCAGTTCATCGGCAAATGCCGCCTGCTGTTGCGGCTGCCCCGCAACCTTGCGCTCAATGTCACGCACCACACGGCCCAGGTACGTTCGCAGCTTTTTTACATGACGGCGCATGCGTTGCAGTTGCCGCGCATGCGCGTAGCGATTCGCCCACAGCAAGGCCTCCAGGCCTTTGAGCGCATAGCTTTGCCGCGACACCACATCATGCTTGCGACACAGTCTCACCAAGCGCTCGCGTGACTGGTTCAGCAACTTGCTGTCGGTCGGGAAACTCACTGCCTTCTCCTGCACCGTCGTGTCGACTGTTACTCGCTTGAAATCGCTTCGCTTGACCGTCTTACTGTGTAGCCCGGCCTTGAGCGTTGCCTGCAGAATTTTCTCGCAGCAGGATTCAACAATGCGGCTCCGGAACCGCGACATGCTGCTCGGATCAATCGGCAATTAATGCTGGAAGTACTCCTCACCACAAAAGTACTGCCAGTACGGGTTCTCCACCCAACGCATCACCACTACATCATCTGAAAGTCCGTGCATATGCTTGAGGTACTGCAACCCCACCATCAAGCGCGTAGCTTTCGCAGGACAGCCATTATCAGCACAGTTCAACTCACCAAACAGCGCATCGAGCTCGCCCCATTCGATGAGACCGGCCAGACGGAATAGCTCATGGCGCTGATCGAGCAGGTTCTCCAGGCGGTTACGAAACAGGTCGATTGCAGACGAAAAATCTGATTCTTTGGGGCGCATTTTATGACCCGGAAATTACAAGGAATGTGGCCGCAATTATACAAATACCGGCAATCCCAGAACACCTGACTGGCCCGACAGAACCTATATTTTCACAGGGTTATGTCGTATTTTCGGCTTATTCAGAGCCGACTATTATAGAGTAAGATCTAAGAGGTGACCCCGGCAGCCGAACAAGGGCCACCACTCCATCGCTTGAAGGATGCCCCCAACATTCTGCATCGGGCTCGAAGCAGGCCCACATAGAATCACAGAACTATGTTCCTGTCTGACCGATATCCAGTTTGTATTTCTTCGCCAGTGCATAAAAGGTCGGCCGGGTAATGCCCAGCAGGTTCGCGGCCTGTGAGACATTCCCCCGGGCCTGCGCAAACGCCCGCATCAAGGCCTGGCTTTCAGCCTGCTTGCGTACTTCACCCAAATTCAGCGGGAAGGTATCACTTTCAGTAACCGCCAGCTCCAGTCCCTCTGCTGTTACCTGCCTACTTTCCGCCATAATCACAGCGCGCTTGACGCGGTTGGCAAGTTCGCGGACGTTACCCGGCCAGTGATAGGCATCAATGGCAGCAATCGCATCCGGGCTGAAGCTGAGGCTGCCCTTTTTCTGTTGCTCCGCCTCCCTGCGCAAAAAGTAACTCGCCAGCACACTCGCCTCCCCGTCCCGTTCCCTGATCGCGGGTATGCGGATGGTGATTTCACTGATGCGGTAATACAGATCTTCCCGGAAGGTACCCTGCTTGATCATCTCATCCAGATCCTGATGGGTTGCGGAGACCACACGCACATCCACCGGAATCTCTTTTTGTCCACCGACACGCTTGATCACCCGCTCCTGCAGGAAGCGCAGCAGTTTGGCCTGCAAGGGCAATGGCAGGTCCCCGACCTCATCCAGGAACAGGGTGCCGCCATTGGCATATTCGATATTGCCCTGGGTCTGTTTTGCCGCCCCGGTGAAGGCCCCCTTCTCGTAGCCGAACAGTTCGCTCTCCAGCAGGGTATCCGGGATGGCGGCGCAATTGATGGCGACGAAACGTTCCTTGGCACGCGGACTCAACTCATGCAGGGCACGCGCCAGCAACTCCTTGCCGGTACCGCTCTCCCCCAGCAACAGGGTCGTGGCATCGGTCGGCGCGACCTTCTCGATCGTCTGGCAGACCTGCAACATCTGCGGGCTGGTCGCAATGATCCCGGCCATGGGTTCATTGATCTCCCGACGTGACAGTTCCCGGTTTTCCTCCTCCAGCTCGTAGAGGGTATAGGCCCGTTCCACGATCACGCCAAGCAGGTCGGCATCCACGGGTTTCTGGAAGAACATCCAGGCCCCAAGTCCGATGGCGCGCACGGCATTTTCCCGGTCGTCATTACCGGTGACCACGATCACCTTGGTATCCGGCAGCAGACTGAGTATCTCCTTGAGGGTGGCCAGCCCTTCAGTGGCACTTCCGGGATCTGGCGGCAGCCCCAGATCCAGAGTGACGATCTGGGGTTCATGGCGGCGTAACTGGGCGATGGCACTGCTTCTGTCCTCGGCGGTGACCACCTCGAAATCGGTAAAGGCCCAGCGCAGCGCCTTCTGCAGGCCGGGGTCGTCTTCCACGACCAGGATGGTTCTTTTTTGCTCTTTCAACTGAGTGACTCCCTGTGCGGGGTGGGGATGTGTTCGGGTGCCGTCATTGCCGCCAGCGGCAGGAGGATCCGCATGGAGGTCCCCTGCCCCGGCGTGCTGTCGACCTCGAGTTCTCCGTTCAGGGTACGCACAAACTCACGACTCTCGTAAGCACCAATACCCATACCGGTGTCGCCCTTGGTGGTATCGAAGGGACGGAACAGGCGCTCGCGCACGAACGCCGCATCCATGCCGCAACCGTTGTCCGAAATCGTGATCATAACCCGGCCGCCCTCCCGGATCAGACTGACATGAACCATACCATCCTCCGCGGTCGCATCCTGCGCATTCTGGATCAGGTTTTCTATGACGGAGGTCATTCGGTCACGGTCGAGTGTCAACCAGATTTCATCCAGATCACCTTCATAACGGGGTGCGGGTCGCCCGGCGGCACAGTTTGTGACGGCATCACGCACCACCGTGACCAGGTTGGCACGAACGGACTTGTCACTGGACACCCCCGTGCGCAGCAACTGCATCAACCGCTGCATCTTCGCCACGGAATGCTCCATGATCTCGATGGCATCGTCGATAAACTCGGGTTTGTGCTTGTGTCGTGCGGCGGTGCCAACCAGCAGTGACTGCTGGGCCATCAGGTTCTTGATGTCGTGCAGTACAAAAGCCGACAGGCGGTGAAAACCCTCGAACTGCCGGGCCTCGGCCAGTGCTTCCACGGCCTGCAGTTGCGCCAGGTAGTTGGCTGCCTGGGAGGCAACCGTCTTCAACAGATCGCGCAGTTCCCAGTTAAATGGCGTACTTGCGCGGGGTTGCGTGATGACGACAAGGCCAAGCAACTGGCCGTGGTTCAGTAACGGCACCAGCAGCCAGGCACGTGGCAGTGCAAGTACCCAGTCGGGCAATTCAAGCGGCGTATACAACTCCGGATCGGCCTGGTACTCCTGCAGATTGATCACCCAGGCACGCTCCTCCAGGTACCGGACCAGCGCATGGTCACCGGCAATGACCTCGCCTTCCCCGCCCGAGACACCCCAGTGTGACACCTGTTCCAGAGACCCGTTCCTGGTGCGCAGCCACAACAGGCCTCCGGGGCTGTCCACCACGTCCGCTATGGCGCGCACCACACATTCGTGCGGCAGGGCTTGCTGCTCGCAGAGTGACAGGGCCTGGGTGAAACTCAGCCATTGCTCGCGGTAGTCATAGCGATGGCGGAAGAAGTGCTTGCTGAGGAAGACCTGGATGCGGGCACGCAGCTGCCCGGAGAACAACAGTGCCAGCAGCACCACGGCGGCACCAAACAGGAAAACAATCTGGAATACCCTGCCCCACTCCCCTCCGTAGTTCTTGAGGTAGTAACCGGCGGCGGCCATGAGTAACAGGTAACTACCCGCCGCAAGCAAAGTCGTTGTATGCAGGACCAGTTTTCGGGAAATAGATACGTCTAACGACCACTGCGGGTTGCGCGCAACGGATATGCCAATCAGGGGGGCGACCAGTGCATAAACCGCACCGCGCGCGCTCCAGAGGGAGCTATCCAGCTGCTTGAACAACAGTGCCTGGGCATACATGAAAAAATCATAGGCAAACAGGCCGCCGATCCCCAGGCAAAGGAACTTGATCCCCCAGCGTTGCTCAGTGCGGGTGTTGCGGTACAGGTTCTCCACCAGGAACAGGCCGCACACGGTCAGCAACACATAACCGAGGAAACTGATCTCCAGACCCTGTTCGGCCTGTAGCAACCGGCCAGTGAGAAACGGCACCAACAACAGAACCAGCGATAGCCCGTAAATGAACAGGGTGAGGCTTCGCAGGGCACCGCTATTGTCCGATTGTTCCCCCTGGGCATGGCGCAAGATTCCCAGCATGAAGACCAGCCAAACCAGCAAGTGCAGCGTCTCTACGATCTGCACCAGGGCAGCGCCTGGCTGCCCCCATCCCGACCAGACCGCCAGGGTTGTCGCCCAGAGGACGGTGATGGCACTGGCCAATACCAGCAGCCCGCCCTGCAGCCTTCCCCGCCACCCGGTCAACAGCAGGAGCGTAAAGATGAGATACGCTGTCGCCGCGAGTGCGTAGCCAGTTACGCCGATGCTTGCCACTAACTAGTTTCCATCCATAGACACGGTGATTTCTCTCGCAAAGGGACAAAGACGCCAGCAAAGATTTTTAGTAGGCACTTGATAGCAATACGTTATCACTTTGTGATCCTGGCGTCCTGGCGAGCATTATTCTTTCACCTGGATGGACACCCGCTACACCCGCGGTCACTTATGGGATAAGTACTGGACGCGAGATTCGATCACATCAGTACCCCGGTGGTTATGTCTGCTGCTTACCTGCTGCCCGACTCAGTGAGCACCCTTGCCCATCAGAACCACTTCCATGGTGTGCAAAATAATCAACAAGTCCAGGAAAATACTGTAGTTTTTCGTGTAATACAAATCATATTGAAGCTTCTCGAAGGCATCCTCCAGACTGCTGCCGTACTCGTACCGGATCTGGGCCCAGCCGGTCAATCCCGGACGCAACCGGTGCCGCTCGCGGTAGTACGGATACTGATCTTGCAGTTCCTTGACGAATTCCGGTCGCTCGGGACGAGGCCCAACGAAACTCATATCACCCTTGAGGATATTCAGCAATTGCGGCAGCTCATCCAGCCTGACCTTACGGATGACGCCACCCACCCGGGTAACACGCGCATCATGTTTTTGGGCCCACTGGGCAACCCCATCCTTCTCTGCATCAACACTCATACTCCTGAATTTATAAATCTGGAATTCCTTGCCACCGTTGCCAACCCGCGTCTGTTTATAGATGATCCCCCCACGGCCTCTGCTCTCCAGCCAGATTGCGATGGCAACGACCAGCATAACCGGAAGAAAAATCGGTAACAGCAACAGGCTAATCAGAATATCCAGGCCGCGTTTCATCACCAGTGAAAAGTTGTCAATACGAAAGCCGTCTGACAGAAACAACCAGCTGGGGCTCACCAGTTCCAGTTTGACCTTGCCGGTTTCCCTTTCGAAAAAGGTCAGCATATCGACAACGGAGACGCCGTCCATCTTGCAATCCAGAATTTCATGCACCGGCATGGATTTGCGTCGGTCATCAACGGCAAGCACGATTTCATCGATTTGATTCTCCCTGACGAAATCCCGCAGCATGGCGCGCTCAAGATGGACCACACGCTCATCCTCAATGACGTCACGGTCTCTATTCATGTGCGCATAACCCACAATATCAATGCCCTGCAACGACGGCGTGCCCTCCAGCACCTTGATTTCACAGGCAATCACACCGGCGCCAAGCACCAGGACGCGGCGCTTGAATACCACGTGGTCTACGAACCGGAAAAAAGCCAGCCGCACAGCGATGATGCCAAGCAGTGAAAACACAAAGGACAGGAATGCAGGGCCTCGCCATATTGACAATTCGGGTGCCACATAAAAAATAAAACTTAACGGAAATGCGGCAAACAGGAAGCAGGCCAGTATGCGCAACACCATGGCAGATCGCCCTTCCCATGACCAGGAGGCACGGTCATAGAGACCCATTCCGATCATGGTCAATATCATCACCAGGGCAAAGGTGATGCTTTTCGGCCACAGGGGACCAATATACTTAAGTATGGCGCTGTGTTCGCCGGAAAAACGAACATATACCGCTGCGTGAAAGGACAACAAAAAAATACCCGCCTCGATCAATCCAAGGAAGATAAATGCCGCCGGGATATAATGGCGAAAGATCCGAAATGTGGTCATTTGACTTCTTTATTCGCAGTGACGTGGCCCGGAATTTCCGGTCATGGCGATGAAATAATGGGTAGTACGGGCAGTCATCCTTTACCATTCGGCCTACTTGTGCACATGCCTTAATTATTATTTATCTGATAATTATTATTTAATAATAATCTTCTTTGCAGACGATACGGACTACTGCAAGATTAGTCAATTTTTTGTCGTCGCGCAAACGACTATTTCCGCGACTAACGATGCATGGTGTACTGAACGTAGGGTCGATGCACGTCAGGTGACACGGTCCTATGTCGTGAGTTGTGAGTCGTGAGTCGTGAGGCGTGAGTCGTGAGTCGTGAGTCGTGAGTCGTGAGTCAAGTGAACTCTGAAGATACGGCGTGTGCAAGGCAGATCATTTTGACTGATTGCTGAATGTGCATACTGCACGTCGAAATCAAATGAGGTGGGTATGGACGTGCTCAGTGTATGGCTATGAATGCACCAGCTGGTCAGCGCTTTTTTGCAGGCGAAGGCATAACGTTCGATGGCTCGACCACCGGCTCAATCGGCGGGTGACTATCCCGACCGTAGGCACGAAGAACCTTGCGTATGTAGTTCTGCGTTTCCCGGTACGGCGGTACCCCGAGGTATTTTTCCACGGCCCGTTCGCCGGCGTTGTAGCCCGCCAGTGTCAACCGCAGATCCCCCTGGAAAAAGGATAACAACCAGCGCACATAGGCCATACCGCCATGCAGGTTTTGCACCGGGTCCGCGGTATCCCTGACACCGAAACGGGCCGCGGTCGACGGCAGCAGCTGCATCAGCCCCTGCGCATTCTTCGGCGAGCGGGCCCGTGGGTTAAAATTCGATTCGGTCTCGATGATCGCCAGGATGAGGTTTGGATCCAGTCCGTAGTCGGGTGCCAGCGTACGTACCCAGGAGGCGATCAGCTTGCGTTCGGGGGTATCCGTATGGACCCTGGCGTCCCAGTCCTTTCCCGGAATGGTCGCAATGGCATAGGCATCAAAGCGGCTCTCGTAGGTACATCTCGGCTTCCTGGGAACACCCGGCTCACCGACATAGGCAAGAAACTTGCGCGCCTGCAGATCCCCATTGGCCGCTGCCACCTGCAGCCAGGCGGCGGCAAGGTCCGTATCCCGGGGTGCGCCAAGACCATTGGCATACATCCACGCCAGGCGCAGCTGTGCCGGCAGGTAACCGAGCCGGGCGGCTGCACAATACAGCTGCCGGGCGCGGCCATAATCACGACGATAGCCGATGGCACGTTCATACTGGCTGGCCAGGCTCGTCAGTTCCTCGGGGTCTGGATCCGCAAGCAGCACCTGCCAGTCCAGTACCGGGGTGACACCCTCTGACGTAGTGCCCTGACTGGTAACGGCAATCATCAACAGCACCAGCGCCAGTAACAGCCTGCATCCGTACCGGTTAACAAAACGCACAGCGGTCACCTTGGAAAAAACTCGATGGGGATCTTTGTGGTCACGGCAGGGACACCCGGCTTGTTGCCAAAATCGATGCCCTTGATGAGGGCTACCAGCTGCTGTTCCAGCGAGTCGGCACCCAACTCGCTGCTGAGGATGACACAGCGGCTGACATTGCCTGCCGGTGTAATGGTGATGCTCATGACGAGCTTGCCCTGCAGGGTGGCATCCTTGCGCAGTTCGCGGTTATACAGCGTGTACATGGCTCCCTTGTGGCGATCCAGCACCTCCTGGATCTCTTCTGCGCTGCGCACAGCACCTGACGGGGGCGTCGAGGACCGTCCCCTTGCCGATGCGCTCCCGGTACTGCTGCCGATGCCCTGCCGGCTGTCCTCCCTGTCCGGCAAGCCGCTTGCACCCAGCACCGACTGATGGGCAACACCGCCTTCAATACCCTGGCTGCCACGGGTCACGTTGATTGTCAGCAGCGAGGGTTGTGATGCCGTTGCCTGCACTTCAGCGGCGACGTTTCCCTGCGCCGAGGTCGTGCCGGTCTTTAGTTTCCTGTCTTGCAATTCGGCGAGGGCATCACTCATGGCCAGCACCCCGCTGCTTGCCGCCTTCTCGCGAGGCGTCACGGCCGGGACAACCGGACTGGGGGTTGTTTGCGCTTGCCGGAGCGCAGGCACCACAGGTGCTGCGGGCACGGGTGCCGGCCTTGACGCAGGCGTGAACGGCTCGTCAAGCAGTCGCACACGGCGTGCTGGCAGTTCCCCTGCGCTCTCTAAATCGAGCGGCGGTATCCGGACATAGGGCGTGATTGCCCCAACGGCCAGGCATACCAGCAGTGTCTGCAACAGGATCCGGCGGAAACGGCGGTCTTCCTCACTGGGTCCTGTCCAGGGCAGGTTTGCTTGCAGGCTCAATGTCGACATGGGTACCTCTCGTCACTACCCTGCCCCGGAGGACCGTTGCAGCACCGACAGTGAGATGCTGCCATAACCTGCGCGTTTGCAGGTCTGCATGACCCTGTTGAGCAACTCGAACGGAAGGGACTTGTCGCCCATGATGGTCACTTCCCGGTCCGTCTCTGCGGGGGCATCTGCTTCCTGTTGCGCCTGCAGCGCTGCCCACAGGGCCTTGATGTCGCCGCTGGACGACTGCATGACGGTAGCGACGGCAACAACCGGCTCACCCTGTAGCAGGATGTTCTCCGGGGTGATGATGATGATTGGCGTCTCTCTGGGTTGCACGTCTGCAATCGATTCAGGGAGACGCACAAGTTCACTTTGTTCTTGCGAGGTGCCGTCTGCAGAATGCACCAGAAAAAAGAACACCAGGATGGTGAAGACATCCATCAACGCCACCAGGTTCAGCGTTGGCCAGCGCCGCGCCTTCTCCTGACGCTGACGGCGCCATTTGAACTGGGCCGCACCGCGGGGAATCCTGGTCATTGCGCACCACGTCCGGATTGTTCAGGTGCCGGCACGGCACCGAGCGCAATCAGCGGAAATAGCTCCGTCTGCTCGACGACATCCCCTTGCCGATGCAGTTTGACGCGCAGCACATCCAGCACCTGCACCAGCACATCATAGGGAATCTGCGGCTCCAGCAAGACGGTCGCCTCGAGGCTTTGCGGGTAGCGTGCCTTCAGTTCACCGACCAGCTGTTGCCAGTGATGCCAGTGCCTTGTCATCGGAGGATCTGTCTATCTGCGTGGTCTGCGTCTGTTTGAGGGTACGCACCTCGATCACGGCCTGGCGCACAATGACCTGCAGTTGCAGTGGGTCAGGTGCCGGCAAACGTTCCCCCGCAGCGCTTAGCGGCTGTATCTCGAGTATCGTTGTCCGGGAAAAAACCGCGGTCACCAGCAGGAACGGTACCAGTATCACCATCAGGCTGAGGAAGGCAGTCACATCGATGGTGTGTGAGTCCCGCCTTGTGGTTCGTTGCCAGCGGGGTCTCACGAGGCATCCCGGTCCTTGAGGGAAGCACCGGCAACCAGGTTGGATAACCTGCACCGTTGCCATTTCCAGGGTATCGACCAGTTCTGACGTCTTCGTCTGCATGACGGCGTGTATCAGTAACAGCGGGATGGCGACCATCAGACCAAAGGCCGTGGTGTTCATTGCGATGGAGATACTCGCCGAGAGCAGGTTGGCCTTGTCGGCCGGGTCGGCTGCAGCGACGGTAGAGAACGCCTCTGTCAGTCCGATAATGGTCCCTAGCAGACCCAGCAGGGTGGCGATATTGGCCAGGGTTGCCAGGTAGTGGGTGCGCTTCTCCAGTCGCGGCACCACCTCCAGCAAGCCTTCCTCCATGGCCATCTGGATCTCGTCACCACTGGCCCGGTGTTCCGCACGGTTCAGGCCGTAACCGATGATCTTGCTCACCGCGGCATCCGAATGCATGACGGTTTCACGCGCCATGTCATAGTTACCGACCTCCAGCAACGGCAGGACTCGATCCCAGATACCCTTGTTTCTGGTACGTACCAGCGTCAGATAGATATAACGCTCAATGGCGATGGCAGCACCAATGGCAAGCACCAGCAGAATCGGGTACATGAACGGTCCGCCGGACTGGAAGAACCTGAGCACCGTATACAGTGTTTCCATATCGAACTCCTTAACAAGCAGCGAACCATCGAAGGGGCACACTTGACCTTAACGATATACCCGATGCGGCTGTGATTACCAGTTAGGCGCCGCTTCCATGAAGGATTTCCCTGTGTTTTTAGGGGTAGAGACGAAGAGACTTATCCAACTCCTACCTATTAAAGATAAAGATAATGGCCACGGAAGCACACGGAAAAACACGGAAAAACACGGAAGAATAAATGCATTAATAGAATTGTTTCCGTGTATTTCCGTGTGCTTCCGTGGCTAATAACTATAATTACTGGGCCCTCAGAAAATTTGTCCCGGTTGCCGTCATTTCACCAGCCAGCAACCAGCTAATCGACACTGTAGCCCTGGCGTTGCAACTCCAGTTCACGCTGAAAAATATCACGCTCCACCGGCTCGGATTCTTCCCCGATCTCAGGCTCAAGCCCACCACTCTCCAGTGGTGCACCCACCCGTTTCCAGGGCGCAATGTACAGTGTTTTTGGCAGTCCCTGGTTGCCCTTGATCGAGATGGTTTCCTGCTCCAGCGGTTCTTGCTGCTCTTGCGCACTTGCAGGCAACAGCCACAGGGTGCTGAACACCAGCAGCAGGCAGAGAGAATGTTTTGTTCGCATACTCGTTTGCTCCGACCAGCCGCTATTGTCCATCCTGCAGTTCCGCAAGACGTTGCACACTTTTTTCGACCCACGGGTCTCGCGGACTGTCGCCAGATCGTTGTACATTCGTGGTGTAGATTTCAATGGCCTGTTGTTCAAAAGATGCCGCCTGTTCTGCCAGCAGGTCATCATATTCTGCCAGTTCCGCTGCCGTCAGGCTCACCGGGCGCTCTGATTCCAGCAGTGCAAGCCCCAGCTCGTCGTACATGCTGGCGATTTGATAGGTGGCCGCCGTGGTAACCGGTGTAATGCCATAGTCGATGGCCGCCTCGAATGCCTGCAGTGCCCGCTTCATGGCCTGCAACTTGCGCGCAAGTCTGTCCTGAACGGGATGGACCAGCTGAATGCGGCGAAAGGCCGTGAGCCGGTTTTCCGCCAGTTCAAGCGCCGCCTCTGCAGCCGGCACACGGGTACGGGCGGTGCCTGCCGTTCGATCCAGCCGGATGATTTCCTCAAGCCAGTGCTGCCGTCTGTCGGCACTACCGCTGTCGGCTTCAAGATCGGCAAGCTGTTGCATCACCTCAACTGCAGGCGTGACCGGTTGCGGGAACCGTTCCAGGTACAGCTCGCGGCTACGGATGGCTTGTCGGACTGCGCCTGTCTGAGTATACAGCTCGGCTGCTCGCAGCAGGGCTTCGCGTTGCAAGGCATCCGCCTGCTGCCGGTCCTGCCCGAGGCGCAGGTATTCTGCCGCAGCCTGACGGCTTTGACCGCTTTGGTCATAGGCATAGGCCAGTTTCCGCGTGACCTCGACCTGCAACGGATCGTCCGGATAGTCGCGACGGTACTGTTCCAGCATGCGGATCGCTTCCGCCCATGACGCTTGTGCCAGCAGGGCAGTTGCCGCATCGTATTGCTGCCTTCGAGCGAATGGATGCACCCGGTGCGAGCTGCGCCGCCTGCTGATACAACACCACCGCAGCGCTGGTATCACCCAGCATGGCCGTCTGCCCTGCCTGCTTGTAGATCGTGACTGCCAGCCCTTCCTGGAGTGCCGCCCGCCGCGGATCATCCTGACCCGCCAGCTGCAGGGCCTCGCGGTAGGCATCCGCAGCAGCCGGGTAATCACCCTGTTGATAGTGTGTCTGAGCCTGGATGGACCAGGCCACCTGCCTGAGTGCGGGCGGTGCCACCTCTGCCAGTACCTGGCCGCTGACCGAAAGGGCCGTTGCGTATTGCTGCTGTTCCAGCAAGGCCGTACCGGTTTGCGCCAGCAACCCCGGGGCCGCCGGGTGCTCCGGATAGGTCAGCACAAAGCGGAGTGCACCGGCCGTTGCACCTTCTGCAACGGCGACCTTATCTTCCGCATTGGCTTGTTGCAGGACTTTTTCGCTGGCCCGCAGCGCACCCAGTGCCGCATCTGCTGCACGCGGATGAGCGCCACGGGACCAGGCCGTCTGCTCGTATGCATCGATCGCCTGCCGGTACTGGCCGCTCTCATAGAGCAATTCGGCCAGCTGAAAATTCATCGCTGCCGCATCGGACTCGTCGCCGAATGCGGCCAGGTATTCCCGGTACCATTGCTCCGCAGCGCGATAATCACTGGCCTCCTGTGTCTGGCGCGCCTGCTCATGGCTGGCATGGGCCAGTTCCTGCAGACTGGACTGCAACACCTGCAACACATCCGGGAAGTCGCCTGGTGAATGCACCGTCCAGAAGTCACTGCCCATGCCATAGTCCTGCACAAACAGCGTTTCCGTTTCCAGCACGCGCTGCTGAAAACCCGCCTGCCGGTAGAGACTGATGGCCCTTGCGGCCAGGCGCGGCGCCTCCGGCCGAAGGGGGTCGCGTTGTGCCAGCACCTGCCAGGTGCTGACCGCCTCGTTTACCCGGTCCTGCTGAAGATAAAATTCGGCCAGATCCAGATAGACATGGTCTTCATAGCTGCGGCTGCCGTTGTGCCTGAAGAAACCGTCCACTGCATCCACGCCGCCCAGCTGCGAGAAGCTCATGCTGATGACACGGAACACATCGGCCACCTGTTCCCGGTCAGCCGGGGACAGCCGGGCAAGCTGCACGTCGAGGTCCTCATCGGTCGTGATTTTCAGGTCAAGAAAGGCAAACAGCACCGGCAAGGCGTCCGCGTAACGCTCCTGCTTGAACAAACTCCAGCCAAGCTTGTAGAGCGACTGCTCATAGGCCGGTACCGATGCCCCCAGGTCAACCACGGCCTGGTAGGATTGCCCCGCTTCAAGATAAGCGCCCTCACCAAACAATAATTCTCCCCGCCGGAACCGGGTGTCGGCATAGAGCCGCGTATTGCTAACGGGCTCCTGTGCCAGCAGACGGTCGATGACCGTCAAGGCCTGCTGCGTTTGCCCGGTTTCTTCAGTTGCTCGCGACAACTGATACAGCAGGTCGGTTGTGTCCGGACCGTCGGGATCCTTGTTCAGCAGATATTCATAAAGGCTGATGGCTTCACTGTAGGATTGCCGGGCCGCGGCTTCCAGCTGGGCAGGGTTATCCCGGGAAGTGGCAGCATCCAGCTGCAAATCGGCTGCCTGTTCAACCAGCAGGTCGGCAAGCCGGCGGGTGATGCGGTCATGTTCAGGGCTGTCCGGGTAACGTGCGAGATAGTCACGATAGGAAACTATGGCCTTTTCCCGGCCCATGCTTGCCGACAGGGTGGATGCCTCCTGATCCTCTGGTATAGAAATAGAGTGACTGTCGGGAGTATTCCAGTTCAGGCTGGACAGTACAGCCTGCCATTAGCAGGCAGGTCACGGGTAGCAGCCAGTCTTCGGCAGGTGTTACCGATCACTGGCCTGGTCATAGGTCTTTGCAAGTTCCAGACTGGCCTGTTCCAGCAGGTCTTCCAGCAAGTGCTGGCGACGATCCAGCTCATCCAGCGCCAGTGCCTGCGTATAGCTTTCATAGAGGGCGATGGCATTTGCGATGCGTGCCCGTAGCTGCAGGATGCGGGCACGCAGTGCGGCAATCCGATCCTCCAGCCCGGCAGTCCCCTCCGCCGGCTCGAAAGACTCGCCCAGTTGCGCCATCCGCTCGGTGGCACTGTTGAGGGCAGCCGCCAGCTCGCGCAAGGCCTGCCCGACCGGTACGGCGCCGGGATTGAACCCGGCGTCTTCCTGCGGGGCCGGGATCAGCTGGTTGAGCTGATAGGCATAGCGGTCCCCGGGTCGCGAACGTTTACCCGCGACCGTATCCGGGTAGGCATAATCTTCCTCCTCCTCCTGGCAGGTGAAACTTGCCGCTTTCCGGCAACCACAGGATCTCGGAATCCGGCAACCAGTTCACTTCCGAGCCCGGCAGATCCCTGATGAATTCGGATTCCGGGGGCAGACCGGAAAAGTCGGAATCCGGCAGTCCTGTGAATTCGGGATCCGGCAAGGGTTCCAGTGCCCGATCATCAGGTAAATCAATCTCCGGCAGCAGCGGAATCTCGGCTGCCGGAGAGTCTGCTGGTTCCCCGTACCGGTCTTCCCATTGCTGCTGCCATTGCGGATCGCCGGCCTTGCCTGCATACGGCCTGCTGCTGCGGGGGTGTCGGGCGGTTCGCGGTTGTGGACCCGGCAGACTCCCGGGCAACAGGTGCCGGAGACAACGCGGTACCGGAACCGGCAGGCGCCTGTACCCGCGGGTGCGGCGGCCTTCGCGAGCACATCGATGTTGCGTAGCCCCTCGTCAACGTTATCCAGCATGGACTGCAGTTCACCGTGCCCCTGCAGCATCTCCTGAAAGTCCCTGCTGGCAAGCAGTGGCCCAAGATAGCGGGTCTCGCCGGGGCCAGACTGGGCCGCGGCCTCCTGCCCGGTACGGCTATCCTTTTGCAGCAGCAAAGACACGGTATTGCCTTTTTGCACAGATTCTCTGGCGTTCGCCAGGTGGTTTAACTCACTGCTATAGGTCGCCATCGCTGCCTCATAGTCCTGGGTAGCCGTTTGCAGTGCGTCCAGTTCACGGTATACCGCGGGGACAACCAGCAGCGTCTCCAGTACGGCCGGATCGGTGGGTGACCGGCCACGCAGTTCCATCCACGATACCAGCGCGGATTCACTGCGTCCCTGCTTGTGCGCGATCCAGCCCAGCGCCAGTAGCGCCCGGTTCGAAAACGGGCCATCCGGCCGAACCGCCTCGAGTTGCTTGCGGGCCTGTTCATAATCCTCCGTACTGGCATAGGCATAACCCAGCGACAGGTGTGCCTTGTCCCTGAGCGCAAGCAGTTCTTCCCCCCTGGCCGGCATGCCCACGGCCACTTCAAGCGCAGGGATGGCCTGTGCATGGTCGCCCGCCCGCACCAGCGCGATCCCACGGTTGTAGTAGGCATAGGCTGCCAGCGCAGAGTGCCCCCTGCCAGGGCTCCAACACCTGGGCTGCCTCCCGGTTTTGACCCAGGGACATCAATACCGTGGCACGCAGCAACTGATAGTCGCCAGCAATATCTGCGGGAACTTCACCCTGAATATGCTGCAGTGCTTCCGCTGCCGCCTCGTAGTAACCCTTGTGAGAAAAGGTCCTGCCCAGCTCGTACCAGGCGCGGTTTCTGACCGCTTCCGGCACGTCCTCGCCAAGCAATGCATGGAAATCGAATCCGGCCTCAACATGCAGGCCGTAGGCAAGTTTCATTCGTGCCAGAAACAGCCGGGCATCGTCAGAGGATGGCGGCAACAGTCCCTGCTCCTCGGCCAGCTGCAGGCGGCTGATGGCCGACAGGTAGTCCTGCTGCTGAGAGAGGAACCGTGCCTCGCCATAGAGCAGCTCCTGCAGGCGACCGCTGTCCTGCTCCACTGCAGCGGCCGACAAGGTCACGCCGACGGCCACACAAGGCAACCACCTCAGAAAAGCACGCACTTTATCGACAGACGGGCTTTGCATCAGCGCTACCATTCGCGAATGGTCAATCCCGATTCCGGCGTGCTCCCCTCCGGTCCCAGGTGCAGTTCCATGTACTTGCGGCCGGGCACCTTGGTGATGGTGACACTGCGCTGTTGTTGAAAGGCCCGACCCTTGTTCTGCTTTCCTGTTACGGAAACGGTCAGTTTATGTTCACCATCGTTGAGCCTGCCGCTATAGAGCCGGTGTACCCCGCCATCCTGCAGGGCCTCACCCTCGCTGCGGCTATAACGATGCTGGCTCACCAGCTGCTCGTCCAGCTGCAGCGATATCGTATCCGGACGAACCGGGCTGTTATTCGCAACCGACACCAGCACAACCAGCTGCTGTCCATGCGGATACAGCAACAACTCCTCAAGTAACAGGATCTCCTGGTTAATCTCCAGGATTTCCTCCTTGATCGTCTGCATCTCGCCATCAAGCTCAACAAAACGGTCACGGGTATCACTACGCTCATCCGCCTGTGCGACCACCCCGGCACCGGTGAGAAAACCGCAGGACAGACAGACTGCGCACAGCAGTTTGACAAACTGGCTGCATGGCTTTGAATGAGAAAGGTGCATCATCAGGGGAACCGGCTGCACTACCCCGGCTATACACATAACCTGCAGAACAGCATTTGTTTTAGTCTGCTTGGTACGAATCTAGACCCCCTGTTGAGGGGTGTCAATAAACAGACAAGTGCCAGCTCTCAATTCGAGCCCGCGAAGGTTATTTATTGACCGGTCCCCAGGGGGTCATGGGATCGGAACGTATGGTGAGCTGTGAAATCACCCCGGTCACTCCCCCAACACTGTACGCCAGATCATAGGCACGCCTTGCAGCCGCCGGGTTGTCTACTGTGCCCTGCAGGGTCACTACCCCCTTGTAGGTGTCCACATTGACGGCAAAAGGACTGACCAGATCATCACTGAGGAATTTTGAATTGATTAGAGCGGTAATACTGGCATCATCGGTCATCTCTGCCATGGTGCGCTTGTCCTTTGCGACATAATAACCACCCGCGGCCGCACCGCCCACCGCCACGGCAGCACAGCCACTGAGCAACGCTGCCAACAGTACTGCCGCGACACATACTCTGGAAGTATCCATAAATACCAATGTATCTCCAATTCGTTCCTGTTAACTAGTCGCCGCTCACTGGATCATTTCTATCGGATCACTCGCCTATTGTATGACGTCAAATCAGTTTGTTTGCGGTAAATTGCTCGTGCTATATTACTGCCTGATTCTATGGGAATAATTATAGGCTGGCACTCTATATGTGCTTACAAGCTTTGTGGTTGTGTACCGCGCTTGTCAGGAACCATTGAGGGAGAATATCTGCGTGCAGTCAGAAAAGGCGACAGCGACCTTACCGTCGACACCCGGCAAGCATTCGTCTTCCCGTTCCCGCCACTCCCGCCGATCAGCATCCTCCTATCGCTGCGAAGCCAAAATCAGGCGCTATAAATATCTGCTTGCCGCGATTTCTATCCTGTTTCTTCTGACCTATGTTTTCACCTGGTTGTACGTCACCAGAAAGGCAACCGAACACAAGCAGACCTTGCATGAACTACGGAAAGAGGACATCGCACTGAAAGCTGTGACCCGTGAACTGGAAACGGTCAGGAAAGAACTGGATACACTGGTTCAGAACAGGATACCGGGTTTACTGCCACTCAAATACGACGAAGCCATTACCGTCGATAACCAGTACGTTCGCAACATCATCTTCACCCTGGTAAAAAATGGCAAGAAGCGAAAATACGAATATCGCCTGGTAATGCACAATAACACACTCTCCATCATCCACCCGGCTGTCGACATACTGCTGTTTAATGACACCGGCATACAGATAGGAGTAGCGCAGGTGGAATACAAGGATGCGTCAACCAAGTCCGGGCATTCCGCACTCGATCCCGGTGAAGTGCGCTCCTATACCTCCTTCATCGACCTGAACCGTGACGAGGAGCCAAGATACTTCTTCCTTGCAGTATCAGAAGGTAACCGGAACTCCTCAGGCAAGTTGCGGCAACAGCCCGGTGAGATGGCCTCGCCCCAGGCGGGCCGGTGAGACCAGGAACTGCAGAAAGCCGGATGGATCCTGATCGTCAGCAGGGACGACCGTCGAGACGGACATAATGCTTGCGGTCTGAACGCCGCCGTCCAGCCTGCTGGATAATGACACCTTCAATCGCAGCAAGGTCGGACATCTCAATGGTCTCGTGACCGTCTTGCAGGGCCTGGAGATAGTAGACGCCTTCGCCAAATAGCAGTTGCCGGAAGATGTATTCATCATTATGCCGCGCAAGCACATAGGAACCATTCGCAACCACACCTTCCGGATCAATAATGATGATGCAGCCGTCCCTGAACTCCGGAGACATGCTGTCATCCAGCACGCGCAGCGCAAATGGTTCTCTGCCGCAATTACCATCCTGCATGTGGGTTACCCGCCTGATTCAGGAATCTGGACTTCATGTTTTTTATTATATCTTCGAGTCATGCGGTATTTATGGTTATTTTCATGGGGTTTTTCGGCTCATACCCGGTAGTAATCCTTGTACCAGTCAACAAAGTTGGCAATCCCCTGCTCAACGGACATATCCGGTTTGTAGCCGACATCCCGAACCAGGTCCGCCACGTCGGCATAGGTCGCCGGCACATCACCCTGTTGCAGTGGCAATAGATTCTTCTCCGCCTTTTTACCCAGGCAGTCTTCAAGCACTTCGATGTAGTGCATCAGTTCGACCGGCTGGTTATTACCAATATTGTAAAGACGGTAGGGAGCAGTACTGCTTGCCGAGTCCGGCTCATCCCCTGACCAGTCCGGATTGGGTTCTGCTATTTTATCGAGCACTCGTACAACGCCTTCGACAATATCATCGATGTAGGTAAAGTCGCGGCGGTGATTGCCATAGTTGAATACATCTATGGGTTTGCCTGCCAGTATGTTTTTAGTGAACAGAAACAGCGCCATGTCCGGGCGTCCCCAGGGACCGTATACGGTAAAGAAGCGCAGACCCGTGGTCGGGATTCGGTACAGATGGCTATAGGTATGCGCCATCAGCTCATTGGCCTTCTTGCTGGCTGCATACAGGCTAACCGGATGATCCACATTATCGTGCACCGAGAACGGCATATTGGTGTTGGCGCCGTATACAGAACTGCTGGATGCATAGACCAGGTGCTCAACATGATGATGGCGACACCCTTCCAGAATATTGGTAAACCCTACCAGGTTGGTATCCACGTAGGCATGGGGATTCTCAATGGAATAGCGCACGCCAGCCTGGGCGGCAAGATTGATCACCCGGTGCGGCTTGTGCTCCGAAAATACGGCCGCCACTGCGTCCCGGTCCTCCAGACTGACGCGAACATCGGTATAGCCAGGGTAGGCTGTCGTCCTGGCAAGGCGCGCCTTTTTCAGTTCAACATCGTAGTAGTCATTCAGGTTATCGATCCCGATAACCTCATCACCACGCTCCAGCAATCGCAAGGACAAGGTTGAACCGATAAATCCGGCCGAACCCGTTATCAGCACTTTCATAGATTAGTCTTCCCGTATTTTTTATTTCCGACTCGCATTAATGATTCTTCACAAGCGGCCGTCCACCGCATCTGCAGGCAGCAGGTATTTTACGTCATAGAGGATACCATCCGGGTTGCAATAGCCACGCAGGCCTGCCGCACCGGTCTCCCGGTAATCTCCATGTGCGACGGTGATGATGACCGCATCATAATGGCCCTGTGCAGGCTCTTCGACCAGCTCGATACCATATTCTTTTTTGGCATCTTGAGGGTTAACCCATGGATCGTGAACATCCACATGCACATGGTATCTTTGCAGCTCCCTGATCACATCTATGGCACGGGAATTTCGCAGATCCGGGCAATTCTCCTTGAAGGCCAGACCCAGCACCAGGACCCGTGAATCGAACACCTGAATCTTGCGCAACAGCATCAGTTTGATAACCTGCTCGGCCACATAGCGGCCCATGTCATCATTGATACGCCGGCCCGCCAGAATGACCTCCGGATGGTAGCCGATTTCCTGTGCCTTGTGTGTCAGGTAATAGGGATCGACTCCGATACAGTGCCCGCCAACCAGTCCGGGGCGGAACGGCAGAAAATTCCATTTGGTTCCGGCTGCAGTTAGCACCTCTTCCGTATCGATATTTAATCGATTGAAGATCAACGCGAGTTCGTTGATCAGGGCAATATTCAGATCACGCTGGGTGTTCTCAATGACCTTGGCCGCTTCGGCTACACGTATGCTGCTTGCCAGATGGGTACCGGCGGTGATCACACTGCTGTAGAGTTCATTCACATAGGCGGCGGTTTCAGGGGTTGATCCGGAGGTTACCTTGAGGATACTGCTGACCTTGTGCTCCTTGTCACCCGGATTGATCCGCTCCGGGCTATAGCCTGCAAAAAAGTCCTGGTTGAACACAAGGCCGGACTCTGCCTCGATGATGGGTACACAGACCTCTTCTGTTGCACCCGGATAGACAGTCGACTCGTAAATAACGACATCACCGGCAGATATCAACTTGCCAATGGTGCGACTGGCATTTTCCAGCAATGTCAGGTCCGGTCTCTTGTAGGTGTCGATCGGTGTCGGCACCGTCACGATATACGTCGTACAGTCCGCAAGATCACGGTAGTCTGTGGTAAACGTCAACTGCCGTGCCTGTGACAGCTCATCGGCATCCACCTCGCAAGTAGTGTCTGTGCCTGACTTGAGCTCATCGATACGCACCTTGTTGATATCCAGGCCCACGGTCGGATATCTCTTCCCGAATTCAACCGCCAGCGGCAGGCCAACATAGCCCAGACCGATAATTCCAATTTTTGATGATTGTAAATCGAACATATTCAGCACCTTATCTCGACCAGCGGCCAATGCAGAGGCATTCTGGCAAAGTGAATGGACCAACGCAAAAGGGCCCGGGAGTTGATTGCCCGAGCCCTTCTGATCAAACAAATCTTGCTAGTTAACAGGCAGAAACACTAACGACAATTGGCTGGTACATACTTTGCTGGAATATCATTGCCATTACAACTCCACTGTAATGCACCATTCAAGCTGGAATCTGGTGTCAGCAGTACGGTATCGCCGTTATTTACCTTACCCGGCGCGATCTCTTTAAAGACGATCGATATGACACCGGTATTGGCTGCTGCAGACACGCTGGAAACAAAGCTGCCGTTGATTTCACTTGCTGCCGGCAAGCCGTAACTTGCATTAGCCGGATCCGTTACCGGATAGCCACCCGTCGCATTAAATGTTTCGGAGACACCCAGCTTGGCAACCTGGGCGAGATCCAGCCCTTCAGATACTTTTGCGCGGATGGTGTAATCCTCGTAGGCAGGTATCGCGATGGAGGCAAGAATGCCAATGATCGCGATCACAATCATCAGCTCAATTAGCGTAAAACCCTGCTGTAGCTTCATCTTAAATTCCTGTGTACGGCAATCGACTACTTGCTTATAACATTACTTACCTGTTGCGGTATCGGCACTGCGTCACATTTCTTGATGTCTATTGGCGCTCATAACGCTGCTAGTTGCGGCGAGAAACAGACTTTTATATTTATTATTTAACAGTATGTTTACATATTACATGTAATGTATAACATGAGAAATATTACAGTATTTCATACTTCCCTACGGGGATTATCCCCAGTACCCACTCACCGACCTGGTGGCGGATGAGACGCAGGGTAGGATAACCAATATGCGCCGTCATGCGTCGTACTTGCCGGTTGCGACCCTCGGAAATTTCCAGGTTCAGCCAGCTGGTTGGAACGGTTTCGCGAACCCGGATCGGGGGATCACGCTGCCAGATCTGAGGCGTTGATATCTGCTCAACAATAGCCGGGCGCGTCAATCCGTCCTTAAGGGTGACGCCGCTGCGCAACCTGTCAAGGTCAGCCTCACCCGGTTCCCCTTCGACCTGTACCCAGTAACACTTGCGTTTACCATATTTCGGATCCGCAATGCGCTCTTGCAGTTTGCCGTCATCGGTCAGTACCAGCAGGCCTTCGCTATCGAAATCAAGCCGACCGGCACAGTAAACACCCGGAATATCGATATAGTCAGCAAGTACGGACTTGTCGCCCTCCGTCGTAAACTGCGACAGCACCCTGAAAGGTTTATTGAACAGGACGATCATGAGTTTTCAATCGAATAATATATACAGCAACGGCACCCTCATTGCACCCGGCACAACAAAACTTCATCCTGGTTGTCAACGATGCACAAGATACGTAGCATTGTGAACCTGGAAATTCACGGGCGATTAGCTCAGCGGGAGAGCACTGCCTTCACACGGCAGGGGTCACTGGTTCAATCCCAGTATCGCCCACCATTCAAATCAAGCAGTTGGAAACCACCGCGTCCCCTGATTTGGTTCCTACACTGAATATTTGTCACAGTGCAGTCAGACCAACCGAATAGATCTTCCCTGTGGCTATTGCCTGCCCTCTCCGCACCAGCAAACCATTCTTAGCATAGAAGCCATGGGTAAACGCAGCGAAACCGACAAGGCTATCCGCAATATCATGAACTGGGCGCGGCGGCCTGAGTGGACGGAGGAACAGGTTGCCGTTTTCAACGCCCATCTCGATCCCGTATGCGACCGCATTGACCTAAACCGGGATGGACTCATCGAGGAATTCGAAGAGCGCGGGCTCGGGGACATGCTGTTCGGTGTGATGTTCGAAGACTTTATCAGCCGCCGTCTGCCGGGTGACCACAATCTCATCAATGACTACCTGCAGCGTCGTGGCTGGCACGAGAGTGTTCCCGGCCGCTGTTACCTGCAGCAACTGAGTGATTCCGTACTCTCCCTCTACGAAGTGGTAGACGTCGCTCCCGGCCGGCATTGCGATCTGCTCGACCTGGTCCGCGGTGGCGCAACGCTCCGCGTCCATGAACACCTGGGCACCCGGGACATGGTCAGATGGGACCACATCGCCGGCCGCGTGCTGACCATGAACGGCAAGACGGTTTTTTCCGGCGGCATTCTGCCGTATCCCCGGGAGGCCTCGCAGAAACTACTCAAGCTGCTGGCAGACTCGCGCAAGCAATTCGACAAAAAGCTTGCGCGACAGGCAGACAAGGATACCATGACACGTCTGGCGGCCAGCGAAAATCTCGATGACCGCTTCCTGCGGGAAGCCTGCCCTGCCTTCACCGGCCTCTGGATAATGGATACCCTGCAGCGCCTGCAACAGCCGTTGCCAGAGTTGGTCAACCGCGATGGCGAGACGCTGGTATTTTGCGAGACCCGCTTTTCGTTTCTCGCCGAACAACTCGATGAAATCGCCCGGCGCCTCGATGCTGCAGCCGACTGGAAACGCGACAGCCCGGAAGGATACACCCGGAGCTGGCTGCCGGAGACGGATGCCGCAACCGGTAAGGCTTCCGGTGGCATGGCCCTCGAATCCCTGCACACCGGCCAGCACCCGCTCAGCGGCACGCTGGAATTAACGCCCGGGGCTGCGAGGCTGACCACCAATTCATCGGAACGGGCACTACGGGGACAAGTCGTGCTGGAAACACTCCTGCAGGGTCTCGTCGGTTCCGCCCTGTGTTCGCTGCAGACGCCCGAACAAATGCTGGAGGAAAACCGCACACACCGGAAGGACACCGGCCGGCAGGAACCGGCAGACGACATCGATCCGGAGTTCAAGGCCGAGATCATCTGGCACACCCTGGACCAGCACTATCGACGGGTGCTGGATGAATCGGTTCCTGCGCTCGACGACAAGACCCCGCGGCAATGTGTCCGCAGCAAACATGGACGCGAAAAGGTCATCGAATGGCTAAAGCTGCTGCAGAACAACGAATTGCGCCGCGCCGCCGGCCAGGGACAGCAACCCTATGACAGCCGCTGGATGTGGGATGAACTGAAGCTGGGCCAGTACCGGGGCGGTCCGCCGTAGCCGCATTTTGCGGTTTCAGAACGTGGCATTTACCCGGCAACACGTCATCAGCCAGGATTATTTCAATAAACACCAACATGCCGACTCCTCTTTATACGGAGTTTTTTAATATTTACATATAAAAGTCGATTTATACGAAGTATTATTGCTTACTCCGTATAATTTCCGGATTACGATGCCATGCTGAGACTGCCCCCCACCACGCAGCTTTTATATGTGGAGCTGCTGCAGCAGTGTGCGACGGCGCTGCCGAACCAGCGCGGTATTTCGTTCGCCAGGAAAACCGTCAGCGGTCACCGCTACTGGTATATGGAGCTGGTGGTTGGAAGCACCAAACGCCAGTTCTCGCTGGGGCGTGACTCTGCGGCACTGCGCGAGCAGATAGACAAACAAAAGGCCCTCTACGAGGAAGCCGCGCCTGACCTGAAGCGACGGGAAACACTGGTTGCCATGCTGGTCAGTGGCGGTGCCTTTGCGCCCGGTGCATCCGATGGCCGAGTACTTGAGGTGCTGGCCCAGTCCGGTGTCTTCCTGGCCGGTGGCGTGCTGGTCGGTTCACACGCCTTCAACACCTACGGCAATATGCTGGGTGTGAAATGGGATTCTGCCGCCATGCAAACGCAGGACATGGACCTTGCCAGTCAGCGCCATATTGAAGTGGCATTGCGTCAGGATGCACCGGATGTGAAATCCGTCCTGCTGGAATCCGGTATGGGATTCTTCGAGGTGCCCGCACTGAACCCGAAAGAACCCTCCACCAGCTTCAAAGTTCGCGGCCAGGAATTTCACGTGGACCTGCTCACCCCTTCACAGGGTGGTGAGTCAGGGAAACCTGTATACCTGCCGCACTTCCACAGCCATGCGCACCCGATGCGCTTTCTGGAGTACCTGCTGGATGACAGTCAGGGCGCAGTGGTTCCTATCCGTAGCGGCATATTCGTCAGCGTACCCCACCCGGCACGTTTCGCCCTGCACAAACTGGTCGTTTCCCGGCGCCGTCAGGTCGCACAGCAGATCAAGGCCAGAAAGGACATTCAACAGGCCACCGAGTTGTTGAGTCTGTTACTGGAGGATCGTCCTGGTGACATCTGGATTGCACTGGAGGCCGCGCAGGCCATGCCGGATAAATTCCTGTCTCAGCTCGCCGAAGGTATTGAACAGTTGCCCACCGACTTGAAGCAGACAATCGGTGAACACTTGAATAATATTCCCACCGACGAGTGAGCCACGCTCAATTCATTCAGGTGTTGTTGTAGTTTCTACAGCAACGCAGGTACACGAAGGGTCATTCTGATGCCCGATTTCTTGTCACACTATTGTCACAGCGCGATAGCAAAACCACGTGATCCGGCCATACTGATCAACAGGCTATGTGATTCATATTTCTTGTGATATTCTGCAAATCCCTAAAACAGAACGAGCCTGACAACAGATTCACACGGCAGGGGTCACTGGTTCAATCCCAGTATCGCCCACCAATCCTACTCTATGTATATAATGGATTTTTAGTAAGTCGGCTTACCGTTTAAATATACTAATAAATTATCATTTAACGTCGATTTGATAAACGAAAGCTATCCGGTTAACCATTAGACTTGCTACTCGCACATCATCTCATGCCGCGTTAGACAGATCGACTCGCGATATACCCTAGCGATTATGCCAACCGTAGCGTCACCGTAGAGTCACTATTCCAGGAATTCATCAACCAGGTCATCGTAACCGCCGAGCGGTTCCCCGTAGTCTGTTCCATTCGCCCTTGCTGCACAATCGATAAGTTGAAAAGCGTCATCGTAGAAGTTAATCGGTACACCATCGAGGAAGCGCTGTCCACGACCAAACTTCGGGACGCGAATTCAACGTTTTATTCGGAGTATTGTTAAACACCCGGTATAATTCTTCCTGCTGCAGCAACAGATTTTTAATCTGTCATTATCACCCGGAAATATGATTTGTTTTCACACCACGTCAAACAACGAATGGAACTAACAAGGATGGGGAAACGTAGCGAAACCGACAAAGCCATCCGCAACATTATGAATTGGGCGAACCGCCCCGAGTGGTCGGACGAACAAGCCGCTATATTCGACACCCACCTTGCTCCCGTATGCGACCGCATCGGCATCAGCCAGGAAGAACTGGGCGAAGAGCTTGCAGAGCATGGCTACGGAGGCATGCTGTTTGGCATGATGTTTGAGGATTTTCTTAGTCGCCGCTTGCCGCCGGATGACAGAAACGTTATCGACGATTACCTGGAGCGCCGTGGCTGGCGCGAGAGTATTCCAGGCCGTCGCTATCTAAAACAACTTCGGGACTCTACACTCTCCCTGTACGAGGTGGTCGAGGTCTACCCCGGCCATCATTGCGACTTGCGCGACCTGGTGCGGGGCGGAGAAACATTCCGTGTCCATGAGCGCATGGGCACGCAGAATCTCGTCAAGTGGGACCAGCTCGCAGCACGTGTATTGATAACCGATGGGAAGCATCTCTTTTCCGGCGGCATCCTGCCGTTTTCCCGGGAAGCATCACAAAGCCTGCTCAGGGTACTGACTGAGTCACGAAAACAATTCAAAAAAGAGCTCTCACGGGTAGCTGGCAAGGAGGCCATTGCCAGGATTTCATCAGACAACCTGGACGAACGATTTCTGCAGGATGCCTGCCCTGCCTTCACTTCTGTCTGGCTCATGCATACCCTGGAAAGTCTGTATAAGCCGCTACCTGAAATGGTCAACCGCGACGGCGAGGCACTGATATTTACCGAAACACGTTTTCCGTTTCTTGCCGAACAACTTGAAGACATAGCCCAGCGCCTCGATGATGCGCCTGACTGGGAGCGAGACGACCCGGATGAACACACCTGGATCTGGCTGCCTGAACCGGATGCCCTCGCCGACAGGAAGCAAGGCAGCATGGCCATCGATACCCTCCGGGATGGACAACAGCCGATTAGCGGTACGTTGCAATTAAAGCCGGGGGTACTGGCGCTTACCACCAATTCCGTGGAGCGGGCGAAACGTGGCCAAGGGATCCTGGAGGCACTGCTGCACGGTCTCGTCGGCCCGGCCCTGAGCAAGCTTCAGACGCCAGAACAACTCATGGCAGAGAATGAAAACCAGCAAGGCAATGGCAACCGGGAGTCGACCGATACCATTGATCCGGAAATCGCAGCCGAGATCATCCACAACACTCTGGATCAACACTACCGCCAGTGTCTGGATGAACCTATTCCTGCCCTCGACAACAAGACTCCACGGCAATGCGCCAGAAGCAAAAAGGGGCGTGAAAAAGTCATCGAGTGGCTGAAACATCTGGAAAATAACGAACTGCGCCGCACCGCCAGACAGGGACAAACTCCGTACGACAGCCGCTGGATGTGGGATGAACTGAAATTGAGCAAGTATCGAAACCGCTAAATAATAGGGTGATCCGAACGGATCTTCATAATCCGATTTCCATGCCCGATCCTGCTGGCTGATGCACCCTTCATGCGGACATAAAAAACCCCCGCCATAAGTCTTATAGACGGGGCTGCACCCTCTCCCTTTACGGCAGATCGCAGACTGGGTCGCTCGGACGCAGGTCTATTTATTGACCCCGCCCGATTCGGCAAAATAGCTCTGCCCGATTCGGCAAAATGTTGGTGGCTCTAGCGTGATTTTAAGGAAACCCACCCTCTCGGACAGTCGTCCCAATAACTCCAATCCGTTCTGTCTTTCCTCATGAGAGAAGTCATCGCATTTCAGTCTGTTGCTCAACCGGTTGGCATATGCGACGGCCTCCAATGTGGTCATGGTATTGATTCTTTCCAGTTCTTCCAGTTGCATGGCCATGTGCATCATTCCCACCCCCCTCAGGATACGAGTAATGGATAAAACGCTACCACTTTTCCGGAAATCAGGTTTTGATATAGATCAACTGAGCCACACCTCTTGATGGCTGGTGCTGTATCCTCACCCGACAAGAAAGAGTCAAGGGCTGGGCAGGATGGCCGCTACATCCGGAATATAGTTATCCAGAGCCGGGGGGCATCTATGACACGTACACTCTATGCATATACATGCGGCTTACTCATTTTACTTGCGTCCTTAATCCCGCCGGCTATTCTCCTTATCGATAAAATGGGCTTCTAACTCCGGAGCAAGACCCTAAATCTGCACCCTCTCCCGATAGTTCGTTTCGCTGACTAGAGAACTCTCAGTTCTCGGGTTGTGCGTACAGCCAATACTCAGGTTCAGTGACGCTTCGAACAGGCTGCCAATCCCCCTGCTTTTATTGTCAGCATTTTTTACAAATCGTCCGTTTAACGGGCAGACCGCCAAATCGTTAATCGGCTAACACGTTATTTAATAGCACTTTGTTAATCACTGGTGCGAATCATGCATTCTTTGTGAATGTAACCGTGGCTACGGAAAAACGAGGAGTAAACAATGAAATACAAGCTAATCACTGCACTGCTATTAATGATACCTGCAGCAGCATGGGCTGGCGGTGCCACAGAGACAGCACAAGAAATTGCCGGAGCGGTTCTGAACTTTGTTGTTCCACCTGCTTATGCAGCAGTTCCAGAACCCAGCATTCTCCCACTGCTGGCAGTTGGTGGTGTTGTCGCTGTTGCAATAAAGTTTATGAAGCGCAGGAAATAAACTGACTGACGAACAGCAGCCCTTTGATTAAAGGAGTCTGGGATGAAATCGTTACGAGCCAGAGTTAATGCAGGCTACATTGTACGTTCGGGGGCTGCTATTACGATGCTATGGGCCGCTGCCCTGGGTCAGGCTACGCCAGATGCACAAATACCTGAGCCAAGTATTTTACCCTTGCTCGGTGCCGGCGTGATCGCCCTGTATCTTTTCAGGCGCAGAAAAAAATAGCTTCCAGCAAATGCAGGATTACACTGGCGACCTTCGGGTCGCCTTTTTTATCCTGTATGCACATACATCACTGGATATAGATTTAGTAACCCAGATATCCTGTACAGGGCCGCGACAGGCACGACCTCTGAAAAGCAATGCTTTTGTAAGGTACAGGGTAGGTATATCAGTACTTACGGGGGATGAATTTCAAGAAGAAAACGACAGGAGAACTCCCCCTGCTCTCGATGTCTCAGTCTCCAGGTATCGTCCCTCTGAACCCGTCTAGAGCACCAGTTACAGCCCATGCAAGGCATTGGGACACTGGTTCAATACCAGTATTTATGAAATTTTTTCATGTAGTTAAAAACTATTCCTCGCTCCATTTCTAGTTCATACAAGCACAACAGAAAAATGCGCACACCCTTATCCATGCAGGCGGGGTATAAACAGAAACACGCCCCAGGACGGAGGACGTGGGGCGTGCTGGTGACGAATTAGGAGTTTGTTGTTAGCTGCGCCACCGTTTAACAAGGTACGACAAATTTTCCCGTCTGCCTATTGGCCTTAGGTATGAATGTATACGCTACTGCCGGGGTGCAGCGACAGTACCATTCGGCAGGTCCGCGGTGTTGAAGGGCCACACTGGCCGTTTGCCCAGGTGTACTTTTGGCCAGTCTGAGCCGAAGTATTCAGGATGCAATCACCTCGCCTCTATCGAGGTAATCGTAAGTCTTCGACAAATGACAGCCTGCTGATTTTTGACAAAACCGCCAGGAAGAGAGGCGCATTTGTAGCACTAGAATAAGGGTGTAGTACCGATGACAGTCGTAATGTGATAGATACCGAACCAGATAGCAGCAGCAATAAGACCCCATTTAATATTTTCAATAACCATCGTTCACCCACGTTTTCAGATTGTGACCATTTTATGTTTATACAATTCTAAATATCCGGGTCTGACTCTGCATTGACCAGGATCAATAAAGGAAATTTATTCCTCCCTGTCGGATCTTCCGATCCGGATATTGCCAGCAGACTCTGCAGCAATATCAAAATGCTTGCTTACGCCTGCACATGGCTATTCACCTGATAGCGACTCCCTCCCATTCCAGCGACTTGCTTCTCAGAGTGACCTTGCTAGTCCGCAAGGCCGCTCGGTTATACTGGTGGCACATTCAAAGCGGGATCTCCGATGCCACCACTACCTGACCAGCATGCCTTGGCCGTACTCGTACTGACGGTTGTTGCGCTATTCCTGTTCACGCGCGAGCGTATCCCGCTGGAAACCTCTTGTCTGGTCGTGCTGGTACTGTTGACCATTGGTTTCGAATGGTTCCCCTATAACGATGGCACACAGACCCTGCATACGGTCGATTTCTTCAGCGGCTTCGGTCACGAGGCACTGGTGGCGGTATGCGGTCTCATGATCGTCGGGCACGGCCTGGTGCGTACCGGCGCACTGGAGCCGGTCGGACGACTGCTGGCACGCCTCTGGTCGCATAGCCCGCAGCTTTCGCTGCTACTGACGTTGGTAGTGGCCGGACTGCTAAGCGCCTTCGTCAATAACACCCCGGTGGTGGTACTGCTGTTGCCAATCCTGGTCAGCACCTCCCTGCGCGCCGGCACCAGTGCATCCGGCATCCTGATGCCGATGGGTCTGTCTACCCTGGTCGGCGGCATGGCGACCACCATTGGCACCTCGACCAATCTGCTGGTGGTCAGCGTCGCAGCCGACCTTGGACTGCCTCGCTTCGGGATGTTTGATTTCTTTGTACCCGCCATCATCGCCGGCAGCCTCGGCATCCTCTACCTGTGGCTGGTCGCACCGCGCATCCTGCCGGAACGCCAGACCACGCTGACCGATACCTCGCCACGCATCTTCTCGGCCCAGCTCAACATCCCCGAACAAAGTGCCGCCGATGGCCGCACGCTTGCAGAGTTGTTTGAGAAAACCGGCAGCGAGATGAAGATACAACGCATCCAGCGTGGCGAGAGTGTATTGCTCCCGCTGCCTGATGTAACCATCAGGGCGGGCGACCAGCTGATCCTGGAGGACACCCCCGCGCAATTGAAGGAATATGAACAGGTGCTCGGTGCGATGCTGTATTCCGGCGAGAGCGCCGTGGATGAGGATCACCCACTGCAGGCGAAGGACCAGCAACTGGCTGAGATTGTCGTGGTACAGGGTTCGCCGCTGGTGAACCGTACACTGAATGCAAGCCGCTTCACCGACCGCTACCAGCTCGCCAGCCTTGCCCTGCAACAGGCCGGCCGGACGTTGCATACACTGCAAAAGGATATCGGCGACATCCGCCTGCAAGTCGGCGATATCCTGCTGGTGCAGGGCGCGCGCGAACAGCTGGCAAGCATCAAGCGCGATGGCGAACTGCTGGTGCTGGATGCGACCGCTGACCTGCCCTACGACGAAGAAGGCGCCGCTGGCGCTGCTGATCATGGGCCTGGTAATCGTCAGCTGCCGCAACCGGCCTGCTGCCGATTGCCGTCAGTGCCGTGGCCGGTGCCTTGCTGATGCTGTTGTTCGGCGGCCTGGCATGGCGCGATGTCGGCAATGCCCTGAGCACCGCAGTCATCATGATCGTGGTGGTCAGTCTTGCACTGGGCATGGCACTGACAAAGACCGGCGCAACTGTCTGGCTGGCTGAACTCTATCTCGCCCTGACTGCCGGGCTGGCACCGAATATAATCCTGAGTGGACTGATCCTGCTGATGGCTGCATTGACCAACATCATCTCCAACAATGCAGCGGCGGTAATCGGTACGCCGGTAGCCATCTCGATCGCGAACGGGCTGGGGCTGCCGGCCGAGGCGTTCGTGCTTGCCGTCCTGTTCGGTGCCAACATGAGCTACGCAACACCGATGGCCTACAAGACCAACCTGCTGGTGATGAATGCCGGTGGCTATACCTTCGGTGATTTTGTGCGTATCGGCCTGCCACTGACACTTATCATGTGGCTGGCCCTGAGCTGGCTGTTGCCACGCCTGTACGGATTTTAACGGCCCATAAAGTGGCACGGCGCCAGTACCGCAGCGCTTACGCACCGGGCCAGTCACACAGCAAGCACTTGGGCAAAGCGGTTTACACCGAAAACCGGTTTTGAGGAGCGCTGGCCCCTGTCACTGGCCGGAGCCGGCGACGGCTTTTGGCTTCCGTGTAGCCTGCATGTCGGGCCACCCAGTTGCCTCCTAGTACCTCCGAACAATTGAATGCCTCGCCAGAATTGGAGATGCTTCCAGTAGAGGGAGTACTTGCGATTGCTGGATAATTAGTGAGGAATTATGACGAATATACTTGCAGGACTGGTGCTGGCCAGTGCATCTTTCGGGGTAGTTATGGTGGCAGGAGCCGTGATGTGGTGCTGGATGAACCGGTCACGCCTGTATAACCGGAAACCATCCCGCAGGCTGTTAAGGTAAGCAACCTACAATCGGTCCCTGCCCTGCTGCCTGACCGTGCTTGCCAGATTAATGTCCGCCTGGATAGCATTCAGCTGCAGCCGTTTCAAGGTCATCCCGCCGGGTCAGCATCGTTGCAGTCACGATCCCTTTACCCCACTCATCGGTGTACTGCCGGGAACAGGCAATGCGCCATTAAAGGGCTATTCCTTGCGTGAGCATAGGCTGGTCTGTGGATTGTGCCAGCCACTGCTAGCGATATTTCCTTTCAGGACATCACAGTTAACAAGCATATACCTCGCAAGGACATCATCGGTTACTATAGTGCGTCTTGAATAAGCATCCGGGCAATGCCGAAGACTCCCTGACGTTCAACGCTGGTTATTCTTGTTAGTGGCTGCTTGCTGCTGCCTGAATGCCCGCTGCGGAGCTGCCACGGCCAAGCTCAAAATACCGCTTATGGATGCTCTGTTTCCAAGTCTTACATGATTAATTTTAAAGGAATTTATAATGCACAATGATACAAATGTTACCTGGCATGAACACAGTGTCTCGCGAGAAATCCGGGAAAAGAAAAATGCTCACAAAGGTTGTGTGATCTGGTTTACCGGCCTGAGTGGTTCAGGAAAAAGCACCATTGCAAATACGCTGGACCATAAACTTCACCAGGCTGATATTCAGAGTGTCGTACTCGATGGAGACAATGTCCGTCATGGACTCAATGCCGGACCCGGGATGCTGAAAGACACCCACGGCGAGGAATTTTCGCAACGCTTTGGACTTGGATTTTCTGCGATTGACCGGGAAGAAAACATTCGCCGTATCGGCGCAGTGGCCGAGATTTTTGCACAGACCGGCATCATTGCACTGACGGCCTTTATCAGCCCATACCGCATGGATCGAGACAGGGTCCGCAATACCCTGAAGGAAGGCGAGTTTATTGAAGTCTTTGTAGACACACCCATTGCGGTCTGTGAGCAACGGGATCCCAAGGGTCTCTATAAAAAGGCACGTGCTGGAGAAATAAAAGGATTTACCGGCATCGACGATCCCTATGAAGCGCCACTACAACCGGAACTGGTTCTGCTGGCGGCGGAAAAAACACCCGACATTCTGGCAGATGAAATCATCGCCTTTTTAAGGCATAAAAATATCATCAACAGGCAATCCAAGACTGAGACTGAAAATAATACCGCCTGGGCATAGATATTTTCAGCGTAGAGGCAAGAATGAATTTCGACCAGTTATCCAAATACGAAATTGAAGATGAGCTTCAATTTGTTGAAATCGAACATGGATTTGTCTATGCCGAGATCAACAATCGCAAGGCACATGCAACCATATCGACCTATTCTGGCCAGGTTCTGTCTTACCGGCCAAAAAGCCAGCAGGAGGATTTGCTGTTTGTCAGTGACAAGGCTTTTTATGAAGCCGGCAAGGCGATTAAAGGCGGGATCCCGGTTTGCTGGCCCTGGTTCGGTGCCGATCCTGAGAACAGGGGAAGGCCTGCACACGGTTTTGTACGTAACCGTCAATGGAAAGTAACCGCCAGCGAGTCACTCGCAGATGGCTCGACAAAAGTCGTAATGAGCCTCACCGACTCCGACGAAACCCGTAAAATCTGGCCATATCCTTTCAACCTCCGCATCGAGATTACGGTCGGCGATTCACTCCGGGTTGCGATTGTTACACGTAACACTGGTGATAAAACGGTCACCATCAGCCAGGCGCTGCATACCTATTTCCGAGTTGGCGATATCAGCAAGGTTAAAGTGCTGGGGCTTGAAGGGACCGACTACCTGGATAAGGTAGCTGCCTCGATCCGGAAAACACAATCGGGTCCGGTTGTTATTGACAGCGAAGTCGATCGTATCTACCTGGGCGTAGCCGGAGACCTGGTAATCGATGATGAATCGCTTGCCCGCAGGATTCGAATCAGATCCACAGGAAGCAGCACGGCTGTAGTGTGGAATCCTTGGATAGAAACAGCCGCGTCGATGAGTGATCTTGCAGATGACGACTACAGGAAAATGATCTGTGTTGAAACCGCAAATGCCGGTCCCGAGACGGTAGAAGTGGTCGCTGGCAGTGAAGTTCGTCTTGAAGCGGAATACTCAATAGAGAGCTAGGACGCGGGCGTTTCGGCCTCAAGACGCCGCCACACACTGGTGCTGTCACAGGCCTTGTCGATGGCATCCAGCCGCGCTGCATGCGCCCGCATCTCTGCATCATTCGCCTTGATTACCGATAGCGGCCGGCGGTCTGCAGCAACCCGCTGAATACCTGACCGCCGCTGGCCATTGCTGTCTACATGACTGTCCAGTGACAGGCTCACCTGACCACCGGTCATTGCAAGGTAGACATCGGCGAGGATTTCGGCATCCAGCAAGGCGCCGTGCAGTTGCCGCTGCGAGTTGTCGATTTCGTAGCGGCGACACAATGCATCGAGGCTATTGCGCTGTCCCGGATGCATGCGGCGCGCCAGTGTCAGGGTATCCAGCACGGTGCAATGATCGGTTACCCGACCCGGTGAATCCTGCAGCGAATGGAATTCATGATCAATGAAGCCTACATCGAAGGGTGCATTGTGAATGACCAGCTGGGCACCACGGATGAATTCCAGAAACTCCGCGGCGATATCCGCAAAGCGTGGCTTGTCAGCCAGCTGTTCATTGGTGATACCGTGCACCTCGATTGCGCCGGTATCAATCTTGCGATCCGGTTGTATGTACTGGTGGTAGGTGTTGCCCGTCAGTCGCCGGTCAAGCAATTCCACGCAACCGATTTCAATTATGCGGTGACCCTCTGCAGGTTCAAGACCGGTGGTTTCGGTATCGAGCACGATTTGACGCATGGTGAGCCTTCCTTTGATACACAGTAGCAGCGGTTTTTATTTACCTACAACAATTCATCAATCGCCTTGTTGGCGAGCGCATCCGCCTGTTCATTTTCGGGGTGGCCGCTATGCCCCCTGACCCAGTTCCATTCTATGTCATGTTCCCTGGTAATCTTGTCAAGCCGTTGCCAGAGATCGATGTTTTTCACCGGTTTCCTTGCCGCTGTTTTCCAGCCGCGCCGCTTCCAGTTGTCCATCCATTCCTGGATACCTTTCATCACATACTGTGAATCCGTGGTCAGTCGCACCTTGCAGGGGCGTTTCAGACTCTCCAGTCCCTTTATCGCCGCCATCAGCTCCATGCGATTGTTGGTGGTCTCGGCTTCGGCCCCGTACAGGGTCTTTTCATGGCCATTGAAACGCAGCAATACACCCCAGCCACCCGGCCCGGGATTGCCCCGGCAGGCGCCATCAGTGAAGACCTCTGTCTTAATTGACACGCCGGACATTGCCCTGACTGGAGCTCGGGATCCCAACCGGGAAGACGCTGCGCCGGTGACGGTGCAGTGGGTTTATCGGCGTCATCACCATGGTGCGTTTGCGCGCAACCAGGATGTAACTGGCCGAAAGGTACTTGCGGCCATAGCCGGTGGATGGGCCATGCAAATGCAGCTTTTCAAGCAGATGCCGGCTCTGTAGCGGTGGCCGCTGGAACAGGTAGTGACAGTGAAGGGTGTCGAAACCCAGCAGACCAAGCCAGTCCTTGATGCGGTTCATACTCAGAAAACGTGAGCCCCAGGGCATTTGTTGTCGTCTGTGTGACAGCACCCGCCGCATGCCCCAGAGGCTGCGCGGGTTGAAGCCGAGTATCACCAGATGACCATCGGGAATCAGGCTGCGGTCTGCCTCTCTCAGCACCTGGTGCGGGTCATCCGTCAACTCCAGGGTATGAGGCAAAACAATCGCATCAATTGAGTCACTCATGATCGGCCAGTCTTCGGTAGATCCGCCAAGACCGGCATCCTCGTGCGTCAAGGGTTCGACACTTTGGATCACATGATGGGGTATGCGACTGTCTTTGAGGCGACAGTGCTCCCAGGGAGGATCAATCACCACCAGGTGATAACCAAACAAGGTCGGTAGTTCGATTTCCAGGGCCGCCAGCTCTGCCTCGGCCAGCAGGCACCCCAGCGGGCGCTGGTACCAGTGACGCAGTGAGGCGACGCGTGATAAGACCTGGGTGTCCTTGCTCATGGCATCAAAATGATACCGTATTACCGATACGATGGCGCCAGAAATCAGGCCTCCAGTGAAAAATATTGACCCGCTCAGGCGAGCCTGTCAGCATATGCGTGCCGGTGACACACCCTGAATATCCGGTTCATTGTGTGACAGTACTGCCCAACAGTGACCGGCATCACAGCCATCATCTCAAGACACATTTTAAAGACGCCGATAGCCTGCTTCATGAATGCCATATACAAGACACTCATGATAGTGACCTGCCTGCTTGCAGGCGGTTGCGCAACCGTTGATCATGTTGCCGATACACCTGTCGAACCCGCACCCGCACCCGCTCCTGATAAAACCCGATCACTGCACCTCATTGCGAGTACGCACGAGCCCGTCGACCAGGTCGATGACAGTATCATTGAATATGCCCCTGACAATGCCACTGCCCCTGAAGAAGTAGTGGAAGAAAGCACCGATTTCTGGGCTCAGCTACGCCATGGATTTCGTCTTCCTGGCTTGCAACAGGCGGCCGTCACGGCGCGCGCCGCCGAGTACGGCAGGAACCCGCAACAGGTTGAACGGATCTTCAAGCGTGGCGAACCCTACCTGGCCTATATATTAAGTGAAGTACAAAAACGTAACTTCCCTACCGAGATCGTATTATTACCCTTTATCGAAAGTGGCTATGACCCCTTTGCCTATTCCTACGGTCGCGCTGCCGGAATGTGGCAATTCATTCCGGGCACCGGGGAAATGTATGGCCTGCAGCAGGACTGGTGGTATGACGGACGACGTGATGTAGTCGAGTCGACGCAGGCCGCATTGAATTACCTCGATTACCTGCAGGATAAATTTGATGGTGACTGGCTACTGGCGCTCGCTGCCTACAACTCAGGCAGCGGCACGGTCAGTAATGCCATTATGAAAAACCACAAGGCCGGCAAACCGGCCGACTTCTGGCATCTGGACCTGCCAAAAGAAACCAGCGCCTATGTGCCAAAATTGCTCGCCATTAGTCGCGTTGTCAGACACCCGGAGCAATACAACATCAGTCTTGCCCCCCTTGAGGCGCAACCCACCTTTACTGTGATCGACATACCGGGGCAACTGGATATCAGCGTCGCTGCAGGGCTTGCGGAGATGGATACAGAGGCATTCTACCTGCTAAACCCGGGTTACAATCGCTGGACAACACACCCGGATGGCCCGCATCAGCTGGTCGTTCCTGTCGAACACTCGACTGTCTTCCGACAGAACATGGCGACACTGCCGGAGTCACAGCGTACCCGTCTTGTTCGACACCAGGTGCGAAGCGGCGAGACCCTCTCTGAAATTGCCCGTCACTATGACACCACAACCAACGCCTTGATCAGCAGCAACCAGCTAAGCAGCACCCTGATCCGCAGCGGCCAGCATTTACTGGTACCCGAAGGCAATCAGGATGATGCCCAATACGCTGCACTGAACAGAAAAATACAGGCTGCAAACGGCGCCCGCAGCAAGCAAACCTACAAGGTACGTCGCGGTGACAGTCTCTGGGCCATTGCAAACAGGCACCACGTAACAGTGACACAGGTCAGTAACTGGAACAAGCTGGACGCAGCGACACCGATCAAACCGGGACAACAGCTGGTGATTTACAAAAACGCCACAGCCAGCAGCCCGGCAAGCCGTGTTCGAAGCCTTGTCTACACGGTACGCAGCGGCGATTCGCTGTACCGGATCTCGGAAAAGTTTAATGTCCGCATCAATGATTTACGCCGCTGGAATAACCTGACCGAGGATAACTATCTGCAACCCGGTCAAAACCTCAAGCTGTATGTCGATGTGACCCAGCTCAGCAAAAGCAGTCACGGTTAGTCCAGCCGCTACTCCGTTCTCTCCGCCGCCCCTGCAGATAACGCATTACATTTATTTACCGGGTATTGCTGCAGCAATTTTCCGGAACCCGCACCACAACTGATTACTGAACGCATGGCATCCTGCACCGGGACCTTCACCGGGTGCACATATTGACCTTCCAGGTGATAGATCAGTCCGGAGGTGGGATTCGGCCCGGTCGGCACGAACACGGTAAAACTGCCGTCATCATGACTATCCGTGACAAAACAGGTCACCAGGGTTGAGTTACCGAAAATTTGCGCCAGCGCCACGGATGAAAAGGGTGAATCCTTGCGATTGCCAAACAGCTGCAATACGGTCTCCTTGATCATGGAGTAGCCTGGCGCCAGCTTCAGGATCCGCGTTTCCAGCAACCGGTAGAGGAAATCGCCCAACCGTGTCCGCACCACCAGACCGACAAAGAAACAGGCCGTCAGTATCAGGGCAATTGTAAATGATCCTGCAATAAAATCATTTACTTGCAAATCTTTTGTAAGAAACCGCGTTAACGGTGAAATCCAGCCGGTTATGCGATTGAATACCCAGATGGTTACCGAGGCCAGGATGGCAACCGGCAGGATCACCAGCATGCCACCCAGCAGCGAGGTCTTCAGGAAATTCTTGAGTTTACCCATCGACCACTCCCGAATGAAGTACCGCTGTCGGTTGAATCGGCCGGCAGCAACGGCTCGCAGCCGCGATCAGTGTGAAAATCATCGCGGCTGCGAGTGTTGCTACGCCTCCGGTCGCATATGCGGAAACAGCAGCACATCCCGAATGGAGGGAGAGTCGGTAAACAACATCACCAGACGATCGATGCCAATACCCTCCCCTGCAGTTGGCGGCATGCCATGTTCCAGTGCACGAATATAATCAGCATCATAATGCATCGCCTCGAGGTCCCCGGCATCCTTGTCGACAACCTGCTGGCGAAAACGCTCCGCCTGGTCTTCTGCATCATTCAACTCGGAAAATCCATTGGCAAGTTCCCGACCGCCAACGAAGAACTCGAACCGGTCTGTCACGAACGGATTATCATCATTGCGCCGCGCCAGTGGTGACACTTCAGTCGGATAGGCGGTAATAAAGGTCGGGTCATCGAGCCGTCCTTCTACCGTCTTTTCGAATAGCTCGATCTGTATCTTCCCCAGGCCATAGCTGTCCTTCACGGTAATCCCGAGATTCTTCGCGACACTCCTGGCCCTCTCCGGTTCATCAATATCCGCGGCCGTGAGCTCCGGATTGTAGTGCAGGATGGAGTCACGCACCGTGATGCGTTGAAAGGGCTTGCCAAAGTCATACTGACTGCCCTGGTACTCGATCGTGGTCGTGCCGTGCAACTGTTTCGCCATACCCCGCAGCAGGTCCTCGGTCAGGTCCATCAGGTCATGGTAATCCGCATAGGCCTGATAGAATTCGAGCATGGTGAATTCCGGGTTATGCCGCGTGGATAATCCCTCGTTACGGAAATTGCGATTAATCTCGTAGACCTTTTCATAACCGCCAACGACCAGGCGCTTCAGATACAATTCCGGAGCTATCCGCAAAAACAGGTCCATATCCAGCGTATTGTGGTAGGTCGTGAAAGGCCGTGCCGTAGCACCACCGGGAATGGCCTGCATCATGGGGGTTTCGACTTCCAGGTAATCGAGCCTGTTCAGGTACTCGCGGATGTACTGCACAATGCGGCTGCGCATGCGAAAGGTGTTGCGCGACACCTCGTTCATAATGAGGTCGACATAGCGCTGCCGGTAACGCATCTCCTGGTCGGCGAGGCCGTGAAATTTCTCCGGCAAGGGCCGCAGCGACTTCGTCAGCATGCGAATCGAATCGACGCGTACGGACAACTCACCGGTTTTTGTTTTGAACAGCTCACCCTCGGCACCGATAATGTCGCCCAAATCCCAGCCCTTGAAGGCCTGGTAGACACCCTCGGGTAATGAGTCACGCTGCAGAAACAGCTGGATACGACCGGACATATCCTGCAGCTGCACGAAACTGGCCTTGCCCATGACGCGCTTGGCCATCAGACGACCGGCGACCTTCACCCGTACCGGCTCGGCCTCCAGCAGGTCGTTCTCCTTGTCATCGTATTCGGCATGCAGCTCACCGGCTACCGAATTGCGGCGGAAATCATTCGGAAAGGCATTGCCTTCAGCGCGCAGTGCATCCAGCTTCGCACGCCGTTGTGCAATGAGTGAATTCTCGTTCTGGTCTGTCATAGCATCTTGTGATATCCGTTGCGCATGCGGAATGGTTTTATCAACAGGCTCCAGCTACAGGCCGCTCTTCAGGCTGGCCTCGATAAACTGGTCAAGATCACCATCCAGTACCGCCTGCGTGTTGCCTACCTCGACACCGGTACGCAGATCCTTGATGCGTGACTGGTCCAGCACGTAGGAACGAATCTGGCTGCCCCAGCCAATATCGGACTTGGATTCCTCCAGCGCCTGCTGGTCGACGTTGCGCTTCTGGATTTCCAGCTCATAGAGCTTTGACTTGAGCTGTTTCATCGCCGTGGCCTTGTTCTTGTGCTGCGAACGGTCGTTCTGACACTGCACCACCACGCCGCTGGGCTCATGGGTAATGCGCACGGCCGATTCGGTACGGTTCACATGCTGACCACCGGCACCGCTGGCACGATAGACATCAATGCGCAAATCCGCCGGATTGATGTCGATATCGATGTCATCATCAATTTCCGGCGAGACAAACACGGCGGCAAACGAGGTATGGCGGCGGTTACCCGAATCAAACGGTGATTTACGCACCAGCCGATGCACACCGATCTCGGTGCGCAACCATCCAAAGGCATAGTCGCCTTCCACCCTGATGGTGGCACTCTTGATACCGGCGACCTCGCCCGGCGACACCTCGATCAATTCCGTCTTGAAACCACGGCGTTCAGCCCAGCGCAGATACATGCGCAGCAGCATCTCGGCCCAGTCCTGCGCCTCAGTACCCCCGGAACCGGACTGGATATCCAGGAAGGCACTGGCTTCATCCATCTCTCCCGAGAACATGCGCCGGAATTCAAGCTTCGAGATCTCCACTTCCAGCGCATCGAGATCTTCCTCAATGGCATCGAGGGTGACCTGATCGTTTTCCTCCGCTGCGAACTCGAGCAGTTCACTGGCGTCCTGCAGCGACCGGGTCATGTGATTGAGGGTGTGTACCACTTCTTCCAGACGCGCCCGTTCACGACCGAGTTCCTGGGCACGTTCCGGGTTATTCCAGACCTCCGGCTCTTCCAGTTCGCGGACGACTTCCGTCAGGCGTTCATTCTTGCTATCGAGGTCAAAGATACCCCCTGAGGGCCGCCGAGCGCCCGTCAAGGTCTTTAATCTGGTTGCGTATCGAGGTCAGGTCAGACATGTGTAAGGCACTATTTGCACAGGGAATTTAGAGCGCGCAATGATACTACTGTTACCTGAATAAGCAAACAGGTATCACCGGGCACACATTATCAAATTGAATCCGCACTAGATCGCTTCAATGTGTTCAACGATTAATTGCGGACTGACAATACCGCGAAACTCGTTGGCATCGAGACGATAGGCCAGGTGGACATGCTGGCATTCTTCCGGCAACTGTGGCGTATTGAATGCAATGCCATCAATCTGGCAACTGCCATGTGCCCGCTGCAGCGTCATCTTCAGGTGTTTTTCACCGACCACGCGATAACTCAATAGCGTAAAGTCACCATTGAACAGCGGTGCCGGAAACCCCTGTCCCCAGGGACTGGCGTCACGCAACAGTTGTGCCGTATCCAGCGACAGTTCCTGATCGTTTAACTCGCCGTCTGAATAGATCACGCCGCTCAGCTCATCCGTTGACAGATGTCGCGCCACCTCGTCATTGAAGGCCGCTGCGAACGCCGGGTAATGTTCCTCGGTGAGGCTCAGACCTGCCGCCATGGCATGGCCACCGAACTTGTCGATCAGGCCGGGATGACGTGCCGCCACCGCATCCAGCGCATCACGTATGTGCAGGCCAGCGACCGAGCGGGCCGAACCCTTCAGTTCCCCTGCCGCGCTGCGCGCGAAGGCAATGACCGGACGATGAAACTGCTCCTTGATACGGGACGCAAGGATACCGATGACGCCCTGATGCCAGTCCGGCTCAAACAGACACAGGCCAACCGGTAGCTGCTCATCGTGCAGGTCGAGCCGTGCAATCGCTTCCAGTGCCTGTGCTTGCATGCCGGCCTCAATGTCCTTGCGGTCATGGTTCAATGCGTCCAGCCGGACAGCCATCCGCCGCGCGGCCCGGGGATCATCCGTCAACAGACACTCAATGCCCAGTGACATATCATCCAGGCGCCCGGCGGCATTGAGGCGCGGTCCGACGCTAAAACCCATATCTGCAGCAACAACCCGCTGCAGGTTGCGGCCAGCCATTTCCAGCAAGGCGCGGATACCCGGCACACAACGGCCGGCACGAATCCGCTGGATGCCCTGGTGCACCAGGATGCGGTTATTGCGGTCCAGTGGCACGACGTCGGCTACCGTACCCAGAGCGACCAGGTCAAGGAACCGTGCCAGGTTGGGCTCAGGCAGGTTTACCTTTTCAAACCAGCCCTGTTCACGCAGGCGTGCACGCAGCGCCAGCATCACATAGAACGCTACACCGACCCCGGCGAGGTGCTTGCTCGGAAAGGGATCGCCATGCAGATTCGGGTTCACAATGGCCTCGGCCGCAGGCAACTGCTCGCCTGGCAGGTGATGGTCCGTTATCAACACGCGTATACCGCGATGCCTGGCCGCTGCAACGCCATCAATACTGGAGATCCCGTTGTCCACCGTCATGATCAGGTCCGGCTGCCGTCTGGCGGCGACTGTAACGATCTCCGGCGTCAGCCCGTAGCCATATTCAAAGCGGTTGGGGACCAGGTACTGTACATCGACAGCACCCATGGCACGCAGCGCACGCAACGACAGGGCGCAACTGGTGGCACCGTCAGCATCAAAGTCGCCGATGACCAGGATGCGCTGCTTGTCGCTAATGGCCTGCGCCAACAGATCAACTGCGCCGGCAATACCGCCCAGTCGTGACGGTGACAGCAAGCCCTCCAGGGAATAATCGAGATCAGCAGCCGAGGCGATCGTTCTGGCGGCATACACCCGGCGCAACACCGGGTGCAGCTGATCAGGAAGCTGCTCGGCCGATGAGGCAACACGCTGGACGATTTTCCTATTCATGCGGGCACAGACTCTCAAATGGCCGGTCGCGCCTCCAGAAATAGTGCTGCTGGCGCCTGTCGGTCAGGAATCGTGCCCCGTTACAGGGATCAATCTCCAGGGAGCCCAGGACACCCTGCCGCAGCATTTCAAGCAAGGGAGCGAACCAGTGCCTGTCAAGCTCGCGTATTCTGTTCACCCAGCATTCAACATCCCCATACTGTGTCGCACTCGCCAGCACATCATTGATGATAAGGGTGACACCGTCCTCGTCGGGTGCCAGCAAACCCCGGGGTTCTGCTGGCACATCAATGACTGGAATACCCGCCTGCAACGCCAGCCCCTTCACCAGCGGATGATCGCTGGCGATCCGTGTCACCTGGCATTGCAGGCTGTCAGGCGACAGGCCGCCACCCCAGAACCACAGGCTGTTGATTGCAGGCTCACCGCGCTGTTCCCGGGCCACATTCACCGGGTGATCATGAAACAGCATCTGCACTTCATTCAACAGCCGATGCCAGTCGGCCGCCTCTTCCCCCTGCGGCAGAAAGGCGTTGATATCCTGACCCGCCACCTGCGAGAGAGCCGTTGTAGTAATCCCCGGTGCGGTCGAGAGTGACAGATAGCCACGCCGTGGACAGGGCGCATGCAGCTGCAGGTCGCGGTCTGCATAAAAGGCATTGAAGCTGGTGACCAGCTGGTCCAGTTCTTCCTGTGTAATGGCAAAGGTGTCCGCATCAAACAGGCGCAGACTGCTTTGATCCGCCCGCAGGTGTACAGGGTCTGCCCGCATCAGGTAGCCGCTGGCTGCCTCGCCGGTATCCGACCGGTAGGTCAGAGGCGCAACAGGCAAGGCATCTTGCTGGCACACTTCGAGCCCGAAGCAGCGAGCGAGTGCTGCCTCCAGGCCAGCATCCTGCTGAGGTACCTGCTTGCCGCGAGACAGCAGGCGATCCAGTGCCGCCGGGCGTGGCTGCAAATAACCGGATACCGGGGGATCGGATTGCGGACCACAGAGGCCCGGAAGCAGCAATACAAGATGTTGGCGGGAAGAAGACAAAACCTGATGAGCGTATGAACGGCCTGTCCCTGCGGGCGTGCCGCAAAACACGGACGGCCAGGTATTAGGCCAGGTTATCCAAAATGGCTTTCTTGACGGAATCAAGCCTGGCATCGATCGTCAGCATGTCTTCATCACACTGCTTGATGGCCGTATCCGGGTCTTTCAGTCCGTGACCGGTCAGGGTGCACACAACCGTGCTGCCTTCCGGTATCTTGCCACTCCTGATATCGCGCAGCGCACCGGCAACCGATGTGGCTGATGCCGGTTCACAGAAGATACCCTCCCTCGAGGTCAGGAGTTTCTGTGCCGCCAGAATTTCCTCGTCGCTGCATTCGTCGAACCAGCCACCGGACTCCGCCTGCACCTTCCAGGCACGGTCCCAGGATTGCGGGTGACCAATACGTATGGCCGTGGCCACGGTTTCCGGGTGATCGACCATCTCGCCGCGCAGGAAGGGTGCCGCACCGGCGGCCTGGTACCCGACCATGGTCGGACGCTTGTCCGTGACCGCCTTGCGCCGGAACCTGCACTTGCCTTCACAGAACGAGCAGGCCTCGGTTACACAGTCGGTATCAGGGTTTGCATATTCACTATAGCCGATCCAGTGCGCGGTGATGTTGCCGGCATTGCCGACCGGCAGACAGTGAAAATCCGGCGCCCGACCGAGTTCATCGACAATTTCAAACGCCGCCGTTTTCTGCCCCTGCAGACGATAGGGGTTGATCGAATTCACAATTGTCACCGGCGCATGGCTGGCGACTTCCTTGACCAGTGCCATGCCGGCATCGAAGTTGCCGCGAATCTGTATAACCACAGCGCCATGGATCATCGCCTGCGCCAGCTTGCCGAGTGCGATCTTGCCTTCCGGGATCAGCACAAAGGCGGTGATGCCGGCACGCGCAGCATAGGCGGCGGCGGCGGCGGAGGTATTCCCGGTCGAGGCACAGATGATGGCGCGACTGCCCTCTTCCACCGCACGGGTCACGGCCATGGTCATGCCGCGGTCCTTGAAAGAGCCGGTGGGATTCAGACCTTCGTACTTGATATACAGGTCAACATCCTTGCCGGTCTCGTGAGGAATATTTTCCAGTCTCACCAGCGGCGTGTTGCCTTCACCAAGGCTGATGATGCGGGTGTCCGCAGTGACGGGCATACGGTCGCGGTACCGTTCGATCAGTCCCGTGTAGCGAGTTGCAGTAGACATACGTTAATCCTTGCAAAGTAGTAGATAGAATTTCAGTTACTGGCCCCCTCGCCCTTCGGGAGAGGCTTGGGGAGAGAGGATAAAATAAAGGCGATTCCTGATCCTGTATCCCTCATCCTGTCCTTCTCCCGGAGGGAGAAGGGACCGTCTGTTTGCCTTGTTACGTGAACATCAATGAATGCCGGGGTTGACAGTCGATCAATCACAATCCAGGTGTTCCAGGCGGATGCGCATGATATCACCATGAATGGTGTCGAGGGCCTCAATTTGGCGAAGGGCGGTATTCATTTGTCCTTCCTGCACCACATGCGTCAGCAGGATGATGGATGCCTTGTCCACACCGGGTGCCGGTTCCTTCTGCAGGATGGCCTCGATGCTGATACCGGCATTACCGAGAATGCTGGCAACAGCCGCCATGACACCCGGCTTGTCGGTCACCTGCATACGCAAATAATAGGCCGTCTCTACCTCTTCCATGGCAAGTACCGGAATATCGGAGAGGGCATTCGGTTGAAAAGCAAGATGCGGCACACGGTTTTCCGGATCCACCGTCAGGGTACGGACAAGATCAATAATGTCGGCAACCACTGCAGAGGCGGTTGGCTCCGAGCCGGCCCCGGCGCCATAGTAGAGCGTCGGACCGACCGCATCGGCATTCACCAGCACCGCGTTCATGACACCATCCACATTGGCAATCAGGCGACGTTCCGGGATCAGTGTCGGATGCACGCGCATTTCAATGCCCTTGTCCGTTCGCCGGGTATATCCCAGGTGCTTGATGCGGTAACCGAACGCCTCGGCATAGCCAACATCCTCCCGGGTAATCCGGCTGATGCCCTCGGTGTACACCTTGTCGAACTGCAACGGGATACCAAAGGCAATCGACGCCAGGATGGTGAGCTTGTGTGCCGCATCGATACCCTCGACATCAAAGGTCGGGTCCGCCTCGGCATACCCCAGCGCCTGCGCCTCCCTGAGAACATCGTCAAAGTCACGGCCCTTGTCGCGCATCTCGGTGAGGATAAAGTTACCGGTGCCATTGATAATGCCGGTCAACCAGAGGATCTTGTTCGCCGACAGCCCTTCGCGAATGGCCTTGATAATCGGTATACCGCCTGCCACGGCTGCCTCGAAGGCCACCATGACACCTCGTTCCTGTGCGGCGGCAAAGATTTCGTTGCCATGCCTGGCGATCAGTGCCTTGTTGGCAGTGACCACGTGCTTGCCGTTCGCAATGGCCCTCAAGACCAGCTCGCGAGCCGGTTCGTAGCCACCGATCAACTCGACAATAATCTCGATATCGGGATTATCAACCACCGCAAAGGCATCGTCACCGACACTGATTTCGTCTATCCCGGGAAGACCAGCGGGATCATATTCACGCGCAGCAGCCTGAGTAATGCAGATACCGCGACCGGCACGCCGCGTGATTTCCGCTGCATTGCGCCTCAGGACATTAAACGTCCCGCCACCTACTGTGCCAAGGCCCAGCAGGCCAACATTAACCGGATTCAACAGAATTACCCTCCTGATACTTTTGACTGACCGAGATCCCTGTGGAACATCTCGCGGATGCAACGAATGGCCTGTCGGGTGCGATGTGGATTTTCAATCAGGCCAAACCTGACAAAATCATCACCGTATTCACCAAACCCTATACCGGGTGAGACGGCAACCTTGGCATCGCTTAGCAGTTTCTTGGAAAATTCCAGGGAACCCATTTCCCGATAGGGTTCCGGTATCTTTGCCCAGACGAACATGGTGGCCCTGGGCACATCCACCGGCCAGCCCACTGAGTGCAGGCCGTCACACAGGACATCGCGACGTTCACGGTACATGCTGGCAATTTCGGTCACGCAATCCTGCGGTCCCTCGAGGGCGGTAATCGCGGCCACCTGGATGGGGGTGAACATACCGTAGTCCAGGTAGGACTTCATGCGCGTCAGGGCGGCAACCAGCGTCTCGTTGCCGCACATAAAACCGACCCGCCAGCCCGGCATATTGTAACTCTTTGACAGCGAGAAAAATTCGACGGCAACATCAATGGCACCGTCGACCTGCAGGATGGACGGTGCCGTGTAACCGTCGAACACCAGGTCCGCATAGGCAAGGTCCTGGATGACCCAGATTTCATGTTCACGCGCGATCGCAACGACCTTCTCGAAGAACTCCAGCTCGACACACTGGGCAGTCGGGTTACCCGGGAAATTCAGTACCAGCATCTTGGGCTTCGGCCAGGAATCCTTGATGGCCTTTTCCAGCTCGACAAAGAAATCCACATCCGCATGCAGCGGCACATGGCGGATATCGGCCCCGGCAATGGCGAAACCGTAGGGATGGATGGGATAGGCCGGATTCGGCACCAGCACGGCATCGCCGGGGCCAACGGTCGCCAGCGCCAGATGCGCCAGACCTTCCTTGGAGCCGATGGTAACAATCGCTTCCCGGTCGGGATCGAGATCGACATCATAGCGGCGCTTGTACCAGTCACAGATGGCCTTGCGCAGGCGCGGAATGCCGCGCGACAGTGAGTAGCGGTGGGTGTCACCACGCCGGGCCGTCTCGATCAGCTTGTCAACGATGTGTTGCGGCGTCGGCTGGTCCGGGTTACCCATGCCGAAGTCAATAATGTCCTCGCCGCGTGCCCGCGCAGCCGCCTTCAACTCATTGACAATGTTAAAAACATAGGGGGGTAACCGCTTGATGCGGGCAAAATCTTCTATCACGCTGGACACCGCTTATATCGTTGAATATGAAAAGATTACAGTAATTGACCGGGACTGCCAAACTTCTTTATTAACGACATCAGGGCAGAGCACTTTTGCGGCTCTCTTGCCACCCTCTGCCGGCCTGCGTATCGTCTCCCTCATGCGTTTTACCCAGGACTCTTTTGCAGGCAACAGCGATCCGCGCCTACAGCGACGGGGAAATCACGATCAACGACAGACGCATCGCGCAGAGTGTGGTGATCACAGCGGACAGTATCCGTTGTGGGAACCACGCAGCATCGATGAACTGACTGCGGTGCATATTGACCGGCTGGTCGGCTTTGACCCGGAGATTGTCATTATCGGTACCGGCAGGCAACTGCGTTTCCCGCCACTGGCATTAACGGCCGCCTTGCAGGTCCGCGGCATTGGCGTGGAAGTCATGGCTCATGATGCCGCCTGCCGAACCTTCAACATCCTGCTGGCCGAAGACCGGCGCGTGCTGGCGGCGTTGATGATGGGGTCATCTGACCCGTAGGAGCGCTTCGCAAGCGCGATTGCAGGTGCAAAAATAATCGCGGACACAGTCCGCTTACATTATTTTTTTTCAAACCCGGGTTATTTCAACAGGGCGTCAACCGAAAAACCTTCATGTTCGAGGATGCGTTTGAGCTTTTTCAGCGCATCCATCTGGATCTGGCGAACACGTTCGCGGGTCACGCCGATTTCCTGACCGACTTCTTCCAGGGTGGATACCGAGTAGCCGTGCAGACCAAAACGACGTTCCACCACCTCACGCTGTTTGTCACTGAGTTGCGACAGGCAGTCTTCGAGGTTGGATTGCACGCCCTCTTCCTGCAAGGTATCGGTCGGATCCGGGGTATTATGATCGGCAAGGGTATCCAGCAGCGTCTTGCCGGAATCACTCATCACGCTGCTATCGGTTGAGGAGATACGTTCGTTTAACCACAGCATGCGTTCAACATCCTCAAGCGGTTTATTCAGCAGCTCGGCAATTTCCTCGGCACTGGGTTCATGATCGAGCTCCTGCGCAAGAGTGCGGGCTGCACGCAGATAGGTGTTTATTTCCTTGACGATATGAATCGGTAAACGGATGGTACGCGTCTGGTTCATGATGGCGCGCTCGATGGTTTGCCGTATCCACCAGGTACCGTAGGTCGAGAAACGAAAGCCGCGTTCCGGGTCAAACTTTTCAACGGCCCGGATCAGCCCGAGGTTTCCCTCTTCGATCAAATCAAGAAACGCCAGGCCACGGTTCATATAACGCCGCGCAATTTTCACTACCAGGCGCAGGTTGCTTTCGATCATGCGGTTGCGGGCGTCTTCGTCTCCCTGTTGCGCGAGCCGTGCAAACATTCACTTCTTCCTCTGCGGTAAGCAGTGGCGACGCACCGATTTCGTTCAGATAAAGACGGGTAGGATCGTGATCGGTGGACATCGGTCCCTGGTTTGGGCCGCTTTACCGTGTGCCGGGCTGATCAGACCGATCCCCGGCCGAGGCCTGTCGCTGCTTCGCAGGCTGGCCGAGTTTTGCTGTTACTTGCTGTCGGTCGGAGTCCTTGCGCTTTACCACTGGCATCCCCGCCCTGTTCTGTACGTCCATGACTGTCCATGAGCAGACAGTCGTGTACCTACAAGCTCGATCACAGCTACTGCTTCGGCAAGTACCCCATAGGATCAGTCGGTTTGCCATTCTTGCGAATTTCAAAGTACAACTGGTTCCGATTGGTGCCACTGCTGCCCATCTTTGCAATCATCTGTCCTGCCGAGACGTGCTCACCTTCGTTCACGAGCAGCGTGTTATTATGCCCGTATGCGCTGAGTAAACTCTCGTTATGCTTCACGATAATAAGCCTGCCATAGCCGACAAGTCCACTCCCTGCATAGACAACCAGTCCATTGGCAGCTGCGTTGACCGGCTGATCGGCATGCCCGCCGATATCAATACCCTGTCTTGCCGGTAGCTGACGGCTGAAATTGACTCAATACCCGTCCCCGGGTCGGCCATACCCATTTGCCGTCATAGGCGGGCGCGCTGGATTTCTGATTCGCTGCCGTGGCCACCTTGCCGACAGTCACGGGCGTCGCTGCGGGTTGCGGCGGCGGCACGCGGTTTCGGCGACCGGTTTGCGCAGCGGGCATGGCTGCCGGCACCGTGGCAGCTGCCGAGGACGCTGTTACGGCCGGTTGTGGCTGCAACGCCTGCGGCGTTGCCGGTTGCTGGTCGGCCGCCGGCTTCAGGAGCAGGCGCTGGTCTTTATAGATCGTGTAGGGTGATCGAATGTCATTAATGCTTGCAAGTTCCCGGTAATTCAGGCCGAGATTCCAGGCGATGGAATACAGGGTGTCGCCGCCCTTAACCACGTAATAATCGGGTTGCGCGATTTGGCGGCAGTCGATGACGATCCTGATGCTGTCTTCGTGCCTGCGGACTGCTGATGAGTGCGCGAGTCAATCGGTGCATTGAGGTCCGGGTGAAGCACAGCCGTCAGCATGAGAACGGCGAGCAGAACCGGTAACAATTGATCGGTAACGGGGATACATTAGTGGCGAAAATACAAAAATGCGATCACCGCTGCAACCACCACCAGCCAGCCGATACGCTCGACATAGAGTACGCAGCCTGGCTTCCATCTCCGGACCGCCCCAGCTCATCAATCGCGGCGACCAGGAAAAACCGGCCCCCACGACCAATGATGGATCCGAGAACAAACAGCGGCAGGTTCATAGCGAGGGTGCCCGCCGCAATGGTGAACACCTTGTAGGGAATCGGTGAGAAGCCGGCGACCAGGATGGCCCAGAAGCCCCACTCCTCAAACCAGCCACGTGCAGCCAGATAGCTTGTCCCAGTAGTGGCTCTCCTGCAACCAGGGCTGTATCAGGTCAAAGCCGTAATAGCCAATCAGGTAACCCAGCATGCCGCCCAGTACCGAGGCAATGGTGGTCAGGGCCGCATAGCGCCAGGCACTGGACGGGTTTCGCCATACTCATGGGCGCCAGCATGACATCCGGTGGAATCGGGAAAAACGACGACTCGGCAAAACTCAGTCCCGAGAGATACCAGGCGGCATGACGATGACGCGACCACTGCATGCACTTGTCGTAAAGGCGGGTAAACATGTGTCAGACCTGTCCTGTGAGCAGCGGCACGAAAGATCACATCATCAAGGCGTTCCTGCTCAAAGCTGTCACCGTTGCGCGTCACCACTATCAGTGTCTGGCGGTCACGCCCACCCACCGGGATAACCAGGCGCCCGCCTTCGGGTGACAATTGCTCCAGCAAGGCCTGCGGGATTGTCTCCGCGGCAGCCGTCGTGATGATGGCGTCATAGGGCGCAAAGTCCGGCAAGCCTTCCGTGCCATCCGAATAGCTGGCACGTATATTCCTGAGTCCCAGCTTGCGAAACCGCTGACGCGCCTGTACAGCCAGTGGTTCGACGCGCTCAACGGTGTACACCTTGGGTACCAGCGACGCCAGCACGGCCGCCTGGTAGCCGGAACCGGTACCGATCTCCAGCACCTTCTGTGGATTAGCCCTGACCACCAGGTCCGTCATTACCGCCACCACATACGGCTGTGAAATGGTCTGGTTGTAGCCAATGGGCAATGCCGTATCTTCGTAGGCACGACTGGCCAGCGCCTCGTCCACAAACAGGTGCCGTGGCATATTACGTATCACATCGAGCACTGCCTCGTTGCGAATGCCTTCCTCTCGCAACCGCGCCACCAGCCGGTCGCGGGTACGCTGCGAAGTCATGCCAATGCCGCGAGTCGATGCATTCAAGACGCGTTGTTCCCTGCTACAGTTGGTTATTCGGTCAGCCAGCTGGCCAGTCCGTCAATGGCATCATACCGCGTCAGGTCTACGTGGATGGGCGTTATCGAGACATAACCCGAGCGCACGGCATGAAAATCGGTACCCGGTCCGGCATCCTGTTCGGCTACCCGCCGGACCCACCCAGTAGACCGGTCGGCCACGCGGATCCATCTCCTTGATGACCGGTTCTGACTTGTGACGATGCCCGAGTCGGGTTGCATGCATGCCTTTCAATTCACTCCAGGGTACGTCGGGGACGTTGACATTGAGAATGGTATCGGCGGGCAGACTGCCGGAGGTACAACGCCTCACCAGGTCCACAGCGACACGGGCGGCGGTATCATAATAGGTCGGCCGTTCCGTCACCAGCGACAGCGCAATCGCCGGAAAACCCAGGAAGCGGCCTTCCATGGCCGCGGCCACCGTGCCCGAGTACAGCACGTCATCGCCGAGGTTGGCGCCGGAGTTGATTCCGGCAACCACCATATCCGGCTCCACCTCCAGCAAACCCGTAATGGCCAGGTGCACACAATCCGTTGGCGTGCCATCCACATAGGTGAAGCCATTGCTGCCCTGCCGCGCGCGAATCGGGTTATCGAGTGTCAGTGAGTTACTGGCACCGCTGCGATCACGGTCCGGTGCCACCACGTGGATGTTCGCGATTTCCGCAAGTGCAGCGGCCAGCGCCTCGATACCCGGTGCCTGGTAACCGTCGTCATTACTGATCAGTATGTTCATGATGTCTGTACATGTTACTTCACACCCCTGTTCATGCCCCGGCGTGGCGTCCCCGCGTTCATGACGGGGAGAGTGGATGAATAATCGCCTCTTTGATACAGCCGCTATCACCGCACAACAAGCCGTGTAGTATAAAGGAACATTACACAAGGAAGCTTCAATCATTATGGCTAAATCCAGAAAACCTTCGACCGACGAGATTGAGCTGTTCCGCCGTAGTGTCGGGCCGGTCAGGAAAATTCACCACGACAAGATCGTAGCCGGACAGGAAACCGCTGCCGTCACGGCCACGTCGACATGCGCGGCTGTAATGAAGCGCCCCTGACAGACAGGTTTTCGGATGGCTTTGATGATGGTGAGGTCACCGCGGACGAGGCCCTGTTCTTCGCCCGACCGGGACTGCAACAGCGGCAATTGCAGCGCCTCAAGCGCGGCCAGCTGCCAATCGGCGCCGAACTGGATATGCACGGCATGACGGCAGCCATGGCGCGTACTGCCGTGGTGAATTTCATCACCCTGTGCCGTGAACAGCATATACGCTGCGTGCGCATCATTCATGGCAAGGGCTACAGCACAGCAGGCCGTGCACCGGTGCTGAAAAACCGTATCAATTCCTGGCTGCGGCAGCACCACGACGTACTGGCCTTCAGTTCCGCGCAAAGCAGGGACGGTGGCAGTGGTGCCCTGTATGTACTGCTGCGATCAGGTCGCTGACCTACCCTGCTCTGCTGATTGATAAAATCCTAACGACCCATGCGCCGCTGGTAGGACTGCGTGATGCGATCGATCAGCCCCGGATCACGCGAGGTGTCCCCCGAGGTATCGAACTGCAGCCGTACACTGCCGTCAGCCTGTCGTTGAACATTGGCAATGACATGAATCCCGTTGCGTGAACCTTGTATCACGCCTGCATCGCGGTCCTCGCTGCTGACACGAACCCCCTGATCGGCAAAGGCACCGACAGTCGCTGACCATGAGCGGTCGAATTTACTCACCGGGGAGGTAGGGCTGGTGGTATAGGTACCCGGTGCCGTCTGGTAGTAGGTACAGCCGCCGAGCAAGGCAATGCTGACTGCAAGCATCAGGATGAGTGGTTTATTCATGGTAAACGTTGACCCCGCTGGTATTTGAATACTGGAGAATACTCACCTGCTTCATCGTTTTCCAGCAAGCCTGCCGTTACACGGCCCGGCCCGTGAACGCCGTCCCCAGCACCAGCTCACGCAGCACACTGGTAGCGTAGGTACCGGCCGGCAGACTGAATTCCAGCTGCAAGTCAGCCGTGCCATGCCATCTGCCAGGACAGCCCCTGCGTCATCAGCCGCAGCGCACGCCGCTCCTGTTTCAGCCCGGCTGATTCCAGGCCTGCACACCAGTCCGCTGTAATCGGCAAGCACGGCTTGCTCCAGTGCGCGACATTCACCTTGTACCGGGATTTCACCCCGGCCATGCAGCGGCCCGGTGGGATGCACATCCTGGCTGTGCACACGTCCCAGCAGTTCTGCATCGATCGACCTCGGCAATAAAATAACTGTGGCTGCCGTCGAGTTGCATGGCATCCCCGTCTGATCGGGGTATTCCAGGTCGCCGTGCTTCACGCGCCGGGACAGCACCTGGTTGAACAGCAAGGAACGCGCTGCTGACAAGGCCAGGCTACGCCTGTTTCTTGAGAACCGCGGCGCCGGCTTGGCAAACAGTCGCTGTGCATCCAGTAGATTGCTGCCGTCACGGCCGAAGCGTTGTTCAGCAAAATAATTCGGCACCCCCTGGCCGTCTATCCGGGTGAGTCTTTGTTCCAACTCGGCGAGATCACCCTCGATTTCACGCAGCATTATCCTGAAGCGGTTGCCTCTCAGGGCCCCTCGCCGCAGCTTGCGGGAATGACGCGCGTGCCGCAGCACGGTCAGGGTGTCCGAGTTCATGGCCTCCCAGTCCGGTGCATCGCGCCCCGGCATCTGTACCGAAAACCACTGCTCGGTCACGGCCCGACGGTCCTTGAGACCGGCATAACTGACCTGTCGTGGATGGACGCCGGCAAACCTTGCCAGTTGCTCCGGCGACCCAGGGGGTATTTTCATTGCGCTTGCGCAGCCACAGCCAGACATGTTCCCCCTCGCCTTCCGGCTCCACCAGGGGGATCTCCGTGACGCAGAAATCTTCCGGTAACAGGCGCAGCCGCGCGCTGTGACTGCCGGCTTGCCATGGGCATAGGCAAGGGAATGGATGGCCTGGTCAAGCATTGTATGGATGACCAGGACCCGTTAGCGAGTGTCGAGCAACACGACGGCAAAGGCGGCAATACCTTCGCCCCTGCCGGTAAAGCCGAGGTGCTCGGTGGTGGTTGCCTTGACGTTGACCCGCGAAGCGTTGACCTGCAGATCAGCGCTGATGTTGCCACACATGGCATCGATATAGGCCGACAGCTTCGGGGCCTGTGCGACAATCGTGATATCGACATTGACCACGGTATACTTTTCCGCCAGCAGCAGCTCACACGTGTTGCGTAACAGGATACGGCTGTCGATGCCTTCATAGGCCGCGTCATGTGGTGGAAAATGCCGACCGATATCGCCGAGCGCGGCAGCACCCAGCAGGGCATCGCAAAGTGCGTGCAGCACGACATCACCATCCGAATGCGCCTCCAGGCTGCGATCATAGGGCACGGTCACCCCGCCCAGCACCAGCCGACCGCCCTGCTGGAAGGCATGCACATCGAAGCCCTGCCCGATTCTCACGATGGAATTCCTTGATTGCAGGTAAAAGGCAGCCAGCGGCAGGTCAGACGGCACCGTAATCTTTATGATTGTCACGCGCTCCCTGCACCATGCGCGGCCGGTAACCGGCAAGCTCCATCGCATTCGCCTCATCGGTCACCGGGTGTCCACGCCGATGGCCTGCTGCAAGGCAGTGCGCAATGCGCCGGCACGGAACATTTGCGGTGTATAGGCATGCCACAGGCCGACGCGATCGACCGTGGCCGAGATGCACACATCCTCATCGACGCGCTTCATGGTGTCCGCCACCGGCACACCCAGCAAGCCGCCCTGCCCGGTACCGTCTTCCAGCGTGCTCATCAAGACGTTCAATATCGTCCTGGCGCACACAGGGCCGGGCGGCATCATGCACCAGCACCCAGTCATCATCAGTGGCGCGAGCGGCGACGAGGTGGCCGAGTCCATTGAGTACTGAATGGCAACGCTCTGCACCACCGTCCAACCGTTTCCAGCGCCCGCTTCGCATAGCGCGTGCGCGTAGCTCCGGCCAGCGCTCATCTGTCTTGCGCAGAGCACCAGGATAACACCGGCAAGCCGCTGGCAGGACAGCAGCGTATCCAGCGTGTGTTCGAGTACGGTCCTGTCACCCAGTGTCAGGTATTGCTTGGGAATGTCTGCACCCATGCGCTTGCCCGCACCGGCGGCGGGGACGATGGCCCAGAATTTTGGGTTCAGTCTGCATAGTCGAACAAGCACATCATCTGTGAAAGCTGGCACTGCTTCAAACCCGATGAAATATTCTTTGCCACGGAAGCACACGGAAATACATGGAAGATAACTAACCTTCAAGTAATATTTCCGTGTGCTTCCGTGGCTATAGTATGAAAAGCCGGAGATCACGCTACTCGACCACCTGGTAAAAGGTTTCGCCCTCTTTCACCATACCCAGGTCCTCGCGGGCATGTTCCTCGATGGCATCCAGTCCCTGCTGCAGGTCGCTGCACCTCGGCCTCCAGTGCCGCGTTACGTTCGCGCAGTTCGATATTTTCCTGACGTTGAAATTCGACTTCCTGGTGCAGCTCCCAGACATCCTGCAGGCTGCCTTCACCAAACAACAGCTTGTACTGCAAATAGACCAGTACCATCACCAGCAGTACGACCAGTTTCCTCATACCGGAACCGGGTAGCACAGAGCGTGTGCAGGTTGCGAACTCCGCAACCGCACTCAATGACGCAGCCAGATGCCTGAAGGCATCACGGCCGGCATAGCTGGCGTTGCTGCCCAGTTCATCTTCGATACGCATTAACTGGTTGTACTTGGCAACGCGGTCAGAACGCGACAGCGAACCGGTCTTGATCTGGGTCGCGGTTGTGGCCACCGCAATATCCGCGATGGTGACATCCTCGGTCTCACCCGAGCGGTGCGACACCACTGCACTGTAACCGGCCTCGTCTGCCATCCGGATGGCGGCCAGGGTCTCTGTCAGCGTGCCGATCTGGTTTGGCTTGATGAGAATCGAGTTTGCGATGTTGTTATCAATGCCCTTTTGAAAGATCGTGGTATTGGTAACAAACAGATCATCGCCGACCAGTTGCACCCTGTGACCGAGACGTTCCGTCAACAGTTTCCAGCCTTCCCAGTCACTTTCGTCGAGACCGTCCTCGATGGTAATAATCGGGTACTGGTCAACCCAGCCGGCGAGGTACTCGGTAAATTCAGCCGCACTGAATTCCCGGCCCTCGGATGCCAGCACGTATTTGCCATCACGGTAGAACTCGGAACTGGCTGCATCCAGTCCCAGGTAGATATCCTTGCCGGCTGTGAAGCCTGCCTTCTCGATCGCCTCGAGGATCACTTCGATGGCGGCCTCGTTCGAGGACAGGTCCGGGGCAAATCCACCTTCGTCACCCACGGCCGTATTCAGACCGCGGCCGCGCAAGACACCGGCCAGCGAATGAAACACCTCGGTACCGTAACGTACGGCTTCACGCAGGCTGCCTGCACCGACGGGCAGGATCATGAACTCCTGCAGGTCGACACTGTTATCCGCATGCACACCGCCATTGATGATATTCATCATCGGTACCGGCATCTGGTAGGTAGAACCGCTGCCCAGCAATTGGTACAGGCCGACACCCAGCTCGCGTGCCACGGCATGCGCATTCGCCAGCGATACGGCCAGCAGTGCATTCGCACCCAGGCGACTCTTGTTTTCGGTGCCGTCGAGTTCAATCATGAGGTGATCGATGTCGGCCTGCGCCATCGCCGTCCCTGCCCAGAACGGCCTCCCGGATGACGGTGTTGACGTTGTTAACCGCCCTGGAGACACCCTTGCCGCCAAATCGCTTGCTGTCACCGTCACGCAGTTCCACCGCTTCGCGTGACCCGGTTGACGCACCGGACGGTACTGCCGCCCGGCCCACCGCACCTGAAGCCAGGGTAACTTCTGCTTCTACCGTCGGGTTACCACGTGAATCGATGATTTCACGCCCTTTTACCTCAGTAATATCTGACATTATTTCTCCATTTATCAGTAACTTAGTCATTATATATTTGAATTATTTACAAACTATTTCATGAGCGCGTTTTCTGGCAGCGCCTGGGCCTTGATGGCCGCATCGATCACCTGCAGCGTCTGCAGCAGCGCTTGCATTTCCCCCAGCGGCCAGGCATTCGGCCCGTCACTGAGCGCAACGGCCGGGTTGGGGTGCGTCTCCATAAAGACACCCGCGACACCGGCAGCGACCGCTGCACGCGCCAGTACCGGGACAAACTCGCGCTGGCCACCGGAACTGCTTCCCTGCCCGCCCGGCAGTTGCACCGAGTGCGTGGCATCGAACACAACCGGCACACCGGTGTTGCGCATCACCGCCAGTGCACGCATATCCGAGACCAGGTTGTTATAGCCGAATGACGCGCCCCGTTCGCAGACCATGATCTGCTCGTTACCGGTCGCAAGCGCCTTATCGGTTACATTCTTCATGTCCCACGGTGACAGGAACTGGCCTTTTTTAATATTGACCGGCTTGCCCTGCAAGGCAACGTTCTGGATAAAATTGGTTTGTCGACACAGAAATGCCGGCGTTTGCAAGACATCGACCACCGCGGCGACTTCACTCAACGGGGTATCTTCATGCACATCGGTCAGCACCGGCACACCAATCTGCGCCTTTACCTTCTCCAGGATGCGCAGACCCTCCTCGAGGCCCGGTCCGCGAAAACTTTTGTGCGACGAGCGGTTGGCCTTGTCGAAAGAGGACTTGTAGATAAACGGGATACCGAGGACTGCCGGTTATTTCTTTCAATTGACCCGCCGTGTCGATGGCAAGCTGCTCGCTCTCGATCACACAGGGACCGGCAATCAGAAACAGGGGATGCTCAATACCAACCTGAAAATCGCATAACTTCATTGCTAACCGGTTCCTTCTGCGGGCAGTTGTCAGGCGTCCGCCTGTGCGGCGGCAGGTTGCACCGCCAGTTGACCGCACTGGTACGCCCTGGCGGCCTTGATGAAGCTGCTGAACAGGGGATGACCATCACGGGGTGTCGAGGTAAATTCAGGATGAAACTGGCAGGCGAAAAACCACGGGTGCTCGCTGATTTCCACCACTTCCACCAGTTTGCCGTCAATAGAGATACCCGACAGGATCAAGCCTTTTTCCTCGAGTTGTTCCCGGTAGCGGTTATTGAATTCATAGCGGTGCCGGTGCCGTTCCGTGATGACATCCTTGCCGTATATCTGTCGCGCCAGGCTACCGGCCAATAGTCTGCATTGCTGCCCGCCGAGGCGCATGGTGCCGCCCAGGTCCGAGTCCTCACTGCGCAGCTCGTGGCCACCATCGGCACGCTGCCATTCGGCAATCAGTGCAATCACCGGGTGCTCGGCACCCTTGTTGAATTCCGTTGAGTGCGCTCCTGCCAGACCGGCGACATGGCGGGCATACTCAATCACGGCGACCTGCATTCCCAGGCAGATACCGAGGTAGGGAATATTGTTCTCACGGGCATAGCGTACCGCCTCTATCTTGCCCTCGACACCGCGTTCGCCGAAACCGCCCGGGACCAGTATGGCGTCCGTACCCTTTCAGTACGTCGGTGCCATGCTGTTCAATCTTTTCTGAATCGACGTACTTGATGTTGACATTGGTGAGCGTATGTATCCCGGCATGTATCAGGGCCTCCGAGAGGGATTTATAGGACTCGGTCAAGTCCACGTACTTGCCGACCATGGCAATCGTGACCGCGCCTTCACGACGCCCGGAGTCACGCACCACCTTTTCCCATTCACTGAGATCAGCCGGTCCGGCATTAATGTGCATTTTTTCAACGACAATGTTGTCGAGCTGCTGCTCATGCAACAACAGCGGGATTTTGTAAATACTGTCTACATCTACCGCTGAAATGACCGCGCGTTCCTCAACATTGGTAAACAGCGCAACCTTGCTACGTTCCGAAGGTGGCAGCGGCCGGTCAGCCCGGCACAACAGGATATCAGGCTGAATACCGATGGAACGCAATTCCTTGACCGAGTGCTGTGTGGGCTTGGTTTTGATTTCACCGGATGCTGCGATATACGGCACCAGCGTCAGGTGCATGAACAGTGCGCGATCCCGGCCCAGCTCCACACCCATTTGACGAATCGCCTCGAGGAATGGCAGCGACTCGATATCACCCACCGTGCCACCGATTTCCACCATGGCGATATCGGCATCATCGGCGCCCTTGAGGATGCTGCTTTTGATCTCGTCGGTGATATGGGGGATGACCTGTACCGTGGCACCAAGGTAATCACCACGGCGCTCCTTGCGGATGACACTCTCGTAAATCTGGCCAGTGGTGAAATTATTATCCTTGGTCATGGTGGTGCGGACGAAACGCTCGTAGTGCCCGAGGTCGAGGTCCGTTTCCGCACCGTCATTGGTGACGAACACCTCACCGTGCTGGAACGGACTCATGGTACCGGGATCGACATTGATGTAGGGGTCGAGCTTGAGCAGGGTCACCTTGAGACCACGCGTTTCGAGCAAGGTGGCCAGCGATGCGGCCGCGATACCCTTGCCCAGGGAGGATACAACACCGCCGGTGATGAAGATAAATCGGGTCATTGACTACCTGGAAACCGGGTGCGACACATTTGCCGCAAGACGGGCGTAGACGTTACCAGATTGGCGCCACTACCTCAATTACCAATCCGGAGCAAATACCGGAAAACCGCTTCAATCCGGCTGCGCCGCGTTGCTGTCCCACTCAATCAACACACCGGGCTCGGCCGGACCGGCCTGGAAGGGTTCACACACCCGGAATCCGGGAACCATGGCGAGGGTATCCTGTATGTAGATCAGGGGAATCCGGTCTCGTTCCCAGGGGGGGATCCCCTGTTCCTGGAACATTTTCTTCAGACTGTGATGATGGCCCCGGCCGGCCGGTCGGCAGCGTTCACCACCCTTGCGCCAGCGCACACTGATACGCGCCGGCCATGGCATCGGCGCGCCGTATTCCCGCCCCGGACACCGGGGTTGCCGTCAGCACCCCGCCCTTGCCCGGCAAGGTCAATGGCGCGAAGACAGTGACCAGTCCAGAACGCGCGTCGTATCCCGGTTGGCGGTTTGCCGCAAACAGAACACCTCATCGCGGTAGCGACGCACCTCGTAGCGGTCCCAGCGCACACAGGGGCTGGCATCGGCACGACTGCAGAGGACATCATTGACGATTCGTGCCAGCACTGCGGTTGAAGGGGCACCACGGGTATGGCGCTTCAACCAGGCGCGCAGGACATTGCGCTGCCGATCCCGTGGCAATGCCACAAGGCGCGGCACGGATAGTGTGTCTGCATGCGTACTCGCGACCGCCTGCAGGTCGCTCAGGCAAGTTGCCCGAGTAAATCATCTGCCTCGGCACAATGAGCCGCACTGCGTGACAGACTCGAGGAGATCGCCGGCCAGCGATCGCGCAGCACCGGCATCACCTGATGACGCAGATAGTTGCGATCATACCCAGTACTCAGATTGCCGGGGTCTTCTATCCAGGACAATGCGTGTTCCGCGCATAGCGCTGCAGTGACGCACGGTTTACGTCCAGCAGTGGTCGCAGATGCTGCCCGGCACCCAGGCCCGTCATGACCGGCATGGCCGCCAGTCCGCTGACCCCGCTACCCCGCATTAACTGCAGCAGCAGGGTTTCCGCCTGGTCGTCCTGGTGCTGGGCGGTCAGCAGGCAATGGTGCGCCGGCAACCACTCTGACAGCGCCTGGTAACGTGCCGCGCGCGCAGCGGCCTCCGGACTTTCACCCTGCGCCGGGCGGCCGTCAACGCGCAGCGAGGTATACGCCACATTGAGCGTCGTCACAAGCCTGCTGGCAGTGCGCTTCCCAGCGGTCGGCATCCGCATGCAAACCATGATGCACATGCACGGCGCTACGCCCGCATCAAGCTGATCACGCAAGGCACACAGCGCATGCAACAGCACCTGTGAATCCAGTCCGCCACTGAAGGCCACCTGGTAACACGGGGGTGCGGCGTGCCGGTGTAATTGCTGCAGAAGGTAGTCGGGTGAAAATTTCATAACTGACCGGGATCCAGATGCGATACCCGACGATCAGGATCAGTGAGGGTGAGTGCCGTTATGTATAAAACAGCCACGAAAGGATACGGCAGAATAAAAACCTTGCCAGAAACACTTCCTACTTCTTCCATGGATCCCGTAGCCATGCTGGCTAGCGTTCCGTAAACTGCCCGTAGGACATGAGGCGTTTGTAACGGGACTCAATGAGTTCATCCGTCGATTTCTTTTGCAGCAGATCAAGGGTTTTGAGCAGCGAGCTGCTTGATGTTTTCTGCCATTGCATCGACATCCCGGTGCGCACCGCCCAGGGGTTCCGGAATAACCTGGTCAACCAGGCCCAGTTCATACAAACGCCCCGAGGTAATCCCCAGGGACTCTGCCGCTTCCGGTGCCTTGTCGGCACTCTTCCAGAGTATCGAGGCACAGCCCTCCGGCGAGATCACCGAGTAGGTACTGTATTGCAACATCAGTGTCTGGTCACCCACACCAATCGCCAGTGCACCGCCCGAACCACCTTCACCGATGACGGTACAGATAATCGGTACCTTCAAGCGCGACATAACCAGCAGGTTCCTGGCAATGGCTTCACTCTGACCCCGTTCTTCCGCACCGATTCCGGGATAGGCACCGGGTGTATCGATAAAGGTCAGCACCGGCAATTCGAAGCGCTCGGCCATTTCCATCAGGCGCAGCGCCTTGCGGTAACCTTCAGGCCGTGGCATACCGAAATTACGCTGCAGTTTTTCCTTGGTATCCCGGCCCTTCTGCTGCCCGATAACCATGACGGGCCTGTCGTCCAGTCTGGCAACACCACCGACGATGGCGTTGTCGTCTGCAAAATGCCGGTCACCGTGCAGTTCCTCGAAGTCGCTGAAGATGCGGACTATATAATCCAGGGTATAGGGCCGCTGCGGGTGTCGCGCGAGCTGGGAAACCTGCCACGAGGTCAGGTTCGAAAATATCGTTTCAGTCAGGGCAGAGCTTTTCTCTTTCAGCTTGGCGATTTCATCGTTGATGTTGACGTCGGCGTCATCACCAATGTAGTGAAGCTCGTCGATCTTCGCTTCCAGCTCGGCAATGGGTTGTTCAAATTCAAGGAAATTAAGGTTCATCGGTTAATCCGCAGGACTGACACTGGTAGTTAAGGTAACATAAGTACCGCTGCTCATACATACTCGACCTCGACACGGTCCTTGCCTGCCAGCTCGCGCAAGCGGTGCAATCAACTCATCGGACGGATGCACCGTCCACTCTTCGCCCAGCGTCACGCGTGCCTGCGCTTCACCACCCGTGTAATCAATGCAGACCGGGCAGTGCCCCTCGCGAAACGGCTGCAGGATATCGGCCAGGCTGCCAACAAAACCGTTGCCTGCCTGACTTGATTCAACCCCCACTACCAGTCGCCGCGCAAACAGGGCACGCGCCTGGTCGATGTCATAAATACTCTGTGCGGTTACCTGGTAAGCACCGCTAAAATCATCCAGGCCCAGCCCGCCCTGAATAACCAGCACCTTGTTCTTCGCCAGCATGGCCTGGTACTTGTCGTAGACATCGGGAAACACGCGCACGTCAATCCGGGCGGTGCGGTCATCCAGTGTCAGGAATGCAATCTTCCCACCCCGCTGGGTCTTGATGACACGCATGCTCATCACCAGCCCGGCAATGGTGACCGCGCGTTCATCGGAACCTCGCCGACCCTTGTACTCCTTGTTGCCGGAGGCCGTTGCCGGTGGGAGTGCAGCACACAATGCAGTGATATCAGCAAGCTTGCCACTGATGATGTTGGCGAGTTCGGTTTCATAACGCGTTATGGGATGACCGGTCAGGTAAAGACCGAGCGCATCCATCTCTCCCTGCAAGCGTTGCTCTTCTTCCCATTCGGGCAGTACCTGCTTGCTGACCTGCAGGGGTGCGGCAGCGGCCGATTCTCCGAACAAGTCATTCTGGCCGGTATCGAGGTTACGACTATGCTGTTCTGCAAGTTTCAGGGCCTGGTCCAGGTTCGCCATCTGGGATGCACGTGTTTCACCAAGGGAATCCAGTGCACCGGCACGGATCAGGGCATCGAACACACGCCGGTTCACCTTGCGCAGATCGACGCGCTGGCACAGATCGAAAAGGTCTGCGAAGGCACCACCCTTGGTGCGTTCCTGCAATCATGCCTTCTATGGCCGCCTGGCCAACACCCTTGATCGCACCCAGGCCATAGACCACAGTCGTCTCCGATAGCACCGTGAACGGGTACAGCGACTGGTTGACATCCGGGGGTACAACTTGCAGTTTCATGTCGCGGCACTCGGCAATCAGGTGGACGACCTTGTCGGTATTGTCCATGTCTGCAGACAGCACGGCCGCCATGAACGCAGCCGGATAATGCGCCTTCAACCAGGCCGTCTGGTAAGACACCAGTGCATAGGCCGCCGAATGACTCTTGTTGAATCCGTAACCGGCAAACTTCTCCATCAGGTCGAAGATACCGCTGGCGACCTTTTCATCGACGTCACGCTGCCTTGCACCCTCGAGAAAGATGGAACGTTGCTTCGCCATCTCCTCGGGTTTTTTCTTGCCCATCGCACGCCGCAACATGTCCGCGCCACCAAGTGTGTAGCCGGCAAGCACCTGTGCAATCTGCATCACCTGTTCCTGGTAGAGAATGATGCCGTAGGTTGGCTTCAGGATGGGTTCAAGATCGGGGTGCGGGTATTTGATCTGTGCGCCGTGTTTGCGCGCAATAAAATCGTCGACCATGCCGGACTGCAGCGGGCCGGGACGAAATAATGCGACCAGCGCGACGATGTCTTCAAAGGTATCCGGCTGCAGACGGCGAATCAGGTCTTTCATGCCGCTTGATTCCAGCTGAAATACGGCCGTGGTCGTTGAGGCCTTCAGCAGGTCAAACGCTGACTTGTCATCCAGCGGTATCGCGTCAATATCTACACAGGCATCACTGTCGGGCGCAACAGCCGGCATTAATCGTCTTCAGTGCCCAGTCAATAATGGTCAGTGTGCGCAGACCAAGAAAGTCAAACTTGACCAGGCCGACGGCCTCGACATCATCCTTGTCGAACTGGCTGACCAGTGCACCGCCACCCTGCTCGCAGTACAGCGGCGTGAAGTCGGTCAACTGCGAGGGTGCGATCACCACACCTCCGGCATGTTTGCCTGCATTACGCGCCAGGCCCTCCAGAGAACGGGCAAGATCAATCACGGTACGCACATCCTCATCACTGTCATACAGGTCGCTGAAAGCCGGCTCCTGTTCCAGGGCCTTGTCCAGTGTTATGCCGATCTCAAACGGAATCAGCTTGGCGATGCGGTCTACAAAGCCATAGGGATGTCCCAGCACCCGACCAACATCCCGCACTACAGCCTTGGCAGCCATCGAGCCGTAGGTAATGATTTGCGATACCCTGTCCCGACCGTAGCGCTCGGCCACGTAGTCAATGACGCGATCACGTCCCTCCATGCAGAAGTCGACATCAAAATCCGGCATGGAAACGCGTTCCGGATTGAGAAAGCGCTCGAACAGCAGGTCATAGCGTATCGGATCGAGGTCGGTGATCGTCAGGGCGTAGGCAACCAGTGAACCTGCACCGGAACCGCGACCCGGACCGACCGGAATGGCGTTCGCTTTTGCCCAGCGGATAAAGTCGGCAACGATCAGGAAGTAGCCGGGAAAGCCCATCTCCAGGATGACATTGATCTCGTGGTCCAGGCGTTGACAGTATTGTTCACGCGTGCTCCCGTTAGCCGGCGTGTTCGAACCGAATATCTGTTGAAAACGCTGTTCCAGTCCTTCCCGGGCAAGCTTCTTGAAATAGCCAGCCATGTCCATGCCTTCAGGCACCGGAAAATCTGGCAGGTAATTATTGCCAAGCTCCAGCTCGATATTGCAGCGGCGTGCGATCTCGACCGTATTTTCCAGCGCTTCCGGGATATCCTGAAACAGTGCCTGCATCTCTTCCGGACTGCGCAGGTATTGCTGGTTGGTAAATTCCCTGGAACGGCGCGGATCATCCAGTGTGCGACCTTCGTTAATGCAGACACGCGCTTCATGGGCCTCAAACCCGGATGCTTTCAGAAAGTGCACGTCGTTAGTGGCAACCACCGGCACATTTGCAGCCGCGGCAAGGTCTACGGCCTTGTGCAGGTAGTCCTCCTCGCCCGGGCGTCCGGTTCGCTGCAACTCAAGATAAAAGCTGTCGGGAAAGAGTCGCTGCCAGTGATCCAGCAATTCACTGGCGAGTGTGTGCTTGTTCGCCAGCAGTGCCTGTCCGATATCACCGGCAACCCCGCCAGACAGGGCTATCAGGCCTGAGGAATGGCCGTCCAGCCAGCCAGACTCCAGCACCGGTATGCCGCGATGCTGCCCTTCGGTGTAGGTGCGCGAAACCAGACGCGTCAGATTCAGATAACCGGCACGTGATTTACACAGCAGCACCAGGCGGGTCGGTGACGCCCCGCCGCTGTTATCAGCAACCCAAAGATCGACCCCGACAAGGGGTTTGACGCCAGCAGCCATCGCCGCACGGTAAAACTTCACCATGGAAAACAGATTGCACTGGTCCGTGACAGCCACGGCAGGCATACCCGTATCAGCAACGCATTTGACCAGCGGCTTGACCCGTACGGTGCCATTCACCAGTGAATACTCGGTATGGACACGCAGATGAACAAAAGCTGGTTGCATAGAAATAATCTTCCGTGTTTATCAGGCTGGACACAGGCCCCGGCCAACTTCTTACGAGTGCATCATATTATAACTGTATCTAATTGTTATTTTTTGTATTTATTTTATTTCTCTACAATGTTCTTGACCCTGGCAGCGACCGTCGGCAGCGATGCCTCTTCTTGTCGCAGCGAACACCCCGCAGCGACCAGATCTGACGGTGAATGCTACCCGTACTGCTGGCTCAATTACAGGGTGCAGGTGTCGATACAAGGACTATTAAATGTCAATATTTTGTCAGGGCAGAGCATGCAACAGGTTGTCAGTCACCAGGATAGCTCACACTACGACAGGGAAGAACTGAAGGGCTTTGCACGCAGCATGGCCGAACTGCAGTGGCTTTTATTAATCCTTGTCATTCTGTATTTTTTCATTCCCACCCGCCCGATCACCGACAGCGACGGTCTGATCATCACCATGGTTGGCTATTCGCCTTTGTCATGGTGTTTCGATACCTGAACTTCCAGGCTCGCGAGACCCACTGGAAACTGGCCATTGAAACCTGGGCCATGATTGCCTTCATCAGTATCGTATTGTCGTATACCGGGCTGGTGGAAAGTCCGTTGTTGAATCTCTACCTGCTGGTCATCATCGCCTGTGCGATCACCCTCGGAAAAATCATGACACTGCTGGAAGTCATGCTAATCGCCTGTTGCTATCTCTACATGAGCTACCTGTCCTATCCCACAGGCCTGTTTGCACCGGAAACCTTTACCATGCTCATGGCAAAGTTCTCGCCATTCCTGCTGGTTGCCTATGTAACATCGATGCTGGCTTCAGACATTCTCTATGCACAAGCAACGCATCACCCTGTTATCAAAAACCGACGACCTTACCGGCCTGCTGAATATGCGGGCCTTCAACAGTATCCTGGAAAGGGAAATCGCACGTGTTACGCGCTACGCACAGCCGTTCACCGTCATCATGGTTGACGTTGACGGCCTCAAGTCCGTCAACGATCGATATGGACATACAGCCGGAAGCCGCCTGATAAAGACCATCTCGGAAGTCGATCAATGACAGCATAAGGAATACGGATGTACTGGCACGTTTCGGTGGTGATGAGTTTGTGATACTGATGACGCATACCAGCACTGAACAGGCACAAATGGCAGCAGAACGTATCCGCGCCGCTGTCCACAACACCTCGTTTGACATGAAAGGCAATCGCATCTCGACCACTGTCAGCGTCGGCATTGCCAGCTTCCCGGAAAGCGTCGAGGAAGCAGAAGAGGTACTCGATAAAGCGGATATCGCACTCTACAGAAGCAAGCAATGCGGCCGTGACCGGGTGACCTACTACGACAGGCAAGCTGGAAAAAGTTTCTGCCTGCGCCTGAGTTAATCCGCCTTTTCCAGCATCTTCCTGACCGGTGCATAGGAGCGCCGGTGTACCGGTGACACACCCAGCCTTTCCAGCGCTTCAATATGGGCCTTGCTCGGGTAGCCCTTGTGCTGCGCCAGTCCGTAACCGGGATACACCGCATCCAGCGCCTGCATTTCCCGGTCACGCGTCACCTTCGCCAGTATAGAGGCGGCGCTGATTGCCGCAACCCGGCTGTCACCCTTGACGATTGCCTGCGCCGGACAGCACAGTTCCGGGCAGCGATTACCATCAATCAATGCATATTCGGCGCTCGGCTGCAGGGCGTTGACCGCACGCTGCATGGCCAGCAGGGTCGCCTGCAGAATATTAATGCTGTCGATTTCTGCAACCGACGCATACGCCACGGACCACGCCAGCGCCTTTTCCCGGATCTCATCAAACAGGCGTTCGCGGCGCGCTGCCGACAACTGCTTCGAATCTTTCAGGCCATTGATCGGGTTTTCCCGGATCCAGTATGACCGCACCCGCTACCACCGGTCCGGCCAGCGGCCCCCTGCCCGCCTCGTCAACACCCGCTACCCGTCCAGCGGGAATCACCAGCCCATCATTCATGCCAGCGTCCTGTTCGTCATTATTGCCTCCGTCACCAGGTCCAGCACGGTGTCGGCAGCGACCCGGTCTAGCATCCCGCCGCAGCTCATGGTGTATGCTGGAGAATATATCCTGCCAGCTCCCGGGCACGTTGCGGATCTTCCAGCAACGCCAGAATTTCACTACCGAGTGATTCCGGCTGTGACATCGTCCTGAATCAGTTCTTTCACCAGTGGCCGGTCTGCCAGCAGGTTGGGCAGGGAATAGTATCTCGATCTCACCAGCATTCTGGCAATCTGGAAAGTCACCGGAGAGAGCCGGTAGGCGACCACCATGGGCCTCTTCAGCAGCATGCATTCCAGAGTGGCGGTACCGGATGCCAGCATCACGGCATTCGCAGCCGCCATGGCTTCCAGGCCCTGCCCGCTGAGCAGGGTAAGTGGCAGGCGTGTTGCAATCGTTGACAGGACTTCTTCAAAGGCCAGTCGGCATTCATAATTGGCCAGTGGCACCACAAAATGCAGGTCATCACGGCGCTGGTAACACCAGGCAGCGGCGTTCAGAAAGTCGGCTGCCAGCCGTTTTACTTCTCCGACACGGCTGCCGGGCAGCAGCGCAACGACCGGCCCGTTATGTTCAAGCGCTATGTGCCGCCGTGCCTGTGCCTGATCCACTTCGTCCGCAATCAGGTCTGCCAGCGGATGTCCGACACAGCGTGCCGGCACCTGCTGCTGTGCATAGAAACGCTCCTCAAACGGAAACAATGTCAGCATGCAATCGACACTTGCGGCAATCTTGCGTACCCGGTATTTGCGCCAGGCCCAGACGGACGGGCTGACATAATGCAGGGTCCGGATACCCGCGCGTTTCAATGCACGTTCCAGTCCGAGATTAAAATCCGGTGCATCGACACCAATGAAAATATCGGGCGGGTTCTCAGGTAAAATGGCGGCGCAACTGCTTGCGTATGGACAGTAACCGCGGCAGGTGTTTCAGGACTTCAACCAGCCCCATGACCGCCAGGTCCTCCATGGGAAACAGGCTGTGACAACCTGCTGCCTTCATTCGTGGTCCGGCAACACCTTCAAATACAGCGTCCGGCGCCCGTTCACGAATGGCCTTTACAGACCGGCAGCAAGATTGTCGCCGGACGCCTCGCCGGCAACAATACCGACACGCAGCGGGTGAGATCGCAAGGACATTCTGAAAAACCGCCGGGACTAGCGGACTATGCCGCGCGACCGACTTTCAAGAAAAGAAACCAGTACCTCCAGTTCGGCACACTCATCCACCTTGCCCCTCAGTTCCGCTATCGCCTCCTGCAGGGAACGGTTTTCACGATACAACGTCTTGTAGGCCTGCTTTAGCGTCTTGCGTACCTCGTCAGGGAAACCGCGACGGCGCAGCCCCTCCATATTGAGCCCATGCGGCCGTGCAGGGCTGCCACCAACCGTTACGTAGGGTGGCACATCCATACTGATACCCGAACCGTAGGCTGTCAGTGAATGCGGCCCCAGTGAACAGAACTGGTAAACCAGGGTGAAGCCACCGAGAATGACATAATCACCAACAGTGACATGTCCTGCGAGCGATGCATTGTTGGCGAAGATGGTATGGTTGCCGACCTGACAATCATGGGCAATATGAACATATGCCATGATCCAGTTGTCATCCCCTACGCGTGTCACACCTTCATCCTGCACGGTGCCGCGATTGATGGTAACGAATTCGCGAATGGTATTGTGGTCACCAATCTCCAGACGGGTCGGCTCACCACCATACTTCTTGTCCTGGGGGTCTTCACCGATCGACGCGAACTGGTAGATGGTATTGTCCCTGCCAATGCGGGTATGGCCCTTGATGACCACATGCGGGCCGATGCGTGTCCCTGCATCGATGACAACGTTTGCCCCGATCACAGAATAGGGCCCGATACTGACATTGTCGGCAATTTCTGCCGTCGGGTCTATGACCGCTGTTGCGTCGATCAAGTGTTGATATCCTGTTCGGTGCACATGATCTCGGCCGATGCCACCAGCTTGCCATCGACACTGGCCTCGCAGGCGAATACCCAGATGCCACGCCTGGCGCGTAACAGTTCAGCGCGGAGAATGAGTTGATCACCCGGTTCAACCGGTCTCTTGAATCGAGCCTTGTCGATGCCGACCAGAAAATACAAACTCTCGCGTTTCGCGCCCCGCTCCACTGTCCGGAACGCCAGCAGACCCGTGGCCTGGGCCATCGCTTCCAGTATCAACACCCCCGGCATGACGGGGCGCTCCGGGAAATGCCCCAGAAAGAACGGTTCGTTATAGCTCACGTTCTTGTAGCCCACCAGCGATTTTCCTGCCCTGAATTCCGTGACCCGGTCGATCAGCAAGAAAGGGTAGCGGTGCGGCAGGTGCTGCATTATTTCTTGAATATCCATAATTGCTCGTCTTTATGGTTTTTGGTATCTGCCGGGTGCCAGGGCGTCCAGGAGCGAAAAGCTGCTATTTATTTTCCTGTCGTTTTTCAGCTGCATAGACTCCTTTCCAGGGAAAGTACCTTGCGTGCAAGCCAGTCCAGCTGCCTCAGGCGTGCATAATTCCTGTTCCAGGCATCATTCTCCTGCGCCGGAACCCCTGAAGAATAAACACCCGGTCTGGTGATGGATTTCGTCACCATGGTCATACCGGTAATGATGACATGATCGGCAATCTCAAGATGGCCAACGATCCCGGATCCGCCACCAATCAGGCAGTGTTTTCCTATTGACGGCACTGCCCGAGATACCCACACAGCCGGCGATGGCCGTGTGTGCGCCAATGCGAACATTATGCGCGACCTGTATCTGATTATCGAGCCTGACGCCGTCCTCCAGCACGGTATCCTCCAGTGCGCCGCGATCAATGGTGGTATTTGCACCGATGTCGACATCATTACCAATCCTGACACTGCCGAGTTGCGGGACATTCAGCCACTGGCCACCTTCATTTGCCAGACCGAAGCCATCACTGCCAATAACCGCACCCGGTGCAATCCTGACGCGCTCGCCGATAGTCACGCCGTGGCAAATCACCACGTTGGCAGACAGTCTGCTGCCGGCACCGATAACGCTGTCTGCGCCGATAAAACAGCCTCCCGCCAGTTGCACGCCGGCATGAATAACCGCCCCCTTTTCAACAATACAGTGGGGACCAATCCAGGCAGTCGCATCGACATGACAATCTGCATCAAGGCTGGCACTGGCGTGTACCCCCTGCCTGGCAGCCGGGGGCGGTGAAATCAGGGCGGCGATGCGCGCGTAGCTCGAATAGGGGTTGGACGAAACGACGGCAGCCGCCGGATAGTCGGCCGCATCTTCGGGCGACAGGATTACCGCCGATGCACGGGTGCCATTCAGGTACTTTCGGTAACCCGCATTCGCCAGGAAGCTGATCTCTCCCTCAGCGGCATGCTGCAGGGTTGCTACCCCGGTAATCTCGCAGTCCGGATCCGCATTCTGCAGTGCTGCACCAACCTCTTCAGCCAGCGTGCCCAGCGTCTGCGTCATCTGGATGTTGATCTTGTCAGCCGGCAGTCGACTGCACAGAATTTACTTGCCGGTGAGCTTCTTGAGTACGCTATCGGTGATATCCACCCGGTCACTGGAATACACGACACCCTGGGTCAGGACAAGATCAAAATTCTGTTCCTTGGCCAGGTTAACAACAGCCTCGAACATATCCTTCTGCAGTTTTGCAAGCACCTCGTTGCGGCGAATATTCAGGTCATCACGGAACTCATCCTGCGAGCGCTTCAAGTCGCGCCGTTTTGCAAGAATATCGCGTTCGATTTTGCTGCGTTCTGACTCACTCATGACCGCACCGTCACGCGTCAGATTGTCTTCCTTGGTCTTGATCTCGCGTTGCAATGCAACCAGCTCCTTTTCCCTGGGTGCAAATTCCGATTCTATCTTGCTCTGCGCTGACTTGGCCTGCGGTGCCGCTTCCAGCAGCTTGACGGTATCCACAAACCCGATCTTGACCTCCGCGAGCGCCGTCCTGGAGCAAACAGCAAGCACTGCCAGCAATGCGATAGTAAAGAAACGTCGAATTGATTTTTTTCATGGTTTGTTCTCCAAAACGTTATTACAACAATCAGAAAAATGTACCTACGGTAAACTGGAAGTTCTGCACATCGTCGTCTTTCTCTGCATTTAGCGGGAAACCCAGGCTTACCGATATCGGGCCCATGGGTGACAGCCACAGGCCTGCCAGGCCAACACTGTACCTCAAGCCGCCGGTATCGAAGGTATTATAGTCGCCGAACACATTACCCACGTCAAAGAATGTACTCAGGCGGATACCACTGCTGGACTCAACAAAGGGCACAGGAAAGATGACTTCCGCGTTGAACACGACCAGGAAGGATCCGCCAATGGGGTCGCCGTCGGAATCCCTCGGTCCCAGGGTATTGTCTTCGAAACCGCGCACCGAACGCACACCGCCGGCAAAGTAGTTCTCGAAGAACGGCAAGGTATCATAGTCACCAAAACCGTCACCATAGCCAAGGTTGCCTTTCAGCCCCAGTGTCAGTTCCCTGGTCAGCGGAATGAAACGCTGCTGTACGTAGTTCAGCTTGTAGTATTGCAATCCGGAGCCGGGCGTGGTCGTTTCAAACGAAAAAGTCTGCAGTCCACCGGTATCGGTAAACAGGATCTTGTTGCGCGAGTCATGGCTCCAGCTGCCGGTCAGCACCATGTCATCAAAGCTGTCGCCATGCTGATCGATAAAATCGGTGACCTCCAGCGGTGAACTGGATGGTTTCATGCAGATCCATTCCCTGATAGCCGACGCTGAAACGCACGCTGTCGTATTCATTGACCGGGATGCCGAAATTGATATCGGCACCGCGGGTATCCGTGGTGTAATCCGACAGGTTGGCTTCTGCTGCATCCGTTTTCCGGTAGAAGACGCCAAAGCCGCGGCTGACACCATCGATCGTCCAGTAGGGATTGACGTATGAGAAGCGGTAGAGCGTATTGATCTTGCTGTTATCGAAGGCAAAACTCACCCGCTTGCCGGTGCCGAGAAAGTTCTCCTGGGCTGATACTGGCGTTAAACAGCACCCCTGAGGTCTGCGAATATCCCAGACCGGCCGTGATACTGCCGGATGACCGCTCCGTCACAGAGTAGTCAACATCAAGCTGATCGGTGGTGCCGGGGACCGGGGGTGTTTCCACATTTACGTTTTCAAAATAACCGAGCCGATCCAGCCGGGTGCGGGAACGTTCAACCTGCTCTGCCGAGTACCAGCCCCCTTCCAGCTGGCGCATTTCACGCCGCAGCACCTCGTCGCGGGTACCGATATTCCCTGCCAGGTTGATGCGACGCACATAAACGCGGTCGCCCGGATCGACAAAGAAACCCAGGCCGACCTCGTAATTCTCGTCATCCAGTTCCGGGGACGTATTGACATTGGCAAAGGCATAACCCTGGTTACCCAGCAGGGAACTGATTTCATCAACGGCCTCGGTCACCTTCTTGCGCGAGAACACATCACCGGGATTGATCCTGATCAACGGGAATAACTCTTCCGCCGGCACCACCAGGTCACCGGACAGCGTCACTTCCCTGATCCGTGTACTGCTCACCTTCCGTAATATTGATGGTGACGTAAATGTCCTGTTTGTCCGGGGTAATCGAGACCTGTGTTGAGTTGATATGAAACTTCAGGTAGCCACGATCAAGGTACCAGGTACGCAAAATCTCCAGGTCTGCCGACAATGCCTGCTTGGAATACTGGTCACTCTTGGTAAATGCAGAAAAAATATTCGGCGTGGTCAGGGAAAATTCTTTCAGCAGTTCCTTGTCGCTGAAGGTGTGGTTGCCGATGATATTGATCTGCTTGATGCGTGCCACGCGACCCTCGGAAATGTCGATCAGGATGCCAACCCGGTTTCTGTCCAGCGGTGTTACCGTGGTATTGATCCTGACTGCATACTTGCCGCGGCTGAAATACTGTCGCCTGAGTTCCTGTTCGACCTTTTCCAGCAAGGAACGGTCAAAAACCCGCCCTTCGGCCAGACCGATCTGTTTCAGTCCCTCCAGCAATTCCTCGGTATCAAGGTCCTTGTTGCCTTCAATTTCGATACTGCTGATTGCCGCACGTTCCTCGACGTAAACCACCAGCACATCACCGTCCCGTTCAAGGTAGACGTCATTGAAGAAACCGGTCTTGAAGAGTGCCTTGACGGCCTCGATACTGTCCTCGGTGTCGATGGTTTGCCCGATCTTTACCGGCAGGTAGTTGAATACAGTACCCGCAGATATCCGTTGCAGGCCTTCGACACGGATATCCTGCGACCAGGAAAGGTTCAAATGCATGTGCTGTTGCGCTGCAGGAAGATCGTCAACAGCAGGAACTGGCACAGACGGGTCAGGTTGTTTCAAATGCAAGTACATTGATGGTTTCATTCAAACAAACGCACCAGGTCGTTATAAAACGCGAGGACATCAGCGCCAGCAGCAAGGTAATGCCGATCTTTTGTCCGGCAAGCTGCGCCGTCTCGGACAGCGGACTTCCCTTCACCAGTTCTACCAGGTAAAACAGCAAATGCCCGCCATCCAGTATCGGGACCGGCAACAGGTTCAGCACCCCGAGACTGACGCTGACTATGCCCAGAAAGCCGAGAAACGTCACCAGGCCGACAGCCGCTGACTGGCCGGCATACCTGGCAATACTGATAGGACCGCTCAGGTTCTCGACCGACGCCCTGCCGCTAACCATTTTCCAGAGTGTCCGCAGCGTCAGCGTGGTCACCTCCCAGGTTTTGTTGAGCGCCTGCGGCACGGCTTCAAGCAGACCATAGCGCACAACGACGCGCATTGTAGCACGCTCGTCTTCACCCGGAAGCTGTACGTAGGCACCGATTCGGCCAATGATGACACCCTGGTCAGACTCGCGATCCGGGGTGACAGCCAGCTCTACAAGCTCGCCATTGCGCAGCACCTGCACTGACAATCGGCTTGCCCGGGCGCTCACGCACATAGTCAACCCACTGTTCCCAGTTACTGATGGGAGTAGTCGTCGGCATGCACCACTTCATCACCGGGCAGCAGCCCGGCACGTTCACCGGCACCCCCTGCAACCAGCCGTTCGATCAGCGCGGGCGGCTGCCAGGGACTCAGGCCGAAATTATCGAGCACCCCACCCTTTTTCAGCAACGCATCGGGCTCTTCAAAGTACGCCTGCAGGTGACGTTCCCGGCCACCGGCATCGACCACCGTCAGATTGACGGTGTCCTTTTCATCCAGATTGGCATTCAGCAACGCCATGATGGTTGCTTCCCAGGTCGGGGTTGGCTGGCTTTCTATGGACCGGATTTCGTCACCGCTGCGGATTCCGGCAGCCGCCGCATAGGATGATGGCGACACCTCACCGACGACAGGTTTCATTCCCGGCACTCCGGAAACGAACATGACCCAGTAGGCCAGGATTGCGAATATGAAAGTTAAAGGCCGGGCCGGCAATGACAACGGCGATGCGGGTAGACACCGGTTGACGGTTAAATGCCCGCGGCAGTTCCTCTTCGGCAACCTCGCCTTCGCGCTCATCCAGCATCCTCACATAGCCACCCAGCGGGATCGAGGCTACGACCAGTTCAGTCGCATCCCTGCCAAAGGTACGTGTCCATAACGGTTTCCCGAAGCCGATGGAAAAGCGCAATACTTTTACACCAAGACGACGTGCAACCCAGAAGTGGCCATACTCGTGCACGGTAACCAGCACGCCGATGGCAACGACAAACGACACCAGTGAGAACAGAAAGCCGTTCACAATGCCGTCACCGCCCGCCCGGTCCGATACATTCAGTCGCCGCTGCACGTGCACTGGCATCGTCCGCCAGGATGGTCTCCAGTGAATCCGCCTGCATGCACTGCACACTGTTCCAGCGTCTGGCTGATGACTGACGCTATCGCAGGTAAAGGCAATGCGCTGCTCCAGGAACGCCTGCACGGCAATTTCATTGGCGGCATTCAATATGGCCGGCGCTGTCCCGCCGACTCTGCCAGGCTGACATCGCCAGTACCAGGCAGGGATAGCGGGCATTGTCCGGTGCCTCGAATTGCAGTTTGCCCACTGCCAGCAGATCCAGCTGGCTCGGCACCGGAAGCAATGCGCTGCGGCCATCCCAGCGCATGACTGATCGGTATGCGCATATCCGGATTACCCATCTGCGCCAGCATCGATCCGTCTTCATATTCCACCAGCGAATGAATGATTGACTGCGGGTGCAGCAGCACCTCGATCCGCTCCACTGGCAAGCCCGAATAACCAGCCGGCCTCGATCACCTCCAGGCCCTTGTTCATCATGGTCGCCGAGTCCACGGAGATCTTTCGCCCCATCACCCAGTTGGGATGTGCACAGGCCTGCTCCGGTGTAACACTGGCGAGCTTGCTCAGCGGCAGGGTCCGGAACGGGCCACCAGAGGCCGTCAGCATGATTCTTCGTACCCCCCGGGGCGGTACACCCGGCGTGTAGTCATCGGGCAGGCATTGCAGGATGGCATTGTGCTCGCTGTCGACGGGTATCAGGGTGGCGCCATGCTCCTGCACTGCCTGCATGAACAGGGTGCCGGACATCACCAGCGCCTCCTTGTTGGCCAGCAGTACCCGCTTGCCTGAACGCGCGGCTGCAAGCGATGGCAGCAAGCCGGCTGCACCGACGATGCCCGCCATCACGAAATCGACGCCGTCCATAGCGGCCACATTGACCAGACCGTCGGCACCGGACAGTACCTGTACGTCCGGTGCCGATGCCCGTAACTCCTGCTGCAGACGTGTTGCTGCGCCGGCATCTGCCATTACAGCGTATTGCGGCTGAAAGCGAATGCATTGTTCGGCCAGTTTCTCCACGCGGGTATTCGCTGTCAGGGCCATCACCCGGAAGCGATCCGGGTGACGCGCAATCACGTCGAGGGTATTGACACCGATAGACCCGGTCGATCCCAGCAGCGTGACACCCGCAGGGCGACGCGTACTCATGAGCGGCCACCTTGCCGGATGAGCCGTGGAGCGCATCACAGAGACAGCCAGAGAAAGCCGATCAGAAACATGGGTGCTGCCGCAACCAGGCTGTCGATGCGATCAAAGATTCCGCCGTGACCCGGAATAATGTTGCCACTGTCCTTGATGCCACTCTGGCGCTTCATCAGGCTCTCGATCAGGTCGCCGGCTACGGAAAACATAACCGTGAGCAGCGAGATCATCATGAACGCCAGCGTCCAGTTCAGCGAACGACTGAGAAATCCCTCCTGCAATGGCGGCAAACAACAGACTCGAAAACAGGCCGCCGTAAACACCCTCCCAGGTCTTGCCTGGACTGATGGCAGGGGCAAGCTTGTTCTGCACCCCATCGGCGGCCCGCAAAATACGCACCGATATCGGCCAGCCAGACCAGCATCAGCAGCATCAGCGTTACTGCCGGTCCGCGCCCGGGGCTGGCGTGCAAGGTGCACAGCGCTGCCCATGCCGGCAGGAGCACCAGTGCACCGGCCAGCATTTTCAGGTTGATATTCGGCAGTGTGGCTTGCGCACCGAATTGTGGTCGGGATAACCACAACAATGCACACAGCCACCATATAAAGGCCACCAGCAATACTGGCCTGATCAGCGTTTCAAGACCCGTGCGCCAAAGCAACCACATCAGGACAGCGATCGCAGCGGTATATACAAGTCGCGCAACGAGTGTCCTTAACGGTACCAGATGACTCCATTCCCAGGCACCTGCCAGCAGGATGATAGCCCAGAACCAGGGAAAACATGCGGATTGTCCAGAAACAGCACCGCACAGACGACCAGCGGCGCCATCACGAGCGCAGAGATGCACGCGCGTCCTAAGCACCTTTTTGCTGCTCCACCTGCTCGCCGGTGCGGCCGAAACGCCGTTGACGATTTGCATACCATAACAAGGCTGAATCCAGCTCTTTTTCGTCAAAAGCCGGCCACAGTACATCGGTAAAATAGAGTTCCGTATAGGCCAGCTGCCAAAGCAGGAAATTACTGATGCGACGTTCACCGCCGGTGCGAATGAACAGGTCGGGCGGCGGCAATTCAGCCAGTGCCACTTCAGCGGCAATGGCATCAGGGCCAATGTCCTGCGGCGAGAGTTCACCGGCCTGTACCCGCAGCGCAAGTTTCCTGACGGCCTGGCTGATATCCCACTGCCCGCCATAGTTGGCGGCAATCACCAGATCCAGGCGCGAGTTCGCACTGGTCTCCTGTTCCGCCTCGGCGATCAGGTAACGCAGCTTCTCTGAAAACGCGCTGCGATCACCTATGAAACGCAGACGCACACCGTTCCTGTTCAGAGAGGCCACTTCCTTTTTGAGGGTCTGTACGAACAGGTCCATGATCAGACTGACTTCCTCGCTGGGACGTCGCCAGTTTTCACTGCTGAACGCGAACAGCGTCAGCACCTCTATGCGCCTGTCGATGCAGGCCTCAACCGCCCGGCGAACCGATTTGACCCCTTCACGATGCCCGACATAACGCGGCAGCAGGCGCGCGCGCGCCCACCGACCATTACCATCCATAATGATGGCGATGTGCCTCGGCAAACTGCCTGTGCTGCTTTCAGGGGCCATCAATGCAAACCCAGCACTAGATTTCCATGAGTTCCGTTTCTTTGGTGTCGAGCACCTTGTCTATCTCGGCAACATGTGCGTCTGTCAACTTCTGTATGGCATCCTGTGCCTTGCGTTCCTCGTCTTCAGAGATGTCCTTTTCCTTCAGCAGATCCTTGAAATCACTGTTCGCATCACGCCTGATATTGCGCACTGCGACCTTTGCCGCCTCGCCCTCATGACGCACGACCTTCACCAGCCCGCGGCGTGTCTCTTCGGTCAACGGCGGCATGGGAAGGCGTATGACCGTACCGGCCGTCGCAGGATTCAGGCCCAGGTCCGATTTCATAATGGCCTTTTCGACCGCCTTTACCATCGTTTTCTCCCAGGGCGTGACTACCAGGGTACGTGCATCTTCAATACCGATATTGGCCACCTGCGAGATGGGTACCTCTGATCCGTAGTAATCAACCACCAGATGGTCCAGCAAACTCGGGTGTGCACGTCCGGTACGTACCTTACTGAGTCCCTGCTTGAACGCATCGATACTCTTGTCCATACGCGCGGCGGCATCCTGCAATATTTCCTCTATCATGTATCAGTTCTCCCGCTGAACCAGTGTTCCAACATCCTGCCCCTCAACAATCCGGCCGAGCTGGCCGACCTCGAAAACATTAAACACCCGCAGCGGCATATCATGCTCACTGCATAGCACCAGTGCCGTCGCATCCATGACACCGAGCTTCTCTGCCAGCGCATCTTCATAGCTGATGCGTTGATACAGAGTTGCATCAGGGTGCGTCACCGGATCAGCGCTGTAGACGCCATCCACCTTGGTGGCCTTCAACATGATATCTGCACTCGATTTCAATCGCGCGCAAACTGGCGGCTGAGTCGGTGGTAAAAAATGGATTACCGGTACCTGCGGCAAAAATGACGACACACCCCTGTTGCAGGTAGCGGATCGCATTACGGCTGGTATAGGACTCGCATACCTGGTTCATGGTCAGGGCCGACATCACACGACAGGGCGTGCCGGCCTTTTCCAGCGCATCCTGCATCGCCAGCGCATTGATGACCGTCGCCAGCATCCCCATGTGATCGCCGCTCACACGGTTCATGCCCTGCGAGGCCAGACCGGCTCCACGGAGGATATTACCACCGCCAATCACCAGCCCCAGCTGCACCCCGCCACTGACCACCGTGTGAATTTCCTGTGCCAGTCGCTGCAACACCTGCGGGTCTATGCCATGGGTGCCCTGGCCCATCAGGGCCTCACCGCTGAGCTTCAGCAATATCCGTTTATACAGCATATTATTTCCTTATTTATCAGTATATTGCACACAATATATGTGGAAATCATGCGGGCTACATTGTCTTACTTTTTCCTCGGGATTGCCATAAAAAACGGGGTCGAAAATCGACCCCGTCCTGTAGATAACCCGCAGCTGCATGGGCAATAACCGCCACTGGCGAGGTCCGTGATCACCCACCCTTGACCTGTGCCATTACCTCATCTGCAAAGTTCTCTGTTTTCTTCTCGATCCCCTCGCCAAGCTCAACGCGTTCGAAACGCACCACTTTCGCCCCTGCCTGCTGCAGCAGCTTGCCGACAGTCAGGTCCGGATCCTTGACGAAAGACTGGCCCAGCAGGGTAATCTCGGCCAGATACTTGCGGATCCTGCCACTGATCATTTTTTCGATGATGTCATCGGGTTTGCCACTCTCCCGCGCCTGGGCGGTAAAAATAGTACGCTCGGCGGCAATCATTTCCTCCGGCACCTGGTCCTCGGAAACACACACCGGGCGCGGGTCATGAGCAGCAATATGCATCGCCAGGTCCTTGCCCAGTTGCTCATCCCCGCCATCAATCTCCACCAGCACACCGATACGCACGCCGTGACGGTAACTGGCGATGGGATGGTCACTTTCTATGCGGGTAAAACGTCGCACGGTAATGTTCTCCCCGATGGTCGCAATCAATGCCTTGCGAACATCCTCCACCGTGGCGGCGTCACCTTCCTTGAGCGGCATTGCCATGAGCGCATCCAGGTCGGCCGGATTATCCAGCAGCACGCGTTTCGCAATGGCGGTTGCAAACTCCTGGAAATCTTCCTTCTTGGCTACGAAATCGGTTTCGCAATTGACCTCGACAATGGCGGCTTTCCGGGCATCATCGCTCATCTCGATGACGACCAGTCCTTCGGCAGCAATGCGGCTTGCCTTTTTGTCTGCCTTGGCAAGACCGGTCATGCGCAACGCCTCTATCGCCGCATCCATATCACCAGCCGCATCAACCAGTGCCTTTTTACACTCCATCATGCCGGAGCCGGTACGTTCGCGCAGCTCTTTTACCTGCGCAGCTGTAATAGCCATATATCTATCCTCGTGTATGTTTTCGCCTGCACTCTTTCCTGCCAGGTTGTTGTCAGGAAAATACGGCAAAAGGCAGGGTATTACTCCTCGCCCGCCGCTTCATCGGCTGCAGTCTCATCAACCGTTTCCGTATCGGCTGCTGCAGTTTTGGCAGACGCTTTCTTTTTCACCGTAACCTTGCTTGCCGGTTTTTTCCTGGCTGTCGCCTTTTTCCTCGCCGGCCTGGTTTCTCCGGACTCATCAAGTTCAACAAACTCGTCAGAGGAGTCGGCAACGGCGTGCGCAATACTCAGTCTGCCGGTATCAATGGCATTGGCAGCCGCCTCGACATACAGCTTGATAGCGCGAATCGCATCGTCGTTTCCAGGAATGATGTAATCGATGCCTTCAATCGAGTTATTGGTGTCGACAATACCGACGACCGGTATACCCAGCTTTCTGGCTTCACTGATAGCAATCTTTTCATGACCGACATCGACAACAAACATCACATCCGGAATGCCGCGCATGTTCTTGATGCCGCCAAGGCTGCGTTCCAGTTTCTCCATCTCGCGCCGCAGCATCAGGCGTTCCTTCTTGGTGATCTTTTCAAAGGACCCGTCCTCAGACATGGTCTCCAGATCTTTCAAACGCTTGATCGATGCGCGTACGGTCTTGTAGTTGGTCAACATGCCGCCAAGCCAGCGGTGGTTCACATAGGGCATGCTGCAACGCGAGGCATTCTCGCTGATGATCTGCTGCGCGGATCGCTTGGTGCCGACGAACAGCACGGTACGGCCACTGGCAACCATGCTGCCGAGATAATTCATGGCATCATTGAAGAGCGGCAGGGTCTTCTCGAGATTGATAATATGGATCTTGCCGCGCTCGCCGAAGATGTAGGGGGCCATCTTCGGGTTCCAGTAACGGGTCTGGTGACCAAAATGCACGCCAGCTTCCAGCATCTGGCGCATAGTGACGTCTGTCATCTTTCTTTTACTCCAAGTTCAGGGTTAGGCTTCCATGTACCCCAAAACAACAACCCGGTTGTCTGCGTATAATCAGCTGCAGTCAACCAGGCACCCTGCTGCCTGTGCCGGTACATGTGTGAATTTTGCAAAGAGCACCCGTCAGGGGGCACTTAACAAGCCCGCCTTTATACCATACACTCATCGATCGGACAATCTGCTGGAAGGATGCAGCGCTGTTGCAGCCATAGCCCTCTCCTTGATAATCAGGACCCTAGATGCCAGTCACCATAAAAACACCCGACGAGATCGAGAAAATGCGGGTTGCCGGCCGGCTCGCCGGCGAAGTCCTGCAAATGATCCGTCCACATGTCAAGGCCGGCATTAGCACCAATGAACTGGACCGCATCTGCCACGATTACATTGTCGACGTGCAGCAGGCGATACCGGCGCCGCTCAATTACCGCGGCTTTCCGAAATCGATCTGCACCTCGGTCAATCATGTGGTCTGCCACGGCATCCCGGGTGACAAGGTGCTGAAGAAAGGTGATGCCGTGAATATCGATGTCACCGTCATCAAGGATGGCTTTCACGGCGATACCAGCAAGATGTTTTTTGTCGGCGAGCCCACCGTGGCCAGTGCCCGACTGGCACGCATCAGCCATGAATGCATGAAGATCGGGATCGACATGGTCAGACCCGGCATCCGGCTCGGTGACATCGGTCATGCCATCCAGCAACATGCCGAGTCGCAGCATTGTTCCATTGTGCGCGAATATTGCGGTCACGGTATCGGGCGGGAGTTCCACGAAGACCCGCAGATACTGCATTACGGCAAACCGGGCACCGGCATGAGACTGGAACCCGGCATGACCTTCACGATCGAACCCATGGTCAATGCGGGCAAGCGTGACACCAGGCTGCTTCCCGACGGCTGGACCGTTGTCACCAAGGACCATAGCCTGTCGGCACAATGGGAGCACACCATTCTGGTCACGGACTCCGGCCACGAGGTACTGACCTGTTTACCCGGTGATGACATCTGACATGCCCGCTTCCCCCACTCCCATGGTCGCTGCTGCAGTCACCATGGACGCGGCAACCTTTGAATCCTGGTTCAGGATGCACTGCCTTGACGAGTCCCTTGACGGCGACAATGCACCACTGACGCTCTACAAGGACTGCCTGAAACACGCCAACAAACAGCTCGCAGAAAAATTCACCCAGGGGGTCAGCGTACCGGTGCTGATCCATGCCCGTTCATGGCTGGTTGACCAGCTGCTGCGGCGCACCTGGTCCCATTTCATGGGAACCGCAGAGGATGCCCTGGCACTGGTTGCCGTAGGCGGTTACGGTCGCAGCGAATTGATGCCCGGCTCGGATATCGACCTGCTAATCCTGCTCCCCGATGCTGCCGGTACTCTGTATGACCAGAAGATCACGGCACTGCTGACCTTTCTCTGGGATATAGGCCTCGAAGTCGGGCACAGCGTGCGCAGCATCGATGATTGCGTTGAACAATCGCTGGCCGACATCACCGTGGTCACCAACCTCATGGAGGCGCGCTGGCTGGCTGGCTCGTCAAACCTGTTCCAGCGCATGCAACATCGCACCGGTGCCTCCGAGATCTGGAACAGCCGGGATTTCTTCGAGGCAAAACACGAAGAGCAGCGCGCCCGCTACAGAAAGTTTCATAACACTGCCTACAACCTGGAGCCAAACATCAAGGAGGGTCCGGGCGGGCTCCGTGATATCCAGATGATTGCCTGGGTCGCCAACCGCCATTTCGGCACCGCCTCGCTTGATGAACTGGTGGAACGTGATTTCCTGACCGGCGAGGAATATCAAACCCTGATCAGGGACCGCGACCTGTTATGGAACATACGCTTTGCACTGCATACCCTTACCGGCCGCAGTGAAGACCGCCTGCTGTTCGATTACCAGCGCACCCTGGCGGAAAGCTTTGGCTATCATGACGATGAGAACCGGCTGGGCGTCGAAGCCTTCATGAAACAGTACTACCGCACCATCATGGAATTGAGCCGTCTCAATGAAATGCTGCTGCAACTGTTCCAGGAAAACATCCTGCACCCGGAAGGACCCGGTGAACCGGTCGTAATCAACAACCGCTTCCAGAGTCGCCAGGGTTACATTGAGGTGATTGATGAACGGGTGTTTCGCTACCAGCCATACGCACTGCTGGAGATTTTTCTGCTCCTGGAACAGCATTCGGAACTGAAGGGCGTTCGTGCCGGCACCATTCGCGCCATACGCGAAAACCGTCATCTGATCGATGATGACTTTCGAAAGGATATCCGCTCGCGCAGCCTGTTCATGGAAATCATCCGGCAGCCCCGCGGGCTCACCCATGAGCTGCGGCGCATGAATACCTACGGCATTCTTGCTGCCTATTTACCGGTGTTCGAAAATATTGTCGGGCTGATGCAGTATGACCTGTTTCATATCTACACGGTAGACGAGCACATACTCAAGATGGTGCGCAACCTGCGTCGTTTTACCGTGCATGAGTATGCACTCGAGTTCCCGCTCTGCAGCCACATCATTGCCACCCTTCCAAAACCGGAACTGCTCTACCTGGCCGGTCTGTTTCATGACATCGCCAAGGGTCGCGGTGGCGACCACTCGGAAATGGGCAGTATGGATGCCCGTAATTTCTGCAAACAGCATGATCTCAGCGACTACGATACCGACCTGGTGACCTGGCTGGTAGAGAGTCACTTGATGATGTCCTCCACATCGCAACGTGAAGACATCAGTGACCCGGTTGTCGTCAACCGCTTTGCCAAAATCATGCGGGATACGGTACACCTGGACTACCTTTACCTGTTGACGGTGGCAGATATACGCGCCACCAACCCGGAACTGTGGAATACCTGGAAAGACGCCCTGCTGAAGCAGCTTTACTACAACACGCGACGCGCCCTGCAACGCGGCCTGCAGGACCCCATGAAGCGCACCGAACACATTCAGCAGGTACAGCAGGAAGCCGTGAAGCTGCTGGGCGAGCTGACACCGGCCATCGCCGATCTCTGGGATGATCTCGGCGATGACTATTTTCTGCGTCACGCCCCTGAACAGATTGCACACCATACCCGTCTGCTGATGAATAACGAGGGAAGCAACGCCCTGGTCGATGTACAGCCGGTCACGGAGCATGGCGGCACCGAAATCTTTATCTTTGCAACTGCCGAGGATGACCAGTTCAGCCGCATTACCGCGGTACTCGACCGGCTCGGACTGAACGTCGTCGACGCCGGGATCATCACGACGCAGGACAACAGGGCCGTAGATACCTTTCATGTGCTGGAGGAGTCCGGCTTTCCCATTACCGGCGACCAGCGCCTGCAGGAGATAAAGGATACCCTGCTGGCAGAGATCAATGCCGAGGTTCACACCACCTGGAATGTATCCCGCCGGACACCGCGCCATTACAGGCATTTCCCGATCAAGACACACCTGGACTTCAAGCTGGATTCATTTGACCGGCGCACGGTGATGGAACTCATCACCGCCGACCGTCCGGGTCTGCTTTCCCGTATCGGGCGCGCGTTTGCGGATTGCAAAATCAGGCTGCTGAACGCGAAAATCGTGACCCTGGGTTCACGTGCGGAGGATGTGTATTACATTACCGACCAGCATAACCAGCCACTGACCGATGCCTCGAAAATCGCCTGCCTCGAACAGGCGATTCATAAATACCTGGACGAGGGAGACAATGCGGCCAACAGCCATCCATAGCGCCGGGACAACCCTGAGGCAGCCATCACCCCGGCGAAGACCGGGGTTCAGCTGTTGATCTTTCCCGATGACTTGCCTCGCTCCCGCCCCCCCCGGGATGTTCAACGTGCCGTGCGCTTTTGACCGGTTTACACCGAGAATAACAACCGGGAACTATTCAACCCCCCCCTGAACGGCCATCGGCCCAGTATGGAAATCCGCAGAAAGAAGGCATCTCTGTTGTTGTATCTAGTAGCCGCACTCATCATAATGTCGCTTACAGTCAATCACTAAGGGGATGATTGATAATGAAAATAACATTTTACGGGGTACGGGGTTCGATCCCCTCGCCGGGATATGATACGTACCGCTATGGTGGCAATACTTCCTGCGTACACATTGAAACAGCCAGTGGTCAGGATCTGGTGCTGGATGCCGGCACGGGTATCAGGAACCTGGGCAAACGCCTGGTAGAGAAAGACACCACGATCAATATCCTGATGTCCCATGGCCACTGGGATCATATCCAGGGATACCCGTTCTTTATGCCCATCTACCAGCCGGACAGACAAATCCGTGTTTATACGAGTGCGGTAGACAGTCACGGGCAGATCTGCTCGCTGTTTGACCAGATAGACGGTGCCAACTTTCCAGTGAAGGCCGCTGAATTACCGTCTCAATCAGAATGTATTACAGCAAACGTCGAGACCGAATTCGCCAGGCAGAACATTTGCGTCAGGCGTATACCCATCAATCATCCGGGTGGCGGCTACGGCTATCGCATCGAGGAAGAGGGTACCTCCTGTGCCTATATTACTGACAATGAACTCGAGCCACCCGAGAAGCTGTCCACGACCTACGATCGATGGGTGGAGTTTTGCCACGGCGCTGATGTCCTGATACATGACGCCCAGTACCTGGAATCTGACATGCCCCAGAAACATGGCTGGGGACATTCACTGGTGTCACAGGTACGGCAACTCGCGCTGGATGCAGAGGTTGGCTGTCTGGTCATGTTCCACCATGATCCTGACAGAACGGATACCGAGATTGATTTCATCCAGAAAGACAATGAACACTTTTTTAACGGCAAGCGCGCGCCGTCCATCAGTCTCTGCGCTGCAGAGAACATGCAAATAAAGCTCACGGCGCAACAGGATAAACGTACGGTTATCGAAGTTGGCCAGGCAGATTCCTGACCAACAACGCAGCTGAGAACGCTTTCAGGCAATAATGATTGCTTTCATGTTTTGACTTAACCGCCCGCTGGAAGTCGTCAAGGAGACGCTGAATATTCGCGTGATACGGAAAACATTCCGTTCGCCATCATCTGGCAATCGGCGGATCTCAACCCGCAGCAGTCATTGATGACCACTGGAAAAGCGTCCTCACCCCGACCGTCTCGCTCAGCGCAACACCAGCCGAACGCTCCCGGTGGCGGTTCCATCCAGCCTGATCGCCTCTGGTTCTATATGCAGGTGCACGCTGGCTAACTGCAAGGCGGACATATCAAGCGCCATACCTGCCGGTGTGATCTTCCTCAATACCGTCCCGAGGCGCTCTTCCAGCAGATCGAGGTGCTGCACCAACACCTGGTTGGCTGCATCTTCGAGCGCCACACGGAGGTACTCATGGAATGCTTCAGCCAGCAAATCCACGGTTACATCCTGAGCATCATACAGAAACGTCAGGTCCTGTATTTCAAGCTTCTGGTGTTGCGCATTATAGGCCAGCTTTGCCCGCAATTCCGCCGTGCCGGCCAGCTCCCCGCTTAGCTCTATCTGTGCCCTGATCTCTTGTCCGCTACCTCCCAGATTGAGCCTTGTGATGCCAGTCTCGCGGTCCTTGATAACATAGGATTTGCCGGCGAGAGTATCGGATAACCGCTGGTTGAGTGCCGTGAAGTCCAGGTTCACACCCAGCTGCAGATTCAAGCCGGCGGACCGGGGACGATACTGTCCCAGTGGTGGCAGCGGCGCCGGTTTGCTGTCGGGTTCAGATCCAGTCACCAACAGCGGCTGCAATGTCATTGCCAGCTGTGCATCGATGTAGTTATCCCGGCCGGCGATACCAGACAGTGCGACACTGCCCGGCCTGAGCAATAACCAGTTGTCCTCTCCCAGCTCTATCGGCTCCTGCAATAACGACCAGGTTTGCTGTGCCTGGCGCTGGATTGAATTCACGCCGGGATCAAGCGACCGCAGCGCGGCCCTCAGGCTGGCCTGCATTTGCTTGCGGAATTCCTTCTCCACGAGGGAGGTGACATCGATATTCGCCACGGTCATTTCGCAGCGGTCGAGAAACCGGGTCGGCAGAATGCGGAACACTGGCCTCAAGGTCCAGTCCGGTCCCCATTCCAGCAGGACCTGCATGCCAATCAACGCCTGTCGCGGTGCTTCGTCGATGCCGCAGCTACCTTTCAGTTTGACAGCACCAAGGATTTTCTTTTCTGCCCTGATCCAGTAACGGATATGCGCCTGAACCAGGAGCACATTGTCCATGGCAGTAATACTGAGTGGCCCGCGCCAGGCACGGTATTGTGACTGTATACCATGCCAGTCCTTCCATGTGCGCCAGTTGCCTGCCTGGTACGGAAGGGTCTTGTCAGCCGCCCTGATCAGCGGCTCGAGAGACAGTCGCAGCGGCAGTTCAATGAAGGATACAGGTGGATGGTTGCCTGCAACCGACTGCGCACCGGCACTGCCGAGCCACAACAGCAGCACCAGTAGCACGGCTCCTTGACCAAAAGTTCGCAGATACCGGAGACCCGTGTGCATATGAAGTTCGCTGTCAATAACCGCCTCCTGGCCTGGTATTCGTTCTTTGCCAGGCAGCCAGTTGATAACGGGCAACGGGCCAATCCCGGGAGTGCAGCAAGCCACCCTGTGAAACCCGGCTCGTAATCACCCCGGACAGATGCAGCAGTATACCTGTTAGCTGCCCTTTCCCCTCTCAACCAGCTCTATTGCATTTCCGTCCGGATCCCGGCAGAACAATGCACGGCGTCCTGATCGGCTGAGCGTGCAGGTAACGCCCGCGGCTTCCAGCTCTGCTGCTACCCTGTCCAGGTCAGTAACCTCCAGCGCCACATGCCGGTCACGGCCACCATGCTCCGGCAATTTCGTACCCCGCAATGCATCGGGCAGTTCCAGCAGGTGAATCTGGGCGGTACCGACACGTAACCAGGCACCAGGGATGTTCATGGCCGGCCGCATCCCGTCGACCTCCAGACCCAGCAAATCCCGGTAGAAGCCCAGTGCACGCACGGTATCACTGACCAGCAAACTGACATGATGAATCGCCGTGATGTTAGCCATTTTCGTCACCGGCATGAATGCGAGCCGCCATGTAGGCAGCCGTCACGATCATGAAACCACCCAGCCATTCCCTGTAGAGCACCACCTCATCCGTCAATAACAGCGATGATACGGCGCCGACCACCAGCTCAAACAGCAGGATGACGGCAGAGCGGTGCACCGGCATGCGTGTCACACCATAGAGCACGGTCAAGGTCATGACCAGAAAGCCAAATACGCCCAGTGTCACCGCTGCAAGCACAACAGCACTGCTCACTGCAGGAAAACCGGTATGACCCAGCACAATCCAGACAGTGGCGACCGCGACCACACCCGCCCAGCTGGCCGTTGACTTCAGCAGTACGCTGACTTCTTGCGTCCGGCGTACAAACACATTACTCAGCGCAAAGGCAAAACCGGATGACACGGCCAGCCAGTCGGCATTATCACGCGGCCAGGGTATACCGACAGCCTCATTCCAGAGCATGATTATTGCACCCGTCACCGCGACGGCGAACACCAGCATGGACTTGGCATCCAGTCGCTCGCCGAGCATGAGCCAGCCAAGACAGACCGCCCAGAACGGCGACAGGTAGAACAACAGCAGTACCCGCACAACATGACCATCCAGCACAGCCATGATGAAGGCAACATTACACCAGCCTGCAGATAACCCCATCAGCAGCAGAGGCAGCTTGTTCGCGGCCAGCGACTCACGCTCACGGACCAGCACCCACAAAAATACGCACAGGATTGCGCCGTAACTGATGAGCGCAGTCCACAGACCTGACAGACCCTGCCCCTCAAGCAGTCTCAACGGGTACCAGACAACACCCCACAGTGTTGCACTAAACAGCAGGCTGAGGACAGGCAGCAGGCGATTATCACGGTTGGACGTATTCATGGCTTCCCTTATACTTTCACCACACAATCAGTGAAGGCAAGTCAATTCTGTTGACTGTATATAAAGACAAAGAATTGTAGCCACGGAACCCACGGAAGGACATGGAAGAATAAAAGCATTACCAAATTATTTCCGTATTCTTCCGCGGGTTCCGTGGCCAATGAATAAACAACCGGCAGTGACCAACCAGAGTCCGCAAAATAACGAATGAATCCGAATCTATCACAACTGCAACCCTACCCGTTCGAGCGACTGGCAAAACTGTTCGAGGGCGTGACAGCACCCGCCGCGCTGGCGCCAATATCGCTGTCAATCGGCGAACCACAGCATGCAACACCGGGGTTTATCATCGAGGAAGTGATTACCCACCTGCACGGACTGTCGCATTACCCCGTTACCCGTGGCATGCCGGAGTTGCGCACTGCCATCGCCGGGTGGCTGGTCAGGCGTTTTGGATTACCCGAAAACTCACTGGACCCGGAACGGCAGGTATTACCGGTGAACGGCACGCGCGAGGCGCTGTTTGCGTTCGCACAATGCATTGTCAACCCGGTCAGCGACGCCCTGGTGCTGATGCCAAACCCCTTCTACCAGATTTATGAAGGTGCGGCACTGCTTGCAGGCGCCACACCCTGGTTTTTGAACACCACCCGGGAAACCGCTTTGCTCCCTGATTTTGATGCCGTCCCCGAGGCCGTCTGGAAACGCTGTCAGCTGGTCTATATCTGTACGCCGGGCAACCCGACGGGGGCGGTCATGCCAACCACTGCATTGCAGCAGTTAATCGAGCTGGCAGACCGGCACGACTTTGTGATTGCCTCGGACGAGTGCTACTCCGAGATCTACAGGGAAGGCACAACGCCACCTGCGGGACTGTTACAGGCCGCTGCAGAACTTGGCCAAACCGACTACCGTCGCTGCGTGGTCTTTCACAGCCTGTCAAAACGCTCGAATGCACCCGGCCTGCGCTCGGGCTTTGTTGCCGGAGATGCCGCCATCATGAAAGACTTCCTGCGCTACCGCACCTATCATGGCTGCGCCATGCCACCGGCCACCCAGTCTGCCAGTATCAGGGCGTGGCAGGATGAAGCGCATGTTGCCCGGAACCGTGCCTTGTATACAGCAAAATTCAATGCCGTGCTGGAGTTGCTCGCGCCGCTGCTGGAGGTGCAATTACCGGATGCAGGATTCTACCTCTGGGCACACACACCGGTAGCTGACACCGACTTTGCCAGGAACCTGCGTGCACAACAGAATGTCATCGTGCTGCCGGGCAGCTTCCTTTCGCGCACGGCTGCTGGCATTAACCCCGGTGAGAATTATGTGCGCATGGCGCTGGTGGCGCCGATCGAGGACTGCATCGAGGCAGCGGCGCGCATTAAATCGTATATTGTCAGCCGCTAGGCAGTTATTATGGCCCCTGCACTTACCTGATTTTCACCGTACCTGGAGACAAGCTCACATGAGTGACATGCAATCTACCATTGAAGCCGCCTTTGAACGCCGCTCAGAGATAACCCCGCGCAGTGTCGACACCCATGTCAAGGAGGCTACGCTGGAAGCCATCGACATGCTGGACCGGGGCGTTGTGCGGGTTGCCGAAAAGAAAGACGGCCAGTGGGTTGTCAACGACTGGCTGAAAAAGGCCGTATTACTCTCTTTTCGTATCGAGGATAATGCCTTTATCAAGGGTGGATTCACCAATTACTACGACAAGGTGCCTTCCAAGTATGCCGACACCAACTCACGTGAATTTCGTGAAGGCGGCGTCAGGGTGGTACCACCGGCAACCGCACGCAAGGGTGCCTACATTGCATCCGGCGTTGTATTGATGCCTTCCTATGTCAACATCGGCGCCTATGTCGACAGCGGCACCATGGTCGATACCTGGGCCACCGTCGGGTCCTGTGCACAGATTGGCAAGAACGTGCACCTCTCGGGTGGTGTTGGCATTGGCGGCGTCCTTGAACCGGTGCAGGCCAGCCCCACCATTATTGAGGACAACTGCTTTATTGGCGCGCGCTCGGAAGTCGTCGAAGGCGTCATTGTTGAACAGGGCTCGGTGATCTCCATGGGCGTGTACATCGGTCAGAGCACCCGTATCTTCGATCGCGCCAGCGGCGAGATCATGTATGGACGGGTCCCTGCGGGTTCCGTGGTGGTCTCGGGCAACCTGCCCTCAAGCGACGGCAGTTACAGCCTCTATTGCGCCGTGATCGTAAAACGCGTTGATGAAAAAACACGCTCAAAGGTCGGCATCAACGAACTGTTGCGCGACATCTAGTGTTTTTTGAAACGGACAAGAACGGTCACCGGGCCTGATTCAGACTCGCCCCGGAATCTTTCAAACAGTCACGGAATCCACGGATATAGTTCTGCCAAGGAATTTATTTTTTGTGTTTTCCGTGGATTCCGTGGCCTATTTTTAACGTGATAAACCACTTAGTGGAATTGTAATGCAGCCATGACCACCCTCTATGGCATCAGTAACTGTGACACGATCAGAAAGGCGCGCCGCTGGCTGCAGGCAAATGGCATCGACTACCGTTTTCACGATGTGCGCACAGATGGCGTCAGCAAGGACATGCTGAATACATGGATGCAGGCGCTTGACTGGGAGTTGCTGCTGAATCGCCGCAGCTCCAGCTGGCGCCAGTTGCCGACAGCCATGCGTGAGCAGGTCGACCGCAAGGACGCACTAGGTCTCATGCTGGAGCATCCCGCGATCATCAAACGACCTGTACTCGAGCATAACAAGCGCTTGCACCTCGGGTTCAGCAACGAACAGTATGCCGCCATCTTCCATCCGGACGCATCCTCATGAGTCCGACACTTGAACTCTCCAGGGCATTGATCGAAAGACCCTCTGTGACACCGGATGACTACGGCTGCCAGCAATTGCTGGCCGCACGACTGCAGCCACTCGGTTTTGTCATTGAGCACCTGCGTTTCGGCGAGGTAGACAACCTGTGGGCACGTCGTGGCAACCGCAAGCCGCTGTTTGTTTTTGCCGGACATACCGATGTGGTACCACCGGGACCGCTGCATGAATGGACCAGCGCACCTTTTAAAGCGGTCGTCAGGGACGGCTGTTTGTACGGGCGCGGCGCCGCCGACATGAAAGGCAGCATTGCTGCCATGGTCACTGCCTGTGAACGCTTCATTGCCGGGCATGCCGATCACAGCGGATCGATTGGCTTCCTGATTACCAGCGATGAAGAGGGCCCGTCGGTGAACGGCACCGTGAAGGTCGTGGAGGTGCTGACATCACGCCATGAGCAGATCGACTGGTGCCTGATCGGTGAACCCTCATGCCAGCAGACAATCGGCGATACCATCAAGAACGGGCGCCGCGGTTCCCTGAATGGCCTGCTTGAAATTCGTGGCAAGCAAGGCCACGTCGCCTACCCGCAGCTGGCAGACAATCCGATTCACCGGGCCGCACCGGCACTGGCTGAGCTGGTCGCAGTCGAATGGGACGCCGGCAATGAATTCTTCCCGCCGACCACCTTCCAGATATCCAACATCACGGCAGGCAGCGGTACCGAGAATGTCATTCCCGGCAGGTTGAACATCATGTTCAACCTGCGTTTCTCGACGGCATCGACGGCCGACTCGATACGCTCCCGGATCGATGAAATCCTGACCCGCCACGGACTCGACTATGAAATCACCTGGAAACTCTCCGGCGCGCCCTTTTTAACCCCGGCCGGTGAGCTGGTGGATGCCGCGCGCGCGGCCATCCAGTCAACCGTCGGCATAGAGACCCTGCTATCAACCAGCGGCGGCACCTCGGACGGACGTTTCATTGCACCCACCGGGGCCCAGGTTGTCGAACTGGGCCCGGTGAATGCTACAATTCACCAAATAAATGAATGTGTAAATGCTGCAGAACTTGATAAACTGACTGTTATCTATGAGAAAATACTAATACAGCTATTGGCCTGAACCAGTAAATTCCGAAACACTCACCAGGAATAATAACAATGGAAATACGGCAACTCTCTCATGCAACGGTGTCCCTGCTGCGGATCGCCTGTTTGATTGGCACGGTGCTGTCAGTAACGGCCTGCTCCACAGGAAAGATGGTAGTGCGTGGTTCGCAAAGCATCATGGACAGCGGCATTGAGGCGATGAACAGCGAACCGGACCTGCAACTTGCCCGTGTCGCCATGCCAGCCAACCTGAAATTGATGGAAGGCATGCTGCTGGAAGATCCCGACAACACAGAATTACTCTTGTATGCCGCGCAGGGATTCTACGGCTACAGTTACGGCTTCATCGAAACGGAAGACCGGGCACGCGCCGGCGCACTGTACCGACGTTGCTATGGCTATTCAAAACGGGCGCTGGCGTTGCATGGCTTCAACATCGATCCTGAAACGGCCGCCCCTGATGAACTGCGCGCCGCTGTCGCCGGTGCCGGAAAGGAGGATGTACCGGCACTCTTCTGGAGCGCCTCCTGCCTGGGGAAATGGGTCGACATGAACCGGGACAATATTGCCGGCATCGCCGGCCTCAGCAATGTGGCGATCCTCATGCAACGTGTCATCGAGCTGGATGAAACCTATTATTACGGCAGCCGCCCACCTGTTCTTCGGTGTCTATTACGGCGGCCGGGCTCCCATGCTGGGCGGTGACTTTGCACTTGCCGAACAGCACTTCGAGCGCGCCGCCGAAATCAATGACAACAAGTTGCTGCTGGTCGACCTGCTGCATGCGGAATTCCTCGACCGTCAGCAGCTGGACCAGGCAGGCGTTTCACCAGCGACTGATCGGCATCCTGGAGGCGCCCGATGATCTGTATCCGCAGCTGGCGCTGATCAATGGCATCAGCAAGTACAAGGCGGCGCTGCTGCTGGAAAGCGAGGCGGACTGGTTTTGAACAACGCAGGCAGACCCGGCCCTGGCAAATTGTTCAGCGCCCTGTTGCTGTGCGCACTCGTGCTGGCAAGTACGCCACTGCAGGCCAAAAAGATCTATACCCTCAAGTTCGCAACGCTGGCGCCGGCGGGCACCACCTGGGTCAACATGTTGCAGGACTGGGCTGACGAGGTCAGAAGAGAAAGCCAGGGCAGACTGATGTTCAAGATCTATCCCGGTGGCGTCCAGGGTGATGAACCGGATGTACTCAAGAAGATACGCTTCGGGCAGTTACAGGGTGGCGCATTCACCGGCTACGGTATCGGGCAGATCTATTCACCGACTCGCGTGCTGGAACTGCCGTTCCTGTTCAACAACATCGAGGAAATTGACTACGTCCGCAAACAGTTCATGCCCGACATCGAGCAGGGTTACCGTGACAATGGCTATGAACTGCTCGGCTGGATGGAAGTCGGTTTTGTCTACTTCTTTTCACAACAACCGATTCAGTCGCTGGGTGACCTGCAGCATCGACGCATCTGGAACTGGCAGGGTGACCCGATGGGCCAGGCCTTCTTCGATGCCAGCGGCCTGTCTCCGGTGCCGCTGTCAATCATTGATGTCTACACCAGCCTCTCGACCGGCTTGATCGATACCGTGTACGCACCCCCGCTTGGCGCGATTGCCATGCAGTGGTTTACGAAGACACGGTACATCACCGATGTTCCGATGGCCAACGGCATCGGCTCGCTGATTGTCTCGCGGCGCTTTTACCAGGACCTGCCGCAGGATCTGCAGAAGCTGTTGAAAAGGACCGGTGAAGCAACCGGCGAGCGACTGATCAACGCCACCCGCCGTGACAATCTTGAAGGACTGGAGATACTCCAGCAGAGAGGCATGCAGCTGGTAGAAGGGTGACGAAGACCTGCAAAGCGGCGAGGTGGAAAATATCCGGATCCGTGCCGGTGAAATCCTGATGGCCAATGGTTACATACCGAAGACCGTCATCGACAAGGTCAACAACTGGCTCGCAGGACTATCGCGCCGGGAAAATGCAAGACTCCGTCAATGTTGCCGAGTGAACCGCACTGGGTAACAAGCTTCCGCCATGCGCTCATGCGCATGGAAACCTTCATGGCAGGCGCATCCCTGCTGCTGTTGCTGTCACTGGTTTTCGGGCAGGTGCTGGCACGTAATTTCTTCGAGTCAGGTATTCCGCAACGCCGACATCCTGTCACGTTACATGGTGCTGTATGTTGCCTTCTTTGGTGCTGCACTGGCGGTTGAGACGACATAAACACATCCGCATCGATATCGTGGCGGCACTCATGGACCCCCGTCGTATCAAAAAGCTGCAGGCACCCTTGTATCTCATTTCGGCGGTACTGTGCGGCATAATGACCTGGGCTGCCATGCGTTTCTGGTACGATGACTGGCAGTATGTTGCCGAGCACGAACGCTGGTCATCGGTACTTGCACTGATTACACCGTTCGGTTTTTCCCTGTTGTCGCTGCACTTCCTGCTTGGCGGTTTGTTCGTACAGCCACCGGAAGCCCGTGAACGATTCATGACATTTGCGCTGATCGGGTTGCTGGTACTGCTGGCCCTGCTTGGCTTGCCCTTGTTTGTGGCACTCGCCGGTGGCAGTTTGCTGGCCACCTACAATGCCGGACTGGACCCGGCACTGCTTGCGGTTGAACTCAACCGGCTGGCCTCCTCACCGTACCTTGCTGCCATCCCGTTATTCACCTTCGCCGGCGTGGTGCTTGCGGCGGGGGGCGCGCCGCATCGCATGATCCAGCTGTTTAATGCCACTGTCGGCTGGTTACCCGGTGGTATGGCGGGCGTCGCCATTGCTTCGTGCGCCTTCTTTACGGCCTTCTCCGGTGCATCCGGCGTCACTATTCTCGCGCTGGGGGGACTGATGTTCCCCATGCTGCTGCATGCCGGCTACAAGGAGCGCTTTACGCTGGGACTGCTGACGACCTCCGGTTCACTGGGACTGCTGTTCGCTCCAAGTCTTGCAATCCTGCTGTATGGCATCGTTGCCGGGGTCAGTATTGACGAGATGTTCCTTGCCGGCATTGTTCCGGGCGTGCTGCTGATGGTGTTGCTTGGCCTGTACGCGATGTATATGGGTCGCAAGGCAGACGTCCCCCAGCACCGCTTTTCGTTTGCGGTTCTGGGCAAGGCCGCCAGTGAAGGCATCTGGGACCTGCTACTCCCCGTTGGCATACTCGTTGGCATCTTCGGTGGTTATGTCACCATCAGCGAGGCGTCTGCCTGTACCGCGGTCTATGTGTTACTACTGGAAAGCGTCGTTCACCGCGAGATTCACCTGTTCAAGCACCTGCCGGGATTACTCAGGGATACCGCCATTCTGGTTGGCAGCATCCTGATCATATTGAGTGTGGCCATGGGGCTGACAAACCTGCTGATCGACGCACAGGTGCCCATGAAGATACTCGGCTGGATGAGTACCAATGTCGATTCGCAGCTGAAGTTCCTGCTGTTGCTGAATGCCTTTCTGCTGATCGTTGGCTGCATGATGGATATCTTCTCGGCCATCGTTGTGGTGGTGCCGCTGATCCTGCCAATTGCCGAGAGTTATGGCATACATCCGGTACACCTGGGTATCATATTCCTTGCCAACCTTGAGATCGGCTACAGCACCCCGCCCGTCGGCATCAACCTGTTTATTGCCAGCCAGCGTTTCGGGCGCCCGATCCTGTCGCTGTTTCGCGCAGCCATTCCGTTCCTGGTACTGATGATCGGCTGGCTGGCACTGGTTACCTACATTCCGTTCATTTCCTTATGGTGGCAACCCTAGTCGGCCGCAGTGACTCCCGGCCGGATTCCGGACAACGCATGCTACGACCCAGACACGTCAACACTGCAAAGTGTATCCTGGCTACTGACCTGTGTCGCACTACTCTGCGGCTGCACCGACAGCACACCGCGCCTGCCGCAGCTGGCAGAGAACACAGTCATGCTGGCATTCGGTGACAGCCTGACCTACGGGACCGGCGCAAGTGAAAACCAGAGTTACCCGGCCGTGTTGTCACAACTGACCGGTCGCACCGTGATCAATGCAGGCATACCGGGTGAGGTGTCGGCACAGGGCCTTGAGCGCCTGCCGGCGCTGCTTGACCGTTATCGCCCGCAACTGCTGTTGCTTTGCCACGGAGGTAATGACCTGCTGCGGCGCATCAATACCTCGATCACCCGGTCAAACATCGAGGCCATGATCGAGACGGCAAGACAACGTAACATTCCGGTTCTGCTGATTGGTGTGCCGAAACCCGGTTTGATGTTTCTGGATACGGCGGATATCTACAACGAGATCGCCGAGAAATACAAGCTTGTCTATGAAGATGAAATTCTGCCGGACGTGGAATCTGACAATGCGCTGAAGTCCGACCAGATTCATCCCAATGCCGAGGGTTACCAGCGCATCGCGGCTGCCATCTACCGGTTACTGTACCAGGAGTGGCGCCCTGCCCTGATCCTGGTTCAGCCTGACAAAAGATATTTTAGCCACGCAAGCACACGGAAAAACATGAAACATTTCTGCTAGGGTATTTTTCAGCCGTGTAATTCCGTGTGCTTCCGTGGCTATCCTGTTTGTCTCAACAACTGCGATAAGCAGAAGGATCCCGGAATCAGCTGCCTTTGACGACCGCCACATTGTTGCGCAAATACACGGGCACGGCTTCCTCCGGTGGCACCCTGACACCTTGCTGGAACGCCTGCACACCCAGCCGCGCCACGTCAGCGGCGCGCGGTTCAAGGTCCGGCAGCAGCCGAACCACCTGTCTACCCAGGCGTTGCATCAGTCGCTCACCGTAAGCGCCCCAGCCACTGCCGACACCCAACCCAGTCAGCCTGGCTGGACAATCCGGCACGCTGTCCGGGGTGCAGACACACTCACTCGCCCTGCAGGACCAGGACGTCTCCCCGGTCCCGTGTAGCAGCCCCAGTAGATCTCGTCCTTGCGCGCATCCATGGCGGCCATCACCCGCGGCAGGTTCGATTCGCGCATGCCGCCCAGTGCCAGAGCCGCCAGTGTCGACACCGGGACAACCGGCAGCTCTGCCGCAAAGGCGATCCCCTGTACCATGCTGGCGGCAATACGAACACCGGTAAAGGAACCGGGGCCACGGCCAAAGGCAATGGCATCCAGTTGCTTCACCGTCAAACCTGCCTCCAGCAACAGGGATTCAATCATGGGCAACATCAAGGCGGCGTGTTGACGCGGCGCCAGTGCATAACGTTCCAGCACTTCACCGTCCACCGACAACGCCGCTGAACAGGCGGGGTTGAGGTTTCGATAGCCAGTAGTCTGAGTGACATGTGGACAGATAGCCTATTGCAGGATCAAGCGGCAGGTTCTGTGCACGATTGGAGCCGACAGCCGCAAAGAACGCATGCACCTGTTGACGGTCACTGGTGCATGGCATCTGCGGCAGACTCTTCAGGAAGATACGACCGTAGGCCTTGCTGCGCAGGCGCGGATCACATAATGACCAGCACCCCGCGATCGTGGCGGTCACGAATCAGCCGCCCGACACCCTGCTTCAGATTAATAACGGCATGCGGGTAGCTGGTAGGCCATGAAGGGATTGATGCCCTGCTGTCGCAATGCCTCGATACGTGCCTGCAGGATCGGATCACCGGGTGAACTGAACGGCAGCTTGTCAATGATGACACAGGAGAGCGCCTCACCACGCACATCGACACCTTCCCAGAAACTGCCGGTCCCCAGCAACACGGCATTACCCAGTTCCCTGAAGCGTTCCAGCAACTCCCGTCGCGGGGCAGTCCCCTGCACCAGCAGCGGATAGTCGAGCGTATCGGCGAGCTGTGCCGCCGCTGCCTGCAACGCCGCAGTGGCTGGTAAACAGCACAAATGCCCGTCCGGCACTCGCCTGCAGCACATCACGCGCGCAGGCAACCACCGCATCCACATAAAAGCGTTCATTCGGTTCAGGCATGATTATCCGGCAAATACAGCAAGGCATTTTTACGGTAGTCAAACGGACTGTCCAGTTTCAGTTGCCGGGCACCCTCAAGCCCCAGTTGACCGGCGAAATGCTCGAAACTGTCACCCACCGCGAGGGTTGCAGAGGTAAACACCCAGGCACTGGACAGGTTGTCCAGGCAATTCCTGAACAGTGGGCGCAACATCCAGGGGGGTCAGGTTGAGGCGGAAGGAGGTGCGAAATGTCTCGAACCAGTGAATGTATTCACCGGACGCATGTTTCATCAGCAAGGCCAGGCGTTCGTTCAGCATCACGGCACGCACCCGGCAGCTCTCCAGGCCCTTGCCGCGCTCTGCGGCGAGCACCAGCCAGTCCGTCAACTGCTGCAGACAGGCGGACAATTGCAACAACGCATCCTGCAATGCCGGGTCGGCCGCGACCTCTGACCAGGCTGCACGCCGGTCAGTCTGGCCCAGCGCCAGCCGCAGTTGATGCGTCACGGTTTCGAGCCGGTCTGCAGCCTCCGGCAAGTCCTGCATGTCACCGGCTTCGCGCACATGCTCCAGCCGCGTATCGCGCACCAGGTCACGCAACTGATGACTGCTCAGCGTGGTGCCGAAAAACACCGAGGCAACTTCGGGCAACTGGTGTGCCTCATCAATAATGAAGGCATCGGCACCGGGTAACAGCTCGCCAAATCCCTCTTCCCTCAACACCATGTCAGCAAATAGCAGGTGATGATTGATGACGACGATGTCAGCTTCCAGCGCCTGACGTCTTGCCTTCACAACAAAACAGTCCTGGAAGTATTCACACTCCTGCCCGAGGCAATTCTCGACCGTCGAGGTCACCCGCGGCCAGATCGCGGAATCCTCCGGGACCCTGCCCAGCTCGGCAATATCACCGCTCGCGGTGCGTGCCGACCAGGCACGTATTTCTTCCAGCTCGTGCAACTGCCTGGCCGGATAACTGGCGGCCTTCACCGGCAGCGGTTCCCATACGATGCCAGCACAGGTAATTGGCCCGCCCCTTGAGCAAGGCAGACTGCACCGGCGCCTGCAGCGCAGCGCGAACCACGGGCAAGTCCTTGCCAAAGAGCTGGTCCTGAAGATGGCGGGTGCCGGTAGAGATGATGATTTTCTTTCCTGATTGCAGTGCCGGCATCAGGTAGGCAAAGGTTTTGCCGGTGCCGGTACCCGCTTCAACAATCAGGGTTTCATTTGCCGCGATGGTGTCGGCGGTTGCCTCCGCCATCAGCTGCTGTTCCTTGCGCTGCGAAAACCCCGGCACACTGCCTGCTAACGGCCCGGCATCCCCCAGCAGATCTGTGATTACGGACACTGGCAGACAGCCGCTGATCAGCGAGCGCCCAGTTCCCGTGCACGCTGTTCAGCAGCAGCAGCACCCGTGCTGTCGTTCAGCTGCCGTCGCGCCTGCGCGATCAGCAACCAGTTGCGTGCTTGCTGGGCATAATTGCCGGGGGCAAGACTGTTTGACTTGCTCGGCCAGCTGCTCGGCCTGTGACTGGTTCGCCCTGTGAAAGCCGTACCGTCGCCAGGTGATGCCAGAGGACAGGATTGCGCGGATCTATACGTATGGCACGCTCCAGTGATGCAGCAGCAGACTCCAGGTCACCGGCATTGGCCTGCTGTTCGGCCTGCTGCAGCAAGGCAACGACGGCCGGCGGCTGCGTGGCAGCCGTCACAGCGGTTGCCGTATTCGGGGCGGGTGCATAGCCAGGCGCATGTGGTTTCACCGCCGGCTGTTGGGCAGCTAGCCGGTTGTCCCTGCTCGACAACCGGCGTCGGCTGTCGTTGTGACGGCGCCGTGCTGCAGCCATGAACCAACACCAGCAGCACAACAGCGACTGGCACACTGTAAGAAAGAGGCTAACTTCACTGAAATAACTCCTTGAACCAGTCAACCGGGCAGGCAATGCCTTTTCCCTTTCACACAGGGCGCATGCTGCACCGGTCCACTGCCGGTTATAAAGGGTAATTGTACGGCATCCGGGCAGTCGCTATCCGCCAGTAATCCGGTTTTCTGGATCGATCCAGAGATAGTCGATATCTTCAACGGCCGGCTGTACCCAGCCGCTGTTAGTGAATTGCGTGAACAGGTCACGCCAGACACGCAGTGCACCACTGGTACCTGTCAGCCCGGTTGACTGGTTGTCATCACGACCTATCCACACAACACCGAGACGATCGCCGGTAAATCCGGCAAACCAGCTATCACGCAGATCATCGGTGGTACCGGTCTTGCCGGCAACATCCACACTATCCGGCAGGGACTGGTAAATGCTGCGCCCGGTGCCCTCACGCACCACAAAACGCATGGCGGTGTTGATTAAAAAATCCGGCGCCGGTTCAATGGCTGACTGCACACTGAGGGGATAGCGCTGCAACGGGGCTTTATCGGCAGCGAGTACCGCATTGATGGCACGCAGGGGCGTGCGGAACCCGCCGCTGGCAAACGTCTGGTACATGTGCGTCACTTGCAAGGGCGACATTTCGACCGCACCCAGCACCAGCGAAGGATAGGGATTCAGGTGTTGCTCCACACCCAGTCGCCGCAGTGTCTTGATAATGGATTCAATGCCCAGTTCCAGCCCAAGACGTGCCGTACTGACATTATAGGAATGTGCCAGCGCACGATACAAGGGCACCTGGCCGTGATTCTTCTTGTCATAGTTCCCGGGCTTGCCACACCGCGCCGTTACGCGCCGTAAACGTCAGATGGACTGTCATCCAGCAAGGTCGCCAGCGTGTAGCGCTTCGATTGTTCCAGTGCCGTCAGGTAAACAGCCGGTTTCAGCAAGGAGCCGACCTGCCGATGCGCATCCAGTGCGCGGTTGAAGCCTGCAAATGCCGGGTCACGACCACCGGCCAGTGCCAGCACCTCCCCTCCCTGCACCGAGGTGACGACTGCTGCACCTTCCAGCGTGCTGGCTTGCAGTCCACGGTCGCGTTCCAGCCTCCTTGAGGCGTGACCCCAGTACGCGCTCCAGTTGCCACTGCACCTGTGGATCCAGTGTCGTAAATATACTCAGCCCCTCGGAGGTAATATCTTCATCCCGGTAGTCACGTTGTAACTGGCGACGCACCAGGTCGAGGAATGCCGGAAAGGTGTTGATGGCCTTTCTCTGGTAATCGCTGACACCCAGCTTGCTGGCCTTTGCCCGTGCCGATTCCTCCGGCTGTGATGAGTTCGAGTTGCGCCATCACATCGAGCACCAGGTTGCGCCGTGCGCTTGCACGTTCCGGGTGTCGTCTGGGATTATAGTAGGAGGGTCCCTTCACCATGCCGACCAGCAGTGCATACTGATCGATGCTCAATTCTGCCAGCGGCCGTTCGAAATAAAAATAACTGGCAAGCCCGAAACCGTGAATGGCGCGGTTACCATCCTGGCCAAGATAGACCTCGTTCAGGTAGGCCTCGAGGATTTCGTCCTTGTTGTAATGCCACTCCAGCAACAGGGACATGATCGCTTCATTAATCTTGCGTGTCAGTGAACGCTCACTGCTGAGAAAGAAATTCTTCACCAGTTGCTGGGTCAGGGTACTCCCACCCTGCACCACACCGCCTGCGCGGATATTCGCAAACAAGCGCACGCGCGATTGCCGCAGGTGACACGCCATGGTGTGAATAGAAGTCACGGTCTTCGATGGCAATCAGCGCATCCGTCAGGCTTACCGGGACTTCGTCGAGCTGCAGCAAGACACGGTCTTCATTGTGTGCCGGGTAAAAGCTGCCGACCAGCACCGGGTCCAGCCGTAGCAGGCTGAGTGCCGTTGCCGCTACCGGCAGCAGTCAGCCTCGCCAGTTTGCCTGCGGAAAATGTCAAGCGGACACTGGCGGGGGCATCCTGTCCATCCCAGAAATCAAAAGGCCGTGATATCAGGTGGAATTCATTATTGTTTCTTGAAAACTGACCGGATTCCCGCGGTGTCACCACAGGACGATAGTGCAACGCCTTCAACTCGGTCACAAACTGTTCTGCGGTCATCTCCAGCCCGGCATACAATTCCAGTGGACGCGCATAGACGCGCGCCGGCAATGACCAGCGTTTGCCGGTGAACTGGTGGCGCACCTGGAAGTCCAGATAAGTAACATAAGCGGCCAGCAGAATCGCCAGCAGCAGCGCAGATACGGATCCAGAGGGGACGACGCGATACGACTTTCCGACGGGACTTTTTTCGCCCGCGTCTGCGGCGTTTGGCCATTTGTGAAAATACCTGCTGGAGTTTGTGATTGAGGTTGCGGGTCATCATACCCGAATCGCTGAAAACTGCATCAAGCACCTTTTACGGGCAAAAAAATCCCCGGACAGGCCGGGGAGAATTTACGGAGACTTAAAATTCGTTTACTGCTTGCGACGTCGTGCCATGCCAATTAGACCAATCAGGCCAGAGCCGAATAACCATAAAGCGGCGGGTACCGGCACTACAGTGAATTCAGCGCGTACCAGCATGTCATCAAAGTCACTGTCCATTCCGGGACCCGTGTTTCGATAATTGTCATTGTAGGCAAGCACGAGATCCGACGTACTGGTGCTGGTCATAATCCCCAGGCCACGAAGATTGGTGCCGCTGGCATTATCCACCGGGGTCAGCGCACTGGAAGTAGCGCTGGTGAACCTGAAATCCAGGATTTCTCCGGCAGCCACATTGATGGAAAAACTTTGCCAGCCATCCCAGTCAAAACTGTCATTGTTTTCGGTGATCGTGCTTGAGGAACCGGATTTGAAGCTGTTGGTGTACCATGACGAGGCCGCGATGTAATAAAAAGTAACTGTGCCGTCCATATCGACACTCAGTTGGGCACCGGTAGTCATCTGATTGAAGCCTTCGCTACTCAGATTGCTGTTGAAACTGTTACCGCTGATTGGCAGACTCTGTGAGTCTCCTGAAAAGACAAAGGCTGCATTTGCAGACAGGGAAGCCGCCAGGGCAACCGCACCCGCACACACTGCAGTAAACAGCTTTGGCTTCCTGGTTGTTGCTGTTGGTTCTGTACCTACGCTCATGATTCTTTGACTCCTACAGTTATTGTTTTTCATTTTGCTTTCAATGCCTGGCGTTTTAAATTGTTTTCACACCTTGGCATTCTCGGGGAACAGTTCACGCACATCTGCCTGATGAGGCTTATCTCTCCCAATCACTTTCCTGATGCTTGTCACCAGACTTGAAGTGGTCTGGAAAGATATCTTTTGGTCTGTGCCGACCTCTTCAATCAGTCCCGCGACTTCATCACCAGATGAACCATGGTGTCGTCGATACACCCGTACAATGTAGCTATCCATTCATGATGCCCTGTATTTATTTGGTTATTCTTAGCACTACGCATAAATTATTCTTGGTCTCATTCTTACAATTAGGAATGTACGCGGGGGGGACTTACAGATGATTTACGTATTGAATTCTTGCTTACAGGTATTGAAACAGGCACGCGTCAAAACCGCACCAGCCGGTAAGGTGGCGCAGATGCCATGTTCAAGGCACAATCAGGCTGATTGTCTGTTCAGTCGTGAATTGAGGAGAGACTGATAGAGAGACTCGGTTTCCAGTTCCGGTTGCAAACTGAGTGTAATCGAAAGTACCTGCCGGCAACGACGATACACCGCCATTCCTTCCGAGATGCACCCTGTCTGCAGGTAACAGTACATCAGGCGCTGGTAAAATACCTCGACCAGGTCATCCATGTCGATGCCTTTCCGGTAGCAGTGCATCGCCCGTTCCCAGTAACCGTGTTTTTCCATATAGCGTCCAACTTCCAGCAGATGATGGATGAATTTACTGCGCAGGCGTTCTTGCATGGACACCGACCAGGACGTGATCTCATCCTTGGCTAAAAAGTGATCCTGGTATAGACCAATCAGCCTTTCAGTTAACTGTTCCAGTGTAAAAATCTGCTTGCCCGTGACATCACGCATCAAGAGTCGTTGTGATTGACCAAGCAGTCGCTCGAAGACCCACACATCAACCCAGCAATACTGCTCATCAAGTGATAATTTTCCTTTTTTCAATATCAGAAAGCGGTCATCACCCAGCATTTTGCGTAACCGGTGCAATGTCGTATCAAAAGATCGCTGGGCTATATCGCCATCAACATCCGGCCAGAGCTCAGACGTCAAGCTTGCCATGCTGACCTCACGGCCTCCGAGAGCAATGATTGTCTTTAACAGTTCTAGCGGTCGTCTCGGCACCTTGCGGCCAAATTCTGCGGGCTTGCCATTCAGTAACAGAGAGAAACGTCCCAGGGTATACAGGCTGAGATGTGCTGTGCATTGAGCCCCCTGTGTTGCACTGTGGTCTGGCTCGGGTTGAGCGCCACACACGCTGCCTTGTGATCGATCTGACTGGCGCCGACATAGCACCGGATTATTGGCGGTATTGATAGCTAGAGGCTCAAAGCCTGCCAGAAAAAGTTGTTCACCCATATCCTTTCATTGCGTTACCGGAGATTTCCGGTTTATGCCATGCCTCGCAGCTGTGTTATGATTTGCCAATTAAGATTATACCTAATTACATTAGGTTAGCAGTGTTTATTATTACATTTTGGAATACTAACCTTCAAGTTCCTAATGGGGTCCATGCAACATGACCTCATCGTCTGTTTTCGTACTTTTCTCTTTTCTTTACAATAGGTTAAGCACATTACTGATGAGCGTCACTGAAATCGAAGTGATACCGCCCAGTGACAGGCAAGGGTGCAATCAAATCCAGAGTCATTACTGCCCAACTATCTGGCAACTGATTGACGCTTTGTCAGGACAAAAGCTTTCTAACTCTCCAACAATATAGACGACATCTGAGTGGTCTGTTTGCATTAACCGTCAGTTCCTCCTGTTTACATCCTGAAATGATTGACTTTCACAGTAAATTCGCCAATTGATCAGGTCCGTTCAAGTCCCTGGAAACCAGGCTGACAGAGTTCAAACGTCTATACCGGATAGTTACCGCGAGAATGCCATCACCAGGAGTGATTCAAAAGCTACCAAGTGCTGTACGCACACTCGGAATCGGCAAACAAGAACCAGGGGACCGCTAATAAATTTTCATTTCACGCGAAGCACCGCTGCCGCAGCGGAATCCAAACGGAGGAACCAGATTCCCCTGATTACACTTGACTACTGATGCAATACTCGCCTTTCAGCAGCAGATGGCAATGACAAGATCCGGATCTGCAATCCAGGCCTGCTTGTGTTTTATTCAAGTACCATTTTGAAAGCGAGTATTTAGCTTGTATAAACACTGGTAACACTCCCGGGATACACAGTGCCTTCAGGGGTAATTCATGAACAAGCCGGAATCACATTACAAAAAAGAAGGTGACCAGTACCTGGTTGAAATCAAGCTCAATGAAATACGCCAGTTATTCAACTCCTTTGACCCCGCCCCCTTCCGGGAAAAAGATCTGGAGTCAGATGCAGAGACTTATATCGTTGATTCGGTTCAGGAGTTTCACCTTGAAACACCCATCAAACTTGTATTGCACTTGCCACACGGTGTCTGTACCCATGAAGCTGCCAGCAATGTGCAGGCAGCGATTCATAACTACTTTTCCTATCGAGCAGAAATCACCTCAAAAGAACTGCGCCTTACCCTGCAAGAGGGCCGTATTGCCCTGGTCATAGGCCTGGTATTTCTCTTTCTGTGTATTGCTGCCCAGCAAATGCTTGCCTCACTGGAAAAGACAGGTTTGGCGTGGTCGATCATCCAGGAAGGTTTTCTGATCAGTGGCTGGGTTGCCATGTGGCGTCCCATTCAAGTCTTTTTATACGATTGGTGGCCTATACGCCGACGTCGTCGTATTTATGAGAAGCTGGCACAACTCCCGGTTGAGTTGCGCGCCTATGGTTGATACCAGATGATACAGACCGCGGCAGTCGGTACCTGCTGTTGACAGGGTAGAGACTTTGTCCGCCTGTACCTATGGACAATATGCAGCCGTTAAATCATGCATTATCTTCTTAATGACTCGGGTGTGGACGAATACAATACCTACGGGAAATAAGTCCGCCACTCAGTGTATGAGAAGGTAGTTAGCACCCGAGACCACCCTGTCTAATCCTGAAGCTTCTACACCAGCAACCCTTAATCGTTCCTTGTCGCCATCAAGACGTCCAGCAGGTTTACGTTTGCCTTTCCTTACCCACCGATTGGCACACAACTTTTCCGGTGCCTTTTATAATGATGGAAGTGGAGAACTGGAAACTGTCCTGCCAGGGCAACCTTTCCAGTGTGGCACCCACCGTACTCGAGCGATGGATATTTACGCCCCCTTCGGGAGGTCTTTATTCTGGTATATCCGCAGGATTACTCCTGACTCATCCTGTTTCTTGATAAGCATTTTTACTTATTGTTTTTGTTTTATATTTTAATCCTATGACCACCTCACTCGCGAGTAGATTTGCATGCAGTTTCTTGCACCCGGATTCCGTGTACAGGCGGTTTGCAAAGGTCCCGGAAAATCCGATTGCCTGATCTCCGTCTTTGCCTTGATCTGCATCAATGACTGACCTGTCATCTGTTTGTTACAAACTTGCGGTGTCGGCTGCGCGGGGGGTATCCGCCGCGTGCGACAGCGTGCTGGTGGAAAGCACGCCTATCGACTATCTCGACTTTGCCAGCCCGGCCTCGGGACTGGGTTCGAAAATCGGATTTTACGCCACCAACAAGTGGCCGGCGGAAAGCAGTCAACGCCGGGGCCGCCCCATCAGCATGTCAACAGCCGTAAAACAGCGCGTTGATATGCCATGGAAAGACCTCGGTATTCACTGAGAAATCGCATTCGGAGACGATAATAGATGCAGGTACAACAACACACCGCAAACAGCCCGTATGACCTTGCCGATGAGACCGGCTATGTGGCATGGCGTACTCAGAAACTGGAAGACTACCCGGTCAATATCGAAGAACTGATCGTCGAAATCAAAAACCCACATCAGCTGACAAAGGCTGAATTCGAAGCACTCCATACACGCGCCCGCAAGACCAACATGGCGATCTATGCCGGCCCTACCGGCAGTGACCCTGACAAGGCGATACCCAGAACACTCGGCGCACAGTTCGGGCTGACGGAACTGGATTACAACATGGGTGCCGATGATGACGGTGTGACGTCCCTGCACGTTGTGGAGGGCAAGTGGCGCAGCGGCTACATCCCCTATACCAACCGTCCCATCCACTGGCACACTGATGGCTATTACAATCTGCCGGAGCGCCAGATCTACGGGCTGTTGTTACATTGCGTCTCGGCGGCAGCGAGCGGCGGCGAAAATGCATTGCTGGATCATGAAATCGCCTACATTCACCTGCGCGACAGAAATCCCGATTACATTCGCGCCCTGATGGCCGCAAATGTCATGACCATTCCGCCGAACAACGAAAACGGTGAACAGCTGCGTCCGGCACGTAGTGGCCCGGTATTCTCGGTACTGGAGGATGGCAGCCTGCACATGCGTTATACCGCGCGCACCCGCAGTATTGAATGGTCCCCTGACCCGCTCACTCGGGCCGCGCTCAAGACCCTGGAAGAATTTCTGGATTCACCCTCTCCGTATATCTACCGTACCATGCTGCAGCCTGGACAGGGACTGATCTGCAACAATGTTCTGCATGAGCGGTCCGGGTTTGATGACGATGATACGGACACCAGGCAGCTCTACCGGCTGCGTTATTATCAGCGCATATCCGGCACCTGAAGAAGAAAAAACAGCACAGGTTTATCTGCTGTTCCAGTTATTTTTTTACGAGGTAATAAAGAATCACACTGACGACAATCCAGGCCAGGGGATAGAAAACAAACAGGCGAAGAAAGTCTGACCGGTACTTTTTCCTTGGATTACGCCTCTGTTCCTGCACTTGCATAGCCAGCACTGCCTCCTTCTGTTTTCAGCGGCCCGTTCAAATATCCCATTTTCTTTTTATCTTCGACGCATCGAATTCACCCAGTTTGCGCAACAGCTCATCACGGCTGGTATTCAAAATATGACTCGCCATAGGCAGGAAGATGTCCTCCTCTTTTTCATGATGCTTGATCATCTGGAATTGAAGATGCGCCAGGCCACCGAGCACATGTTCCGAGTTCCGGGTCTTGATGATCTGCACCATGTCCCGGATCAGGCGGACAATACCGGCATGCTCCTCCCGCAGTGCCGCGGTCGGGCCCTGTGGTGCATGGGGGGTTGATTCATAGGCAGGATAGAGCACTTCTTCTTCCAGCATCATATGCCGTTTCAGATGCGTAACAAGTTCGTTAAATACCCGGCTCACGGTCCCCCAGTCTTCCATTTCCACTGCATCCTGGCACTGTGAAAGCAGACCTTCATACAGGGAGTGTTCATGCACTAGCCAGTTGTCCGAATTGTTCATGAGCAGATCCCCCTGTTCCCAGACAGGGGCAGTGCCTTTTGCGCCAAGTTGCCCAGCAGCTTTGGCAGCACGAGTGCGCCCATATACAGCCCATCCAGATAATTTTTGACTTCCAGTCCCGGTTCAGTATCGCATGCCATCCGTAATCGACGCTGGAAAAACAGGGCATCGGTGTCCTCATAGCGCGCAACAAGCAGCAGGCAAGCATGCGGTGTGCCGCTGATGGGGATACTCGTCGCACGGCTGGTCACCCGCCTGCCCTGCTGCAGGGTAATATAAAAGGTCAGCGACATATCCCGGACCTGGATACATACGGTGCGACCCTCCAGGTAGACCAGTTCACCGTTCCGCAAGGCGCCGGCAAGGACCCGATACAGGACAGTAACAACCCCTGTGCTGAACATCCCGTCCTGAATAATGGCAAGGGGCATTGACAACAAGTGAGAAAGCAGCGGCGCTTTATCAGAAGAATCGGTCATGCTGTATTGAATGTAAAATTTTCATGTTAACCCGAAATGCTGCTGGCACTGGATACTGCCACATTTCCAATTCGTGTGGCCTTGATCATGATCAATAAGCCGTCCCGTCTGTGTTTGCCATCCGCATCCTGGCTTCTACCCTATGGCGTACGCTGCTACGGACTATCCACTGAGCGAATCTGGTACGAACTGTGGCAGGAAACACATTTCGACAGGGTTTCACCCAGCTGTGACAGGGTATGTTTTGGGTCGCCAAGATCCTCTGCATCAAGTGCAATCTGATCGAAATCACCGTGCACCGAGAACCCCAGCTTGCGAAATCCTTCCGGGATCGCCTGCCTGAGATCCGGGTCCATATGCTGCGTCATGGGACTGCCCAGGGCGCGCGCTATGCTGGCGACGGTTCCCATATCGTCCCGCGACAGGGCCTCCGAGATCTGCTGCAACCCGGATAGGAATTGACGCATTTCGGCAAGCACCAGTGCACGATGCTGCGGCAACAGCTGAACGACAGTGCGTGTATCACGCTCCTCTGCAATTGTCGCAGAGACACAAACAAGCAATGTTATGAACAAAAAGCACCGTGTTTTCATATAACCCATCCAGACGGGCGAAGTCTGCCCTGTACCCATTACCCCATGAAGAATCGAATAGAAGTGGCACACCGCGTGGGTATGAAACTTGTCGACCTTCTGGCACGATAACCAATCCATTAGTAATACTGAACTATTGCGGCACCCAGCTCAGCTGTGGACATCTTCTCTTCTCCAGGGTTGCCGAAGTAGATGTTACTGTCCGATAACCGGCCTTAAGGGTATTTCCGACTGCGGCATCAATCCGGTTTGCGGCTTCCACCATATTGAGGCAACTCTGAATAGGTCCTGACATCTGTAATAATACACGCATTGTTTACAGCAGGTAGATGCCGATGAAGCAACAGACCTTTGCCGCCGGGGATTTTGAGCGTTACCGCAAACCGGCCCGCCGGGAACAATTTCTGGCCGAGATGGACGAGGTGGTTCCTTGGTCTCTGCTCTGTGAGCAGATCGATCCGTTCTACCCCAGGGCCGGCAACGGTCGCCCACCGGCAGGACTGGAGCGGATGCTGCGCATCTACTTCCTGCAGCAGTGGTTCAATCTGTCGGACCCGGGTGACGAAGGAAGCGCTGTATGAGCCCCGTTCGATGTGCCGTTTTGCCGGTATCGACCTCGGCCGGGAACCGGTGCCGGATGAGAGCACGATCCTCTGGTTTCCGCCATCTGCTGGAGTGGCATGCCCTGGGCGAATCGTTGTTTCAGGCAGTGGGCGAGCAACTGCAGGCGCAGGGCCTGCGCATTGCCAGCGGCACCATTGTCGATGCCAGCATGATCAGTGCACCCAGTTCCACGAAGAACAAAGACAAGGCGCGTGATCCTGAGATGCACTCGACGCGCAAGGGCAACCAGTGGTATTTCGGCATGAAGGCCCATATCGGGGTGGACAGCAAAAGCAAACAGATTCACTCGGTCGCGGCAACTGCCGCCAATGTGCATGATTCGCAGGTTCTGGAAGACCTGCTGCATGGGGATGAAACGCGGGCATGGGGTGATTCGGCCTATACCGGACAGACAGAAACGCTGCGACGGGCGGCACCCTGTGCGCAGGACTTCACCCACGAGAAAGGCTGGCGCAATCAACCGCTGGATGCAGCGGCCAAGTCTTGCAACCGCACCAAATCGAAAGTCAGGATAAAGTAGCGCGACTGTAAATGCGAGGGAAAGACTGTGTCCCGGTTTATCAATCGCAGCCCCCTGCAGGGCAATGGTGATTCCATCGACATTCTCAAGGAGCATTCCTATGCAGCAGATCGAACACATAAAAGAATTTGGTGGCTGGCTTAACCGCTACCGGCATACCTCCAGTGTCTGCAATTGCACGATGCAGTTCTCCGTCTACCTGCCTCCCCAGGCCGTCAGTCAACGCGTCCCCGCTGTCTACTGGCTGTCCGGTCTTACCTGTACCGACGATAACGCGCGAACCAAGGGTGGCATGCAGCGTTATGCCGCCGAACTGGGGATTGCACTGGTGTTCCCGGACACCAGCCCGCGTGGCACCGATGTGGCGGATGGTCAAAACCGCTACGATCTCGGCAAGGGAGCAGGATTCTATGTCAACGCCACCCAGGCACCCTGGTCACAGCACTACCAGATGTACGATTACATAACCCGGGAACTACCGGGGCTGATCGAGAGCGAGCTTCCAGTCCAGCCAGGTATCAAGTCCATCAGCGGCCACTCCATGGGTGGTCATGGCGCATTGATCTGCGCCCTGAAAAATCCGGGAGCCTATCGATCTGTTTCTGCCTTTGCCCCTATATGCAACCCCATGGTCAGTGGCTGGGGGCAGGGTTGCTTCGAGGCCTATCTCGGCGAGGACCAGGAAGCCTGGAAAGCCTACGATGCGACGGCACTGGTGGCGGCCGGTGCACCACCGATTCCCCTGCTCATCGACAGTGGCACCGGCGATGAATTTCTGGCCAGTCAACTCTATCCACAAAACCTGGAGGCTGCCTGCAAGGCACGCAACTTCCCGCTGACCCTTCGCATGCAAGAGGATTATGACCACAGCTATCATTTCATTGCAACCTTCATCGGGGAACACCTCGCTTACCACGCCGACAGGTTATACAACGGTAATAATTCCGGTCGATGAAAACCCTCGTTATGAACAATCGTATTCAATGCATGCTAACGGAGTGAATATGCCCTACCCCAAATCCACGGATATAAACATTCACTACCAGCAGAGAGGAACAGGCTCCCGTACTGTTCCCTACGACGATGATAGAAAATAACCGCTTTACATGCGGAAGAATTAATTACTGGCTTTTATATGAGCCTGTCCGTTTCTTCACAAAACCGCCGTCGCCATCATTACCAAGACCAGCATTACTACCATAGCCAGCAATGCATGCTCCCAATGAAGCGAGTGCCTTCCATGTGATGGTCTCTTGCTAACACTCATGGCCCACCTCTTACCCTTTTGGATCACTCCTGACTTCCAAGTTAATTATAGATGCAAAAGGCTAACCTCGGTGTCTGCTGGCCCGTGGTTTAATACTAGTGTTTGATGTAGATCAATAAATGAATGGTTAAAGATGATTTTTAATTTCAACGAAGGCAGCGTGCATGAAAACAGTACGTCCCTATCGGTTGCCAGTGGCAAGGGGCGACAAGGATGGCATGGCCTCTCACTGCCCGGTATCACGGTTAATCACCATCATAAGGCCGTGGCCGTTCTTTGCAGATCAAGTGCCAATTCTTTACCGCCAGATCCCGTCTGTATGAACCGCACTCGACTTCTTTCTTCATCACCATGAAGCCAATCAGCAGTATGACAATCCAGCCCCAGAAGATCGCCAGCGAAATCACCTTTTTCCTGCGCATCTTTTCAAGGTGTGATCGCACTTTAATCATGACTACTCCTCATTGCTCCTTGCCTGTTGTGCAGGGCAGTCAGTCCACCAGTAGAAATCTACTAAACATGAGCAGGGCTAATAGTCTGCACAGTTGTGCAACTGGAGATGGTACTGGCTATGCAGGGAGAGGGTGTACCCCCTTCCAGTTGGCGGGGGTTCAGAACTTCCAATTACGTAGTCGCGACCGATGAATCCAGCACCAGAATAGGCCACCTGCTACGGCAACCATCACAATAGACACAAAGACCAGCGTCAAGCTATTTAATAAGTCAATCATGTTGCCTCACCGAAAATTCATTATTGTTCGAAAGAGCTAGAAAGGAGGTGTAACACCGAGGATTGTTGCAACCTGATGGAGACCGAACCAGATTCCAGCAGCAATAAGACCCCATTTAAAGTTTTCAACAATCATCGTTCATTCCCATTGCTAATTTGCGAGTACGGGAATTCAAACAAACTCTAGATAGCCTTGTCTTGATATTAGTCAACTAATTGACAGATAAATCCTGCCTGCACAGTCGTCAAAGCCTGACTGACACCCGACACGATATGAATAAAGAGGTACCTGCACCCGATCGACCACAATCTGCTATCTGGCGATGCCGGGAGAGGATGCGGCAAGGCCACCTTCGTGTGGCCTTGCTTTATGTGATATTGGGGTATACCCGGAAAGGTGGGCTTCATTCAGTATGCCCGTTAGGTATAACCGATCTTAATGTTGATTCTAGAATAGCTTGCTAAATATTGGTCGGGACGAGAGGATTTGAACCTCCGACCACTTGACCCCCAGTCAAGTGCGCTACCAGGCTGCGCTACGCCCCGATTTGAGAAGAAGGATTATACAGGAAGAAAGCTGGCGGTTTAACGTTTCAGCAGTTGCAGAACATCCTCAAGCTCCAGGCGAACCTGGTGTACGATCTGCTGACTCTGGGTGATGTCTTCCTTTGCATCTTCACCGGACATTTTCTGACGAGCGCCACCGATGGTAAATCCCTGCTCATAGAGCAGGCTTCGGATTTGACGAATCATCAGTACATCCTGCCGCTGGTAATAACGTCGGTTACCCCGCCGCTTTACCGGTTTCAGCTGCGGGAATTCCTGCTCCCAGTAACGCAGAACATGCGGCTTGACTCCGCACAGGTCACTGACCTCACCAATGGTGAAATATCGCTTGCCCGGGATAGCTGGAAGTTCGTTGTTATTGCTCGCTTCCAGCATATGCCTCTACCCTCGCCTTGAGTTTTTGTCCTGACCGGAAGGTTACGACGCGACGTGCTGATATAGGGATTTCTTCACCTGTTTTTGGATTGCGCCCCGGTCGTTCATTCTTCTCCCTGAGATCAAAGTTTCCGAATCCCGAGAGCTTTACCTGGCGCCCATTTTCCAGCGCGACGCGAATTTCCTCGAAGAAAAGTTCGACCAGCTCCTTGGCCTCGCGCTTGTTTAATCCAAGTTCTTCAAACAGCCTTTCTGCCATGTCGGCTTTTGTAAGTGCCATAGTTCTAATCTCTTAATGTTGCCCCGAATTCTTTTCCTAGCTGGTCAGTCACCTGCGTGACAACACCCTCTATATCTTGTTCCGTAAGTGTGCGTGAATAATCCTGTAGAATCAAGCCAAAGGCGATGCTTTTTCGCCCTGTTTCTATACCTTTTCCCCGGTATACATCGAAAATCAGCAACTCCTGCAGTAAATCACCGGCGGCCTGCTCCACCGACAGCCTGCAAATCTGCCACACGGAGCCCTGCATCCACCACAACAGCCAGGTCACGGCGAATCGAGGGAAAGCGGGAAATGGGCCGAAATTTCGCCAGCCGACCGGTTTCAAGCGCCGCATACTCAAGCTCAAAGACAAAGCTGTCCGGGTTCAGGTCAAGGTGGCTGGCAAGCAACGGATGCACCCGGCCTATCCAGCCAACAGGCGTCTGTTCTGCAGGTAATCTCTGCGGACTGACCGGGATGTAGAGCCGGGATGTTCGGCAGCAACAAAAGCGAATTCTTCGGCATTTCCCGTTAACACAAGCAATGCTTGCACATCGCCTTTCATGTCAAAAAAATCAACAGGACTACTCTTGCCATCCCAGTGCTCAGGCAATCGCGAACCGGTTATCACACCAGCAAGCATCATGTCCTGGTGTATCTCGTCATCCCGGGAATAGAATCGAAGACCGTGCTCAAAGAAACGCAGCCGTGATTTTTGCCGATTCAGATTGTACTGAACCGCAGCCAGCAGCCCGGGCCACAGGCTGGTACGCATCTCTGCCATCTCGGACGAGATCGGATTGGCAAGCGGCACCGGTGTCTTGCCCGGGTTAATCCTTGCCTGCAGTTCAGGATCGATAAAACTGTAGGTCACCGCTTCCTGGTAACCGCGGGACACCAGGACATCTACACAGGTCCTCTATGGTGTTATTGCCCTCAATGAGCGGCTGCACATCAAGCGCCCCCTGCAGGACCACGCTGGGCAAGCGGTTGTAGCCATAGACACGGCCGATTTCCTCTATCAGGTCTGCCTCAATCGAGATATCAAAACGGTAGGTCGGGGACTGCACCTGCCAGTCTGTGTCCTGCTCTGACTACTGTCATACCGAGACGGGTGAGAATATCCGTCACTTCATCCGCTTCGGGCGACATGCCCAGAACTTTCTGTGATGCGTTCATTGCGCAAGGTAACAGGGACGCTTTCAGGCAAATATTCCGCCGCAGTCACTGTCGTTACAGGACCTGCCTGACCACCCGCAATTTCGATTAGCAGGGCCGTGGCACGTTCGATCGCGCGCGGCTGCAATCCCGGATCAACACCGCGCTCGAATCGATAGGCCGACTCGGTATGCATGCCGTAGGTACGTGCACGACCCGCAATGACTTCCGGTGGAAAGAATGCACATTCCAGGAACACGTCAACCGTCTCATCCCGGACACCGGAATCGATACCGCCCATGACACCGGCAATAGCCAGTGGCTTTTTCATGGTCAGCGATGATCAGGGTTTTGTCATCAAGGGTAATCACGCGTCTCATCAAGCAGGGTCAACTGTTCACCCTCGCGCGCATAACGCACCTGTATACCCCCTGATAACCGGGCAAGGTCAAATGCGTGCATCGGTTGACCGAGCTCAAGCAATACGTAATTCGTCACATCAACGATGGCGCCCAAACTGCGCAGTCCGCTGCGCCGCAAGCGTTCCTGCATCCACAGGGGAGTCTGTGCGTTGACATCGATGCCACGGATCACGCGCCCGAGATACTGCGGACAGGCTTGCGGATTCTGGACCGCTATATCAAAAATATCATCAATGGTGGCGGCCAGCGGCTTGATCACAACCGGTGTTACGGGACAGCGCAGCAATGTGCCGACTTCTCGTGCAATGCCTTCTATTCCCAGGCAGTCGCCCCGGTTAGGCGTCAGGTCGATTTCTATGATCGTGTCGTCGAGTCCCAGCAGGGACTGCAATGGCTGTCCGGCTTGCGCATCCGCCGGCAAGGTCATCAGGCCGGCATGATCTTCACTGAGGCCCAGTTCGGTCGCCGAGCACAACATCCCGTGTGATTCGACACCACGTAACTTGCTTTTCCTGATCTTGAGATTGCCCGGCAAACTGGCGCCCACCGGTGCCAGCGGGTACTTGCCACCGACAGCAACATTCGGTGCACCGCAAACAACCTGCAAGAACTGCCCTTCGCCAACCGCAACGCGGCATACCCGAAGCTTGTCGGCATCCGGATGCGCCTCAACGAGACCACCTCACCGACCAGCAAATCGCCCAGCCCGGCAGCCGCCGGTTCGACAGAGTCGACCTCCAGCCCGGCCATGGTCAACTGCTCAACCAGTTCGGCTGTCGACACCGGTGGATCGACCCATTCACGCAACCATTGTTCGCTGAATTTCATAACACACCTGATTCGATAGACTCCCTCCCCTTCAGGGGGAGGGTTGGGGAGAGGGGATCAATTATCCTGCCTCGCCTCTCCCTGGCCCTCTCCCAACGGGAGAGGGAATACAACTTTCATGACGGTAATAACCGGTAAACGCCAGCTCAATTAAACTGCGTCAGGAAGTTCATATCGTTTTCGAAGAACAGCCGCAGGTCATTCACGCCGTAACGCAACATGGCCAGCCGCTCGACGCCCATACCAAATGCAAACCCGGTGTAACGCTCGTTATCGATACCGACTTGCTCGAACACCTTCGGATGCACCATGCCGCAACCCAGCACTTCCAGCCAGCCACTCTGGCTGCAGACCCGGCAACCATCTCCTGCACACATGACGCATTGTATGTCCACCTCGGCCGACGGCTCGGTGAAGGGAAAATAGGAAGGACGGAAACGCACGGCCAGGTCATCACGCTCGAAGAAGGCACGCAGAAATTCATCGATCAGACCCTTGAGGTTGGCAAAGCTGACGTGTTCATCAACCAGCAAACCCTCGACCTGGTGAAACATGGGTGTATGCGTCAGGTCCGAGTCGCAGCGGTAGACACGGCCTGGCGCAATAATGCGCAGCGGTGGCTGACGCTGCTCCATCACGCGTACCTGTACCGGCGAGGTATGGGTGCGTAACAGGGTATGCGCATCGAAATAAAACGTGTCGTGCATGGCCCGCGCAGGATGGTGGTCCGGAATATTCAGGGCGCCGAAATTGTGATAATCATCCTCGATCTCGGGGCCTTCCTCGACGGTGAAGCCCAGCGGCCTGAACAACTGCTCGATTCGACGCAGGGTTTGCGTGACCGGGTGCAGTCCGCCATGGGTGTGCCCGCGCCCCGGCAGGGCGACATCAATCGTCTCGCTCGACAGCTGCTCGTTCAGTACCGCTGCCTGCAAGACCCCGGCACGCATCTCGATGGCCTGCTGAACCTGCTGTTTAACGCGATTTATTTCCTGTCCAGCGGCCGGTCGTTCAGCGGCTGGCAAGGCACCCAGCTGCTTGAGCTGCAGGGTGAGCAGACCTTTCTTGCCAAGATAACGTACCCGCACGTCATCCAGCGTTGCGGTATTTCCCGCATCCGCTACTGCCTGCAGTGCCTGTTGTTCAAGTTCGTCCAGGCTGCTCACCTGTGTGTACTCCCTGGTATTGTTTGCTCTCCCTCTCCCGGTGGAGGGTTGTAAGAGGGAATGAATCAGGAATTCGCTCGACTCCAGCCCTTCTCATTGTCCCTCTCCGAGGGAGAGGCAATAAGAATTCGTACTTCGGGAAATAAAAAAGGGGAAAGGTTTAACCCTTTCCCCTTTTTCGTAGCTGCCTGCAGTAAAGGGGTTAAACCGATAACCCGGCCTTGGCCTGCTCTGCCAACGCACTAAAACCGGCTGCATCGAAGACAGCCAGGTCAGCAAGCACTTTCCTGTCGACCTCGATGTTTGCCTTGTTCAGTCCATCGATCATACGGCTGTAGGACATCCCGTTTTCACGGGCAGCGGCATTGATGCGGGCAATCCACAGCGTGCGGAACTGGCGCTTGCGTTGACGACGGTCACGATAGGCATACTGTCCTGCCTTGGTAACTGCCTGCTTGGCAACGCGGTACACCTTGCTGCGCGCACCATAATAACCCTTCGCCTTGTCCAGGACCTTCTTGTGTCTGGCGTGCGCGATGACTCCACGTTTTACTCTTGGCATTGCTAACTACCTCTGAAAAATGTCTTCAAACAAATGGCAACATGCGACGCACGGCTGCCACATCGGCTTCGTGCACACCCGCTGGCGAACCCAGCTGGCGTTTACGCTTGCTGCTCTTTTTTGTCAGGATGTGACGCAGGTGCGACTGGCCGCGCTTGAACCCGCCAGACCCGGTCTTCTTGAAGCGCTTTGCAGCACCCCGGTTAGTCTTTAACTTTGGCATTTCCTGTTACTCCAGCATACTTGAATCTATAAATAATCTATCCGGCTCACTTCTTCTTCGGTGCCAGCACCATCACCATCAGGCGACCTTCCATCTTCGGCTCCTGCTCAACGGTGCCGTACTGCCTCGAGGTCGGCCTTCACCCGCTGCAGCAATTCCAGACCCAGCTCCTGATGCGCCATTTCCCTGCCGCGAAAACGCAGGGTCACCTTGGTGCGGTCGCCTTCCTCCAGAAAACTGACCAGTTTACGCAGTTTGATTTTGTAATCTCCAATATCCGTACCGGGCCGGAACTTGATTTCCTTGACCTGCGTCTGTTTCTGTTTCTTCTTGGCGACCTGAAGTTTCTTGCTCTCTTCAAACCGGAACTTGCCGTAATCCATAACCCGGCAAACAGGTGGATCTGCGTTCGGTGAAATTTCCACCAGATCCAGATTGGCCTCGTTGGCAATCGAGAGCGCCTCTTCAATAGAGACCACACCAACCTGTTCACCTTCCTGGTTGATTACCCGTACTTCAGGCACAATAATTTTTTCATTTACCCGGTGCTGCGGCTTTTTCGCGGCGATATTCTAACCCTCCAAAACAGTACGGCCGCGGCTCGCAGACTCGGTTTTCAGTCCCTCGGCAAGCTGCTCAATCGGCATGCTGCCCAGGTCTTCACCGCTTCGCGTGCGCACGGCCACGGTCCCAGCTTCAACTTCCCGATCGCCGGCAACCAGCAGATAGGGAATGCGTTTAATCGTGTGCTCGCGGATTTTAAAGCCGATCTTCTCATTTCTCAAGTCTGATTTAACCCTCAAGCCCTGATTTTTCAAGGATTCTTCCACTTTGCTGGACATAGTCAGCCTGATTATCCGTAATATTGAGGATCACCGCCTGCACCGGGGCCAGCCACAGCGGCAGCGAACCGGCGTAATGCTCGACCAAAATTCCGATAAAACGCTCCAGCGACCCCAGAATTGCCCGGTGCAACATCACCGGCACCTGCTTGCTGCCGTCCTCGGCAATATAGTGGGCACCGAGCCTGCCCGGCATGGAAAAATCCAGTTGGATGGTACCCAGCTGCCAGACCCGCTCCAGACAGTCCTTGAGGTTGAACTCGATCTTGGGTCCGTAAAAGGCACCCTCTCCCGGCTGCAACTCCCAGTCCAGCTGCTTGTGCTCCAGCACCGCCTGCAGTGCAGCCTCGGCCTTGTCCCAGAGGGCATCCTCGCCGACCCGTTGCTCGGGCCGGGTGGAGAATTTCACACTGACCGCATCAAAGCCAAAATCGGCATAGACGCGGTACAGCAGATCGATAAAGTCGGATACCTCGCTCTGGATCTGCGCCTCGGTGCAAAAAATATGGGCGTCGTCCTGCACGAAATTACGCACCCGCATCAAGCCATGCAGGGTACCGGAAGGTTCATTGCGGGTGCAGGAACCGAATTCGGCAAGACGCAGTGGCAACTCACGGTAGCTTTTCAGCCCGTGATTGAAAACCTGAATGTGTGCCGGGCAGTTCATCGGCTTGATGGCGTAGGTGCGGTTTTCCGACTCGGTTACGAACATGTCGGCGGAGAATTTTTCCCAGTGACCGGATTTCTCCCACAACGAGCGATCGATGATCTGCGGGGTATGAATTTCCTGGTATCCGTGCTGGCGCAACAGAGTGCGAATGTAGTCCTGGATCACCAGGTATATCTGCCAGCCGTTGTCATGCCAGAACACCATGCCCGGTGCCTCTTCCTGGGTATGGTAGAGGTCCATGACCTTGCCGAGCTTGCGGTGATCTCGCTTCTCCGCCTCATCCAGTCGTTGCAGGTAGGCATCCAGCTCTTTCTTGTCGCGCCAGGCGGTGCCATAGATGCGCTGCAACATGGGGTTGTTCGAATCACCGCGCCAGTAGGCACCGGCCAGTTTCATCAGCTTGAAGCCCTTGCCAAGCTTGCCGGTACTGGGAAGATGCGGACCACGGCAGACATCGAACCATTCCCCCTGGCGGTAGACGGACACTTCCTCGCCCTCGGGGATAATATCCTTGATGATTTCTACCTTGTAGGCTTCACCAATCTCGCCGAACACCCTGACCGCCTCGTCCCGGTTCCACACCTCCCGTTCAATCGCCAGATCACGCTTCACGATTTCATGCATGCGCTGTTCGATCTTCTCCAGGTCTTCCGGTGTAAACGCTTCGTCGCGCGCAAAGTCGTAATAGAAACCGTCGACAATGGCGGGCCCGATGGTGACCTGGGTGCCCGGGTAGAGTTCCTGCACCGCCTGCGCCATGACATGTGCCGCATCGTGACGCAGCAGTTCCAGCGCGTCTTCATCCTTGCTGGTGATGATGGCAAGCTCGGCGTCTGTACCGATGACGTAACTGGTATCCACCAGCTGGCCACCCACCTTGCCGGCCAGTGCAGCCCTGGCAAGACCGGGGCCGATGTCGGCGGCCACGTCGTGTACGCTAACGGCTTGATCAAATGAGCGGGTACTACCGTCGGGGAGAGTAACTACAGGCATGTTGTGCTCCAGTGGTGACCGATACGAGAGGCCACTTGCGTTTGCGTAAAGACCGTTTGTTGGTGTCATTCCCGGGAAAGCGGGAACCCGGAATTCCCTGATTAGCGCTGACTGGATTCCGGGTCTGCAGCTGTGCCTTGCCAGAAATGACGAAAATTGGCAGGCATACCTGGACTCGTACCAGCAAACCCTGGACTGTCAATTTTATGCGTGAGCATTCTAGGTCATTACATCTGGCAACACAATCACCAGCATTTCCAGATAGATACGGCTTCATATACACTAGCAGTCCTGCGTTGCTGCTCTCATCTGGCGACCAGCAACACTAGTCGAAAAGGAAATAATCCGGTGCCTTGCGAATTGAGCATTGTAATCCCAGCCTTTAATGAAAGCGGTGTTCTGCCTCGCGCGCTGGATACCATCACGGCAATCGTCGAGGCGGAAAATGTCAGCTACGAGATTATCGTTGTGGACGATGGTTCTACAGACGATACATCGGCTCTGGTCGATGCCGCTCATGCCAAAAACCCCGGAGATAAAAGGGATCGTACTTTCCCGCCGGTTCGGAAAGGAGGCAGGACTCTATGCCGGTTTGAAGCATGCCAGTGGCAAGGCCGTTATCACCCTGGATGCAGACCTTCAGCACCCGCCGAGCCTCATACCCGAGATGCTTGCGCATTGGCGCAAGGGAGCCGAGATTGTTCATGGCGTAAAACAGGATCGCGGTGCAGATTCGCTCATGCAACGGTTCACAGCGGCAGTATACAGCGCGGTATTCTCGCGTCTTTCCGGCTTTGACTTGCGCGGCAGTTCTGACTTCAAACTGCTGGACCGGCGTGTGGTTGATGTACTGACAAAAAGCCTGCCGGAGTATGGACGATTCTATCGCGGGTTAAGCGCCTGGGTTGGCTTACCGGCAGGTTTCCGTACCCTTTGATGTCGCCCCCAGAAACTCTGGCGAGAGTCACTGGGGAGGGCTTGGTCTGTTACGGTACGCGATCCATACCATGACCGCATTCAGTTCGTTGCCACTGATGATCTTGCCAGCTTTCGGAGTGGTGATGCTCATTGTCGCGCTGATACTTGGCGTCGAGGCAATCATGTCAAAGCTCGCAGGTCACGCAATCAGCGGCTTCGCTACGCTGGAAATTACCATATTGTTTTCCGGAAGTCTGATCATGATCGGCCTGGGTGTGATCGGACAGTACATGGCCCGGATGTTCGATGAAATCAAGGGTCGCCCTGTCTGCCTGATAAGCCGCTTTATCGGCCTCGATAACAGTCCTGACGCCAGCCAGTAAATCCGGGCGGGCCGGTGCTGACAGCAGCCGTCATCGTTTCGCGCCTGATGCCTCAATAACTTTTCGCGGTCCAGGTGTTCCCGGGGAAATCCTGCAACAGCTGACTATAGGCTTCCTCAGCCGCATCCTCATTGTGCGCTTTCTCTCCAGCATCACAATCCTGTAAAGCGACTCGGCTGCCCAGTAGTTGTCAGGGTAAAGCCTGGCAAGCTCCCGGTAGCGCTCCAGCGCATCGTCGTGATCGTCGAGGTACTCAAGGCTGCGACCCGCCCAGAACAGTGCCTCGGCCTTTTGGCCGGGCACATGTCGACCACTGTAGGCATGATCAAAGGCACGGGATGCCGATAGATAGCGCTCGGCTTTCAGCAGCTCGTGTCCCTGTTTGTATATTCGCTCCGGATTATTCCACCAGCTCCAGAGAGACACGCATAACGCCAGCACAAGCACGGTAATCGCGGCCATTAACGCCGGACCTTGCGCGATGACCGGACGCGGCGACAGCTTCGGAAAAACCAGCAGCCACACAAGAACAATGATACCGATCGAGCGTCAGCACGACACCCACACGGTCTGCCGTGTCCTCTGCGTAGCGCAACTCCACACGGGACTGTTCTGGAATGACCAGCATAAAGGCGGGTTCTGTGAGAAAAACAGGCTCGCCGGTCACGCTCTTCCATTTTGGATGGTAGCTCATTCGAATGAGATGTGGCTGACCGACAGCGGAGGTTTCGAATACCAGTCGCTCCCGGTCCATATTCGAGTATGCGGATATCTCCACCGGTTGCCGGGGCGGGTGCCTGCCACTCCTGATCGGGACTCAAATAGATCTCGCGCGTGGCATACGGATGGGAAAGCCGAAAGCGGCGAAACGCACTGTCCATCCATCGCTCTCGCGACTTGATTTCGACCGGGCCATCGACAATGTCAACCAGGCGGGATTCAGGATTCTTCAGCCGCAGCACCAGGAATGGATCTTCGCGGGACAACACTTCGAAACGCTCGTCAGCACTGAAACGCTGCTTCATTTGCTCCGATCGAAGCACCAGGGTATCGGTATAGAGTTCGTTCATGTGTCCGATCGCCGCATCAATGGTTCCCTTGCTGGACGGGAAGCGGGATAACGGCGAAGACGGCCGGTTCGAGATCTCGGCCTGCAGCTGGTAAATAAAAGCGGAGCTGATAGCAGACTCCATATACAGGCCTTCCAGAACCGGGCGCGAGCCGAACAACGGCATTGCCTCCACGGTCCGGGTGGAACCTGTATCATGGTTATCCGGGTCATGCTCGAAGATCACCCTGGCATCCATCAGACTCACCCGCCAGGGTGTCAGCGACCGCCCGATAGGCCGGCCACCTTGACTTGACCTCATAGCCTTCCAGGTTCCAGCGCGACCAGTTTTCTATGTTGCCGGTATCGGGCTCCCACCAGGACATCAACGCGATCACTATCGCGCCTGCCCATAACAGGGACGCAGGCATCCATCGATAGATCAGCCATCCGGTTCCCGCAGCCAGGGCAACTGCCGCCCCCCATTGGGCGTAAGGAAAGAAGCGAATATCCGCCAGTCCCAACTGGTGTGCAACATGGAAAGCCGTGAGGCCCAGTGCGCAGATCCCCAGGGGGAGGCCCAGGCCGGCTCTGGCTGATCTGGAAACAATCAGGATGGCGATCAGATAGGGTAGTCCGAGTGACAGGGGCCAAAGCTGCCTGGGCCATAAGCGTCTGCCATTGATCAACCCACATGGACGTGTCGTTGGGGATGGTCCAGGGAAGATTACTCACCAGCGGTATCAACCAGAATCCCAGTAACAGGAATGCCAGCGTGTGCACCTGCAGGACCGTTGGCAATGTCTGCCTCCAGTTACGGTACAACAGCGGGAAAAAGGAAGGCACCGAATCCGGCCATCAGCAGCGCATAACCATGACTGAACGCGACCAGCACTTCCATCAGGGCGGCCAGTATCCAGACGCGCCCTCCTCTTCGCAGGGCCCACCCCAGCACACCCCAGAAAATAACCGTCCAGAGAAACCCCCAGCTATAGGCGAATTCACCCGCCATTTGCGCCATGAGATTGCCACCCCAGATGGATGTGCCGGTCGTCAGCACAAATCCGGCGGCACCCGCGGCACCCAGCAGTCGTGCCGCGACCGGCCAGCGCAGCAACGCCCCCATCACATAGGTGCCAAGCGGCAACAACACTGCCGGCAGCATGGCGATGAATTTGAATGCAACGCGGTAGCCCGATTAGCTGTGGAGAGATAAACACCCAGCACAAAGGGCATCGGAAAATAATAACTAAATGCCGGAAACCCCATGAAGACTTCCGGCATCCACCCCGAAAGCTTGCCATGTGCCACCCAATCCCTGAATACGTTCGCATAGAGAATATGAGAGGCCGTGTCGCCTCCGGTCGCCCAGGTAGGCAAGATCCAGAGATCCAGCCGGGTATGGTCCGCTACCCACAAGGAAATCCCGGCCGCCAGCAGCCAACCCAGATAACGGACAAGTGATGATTCCACACCGGGAGGATGCGCAATCCTGCGCTGCCTGAATGCTAACAGCGTCCATAGCAGCCCGAGACCGGCTGTCGTGATCGAGAGTAGCTTGCAGCCAGTATGCGAGATCTCCACCAACCGCGCTCGTGGAACAACGCCTGCATCATACGTGAGCCACTGCCCCCGCTGATCCGTGCGCACGGACCAGGGTATCAGCTTGCTGTGGTGGTAGCCGCGATCAGCCCAGCCTAACCGCGCCAACTGGGGGTATATGCCTCCCGGCATGGCCATACGGTCTGGCCGTTGCAGCAGGTGGAATTCACGGTCCTCGGGAGTCAGGGGGCCGACGGCTTCCCAGTTCGGCGCCAATGCCAGTGTTAGGGATAGATTGTCCGGAGCGAGCACCGGCCATTTGCCAGCGCAGTTGCTCTCCCTTGAACTTGACCTGGGGCGTCCGTAGCGGCGTGTCGCGTGCCGTCCCCAGCAGGTACTCAATGGCGAGCGGATAGCTGTGCCATGTCTTGTCGTCGTCCTGATAGTCAATTGCGAGCAACAGATGATATCTGCCTGGCAACGGGTGAGTGGACGGCATTCGCAATTGAAATTCATGCTGCTCGTGCGACTTCCATATCTGTGGACCCGCAATCCTGATGCTTTGATCAGCAGACCATAGCACCAGTTCGGTGTTGTATATCGGCCCGCCGGCAGACAGCGAAAGCTCGAGCGTACCGCCAAGATCACGGGCAGTCGCAGTAATCGTTGCCTTGTAGTCGAACCGGGCTAGCCCGGATTCCGCCGGCAACGACAGGCACAGGAGTCAACAAGGCAAAACAAGTCGCCAGCAGGCGACGAATCAGCTGGTGGTGAGGGGCGATTCATTTCCATGCGTTACCGGCCGGATCCTGCGCTGCTTCCGGGAGCCCCATCAACATGAGTGTTCGGCATTTCATTTTGATCGCTTCCCAGAGCCGAGTCTGTGTTTTTGAAATCGCAGCAAAACAAGAACACCCGGTATGAGCCCACCCAGGACAACCCATATCCAGATCGGCCTGACAGCGGACTCAGTCCCCTACAACCCTGACAACAGCCGATCCGGCGACACCGACATGGCTGCCGGCGTCCTCGTAGCTGTCCGACAAGTGAGACCTGGTAACGACTGTTCGCCAATGCCGAATAGTTCTCTATTTCGTATACAAGCGTTGTTTCCTGTTGCGGACCTATTTCGATCACTGAGCGTTCATGAGAAGACCGACAATTCATTTGGAATAAATAGCGCAAGATCAATTTTCTGCGCCATCGGTCCGTCATTGTGCAGCACAAAGTTTAACTGTCCCTTGCCATCGACTGCCATCTCGGTCGCGTCGCCCGCTAATGGAAACAGCCGGCATGACTGCTGGACTTGTAATCATAAAACCCGACCGTCAGGGCGGTGAAGGGGTAAGCATTCGCATCCTTGTAGTAGGTTCTGATAACGATCGGGTAGCGGCCGGGACTCTCGAACACATCAGCCAGAGAATAGTCCGACGGATGTCTTTTCAGCCACACCCAGTGTATGGACCAGCGGACTGACATACAGCTTGTCATCCACAATAATTTCAAACTGCACCTCATGGGCAGGCACATCTCCCCGGTTCTCTGCCACTGACCACAAGCAAAAGGCCATCAGGCTTCACGACGACCGAGAAACCTGTCACCATGGTGATATAGGCACCGAATACGTTTGCGCAGTGAAATAAAACAACTATGGCCGCCAGGTATAAAAATGATTTCAGGCAGACCATTCCACAGGCTGTTGAACAGGCAAAGGGCTGGATGATTTTGCAGCGATTCACAGGCATGGTCTCAAGTCAGTAACCAGCCTGAGGGATACCCAGTGAAGTGAGCTTTTTTTCATTGAGCAAGACCTGTCTGGCAGCTACAGCGCCGTAGCATCGGTTGCATCCGGTTCCCGCAACAGCAGCATAAACGCCCCCGGCAGCGTGCAACACCACAATACCAGCAAATAGGCTGCAGAAAGGGCCAGCACCGAGGCAGCACCTACGCCGAGTGGCAGCAACAGACTCATCATGGCGCCCTCCCGCGCACCCAGCCCTCCTAACGAGATGGGCAGGCTGGATACCAGGAATACCAGCATCAGCACCACCATGAACTGGAAGACTGGCAGGTGCACACCAAGCCCGGGTGCCAGCATTAACAGTACCAGTACCACCAGCAGTTGATTCAGCACGGACAAAGCAAATGCCGTCAGCATAAGTCCAGGGGCGCTACGGTAGCGCGGAAAGCAGGACAATATCGCATGCAAGCGCGGCCAGCGGCTGCCGAAGCCGGCATCCAGCAACTTCGTCCAGTGAGGTAGCACGGCGATTAGCACCATCGGTACTAACGCCAGCAGACTTATCCCAAAGACACTTAATGCAAGATGATTTTCATAAGCTTCCGGCGCGAACAGCAGTGCGATACCGCCCATGCTGATCACCGCGGCCAAACCAAGAAAGCGGTCAACAAATGCGGAGCTTAGCAGTGCGCTGCCACCAAATCCGGCGGTATAAAGCCGCGCAGTACGGGCCAGATCACCACCATAGAGGGACGGGAGCAGGTTGTTATAGAACACACCCAGGTAATAACTTGGCCATAATTGGCGAAACGCGATGGCCCCGTTCAGGTGCCGAAATAACAACCACCAGCGAACGCCGCCTGCCACAAAGGACAGAAGGTGCAGCGCAATCGCTGTGATCAACAGGAGTGGATTGATACCGGCAAGCGCGGTTCGAACCTGCTGGAAATCAAAATAACGGGCCAACCACCACAGACAGGCCGCTGTAACCAGTGCCTTCAACAGGAATATCGTGATGTTTTTGCTCGTGCCGCTCACGCGGTATCCCGCATTTTCCGGGAAGAGGGAAATGCCATCTTGTGCTCAAAACACTTACAGATAAGTAGGTTGAGACTGTAACAGCGCAAGGCAGGTATCATCAATGCCATAACATACATCAATGCGTCCTCTCGGCCGGCGGTCCTGCACGGCCCAGCGGAATTTACCTCAGCTGAAAATCAATCGAGACGACATGTTTCATACCAGTGACGTTTAACGCATAAAAAAGGCCGCTGGTTTGCGGCCTATCTTATTGATTTATCTGGTAGGCGCGAGTGGATTCGAACCACCGACCCCCACCATGTCAAGGTGGTGCTCTAACCAACTGAGCTACGCGCCTGCGAAGGAAGCGAACGATACAAGATAAAAGGCATGACATGCAAGTAAAGAGCGATTCCAGCCGCAGGCATCAGGTCCTGCAGAAGGCGTTCCCCACCCCGGGTGATCACTCCGGCAGACCCAGATTGCCCGCCTGCAGGTGTCGAATCTGGTCACGCAAGTGCGCTGCCTCCTCGAATTCCAGGTCACGGGCATGCTCATACATCTGCTGTTCCAGCTGTTTGACCTGTTTCTCCAGCTGCCTGGGCGTAAGGCGTCCGTACTGCACCAGTTCCTCGGCCACCCGGTCAAACGCCCTGGCGGATGCACGTCCCTGCCCCAGTGCCCCTTCGAGGATATCGGTCACAGCTTTTTTTATACTGATCGGGGTAATGCCATGTTCCTGGTTGAAGGCCAGCTGTTTTTCCCTGCGGCGGTCCGTCTCATCCATGGCACGGCGCATGGACCCGGTAATGTGGTCTGCATAGAGAATGGCCTTGCCGTTCAGATTGCGTGCGGCCCGCCCAATGGTCTGCACCAGCGAACGTTCCGAGCGCAGGAAGCCCTCCTTGTCTGCATCGAGAATGGCCACCAGCGACACTTCCGGCATATCCAGCCCTTCACGTAACAGGTTAATCCCGACCAGCACATCGAATTCTCCCAGCCGCAGGTCACGAATGATCTCCACTCGTTCCACAGTATCGATATCAGAATGCAGGTAGCGCACCCGCACTCCGTGCTCACCGAGATATTCAGTCAGGTCTTCCGCCATGCGTTTGGTCAATGTTGTCACCAGCACGCGGTCGCCCGCAGTGACCCGTTCACGAATCTCAGACAACAGGTCATCGACCTGGGTAACGGCAGGTCGCACTTCTATCTCGGGGTCGATCAGCCCGGTCGGTCGCACCATCTGTTCGACAATCGCATCGGCATGTTCTTCCTCATAGGGCCCGGGAGTCGCCGAGGTAAAAATTATCTGCGGTGCCAGCGCCTCGAACTCGTCAAAGCGCAGCGGCCGGTTATCCAGTGCCGAGGGCAACCGGAAACCGTACTCGACCAGGTTCTCCTTGCGGGAACGGTCACCACGGTACATGCCACCGAGTTGCGGTATCGTGACATGCGACTCGTCGATCACCAGCAAGGCATTCTGCGGCAGGTAGTCAAACAGTGTCGGCGGCGGCTCCCCCGCCTGGCGGCCGGAGAGATAGCGGGAATAGTTCTCGATACCCGAGCAATAACCCAGCTCAGTCATCATCTCCAGATCAAGCAGTGTACGCTGTTCCAGCCGCTGCGCCTCGACCAGCTTGTTGTTCTCGCGCAGTTCCGCGAGGCGCTGTTTGAGTTCAATCTTGATGTGTTCCATAGCCCCGAGAATCACCTCACGTGGCGTGGCATAGTGTGTCTTCGGATAGATGGTCAGGCGTGGTACGCGGCGCAGTACTTCGCCGGTCAGCGGGTCAAAATACGCAAGCGAGTCCACCTCGTCATCAAACAATTCCACACGCACGGCCTCACCATCTGACTCCGCTGGAAAAATATCAATCACCTCGCCGCGCACCCGGTAGGTGGCACGGTGCAGTTCAAGGTCATTGCGCGTGTACTGCAGTTCCGCGAGTCGTCTCAGTATCGCGCGCTGGTCGGTCTTCTCGCCGCGCACCAGGTGCAGCAACATCTTCAGGTAGGCGCGCGGATCACCGAGACCATAAATGGCTGAAACCGTGGCCACGATCACGGCATCGGGTCTCTCCAGCAGCGCCTTGGTCGCCGAAAGACGCATCTGCTCGATATGTTCGTTGACCGAGGCATCCTTTTCTATATAGGTATCAGAGGCCGGCACATAGGCCTCGGGCTGGTAGTAATCGTAGTAGGACACGAAGTACTCCACCGCATTTGACGGGAACAACTCACTCATCTCGCCATATAGCTGGGCCGCCAGGGTTTTGTTGGGGGCAAGGATCAGGGTGGGTCGCTGCACGGCCTGGATAACATTGGCAATGGTGAAGGTCTTTCCGGAACCGGTCACGCCCAGCAGGGTTTGGTAGGCAAGGCCATCCTGCAACCCTTCTACCAGGGCCTTGATTGCCTGGGGCTGGTCACCGGCAGGAATTAATCCCGATTTCAGTTGGAATTGTTCGCTCACAGGGTATTATCAGGCAGCTGACTTTGAGTATGATTAGCGTCGTTCATTTCGACCACATATAGCAGGAAAATAACTTGGAAAAACTCACGCTTGCGAACCGGGTTCAACGTGTCAAACCTTCTCCGACGCTTGCCGTCACTGCCCGGGTAGCCGAACTGCGCGCCAGCTGGAAAGGACATAATCGGTCTGGGGGCTGGCGAACCGGACTTCGATACCCCGGACCATATCAAGGCGGCGGGCATCAAGGCCATCAACGATGGGTTCACTCGCTATACCGCGGTGGACGGCACCCCCGCACTCAAAAAGGCAATTATAGCGAAATTCAAACGCGATAACGGGCTGGATTACAGTCCGGAGCAGATACTGGTGTCCTGCGGTGGCAAGCAGAGTTTCTACAACCTCTGTATGGCATTACTGAATCCCGGTGACGAAGTCATCATCCCTGCGCCCTACTGGGTCTCTTATCCCGATATGGTGCGCCTGGCGGATGGCGAACCGGTGATCATCCGCGCTGGCGTCGATACCCGTTTCAAGATTACCCCGGAGCAGCTGGAAGCGGCGATCACACCGCAGACGCGTATTGTCGTGATCAACAGCCCGTCGAACCCGACCGGTGTTGCCTATAGCCGGACTGAACTCGCCGCACTGGGCGAGGTTTTAAACAAGTGCCCGCAGCTGCTGGTCGCCACTGATGACATGTATGAACACATCCTCTGGACCGACGAACCGTTCAGCAACATCCTGAATGCCTGCCCGGAACTGTATCCGCGCACCATCGTACTGAATGGCGTCTCCAAGGTGTATGCCATGACCGGCTGGCGCATCGGATACGCCGGCGGCCCTGCCGATCTGATCAAGGCCATGAAAAAGGTGCAGTCACAAAGCACCTCGAACCCGACCTCGATTTCGCAAGTGGCTGCACAGGCCGCGCTGGAGGGCGACCAGTCCTGCATCCAGCCGATGATCAAGGCCTTCAAGGAACGTCATGACTATGTCGTTGCGGCCCTGAATGACATCCCGGGGGTGGTATGCCTGCCGGCCGACGGCACCTTCTACTGCTTCCCGCATGTGCAGACCGTGATCGACCGGCTGGAGGGTGTTAACGACGATATCCAGTTTGCAGAATACCTGCTGGACAAGGCCGGCGTCGCGCTGGTCCCCGGATCCGCCTTTGGTGCACCTGGCTATGTGCGTATTTCTTTTGCAATCGGCATGGATACGTTAAAGGACGCCATTAACCGCATCGCGACCGCGCTGACGATCTGACGCGGCTTTCACTGACACAGCAACACTCATCTGCCTGATTCACCTCACGGCAACCTTCACCGACAATACCCCCTGAAATAATCTGCAGGTGCCGGACACGATCACGGATGCGGTTCGCACCGGCGGATGGATGCAACAGCGCCTTGCAAGCACGATTTATAGCCGGGCAGATTTGTTCGCGCTTGCAAAGCGCTCCTAGGCTAATTAGATGCATGGGATGACAGGATGTCGCGTGTACACACTCGCCAGGATGGGCTGACGCTGTCTGAATTGCTGATCAGTCTGACCGTGATATCAACATTGTCAGTGAGTGGCATCAGTCAGTTTAACCACACCCTCCAGGAAAGCAGGATGGCCTCGGAAATCAATCTATTCATCGCTGCCTTGCACCTGGCTCGCAGTGAGGCCGTCAAGCAAGGTAACCGTATGGTTCTCTGCCCTAGCAAGGACGGATCCAGTTGCGGCAGCAGTCCGGACTGGGTCAATGGCTGGTTACTGCTTGCGGGTAATGTCGGGGAACATGACGCGGATGGAACGGTCCTGCAGGCAGGGAATCCCCTGTCCAGCGGAATTGCCCTGCACAGCAGCAACCACCGAAAACGAGTTGTGTATCAGCCGGATGGCAGCAGCGGCGGCAGCAATACCACCTTCACCTTCTGCGACACGCGCAAGTTGGCAAAATCACGCGTGATCTGCCTGTCAAACAGTGGCCGGCCCCGCCTGACATTGCGACGCTGCAACGGCAAACCGATTGATTGTTGATAACTAAGAGGAAATACAGGCGCTCTTCGTTGACCGAAAACCCGGAAATCCGTATCATGCGCGCTCTTGAAGGTTCTCCATTCCCCGGTAGCTCAGTCGGTAGAGCGGGTGACTGTTAATCACTAGGTCGGCGGTTCGAGCCCGTCCCGGGGAGCCATTTCATTTCTTCAGCTTACAAGTCATCGTCCGGGCCGGACGCGCATAGCGGGCGGACAAAGAGATCATAAGTCACCGGATCAGCGACGAGGTGTTCCAGAGAGGGTCCCACCTCCTTCTCACCTATACCCCTATAAGCTACACTTTCGCCTATCCATCCTTGATAACCGCCTGAGAAAAAGCCATGTCCGAACCGGAAATTGTCATGTCGCCACTTTGCCGAGAAATCAGCGGAGACGGCACCAGGATTCAAGTCGACATCTATCGCGGCGAGGAGGAAACGGGTTGGATATTGGAGGTCATCGATGAAGAAAATGCCTCGACCGTATGGGATGACCCGTTCGACACCGACCAGGAAGCACTGGACGAAGTGATGGATGTCATCGAGCGGGATGGCATCAGATCGTTCCTTGACGGTGAATCCGAGGCGACGCACTGAGCTGTTTATCGGGACGGTAAACGGCCGGATGCCCTTCCCCATCCTGTCGCCGACATTCCTATATATATACGAGGCCAACCCAAAGTTGGCAGTCCTTGCTTGACCGGCACGGAGAAAGGGAGGCTCATAATCCCTTGGTCCCGGGTTCAAGTCCTGGCGGGCCCACCACTTCCCATAAAATTCATGGCGTTATGGCGCTCGGACAAAGGGATCCATAGTCCCTTGCGGGGCGGATGGACAGCGCATTCCGAGGGAGCGTTCGACGAGGTGCGTGACGACCAGGGACCTGATCGGGCAGACCCGTTCGACGTCATTGTGTGATGCGCTTGAAGGGAGCCCATGCCTCTCATAAAATCATGGCTGCATTTAGGCGGTAGTATTTATGAGCAATCAAGAGATCGCATGGAACCCGCACTGAAGGCCGATCGGGTCGACTCAACCGACGATACCGTGTGATGTCACAGATCAATGCCTGACGACACCCAGGCAGACATGATCGAAGCCGTGGCCGAAGGCGTCATATTCAACGACCTTGAGCACATCATGGATACGCATATCAATTGCATGCTGGTGCTTCGGCCGCAGCTGAGCGATGCAGAACGAGCAGCCTTTCTGGTCGAGATCTACTCCTATCCGGGAGATGGCTACGATGTTCGCTTTGAATTCGCCGATTCATCAAATCAAGTTTGCACTGAAGTTATTTACCGCGCGATCGATGTCAAGGGCTCGATCGATTCGCGCTGACAGAGCGAGCAGGTCATGAAACCCTGAGTACCGATGACATCGCAAATTATCACCTGGATTCGGAAGCGTTCGAGCTTGTATTACTTATCGAGATAAACCCTGATAGCAAAAACAACGAAGCACTGGTTTTCGTCGGCCCGGAAGGGTAACGTCGCGTCGAAACACTCATGAATGCAACGAAAAGGCGGCTTAAATATAAGCCTGATCCGGCACCGGCTTCGAGCAACCTGCGAGTATTGACACCCCGTAGATGATGGCGCCTATTGGCTCCAACATTACCGTGATATGTGGTTTCCTGGTTTCTGATTTCATTTGCCGTCTCCTGAAATGAAATTATTTTCAATCGGTTCTTCAGGAAGGGGTGATAACAACATGCGGAGCAATGTACCTTTGCCAAGGTTTTTGCGCACAACAGAGAGGATGTTGTAGCTGAGCAGAGCCCCCGATAGGCATATGAAGTTAAGCCAGACATGGTAGATGTCCGCATGCTGGAATACGGCATTCAGCGAAGCGACAAATCCATCATATTCATGCCGTCCCTCGAAGGCTTTTTCGAGCAGCAAAACAACGAGGACCCCGAAGGCATACAGTGTCGTGCGCAGCGCGACGTCCACCCATGCAGCCCTTGAACGGACCCATGCGCCAAACGTTACATACTCGAGTATCAGCACGACCTTGGCGAGTACCAGGGCACCTACGAAAGCCATGGATATGCCAACAAACGCGATCTGGTAATCAGCCAGAATGAGGTATTTCAGCAACTCCAGAAAGCCGAGCCAGACAGAAAAATAGAGCATCAGCGACACAAGTGCCACTAACTCTTCCTTGATTTTTTGTGATCTACTCATGCTTTGCTCACGCTATCCTTGCAGTGTATACCAGATCAGAGAAGTATAGGCGACATCCTGCTTCTTAATCACGCCACTCAGGTCTGCCCTGTTCATACCTCTCCCTAGCACTCAGGGCTATGCAGACACATACACCAGCTTGTTACTAATTAGCGAAGGGCAACGCCTGATATATTCAATCTGGCAATCATTTCTTGTTTGGACGCAGCACAATGAAATCTCTGGATATGTCTTCATGAAAATAATGCCCACAAAGGCTTTGCAGGGTTTAGGACGTTCATCCATACGATTACACTCTTTCCAGGGCATCTGAGGACCTCCCCAAATGCCTGATTGTGTAACCTACGTGCCCGGAATGCCCTGTAACTGCGCAGATTATTTATCATCGCCCTGTAGCGCCTACTGAGAAACTCCACCTTAACACGGCGCTCGCCAAAGTCAGATATTGACTGGCTCGAGACGCTACAATTGAGAACAGCTAATATAAGAAAATGAGAAGATGAACAACACTCAAGGTGAAAACGTCGACACTCAAGAACCAGACGCCGAGATTATCCAATTTCCCAAGGCAGGAAAGTATCCCGAAAGTTCTTTTGAAGGATGGATATTTGGCCAATTCACACTGGAGGAAATAAAGGGTTTCATCCTGCATCAATTCGATACTAATTATTTCGTGAATCTAAATAGATTTCGGCGGTTTGTAAAACTATGCAAACTTGTCAATATAGAAAAAATGCATAAAGAAAAATTACAACAATCTGTTGGGTATCGGAAGAAGTTCATCTCCGAATCTCCACCCGTCGCTGATCATGATTTACTGATATACAATGAACCGTTTGTTGCCGTGTCCTTTCTTCGCCAGGATAGCAAGGATTAATGAGCAGGTTACTTGTTCGTAGGTTCGACGTCCTGGCGTGCCCACCATCCACATAAAATTATCATAGCGTTATGTCATTGAGGCCGGGGGATCGGAGTCCCTTGGTGTACCCCATAGCGGGAGCCAGGAGACCGTCTTAACCGACGTCACCGGGGTTGGGTCTCGGCGGGGTGCCATCATCGTGAATCATAGACATTCGGTGCCACGTGAAAGTGGGCCTATTATGTTGGAAACTCCTCGTAGATCTGGATACATGTGATAATTGCAGTCAGTTCTAAGGTACAAGTATCTAACACATATCAATTCAGAATGACGGAATCACAGGCATGCGAGCCATCATGTTTTTCGTTTTCCTGCTGCTCACATCCCCGGGCATTACCCATGCTCAGTGGCAATCACTCGCACCCGGGATGGAGCTTGGAACGTTCTCGGCAAGCCGGCCCAGCATTTCGGGTGACTCACGTATCACAGTCCTGCGAATCGATCCGGATCTCTGGTCACTGGAGTACATCGGACTAAGCCTTGACGGCGGGTCGAGCGGACGGACAGCCAGGCAGTGGAGCAAGGAACATCGTCTCACGGCTGCCATCAATGCCGGGATGTACGGAACAGACTACAGGACCCATGTCGGCTATCTCCGCTTCCGGGAACATCTGAACAACGATAATGTTAATGCCTACAGGTCTGTTGCCGCTTTCGATCCACGCCGGGACGGGCTGCCGCATTTCCGTATCTTTGACCTGGACAGCCCTGGCGTCAGCTATGGAAACGATTCTTCAGGATTATGCATCGCTGGTACAGAACCTCAGACTGATCAAACGGCCAGGACAAAACCGCTGGCGTCAACAGGAGAATATGTGGAGTGAAGCTGCCCTGGGAGAAGACGAGTCTGGCCGGATTCTGTTTATCTTTTGCCGTTCCCCCTACACGATGCATGATTTGAACAACGAACTATTACGCCTCGGCATAGGCCTGGTAGCCGCCCAGCACCTGGAAGGTGGACCACAGGCCCAACTCTATATACACGTAGGGGAGGTGGAGTTCGAAATATCCGGCAGCCACGGTACATCATTCCGTGAGAATGATGATATTTCGGTATCTTGGCCCATTCCAAATGTTCTGGGCGTACGACCACGAGTATCGGCAACCAAGTAGCGACTGCCTGATGGTGCGTGAATTCGTGGACCATTCCGACCCGGGACGGGACAGCTCAGATGACTGATGGGTGTGACTCATCTAGTCGCGCCGGCCCAATTTCCACAGCTTCCAATGCATAAGGATATTGCCACCTGAGTTACATCAGGTTTGCATAAATCCCTCCGTACGCCCGTACTTTAAGGCTAGACGATTGAACAGCGTAAATATAATATCTTTCAGACTAGATCATCAATTATCAACCGACAGGAAAGTATCATGACATCTGACATCAAGAAAAAGACTACAGCAATAAACCCTGCCAAGAAAAGGGTTGCCAAGAAGACGGCTATTAGCGCAAAGGAAGCACCCGCTAAAAATGTGACCAGGAAGACTATTCACAAGGCCAAGGAAACCCCCACCGAAAAAGTAGCCAAGAAGCCCACAATACCCACTAAGCCAAATACATCATCGATAAACATTACGTCAGAGCAACGTAGGAAGATGATTGCTATTGCTGCCTACCATAAGGCAGAAAAAAGGGGGTTTGCACCGGGTAACGAGTTACAAGACTGGGCCGAGGCAGAAAAGGAAGTTGATGAGCTGCTTATCTCCAGCTGATGTTCATCTTATAGGTGTGCCAAACCGTTTCTGCAGTCAAAACTGCACATCGTCAAACTACTTGGGACCCATCGTTACTATTTCAAAATGACACTTTTCTGCCAGTTACTCATCCCGTTTAGCCTGCTAATTGCAGGTTGTATATTTATCGTTGGTTCATCGTGCGTGCTTGTACCCTGGCGCTGATCCAGGATGTCGTTACGCCTGCCCTCATAAGCACCCACACATTGCATAAAAAAACGTGCACCCCATCCGGAAACCGTCATAACGAACACACCGACCGCCCCTGACTGAGCATCCAGGCAACCACTCGTGTCCACCCTTTCCCCTGGATCGGAGGGCCTCATTTTTGCCCAGCAGGAGGAAAACTATCCTGAAATTCTTCGCGTCCAGCATCGTATAACTGCCGGAAAATAATCCGCTCCGCATTCAAGCAGAGCGTCATTACTGCCGACGACCCTATTAGTACATCATCGCCGACGGAGGACGCCGACCATGTTTGATCAAGATGAGAATAGAGTTGTTTGGACTGGCGTGTGCTGGTTTGCAGCAATAGCCGCCTACATGGCGGGCGTTACGTATTTGTTAGTAAGTGTATTTTAGCAGCTGACAGCCTCGGTTATGTTTTGCCGGGGCTTCTCTGTCTATGTCTTCTGCCCCCTAGAGAGTTATGTCTGCAATGGGGGCCCAAAAGTATTATAACGCTACGACTCTCTCGTCAAACACTTCAAACATCAGTATCTAGTTACCGGGTACACAGGCTCAAGGAAAGTACCTGGATCACTGGCATCCTGATAGCGAATGCAAGGCCAGCGCTTAGGGTCATTCTCCGAGGAGATATCTACCTTGTCTGCAACCAAAAGGTCAGCAAGACCATCTTGATTCAGGTCGGCAATCGCCACATCATCTGGCCCAAGATTGCCAGAATATAGTACTGCGGGATGGAACGTGTTGCTATTCAGTGTAGCTTCACTCTTTAATATGAAGTAGTAATAATAGTGGCTTTAATTCGTATTAGGCCTATAGTCGATACTCCTTGCTCTTCTCTATTTGCTCCCACAGAAATCGAGCCGTGCGTGCTGTACAGCACGACCAACCGATCAGCCAGGAACAAAAAAGGCAGTTCTGGCTGAGCATAATAATGTTATCTGCGGGGGGGTCATCCAGAAATCACCTCTGACGCAAGCCATACCGACCGGCTGTAACGCTTTTCGGGTCAGGTGTTGCGCTTGCATGGAAGGGAGGTTCCACATCTCCCGGTTGCGAAGAAACGTTCCGATGTTTTCCTCGTGGCCCAGGATCAGGACATATACAAGACACAGACAGTGATGCTTCGTGCGGATGAACGTCGGTCAGAAATGAATACTGAAAATAATAAAGGAGTACGTGTCATGAAGCATCACCACATAGCAACGCAATCTACAAACTGTCCGACCGGTAATGGTCGACCCGTGTAACGCTTCCCGGGCACGCTGGCCGCGTGCCTGCTGGGCCTGGGTCTGGCATTGCCACACATCGCGCAAGCCGCCGATCGCACCTGGACTTGCACCGATAGCAATTTCCAGAACATTTCGTGCTGGGACCTCACACTACCCAATCCAATTGATCGGGCGGTGTTCGACAGTGCGGGCACGTACACTGTAGCGTGGGACGCCGCAACACTCGCTGCCTGGCAAGCGGCCACATTCTCGGGCGCCTCAGTCGTCACCAACGCTGGACTCCTGGTGCAGAACGGCGCCGTCACGATTCGCTCTGTTGATGCCACGCCCTATACCTACCGGATTAATGGTGACGTCGACGTCGACACGAACGGCACGCTGAACCTGGGTGGTGTCGGCACGCCGATGGTGCTCCAGAGTACAAACACGTCCGTGAGCAACGGCAGCGCAGTGAACGTTACCGGAACGGGCAGCCGGTTGTCGTCAGGTGATCTCTTCGTTGGGTATTTCGGCACCGGTACCCTCGGCATCCGGAACGGCGGCGCGGTCACCAATGCGGGTGGGGTCCTGGGCTTGCAGTTCGGCTCCAGTGGCACGGCCACGGTGGATGGCGCCAATTCGACCTGGACCAACAGCAGCGCTCTCTACGTTGGCGGTGTCGGCACCGGCACCCTGAACATCCGGAACGGCGGCACGGTCTCCAATTCGTTAGCCTTCCTGGGCTATTCCGCCCCCAATGCCGACGGCACGGCCACGGTGGATGGCGCCAATTCGACCTGGACCAACAGCAGCGCTCTCTACGTTGGCAATTCCGGAGACGGCAGACTGAACATCTGAACGGCGGCACGGTCACCAATTTGTCTGGCTTCCTGGGCTTTAACAGCGGCGCCTGGGGCACGGCCACGGTGGATGGCGTCAATTCGACCTGGACCAACAGCAGCGCTCTCTACGTTGGCAATTCCGGAGACGGCACTCTGAACATCCGGAACGGCGGCACGGTCTCCAGTAGGAGTGGCTTCCTGGGCTATTCCGCCACAGCCGACGGCACGGCCACGGTGGATGGCGCCAATTCGACCTGGACCAACAGCAGCGCTCTCTACGTTGGCAATTCCGGAGAAGGCGGACTGTACATCCGGAACGGCGGCACGGTCACCAATACGTCTGGCTTCCTGGGCTTTAACAGCGGCGCCTGGGGCACGGCCACGGTGGATGGCGCCAATTCGACCTGGACCAACAGCAGTAATCTCTTCGTTGGCATTTCCGGAGAAGGCGGACTGTACATCCGGAACGGCGGCACGGTCACGAATATCTCTGGCTACCTGGGCTTTAACAGCAGCGCCTGGGGTGAGGCCTGGGTGGAAGACGCCCAATTCGACCTGGACCAACAGCGGCGACCTTTACGTAGGAGGAAGCAGCGCGGCCGCGGGTGGCTTCGGCGAAGTTAGAGTAATAAACGGCGGTGCCGTGGACGTGGCGGGCAACCTGAAGGTGTGGAATAGCGGCTACGTCAGTCTCAGTCGCGGTAGTATTACCGCAGGCGATTTTGATGTGGCCGCCGGCACCTTCAGCTTTACCGACGGCACCCTCACGGTGAATGGCGGTACCTACCGGGATGGCAATACCTCTCTCACCCTCGACGGCACGGGCTCGGCCAATCCAACCCTGGTGTTGAACGGCGCCTCTGCGACAGTGACAGGGGATGCCTTCATTGGCGGTTTCGGCACCGGGACCCTGGCCATCACCAGCGGCGGCGCGGTCACCAATGCGTTTGGCCTCCTGGGCGGTGACGCCGCCGCCAACGGCACGGCCACGGTGGCTGGCGCCGGTTCGCACTGGACCAATAGCAGTGAACTCAGGGTTGGCGAATCCGGCACCGGCACCCTGAACATCCTGAACGGCGGCACGGTCTCCAATACCTTAGGCAGTGTGGGTTTCGGCGCGCTCAGTAGCGGCACGGCCACGGTGGATGGCGTCGGTTCGACCTGGACCAACAGCGACTCCCTGACCGTGGGTGGAAACATTTTATCGCGGGTGGCAGCGGCAGCCTGACCGTGCAGAACGGCGGTGCCGTGGACGTGGCGGGCAACCTGGAGGTTGGAATACCGGCTCCGTCACGCTCCAGGGCGGTAGTATTAACGCGGGTGGTTTTGATGCGGCCGCAGGTACCTTCACCTTTACCGACGGCACCCTGACAGTGAATGGCGGTACCTACCGGGATGGCAATACCGATCTCACGCTCGACGGCACGGGCTCGGCCAATCCAACCCTGGTGTTGAACATGCCCCCTCTGCGGCAGTGGCGGGAAATGCCACCATTGGCGGTTCCGGCACCGGTACCCTGAGCATCTCGAATGGCGGCACGGTCTCGAGTGCGGATGGCTACCTGGGCTTTAACGGCGGCGCCCGGGGCCTGGCCGTTGTCGACGGCACCAGTTCGACCTGGACCAACAGCGGTAAACTGACCGTTGGCAATTCGGGAGACGGCTACCTGTTCATCCAGAACGGCGGCACGGTCTCCAGTAATATAGCTACCTGGGCTTAAACAACGGCTCCGCCGGCGCGGTCACGGTGGATGGCGCCAATTCGACCTGGACCAACGCTGCGCTGGTTGTGGGCGGCAGTTCAGGGGGCAGAGGCAGCCTTACGGTACGAAACGACGGTGCCGTGCAGGTGGCAGGCAACATGAGAGTGTGGGATACCGTCAGTCTCGAAAACGGCGGCACGCTAACCGTTAACGGTAACATCACCAACAACGCGAATGGCACATTCAGCGTAGGTAACGGGGCCACGGCGAGCGTGGGCAGCACAGGCCTGCTTAATCATGGTCTGTTCGCCGGTGTCGGCACCCTTGTAGAGGCAATGTTACTTCTGACGGTACGGTCGGTCCGGGCGCCTCTCCTGGCATGCTCACCATCGATGGTGACTACAACCAGCTGGCCGCAGGTATTTTCGGTGTGGAGATCGGTGGCCGGTTCGCGGGAAGGGGATACGATGTACTCAATGTGACCGGCACCGCCAGTCTCGCTGGCAGCTTGAACGTCAGCCTGTTCGATCTGGGCTCCGGCCTGTTCAGCCCCCAGGCTGGCGACAATTTTGACATTCTCACCGCCCGACTATACTGCAGGGCAGCTTTGGTTCACTGAATTATGCCGCACTGCTCGACCCCAACCTGAGCTGGCATATCGATTATCTGGTTGACGCGATCGGCAGTACTGACGTCGTGCGCCTGAGGGTCGTATCCGCAGTCCCGGTACCGGCAGCGGTGTGGTTGTTTCGGGTCAGGTCTGATCGGGTTGCTGGGACTGGCGCGCCGCAAGCGCAGCGCCTAGCGCCTGGCGAGGATTTGGGGCAGACGACGTAGCAGCACTGGAATTAGTGGTCTGCCCCGGCGTCTCCCCGCGGGCCGGGTGTCGTTTACCCATGACACAACGGCGCGCGTATTCACCGAGAGAAGCGGCTTAACAGATATTGACTTCATGATTGGCGGCCTTTGGGTCTCCTTTTTTTGGAGTTCTGTACTTCCGGGTTTGGCCGAAAGTGTGCGTACAGGTTGCAGGGCGTAAACGTCCAGGAATGCGGCATCTGAGACCTTCCTGAGATTGCCGGGAAGGTCTGAAGTTGGCCGAGGCTGTGTGAAAACTGGGTAGAGGGTAAGATACAAGTTTCCAGCAGAGGATCGTTGTATGAGCGGTTTCATTGAAGGAGAGAATCGCGATCAGGCCACGTTATTTCCAGAGCGAATAGACGATTATGTCGAGGAGAACAGCGTCGTCCGGGTGGTCGATGTCTTCATTGATCGTCTGGACATTTCCGGGCTGGGTTTCAAAGCAACCCCCGCGGATACCGGTCGTCCCGGCTACCATTCGCAGACACTGTTAAAGATTTATGTATACGGCTACCTCAACCAGGTCCACTCCTCCCGTCGTTTAGAACGAGAAGCCCGGCGTAATGTGGAGTTAATGTGGCTCACAGGCCGGTTATCCCCGGATTTCAAGACTATCGCAGACTTCAGGAAGGATCATGGCGAAGCCATTCGCCTGGTGTGCCGGGAGTTTGTGATGCTGTGCAGGAAGCTGAACCTGATCAGTAACACGGTAGCGATCGATGGCAGCAAGTTCAAAGCAGTCAACAATCGCGACAAGAACTTTACTCGGGCCAAGATGCAACGGCGGCTGGCCGAAGTCGAGGCCAGTATTGATCGTTATCTGGATCAACTGGACCGGGCAGACCGCGCTGCACCGGCAGAAGATACGCGGCCGATACAGGACAAGATCAGCGCATTAAAAGAGGAGATGGACCGGCTAAAAAAGCTCGAAGTCCGGATGCTTGAGGCACCGGACCAGCAGATCTCCTTGACCGATCCGGATGCTCGATCCATGAAGACCCGTGGTGAAGGTATTGTGGGCTACAACGTGCAAACCGCGGTGGATGTTGAAAGCCATCTGATCGTAACGCACGAGGTTACGAATATCGGCACGGATCGCCGCCAGCTGAGCCCGATGGCGAGGCAGGCGAAATCCGTGGCAGGGCCATCGTCATCGCAGCCATTCCGGGCCATTGCAGACGAAGGCTATTACCGGAGCGAGGAACTTCGAGCCTGTGAGCAGGCGAACATCCTGGCCTACGTCTCCAAATCGGACACCTCAGGCAAACGCAAAAAGGATGAGTTTCCCCGCAGTGCGTTCCGGTATATCAAGGAAGAGGATGAATACGAGTGCCCTGCGGGTGAACGCCTGATCTATCGGTTTACACGGGAAGAGGCTGGCAAGAACATCCGGCGTTACTGGGCCTCTGCCTGTGTGCGTTGTTCGGTGCGGTCAAAGTGTACCCCGAGTAAGTACCGTCGCCTGAGTCGTTGGGAGCATGAATCTGTTCTTGAGGCCGCAGCAGCACGGCTGGCAGCGTATCCCGATGCGATGCGCATACGTCGTTCGGTGGTGGAACACCCCTTCGGAACACTAAAGGCCTGGATGGGGGAGAACCACTTCCTGACCAGAACACTGGCCCATGTCAGTACAGAAATGAGTCTTCATGTGCTCGCATACAACATGAAACGGGCAATTAACCTGCTGGGTACGAAAACATTGATTGAAGCGATCTAGTACGTTCGCTCGGCTAGAGAAAATAGCATGCTAGAGCAGTCAAATAGCGATACATGATTGGCAACAACCAGCACGCATCAGGAACTTAATGCGAGTTTTCACACGGCCTCGGCCCGTTTCTACCATCTAAGGAGAGCCTTATATTTTGACTCTTGAGTCTCACGAATGTCTTGTTTGGAGAAAACCAGTCATTCAGGACATTCCCCGTCTACCACCCCACCATCCCATCCGGGCTCATTCGGAAGAATTTCGGGTGTGCCTGATGCGGGTGAAAACCTGAAAATCTGAAATCCTGAATGGCAGTGTCGCCGGTCTTGATGTCAGTTTTTCAGTTTTCCAGCTTTTCAGTTTCCCAGCCCGGTCGGCACCCTGAAATCCTCCCCCGCCGTGTTCACGACCCCGACACAGCGGCCATCCAGTGCCACCATCGAGTGCCCCACTCTGCTGCTAACAGAGGCCCGCTCTGGGCCGTTCTGAGCACCGGCTTGCAGTTGTCCTCGGGTGGCCGCGCCCCCACCACGCGACAACAGAGGTGCAAGTTCAGATGCAGCTCAGTCCCCGAAAATGCACAACTCGTTAAAAATGATCGAGTTTGGAAATAATAATGTGCCAAATTCCGCGACGAATGCTCGGAAAGGTTCAGGTGGTATCTCAGTCGGACTAACGAAGCAGAGTGGCCAACAGAAAAGGGCTTCGGATTCTTAAACTTTCTGAGCAGAAAACAAAGTGTTTCTGCTACTGTTAATCACTAGGTCGGCGGTTCGAGCCCGTCCCGGGGAGCCATTTCATTTCTTCAGCTTACAAGTCATCGTCCGGGCCGGACGCGCATAGCGGGCGGACAAAGAGATCATAAGTCACCGGGGCAGCGACGAGGTGTTCCAGAGAGGGTCCCACCTCCTTCTCACCTATACCCCTATAAGCTACACTTTCACCTATCCATCCTTGATAACCGCCTGAGAAAAAGCCATGTCCGAACCGGAAATTGTCATGTCGCCACTTTGCCGAGAAATCAGCGGAGACGGCACCAGGATTCAAGTTGACATCTATCGCGGCGAGGAGGAAACGGGTTGGATATTGGAGGTCATCGATGAAGAAAATGCCTCGACCGTATGGGATGACCCGTTCGACACCGACCAGGAAGCACTGGACGAAGTGATGGGGGTCATCGAGCGGGATGGCATCAGATCGTTCCTTGACGGTGAATCCGAGGCGACGCACTGAGTAGTCAGGTGACTGGTGCCGGCTGGGGGGTTCGATCGGTGGCGTCCCGGGGAGCCAACTTAATCAGAAATATCTGCAAGTTGAGACAGCCACCAAGAGGTGGTTTTTTTCATGGATGAAACCGTGTCGGCACTATGTCGGATTTGGGAAACCCTGTGTCGGCAGAAGACCAAAGTGGATAGTCTTTTGGATAGGGCCCGTGTCGGATCTAGTCGGTGAGCGGTCCTCAGAAGATCACATTCTGCACCACGCCTCCAAGGCCTCGCGCTGCTCTGCCGGTAGGCAGCATACGACCTGATCAGTATGCATACTTGGGCTTTGCTGCGTGTGAATGGTTGATCGGAGAATACGGCCAGACGCTCTAGGCAGCGCTGAATGTTGTGGGGGTGCACCCTCCCCCGTTATGACAAATCGCAGACAGTGTCTGCCTCGGGTGCAGGGCTATTTTTTTGACTCCACCCAATTCGGCTTCAACACTACATCTTTTTGTTAAAAGATAAAGTGTTGCGATCACCGGTTGAACCCGCCAGCCATTTCAGTCATTCAAAACGCAAAGTTAACTGGCGGAATAACATGCAAAGTGAATTATCTGCTTCGACATACCAGTCCGAAAGTATATGGCATCGCAACTATCTAATTGATGGATATTGCTTTCAATGAAATCAATTCAGCGATGTTACGTTTGTCCGGTGCGGTGGCTACTAGAAAATCCGAGAGCCATCTGACTTCGATCAGGGAGTGGTGTCTGTCTTTGGGGAGCGGAATCCGAAATTCTGACTTAGGAGCCGACAGCGCAGCTTCGAAGTCGATCGCACTGCCCGACTGACTACTTACCCTAAAGTGGATGACCCGTTTGGTGATCAGCAGGCCCTTGTCGACTTTGATGACCAGTTCCAGAGCATCAGCATCCTTATGCGCATTGACAAACAAAACTCCTTTGTCCTCTATCCAGGTGCTTGACGTTTCATCTTCCAACCCCGTCGCTTGAGGATACTCCCATGGTGTCTTCTTCACCCACGACTCGGTGTATAAATCTAGCTTTCTCGCAGTGTATTCGGTCGGCTGCCACTTCGGCCATGCATCAACGAGGTCTTGATCTTCGGGTTTAAACTGCAGTTCCGGTAGAAAACCAGATTGAGACATCGCATTCAGAAACACCAATGACATCGCACGTGTTGCCCAGGCGGAAGGGTGAGTGTCGCCAGATGCGACATTCCATCTCTTGTCTTTCATCAGTGGCGGGTCCATGAACACAGGAAACTGAGGCTGTACCCGCTCAGTCACGTATGATACAAAACCAGGAGGCATATGGACGAACATACCGAGGACGGGAACATCATACTTTTCCTGGAACTGGTTCACGAGCCCAATGTTGGTCTCCCAGCGCTCACGGATGAACGGCATGGGGTAAAGCGTTTTACCGTATTCTATGAATGGGGCGTGGTTCCGGAGTTGAGCACTCAGGGAATGGGCGATAATCCCTGGCGGTATGACGCCTGCAATGTCAATAACGTCGTTTTGCGTCATAACCCAAATGACATAGTCGGGTTGCAGACGCGCATAGTGTGCCTCCAGGAACGCATGCTCAGAAACTACGTTCCAGGCAGGCATGGCCACAGTGTAGAATTCGTATGCACCGGCCTCTTGCGAACTATCAACTGTTGACATCGCGCTACCGGTTAGCTGAGCAGCAAGTTGAACTGCAAGTCTTTCACTGTCGGTTTGCTCCCAGCCCCAAACCCATGAATCCCCCACCACCAACACGCGCTTGGAGTAGGGACCGGCAGGATCGGGGGGCTTAATTTCATCACCCCGTAGTCCCATGGTGTTGATTTTGTAGGATTGATCTTCGTTCACCCACATGGTGCACCTCTCGAATGCGGGATTGAGCACGAATCCAATGTCGGAGATAGTATGAGGACTGGCGCATTCATCCGAAGCACGATTCTTCATGAGTCGCGCCATAAGTTCCTGGGGCCCCATAACCAACGACTTTGCCTTACGTAATTCCCCGCTGCTCCAATAGGCATAGATACCAGATGACAATGCAATCGCAAACAGAATGGCACATAAAACGAGCAGACTCAGGAGCAGCCGCTCAATGTTTTTTACTCCCTCCAAGACATTACTCCTAATGTGCGAATTTGCCGTACCAAAAACAATCTAACAATGCCTGAACAGCATGTCCTAGCTAAACGAGCCATACATATTCCTATAGATACTGTATGTTGGATAATTAAGTCGTTCAACAATAATCATCGTAGACTCAAGAGGATCAGAGGAGTGACGACGCTTCACAGTCTGCGCTCTGTGCTATCTTGTAGATCACGGCTACGAAGCGTACCAGCTACCCGAGAGCAAGAAGAATAAAAATACTTTTCATTAAAGTCTATCGTTATTGGGTACGACTGTTTACAGTACGTTCCTGTCCTTTAAGTAGAAATTCTTTACGTCCGGGTTGTGTGTCTACTCCCGCCGATTAGCCAAATCTTATATAAGAATTACATGTAGTTCCGAGTTCAGTTGGTAACTTGCCGTTCGTGGTCGTGTTGTAGGCGAGCACATGCAAACTCATCTCGGTACTCACTCGGTTCAGTGTCCTGGTTAGAAAGTGGGCCGACCCCATCCATAATTTAAGTGTCCCATATGGATGCTCCACTGTTTGTCGACGTAGCCGCATGATTTCCGGATTGCGATCCAGTCGCTTCTGCATGGCCTCGAGTATCACCTCATGCTCCCAACGCGTGACACGTCGTTCCTTGCCAGGCGTACATTGCGACTTCAGGGCACATGTTTGGCAATTGGCACTTCAGTAGCGGTGAACGATCAAGCCAGCTTCTTCTGATGTCATGCGCCAGATCAAACGCTCATTTGCGGGACAACGGTACTCATCCTTTTCGGGCAGGTAGCGAAAATCCTTTTTTCCGACGGATCAGTCAGCGATACCTGCTGGTCCGGTGCCGCCTGCATTTGCACGTCAAGTGCACTGAGCCGTGCCATCTCCTGCTTGAGTGTCGCAATCTTGTCTTTCAGATGGACGGTTTTGACATCGGCGATTAAGGACTCCTTGCGATCGGCCTGCTCCAATTGCTCGAAGTAACAATCCAGGCTTGCCTCGACCTGTGCCAGACGACGCTTCATTTTGGCACGCGTGAAGTCCTTGTCCCGGTTGTTCACGGCCTTGAACTTGCTGCCGTCGATGACCACCAGTGCTTGGGTAAAGAGGTTTAAACGGCGGCACAGGACAACAAACTCACGGCACACTCCACAAACCGCCTTTTTGTTGTCCTTGCGAAAGTCCGAGATCGTCTTGTGGTCCGGCATTAAACGCTCAGTGAGCCACATCAGCTCCACGTTGCCCTTGGCTTCTCGCTCAATACGACGGCTGGGCTGAACCCGGTTGAGGTAGGCGTAGAGTAGAGCTTCTGCAGCATCGACGGATGATAGGCAGGTCTGCCGGTTACCTTTGGCTCAAGACGCCGGAAGCCCAGTTGGACGATATCAAGCTCATCAACGAAAATATCAATGACCCTGACAGGGTTATCTTCCGAAATGTAATCATCCAGGCATTCCGGAAATAACGTGCTCTGGTTGCGGTGTTCACCTTCGATGAAACGATTCATGACTACCTCACGCCGTGGCGATGGCGTGATTATAGCGAGTCATGCGTTTTTACACAGTCTGGGCCAACTACGGGCGTATAACGCAAATAAAAATGGCGACCCTAGAGCCGCCATTTTAAGAACACTACTAAATCAGCCAGTACTAACTACAGACAGCACCAGCCTGACACTATTCATGAATCAGGTTCAGATCAACCAGTGCACCATAGCAACGCATCGTTATATTGGTATTATTTTCTATCAGGCACGCAAGTGTGCGACCTTCACCCGGCGTGACATCAGAACACAGGAGCTTGATATCCGGGCCGCATTTTGCACCGAAGAAATTGGCATCGCCAAGCGCTGCATCGATGGTTGAGTAGCCTTTGGCAATCGCTGCATCACAACCGTCTGACAACTGGTTCTCGTGATCCTGAAGGCAGTTCAGTATGCGGTTGTCACCGACCTGTACATCCCTGCAGAGGGTGTTGATTTCCTTGCTGCAGCCGTCACCAACGATCTTGACTGCATTGTTTACGCCGCGGGTGATGATCGGAGCATCGACAACCAGTGCCTCTGCAGCAATGTTCTTGTCCTTGATTTCCTCACTACGGCGTCTTGCCACGAATTCGGTAGCGGCGGCCGTACTGACGACGGGAACGACAAACTTGACTTCTGTACGACGATTGGGGGCAAGGCATCTGATCAGAGAGGCTCCGGCCTTACCGGTACAAGTCACCAGCGGGTCAGCCGAACCATGCGCGGCGACCCGGGTACGTTCCTTCGGCAGACCCAGTGCAACCAGTTCCGCCTGCACTGCCTCGGCACGACGCTGGGACAGTTTCAGGTTGTAACTGTTATCACCGATTTCATCAGTGTAACCATCAATATAGACACGATAAATATAGACGTCCTTGTGTACGCTCATGGCCTCTGCCAACTGCTGCTTTCCGGCCGCGCTCAGCTCGGCGCTATCAAAGGCAAACGCATCGCCCGCCTGCAGCACCAGCAGGTTAAGCTGGGTGGCCACTCCGGTTACCATCGCCTTTTCTTCCCTGACGGGAACCATGTCTTTACGGTCTGCTACGATGCCCGGATCACACTCTTTAATGGCGACTGTCGGACTCCACTGCGATGTCCTGAGACATTCACCGTTGGCGTTGCGGACAACCTGCCCGCGCATATCGTACTGGTAACCTACCGAATGCTCGTCGGCCTGCGACGAAATCGGTGCAAAGACACTCCCGGAAAACAGCACCGCTAGAAGTGAAGTGAAATGACTGATGGAATTTTTTGATTTCTTCATGATTCTTCCTCCGTTGTAAATCCTAATTTGTTAACCAGTCAATTTCCGGTATCCGCCGCGTATCTGCCGTTCACAGCCAGGATGGAGTTGTTCCACACAATTCTTGTAAAGGAGTAACTCTGCCCAGAGCAAGACCTTCCCGGTGCTCCCGGGAAGGTCTCAGTTGCAGCAACTTCGGTCATTCGTAGCGATCAAGCCATGCGGCATCAATGCCGTCCTCCGGCTTGGGCACCTTGCTAGCTATTATACTCTTTGCTGTAGGGAAATCGAGTATGTCCATATCTGATTACAAGGATAGCTAAAGAGATCAGCAACACCGCTCCAGCAACACCCAGCATTCTCCAGGTATCAAGGCTTTTCATGTCCAAAATCATGTAGCGCGCCAGTGCAACAATCGAGATATACAGAGGCATTCGAACTGGCAACTTACCTGAATCAAGATACATCGCCACCATTGCGAGCACCTCGAGATATATAAAGAGAAGCAGCAAATCCGCCAAGGTGACCGTCCTTGCTTCGAACATTGATGAAATTTCTATTCCAACCGCGATTACAGTAGAAATGGCAATAATTATCAGACCAACTTCCTCTACCAATGAAATCGCTTTATGCCCAACTCTTCTGATGTCTCTCATAAAGTATATTTCCAGTTCTTTTTACGGCTCGTGAATTCACTTTGTAAGTGCAACACTACGTGACGGCAAGAGGGCAAGCTGCGTTAGCATTCTGACATTTCTGACCGCCAAGCAAGAGGAACACACATGAGAGGCTATACGCAGCTTACCCATGAGGAACGATACCAAATTTATATCCTGAAGAAAGCCAATATGACCAGACGCAGATTGCTGAGGTTGCGTGACCAAGGCCATCCTTGCACTCTATAGCATTTTCTTATCTAGAGTCAGTCCCTGTGTCGCATTGCAGACAGTAACCTGCCGTTCACAGCCTGGAGAGGGCCACACTCTGGCGCTTCTGGGTACGGGGGAGTCCGGCCACAAAGCGACATTCCCGGCGTCATCAGGAAGATCTCAGTAGCTGCATAAGTTGCCGTTCCCGTCCTGTAACCGTAATTTGAGAGTAGCCCAGCTCCAGAGGTACAGCGTGGGGGTGTCAACCGGAACGCAAGAAACCGTCCCAGACTTTTCGTCATCACGTTCGCTCCAAATAATTAAAGCACCAAGCAGGGACTGTCCGCCGTTGAACTTCCACATTTGCGCTGATGGCTCCAGGTTGCCAAGTGAATCTGAAGACGGACTTTTATGCTGAATACAACGTTCCAGCTGAATCAATTACTATTTGGGAAACATCAATTGCACTTGTGCACGAATTTGCCAGTTGGCGCCGTTATCAGGCGCGGCCACATTATAGTAGGCCGACAACTGCGTGTTCACCGGCAGCCTGCCGAAATGAAAGATCTTGCCGACACCGCCGCCCAGGGGTACGGTCCACTGCTCACCGCTATCAGCCTTCCAGTTAACGGTAAGGATGGGGGCGCTGGTGAGATACAGCCCTCCCTTGAAGTTGTAGTTGAGGAACGGCTGGATCAGTCCGTTGTTGTATGACACCGAATCACGGCTGCCAACCGACCACACATTGTTGACCAGCGCACCATACACCCACGGGTTGCCCTTCTCGAGGCGCAGCATTACGAATGAAGGGCCTAGACCCCAATTGTCATTACCCAGCTCCGAATTGCTGTTCGTGGGTAACTGGACGATGCCCCCTACACCCCAGATCCACTTGCCCGGATTAGCCGGAGAGAGGAACGCCGTAAACTGCGTATCGCCAATGCCATTGGTGCGACTGTCATCCGGGCTGAGCGCCGGCATGGAAATGACAGGCACAATGGTGCGGGTGATGATGCTCCATTCACTGCTCACAGAGATCGGGATCACCGGCTGGATGTTGAGCACGTTCTGGGTACCCCCCTCCGGCCCGAAATTGAGATTGGTGTTGTTCTGAAAAGGCACGCTGATCAGATTGCCGACCGGGTTCTGTGCAAGCTTCGCCAGTTCTGTGGCGCTCATGGCTGCAAACCCAGGTGCTGCTATCGACATGGTGAGAATACAGGCAACGATTGCCCATGCTTTTACTTTCATTTGCATGATTCACTCCTAAATAATGACATTGTTACCGCAAGGACATTGTACTCATGAATGTCATCTTGCAGAGTCCTTTACTCGGGTAAATGCCGACAATAGTAATCGAAAAATAAGTGCGGAGTGTTTCAAGATTACAAATGTCCCCACGAATCGGGGCCGACTGACGCCGGGACTCTTAAGGTCTGTTTACAGTGTCGGGTTCAACTGATCGCTGCAACACTTGCCTGCAGTTTATCTGCGGGTGTTTCATATCCCAAGGTTTTTCTGGGACGCTGATTCAGCTTTCGAGCGACTTTGTTTAACTCGGCCTGTGAATACACAGACAGGTCTGCCCCTTTCGGGAAGTACTGGCGCAGCAGTCGGTTCGTATTTTCATTCGTGCCGCGCTGCCATGGGCTTCGTAGATCACAAAAATAGACTTTGGTATCCGTCACCAGGGTGAATGTCTTATGGTCGGCCAGCTCCATGCCCCGACCCCAGGTCAGTGATTGGCGAAGCTGATTGCGAAGCTTGCTGACCTGTTTGCTCAAGGCGGTAACCACGCTGTTGTATCTTTAGCGTTGACTTTAACGAGCATGTAAATTGTGACTGGTGTTCAACCAGTGTAGCAATATACGAAGCGGCAAAACCGGCAATGAGGTCACCTTCCCAGTGACCAGGAACCGCACGATCTTCGATCTCCGCTGGTCGGTCAGCAATAGAGACGCCATCGACAATCTGAACAAGACCGGCGCCTCGAAGGCTGCTGCCTCTCGACTGAAGAAATGCACGCTGGGTACGTAAATGCTTCTGAAGCTCTTTTTTCAGTACAACTCGTGCCTGAACGAAAATACTTTTATAAATCGTTTCATGCGACACACGCAGAGTCTCATCATCAGGATATGTGCACTTTACCCAGCCTGATATCTGTTCAGGGGACCAATCTAGCGCCAGCTTATAAGCTACGCTACGCCGAAGCTTACCATGCTGAGCAAGGCGGCAGGCTTTGGGGCGTCGGGATCGCTCCCACGCCGCCTTGTCCGCCTGAGTGGCTCGGTAGCATTGTCTGCCGCCGTTGCGGGCAGGCAGTACCCGTACGCCCTGATCAGTTTGCATACTTGGGCCTTGCTGCGTTGAATGGTTGATCGGCGAATACTCCCAGAAGCTCTAGGCTGCGCTGATTGTATTGGGGGAGCGTACCCTCCCTGTTTTGACAGATCGCTGACAGTGCCGCTCGGGTGCAGAGACAGTATCACCGGGTGTGCGACTGGCATTTGTAGATAAATCTGATTCTGCTGCAGGACTTTGTCCTATATCATCCACAGTAACAATCCCCTATTGTTATCTGTGACTGACCACAACCTGGCATGTCGAGACAAGCGTACTGACAACGACTGATATACTGTAGCCAACAGTAATTTACGGAGAGAGTAATGGAGCTGGTCGCTAGGCAAGCAGACGATCGTCGTGATGATTCCCCTGTTGTATTTCCGTTAACGGATAGTCAGGGTTTTTTAGTCGAAAAAGATCGAAGACGACACCCAGATCGCAGAAGGATTGGGTATGGCAGGGTATCTCTGAGCGCCGCGCTCTATAAAACAAAGGGGAGTATCTGGAATAGACTGATTGCTATATCACTAATTGTAGGTATAAATGCGGCATTTATTTTGTTGGTGTACGCCGTGAGTGTGGCTTTTCAGAACTAATCAATAATAAACCCTGTCACTTGGACTAGCTGCGCTCTCCCCCGTCATGACAGATCGCTGACAGGTGTCTGCCTCGGGTGCAGGGCTATTTTTTTGACTCCACCCAATTCGGCAAAATGTTGGTGGCTCTAGCGTAATTTTAAGAAAACTCGCTCTCTCAGCGAGTCGTTCCAATAACGCCAATCCGTTTTGCCGTTCCTCATGAACGCAGTCATCACATTTCATTCTGTTGCTCAACCGGTTGGCATATGCAACGGCCTCCAGAACGGTCATGGTATCAATTCTTTCCAGCTCTTCTCGCGTGACCTTGTGCATCATTTCAACCCCCACCTCACTACCTGATCAATACCATACTACTTTTGTGGTAATTGTGTTTTGATATAGATCAACTGAAAGACTTACCACTAGGACGGGTTGCACCCTCCCCCGGCATCGCCAGATCGTAGACAGAGTCACCTTGGGTGCAGGGATAGTATCACCTGATGATCCACTGGTGCCTGCCGGTTACACGTGGAATTCCAGACAAACGTGCCTGTATTTACTAGTGATAATAAATACACAATAAATTGTGATGTGCAGGACTAAGCGATACGAAAATCGATTATCTCGATTTTCATCGTGCTCCTTATTCCGGTTTCGGGATATTCCAGGACATAATGAGCAATGATGCGAGTTTTGACACGGGCTTGGTCGGTTCCGGTCCTGTAGCCACGGCTTATATTAGCCAGCCCTATAGGTCCGGTCTTGAGCGTGAAGCTGCCGTTCAGGACATTCCCAGCCCCCCAACGGTCCCCTGGGAGCCATTATTTTTTTCAGGGCACTCACTCTGCAGAAGGAAGCCCCTTCATAAGCGTGGCCTGTTACCAGGGCAGCCGACGGACTGTTGCTATAACAGCAGGTTCAGTGGTTGATGACTTCTTGCAGCAGTTTCCTTGCGCCCTGACCAAACTCGGCGACCAAATACGCAAGGAAGTCATCACGCAATTCGGGATGTTGCAGGGCAAACTCCACTGTTGCCTGCAGATAACCCAGCTTGTTGCCACAATCATACCGTTTTCCTTCAAAACGATAGGCCAGCACCTGTTCCTCAAGCAGTAATTGTTCGATGGCATCCGTTAGCTGGATCTCACCGCCAGCGCCACGCGGGATCTTTTCCAGATACTTGAAGATAGTCGGTGTCAGGATATAGCGCCCAACTACGGCCAGATTGGAACGAGCCGCCTCGGGTGACGGCTTCTCCACGATATTTTGCACCTGGGAGACGCGGCCATCCGTTTTGCCCGGATCGACAATTCCGTACTTGTCGGTTTCCTCCGGTGGCACTTCCTCGACACCGAGGATACTGGCTTGATACTGGTTGTATACTGAGGCCATCTGGGCAAGCACACATTTGCCACCAGCGTTGATCAGGTCATCTGCGAGGATGACTGCAAAAGGTTCGTTACCTACTACCGGTCTGGCACATAATACGGCATGACCCAGCCCCAGGGCTTCCGGCTGACGCACATAGACACAGGTCACATTGGCCGGCACCACCTCCTGCACAATCTTGAGCAGCTCAGTCTTGCCCTTCTTTTCGAGTTCGCATTCCAGCTCGTAGTTCTTGTCAAAGTGATCCTCGATCGCGCGCTTGCTGCTGCTGGTAACAAAGATAAGTTCATCTATGCCAGCATTGACGGCCTCTTCTGCCGCGTACTGGATCAACGGCTTATCAACTACCGTCAGCATTTCCTTGGGGTTTGCCTTGGTCGCCGGCAGAAAGCGTGTACCCAGTCCCGCTACGGGGAAAACCGCCTTCCTGATCATTCTATCCATAAATTTTCACCTGAATCATTTTTCCTGAACCCTGTCATAAACATCTTCAAAGCGGACGATATCATCTTCACCCAGATAACTGCCTGACTGTATCTCGATCACTTCCAGCGGAATATTGCCGGGATTTTCCAGGCGATGTGTTTCGCCGATGGGTATATACGTCGACTCATTTTCATGCAGCACAAACACCTGGTCTCCACAGGTAACGCGCGCGGTGCCTTTTACCACCACCCAGTGTTCCGCGCGATGATGATGAAGCTGTAACGAGAGCTGTGCCCCGGGTTTGACTGACAGACGTTTTACCTGGAATCGCGAACCGGCATCGATGCCTTCGTAAGAACCCCAGGGGCGATAAACCTGACGATGTACCTTACACTCTTCACGTCCACTGCCCTTGAGACGATTCACGATCGCCTTGACATCCTGCGCCTTGTCCATACTGGCAACCAGTACGGCATCTGCGGTTTCCACCACTACCACATTATCCAGCCCCACCGTAGCGAGACAACGGTGCTGTGCGACCAGGAAGGCATTATGTGTATCCTGCACCAGCACATCACCCTGGATTACGTTGCCATCGCTATCATGAGGGCAGATATCCCACAGTGCCGACCAGGCACCAATATCGGACCAGCCAGCACTGATTGGAACGACCACAGCACGCTTGGTTTTTTCCATGACGGCATAGTCGATGGAATCACTGGGACATTGATGAAATTTCTGTTTGTTGACACGAAAAAAATCACGGTCCTGGATGCCTGCATTCATTGCCTCGCGACAGCTCCTCAGGATATCCGGATGATATTGGCTGATTTCATCCAGCCAGCGATCGGCGCGCATCAGGAATATGCCACTGTTCCAGTAGTACCCTCCTTCGCTCACATATCCTTCTGCAGTTTGCCTGTCGGGCTTCTCAACGAAACGCGCCACTGAATATGCGCTACTGCCTTCAAGCTGAGTATCCCGCTTGATATAGCCGTAACCCGTCTCGGGTGATTCAGGCACAATACCGAAAGTGACCAGTGCACCCTTTTCGGCGTTGCCACTGCCCTGCTCGACTGCAGTAACAAACTGCAATGGTTCTGTCATGACATGATCGGCCGGCATCACCACCATCATGGCATCGGGGTCTTGCTTGACGAGATACAAGGCTGCCAGGGTTAATGCAGGGGCTGTATTTCTGCCGGCAGGCTCGAGAATGATGGTGGCAGGTGTCTTGCCAAGCTGCGCGATCTGCTCGGCCACCAGGAAACGATGTTCTTCATTGCACACATAGACCGCATCACCTATATCCGGAAGGCCATCCAGGCGACAGGCGGTTTGCTGCAGCAGCGTCTTATCCGAAACAAGTGGCAACAGCGGCTTGGGATAATGCTCGCGTGACAATGGCCACAGGCGTGAGCCGGAACCACCGGACAAGATGACTGGGTAGAGTTTCATTTTTATAGCCCCTGACTTGTAATAATAGTGGATTATAAGGTGTCGTATGAGATCTCCCTAGTAATCGACGTTTCAGACTGAATATTGAATCTTCGTGAGCCTTGATTGTTCGCGGCGAGGTATAGTGGGAGGGACTGCGAGAAGGGACGGGTTAAAGCGACTCTGACCAGATTAAACATTACTGCCCCGCCGTCAATATGTAACTGTTATTTATAATAAAAACAAGCCAACAAAGATACGCATACTGCCAAACTGGATGGCTGCCACGATCCCGACAGGGTGTCCGGATCATGGCAGCCAGGTAATTACTGCCTGCCCGCAGATCCTACTGCGAGATTTTGGCGATTTTTTTCGATCGTACTCAGTCCTATACCTTTCACATTGGATAGATCCTCAATGCGCGTAAAAGGGCCGTGCGCATCGCGGTAGGCAACGATTGTCGCAGCCTTTTTCTCGCCCACACCATTCATGGCACTGGCCAGTGTAGCGGCATCAGCTGTGTTGATATCGACCGGCCCGGCATAGGCATGCAGCGACACCAGCATCGCCATAGAAACCAACAGTGATCTAAACGTTTTTGTAACCTTGTGCATTCCTGCCTCCTGTATAGTATCTTCCCTGAAGAAATGAATCGTCATGGCGACCAGGCCTGCCAACAGGCCGTTACGCCACCGCACACAGGATGCCTGCCAGGGCCACTAGGTTAAAGCGGAAAGTTCTGAATTAATTGTCCGTAAAACACTCACAGGATCGTCAGCCCGGGTCACCGGGCGCCCAATGACAAGATAGTCAGAACCGCTTCTGACTGCATCAACAGGTGTCATCACGCGGCGCTGATCATCGGGCTGGCTGCCGGCCGGTCGGATGCCCGGCGTAACCAGTCTGAAACCCGCATCGAGCTGCTCTCTGAGAGCCACGGTCTCCTGCGAGGAACAAACCACGCCATCCAGACCGGACTGCTGCGCGAGATGTGCGAGGCGCAGCACATTGTCCAGCGGGGTACCTGACAGGCCTACTGCAGCGAGCTCCACCGCATCCATACTCGTCAACACGGTAACCGCGATCAGCAAGGGCGACTGCCCTGCCCGTGCAACACCCTCTTTCGCTGCCAGCAGCATTCGTTCACCGCCCAGTGCATGTACGTTCAACATCCATACTCCAAGCTCGGCCGCTGCATGACAGGCGCTGGCCACCGTGTTGGGAATATCATGAAACTTCAAGTCGAGAAAGATATCAAAACCACGCACGACAAGGTCCTCCACCAGACGAGGTCCGGCACGGGTAAACAGTTCCTTGCCAACTTTCAAACGGCACAGATCAGGCGCCAGCCGTGCAACCAGCTGCATGGCAGACTCTGCATCCGGATAATCAAGCGCGACAATAACTCTTGGTTGATACCTGTCAGCCATTTTTATTTTCCCTGTGGTTGACTGCCCGCCAATCTATTCGCCTGCAACACCATGTATCGGTTTTATGGTATTCCATTGTTTACAGCTCGGGCACTGCCAATGAAGAATTTTTCCGTAGAAGCCGCATTCGCGGCACTGGTAAACCGGTTTGTTTTCCAGCAGCTGGTCGGTCATGTTCTTCAGTAACAACAAGTTTTCATGGGCGGCACCCTCACTTCTCGACAGGCTGAGTTCAATAAAACGGGACAGGCCGCGTACTGAAGGACGCTTGCCCAGTTCACCGGCGATAAATCGGGCAGCCGACTCACTACCCTCTGCTTCACTCAATATGCCTGCCAGCGCGAGCACAGGCGATATACCGGCATAGCGGCTGATCGCTTCGTGCAGGTAATCTATAAAGGCCTTTGCAGTGCCAAGTTCCTGGTGACAGGTGTGCATGTCATCAAGAATTTCCGGTAACAACTCAATGTCGCGTTCTGCAACCTGCTCATAAGCATCCAGCGCAGTACGATAATCACCGCTTTGCCTGGCAATATTCCCAACAATGAGTCGTGCGCGGGCGCAATGGGGATCGTATTCGCTGGCCTTCTTTAGCAAGCTCGCGGCCTCCTCGCCATACCCCCTGGCGCGGGCATTCTCGGCCAGTTCGCAATAAAACTGTGCGATTACCGATTTTGCCGGTTGCTCGCCCACGAAGCCCATCTGGCCGGCAATACCAATGGCATTTTCCCAATCCTTTTCCTGCTGATAAATATCGAGCAACATTGGCAGCACCGTCGACAGGTGGACATTGCTGTCAATCAGCTCCTTGAACAGGCCTTCAGCACGATCAAACAACCCGGCCTTCATGTAGTCCTGTCCAAGTTCCAGCACAGCATCGGCGCGCTCTTCGGAATTCAGCGTGGAAAGTGCGATCAGGTTCTGATGGATACGGATGGCGCGATCAACTTCTCCGCGCTTTCTGAACAGGGTGCCCAAAGCAAGATGGGTTTCAACGGTATCACTATTGACCTCCAGCATCCGTATAAAAACATCAATGGCCTTGTCCTGTTGCTCATTGAGGAGGTAATTCAGACCCTTGATGTAGTCGGTACCAAGAATGGAATCAGAGCAGCTACCGGCATTACCTTTACTGCGTTTTGCGGCAAACCAGCCAAAGGCGGCAGCTACCGGCAACAAAAACCAGAGCAGCTCCTGCATCAGGCCAGCGAAAAACGAGAACTGATGACGGCCAGAAACACCAAAGCCTGTTGATCCTCAACGATTGGACTGGTAGTGCAAGAAACGGGGATACCCGGCCTGTATGCAGTCACCCTGGATTCCTGATCGGGGAAGACTGCGGCCGGGTTGAACCTGGAAAGTACGTCCTAAAATCCCTTTTCGCGAGCAAGCCCCTCATTGACGCGTTCCCTGAGTTCCTTTCCTGGCTTGAAATGGGGAACATGTTTGGCCGCCAAGGCAACTGAATCGCCGGTCTTCGGGTTTCTGCCAATACGCGGAGGACGATAATGCAGGGAGAAACTGCCAAAACCCCTGATCTCTATCCGCTGCCCGGTTGCGAGTGCCCAGCTCATTTGCTCAAGCAGACTTTTGACCGCCAACTCGACATCCTTGTGATTCAGATGTCCGTTTTTAGCCGCAAGTATCTCGATCAATTCAGACTTTGTCATTTTATCCACCAACCCGGATGAAAGTTTCCGTTCCAGTCATAATCCGATGCACAGGCCATTATTCCCAATCAGGAGGGTGACTAACTCTCGTCACCGTTCATATGCTTCTTGAGCACATCCCCAAGATTTGTGGTTGCTTCTGCAGAACCTGCTCCGTAGTCCTGCATCATGGCCGCCTCGTCCTCGCTGTCCTTTGCCTTGACGGACAACATGATGGCACGGCTCTTTCGGTCAACCCCCATGAACTTGGCCTCTACCTCGTCGCCAACGCTCAGCATGGTACGTGCATCCTCAATCCGGTCGCGGGACAGCTCTGACGCACGCAGGGTGCCGTCAACACCATCACCCAGATCGATGATTGCCGCCTTCGCATCCACTTCCCTGACCGTACCAGTAACGATGCTGCCCTTGCTGTGTTCCGCAACAAAATTCGAGAACGGGTCTTTCTCCAGCTGCTTGATACCCAGAGAGATGCGCTCACGCTCAGGGTCGACGGACAGCACAACGGCTTCAATCTCGTCACCCTTGGCGAATTTCCGCACGGCTTCTTCGCCCGGCTCATGCCAGGAAATATCCGACAGATGCACCAGCCCATCGATGTCACCTTCCATGCCGATGAAAATACCGAAATCGGTGATGGACTTGATGGTGCCCTTGACCACGTCACCCTTGTTGCGGGTAGCGCCGAACTCATCCCAGGGATTCGGGTAGCACTGCTTGATGCCCAGTGAGATGCGACGGCGTTCCTCGTCGATATCCAGCACCATCACCTCGACCTCCTGGCCGATATGGACCATCTTTGACGGATTGACGTTCTTGTTGGTCCAGTCCATTTCCGAAACGTGCACCAGGCCTTCAACGCCCTCTTCGATCTCAACAAAGCAACCGTAATCGGCAATATTTGTAACCTTGCCGAACAGGCGTGAGTTGGCCGGATAACGACGTGCCAAATCTGCCCATGGATCGGTACCCAATTGTTTCATACCCAGGGATACACGATTGCGCTCGCGATCGAACTTGAGCACCTTGACATCAATTTCATCGCCGACGTTGACTATTTCAGACGGGTGTTTGACACGCTTCCATGCCATATCGGTGATGTGCAACAGACCATCGATACCACCCAGGTCCACAAATACACCATAATCAGTCAGGTTCTTGACAATACCCTTGACGGTCATGCCTTCCTGCAGATTCTCAAGCAGCGCCTCTCGTTCTGCACTGAATTCTGTTTCAACTACTGCACGACGTGAAACCACAACGTTATTGCGACGTTGATCAAGTTTGATCAGCTTGAATTCAAGTTCCTTGCCTTCGAGGAAAACCGGATCGCGTACCGGTCGTACATCGACCAGCGAACCTGGCAGGAAGGCACGAATCTCTTCTATATCAACAGTAAATCCACCTTTAACCTTGCCACTGATGACGCCCTTGATGATGTCTCCATTTTCATATGCCTTTTCGAGCCGGCGCCATACTTCATCCCGTTTCGCCTTTTCACGCGACAGTTTGGTTTCACCGAAACCATCTTCCACCGCTTCCAGGGAAACTTCGACTTCGTCGCCAATTTCTATTTCTATTTCACCAGAGGCATTCTTGAATTCTTCGATAGGAATAATGCCTTCCGACTTCAACCCGGCATTAACGATGACACTATCTGATTGAATATCAACAACTGTCCCTGTTACTACAGAACCTCTCGTTAAATTTTGGTTAACGAGGCTCTCTTCAAACATTTCAGCAAAACTTTCGGTCATGGGAGACATCATCCTAGAACCGTGAAACCACGGTCCATTTAAAATAGCTACTGTATCTGGTGATACCGCAGGTCAGGTTAAAAAAATGGCCGGGGATACATCCCCGATCCAAACGGAAACAAGATTATACGTGTATCTGCTTAATTGTACAGGGATTTTCATAGGACCGTATGGACTGCTTCCAGCACCTGCCGAAAGGTATCCGCCTCATTCAGGTCACTATTATCGATGATCAGCGCATCCGCAGCCGGCTTCAGGGGCGAGGCCTTGCGTGCAGAATCACGTGCATCCCGTGACTCCACCTCCCTTACGAGCATTGCTTGGTTGGCTTCTATCCCCTTGTTTTTCAACTGATTATAGCGTCGCTCGGCACGCACATCGGGGCGTGCGGTGAGGAACAATTTCAGGGTTGCGTCTGGAAAAACCACCGTCCCCATATCGCGCCCATCGGCGATCAAGCCCGGTAGCTGACGATAGTAGCGCTGCCACGCCAGCAACACCTCTCGAACAGCCGGCATGGCGGCTATTCTGGATGCCGCGTTGGCACAGGACTCGGTACGCAGGGCATCGCTGACATCCACACCATCCAGGCGGATACCCGGATCCTCTCGCGTCGGCAAGCGATAGTTTTTGCTCAGGCGGCCAGCCAGCGCCACCAGCACCGTTTCATCTGCAAGCTCAAGCGATTGCTGCAATGCTGCGTAAGCCAGCAGGCGGTACAGGGCACCACTGTCCAGATGGTGCCAGCCCAGGTGTTCTGCCAGTGCCTGGCTAATGGTGCCTTTGCCCGAACCACTGGGACCGTCGATGGTAATTACCGGGACAGCCTGCCCGGCAAGTTGATCAGGATTGCTCATAATTGGCTATTCTGCAGCACGGTCAGATTTCGCTGTGCCTATCCGGCTTGCTCACTGGTCGCCCTGATATTCAGGCCAGCCTGGCTGGCCTGTTCGACGAACCCGGGGTACGAGGTATTCACATTGGCACAGTTGCTAATCTCTATTTCACCCTGTGCACGCAGTGCGGCCATGGAGAATGCCATGGCAATACGATGGTCACCGTGACTGTCAACACAGCCGCTACCGATCACACCCCCATGAATGATCATACCGTCAGGGGTTGCCTGTGCATCGATGCCAAGTGTCTGCAAACCATCTGCCATCACCTGGATACGGTCACTTTCCTTGACACGCAGTTCCTCGGCACCGGTCAACACCGTCCTGCCGTGCGAGCAGGCCGCCGCGACGAAGATCACGGGGAACTCGTCTATCGCCAGCGGTACCAGTTCCGGCGGGATCTCGATACCGTGCAATGCTGCAGAGCGCACACGCAGATCGGCAACCGGTTCGCCACCGACGTCACGCTCATTCATGACGCTGATGTCAGCCCCCATACGCTGCAGGATATCGATAATGCCAGTGCGTGTCGGGTTCATTCCAACATGCACCAGCAACAGATCGGATCCCGGAGCAATACTGGCGCCCACCAGGAAGAATGCTGCCGAGGAAATATCCGCCGGTACATCGATGGCAATACCACGCAGTGAATGCCCGCCTTCGATACAGACGCGATTGCCGCTGCGCTGCACCGGGTAGCCCATACCGCTCAACATGCGCTCGGTGTGATCGCGTGTTGTCGCCGGTTCGGATACACAGGTCTGTCCCCGGGCATACAGCCCGGCAAGCAACAGGCTGGATTTCACCTGCGCACTGGCAACCGGCATGTCGTAATCAATGCCGACGAGCGTCGCTCCGCCACGTATCGACAACGGTGCAGTGCCGGCAGCGCTCGCCCCGATATACGCACCCATCGCCGTCAATGGTTCGACCACCCGTTTCATCGGACGGCTGGACAGCGACGCATCACCTGTCAGTGTGGTTGAAAAGGCCTGGCCCGCAAGCAATCCTGACATCAGGCGCATGGAGGTACCGGAGTTACCAAGATTCAGCTCAGCGGCGGGTGCCTGCAAGCCATGCAAGCCGACACCCTCGATCTGTACCTTGCCGGCATGCGGGCCGCTGATCTGCACACCCATGGCGCGAAAAGCAGCCAGGGTTGCAAGGCTGTCTTCGCCTTCCAGAAAACCACTCACCTCGGTGTGCCCTTCAGCCAGCGAGCCAAGCATGATGGAACGATGCGAAATGGATTTGTCACCCGGCACGCGCAGCTCCCCGGAGAGCTGCCCGCCGGCTATCACCTTGAAGCGGATAGCTGTGGCCTCAGAGATAATCGTTGTCATTGGGATGTCTTCTCTATGAAGCGGTCACGTGCCGCCTTGGCTGCAGTGAAGACTGCAAGCAGCTGTTCGCCATCGTTACGCCTGATCGCTTCGCTCAACGCCTGCAGATCATCCACGAAATGCCCGATCATCAGCAGGATGGCATCAGCATTGGCGACGCAAATATCACGCCACATGACCGGGTCGCTGGAGGCAATGCGCGTAAAGTCACGAAAACCGCCAGCCGCATAATCAAACACTTCATTGTTTTCATCCAGCCTGCTCAGGGTATCCACCAGCGAATAGGCCAGTAGATGAGGCAAGTGGCTGGTGGCAGCCAGCACAGCATCATGATGCAGCGGGTCCATGCTCACGACCTGTGCACCGGCGACCTCCCACATGGCGCGTACCCGCTCGGTCGCAGCGGACAGGGTGTTCGGCAACGGTGTCAAAATCACGCGGCGGTCCTGGTACAGACCCGGGAACGATGCCTCGACCCCGCTTTGCTCGGTACCGGCAATCGGGTGTCCCGGTACGAAAAAATCCGGAACGCTGCCAAACGCCCGCTGTGCGGCTTTAATGACACTGCCCTTGGCGCTGCCGGCATCGGTGAGCACGGCATCCCGGGCGAGCCGTCCCTTGATGGCATTGAACACCCCTTCCATGGCGCCCAGTGGCACGCATACCACCACCATGTCGGCGCCACTGACAGCCTGTGCAAGATCGGTCTCATAACGATCAATGACTCCCAGCTCTACCGCGGTTTGCAGGTTAGCGGCATTGCGACCGGCACCGACCACTTCCCGGCAGCCAGCCGCTGCGCGCAGAGCACGCGCCAGCGAGCCGCCGATGAGGCCTACACCGATAATACAGAGTCGTTCAATCATGCAGCACCTGCTCCAGCGCATTCAGAAAACGGGCATTTTCATCCGCGCGCCCGACGCTAACACGCAGATATTCGGACATCCCGTAATTCGCCACCGGGCGCACAATCACCCCCTGCTGAAGCAGCGCCTCATAGACATCCGCCCCCGACCTGCCGGTATCGACGGCCACAAAGTTGCCGACCGACTCTATATAGGAGAGACCGAGCCCCTCAAATCCGGCGACCAGCTGTGCCATGCCTTCGCGGTTACGCCGTATACATTGCTGCAGGTAATCAACATCGTCCAGCGCGGCCAGTGCGGCTGCCTGTGCCACGCTGTTGACATTGAAGGGCTGCCGTACCCGGTTCAGCAGACCGGCCACGTCCGGGTGTGACAGCGCATAGCCAATCCGCAGACCGGCCAGGCCATAGGCCTTGGAAAAGGTCCGGGTCACAATGAGGTTCGGAAAGCGAGCCAGCCAGGCGGAGGTATCCGGATAACTGTCCTGCTCGACATACTCGAAATAGGCCTCGTCGACGACCACCATGACATGAGACGGCAAGGCCGCAATGAATGACTCGAGTTCAGCACTGTTTAGCCAGGTGCCGGTTGGGTTATTGGGATTGGCGATAAACACCAGTCGCGTCGTCGACCCGACCCGCTCAAGCATTGCTGCCAGGTCATGGCCATAAGCCGGTCCGCGACTGCCATCATGTGCCGGGGCAACACGCGCAGTCGCACCCACGGCCTGCACGATGATCGGGTAGACTGCAAAGGCATACCGCGAAAACACCGCCTCATGTCCCGGCGTCAGGAACACCCGCGCAATGATATCGAGCACATCATTGGAGCCATTGCCCAGCGTAATACACGCCCGCTCGAGCTGATGCTTCAAGGCAAGTCGATCTGCCAGCAGGTAACTACTGCCTTCCGGGTAAAGGGAAAGGTCCTCGATAGCCGCCCTGGCTGCGGCCACGGCCAGTGGGCCCGGACCAAACGGGTTTTCATTGGAGGCCAGCTTGATGGCATTGCGGATACCGTATTCACGCTCCAGCGCTGCCACCGGCTTGCCAGGCAGATACGGTTGCAGGGCACGGACGCCGGGGGCGGCCAGCTCCAGAAAATTGTCGATTGTTTTTGGCATAAACGCGATTTTACAGATCGCGTCTGCAAAACGCTCCTGCACCGGAACAGCTACAGCCACAGGAGCGGACTGCATCCGCGATGTTGTTTCTCAAGCTAGATGACCGCCTTTGGATAGGAACCCAGCACCTTCACGGCAAAGGCCGCCTGTTCAAGAGCCAGCAATGCGGCGGCAACATCGGCATCATCGCGATGACCATCGACATCGATATAGAAGACATATTCCCACATTGCCTGCCGTGACGGGCGGGACTCAATACGCGTCATGCTGATCCCGTGCTGTGCGATCGGCTGCAGCATGGCATACAGGGCACCGGGCTTGTTGTTCACCGACACCAGCAGCGAGGTCTTGTCCCTGCCACTGGGCAAGGCGGCCTGCGGCCCGATCACCAGGAAGCGGGTGGTATTGTCCGGCTGGTCCTCGATATTTCTTTCCTTAATTGTGAGCCTGTAGAGCTCGGCGGCCATATCACTGGCAATGGCCGCTGCATGCTCATCATCACGAACCAGGCGAGCAGCCTCTGCATTGCTGCCAACTGCAACATAGGCGGCACCCGGAAGATTTGCTTCCAGCCAGCCACGGCACTGCGCCAGTGCCTGCTGGTGTGCCAGCACCCGGGTCACTTTTGCATTCGCGTTGCTCACCAGCAGATGATGGTGGATACGCAACTCGACTTCTCCACAGATGCTCAGGCGTGACTGTTGAAACAGATCGAGCGTGTGACTGATCACCCCTTCAGTGGAGTTTTCTACCGGCACAACGCCGTAGTCCGCAGCACCGGCAGCCACTTCCCGGAAGACATCATCAAGAGTATCCAGTGCCAGCGTTTGCACAGAATGACCGAACTGCTTCAGTGCAGCTGCCTGCGTGAACGTTCCTTCAGGACCCAGATAGGCAATCGTAAGCGGTTTCTCCAGGGCCAGGCAGGCCGACATGATCTCCCGGAACAAGCGCACCATTTCCTCAGCCGCCAGGGGACCGGTATTGCGCTCGCTGACACGGCGCAGGATAGCTGCCTCGCGTTCCGGCCGGTAAAAATGGGTATCCTCGCCCTGACCTGACTTGACCTCGGCAACCTCTGCGGCACACTGGGCGCGTGCATTGATCAATGTCTGGATCTGTTCATCCAGCGCATCGATCCTGGCTCGCAGTTTGTCAAGTTTTTTCTCGGAACTCATCTTAATCAGCCGCATTCAGTGCCACACACAGGTCTCGCAAGGTGTTGCCACGAGCTAAAACCGCTCATTACTGCACAATACGTTGCTACGAATCCTTGCCAGGCCTACAGAGACCGCACATTCAGGACACCCCTGATGGCTGCTATCTCTTTCAGGCATGCGGATTGAACCTCCGAGTCGACATCAACCAGTGTATAGGCCAGTTCATTTCGCGATTTGTTTAACATGTCGAGAATATTCAACCCGGAATTTGCCATGCAGGTTGAAATCTGACCGAGCATATTCGGCACATTCTCATTCACCACGGCAACGCGGTTATTACCATTACGTGGCATTTGCATTTCCGGGAAATTAACTGAATTCCTTACATTGCCGTTCTCAAGGAAATCACGCACTTCTTCAGCCACCATAACGGCGCAATTGTCCTCGGCCTGCTGGGTAGAGGCGCCCAGGTGCGGCAAAGTCACAATGCGCGGATGGTTCTTCAGCAGGTTGCTCGGGAAATCGCAGACGTAGGAATACACCCTGCCGGCATCGATTGCAGCGACCACCGCTTCGTCGTCAACGACGCCATTACGCGAAAAATTCAGGATCACCGCATTGTCCTTGATCAGCTTGAGGCGTTCGGTATTGATCATGTTACGGGTTGCGTCGACCAGTGGTACATGAAATGTCACGTAGTCTGCATGCGCCAGTAATTCCTCGACGCTCGCGGCCTGTCGAACATCCGAAGACATCTCCCATGCACGCTTCACCGTGATATCCGGGTCAAAGCCAATGACATTCATGCCCAGCGCCAGGGCGCCATTGGCAACCTGTACGCCAATTGCACCCAGCCCGATCACGCCGAGGGTCTTGCCCGGCAATTCAAAGCCGACAAACTGCTTTTTCCCTGCCTCAACCGCTTTGTGGATAGCGGCATCCTCGCCTTCAAGGGAGCGGGAAAATTCCCATGCCTGACAGAGGTTTCTGGATGCCATCAACATCCCGGCAATCACCAGTTCTTTCACTGCATTGGCATTCGCACCCGGCGCATTGAAAACCGGGATACCGGCCTGGCTCATGCGCTCAACCGGGATGTTGTTGACACCGGCACCGGCACGACCAATCGCCTTGACAGATGCTGGCACTACCATGTCGTGCATGTTGAAGGAACGCAGCAGGATGGCGTCCGGATGCTGGATCTCGGAGGCCACTTCGTAGGAAGTACGCGGAAAACGCTCCAGACCTACAGGAGAAATATTATTCAGAGTCAGAATCTTGTGCATTGTTAGGAAAGTACCTGGTAATCAGAGATTGATAGGTAGCGCCCGAATATCTAGGCCTGCGTGCGTTCGAACTCACCCATAAAGTCTATCAAGGCATCAACACCTGCCTCGGGCATGGCGTTATAAATACTGGCACGCATGCCACCTACGGAGCGGTGACCCTTCAGGTTGAGCAACCCGGCTGACCTGGCCCGGGAGAGAAACTCACTGTCGAGTCCGGCATCGGCAAGCGTGAACGGTACATTCATCCAGGAGCGGCAGTCAGCATCAACCGGACTGGTGTAGAAGTCCGAGCCGGCAATGGCTTCGTACAGGCGTTGTGACTTGCGCCGGTTAACCGCCGCCATGGCCGCAAGACCGCCCTGCTGTTTCAACCATTTGAATACCAGGCCGGCGAGATACCAGCCAAAGGTTGGCGGAGTATTCAGCATGGAGCCGTTATCGGCATGCAGCTTGTAATCAAACATGGAGGGCGTGCCTGCAAGGGTCTCGCCGAGCAGCTCATCCCGTACAATCACCACCGTCAGACCGGCCGGGCCGATATTCTTCTGGGCCCCGGCGTAAATCACACCGAAGCGCGAGACATCAATCGGCCGGGACAGCAGGGTCGATGACATATCCACCACCAGCGGCACGTCACCCGTTTCCGGTACCCAGTGAAACTCGACACCACCGATGGTTTCATTCGGCGTGTAATGCAGATAGGCCGCATCGGCATTCAGTTGCCAGGACTCAAATGCAGGGATGCTGGTGAAATTGCTGTCTTCCGATGAAGCCACCACGTTCACCTCGCAATAGCGCCGTGCCTCGGCAATGGCCTTTTTTGACCAGGCACCAGTATTCACATAGTCTGCCTGTTGCCTGCCTCGCAGCAGGTTCATTGGCGCCATAGCAAACTGACTGGTCGCACCACCCTGGAGAAACAACACCCGGTAATCCGCCGGGATGGACAGTAATTCACGCAGGTCGGCTTCAGCCTGCTCGGCAATCGAAAGATACTCTTTACTGCGGTGACTCATCTCCATCACCGACATGCCGCTAGCGTGCCAGTCGAGCAATTCATCACGCGCCTGTTCCAGTACGGCCGCTGGCAACACCGCGGGCCCGGCACTGAAATTGTAGATCTTGGACATTATTGGTTATTCCTTAAAATTTCCTCTCCCGTCGGGAGGAAGTTTGTGTTGAGGTAATTTGTCTAGCCCTCAGATTGACCATCATTGTTCGCGCTCATCCGTGCCGCCAGCGATCTCATCATCGTCACTACCGTCATCTTCATCCTTGTCCTCGACGACACGCTCGATACCGACCAGACTCTCGCCATTGACCAGGGTTATCAGGCGTACACCCTGCGTATTCCTGCCCATGACGGAAATCTCGTTGACGCGGGTACGCACCAGCGTCCCGCCGCTACTGATCAACATCACCTCATCATTGTCATCGGCCGGCACGGCACCGACGACGTCTCCATTTCTTTCGGTTACCTGGATTGCGATCACACCCTGACCGCCGCGGCCATAGAGCGGGTAATCATCTGCCGGGGTGCGCTTGCCATAGCCGTTCTCTGTTGCGGTCAGTACCGGGCTGTCACTGGCTATGATCAGTGAAATAACATGCTGACCCGCTGGCAGCTTGATGCCACGCACTCCGCAGGCAGTACGGCCCATGGCACGCACATCGTTCTCGCTGAAGCGAATCACCTTGCCGGCATTGCTGAACAGCATGATGTCACGTGTACCATCCGTGATCGCCACATCAATCAGGTAATCACCGTCACGCAAATCGATACCGATAATGCCGTTGGCACGCTGCCGGGAAAAACTCGACAGGGCAGTCTTCTTCACGGTACCCATCGCAGTGGCCATGAAGACAAACTGATCTTCGCTGAAGTCGCGAACCGGCAGTATCGCATTGATGCGTTCGTCTGCCTCCAGCGGTAACAGGTTCACGATCGGCTTGCCACGCGATATGCGACTTGCCTGTGGCAATTCATAGACCTTAAGCCAGTAGACCTTGCCGCGACTGGAGAAACAAAGAATCGTATCGTGGGTACTGGCAATGAAGAGCTTGTCAATGAAATCCTCTTCCTTGACGCCGGCCGCACTCTTGCCGCGACCGCCACGGCGCTGTGCACGGTAATCGGACAGGGGCTGGGACTTTGCATAGCCGGCATGTGACAGCGTCACCACCACATCTTCCTCGGTGATCAGGTCTTCCAGTGTCAGGTCGAGGTGATCGGTGAGGATTTCGGTGCGGCGTTCATCGCCGAACTGGTCGCGCAATGCTTCCAGTTCTTCACGGATCACCTGCATCAGACGATCCGGATTTTGCAGGATGGCCAGCAGTTCATCGATCAGGTCGAGCAGTTCCCGGTATTCGTCAACGATCTTGCCCTGTTCCAGGCCGGTCAGCTGGTGCAAGCGCAGATCAAGAATGGCCTGCGTCTGCGCCTCGGAGAGCCGGTAACCGTCTTCAACCAGGCCGAATCCGGCTTCCAGCTCCTCGGGACGCGACGCACCGGCACCGGTGCGTTCCAGCATACCGGTCACCGCACCCGGTTCCCAGCTGCGTTCCATCAGGGCCTGTTTGGCAATCGCGCGGTTCGGGGACGACTTGATGAGCCGGATGACTTCATCAATATTCGACAGCGCAACGGCCAGGCCTTCCAGGATATGGGCACGCTGCCGCGCCTTGCGCAAGTCAAACACCGTGCGCCGGGTAACAACGTCGCGGCGATGACGAACAAAGGCCTCCAGGCATTGCTTCAGATTAAGCAACTGCGGACGGCCATCGACCAGTGCAACCATATTGATGCCGAAGACGTTCTGCAGCTGGGTGTGCTGGTAGAGGTTATTCAGCACCACTTCGGCCACTTCACCGCGTTTCAGGTCAACCACCATGCGCATGCCGTCCTTGTCGGACTCATCACGCAGGCCGGAGATACCCTCGATCTTCTTGTCCTTGACCAGCTCGGCGATCTTCTCCAGCAGGCGCGCCTTGTTGACCTGGTAGGGCAGTTCCGTGAACACCAGTTTCTGGCGGCCCTTGCTGTCGTCACCCTCGACATGGTTGCGTGCACGAATATAGATGCGGCCACGACCGGTGCGGTAGGCCTCGTGGATCCCGCGCACACCGTTAATAATACCGGCGGTCGGGAAATCCGGGCCAGGCACATATTCCATCAGGCCGGCAATGTCGATTGCCGGATTTTCGATCAGCGCCAGACAGGCATTGGTGATTTCTGTCAGGTTATGCGGCGGTATATTGGTTGCCATGCCGACGGCAATTCCGGCAGAGCCGTTGACCAGCAGATTCGGCACCCGCGTCGGGAATACCGAGGGCTCATGCTCGGTTTCGTCGTAGTTGGCAACGAAATTGACCGTTTCCTTGTCGATATCGGCGATCAGTTCATGCGCGATGCGTGACATGCGTACTTCGGTGTAGCGCATGGCTGCCGGTGAATCGCCATCCACGGAACCAAAGTTGCCCTGTCCGTCGACCAGCATGTATCGCAGCGAAAACGGTTGCGCCATGCGCACGATGGTGTCATACACGGCCGTGTCCCCGTGCGGGTGATATTTACCGATGACATCACCAACGATACGGGCCGATTTCTTGTAGGGTTTGTTCCAGTCATTACCGAGCTCGCTCATGGCGAACAGGACACGGCGGTGCACCGGTTTCAGGCCATCACGCACATCCGGCAGGGCTCGTCCCACGATCACGCTCATGGCGTAATCGAGGTAGGACTGTTTCATCTCGTCTTCGAGATTGACGGGCAGAATTTCTTTCGCGAAGTCACTCATTTGGTGGGGTAATCAACGTCCCTGTTCAGGTGGTTTCATGCCGCAAACCGCATCTGGCGGGATCGACGGTAATAAAGACCCGCCATTTTAGCACAGCCGACTACCCCACTACACCCGTAAAATAATGCTTTCTGGCGTCACTCAGGCCGCCTCGCAGCTTTTGCCCGAAATTGCAAGACCCGGATCAACCGCCAGGCAGGCTGGCGTAAAGGGCCGCCAGTTTCTCCCGGTCGGGCGCGGCGATCACCCCCGCCTCCGTGACCAGGTAGTCCACCAGTGCCGCAGGGGTCACGTCAAAGGCGGGGTTCCATGCGGTGGCACCGCTGGCTGCAATCCGCCGTCCGGCCTGCTCGAGCACCTCCGCCTCGGGGCGTTGCTCGATGGTCACCTGGCGGCCATCCGGCATTCCCATATCCAGCGTTGACAGGGGTGCCGCAACCATCATCTTGACACCGTGATAGCGACACACCACAGCCAGCTGGTAAGTGCCGATCTTGTTGATCACGTCGCCATTGGCGGCCACCCGGTCTGCACCGGTAATCACCCACTGCACCTGCTGCTTCTGCATCAAATAGGCTGCCGCGTTATCGGTGATCAGTGTCACCGGGATTTCATCCCGAATCAGTTCCCAGGCCGTCAGGCGCGCACCCTGCAGCCAGGGCCGTGTCTCCCCGGCGAACACCCTGGCCAGCTTGTGTGCTGCCCAGGCACTGCGAACCACCCCCAGGGCTGTGCCATAACCGCCGGTCGCCAGCGAGCCGGTATTGCAATAGGTCAGCACGGATTCGCCTTTATTTATAAGGCTTGCACCCGCTTCACCCATTCTTGTATTGGCATCAATATCCTCCTGGTGAATAAGCTTTGCCTCCTCCAGCAAGGCTGCGACCGGATCATCGCCCGCGCGGGAAAGACGCTGTTGCATGCGCTCCAGCGCCCAGACCAGATTGACCGCCGTCGGCCGGGCTTCCGACAGCCGCTGTATATCCCTCATCAATGGCGCATGCCAGTTACCCGGCGAGCTGGACCTGTGTTGTTGCGCCGCCAGTACCACGGCATAGGCAGCGGTAATGCCAATGGCCGGTGCCCCCCGCACCACCATGTCACGGATGGCATCTGCAACGGCAGTTGCATCCTTATATTCGAGATAGACCTCTTCATGGGGCAAGCGGCGCTGATCGAGTAATTGCAGGCTGGAGCCGGTCCAGTTAATAGCTTGAAACGAAGATTTCATCATTAGTTGTAAGGCATTTAGTCCGTGTGTATAATCCCAGTCAGGGTATTCTACTGATTCCATGTGAAAAAACAGTTGTTAGAGGGGCTAGCATAAGGATAAATTTACGTCTAGAATGCGTCCCCAGCAATGACACTTAACCCCCCCTCAACTACCAACACCACAGGAGTGGCTATACAATGAATATTGATTATCGCATCGGAGGTCTGATCACCTCAATTGCAGCCGGCGTACTGTTTGCAAGCTCTGCAATCGCCTATGAAGGCGGTATGGCAAACGACAGTTATGTCGGTGACTCATCCGGCAGGAATGTGATGGACAGCAGTGGTGACTGTGTCCGCACCAGTTCCTGGAAAGTCGAGGACATGACCGTAGAGTGCGGGGCGGAACCACCAGCACCTGAAGTCGTTGAAACACCGCCGCCACCGCCACCGCCGCCTGTTGTCATGTATGAAAAGACCACCCTTTCTACTACGACCCTGTTTGATTTCGACAAGTCCACACTGAAAGAAGAAGGCAAGGTTGCATTGCATGAACTCGACGATGATATCAAGGCCAAGGGCGCCAAGGTTGTTGATATCGACGTTATCGGCCACACCGACAGTACCGGTCCTGAAGACTACAACATGGCCCTGTCATTGCGCCGTGCCCAGGCCGTTGCCGATTACATCATTAGTGAAGGCATCGACGCCAGCATCATTGATGTCAGTGGTGAAGGTGAAAGCAACCCGATCGCCAGCAACGATACCCGTGAAGGTCGTGCTGAAAACCGTCGTGTTGATATTCACGTGGGTGTAGAGCAGGCTGCAAACTAAGTAGCACGCAGCAGCGTTACAAGACCCACCGTCCGCCTGTCGGCCGGTGGGTTTTTTTTGCCTGAAACAAGCCCTGCCAGCCGCGCCGGGCTATCTGCTGCGAAGTGCCTTCGATATACTTGCGGCTGTGCCTGAAACCTGCAGGACCCATGCATGACTGCTGTCGACACCCTTATTCATAGCCGCTGGATTGCACCGGTTGAACCGCCAGCCACCCTACTCGAGCATCATACTGTAGCCATTCATGAAGGCCGTATACTGGATATACTGCCCACTGAACAGGCACTCAGGTCCTACACTGCGGGCGTTGAACACTCGCTGCATCGCCACCTGCTGGTTCCCGGACTGATCAACACACACACCCATGCCGCCATGTCACTGTTGCGCGGCCTGGCCGATGACCTGCCACTGGACGAATGGCTCAACGATCACATCTGGCCGGCGGAATCCCGCTGGGTCAATGAAGAATTTGTGCACGACGGGACGCAACTCGCCATGGCAGAAATGCTGCGCGGTGGGACGACCTGCTTCAATGACATGTACTTCTTTCCGGACATCAGCGCACGTGCCGCCGCCCATTGCGGTATGCGTGCCAGCGTCGGGCTGATTGTGCTCGACTTCCCGACGGTGTGGGCACACGATGCCGATGAGTACATCTCCAGGGGGCTGGCCGTACATGACCAGTTCCGCGGTGACCCGTTGATCAAAACCCTGTTCGCACCGCATGCACCCTACACCGTATCGGACAAGCCCCTGGAACATATCCGTGTGCTGGCGGATGAACTGGATATTGGCATCCATATGCATGTCCATGAAACCGCCGACGAAGTTGACAAGGCCATCGAACTGACCGGCAAACGCCCACTGGAGCGTCTGCATGATCTCGGTCTGCTCTCGCCTGCCATGCTGGCTGTTCACATGACACAGTTAAGCGCAGAAGAAATCGACCTTTATGCCGCCAGCGGCGGTCACATGGTGCATTGTCCGGAGTCAAATTTGAAACTTGCCAGCGGCTTTTGTCCGATACAGGCCCTGAGTGCTGCCGGTATCAATGTTGCCCTCGGCACAGACGGCGCCGCCAGCAATAATGATCTTGATATGATCGGAGAAATGCATACTGCGGCACTGCTGGGCAAGGCAGTCAGTGGTGATGCCAGCGCCCTGCCCGCAGCGGCTATCCTGGAAATGGCGACATTGAACGGTGCCAGGGCACTGGGTATCGATGCGGACACCGGGTCACTGCTGCCAGGAAAATGGGCAGACATCACCGCCGTGTGCCTCGATACCATTGAAACCCAGCCGGTTTATAACCCCGTCTCGCAACTGGTGTACGCTTGCGGCCGCGAACAGGTAACCGATGTCTGGGTGGCCGGCCGGCACCTGCTAAAGGAGCGTCGACTGACTACACTGGATAGCAACGATATACTTGAACGCAGCCGCGACTGGCGAGCCCGAATCAGCTCGGGATAACAATCCGCTATACTTGAAAGCCAGTTTGCTGCACACCAAAGTGTCGTTCCCTTGCCCAATGGACATGATAGACGATACCCACCAGGACACGATGAGAACACCATGACTGCCACCACCCATAATGTCGATCCCGGCGAAATTGAAAAATTTGAAAAACTGGCAGGCCGCTGGTGGGATCCGAACAGTGAATTCAAGCCACTGCATGATATCAACCCGCTGCGTCTTGACTATATTGACCGGCTTGCATCGCTGGCAAACAAGCGCGTGATCGACGTCGGCTGTGGCGGCGGTCTGCTCACGGAAGGCATGGCAGCGCGCGGTGCACAGGTCATCGGCATCGATATGGGCAAGACACCCTTGAGTGTCGCCCGGCTTCACCAGCATGAATCGGGCCTTGATATCGATTACCGGCAAGCGACAGCCGAACAGATGGCTGCCGAACAGGCAGGCAGTTTCGATACAGTTACCTGTATGGAAATGCTGGAACATGTACCGGATCCAGCTGCGACGATTGCCGCCTGTGCGCAGTTGATCCGGGACGATGGCCGGGTGTTTCTGTCGACCATCAATCGCAACCCCAAGGCCTACCTGTTCGCCGTGATCGGCGCAGAATACCTGCTGCGGCTGTTACCCAGGGGCACACATGACTATTCAAAATTCATACGACCCTCGGAAATGGAAGCCTGGGCCCGGGAAGCCGGCCTGCAGCTCGTTGATCTCACCGGCATGAGTTACAATCCGCTGACGCAGGAATACAAACTCGGTACCGACGTATCGGTTAACTACCTGGCCTGCTTTCGAAAAGCCTGACCGCTCACGGACCATGCCCAGCGCAGACATTCGCACCATCCTGTTCGACCTGGATGGTACCTTGCTGGACACCGCACCGGACCTCGCCGCCGCCCTGAATACCGTCCTCGAAGAAAATGAACGGGCTGCACTGCCGTTTGAATCCATCCGACCGGTTGTTTCGCACGGGGGCGTCGCACTCATTAAACTCGGATTCAGACTCGAACCGGACGACCCGCGTTTTAATCCCTTGCGTCAACGGCTGCTGGCGGTGTACCGGGAGAACATCTCCCGCCACACGACCTTGTTTCCGGGTATGGGTTTACTCCTGGATGATCTTGAACAACGCGGACTCAACTGGGGCGTGGTCACCAACAAACCGGGCTGGCTGACGAACCCACTGTTAAAAGACCTGCAACTCTATGACCGTGCCGCATGTGTTGTCAGTGGTGACACACTGCAGCAACGCAAGCCACACCCTGCACCCCTGCTGCATGCCTGCAAACTGGCGAATACTCCGCCCGGACAGTGTCTCTATGTCGGCGATGCAGAGCGTGACATCGAGGCCGGAAAAAACGCGGGCATGCATACCATGGTTGCCCTGTTTGGTTACCTCAAGGAGGAAGACCGTCCGCATAGCTGGGGGGCAACGCATGCAATCAAGGAGCCCGGCGAACTGCTTGCCTGGCTCGACAACGGTCACAACACTGTATAACCGGTCATCAGTCGTACCGCAGCGATGATCGATGTTATGATCACGCCTCATGACGATCAACGAGATTAGCTTTCTGATACTTGTGGTTGTTATTTCACTGGAAATCGGTGCACTGGCAGCCTACCTCATAGAAAACCGCAAATACAGCAAGCTGCGTTACAAGTACACGCAGCTGCTCACCGCAATGCAATATGAACGCAAGGCCGCTGAAGACAAGGAGGCCACCTACCGGGAGACCACCCGGTCACTGAAGGATACCTTCAGCGCACTGGCCGGCACGGCACTGAAGGACAATACGGCCCAGTTCCTGCAACTGGCACAGCAGAACCTGAAGCAGTTCCAGATAAAGGCCGAAGATGACCTCAGCCAGAAGGAAAGGGCGATTGAGGGACTGGTCAAACCGATCAGGGAGGCGCTCGACAAGACAGAAACAGAAATCCGGCGCATGGAGAACGAACGCAAACAGGCGCAGGGTGCATTAACCCTGCATCTGCAGACCATTGCCGAATCACACCGGCTGCTGCAGTCCGAAACTCGCAACCTGGTGCAGGCCCTGCGCCGTCCGGAAGTCCGCGGGCAATGGGGTGAACTGACACTGAAGCGTCTTGCCGAGCTGGCAGGCATGGTTGAGCACTGTGACTTCCACGAGCAGGCGTCGGTGCAAACCGAACAGGGACAACAACGCCCGGATATGGTCATCCGCATGCCCGACAAGCGGGATATCGTTGTCGACGCGAAGACGCCACTGGATGCCTATTTGTCCGCCATAGAGTCCGTCGATGATACAGAGCGCAAGGGCCATCTTGAGCGCCATACGCGCAACGTGCGAGCGCGCATCAAGGAACTCTCCAGCAAGGCCTACTGGCGACAGTTCAGGTTCAGTCCTGATTTCGTGGTGCTGTTTATCCCCGGTGACCAGTTTCTCAGTGCGGCACTGGAGACAGACCACTCACTGATTGAAGACGCACTGTCACAAAACGTCATACTGGCAACACCGACCAGTTTCGTTGCCCTGCTGCGCGCCATTGCCTATGGCTGGCGCCAGGAGGTACTGGCCGAAAATGCAGACACCATACGTGAAGTCGGCCAGGACATGTATGACCGCCTGATCACGTTTGCCGAACACCTGTCGAAGCTGGGTCGCAGCCTGGACAGCAGCGTGGACCATTTCAACAAGGCAGTAGGGTCCTACGATACACGCATCCTGCCAGGTGCTCGCAAGTTCGTCGACATGGGGATCAGTGCCAGGAAAGACCCACCGGAACCGCTACAAGTCGAACGGGCTGCCCGCAAGGTACAGGCCGTCGAATGATATGAACCTTATGGATTACCTGCAAAACTGATTGCACGGCCACTACCGCCGGCATTTTCTGCGCGGCACACCATAACCGGGCCGTTTGCTGCAAACATCGGTATAATCCGCATCATTCATGAACAGTAATTCTGCATATTCGCGCGACTGGCTGCCTGCACCGGATTGTTTACTGGAGCGCGTGATTCTGGTGACCGGCGCCGCCAACGGCATCGGCAAGGCCGTGGTGAAAGACATGGCCGCACACGGTGCAACCACCGTCTTGCTGGATCGGGACGTAGCTGGACTGGAACAGACCTATGATGAAATTGTCGCTGCCGGCCACCCGGAACCTGCCATCTACCCGATGGATCTGCAGGGAGCTGCGCCGGATGATTACACGCAACTTGCGACAACGCTGGAAGACGAATTCAGGCAGCTTGATGGACTGGTACACAATGCCGCGCAACTGGGTGCGCTGGTACCGTTTGCGAATTTTGATCACGAACTCTGGTTTCAAACCCTGCAAGCCAACCTGAATGCCCCTTACCTGATGACCGTGGCATGCCTTGGTTTGTTAAACGCCAGCAAGGATGCCTCAATCGTATTCACTTCTGATGCTGTCGGCCGTCATGGCAAGGCCTACTGGGGTGCCTATGCGGTTTCAAAGGCCGGGCTTGAAGCCTTCATGCAGGTACTGGCCGATGAACTGGAGGTGAATACAACGATCAGGGCAAACAGTATCGACCCGGGGCCGGTACGTACCACACTGCGGCGCACGGCCTATCCGGCAGAGAAGAGTAACACCCTCAATGAACCCGAAGATATCACCAGGCCATTCCTGTACCTTGCAGGACCTGACAGCCGCGGAATCACCGGGCAGCAGTTCACACTGTCGCACATGCTGTAAGGCAGAATCGCTCGAATCCGGGTGCTCCGTCATTCAGCCCAACCGGCCGGAACCGTGATTTCTCCCCTGCTGGCCTCGTCTTTCCGCTTTTTAAGAAAGGTGGTAATTCGCGAAATGATATCTTCGCCTGATGACGGCTCCACTGCACTCACCTCATCTTCCGGCACCGACACCGGCATGCCGCGGTCGACAATCAATACATCGTCCATGTTCCTGTCAATACTGTCCTTCAGTGCCAGCAACTCACGATTATCAGGCTGTATGCTGAGTCCACGATCTATATATCGCTTCGCCCTGTCATTGTTCTGGCGATCGACTGCCTTTTTTGCAAGTATCATATACAGACTAACAATTTCCTCTATACCTGCGCGAGCATCTTCGTTGGCCGGGTCCAGCCTGAGCACTGCGCGGAAATAACCATAGGCATTATCATCCTCAGGCGTCAGTAATCGGTATTTATCTATCGATTGCCAGCCCAGTAAAAGCAACTCCTGTATTTCCTGATCTTGAATGGTGTCAGCCGGATCTCGAATGGTGTCACCCGGCTCAACCACTTCTGCAACTGAAGCGGTCTGAACGGTCTCTGCCGCCGCTGGACGCTGCTCTGCTTCCGGTGATAAATCCATTTCTATAAAATCAACGGCCGGCTGGCCGTTAGGATCCCCAGTACCCTCCAGGGTCGTCGGCATGCGCTTATCAGCTATCGCTTGTGACTCTTCAGAAAGGTTGCTGCTAACGGTCTCGTCATCCACCACCTCATGTTGCCAGCGCATTGAAGCGACTGAAACAACCGGGTCAGACGGGACTATCACGGGTTGCTGGTATTGTTCGGATGGCGAATACACGTCTGGATCACTCAAAGGTATTTCTACCCCGGTCACCGGTAAATTACGGACCTCCCCCACTACACTCTCATCCTCCAATCCGGATGGCACGCCAGCGATCGCATCCTGAATGGCCCGGGGTTGATTAATGGAATGCGACAATTTGTCTTCGCCGGTTGTCCTGTTGAAAATTGATGGTAACGCAGAGATGGAGATCGTAGTGATAGCCAGCATCGCGGCCACTACCACAAATGTTTCCCTCCACTTGAAGCGACTGAGCAATCGATCTGCCATGGCGCGGCCGTAGTAATGATTGTCGGGAGCCAGCGTAAGGGGGCCAATCAATGCTTCGTTGGTGACAGGGTGAACGACCGGGTCGGAGGAGGAAGAGTTGTGCGGAGGTCTGGCTGCCCGATCGTCATGATGACGGCTTGTGAACTGTTTTCTCTTCATGGCCGCCAGTCGTGAGGCCCTGGAAATGGCAAATGCACGGGTTTGCTCGTTGCCTCCCCGTATGGCCAAACCGGCCAGGGATACCAGGCCATCACGGATTTCAGGGATACTGCTGATACTGTCTGTATCGGAGGGCTGAGTCGGGTTAGACTCCATCGGCATTAATTGCTCTTCACTCATCTCCCTTGTTATTGCCTGCACGTCCTGCTGGTCTATGCAGTTACTGCCCTTGCCGAAGCCGAGCAACAACAAACGGTTACAGATCTTGTTAATATGCCGCGGCACACCCCTGCTGAGCTGAAAAATGGAAAGCACCGCAGCTCCGGTAAATTCCGGGTTACCATTCCAGCCGGCATGCAACAGACGATGCTCAATGTAAGCCCTGGCGTCCAGCAGGTTTAATGGCATGAGGTGGTAATTTGCAATGACGCGCTGCTGGAACTGCTCCATTTCCGGCGTGCGCATCAGGTCCTGCAAGGATTCCTGTCCGACGAGAAAGAGTTGCAGGACCGCGCGCGACCGCGTCTGCAGGTCCGCTAGTATTCTCAGTTCCTCGAGGGTGGAATGCTGGAGGGTCTGTGCTTCATCCAGGATTAACAGAACGCGGCGACCAGCCTGCTCCTGCTCCAGGAAGTACTGTTGTATGCTGTGGCGTAACGTTGCCTTGTCCAGTTCTGCAACTTCAATTTCATACGCATAGGCGATGGCTCGCAACAGCTCGTCAGCACAGAAATTGGAAACAGCGATTCTTTTTGCAACTACCCTGCTGACATCTATTTCTCTGAGAAATGTCTCTACCAGCATGGTCTTTCCGGTGCCCGGTCGCCCGGCCACCATGACAAAGCCCTCTCCCTGATCAAGTGCGTATTCTAGGTATTCCCTGGCGCTTGTATAACCAGAGTGGCTAAAACAGAAATCCGGGTCAGGCGAAAGCCTGAAGGGGTTGGTGGCAAGTTGGTAGAAATCCTCGTACATTAAATATCTTCCTGTATTTTATATACTTTATTATTTTTATCCTGTGTAAAGAGCGATCCGGCTCTTTATCAGATTGTCATTATAATGACACATCATCATCCATTCGATCCACCCTTCCCTGAACTGACAGAAGTTAAACATCGATATTACAGGGCCGGTTATCCGCTCGTGGCAGATTCTCAGCGACCGGTTGGATATTTCAGTCAAGGGTTCGCGGGGCTTTGTGTCGCAGGGGACCTCATTCCATAATATCCACATGGACCCCACGGGCTTCCAGGGCGTCGGCACGGGCCGAAATAAAGCGCTGGAAGCTGGGTTGTACCCTGTAGGCAGCCGAGGCCACATAATCAATTGCCGATTGTGTGTGAAAGGCCTTCAGGTAGGCCTCCGTTCGAAACACCTCGTCGCCGTGCTCATCGAAGAAAACCAGTGACGGCGCATACTGTACATTCAGGTCCCTGGCCCACTGCGCGATACTGGTAGTCTTGCCATCCGGCCGCTTCACTGCTTCATTTGACCACATATCCAGCAGCACCACATCAAGCCGCTGCAACTGTTCCCTGCTCTCGGGGCGTTGCAGAATATCCTGGTGCAATTCATCACAGGGGGCGCACTCCTTCTGCTCAAACATCACCAGCAGTGGACGACCATCGCGCTCATCCAGCGCAGCATCTGCCGGCAGATAGGTCGGATCCTGGTGCAATACCCCGCTGGCCGGTGCCGGGGACACTGCTGAATAGTATTCCCGGAACGTCGGTGCAGAGCCGTTGTGCACGGCCCCGTAGTCCAGTGCCGCATCGAACTTGTGTGGCGGATAGTAACCATTAAGCCTGAGTGTGACCTTGCCCTGTTCATTCAGGAATAACAGCGTCGGCGTAAACATCACGCGCAGTGACTTTGCGAATTCCTTCTCGGTGGTCATCTCACCATCGAACCCGGTGACCTCCCTGTCACCCCACATATTGATGGCAATGACTTCGTAATGCCTGCGGGTCTTGTTCTCTGTCTGCCGCAGGGCGAAGTTGGTATCCAGGAGTTTCTTGCAGTAGGGACAACCATCCTGGTAGAAATACAGGATGACGCGTTTACCGCCATTGGCTGCCTCGTTGACATCCTCACGGATATCAAGGAAAGATGTCGCAAACCACTCCGGTTTCTCGACATAGCCCGGATTGACCATTCCCTCTGCCAGCGTTTCTACTTCCGGTTCTGCCAGCAGCGGGCTCCCCGGCCACGCGACAAGCGCAAGTACCGGGAAACACAGAGCGCACAATTTTTTCAGCATGGGACCTCCTGATTGCAACAGCGCCTTGTCCGACCGCTCCCGGCATCCCCGGTAACTGCGTCCTGCTTCGCATGAAGCGCCTAACCCCCTGGTGTTCCGGCTTCTGCAGGGTCCAGGCCAGCCTCTCGACCGCTTTCCGGCCTCACCTTCTCCATGCTGACGTACCATCCACGGCAATCATACCTCCTTGTATAACACGTGATCGCGGCTGCAAGCCACTTCTGATCGTAGTCCGGCAGTAATATTCTGTCATGCTGTCGCCAGGCCGTTCCCGGCGGGACAGCGGTTTAACATCAGGCAATCCTTGCAGCGGGGGTGCACCCGGCAGACCACCTTCGCATGGCGCACGATAAGTGCATGATACTCATTAAACAATGCGACATCCGGTCCCAGGGCGGACTCGATGGCAATGCGCATCGTGTCATAGTTCTCGGCCCCGTCAAACAGCCCCAGCCGGGTAAACAGACGCCGTGTATAGGCGTCAATGACAAACACCGGCCGCTGAAAGGCATACAGCAGGATATCATCGGCAGTCTCGGGGCCAATACCGTTAACGGACAACAGCATGTGACGCAATTCATCGGTCGCTGTTTGTGACAATCCGGTGAAACCACCGGCATGGTTATACCAGCGGCAAAAGTGCTTCAGCCTTGCTGCTTTAACATTGAAATAGCCGGAGGGTCGCAACCAGCCGGCAAGCTGCTCCTTGCGTACAGTAGCGATTGCCTCGGCATCCAGCTTGTCGCGTGCGCGCAGGTTGGCGATCGCCTTTTCGACATTGCTCCAGGCGGTATTCTGCGTCAGGATAGCCCCGATCATTACTTCGAAAGGCGTTTCGCCCGGCCACCAGTGCTGCGGCCCATACTGATTGAAGAGTTGATGGTAAACCGTTAACAGTCTGCTTCGGTTAATCTGCACTGCGTCAGGCCAGCAGCTAGCGGCGGCGCGTGCCCCTGCCCCGGGTTGCTGGCCGGGCCTGTTGTGCAGGCGCATCAAGCTTGACCAGTGTATATAACGCCCTCAGCTCTTCCGGCTCAAGATCCTTGAATCGCCCGGCACGCACGCTGCGAGGCAAGCTGACCGGCCCATAGCGAATACGAATCAGGCGGCTCACTTGCAGCCCCTGCGACTCCCAGAGGCGACGCACCTCGCGGTTTTTTCCTTCCCTGAGAATTACGTGATACCAGTGATTGGCACCGGCACCACCGGCATCCAGAATGGAAGTGAATGCGGCCAATCCGTCATCCAGCATCACACCTTCCTGCAAACGCTGCAGCACCTCGTCATCAACCTCACCGAGAACGCGGACAGCATATTCCCTCTCGACCTCCCAGGATGGATGCATCAGACGGTGCGCCAGTTCTCCATCGGTAGTCACCAGCAGCAACCCGGAGGTATTGAAGTCCAGCCGCCCTACGCTGATCCAGCGGCCATGAGCAATGCGCGGCAGGTGATCAAAAACTGTTGGACGCCCTGCCTCATCCTTGCGGGTAGTCAGTTCACCCGAGGGCTTGTGATAAATGAGGGTACGCGGAATGTTGTCGGGACCGGTGGCAGTCGACACCGAGCGCCCGTCGATTTTAATGATATCCGTTGCAGAGACGCTGATACCAAGCTCGGCAAGCTTGCCGTTTACCGTGATTTTTCCATCACGTATCCAGGCCTCAATCTGGCGACGGGAACCATGGCCGGCACGCGCCAGTACTTTTTGCAAGCGCTCAGCCAACAGCAGGATTCTTAGTGAATGATGGCGACGCTGTCACTTTCAGTTATATCAGGGAGCGATACAACTTCATCAGTCAAGGCTGCGTCTGTAGATGCTTCAAGCTGTACCGCAGCTTCATCATTAGCGGAGGACAGTTCAAGACCGGGAATATCTGACAGGTCCAGCTCCAGCTCCCTGCCGATTTCGTTGAGATCTCGCAATTCGGCCAGTGAGGGCAACTCATTGAGGCTCTTCAGGCTGAAATAATCCAGGAACTTTTTCGTGGTGCCGTACATGGCGGGGCGACCGGGGACTTCACGATGACCTACCACATGCACCCATTCCCGCTCCAGTAATGTCTTGATAATCGTGGTGCTGACACTGACACCACGGACCTCTTCAATTTCACCCCGGGTAACGGGTTGCCGGTAGGCAATCAGTGCCAGGGTTTCCAGCAAGGCGCGGGAATAACGGGTTGGCTTTTCCTCCCATAGATGCGCAACCCACGGTTGCATCGTTTGACGCACCTGGATCCGGTAGCCGCTACCGACCTGTAGCAATTCAATACCCCGTGTTTCGTAGTCTGCCTGCAGTGCGCTGATCGCGTCTTGTAGTTCGCTGCGTTCCGGTTTTTCTCCTTCAGCAAACATCGCCACTAACTGCTCGATACTCAGTGGACGACCGGCCGCCAGCAGCACGGCTTCAATGACATTCTTGAGTTGGTCAATTTCCATGGTTGTGTTCCTGTAGCTCAGGCTCCACTCAGGCCATTGCCTGTGCAGCCCTCGGTTCTTCTTCGACTTCGACATCATGTTCGGCGCGCGCCACTGCCTTGACGTGGATCGGTGCATACGGTTCGGACTGCGTCAGTTCAAGCAGCGACTCCTTGACCAGCTCGAGAATGGCAAGAAACGAAACCACCACGCCCATGCGGCCTTCCTCGATAGTAAAAAGGTCGGAAAAACTGGTGAAGTGTGTGGTGTTGACCCGGCTCAGCACAGTGGACATGCGTTCCCTGACCGACAGGGATTCCAGTTGTACATGGTGGTGGGCATACATGGAGGCACGCTTCATTACTTCCTGAAAAGCGGCAATCAGGTCCTGCAAATCAACCTCCGGTGGCAGCGAGAGTACCTTTCGCTCAGGGGGTTCAGCGGATGCCTGGTAGACATCACGCCCCAGTCGTGGCAGCGCATCGACATCCTCCGCCGCCTGCTTGTAGCGTTCGTATTCCTGCAAGCGACGCACCAGCTCGGCACGCGGATCGTCCTCGTTTTCCTCGACATCGCTCGATCTGGGGAGCAGCATGCGGGACTTTATTTCAGCCAGCATGGCTGACATCACCAGGTATTCACCGGCCAGTTCCAGCTGCATCTCCTGCATCAGTTCGATATAAACAACGTACTGGCGCGTGACATCGGCAACCGGGATATCGGTGATATCAAGATTCTCGCGGCGGATCAGGTAAAGCAGCAGATCCAGTGGCCCTTCGAAGGCTTCGAGAAAAACCTCCAGGGCCTGTGGTGGTATGTAGAGGTCTTTGGGCAGGGAGCCGTAGGCCTTGCCCTGAACAACGGCGATGGGTAATTCTTCCTGTGGATGGATGTCCGGCGGTGCTTCGCGGCTCTGGTTTTCGCTCATGTAGTACCCTGGTACGTGGTGACGGCGTCGTATCCGAGGGACGACTTACATCGTCCGGGCGATACTATACTATTTTCAACGATTTGTCGCTTTTTTGTACCCGCTCAAGACGCTCATGTGTAGCTCAGCCCCATGGCCTGGCGTACTTCTTCCAGTGATTTGCGCGCCACGTCGCGCGCAGCTGCCGAACCTTCGCTGATAATGGAACGTACACGACCCGGATCCTGTTCGAATTCCCGGGCACGCTCCTGTATCGGCTCCAGTTCCTGTAACACACTGTCAATAATGTACTGCTTGCAATCGAGGCAGCCTATGCCTGCGGTGGTACAGCCTTCGCGTACCGCACCCTTGACCTCGTCACCGGAATAGACCTGGTGCAGCTGCCAGACAGGACAGATATCCGGGTTACCCGGATCGGTGCGCCGCACCCTCGCCGGGTCGGTCGGCATGGTGCGCAACTTCTCACGCACGTCATCCGGGGCTTCCCGCAAGGTGATGGTGTTGTGATAGGACTTGGACATTTTCTGACCATCCAGCCCCGGCATTTTTGATGCCGGTGTCAGCAGCGCTTCCGGTTCAGTCAGAATCACACGCCCGCCACCTTCCAGATACCCCAGCAAGCGCTCCAGATCGGTAATGGCCAGATTTTGCTGTTCCGCCAGCAGCGCCTGCGCCACAGCCAGTGCCCCATGATCACCCTGCTGCTGGTAGCGTTTCAGCAGATCGCGATACAGGCGTGCGTTTTTCTTGCCCATCTTCTTGATCGCTGCCTCTGCGGCCGCCTCGAAACCGGGTTCACGACCAAACAAATGGTTAAAGCGACGCGCAATCTCACGGGTCAGTTCGACGTGTGCCACCTGATCTTCACCGACAGGCACCTTGTCGGCACCGTAGATAAGAATGTCGGCACTTTGCAACAACGGGTAACCGAGGAATCCATAGGTCGCCAGATCGCGCTCGCGCAGTTTATCCTGCTGGTCCTTAAAGCTCGGCACCCGCTCCAGCCAGCCCAGCGGGGTGACCATGGAGAGCAGCAGGTGCAGCTCGGCATGTTCCGGGACCTGTGACTGGATAAACAACTGCGCCAACCCCGGGTTGACGCCGGCGGCCAGCCAGTCGATCACCATGTCCCAGACACTGTCAGCGATGATGTGGGATTCCTCGTAGTGTGTGGTCAGTGCATGCCAGTCGGCGACGAAGAAAAAACACTCGAATTCCTGTTGCAGTTTTACCCAGTTTTTAAGTACCCCGTGATAATGCCCAAGGTGCAAACGCCCCGTTGGCCGCATCCCGGAAAGCACCCTGCTATTTGTATGAATTCCACCCAAAATAATCTCCTAGCGGCCCATTAGCGCCAGCAGTAGCAACTGAAATTTCTGTGCTGACAATCCAGATACCGGTACCACCATTGACATGACCACGCTGATGACCGGCCACAACACCAACCCCAGTATGCCCGTCACCAGTAATCCGATGAGGATAAAAAAGCCGTAGGGCTCAATGCGACTGAACTGGTAGGCCCAGGGCCCCGGCAGCAGGCCGGTCATGACGCGCCCGCCATCCAGTGGCGGCAATGGCAGCAGGTTCAGCACCATCAGGATAATGTTGATAGTAATCCCGGCAACCCCCATGTAGACGAGCGCGATGCCGGACTCACCCAGCAACAGGCCCACTCGTGCCAGCAGTGCCCAGGCAATCGCCATTAACAAATTTGCACCCGGACCGGCGGCCGCCACCAGCGCCATGTCGCGCTTCGGTTTGTGCAGATTTCTCCAGTTAATCGGGACCGGCTTGGCATATCCAAAGAGAAAACCTGCCTGCAGCAGTAACAGCATGCCGGGTATCAGAATGGTCCCCACCGGATCGATGTGCTTGAGCGGATTCAGCGTCAGGCGGCCCAGCATGAAGGCCGTGTTATCACCCAGTTTGCGGGCGATCCAGCCATGTGACACCTCGTGCACGGTAATCGCCAGTACCACCGGCACCACCCAGATTGAAATTTTTTGTACCAGGCTGAGTTCGAGCATCGGCGGATTATAACCGTATGAATGTCAATTGCATTAACAGGGTTCTCTCAAGCGCCAGCACCTTGCACTTCGCCAAACCTGCATTGGCGGGCCACATCAAGCCGGGCTCCAGTTTGTATTAAACAGCCACGGAAGCACACGGAAAAACACGGCAGAAAAATCTCCTACTGAAAAGATATTTCCGTGGTTTTCCGTGTGCTTCCGTGGCCAATATTTCATCCTGATCAGGTAAAACCAGTATCTAGAAACCTTCAACACTGCCACACCCCTGCCGCAGCACCTGTGGTATCCCGTCGACAAGATCCACCACCGTGGTGGGCTCTACGCCGCAGTAGTCCCCGTCGATCACCAGATCGACATCGTGTTCCAGTCTCTCACGGATCACGTGCGCATCCGTTTCCGGCAACTCCTTGCCCGGGAGAATCAGGGTAGAACTCATCAGCGGCTCACCCAGCTCAGCCAGCAGCGCCTGGATGACAGGATGGTTCGGCACACGAATACCGATGGTCTTGCGCTTCGGATTTTGCAGGCGACGCGGTACTTCATGCGTCGCTTTCAGGATAAAGGTAAAGGCTCCCGGCGTCATCGATTTCAGCAGGCGATAGCAGCTGTTATCGACCTTCGCGTAGATGGATATCTCCGACAGGTCCCGGCACATCAAGGTGAAGTTATGCCGGTGATCGAGTTGCCGGATGCGGCGAATACGTTCCATGCCGTGCTTGTCACCGACACGACACCCCAGGGCATAGCTGGAATCTGTCGGGTACACGACCAGACCATCATGACGAATGATCTCTACCGCCTGGTGGATCAGACGGGCCTGCGGATTAACCGGGTGAATCTGGAAAAACTGGCTCATCGAAACATTCTGTCATTGCAACGGCCAGCAGTCACTGTCCCAAACCGGTTGACAGCCCGGCGGCAGTGCAGGCAGCTGACCCAGTTTGATCCACGGATTTTGCGGTCCGTGGTAATCAGATCCGCAGGATGCCAGCAGGTTCTCGTTACGGCACAGCAGTGCCATGGCCTGGGTATTATCCCTGCTATGACTGCCGGACACGACCTCCATGCCGACACCACCGCCGGCACGAAACTCACCGATGAGGCGGCGCAACTTGCTGGCTGTCATCCGGTATCTCGCCGGGTGTGCAATGACGGCCATACCGCCGGCGGCATGGATCCATTCAAGCGCCGCTTCGAGACTCGCCCACTGACCGGACACGTAACCGGGCCTGTTTTTCACCAGGAAACGCTTGAAGACCTCTTGCACTGAACGGGCATGCCCGGTCGCTACCAGGTACCGGGCAAAGTGCGTCCGCCCGACACAAGGACCACTGGCAAGTGCGCGTGCTCCCTCACAGGCGCCGCCGATGCCCGCCCTGGCGAGACGCCGGCCAATCTCACCGGCGCGCCAGAGACGGTACTCGCGCAGGCCAGCCAGCCCCGCCTGCAACACCTCGCAACCGGGGTCGATTCCCAGAGCGAGGACATGGATGGTTTGTGACTGCCAGCTAACCGATATTTCCACACCCGGCACCAGCTGCAAGCCCAGCGCCCGGGCGGTTTGAGCGGCTTCAAGCAGCCCGTCCAGCGTGTCATGGTCAGTCAGTGCCAGCACATCCACACCGGCAGCATGCGCCGCTGTGACCAGCTCGACCGGGCTCAGGGTCCCGTCGGAGGCTATGGAATGGCTGTGAAGATCGTAGTGAAGCGGCATCCGCGATATTCTACAGGACACTGCTTTATAATGTGTCCTGCAGATCCTGCGGATACGGACACGGCAACTACGCTTCACCCTGATATCACCTTACAAATGACCGGGCAATTCATTATGCAAATACCCACCGGGGAACTGGCTGCTATCCTCTCCGATATCGAAACCGTTTTGGCAGCCTGCAAACAGAGCGACCCTGTTCCTGCCGCACAGTCAACTTACGATACAGACCTGCCAGCTCTGGCGCAGGCACTGGATCAGCTGGTTGATGTTATGACCCGGATTGAGAGCGACAGGCAAGCCAGCAGCGATACCACCAGTGCGGACATCACGGAGATCGGTGAGTATGCCCTGCAGCTGCATGAGGCCCTCTCTGCAGCCGCCAGGACACTGGATGTGAGCGGGCAGCAACAGCCACTGGCATATCTGGCAATCAATATCGCCCTCTGGATTGCCCGCCACAGGGGTCAGATCGAGACGCTGGAGCCGGTGGCCGACGCCATTGCGCTGGTTGCCAATAGCAGCCGGGAACCGGCGGAACTGGGCAAGCTCACTGCCATCATCAGCGAAATCATTCCTGCCGTTTCCAGCCTCATCAGCCAGGACCTGGAAAAAATGAATCCCGGGCGCCCCTGGCGGGTACTGTTACTGAACTACTGTATCGTGGCCACGCGCAGCCACGATACCGGCCTGATGGAAGACGCCTTTGCCGTTCTGACCGGTAAGCTTCCGGAAGATGCAACCCGCTTTTTCAGCGAGGGAATGGGACAGATGGAGGCCCTGGATTACCCGCCGCAGGTGCGCAAGGTGATGCAGAAATACCACAGTCAGTGGCCGGTAAAGCGTTCACTGCATTAACCTACTCGCCACAGGACCGATTTGATCAGGTTCGCGGCGACTTTCACCTGCCCGCCAAAAAGACTATTATTCGGCTCCTTTGTGCAACGACCGGCCTGAAAGCCAGCTGAAAACCGCGGACAAACCCAGCAATGAAGTTTCTTTTCGATCTGTTTCCGATCCTCCTGTTTTTTGTGGCCTACAAGATGTACGACATCTATGTTGCCACTGCCGTCGCCATCGCAGCGGCCTTCGTGCAAACCGGCCTGTTCTGGCTGAAGAACCGCAAGTTTGAAAAGATGCACCTCATCACGCTGGGGATACTGGTCCTGTTTGGCGGCCTCACCCTGCTGCTGCACGATCCCGTTTTCATCAAATGGAAGCCAACCGTGGTGAACTGGTTGTTTGGCGTTACCTTTCTCGGCAGCCAGTTTATTGGCAAGAAAACCCTGGTTGAACGCATGATGGGCCACGCCATCACCGCACCTGCACCGGTCTGGCAACGGCTCAACTGGGCCTGGATCGCATTTTTTCTGTTCATGGGCATAATCAATCTGTATGTCGCTTTCAACTTCAGCGAGGCGACCTGGGTCAACTTCAAGCTGTTCGGCATGATGGGCCTGACACTGGTATTCGTATTCGCACAGGCCTTCTACCTGAGCCGCTACATGGAAGCCGATGAGGAAACCAAGTAATGCTGTATGCAATTATCGCCGAGGACCGGCCCGCTACGCTTGCACAACGGCTGGCGACACGCCCGGCACACCTCGAGCGCCTGAATACGCTGCAGGACGAAGGTCGCTTGGTGCTCGCAGGTCCGCATCCTGCCATCGACAGCCCCGATCCCGGTGCAGCGGGATTCAGCGGCAGCCTGGTGGTTGCCGAGTTTCCTTCACTGGATGATGCACAATCATGGGCAGATGCCGACCCGTACATCTCAGCCGGCGTCTACGCACAGGTCACCGTGAAACCTTTTAAAAAGGTACTGCCCTGAAATGTCGATCGATCGTACGGCAATGATCCGCGAGCGCCTGACGCGGGAACTGCAACCCGTGGCACTTGAAATCATCGATGAAAGCGCAAAACACGCCGGCCATGCCGGTGCCGCCAGTGGCGGCGGTCACTTTATTGTCACGATAGTGTCCCCTGCATTCGCAAACAAAACACTCATTCAACGGCATCGACTGGTCTATGATGCTGTCGGTGATATCATGCACAGCGAAATACACGCCCTCAGTATCCAGGCGAAAACCCCGGAAGAACCCTAACTACCAACCCAAGAAGGAAATTCAATGAACCATCGTTATTACCTAGTACTCCTCGCATCCCTGGCAGCCGTCAGCGGCTGTGACCAGATGCAGTCAAGCAACCGTACGGAGAGCGGAAACACGGCAACCACCAGCACCACACCGGTGGTCGAAGGTGTAGTCATTGCCACCGTCAATAACAGCCCGTTAACCCAGGATGTGCTCGACATCTATGCCACCCAGCGCAAGGCGCAGGGGGGTGACGAGCAGGCGAACTCCCAGGAAGCCGTATTGAACGAGCTGATCTCGCTTGAGCTGATGCGCCAGGACAGTGTCAACAAGGGTCTGGATAAAGAACCGTTTGTGATCGCGGCGATCGACCAGCAAACACGTACCGCACTTGCCGGTGCCGCCATCAAGGATTTCATGGCCAAAAACCCCGTTTCAGACGAGGAGGCAAAGGCGCTCTACGACGAGCAGATCGGTGTCGCGGGCAAGGAATATAGTGCCCGCCACATCCTCGTGGAGGATGAGGCCACGGCAAACGAGGTGATCAAACTGCTTGACAGTGGCAGTGACTTCTCGGAACTCGCCAAGGAAAAGTCAACCGGCCCGTCCGGCCCCACTGGCGGCAAACTTGGCTGGTTTGGTGCAGACCAGATGGTGCAGCCGTTTGCAGAGGCCACCGCGGCACTGGAAAAAGGCACCTACACCAAGACACCGGTGCAAACACAGTTTGGCTGGCATGTCATCATCCTGGACGACGTTCGCGACAGTACGCCACCACCGTTTGATGATGTCAAAGACCGCATCAAGATGCTGCTGGCCAACCAGCAGCTGCAGCAATATGTTGAGTCGATGAAGAGCAACGCAGTAATCGACATCAAGCAGTAAGCCCTGATTGCGGCTGGCGGTGCTATTCCGCCAGCCGCTCGCCCCTTGGCATCAGCCAGCAGGTATCCGTCTCTCCGGCAGGGACTGCACAACCTGGTGAGCCTCATTATTCAGCCATAGCTGCATACGCACACCGTCTTTCGGGTCACTGATAATATTCAGACAGCAGTGACGAACCGCATTGATCAGTTCGTATATTGTCTCCCCGTCAGTCGCCGCCTTCATGGTGATTGCAGGCACATTCAACAGCAAGATATGCGCCGTGTCAGGCAATTCCGATCGCATCATGTGGAAAACATATTTCAGATAGCGACCAGGCTGCAGCCAGGTCGTGTCCGGGTGGGTGACAACCGTATCGGTCACCTGGAACCGGAATGATTGCATCGGGCAGGCGGCATCGATCATTGCGAGCAGCCGGGAGACCAGGTTGATCATCTGATCACGCTCTAACGGTTCCTCACCAGCCCCCTCTAGAATGCGGCCATCCAGCTCGGTTGATTCAACAAGGGCATTCAAATCATCCAGCAACACCTGAAGGTTGCCTTGCAGACTGTCCCGCACCGCACACAAGCTTGCGAGATTCCCCTGGAACTGCAACAGGCCGGTTTCGCTGTCCTGGTCATCCGCTACAGGTTCTTCAGGCAACGGTTCGGGACATTGCGTCATTTCAGCACTGTCGTCGAGTAATGCGTCCCCGCTTAGCGTGACCGGTAACTGGATGATATCAATCAGGGTATGCCAGAGCGCCGACAACGATCGTGGTGCAAAGGACAGTTGCTGCGGGAGTTCATCAAGGGCATCCACGACCCCGATAATCCCGCTGGCTGCTTCCGATTCGGGGAAAATCGAGGTAAAGGCCTGGCGGATGCGTTGCGCCTTTCTCAGGGCCTCATCCTGCACGATCACCCCCAGCAACGGCACATCCAGCCCGAGGCGGGTATTTATCTGACGAAACAATTCATCATGTATTTCTTCCGCATCAACAAGATGGCTTACTTTATTAACAATCAACCGGAATAGGCCTGCGAAACCGTTCAGCTTCAGCACCCTGATCAAGGCAAACGCTTCCGCATGCGATTGCGGTTCGGAAGTGACCACCAGCACCACAACACCCGAGGCCCTGCAGCAGGCCAGCAGGGTCCGCGCATCCATACCGGAGGTGTCAATCAGAAAGTCGTCATAGCCGTCCTGTACATCCATTTCCTGGATACAAAGCGCCCGTTGATCAGGCTCAATCATTGGCCATTCCCGTAATGGCGTGCCACAGGAGACGATGTCGATTCCCTGGTAGCCACTGCGCAGCAGGCCCCGCTCCCTGGGGTCGTCAGCACGCCTGAGCATATTCACCGGTTGCTGCACCTTCAGCAGCATCTCAATCGGGCTTGCACTCTCGCGCGCGTAGAAAACACCCACCTGGCGCCCGCGCCGGACCAGTTCAAGCGCAATATTGATTGCCAGCTGCGTCTTGCCCGCTCCTGGCAGGCCACTTGTGATTGTCATTATTCTTGTCATCACCACTTACCTTTTGAATGAAAACCAGTCTGGCTTGCATTCTGCACCGCTTGTTACCGGCAATTTCCTCAACCTGCCAGAAACAAATCTCCTGGCCACGGAATCCACGGAAGGAAACGAAAAGATTGCTTATCGGGTATTATTATTCCGTGTTATTTCGTGGATTCCGTGGCTATAAATCAAGTAATTCTCGCACTCAGCCCGTGATGCTTTAGCTGCTTGAGGCTACTGTACCTGTTCCTCGATACGTTGACGTTGTTGTGCGTCGGCGTTTCCCAGCAACTCTTCAACGCCTTGCGCCTTGTCGATCATGTCGGTCTGCTCTTTCCATACATGACCCTTGCTTTCAGATTCACCGCCACCACTGCAGGCACTCAACAGTAGCAGCACACCGCACATCAAACAGTATTTCATTGCATCCTCTCCCGGCGTTGCGACAACCATACCGCCATAGCGGCCTTCGGCATTGGCTTGCTGACATAATAGCCCTGGTAATAATCACATCCCATGTCTTTCAGCATGTCCAGTACCGCGCCGCTCTCGACACCCTCCGCGGTCACCGTCAGGCCGAGACTGTGCGCAAGATCGATGGTTGCCCGAATAATGAAGGCATTTTCCTCATCCGTATCCATATCTGTCACAAAGGACTTGTCAACCTTCAGGGTGTGAACCGGCAATCGCTTGAGATATACCAGTGACGAGTGGCCGGTACCGAAATCATCGATCGACAACTGCAACCCTTTTGCGGCCAGCTGATCCAGCGTTTTGATTACCTGATCAGGATCCAGCATAACCCCGGTCTCGGTTATTTCAAGCAATAATGAGGCGGGATGCAGCTGGTGCTGGTCAAGCGATTTCTCAATCCTCGCCATTAGCCTGGAATCATGCAGGTTATGCATCGACAGATTGATGCCGATGCGCAATCCCGGGCAACCCTGTTGCATCTCGGCGAGTTCCCGACAGGCCGTTTCGATCACCCATCCCGTCAGCTGCCTGATCAAGCCGCTCTTTTCGGCAACACGGATAAAGGACTCCGGCAACAGAACCTTTCCGTCTGGCCTGCGCCATCGCACCAGTGCCTCGATATAACTGATCTCAGCAGTCCCCAGCGCCAGCACCGGCTGGTAGACGAGAAACAGGTCATTACGTTCAATGTTCTCGTTAAGGATGCCGTCCAGGGTCATCCTGGCGAGGGTGATTCCCTCGGTAATCGACGGATCAAAGACCGCGTAGCCCTGTTTGTTATCCTTCGCCAGGTACATGGCATAGTCGGCATTGCGCAGTAGTGTATCCACGTCATCCGCATGCTCAGGCAGCAGGGTAACGCCGATGGACACCGACGCTGATAACTTATGACCTTCCACCTCGAATACGGGCTGCATTGCCTGAATAATTTTCTGTGCAACCTGTATCGCCTGCTCCGTATCCGTATCCGGAAGAATCACGACAAATTCGTCACCTCCCAGCCTGGCCAGCGTATCCGATTCACGCAAGGCCCCGGAAATACGCCCGACAACATCCTTTAAGAGCAGGTCACCGGTATGGTGACCCAGCAGGTCATTGACATATTTAAAGCGCACCAGATCAATCAACAGTACACCTGCCCGGCCAGGTGTACGGCGATACTCAACAAACAACTGTTTCAGGCGATCGAATAGCAGTGCACGATTATAGATACCAGTCAACGGATCCCTGATCGCCATATCATGCAAGGTTTCATAGAGTTCACTCAGCTCTCGAAAACTGACCGGCGTGTCCTTACCCGTGACCGTTATGGCATCAGATAGTGGCTTGCGGCTGCTCCACAGATGACGGAGTCTGTAACCGAGTGTTCTCAACGGTTTCAGAATCAGTCCGGACAGCAGCCTGAGGTCAAGGAGTTTCATTATTCTTCTACGGGCCTGGCGACACCGCCGGACAGTCACTCACTTCGAGACCATTTCAACGCAAGCCGCCTCATCCAGAATCTGTATTCCGAGCTTCACTGCCTTCTCGTACTTTGAACCCGGATTGTCCCCGACAACCACGTAATCTGTTTTACTGGAGACACTCCCTGCCACCCTGGCACCGAGGGACTGCAGCCTTTCCTTCAACTCCGCACGCGGCATGGAGAGTGTCCCTGTCAGCACAAAGGTCTTGCCGGCAAACGGCTGAACCTGCCGCGCAGCTGCAGCCGGCCAGTGAACGCCGGCCTCACGCAATGCAGCAATCACCTCACGGTTGTGCTGCTCGGCGAAGAACTCGCATATGCGCCTTGCAACCACCGGCCCAACGTCGTGAACAGCTTCCAGCGTCTCGATATCGGCAGCCATCAAGGCGTCGAGGTCGCCGAATTCCCGGGCAAGCGTCTGTGCTGTCGTCTCACCTACCTCACGAATACCGAGGGCATAGATAAATCGTGGCAACGTTGTTGACTTGCTCCTCTGCAGTGCCTCGATCAGGTTGGTTGCTGACTTCACGGCCATACGGTCGAGGCCGGCAAGATCGTCAACCGAGAGCCGGTAAAGATCACTGACATGACGGACCAGTTCCTTTTCGACCAGTTGTTCAACCAGCCGGTCACCCAGTCCCTCGATATCCATCGCACGGCGCGAGGCAAAATGCTTGATCGCCTCCTTGCGTTGTGCAGGGCAGAACAGGCCAGCCGAACAGCGTGCAATCGCCTCCCCTGCTACCCGCACCACGTGCGAATGACACACCGGGCAGGTTGCCGGCAGCTGAAATTTCCGCGCCCCCTTGGGGCGCTTTTCCCTGATAACACGCACCACCTCGGGAATGACGTCACCGGCACGGCGGACGATCACGGCATCGCCTTTGCGCACATCCTTGCGCTGCACCTCCTCCTCATTGTGCAGCGTTGCATTGGTGACCGTGACACCGCCTACAAACACCGGTTGCAGCCGCGCGACCGGCGTCAGCGCACCGGTACGACCCACCTGGACTTCTATCCCCAGCACCCTGGTTTCACGCTCCTGGGCGGGAAACTTCCGGGCAATTGCCCAGCGCGGTGCCCGCGCAACGAACCCCAGTGATTGCTGCTGGTCCAGACGGTTGACCTTGAAGACCACGCCATCGATTTCAAAAGGCAGCGTGTCACGCCGCTGCTCATAGTGTTGATAGTAGGCGATGCAACCCGACACCCCGGTTACCTGCTGCACGTCTTCGTAAACACGCAGACGCCAGCCCCTCAATTGCGAAAGGATCGCCGTATGCGTTGTCGCCAGCACACCACCGCTGACCTTGCCAACACCATAACAGAACATTTCCAGCGAACGCCCGGCGGTAATTGACGGGTCCAGCTGGCGCAGGCTGCCGGCGGCGGCATTACGCGGGTTTACAAACAATTTCTGGCCTTCCGAACTGGCCTGCCGGTTCAAGGCCTCGAAAGCGGCGTGCGACATATACACCTCGCCGCGCACCTCCAGAACCTCGGGAATCGACTGACCGACCAGCCGCAAAGGTACCGATGCGATGGTGCGTACGTTCTGCGTGACATCCTCGCCGGTGACACCGTCACCGCGTGTTGCTGCACGCACCAGCAGACCTTGCTGATACAGCAGGCTGACAGCCAGGCCGTCTAGCTTGGGCTCGGCCGCGTATTCGACCTGGTCCGTTTCGAGACGTTCACGCACCCGCCGGTCAAAGTCGAGCAGTTCGTCATCGGAAAAGGCATTGTCGAGTGACAGCATGCGCTGCTCGTGACGGACTTCGCCAAAGGCCTTTAGCGGCGTCGCACCGACGCGTTGTGTGGGTGAATCCGGGGTAACGAGTTCCGGATATTGTGCTTCGAGGGATTGCAGTTCGCGGAGTAACTGGTCGTATTCCGCATCCGAAATCAGGGGATCATCCCGAACGTAGTAGCGATAATTATGCTCGTCTATCTCGGCACGCAGTTTCCGCGCACGCTGGTGCACGGATTCCGGCGCACTCATGATGCAGCATTCGCCACCCGCTGTTGCAGCTGGCAGCTGATCACCTCTTCACGCATGTGACTGATTGTCTGGTTTGTCAATACACTGCGGGTTGCATCGCACACAACGCTGTCCAGGTTATCTGCCAGTATCCTTGCCGACTCCACCATGGCATCGAAGGCACGCACACCATCAACAGCACCCGGTATCTGCATAAACAGGACAATACCTTCCGTGGTAAAGCCCTCCATTGCAGAAAGGTCAAAGATACCCGGCTCCTTGATATTGGCAGCGGAAAACAGCGTCTTTTCCCGGCCGTCTATCATTTCAGTGCGATGGAAAATCTGCATATCTCCATACTCGAGTCGGGCATCCGCCAGCGCATTCAGCAACACGGGGCCGCGAAACGGAACCCCGCGTGGTGCCATCACATAGAGGGTGAAGACCTTCTCGGGAAATCCACTTTCGTGCCTGTCAGCCGGCTGCTCGCCGGAGCCCCGGTCCGCCGTGTCCGCGACAGGCATGTAATCATCAAACGGGTCTGCTTGAAGATCGTCATCAGCGTACAGCTCACCCACCTGATTCACCACATCATCAAGATCGTCATCGTAGTCGAAATCATCCAGACCGTCTTCCTGACCGAGCACCGGTGGTGCACGATGACCACTGCTGCGCCGCGGCAATTCTTCTTTCCTGCTCTGGTACATACCGAACAGATAGATCCCGAGGACAATTCCAGCCCCGACAATGAGAAGTATCCAGCGCAAATTTTCCATTAGAAGACTACCTGATCAGCATTAAGCCATGCGTGTAGAGTAGCTGTATTTTGCTGCAAATGCCCGGCGTAATTCAACAGGGCCAGCCAGGGTCAGACTGCAGCCAGTTTCACTGCCTCATCAATATCCACGGCCACCAGCCGCGACACACCGGGTTCATGCATGGTAACCCCTGTCAACTGATTGGCCATTTCCATGGTGATCTTGTTGTGGGTAATAAAGATAAACTGGACGTGTTCCGACATCTTGCGAACCATATCGCAGTAACGTCCGACATTGGCATCATCCAGCGGCGCATCGACCTCGTCGAGCATGCAAAAAGGTGACGGGTTCAGCCTGAATATCGCAAACACCAGTGCAATCGCGGTTAATGCCTTTTCGCCACCGGAAAGCAGGTGGATGGTACTGTTACGCTTGCCTGGCGGACGCGCCATCACGGTCACCCCGGTGTCCAGCAGGTCCTCGCCGGTCAGTTCCAGGTAGGCCTGCCCGCCCCCAAACAGGGTCGGGAAATTCTCCTGCAGGCCTTCATTAACCCTCTCGAAAGTCTCCTTGAAGCGGGTACGGGTTTCCCTGTCGATCTTGCTGATGGCGCCTTCCAGTGTGCTCAGTGCCTCGATCAGGTCGGCGTGCTGCGCGTCAAGATACACCTTGCGCTTGGATTCTTCCTCGTATTCTTCAATCGCCGCCAGGTTGATCGGCCCAAGCCGCTGGATACGCAGCTCCAGTTTTTCGGCCCGCTCGGCCCATAGCTCGACGCTCGCCGATTCGTCTATCTGATCCAGCAACGGCTGGTATTCAAAACCGGAGGCCGTAATCTGCTCAAGCAGAGTATCACTGCGAACCTTGATTTCCTGCCATGCCATGCGGTCCTGTTCAACCTGCTCGCGCATGCTGCTGACGCTGCGTTCCTTCCTGATCCGTTGCTGATCGAGTTCACGGGTACCGTGTTCAATATCAGCAACCCGCTTGCGCGCCTCGCCGAGTTCCGCCTCGACCGTCATGCGTCCTGACAACAGCTGTTCCAGCTCGCTCTGAAGCTCGACAATCGGGGTGTCACCCTGCCCGAGCACGGTGGTCAGTTCATCACGGCGTGTGATCAGCTGCTGACACTGTTCATGCATGCGTTCCAGTGACTGCCGGGTAGCAGCCTGGGCGGTACGCATGGACTCCACTCGTATGGCCAGTTCGTGCATTGACTGCTGATCACTGCGCGCAGACTCTCTCGCGGCATCGAGCATACTGCTGAGATGCTGTTGCTGGCGGGTGCGCTCCTCGCGTTCCACCGACAGGGCAGCCGCCGCGTCCAGCGCTTCCTGAAGCCGGGTCCGGGCGCTCGCCTGTGCCTCTGCCTCACTGGCCTTTTCTACGCGCAACACCTCGGATTCCATCATGACATGCTCGCGCCGGCTGTGTTGCTGCTCAAGGCGTGACTGCACGGCTGCCAGTTCGGCGCGCAGTGCACTGACGGCACGCTGTGTCTGGTTGTAATCTCCCTGTAGCTGCTCGCGCTCGGCTTCAGCCGCCAGCAGGTCCTCACGGGCAGCCACGATCGACTGTCGTAATGCCTCGATGTTTGCGGCCTGTGCCCTGGTTTGCGTGGTCAACTCGCTGATTTCGCGCTCACGCTCCAGCACACCCGCCTTTTCGTCGCTGTCACGCGCAACGCGCAACCAGCTTTTCCCTATCCAGACGCCGTCCCGGGTGATAATCGACTCATGACCTGCCAGTCCGGCACGCATTGACAGGGCCTGTGACAGGGATTCCGCGGCATAGATGCCATCAAGCAACGCTCCCATGGACCAGGATGAGGTTACCTTGCTGGCCAGCGGTACACCCTTGTCACTGGACGGGGCGGTATCAGCGGGGACGCTGGTATCAAACAGCGCCAACGCACCCTGTTGCAGGCTACCAAGCAGCTGTGCCGCGCTATCCAGTCCGTCGACACAGACGGCCTCGAGATAGAATCCCAGCGCAGTTTCTACTGCATGCTCCCAGCCCGGCTCCGCCTGTATTTCCTGAGCCAGTCGCTGTGCACCCTGCAGCCCGCTCGATCTCAGCCAGCCAGTGACCTGTTCCGAACGCTGTCCCAGTGCCGCTTGCTGCAATGTTTCAAGGGAGGCCAGCTGGCCGCGGGTATCATGATGAACGCTCTGCAGTGCGGACAGCTCCTGTTCCTGCTGCTCCAGCCCGCCACGCACATCAGCGATACGCCGCACCGCATTATCGAGTGTCGCCTGTATCCCGGTCAGACCGGTTTCCTGTGCCTCGCATGCCTGTGCCTTTTGCTGTAATTCCTCCCCCAGTGACTGCCCGCCCAGCGATTGCTGCTCGTCGTCCATGCGCCGCAAGCGTTCATCCAGCTGCTGCATATGGCGATCAAGATGGTCGAGGCGGGTACGCTCCACCTGTGCAGCCTGGGCACGCTCCGCAGAACGCCGGTTAAACTCGTCCCATTCCTGTTGCCAGGCATGCATCGCCTGCTCGGCATCTTTCAGCGCGGCCACCGACTGCCCGCTGCGCTCTGTGGCCGCGGCAAACTCGGGTTCCAGCGCCTCCAGATCCCGCGCCAGTTCCTGCAGCCGCGCACTGTCAATATTGATGTGCGTCTCGATCTCGGCCAGCGTCTGTTCGGCACGTGACAATTCCTGCTGCTGTTGCTGGCGTGATTCCTTGTTGTGCTTGATGGCCTGTTCGATACGGGCTACATCCGCGCCCAGCTTGTAGTAATGACCTTGCACGGTGTTAAAGGATTCATTTGCACCGGTGAGGCTGTCACGCAGTTTTTCCAGCTCCGCCTCGATCTTGCGCTGCTCGGCAAGCTCGGCCTGCATGGCAAGCTCACGCTCATGGATTGCCTGCTCCCTTGCACTGGATTGCTCGTGCATGACGCTATAGCGCAACGCCAGCAGTTCGGCCTTGACCTGGCGTTCTTCTTCCTTGAGTTCCTTGTATCGTTCAGCGGCACGCGACTGCCGTTTCAGCTTGTCGATCTGCTTTTCTATCTCTTCCAGCAGGTCATTCAGGCGCTCCAGGTTTTCACGGGTATGATTAATGCGGTTTTCTGTTTCGCGGCGGCGTTCCTTGTATTTGGAGATCCCGGCAGCCTCCTCCAGGAACGAACGCAGGTCTTCCGGCCTGGCTTCGATTAACCGCGAGATCGTACCCTGCTCGATAATGGAGTAACTGCGCGGGCCCAGGCCGGTACCCAGAAAGATATCGGTAATATCACGCCTGCGGCAGCGCGTGTTATTGAGAAAGTAGTTGGAGGTACCGTCACGTGAAACCTGGCGGCGGATGGAAATTTCATTGTAACCGGCATACTGGCCCGTGATGCCGCCATCGGTGTTGTCGAAGACGAGTTCAATGCTGGCGTGACCCACCGGTTTGCGGCCGTTTGAACCATTAAAAATGACGTCGGCCATGGACTCGCCGCGCAGATGCTTGGCCGAGGATTCACCCATCACCCAGCGTACGGCATCAATTACATTGGATTTGCCACAGCCATTCGGACCGATGATTCCGACCAGGTTGGTGGGTATGTGGATCGTGGTCGGATCAACGAAGGACTTGAATCCGGCCAGCTTTATTTTGGACAACCGCATGGACGGCTAGACTACTCGATTAGTACCAGAAAATACAACTATTAGTTATTGCATACCGCTTGCACACAGCATCTTGTGTCTTGTAATCTGCATACATGTCTACACAGCCCAGCAAGGATCTCGAGACTTTCCCCAACCCGTACCCGGACCGGGATTACACCATCAAAATCCGCACACCGGAATTCACCTGCCTGTGCCCGAAAACCGGACAGCCGGATTTCGCCACATTGTACCTTGAGTACATCCCGGACCAGGCCTGTATAGAACTCAAATCCTGGAAACTGTATGTCTGGTCATTTCGCGATGAAGGTGCCTTTCACGAGGACATTAGCAACCGCATCCTTACTGATCTGGTCAGCGTCTGCCAGCCCCGGTTTATGCGCCTGCGCGCCAGGTTTAATGTCCGCGGGGGCGTGTACACCGAGGTAATCGTGGAACACCGGCAGCCGGACTGGACTCCGGCTGACATTAAAAATTAATTGTAATACATTGTTTATAATTGTATTTTTTTAATTACAGCCATTGCTCCACGCCGGGGCTTTTGGTCATTCCCGGCCTTGCCAGACCCTCACGAGGTGCAGCCAACACCGCCAGGAACTCCATCCACGTGCCCGGCCTTTCGCTTTGACAGAGACACTTTACCTGGGTATCGATGTCGGCACCTCGGGCTGCCGCAGCTGTGTCATCGATGCAGCGGCGACGATTCAGGCCGAGGCCAGCACGCCGCTGCCAGCACCCGGCCGCAACGGCGCGGCCGTCGAACAGGACCCGGAAATCTGGTGGTCAGCACTGACAGAGAACCTTGACCGGCTGCAGGCCCGGCACTCACTGGCAGGTATTGCAGCCATCGCCCTGGACGGCACCTCATCCACCCTGCTCTGCTGTGACGCCACCGGCGCGCCACTGGGAGCGGCGTTGATGTACAACGACGGGCGGGCCAGTCGTGAGGCACAACGCATCGCAGGCATTGCACCACCGGGATGCGCAGCACACGGTGCCAGCGCCAGCCTCGCGAAACTGCTGTGGTTACTGCACACACCCGCCTGCAATACTGCCCGGCATGTCCTGCATCAGGCCGACTGGCTGCTGGGCAGGCTGTGTGGCGACTTTGGCAACAGCGATGAGAACAATGCCCTTAAACTCGGTTATGACATTCACAGGCGGCGCTGGCCTGAGTGGCTGGAGGCGCTGGACGTCCCGACGACACTGTTGCCCCGGGTGGTGCCCGCCGGGCATGAAATCGGGACATTGACGGAATACGGATGTAAACGCTGGGGCCTGTCTCCCGGAACGCGCATCCTTGCCGGTACCACCGACAGTACCGCCAGTTTCATTGCGACCGGCGCAGGTCCCGGTGAGGCGGTCACCTCACTCGGCAGCACGCTGGTACTGAAAGTACTGGCAAGCCAGCCGCTGTTCGCACCCGAATACGGCATCTACAGTCACCGCCTTGGTGACAACTGGCTGGTGGGTGGTGCATCCAACAGCGGTGGTGCGGTACTGAAGGCGTATTTCACAACTGCAGAGATCGAGCGCCTTGCTTCCTTGCTCAATGTCGATGAGCCCACCGGACTGGATTACTACCCGTTGCTTGCCGCTGGTGAACGCTTCCCGGTCAATGACCCCGCGCTGGCACCCCGCCTGCAACCAAGGCCTGCAGATGAGCTACTGTTTTACCAGGGCATCCTTGAGGGGATTGCAATGATTGAATACCACGGTTACCGAAAACTGGCCGAGCTGGGTGCGCCCTGGCCAGCAAGAATCATTACCACTGGCGGCGGCGCGGCCAATGCAGCATGGCGTACAATGCGCTCTCGATTAACCGGCATCCCCGTAGTCGCTGCCGCTCACCAGCAAGCGGCTTACGGAGCTGCCCTGCTGGCACGAAAAGGATCAACATGAAAAACAGTCATTCAGGCATGCACTACCTGCTTGAGGGTTGGCGTCTTGTCCGCCAACCGGGGTTGCGACGTTATGTCGCAATCCCGCTGCTGGTAAGTTGCGTATTCTTTGGTGGCGCAATCTTCGGCCTGGCGCACTGGCTGGAACAGTTAATCAGCCTGCTCCTCGGTTACCTGCCCGCCTGGCTTGAATGGCTGCGCTACCTGCTCTGGCCAATATTTGCCACCGCCGGGATACTGATTATCTTTTACAGCTTCTCCCTGATCACCAACCTGATTGCTGCCCCCTTCAATGGCATGCTCGCGGAAGCGGTAGAGAAACACCTGACCGGGCAAGCCATTGAAACCGGCGGCTGGCAGGCACTGGCAAAGGATTTCATACCCAGCATTCTTTCAGAGTTACGCAAACTGCTTTATTTCCTGCTACGTGCACTGCCACTTGGCATTCTGTTCCTGATCCCCGGCATCAATGTGGCTGCACCTTTTATATGGGGGCTGTTCAGCGCCTGGATGCTGGCCGTTGAGTACATCGATTATCCGATGGCGAATCACCTGCTGCATTTCTCGACACAACGCAAGCTGCTGCGTAAAAGACGCATGCTCTCCTACGGTTTTGGTGGCAGCTCATTGCTGATGACCATGATCCCGTTTGTGAACTTCCTCGCCATGCCGGTCTCGGTGGCCGGCGCCACGGCAATGTGGGTCGGGGAACTACGTCAGCATGTCCAGGACGCCGCCACCTGAGTGGACTGGTGAGAATACTGTGAGACTTATTGCTCTTGCAGCAGCGCAAAGAACGCCGGGGATTCATTCATCGTTCCTTTTCTTTGCGGGCTTTGCCCTTGCGAGAGTCTTTTCTATAGCAGCCATTCAGGACAAAAACGCCCGCAATCGCCGCACACCCTCCTGCAGATTTTCCAGCGACGTCGTATAGGCAAAGCGCACATGTGTTTCGGGCCGGTTACTGCCAAAGTCGATCCCCGGGGTAATGGCGACACCCGCTTCCTCCAGTAACCGTGAAGTGAAGCGGTAACTGTCTTCGGTAAAACGGCGGCAACTGGCATACAGGTAAAAGGCACCGTCAGGTATCACGGCGATATCAAAACCAATATCCCGCAATGCCGGCAATAAATAATCGCGACGCTGCCGGAATTCACGGCGCCGTGACTCAAGGATGTTGATACTGTCCTCGTCAAACGCCCTCAGTGCCGCATGCTGGGCAATGGTCGGGGCTGCCAGAAACAGGTTTTGTGCCAGCTTCTCAATGTCAGCCACACAGGCCTGTGGCGCAATCAGCCAGCCCAGTCGCCAGCCGGTCATGCCGAAATACTTGGAGAAACTGTTCACCACAAAGATATCCTCCGAGACGGCAAGGGCTGTAGATGCCTGCCGGTCGTAAACGAGGCCGTGGTAGATTTCATCGACAATCAGGCTGCCACCATGCGCCGCTGCGATGGCATGGTATTCGCGCAGCGCCGCCTCTCCCAGCAGGGTGCCGGTCGGATTTGAAGGCGAGGCCACCAGCAAGGCAGTGACCGCCTCTGTCCAGCGCTCACGCACCTGTTGCGGTTCAGGCTGATAGGCAGACGCTGCGTTTACCGGGATACCAAGCGGTTTCCCATTCAGCAAATACACAAAATTACGGTTACAGGGATAACCCGGATCTGCCATCAACACCTGGTCACCCGGGTTTACCAGTACGGCCATGACCAGCTGCAATGCGGCCGAGGCACCGGGCGTGATGACAATCCGCTGTGGATCGACATCTACGCCGTAACGCTGCTGGTAAAATTCAGCGATTCGTTGCCGCAGCGCCTGCAGCCCCACCGCCGGGGTGTAATGTGTGTAGCCATTTTGCAAGGCGCGGATCCCCGCATCAATCACCGGTTGCGGCGTGACGAAATCCGGCTCACCGATTTCCATGTGGATAATCGAACGGCCGGCCGCTTCCAGTTCACGGGCACGCGCCAGCAATGCCATGACATGAAACGGCTGTATAAACTGCATGCGGTCGGCTGTTCTCACTGTCAACCCCCCTGGCAGGCGGCGTGCAAACGACGCAGATATTCCGTATCAACGACAGGTCCGGGTTGCAAGCGGCCCTGCAGCATGTGACAGGGATTGTCCGGCTCACCGAGGTGATCGAGCACCACCGCAGCGCCTGAAAAATCATGACTTTCAGTGTACTGGTTAACCGTGACCAGTACGTTCAGGCCGGCAGCACGCGCCGCTTGCAGACCATTCCCGGAGTCTTCCAGCGCCAGACATTCTGACGCAGACACTCCCATTTTTGACAGGACATAGTTATAGATATCAGGTGCCGGTTTTTTTCGTGGCACGATACTGCCAGCCGCGACCAGCTCAAACCAGTCGTCCTCATGCCCGCCGAAACTGTGCTTGAACAGTGCACTCACATTCGCGGGTGTTGTGGTCGTCACAATTGCGAGGCGCAGGCCTTGATCACGCGCCTCCCTGATCAGGCGTTCGACACCGGGCCGTAACGGCACCCGGCCTGCAGTCATCAGGTTGACATAAATTGAGGTTTTCTCTGCATGCAAGCCCGCAATGTACTCATCCAGATCCGCCGGGAGCCCAGACTCCAGACCCTGCTGCTGCACGTAATGGCGAATACGTTCCTTACCACCGCAGACCGACAGCAATTGATGGTATTGTTCGGCGCTCCACACCCAGTCCAGGCCCGCCGCCCTGAATGCTGCGTTGTAGGCCTGGCGATGCACCTCCTCGGTGTCTGCCAGTGTTCCGTCTACATCGAATAACAGCGCCTGTAATTCTGGTTTCATTCTCTGCTCATCCCTATATCCAACACACAACCGGACACTACGTCTGCATACCGTAATTTACACGGCTGGGGCAGTTGATTGTCTCGTGTTCCGTTCTTGACTAATAGTAAAAGTGGCGTATAAATAACGCCCCTATGTCTGTAGCCGGCTGATAATTATACGCATAAATACAGCGGTTAAAATTTATTTAGTCAATTGAAACAGCAGGTTAAACAGCCGAATCTGGAGATAGTCTACATGGCGGCAAAAAAGAAAGCGGTATCAACCAGGGCTGCGGTCAAAAAAAAGGCGGTTGCGAAAAAGGTAGTTGCGAAAAAAGCGGCCACCAAAAAAGCTGCTGTGAAAAAGACGGCACCCGGGAAAGCGGCTCCTAAAAAGAAGGTTGCAAAGAAGCAGGCCACAGTCAGTAAAGCCGTGACGAAGAAGGCCGCTCCGAAGAAAGTCGCAGCAAAGAAAACCGCCCCCGCGAAGACTCCCGCAAGGAAGCGGCCTGCCTCACAGATCGGACCCGTGCCCGGTATTGCGCCCTACAAGGAAAACAGGGACGAGGAGTACATGAATGAGAATCAGGTTCAGCACTTCAGGAATATCCTGCTGGCATGGAAACGTGAATTAATGGAGGAAGTGGATCGTACCGTGCACCACATGCAGGATGATGCCGCCAATTTTCCAGACCCGAATGACCGCGCCACCCAGGAGTCGGAATTCAGCATGGAGTTACGTGCACGCGACCGGGAACGCAAACTGATCAAGAAAATCGATGAATCCATACGCCACCTCGACAATGATGAATTTGGTTACTGTGAGGCCTGCGGTGTTGAAATCGGTGTGAAACGCCTTGAAGCAAGACCCACAGCGACACTCTGCATCGACTGCAAGATTCTCGATGAAATTCGGGAAAAACAAATGGGTTAACAGCCGTCCTGTGCCCTTTCTGTATAATAAAAGCCGGCTCGCGCCGGCTTTTTATATTCCCGAACTGACATGGCAATGACCCGATACCGCGGCCGATTTGCACCCTCACCGACCGGGCCTTTACACTTTGGCTCGCTGGTCGCCGCAGTGGGAAGTTTCCTGGATGCCCGTCACCGGCAGGGTGAGTGGCTACTTCGCATCGAAGACCTCGACCCGCCACGCGAGATTGCCGGTGCCAGTGACCACATTATCAGAACACTGGAACGGCTGGGCATGTCATGGGACGGCCCGGTTAGCTACCAGAGCCAGCGTAGTCAGCACTATGATGCCGCGCTCCGCCAACTTTGGCAGCAGGGTCATCTCTATGACTGTGCTTGCAGCAGACAGGAAATTGCCGACAGTGCAGTACAAACAGAAGCCGGCCCGGTCTATCCGGGCACGTGCCGCAACGGATTACCGCCTGGACGCAGCCCCCGTTCTGTCCGGGTGCGAACAGAGGCTGTTGCAATCAGCGTTGCGGATCGCCTGCAAGCGTCTTTGCAGCAGCAACTGGCATCCGAGATCGGTGATTTCGTTGTCAGACGTGCGGACAAGCTGTTTTCCTACCAGATTGCCGTGGTAGTGGATGATGCCGCGCAACAGATCACTCATGTCGTGCGCGGGGCAGATTTACTGGATTCAACACCGCGGCAGATATATCTGCAAAGGTTACTGGGTCTGCCAACACCCGCCTACCTGCATCTGCCGGTCGCAGTAAATTCCGCACGGGACAAGCTCAGCAAGCAGACCCTTGCACAAGCGGTGGTTGCGGATGACAGGCACACTGCTGTGATCGATGTGTTGCGCTTTCTGCAGCAGCCATTGCCGGAATCACCCCACGATGCCAGCAGGAATGAACTATGGCAATGGGCGATTGATCACTGGGATGTCACCGCCGTACCGGCCTGCCGTACACTGCAGGCACCCGCGGAGTATCTCGACCCGGCATGACAGCAACAATACATCACTTGGCAGCACTTGCTGCATGACTATAATCAGCAAGCATCCACCCACTCTCAAATCAACCACCAGGGAAATTTACCGATGTCTGATAGCAAAATTTACGATATACCGGAAGCCTTTGCCCGGAATGCGCATATCGATGCAGCACAATATGAGGCAATGTACCAGCGGTCAGTTTCCGATCCTGCAGGATTCTGGGCAGAGCAGGCAGAGAAATTTCTTGACTGGGACAGACACTGGGACACGGTCCTGGACTGGGATTACAGCAAGGGACATATCCGCTGGTTCGAGGGCGGCCGGTTAAATGCCTGTTACAACTGCGTTGACCGGCATCTTGATACCCGTGGCGACCAGGTGGCCTTGATCTGGGAGGGAGACGATCCAGCCAGGGATGACCGCATCACCTACAGGCAACTGCACGAACATGTATGCCGAATGGCCAATGTACTCAAATCACGCAATGTAAAAAAGGGCGATCGTGTATGTATCTACATGCCCATGATCCCGGAAGCTGTCTATGCGATGCTGGCCTGCGCACGCATCGGTGCCGTGCATTCAGTTGTCTTCGGTGGTTTCTCGTCGGAGTCCATCAAGGACCGCATACTGGACTCTGACTGCCACACCGTTATCACCACGGATGAAGGCTTGCGCGGAGGCAGAACCATCCCGATGAAAGCCAATGCAGACGAGGCGCTGCTATCCTGCCCGAATGTACATACGGTAGTCACCGTGCGCCATACCTCCGGCAAGGTAGACTGGCACGAAGGGCGCGACATCTGGTATCACGAGGCCATCACCACTGTTTCCACTGACTGCCCCGTTGAATCGATGGATGCGGAAGATCCGTTGTTCATCCTCTACACCTCCGGTTCAACCGGTACACCAAAAGGGGTATTACATACCACCGGCGGCTACCTGTTGTATGCCTCCATCACGCACAAATACGTGTTCGATTATCACGATGGCGATGTTTACTGGTGTACCGCAGATGTTGGCTGGATCACCGGTCACTCCTACATTGTTTACGGACCACTTTCTAATGGTGCAATCTCTCTGGTATTCGAAGGCGTCCCCACCTACCCTGATGCATCAAGATTCTGGCAAGTCTGCGACAAGCACAAGGTCAATATCTTTTATACTGCACCCACCGCACTGCGCTCACTGATGCGCATGGGTGATGAACCGGTGAAGAGTACATCACGCCAAAGCCTGCGCCTGCTAGGCAGTGTCGGTGAACCCATAAATCCGGAAGCATGGGAATGGTATTACCATACCGTCGGCGATGCGCGTTGCCCGATTGTCGATACCTGGTGGCAAACTGAAACCGGTGGCCACATGATCACACCGCTTCCCGGTGCAATGAAGATGAAACCAGGTTCAGCCACCCGGCCCTTCTTCGGCGTACAGCCGGCTATTGTCGATCGTAAGGGCAATATCCTCGAAGGGACCGCCGAGGGCAGCCTTGTCATAACAAATCCCTGGCCAGGCCAGATGCGCACCGTCTACGGCAACCACCAGCGCTTTATCGAAACCTACTTCAGCGCCTTTCCCGGGAAATACTTCACGGGAGACGGCGCACGTCGTGACGAGGATGGCGACTACTGGATTACCGGACGCGTAGATGATGTGTTGATCGTCTCGGGTCACAACCTGGGAACGGCTGAACTTGAGAGTGCCCTGGTATTACACGGCGCCGTTGCCGAGGCGGCGATCGTCGGTTTCCCGCATGACATCAAGGGTCAGGGAATCTATGCCTATGTCACGCTGGTGCATGGCGTCGAACCCAGTGATGAGCTGCGCAGTGAACTGATCAAGCATGTGCGCAAGGAGATTGGTCCGATTGCCACACCGGATATCATCCAGTGGGCACCGGGGCTGCCGAAGACACGCTCCGGCAAAATCATGCGCCGTATTTTGCGCAAGATTGCAGCCAACCAGGTAGACTCGCTGGGCGATACCTCGACACTGGCGGACCCGGCCGTGGTTGCTGACCTGATCAAGAACCGCGCAAACACCTGATTCCTGATCCGGAGGGCAAAGAGTCTTATGATCACCCGCAGTGCCTTTCGCCCTGCGTGGTGGTTACCGGGCCCGCACCTGCAAACGCTGTATCCTTCGCTGTTCCGCAAACGAAAAACGCCACCGCTGACACGCGAGCGTTTTGAGCTGGCGGACGGGGACTTCATAGACATCGACTGGACCAGGGGTACCGACAGTATGATAGTACTCATACTGCATGGTCTGGAGGGCTCACTCGAATCTCACTATACCGGAGGGCTGCTTTGCGCACTTCAGCAAAGCGGGTACACCGCAGGTCTCATGTACTTCCGCGGTCGAAGCGGAGAGCCAAACCGTTTAATGCGAAGTTATCACTCTGGTGATACCGCTGACCTCGAAGAAATCATGCAGCGCATCTCGCGGCAGCACCCGGACACGAAAATTTCCATCATTGGTTTTTCGCTGGGAGGAAATGTACTCCTGAAGTGGCTTGGAGAGAAAGGTGATTCCGCTGGCATCGCGACTGCCATAGCGATTTCTGTCCCACTGGATCTTCATCATGCGGCATTAAAGCTTGACCGCGGGTTGTCACGTATCTACCAGCGACACCTGTTACACAAACTCAGAGAGTCAGTCACAGCAAAAGCTGTACTGCACTCTCCGCCATTCCCGGTTGATCGTTTGCATGAGTTAACCACTTTTCATAAATTCGACAATGAAATCACGGCACCACTGCACGGCTTCCGGGATGTTGATGACTACTATGCCAGGTCCAGCAGCAAACAGTTTCTTAAAAACATCCAGATACCAACGCTGCTACTGCAGGCAATCGACGACCCCTTCCTCCCTGCCGGCGCTCTACCCGATAGCGACGAATTGAGTACATCTATCACGATGGAGCTATCCGAGCGTGGCGGTCATGTTGGTTTTGTTTCAGGATCAAACCCGCTGCAACCACGTTACTGGCTGGAGGAGCGCATTGTGCAACACCTCAACGAGTACCGCTAGTTCGCCTGGACACCATCTATACTCGTTATCAGGTATATTTTTTATCCTGATGTTTTATATGTATTATTTGTCGTTTAACCGTATCTGTTCAAGGGTAACAATCAATAGCCGATAGTCTCTCTATATTTAGAGTGTGCGCGTCATTCAGCAAATTCTGCAGGTACCATTCATGAAGAAGATTACGCTCGGCATGATCTTACTGATCACCTCCTCCATCGCTATCAGCGGAAACGATGTCTGGCAAACACTCTTTAATGAAAAACTTCAGGAAGCAAGGCAAGGCAACAGCAAGGCACAGTTTGATATCGGCTCCATGTATCAAAATGGCCGCGGTGTATCCCCGAACAGGAGCGAGGCAATCGAGTGGTACAAGAAAGCTGCCGCACAAAATAATGAAATGGCAGTGAGTCGCCTGCAATTACTACAGGCCAATGAAGAACGTTTCAGAAAGGAACTTGCAAGTGCCGGAAATGGCGACAAGGAAAGTCAGTACAAGTTAGGTGTCATGTACACCGAAGGGATTGGCACCAATATCGACCTTGCGAAGGCTGCAGAGGCATTTGAACAATCCGCAGATCAGGGCCATGTAAAGGCCGAATACAAACTAGGCCTGGCCTACTACGAGGGCACCGGAGTCAATCCCGACAGTAATACCGCGTATAGGTGGTTCAAGAAGGCTGCTGACAAGGGTTATGCAGCAGCACAATACTATCTAGGCAAGATGTATGCATCTGGCAACGGGGTAAAACGCGACTACGCCATGTCACTTGAATGGTATACAAGAGCAGTTGATGGTGGTTTTACCCAGGCACGTAGTGAAATGATCGACATATCCGAGAAAATGAAGACCCCGAAAAAGACAAGCGAGAAAAAGACAACGACCCGAAAGTCTGCAGACACCATTAAAACAGAAGAAACGTCTCCCATAGATAAATCATTTGGCATAGAAGATTTAATGGTTGCCGCATGGAGTCGTGACGGAGAACCCGTGGCTTATCTACCCTCTGCAATCAACAATTGCCGCACAGAGAGCGACAAAATCTCCTGTTATAGCGACGATCAGACCCAGCAAACAGCTGACAACATCATTAAGTTCAAGACGAAATCAATTATGCGCAATTTCACAAGTGATGGTTCCTTTGATGTGACCTATCGGAATCTGGTTATTGACTCCAAGAAAGTTACGAGCATCGAAGGCACCAAGGAGGTCAACGAAATTGGCAATGAAGATACGGATGCAGATACCTATTCTGTCAAAAAGGGATGGGGAATAGAGCATACACTCGAGTGCAAAATGATTGAAAACAGCAAAGTATCCTGCCTGAAAAATAAAACACATGCTTTTACGCTGGACAGCCCGCATATAGTTGCAGCTGGTAATTAAATTAACAGCCCCGTTATCAGTACCTGTTCAACAGGCAAACAGAGTCAATCATCGCCTGTGCGACGTTCACGAACACGCCTTTCCTGACCATTCCAGAAACCTGCTCTTCTCCCGAAAGAACGTCGATCATTTCCTGGGTAGCGATTACAGTACTCATGGACCTTCAGCGCATGTCCACGACAGCTTGCTCCATCCAGCCGATTGATTATCTTCTGTCCGTGGCGATCATTCCTTGAATAAATGAGGCCGAAGTGAATCGTCGCACCGCGAGCATCCTGCTTCCTTATAATGCGTGTCCTTGAACCCATGGGCAGCCGGGCAAATATACTGAGACCCTTCTCTGTTGTAAGTGCCGGCAAATTACCAACGTATACAAACATATGAACTCCCCTTTTTGTGTGGTTCTACTAAATACATAGACCTTAAACTGCTAGACATCAAGTCATTATTATCGCCAAACAACAGGGGCTGGCTCGTATTCTATCCCCACACCCAGGTATTCAGTCTCTGCCTTCAGAATCAGCAGCTCACACACATCATCAATCCCAGTTTTTGTCTGGTGACAAGTCAGAATGATTGCGTTCCTCCAGCAACATATTTCTCATTGTTCAACACCTAGCTCTTTCCAGACAGCTGGATCATCTGTCATATAAAATACGGGCTCCATTTTACGACGCTCGACAATGTCAGATATACCATTAACCGTTACCACATTGTATGCCGGAAAACTTTTTGGAAACCCTGCAGGCGAATTTTTTAGTTCTTTTGTTCTAATTTCCGACTGCTCCTTTGTGGTGAGTCTAATTTTTTGTATTCTTAAGTGGCTAGTCTTATCATATATTTTAAATACATACTCTCCTCCACTAAACGTACTGTAATAGTCCATTGTGACTTTCAGATCACTTCTAGAAACTCCTTCTGGTGCGTCAAGCCATCTTGGTAATCGGGACTCTGGAGCCAATTCAAAACTCGCCTCTAGACAACCGGTAAGTGAAGCAATCATTATCGACAAAAACATTCTTCGAAAAATTATAATTAGCGTGGTCTTATTCATTTGAAAAATCCGCTATTGCATTGATTACATGATTTTGTACCACCCAGTACACTTGAAACCCACGATGATGCAGTACACTTATGTTCAGCAAAACAATCATCATGTCTTTCACACCTACCTGGAAAGCAAGAATCACCAATTGGTCCCAAGATTGGTCCTAAAGTACAGATACCATCTTGTCTGTCCGATTCACCCCAGACATTTCCATTCGTTTCACTAACAGCATCTCCAGCATGCGTTAAATAAAGAAGACTCCAAATAATGACCCCGGCAGTTATAGGATCGATCTCTCCCGTCGGGTCTGCACGGTTCGCTGGATTATTACCCACATAGTCATAGCTGTTGTTCAAATAGCCAGCCCCCTTACTTGCAGGAATTGAAACACCCATCGTAGCGGCTATTTGTCTCTTAGGATCATTAAATTCCAACAAGATACCCCTAGGATCACTCGTAAGATACCGCCCGGTAACTGGGTCGTAATACCGATAGTAGTTGTAATGCAGCCCTGTTTCCGAATCGAAATACTGACCTGGGAACCTTGCATTAAGTGAGCGGGTACTCAACGGATCTACTGTTGCATTGCCAAAAGGGTCATATAACGCACGCCACACTACCCTGCCTGATTCATCCGTCATCACCCGGGGTGTGCCGAGGTGGTCATTATGGACGTAGGATACTGTTGTCTTAACAGCGCTTGCATCACCAACCACCTTTACAAATCTGACTGCGTCAGCAGAGGACCCGCCACTGGAGTCACTGACTTCAATGTACTCGTTACCTGTGCCATTGAACGAGTATCTGCCCAGTAACTGCCAGGCACCGCCACCCACTGTCTGATCCACGGGCACAGCATCTGACTGAGAATCATGCATAACCGTGTACTGCACACTGTTGCTGTTTTTCGGATTGCGGACATACCAGACATAGACTTCATATTCACCGGCTTCCAGTACAGGCGTCCAGCGTACTCGGCTACCGCTACCACCGGTTGAATACAAATACCCTTCTCCATAATCCTTATTACTGCTCTTACCGACCCAGCCTGCAGGCGGATTACCATTGTCTACAATGACTTCCTTACCCACGGGGCCTTGCACAACTGCGTAATCGAGTACTGCCAATAACTGCTTGTTGAGATAAACATACTCCCTCATCACTACGCCCGTTTCGTCTATCTCCGCCATCAATTTACCATCGGTGTTGTATACAAACCGTGATACGCTACCATTTATGTCTTTGCTTACGCGCTGACCCAATCCGTTATAGGTGTAGGCACTCAAGAGGGTATCGGCAATGCGCGGGGGTTTGTTTTTTCCCCTAGCCGGCATGGTTGACCGGTCTATGGCGGTCACCAGCCTGTTCTGGCTGTTGTAGGTATAGAGCCTTCCCCCACCCTCGACATCCAGACGCGAGGCAGTATTGCCGTTGGCATCGAGTGTGTATTGCCAGCCGGATTCCGTGACAAGCCGATTGCTTTGAGGAACATATCCGTATGTCGTAACCGAGCCATCGTCCATGCTGAGCCGATTACCATTCAGGTCATACTGATACTCCCTGATCCCAAAACCGCCAGTAGCAGCAGTCAGTCTGTCGAGGGCATCATAACTGTAATCATTGCTGCCGAAAGTCCCATCGACACGGGTCAAGAGGTTTCCATTAGCGTCATAGCGCGTATAACGCAGGTCAAGTGCAGCGGTCACTAGCTGCCCTGCAAGTCGGTAGGCGGTATCCACTGTCTGACTGAGTGTGACACCATTACCGTAGTGCAGTGACTCTATATCACCAAACGGTACATAGCGTACATCCTCGGCCAGGATCGTTTGTACGTCATTCCCTGCCAGGTCTATACGGCTTACCTGGCCGGTTGCATCATAGAGGTAACGCACCGTCGAACCAGACGGATAGGTAATCATACGAATCCGGTTCGCAGCATCGTAATCGTAACCTATTGACTGGGAGGCCGTGATATTGCCAAAGACATCATATGAGTTGACCACAGTATTTGTGTCCAGCGTGATACTGCACAGATACCCGACACCATTGGTACAGTTGTCGTAGCCGTATGCAATATCATCCTCTGTTCCCGGTGCATCCAGAAACGTCAGACGGTTCAGGCTGTCATAGGTGTAGCTGAAAAGCTGCTCCCTTGCATCGATCCTGGTTATCAAATTTCCCGCCTCATCAAAATGATAGCGGGTGGTGCCGGTGTCCGGACTTGCCACTTCCAGCCTGTTCCCAAGGTCGTCATACACATAGGTTGTCTTTCCGTCGACCGGATCTATCACCGACGTCAACTGATCAGCCACATCATAGTCAAACTCTGTGTTTGCATTCAGACCACCCAGGTCCCGGGTATGCCCCAGCAAACGTTTCAGCGCATCATAGCTGTATGCCGTAATGCTCCCCTGCGCGTCAGTTTTCTGGTGCAGGAACCCATCCGACGCATAGTCTGTATCAACCCACTCATTCTCCTGGCTATAGGTATCCATATGGTTGTAGGCATCGAATGCCCGGGTCAGCGTCTTAACCAGAACACCGGCATTGTCATAGATTTCCTCGCCACTACGGTTACCCTCGCTATCCAGCAGGTAGTCAATATGATTCCCCCGCGCATCACCAACCCTGACAAGGCGGCGTGCGTCATCATAATCAAAGGTTACTGTAACGGCATCCGGCGTTCCTTCAGCGATGCTGATACTCTCAATCTCACCCGTCGCGAGATTACGCCAGTGCATTTGTTGAATACCGGAAGGGCCGCTACGAGTCAGTGTTTCCAGACGGTCGCTGCCGGGGTAATAGCGATAGAAAAGCTGCAAGCCATTCGGGCGGGACTCGGACAAGACTTGTCCGGTTGCGGTGTACTGGATGTTGCTGCGGGTAAGGATACCCGTAGCATTTTCAATTTCTTTCAGCCGGGCACGGTTACTGCCTTCGGCAGGATCATCAGGGTAATAGCGATAGACCGTTGTATCGTTGACATCAGTACGCGGACCATCCACCAGGCTTAGCTGATGCAGAGGTCCATTATATTGCCAGGATCTTGTCCGGCTTACGGATATACCCTGCGGTGTAAACCCTTCGATCGTCTCGGAAGTGCGGTTACCGAAATTGTCATAGCCATAGGTACTCACCTTGCTGGCGCCGGGAAAGACCGAAGGCTGTGTGATCGAGAGTATTTTCCTGAAATAGCGCGGGTCGTAGCTGTAATCCGTACGTCGTTCTTCCGGGGTCCCCTTCGCTTCTATCATGAACCCGGGATTACCATTGGCATCATGGTTACCGAACTCGGTGATCACACCATTTTCAATTCGACTGAGCAGGAAACCGTCGATCGGATCATAGTTATAGCGAGTATCAGCCGTGCCACAGCTTGTACACCCGGGTCCGGAGACACCGGCAAGTCTTGCGACACCGTGCTGCAAGACCGTTGTATAGACGGTGCTGTCACCTTTGCTATTGGTTACCGTGCGCAGCACCTGGCTGTCGCTATAATCATCTGTATCGTTATAGTCGACATCTACCCTGCCAATCGCATCCTCTGCACTGCCATGGTAACTATAAACAGCCCGGCCCTTGCTGTCGTAGCCGTAACTGGCATAGCGTATGCCGCGTTCATCGGTGATGCCTGTCAGGGCAAATGGAAAGTTGGTATTCTCATAATGATACTGGCGTACAGGATTGTCGACGTCTGTCCCGGGCGTGCCATCCGGGTAGACAACGAACTCAAGCGTGTCATCGGGGCTATAAATATATTGCCAGCTACGTCCTGTGTGATCCGTGACAAATTCGACCAACTCCCTGTGCCTGCCTGTCGTATAGGCAAGGCTCAGCGATTCGCCGGTTGTTGTCAAAACCTGTGCAAGCCTGCCCTGGCCGTCATAGGCCAGACGATGTTCGCGCCCGTTCGGATAGGTCAGAGAAAGCAGCCTGCCAGTGACATCGTAATACTCAACGACATCCTCCGTCGTTGTGTATAACCAGCCAGCGGTTGTCTGCAGCAACGACTCCCGTCTATTCGAGTTACTGACCCAACTGCCTTCAACAAGATTGAAATAGTAGCGATGTCCATTGGGACGCCGCACTACCCGGGTAGCAGAGTCACCGGCATCGATGTTTCCGACTCGACGTTCGTAGGTACTGCTCCACCCGGCACCAAACATGCCTATACCTGAATTGCCGGGATAGTTTGCAATCCGGCTGTCGTAATGACGTATCAGGACAAGGGCCGGGTCGCTGGCATCGATGTAATCGGTCTCCTGCTGATATTTCTTTCCAGTGCCGATGAAAATCGGGTTGCCAGCCGCCAGGCTGCTTCCTTGCCCTCCGCCTGTACCGCAGAGTGTTTCCTGGTCACGCTCGGGCTTATTGCCGCGACGGCAGAATGCCGGTGCCCCTGCCTCCTGCGAATAGTAGAAGGCATAGCCATCGGGACAGTAGTTATAGGAATAGCGGAACAGGCTCCGCGATTCGTCAGTCTGACCGAGATCATTCGGACAACTCGAGGAGCTCGAGAAGATCCGTGTCCACGACATACTGGTTTGCTGCAGGTAGTGTGGCTTGGCGTTCTGGTCCGATGCATCAGGGAGCGGACCAAAGTCCCGCTTCGCCTCATTTGTGCAGTAACCCACGGCCAGCCGGCTGCCGGTATCGGGATCCGATGGCCAGCCACTCACACCCTGATCAATGATTTCGCACGTGGATGGCCAGGACCGATAGGCATTGAGTATCACATCAATGGCCTCCTGTTCACTGTCCTTGCAGGCAGCACCCTGAGGGTCTCCATATATGTAATACCATGGTGTTCGCAAGCTGCTGATATCCTCCGGTCCCTGGATCCCTGCAGGAAACGCCGCTGCTGCGATTGCGCCATGGAGACTGCCTGCCATCAACAGCAGATGACATACTTGCCTGTGTACAGCTGCCCGCCACGCAGATTCCTTGCCACACCGTGATTTCCTGATACGGTCCACGCTCACATCCATGTTGTCTCCCCCGGACCCGGCCAGTTCCTTTGGCCAGGTTTGATTTCGCCAGTACGTGTGAGCGCGACTGTAGCGAAGCAGTGAGTTTCTTCAAGGGGGGTAGCACGAACAATCGCGCGCAGAAGCCGGCCTTTCTAACCCTGCCTGTTGCAGTGACAGAAAAATAACCGGCAAGAATTCAACAGGATAATAAAGACGACGGTAACAGCTAGTTGATTCGCCGTAAGTGCTGTCCTACATGGAATTAGGTTTGGTCCTGCAGGACAATCATCGACGGGCACCATCCCGGTATGACAGGACAACAAGAGCTGCCATGGATGAGGCCGGCAGTCACCACTACTGTGCCATTGCAGCGACTGCCATGGCGAGGGTAATCGTCAATTACAGCCGATGGTGTTGGCAAGCAAGTAACCCGCTCGAGGTGGCCGCCACGCAATCCAATTACCCTACAAGTGGCTGACCTGCCGGTGTACCTGGCCGGCGAGCAATCAACTGCCATATCCGAACAGTTGCGCAAACGACGAGCACCTGGATCACCTGCTGTGCTGGTACATCGAACAGGGCCTGGGCGTCGGTGATCTGCTGCGCATGCCGTTCTACCACCCGACTATTGAGGATGCGTTGCAGGCCGCACAGTACGATCTTTATCGCAAGGTGGACGCAAAAAATGAAGACGGGCTTATGGAACTGGAACGGCTGCCGGCATGATCAGCCGGGAATGAATTCGGGGCCAGAGAGCACTTGCTTTTTAATAATATTAGTGAATATTGCTCTCTGCCTCCTAAATATATTGACCGGAGACGACAAATAGGTGAGCCTAATAATACATTGTTAAAAATTCTGGAAATTGACGATATATTGCTTTAAAGCTGTCAAGATTCTTTACTAAACAGGCCAGCGGCGGAATACCGTCATATGCAGGAATGCAATAACTAACTGATATATTAATGTATTTTATACTTAGGCATGAATCTTGCTAATATTTACAAATATTAATAATCGTCTTCGTCTGACATGGAAATAAAGCGAAAGATAATAAGGAATATCAAAATGATGAAGCAATTATACATTATTCTTGTAACAGCCTGTATTTCAATCGGTAATAGTGGAATTGCACACGCCACCTTGATGTCATTTCCAACCAATACGGTTGACTTTAACAATTTAAAAATTGGTGATACTAGCTCCTTGTTTACGTACGAATATACTCACAACATTGGGATACTAGATCCAGAGGCACTAAACATAGTTTCAGCAAACTTGGCTTTAACCCACTATGGAAACAATAATAATGACAACGGTGAAATATGGTTTTCCTATACCGAAGGGAATATAACAATCGGGCAATTAAGTACATCAAATGGCAGTACATGGGTGACCGATACTTGGTCATTATCCCAAGATATACTCACCGCAATGACAAGCACGAATCCTTGGTCACTCACTGTCAAGTTGACGGAGAATACGAATGGGAATGATTCAATTCATTTGGATAAATCGGTGCTTTCCGGTATGTACAATTCTGTTGAGGAATCGCTCGGTGGTAATGTGACTCTTGGACAAATTAGCGTTCCAGAACCGTCGGTTCTCTCTCTCTTAGGAATTGGTCTTTTCGGATTATTAGCACGCAGAAAAATAAAAATCTAAAACGCTTGCACCTCTATTTCTGACGGCCATTGTTGTGAAGCCCGCAACAATGGAAGCTTTCATTTCTGGATATTAGAAATTAATCTAATCAATCCGAGTATCCAGCTGAACTTTTGCCCGACAGCAGCTAACAAGCGCGTGGCTGACCGTGACGAAAGGTCGCGTGTAGCATAAAGAGGTTCTGTAGTGATAGAAAACGGCCTTTGACAGGGCCAGATCTAAAAAGTAACCGCATTTTGACGTCCTAACCGGCTCCACTTACCCCCCCAGCTGGTTACGCAACGCCTCGGCCTTGTCCCGCTCCGGGAAGGTCTTGCTGGACTTGAGCAGGCGATCCAGTTCCTTGCGCGCCTCGGCCCGACGTCCGGCTTTCTCCAAAGCTACCGCCAGGTGGTAGCGAATGTCTGCGATATGCGGTGCCTTTGTTGCCGCCTCCTGCAACAGCACCAGGCCGCGGTTGGTCTCGCCATTCTGGACCAGCAACCAGCCCAGGGTGTCGATGACCTCCGGTCGTCCGGGCACCAAATCGTAGACCCGTTCGGCGTATTTCACGCCCTCGCCGTAGTCACCCTGCTCCTGGTATAGCCACGCAATATTGTTCAGGGCCGTCACATTACCGGGATCAACTTCCAGCAGTTGCCGGTATTCCGCAATCGCTGCCGCCTGCTGATCGGCACTGATTAGTGCCTGAGCCAGCAAGCCTCTGGTCGCTACATCCTCCGGGTGTTCAGCAAGCCATTGGCGCAGGGCTTCATGGGCGTCCTCGGTCTCCCCCAGTTGCAGCAGAGACAGATAACGCTTGTGAGCCAGCGCAGCACTGCTGTTCTTGCCATAGGCCAGCGCATAGGCATCCGCTGCCGGTTGGTAGGCCTTCCGCGCGGCAGACACATCGCCGGCCAGCTCATCACCGTAGGCCGCATCGGGATGGGCCTTCAGCAAGTCAGCGGCAATCGCCAGTGCGGCCGCATCATCCTTGTCGGCGATCGACAGCCGGCCAAGCAAAAGCTGGGCGTCCGGATAATCCGCCTGCAGTTCGAGCGCCTGTTTCAAGTGGCTACGCGCAGCCGCGGTTTCCTTCTGACTGGCCTCCACGGCAGCCAGCAGGTAGTGCGCCTCGGGTGACTGCGGGTCGACCTCAACCAGCTTGCGCAAGGTCGCCAGGGACTCTTTCTCGTTGCCGGCTTTCAACTGGACCTGTGCCAGCACCTTCAGCGCGAGGGGATCGCGGGGATGGGCAATGGCGACTGCCTTGGCCAGATCCAGGGCCCGGGCAGTTTCTCCCTGCTGCAGGTAGTGTTGCACCAGCAGCAGCGCCGGCTGGCTCGCCTCGGGATGCAGCTCGTGCGCCTGTTTCAGCCACTTGCCAGCTGCTTCCGTCTGTCCCTCACGACCGGCCAGGGCTGCCAGAGCCAGCAGGGCCTTCAGGTTGCCTTCATCATAAGTAAGCACTTTCTGATAGCGTGCCTCTGCCGCGGCAGTATCACCGTCCATCAGATCCAGTTGGGCGAGGTTGAGCTGTGCGGGCAGAAACCCCGGTTGTTGCTTGAGTGCGGCCTCAAAGGCCTGTTTGGCGGCTACACGGTCCCCCTTGCCCAGCAGCGCGGCCCCCTTCAGATTCAACGGCACGGGACTCTCGGGCATTTTCCCCGCCAATGTGTCGATCGCGGTCAGGGCCTGATCGAAGTCCTTGCGCTGCAGATAGACCATCACCAGCAGTACGTCCGCCTGCACCAGGCCCTGACCGAGATCGACGGCACTCTGCAGTTCACTGATGCCCTGTTCAACATCCCCCTGTGCCAGCTGGGCAATGGCGAGCTGGGTACGGATACCGGCAACCTCCGGTGCAATGGATGCGGCCTGTTCCAGATATTCCAGGCCCTTGGTTGTGTCTCCCTGACTCAGGTACGCACTGCCCAACAGGGAAAGATACTGGGCATCTTCAGCCGCAGAGGACACCCCTGGCTCCAGGACCTTGATGGCTTCACCCGGTTGTTTGAGCTTCAGCAGGGTGGCGGCCAGCAGCTTGCTGGCCTGACGATTTTCGGGATTACTGCTCCAGTAGGTACGCAGATGCCGCTCGGCCTGGTTCAGTCGCTCCTGCTGATAGGCAATCGTCCCCGCCAGCAGGTGACTGGGCAGATGGCCGGGTTCCTGTTTGAGCGCACGCTGCACCGACTCCTGTGCCGGATTCAGTTGCTGTTGCTGATACTGAACCAGTGCCCTGAGGTAGTAGGCCAGATACAGATCGGGATACCTTTTCAGCAACCAGTCGATATCGGCGTTGGCCTGCTCCGTCTCACCGAGCGCAAGGAATCCCGTGGTCCGGCCCAGGCGGGCGGCTACATTGTCGGGGTCTAACTCCAGTGCACGATTGAAGGCCGAAACCGCTTCCTGCGACTGGCCTGCGTTACGCAGCAGCTCCCCTTTCAATATCCAGGCATCCGCATTATCCGGTTCGCTGGAAAGTGCCTTGTCGACCAGTTGAGTAGCGCCGGCTGCATCCTGGTGCTGATAGGCAATGCGCGCCTGGCCGAGCAGCGCATCGGCTGCGCCTGGTTGCCGATCGAGTGCCGCGGAGAATTTCTCCTCCGCCATCGCCAGCTTGCCGGTTGCCAGGTAAGCCTGCCCCTGTAATACCAGGATGCCAATCGCAACACCGGGGGAATCACCTGCTTCCTGGTTGACGCCCTGCAACACCTTGTCGGTTTGCCCCGATATCAACCACGCATGCCCCAGGGGTAGCAGCACCCGCTCGCGGTTCACACCGAGGTCTCGTGCCCGGGTCAACTCCTTCTCGGCTGACAGCCCGTCCTTGAGCTCGAGGTACGCCTGTCCCAGCAGCAGGCGTGCCTCTTTGTTCTCCGGATCGACCAGTAGTGCATTCTTGAGCAGAATAACGGCGGTATTGACTTCACCCCTGTCAAAATAGGCTCGAGCATCACGCAGGTACTCCCCGGCATCTGCAGCAAATGCAATCAGTGACCACTGCAGACACAGGACAGCAATCAGCCACCCTGTACAGAGCCTGGCTTTCGAACCTGTCGGGGTTTCTGGACCGGGGCAGTAATGATTGTTCATTGGGGGGCAGTTCCCTGGGATAAGCACTCACAGGATCATACGATGAGTGTCACTCATCGGACAGGGTGAACCACAAAAAAGGGGCCTTCCGGCCCCTTCAAACAAAAGTAACAGACGGTTATCAGGCCTCGGCCCCCTCTGCCGCTACGGCCTTCATGCTGAGGCGAATGCGGCCCTGCTTGTCTACTTCCAGCACTTTCACCTTGACGATGTCACCTTCCGAGAGCTTGTCGCTGACGTTCTGCACGCGCTCTTCGCAGATCTGCGAGATATGCACCAGCCCGTCCTTGCCCGGCAGGATGGTGACAAATGCACCAAAGTCCATCAGCTTGGCAACCTTGCCATCATAAATCGCGCCCACCTCGACGTCGGCTGTGATCTGCTCGATCCGGCGGCGCGCCTCGTTCCCTGCTTCCAGGTCAACAGAAGAAATCTTGATCGTACCGGTATCATCAATGTCGATATTGGCACCGGTTTCATCCTGTATGGAACGAATCGTGGCACCACCCTTGCCGATGACGTCGCGGATCTTGTCCGGATTGATCTTGATGGTGATATAACGCGGCGCGAATTCGGATACGTCCTCACGCGGGGTTTGGATCGCCTTGCTCATCTCACCGAGGATATGTATGCGACCCTCGTTGGCCTGTGCCAGCGCCTTTTCCATGATCTCCCTGGTAATACCCTGGATCTTGATATCCATCTGCAACGCAGTCACACCCCTGGAGGTACCGGCCACCTTGAAGTCCATGTCGCCGAGGTGATCCTCGTCACCCAGGATATCGGTGAGCACGGCGTAATCGTCGGCCTCCTTGATCAGGCCCATGGCCACACCGGCCACGGCAGCACTGATTGGTACGCCGGCATCCATCATGGACAGGCTGCTGCCGCAGACGCTCGCCATGGAGCTGGAACCGTTGGACTCGGTGATCTCCGAAACCACGCGGATGGTGTAGGGAAAATCCTCAGGCTTCGGCATAACCGCACTGACACCGCGTTTGGCCAGTTTGCCATGACCCACCTCGCGGCGCTTGGTGCCACCGATACGGCCGGTTTCACCGACACAGTAAGGCGGGAAATTGTAGTGCAGCATGAACTGTTCCTTGTAATTGCCTGCCAGGGTATCGATCAGCTGTGCGTCGCGCTCGGTACCCAGCGTGGTCACGACCAGCGCCTGCGTCTCGCCGCGGGTAAACAGTGCAGAGCCATGTGCACGTGGCAGTACACCGGTGCGGATGGTGATCGGACGCACCGTCCGGGTATCGCGGCCGTCGATACGCGCCGCACCGGAGAGGATGCGAGCACGGACGATTTTCTTCTCAAGCTTGCCAATGGCACCCTTGACTGCGTCGCTGGAGAAACCATCCCGGTTCTCATCGGCCACCTTGTCGACAATTTCCTCGCGAACCTTGCTCAGCAGTGTGTAACGGTCCTGCTTGTCGGCTACCTTGTAGGCAGCAGCAATGGCTTCCCCGCCTTCCTTCTCAACGGCATCCAGCAGGTCTGTATTATCCACCGGAGCAACCCACTGCATGGCGGCTGTGTTCACTTCGGCAGCCAGTTCCTTGATCGCACTGATGGCCACTTGCTGCTGCTCGTGGCCAAATACCACGGCACCGAGCATGACGTCTTCCGGGAGTTCCTTCGCCTCGGACTCGACCATCAACACGGCACTTTCGGTACCGGCAACGACCAGGTCCAACTGCGATGATTCCATCTGCCCGGTTGTTGGATTAAGCAGGTAGTTACCATCGATATAACCGACACGGGCCGCACCCACCGGGCCGTTGAACGGCAGTCCGGAAATGGACATCGCGGCAGAGGCGCCAATCAGTGCCGGAATATCAGGATTGATTTGCGGATCGTAGGAAATAACCGTGAGGATCACCTGGACTTCATGTGTGAAGCCTTTAGGAAACAGCGGTCGCAACGGGCGGTCAACCAGGCGGCACAGCAGTGTTTCCGCTTCGCTGGGACGTCCTTCCCGCCGGAAGAAGTTGCCCGGTATCTGGCCAGCAGCATAGCCCTTCTCCTGGTAATCCACCGTCAGCGGGAAGAAATCGCGTCCCTCCATCGCATTTTTGTCACCGACAACCGTGGCAAGTACTTGCGTCTCGCCCATGCTGACGATGACCGCACTGCACTGACGGGCGATTTCCCCGGTTTCCAGCGTGACCGTATGGTCACCGTATTGAAAGCTTTTCTTGATGGCACTCACGGGCGCATTCCCCCTGATTGGATAAGGTGGTTAATTAAAAGCAGGCAAGAAAGACGCTATGACTAGCGACGCAGACCAAGCTTACTGATGAGGTCCTGATAACGCTTGCTGTCCTTGCGTTTCAGGTAATCCAGTAATTTGCGACGCTTGTTTACCATGCGCAACAGACCCTGACGTGAATGATGATCACCCTTGTGTTTGGTAAAGTGTTCGGTCAAACCTGTTATGTTGGATGTCAACAAGGCAACCTGCACTTCCGGCGACCCGGTATCGGCATCACCTCTCTTGTTGTCATTGACAATTTGACCCTTTTGTTCGGCACTCAAAGCCATCTAAAAACTCCCGGAATTTACGTAAAATCTCTTCAAATTGAGCGAGCTGCGTATTCTAACCGCGGCATCCGCCCGCCACAAGCTTCCCATAGGGGTATCAGGAGGTAACCATCAGGCGCCGTGGCGCCACCCGGCCATCATCCAGGATCTCGCCCATCCCCAGAAAACGGGACTCCCCCTCGTAGAGGCGTACCCAGCCGCTTGTCGGCGCCTTTGGCACCAGCACCGGCTGACCCTGACGCAGGTAAAAGGCCGCATCTCCCGTTAAACGAACATCCGGCCACTGTGTCAGGCCGCTCTCCATCGGCAACAACAGCTGATCCAGGGCGTAATGTCCCTCGCTGGCGACGGCTTCCAGCCTCTCCATGTCAATCATCTGCGAATCGTCAAAGGGCCCGACACCGACACGGCGCAGCGCGGAGACATGGGCGCCACAACCCAGCCGTTCGCCAATATCCTCGACCAGGGTACGTACATAGGTACCTTTTGAACAATGCACCCTGATCTCGGCCGTCGGCAACTCCAGGCGAACCAGTTCCAGCTCGAATATGGTCACCTGGCGGGCCTCCCGTTCCACTTCAACACCCTGACGCGCAAGCTTGTAGAGACGTTCACCCTTGTGTTTCAGGGCCGAGTACATCGGCGGGATCTGCTCGATCTCCCCGACAAACTCGCCGAGCACCTTGCGCAACTGCGCCTCGGTCACGCCAGTGACCGGCCGCTGCTCAATTAGCTCGCCTTCTGCATCGCCCGTGGAAGTGCGCTCGCCGAGCCTACAGCTCACCTGGTAATCCTTGTCGGCATCCAGCAAAAACCCGGATACCTTGGTGGCCTCGCCAAAACACAGCGGTAACAAACCGGTTGCCAGTGGATCGAGGCTGCCGGTGTGACCGGCCTTGCGTGCGGCATACAGTTTCTTCACAACTTGCAGCGCTGCATTTGAGGTCAGCCCGGCGGGCTTGTCCAGCAACAGGATGCCATTGACGCGGCGCAGATTCGGATTGCTTCGATGTCGACCCATGATTAACTGACCACCCCGGAAAAATACATGCTGCTATTCACCCTCACCGCCACCGTGGCGATCGCTGGCAATCGCCTTGTTAATCAGCGCGCCCAGACGTGCACCCTCTTCCAGCGAGCGATCAAGGTAAAAATGCATTTCCGGTATTACCCTGATGTGCATCAGCTTGCCCAGTTTGTGACGCAGAAATCCGGCGGCATGATTGAGCACAGTGACGGACGCGACGGACTGTTCTTCGTTACCCAGTACCGATACGTACACTTTCGCATGGCTCATGTCACGGGATACCTGCACCGCCGAGATACTGACCATCCCCAGACGCGGATCGTTCAGATCATCACGTATCAGCTCAGCCAGCTCACGCTGGATCTGCTCCGCGACACGGCGGGTTCTTGGAAATTCCCTTGGCATAGGATCCTGGAGATCAATAAACAGAGCGTTCCGCAGCAGGAGAACAGCAACGGCAACAGGGCCGGTTACCCAGCCGGTGGCCAGCCTGCGCTGGTACCGGACGGGCAGATCTGCTTATTGAAACATTCGCTACAGCGAGCGGGCCACCTCGATACGTTCAAACACCTCGATCTGGTCTCCGGCACTGACACTGTAGTTCTTCACGCCAATGCCACACTCGGTGCCAGCCCTGACTTCGTTGACGTCATCCTTGAAGCGTCGCAACGATTCAAGCTCGCCTTCGAAGACGACCACGTTATCCCGCAATACACGGATGGGTGAATTGCGACGTACCACACCCTCGGTGACAATACTGCCGGCGATATCGCCAAGCTTGCGGGACCGAAACACTTCCTTGACGGTTGCCAGACCAATGATGTGTTCACGGGTTTCAGGCGCCATCATGCCACTGGCTGCCGCCTTCACATCATCGATCGCGTTGTAAATGACACTGTAGTACTTGAGCTGGACTTTATTGTCTTCGATCAGCTGTTTTGACGAGGCGTCAGCGCGCACGTTAAATCCGATAATCATGGCATTGGATGCAACCGCGAGGTTTACGTCAGACTCATTAATGCCGCCGACGCCACTGGAGACAACCTTGACCTTCACAGCCTCTTCATCAGCCGTCAGGTGCGTCAGTGCTTCACTCAGGGCCTCCGCACTGCCCTGCACATCCGCCTTGAGTACGATATTAACCGTTGGCGTCTGGCCGTCACGAACCGATGAGAACACATCTTCGAGCCGTGTCTGCTGCTGTTGCGCGAGGCGCTGGTCACGGGATTTCTCATGACGCAACTGCGCCAGTTCACGCGCCTTGCGCTCATCGGAGACCACGACGACATCATCGCCGGCATTCGGCACTGATGACAGACCCAGCACCTGAACCGGAATCGATGGACCTGCCTCGTTTACCTGATTGCCGCTTTCATCAAACATGGCACGAACACGTCCATACTCGGTCCCGGTGAGCAACAGATCGCCTTTCCTGAGCACACCATTTTGCACCAGCACGGTAGCGACTGGACCGCGTCCCTTGTCGAGACTGGACTCGACCACGATACCGGTAGCCGGACAATCGTGCACCGCCGTCAGTTCCAGCAGTTCAGCCTGCAGCAGGACGGCATCCAGCAGTTCATCAATACCTTCACCGGTTTTTGCAGACACCGGCAGGAACATGGTGTCCCCGCCCCATTCCTCGGGAATTACCTGCAGGGCAGCCATTTCATTCTTGACGCGTTCCGGGTCGGCTTCCGGCCGGTCGATCTTGTTGACAGCAATCACCAGCGGCACTCCAGCCGCCTTGGCATGCTTGACCGCTTCCTGGGTCTGCGGCTTGACGCCATCGTCAGCCGCCACTACCAGGATGACAATATCCGTCACACTGGCACCGCGTGCACGCATCGCGGTAAAGGCGGCATGCCCCGGCGTATCCAGAAAACTGATCATGCCCTTGTCGGTTTCTACGTGATAGGCACCAATATGCTGGGTAATGCCACCCGCCTCGCCAGCGGCCACCTTGGTACGACGAATAAAATCCAGCAAGGATGTCTTGCCGTGATCCACATGTCCCATGATGGTAACCACCGGCGGGCGAGGCAGTTTCTCTCCCTTGACCTCCAGGACCTGCTGCTTGAGTTCTTCTTCGAGCGCATTTTCCTGTTCAGGCTTCGCGATGTGCCCCATCTCCTCAACAACCAGTATGGCCGTATCCTGGTCGAGCACCTGGTTAATGGTGGCCATCACACCCATCTTCATGAGGACCTTGATGATCTCTGCCGCCTTGACGGACATTTTCCGCGCCAGCTCGGAAACCACGATATTTTCAGGTACGGCAACTTCATGTACAACCGATGCCGTTGGCAGTTCAAAACCGTGCTCCCCACCTGACTCGATGGTCACGCGACGGGTGGGTTTGGCCTTCTTCTTGCGGCGGCCACCCTTGCCGGCAGTCACATGTAACTGCTTGCGCCCGTACTTGGTATCCTGATCATCCGCTTCCTTGCGTGACTTGCGATCAACATCGGGTTTCTTGCGGCCTTCTTCTGATGCAGCAGTCTTGGTGCGTGTTTCGGCGGCTGCCAGGGATTGCTTGCGTGCCTCTTCCTCCGCCTGCTTGCGGGCCTCGCGTTCGGCCTGCAAACGCAATTCCTCTGCGGCCCGTTCTTCTGCCTGCTTTTGCCTGGCCTCCTCGCGTTTCCGGTTGGCGGCTTCATCACGGGCAGCAGCTTCCGCCTTGATTCGAGCCTGTTCCGCGGCTTCCTGCTCCAGCCGTTCCTTCTCTTCAGCCACCAGATCAGCACGTTTGACATAGGTACGCTTCTTGCGCACCTCGACAGAGACGGTCTTGGTTTCCGGCCGTGTGCGGGCAGCAGCGCCCCTGCCCAGAGGACCGCGTCCCGCCGGCACCGTGGCACGCAGTTCAGTCTGGGTTTTTCTTTTCAGCGTAACCTTGCTGGCACCGCCAGTGGACAAGGAACCGCGCTTGCCATGACTCTGGCGCAGAAAATCCAGCAACTGGGTTTTCTCACTGTCCGTGATGGTCGAATTTTCATCGCTGACCGAAAGACCCGCCTCGCCCAGCTGTACCAGCAGCCTGTCGGGCGGAACGCCTACCGCTTGCGCGAATTGTTTTACCGTGACCTCTGTCATTGCCTGTCTCACACCTCTCGCAACTGTCAGTTGCTTGCCTCTTCAGCAAACCAGGGGGCCCGTGCCGTCATGATCAGTGCGCCCGCCCGTTCCCTTTCCATTCCGTCAATTTCCATCAGCTCATCGACCGACTGTTCCGCAAGGTCCTCCATGGTAACCACACCTCGACCGGCCAGTTCATAGGCCAGGTCCTTGTCCATGCCCTCCATTTCCAGCAAGTCTGCGGCAGGCTCTGCATCGCCGATCTTTTCTTCTTTCATAATGGCCTGCGTCAGCAGCACATCACGTGCGCGGCCACGCAGCTCCTCAACAATATCTTCATCAAATTCTTCAATGGCCAGCAGTTCGCTGTTGGGCACATACACGACTTCCTCGATTGACGAGAAACCCTCCTGCACCAGGATCGCAGCGATTTCTTCATCCACATCCAGTTGCTCGGTGAACAGCTTCTGCAGTTCATGCGCCTCGGCCTCGCTCTTTTCTTCCGCCTGTACTTCGTCCATGACGTTCAGTGTCCAGCCGGTCAACTGGCTGGCCAGGCGTATGTTCTGGCCACCACGGCCAATCGCCTGTGACAACTGGTCCTCACTGACGGCGATATCCATGGTGTGCGTTTCTTCGTCCACCACGATGGAGGCCACTTCCGCCGGCGACATGGCGTTGATCACGAACTGTGCCGGATTCTCGTCCCAGAGAATAATATCGACACGTTCACCGGACAGCTCGGTGGATACCGTCTGCACGCGCGAGCCGCGCATGCCAACGCAGGCACCGACCGGATCAATGCGGGGATCATTGCTTTTCACGGCGATCTTGGCACGCAGGCCCGGATCACGTGCCGCAGCCAGGATATCGATCAGGTCCTGTCCCACCTCCGGCACCTCCAGCTTGAACAACTCCAGCAAGAACGCCGGCGCCACTCGACTGACAAACAACTGCGGTCCGCGCTGCTCGGCGCTCACCTCACGCAGATAACCACGCAGCCGGTCACCCGGACGCACGGCCTCCCGCGGAATCATTTCCTCCCGCAGGATAATAGCCTCGGCGTTGCCACCGAGGTCCAGATAGACGTTGCCGCGCTCAACACGCTTGACGATACCGGTAACCAGTTCGCCGACCCGGTTCTTGTACGCATCAACCACCATGGCACGTTCGGCTTCGCGTACCTTTTGCACGATGACCTGCTTGGCCGTCTGTGCACCGATACGTCCAAAATCCACGGACTCCATCGGCTCTTCTATATAGTCACCATGATTCAGGTCAGGATCCAGTTCCCGCGCGGCCTCGAGGGTGTACTGACGCCCCGGGAATTCGTAGCGCAGCACTTCCTCATCGTCCTCGTCGGCCCCGGCTGCAAGTGATTCATCCACCACCTGCCAGCGACGAAAGGTCTCGTACTCTCCGGTGACCCGATCGATTGCAACACGTGCATCGATATCACCCAAATGGCGCTTGCGCGTGGCTGTGGCAAGTGCGGTCTCAATGGCCTCGAAAATAACTTCCTTATCGATGCCCTTTTCATTGGATACCGCATCCACGACCATCAGTATCTCTTTACTATCCATTCAAGCAACCTCCGACAACACTCAATATTCCGGCACCAGGCGCGCCTGTTCAATCTGATCAAACGGAAGACTGATTTCCATGTCATCCTCTACGATCACAACATCCTCTCCACGCATCCCGACCAGGCGACCCTTGAACCGGCGCTGGCCCTCAATGGGATACGCCAGCCGCACTTTCACCAACTGCCCTGCAAAACGTTCAAAATCCCCGGTCCGGAACAACAGCCGGTCAAGCCCGGGTGATGACACCTCCAGGGTGTAATGCCCCGGGATCGGGTCCTCGACATCCAGCAGGCCGCTGACCTGGTAACTCACCTTCTGGCAGTCATCCGCAGTGATACCGTCTTCACTGTCTATATAGACCCGTAACAGGCCACCGCCCTTGCCACCGCTCTGAAATTCCACCCCCACGAGTTCATAACCCAGCGAGCGAATTCCCGGTTCCAGCATATCGCCAATATGTAATGGATCCCGCTTCATCCTGTTCTCCGGAAACAAAAAATGGGCCAAAGGCCCACTCCATGAACTCCGAAATTGTCCATACTACAGAGTAGTACAACCTCTACACGCCGCCTCTCGGTCAGACCGTGGACATCCTGTCCTGGCTATAAAAAAAACCCCGTGCTGGGGTCCAAACCAGACTGCGCATTCAAATAGCCTCTCGCAACTGGTGGCGCGTATTTTACACGCATATCGGGTGAGGTCAATGCGGAGGCGTTTCCACTCGACAGGCCATAATGAGCGCTGTGCCGCTTCAACAAAGAAATATACATATCCGGGTAACTCATTACATAAGCACATGATTTTAATGAGGTTTTAATCCCGGCGTGACAGAACTGCATTGTTCCAGACTGCCTCCCCAGGCGAGGTGATTTCGATACCAGAAGCCTGTGGGACTTCAAGGTTCTTAGCGAGGAAAGTGGGAAAGCGAGAACAAATAGACACGATTTTTGAGGTGCAGAGTGGGCCTGCACAACGAGAAATCGGCGACATTTCGGCTGCCTTCCCACTGCTGCACGCCGCAGGGATGCAGAAATTAGCCCACCAACGGTAGGCTCATTAGGCGATACTGGGGACAGTTGCCGAGTAGAAAACTCCCAGGTCTGACAGCTTGCTAGCGCGCAGGTTGTAGATATTCAGTTCCAGGCTGCTGCATAAGACTCGCAAGCTTCGGATTATCGGCAACAACAAAGGCAAAGTTCTCCCATTGCTCATCGGTAAAGGTGGTCATGATAATTTCCCTGCAAGAGAGCTTTATCTTCAATAACTGACGCTGCAATTCCTGAATTTCTGACTGGAACGCAAGCAACTGATCAGCCGTAATGTCCGGTGATAATGATTCAACGCGAAATTCAACCATCTTCTCGATGATTTCATTCATGATATTTACCATGTTTGTATAGTTCTTCTTGCGCCACGCGCGAAATAAACTCAGCTGTTCATCGCTAAGCTGAAGCGTGTCTTGATTGCGCATGATGACCGGAAGCAACGTCGGCATGAGGCCAGAGCCTTCCAGCAGGACCACCTTCTCCATGACTTCTTTCCAGTCCTCCGGAGACAAAGGATGGTCGCTGTTGTGATTTGCCTGTACAGCAGTAGCAAAAAAGAAGAGTGCAACAGATATGCCAATATATTTCATCGTGCCATCCTCCAGTTGTTCGTTCCAGTCTCCGCTGCAACGGCCTATACCGGAAAATTATAGCGACCAAAAACCAGCATGCCATTGTGGAAAGTCCTTACATGGTCTTTCAGCTGCAACGAGTAAACCGTGGCAATCTGTACTCTACGATGCCGGCCAGTCGACGGCGGGAGTAGTTGTCAGAATCCCCACCATTCGGTTATGCGTGAAGCGTTATCACATTCATTTCCACAGGACGATCAACGAAGCAAACAGCATATAGATCAACACAATTATTGCGCCGCCAGCACGGTGCAGTCCGTGGCGGTGGCTTGCAATGGCAAGGGTCACGAGTTTCATGCACAGCAGCCAGAGAGCGGCAAAAATAATAGAAGGCGATGGCGGCGCGAAGCCAATCAGCAGCGCCGGGAGACAGATACCGACAAGGATGTTGAGCGTGTTGCTATTCAACGATTCGCTGACCACCGCGGCACCATGGCCTTCGCGAGCGAGTTGCACCGCGGCAATTACGTTCGGGACAGATGTCAGGGCCGCGAGCAGGAGCATGCCGATCACGGTGTGACTGATACCCCAACGACTGCCAAGCAACACGGCTGAATTCACTGCACCAATGCTTGAACCCACGATCAACATCACCGAAAGCACGGCCCAGGCAGCATCTTTCCACGAGGCATGCGGGATATTCGTTCGCTTCCGCGCGTCGCGACGGGCGTGGCCAATGGCGACACCGAGAAAGCGCCTCATCACAAGTGGTAGCTTGAGCTTTGCGATTTGCAGTGGATGCATTGCCGTTAGCGACACGTAAGGCACAAGCACCAGTAGGAGCAACACAAGGCTGGACCAGACAGGAATCCATTGCAGCACCAGCGCCACGACCACCGCGCTCACCACAAGGCTTGTGCCACCATTGAACCACAATCCCTGCCTGCCAATAGTCACGCGTCCTGCAACCAGCGCACTCAAGCCCAGCAAACCCGCGAGATTAAAGATATTTGATCCCAGCACCACGCCGATACCGATTTCGTGTTGATGGGAAAGCAGCGCGACGAAAGCCGAGCTAACCTCCGGCGCATCCGCCCCCAGCGCAGTGACAATACCGAGCAACCCTTCCGAGAATCGCAGCCGCGCGCCGATGCGTTCCAACGCCGTGGTCAGACGTACACTCGCCCGGGACATCACCGCCATGGACGCCCCAAAAACGACCACTGCTTCCCACTCAGACATCACGACATGATGTACTCAGGGCAGGAGTTTTACCAGCAGCTAAAGTGCTGTCAATCCAGCAAGTCAGAGGGTGCCCGGGCTTTCGGACAATGGATTACATCGGAGTACCTTGAAGGTAGAACCCCTCGCGGCAAGACCGCTACCGTTGCCTTCCCGAACATATAATCAAAGGTAGCTCAGAAATAGCAGCTACTTCATGAAAGACCAAGGCTTGTCTTTTTTATGTAGCAGCATCGCACACCAGGCGCTATATGCACTGGCAGACCAGAGGAGACCCATCCAGATCAGGATGAGTCAATAATAATCACCATCTATGCTCCCAAGTATTTCAGACACTGAAATATATTTCGCGATTCCATTACCTATCGCATATTGATAATAGCCTGGTGCACCCATCGTAACGAAGTTAAAGGCCACAAATAAAACTGTAAGCACCAAAACCAGACGAATGCGCATTGAAGTACCGGGAACACCCTTACAGAGAATTGCCTTCAAAGAAATCCGGCTAGCGCGGCTAAATGGGTCGAAACCGAACATGTGTTTAGAAGGCGATAGATCCAACGCCAGGAACATCTCGTCTGAGATTAATGTTTCCAGCAGTAAAATATCGTCTTGGAGGGCGTCATGGCTTGCACGGAGGCAACCACAAAACGGGCGTATACCAACCGAGCAATCCCTACTCCAGCCTGCTAGCCGGCTCTGACTACTCGACGGCCAAGTACTATGTCAGCTTCCAGGGAGGGACAAATACCCTGCTGTTGCAGATAGACTATTACCTCATCCGCGAGTACATCAGGAGTCTTTTTGGCTGCCGAGAGAACCAGTTCCGGCGACAGGGGGACTTCGTAAGGGTCGTCGATACCAGTGAAGCCCCTGATCTCTCCTGCACGTGCCTTCTTGTATAATCCCTTGGGGTCCCTCGACTCGCATACTTCCATTGGTGTATCGACGAACACCTCAATGAACTCTCCCGGGAGGAGGTTATTCCTTACCCGGTCACGATCCAGACGGTAGGGGCTGATGAAGGCCGTCAGGGCGATGATGCCTGCCTGGGAGAAAAGCTGGGCAACCGAGCCAATGCGCCGGATATTCTCTTCCCGGTCTATGGCGTCAAACCTAAGACCAAAGCGCTGTGCAAATTTCTCTCCATGCGTCTCTAACAACATGGTCGGGCCGGCGTTGAGGGAGTGACGGATATTGTCACCATCCAATACCACGCTATGCTTGCCCCACTGATGAAGTTTGTAGTCGAGGGCATTTGCGATTGTGCTTTTCCCCGAACCACTCAAGCCTGTAAACCAGATTACACAGCCCTTATGACCGTTAAGGGACTCCCTGTCACTACGGGTTACCTGATTTTCATGCCAAGTGACATTGGTATCATTAGCCATGACGCCTCCCGGAAAGTTGTACGATTACGATTATGTCTAACTCATGGGAGGGCTTCAATTGTTCGGAAGTACAATACTGTTCGCTTGAACCTGGGTACAATATGCAGGCCGGGAGTTATGCCATATCCTGATATTCTACCGGGTGTGAGTGAATACAACACCGTTGGGGAATAAGCTCTCTGGACATAATAATTAGAATCAACCACCCGGACCAATCCACTCAACCCCCCGTTCTTGTGGCAGGGGGGTTCTCCTAAAGGTCTTGAACCGGCGAGAAAGAGACCATCCCGAAGTTTCTGGCGCTCCTGTTGCAGGTCGAAATTCGAGGCCACATATCATATATTGATCGCCAGTGGTGATATGTGCCATATATCCTTGCAGTACTCCAGGACTGCACGGTCAGAGGAAAATCTGCCTATTCTCGCCACATTGAGGATCGACATACGTGACCATAGAGTGGTATCACGCCAGGTGTGTTCCACCTCATCCTGGGTATCGATGTAGGACTGGTAATCGGCAAACAGCATGTACTCGTCATTATTTAACAAGGAATCGACCAGTGGACGGAACAACCCCCGATCGCCCCGAGAGAAATATCCGGAAGCGATCAGGTCAATGGCCGCGCGCAGCTGATCATTGCCTTGATAATAGGTCCGGGGCCGATAGCCCAGGGCCTTGTTGTGTGCAACCTCGGACGAGGCGAGTCCAAACAGAAAGAAATTCTCCGCCCCGACCTCCTCGCGTATCTCGATGTTGGCCCCGTCCAGGGTGCCGATAGTCAGTGCTCCGTTCATTGAAAACTTCATATTGCCTGTTCCGGATGCTTCCTTGCCGGCCAGCGATAACTGTTCCGAGAGATCAGCTGCCGGATAGATCAGGCGTGAGTTCTTGACATTATAGTCCGGCACAAAGACCACCATGAGTCGCCCCCTGACATCCGGATCGCTGTTGATAACTTCTGCTACCGAATTGATCAGCTTGATGATGAGCTTGGCCATGTAATAACCAGGCGCCGCCTTTCCTCCGAAGATAAATGTGCGTGGCACCATGTCCAGCCCCGGATTCTGCTTCAGCCGGTTATAGAGCGTTATGATATGAAGCACATTCAGATGCTGGCGTTTGTACTCGTGGATGCGCTTTACCTGGACATCGAAGAGTGTCTGCGGGTCCACGATCACACCGTTCTGCCGCTGTATGAATCCGGCCAGTGCCTGCTTGTTAGCCTGCTTGACTGCCCTCCACCGCTCGCGGAAACCCGCGTCGTCAACGAACATCTCGAGACGGCGCAGTTCGTTGAGATTCCTGGTCCAGCGATCTCCGCCAAGTACCTCACAGACAAGGCGGCACAATCCGGGGTTATTCAGCATAAGAAAACGTCGCGGGGTTACGCCATTGGTCTTGTTGCTGAACTTGTCCGGCATGAGACGATAGAAATCCTGCAACACGCTGTCCTTGAGTAACTGTGTATGGAGTGCGGCAACACCGTTGATAGCAAAACTGCCCACGCAGGCAAGATTGGCCATGCGCACATAGCGTTCACCGCCCTCGTCTATGAGCGATAACCGTGAGACAAGTCCATCGTCGCCCGAAAACTGTTCCCTGACCTCTTCCAGAAACCGCCGGTTTATTTCGTAGATAATCTCCAGATGCCGCGGCAGGAGCTTTTCAAACAGGGACACAGGCCACTTCTCCAGTGACTCGGGCAACAGGGTGTGATTGGTATAGGCAAAGCTTCTGTGCGTTACTTCCCAGGCCATATCCCAGTCCATGGCATGTTCATCGATCAGCAGACGCATCAATTCGACTATCGCGATCGACGGATGTGTGTCGTTGAGCTGAACCACGTATTTTTCGTGGAACCGGTCAAGGCGGTCATCCATCTGTCTGAAGATACGGATCATATCCTGCAGCGAACAGGAGGCCAGGAAATACTGTTGCTCCAGGCGCAGCTCCCGCCCACCTGCCGATTCATCGTTCGGATACAGGACCTTGGTCAGGTTTTCCGAGATCACCTTCTCGTCGACGGCACGGTAATAGTCACCTGCATTGAAGGCCTGAAAATCGAAGGACTTCGTCGCCTCTGCGGACCACAAACGCAACAGGTTCGCATTGTTGACGCGATAGCCAATTACCGGGGTATCGTGCGCCACCCCCTTCACCTGGCGCGCAGGTATCCAGTCAATACGGTAGTGACCATCATCGTCAGTGATGTGCTCGGTATGACCACCCAGTTTTATCTGGAAGGTAATCTCGGGCCGGTTAATTTCCCATGGATTACCTTTCCTCAGCCACTTGTCAGTGATCTCTAGCTGCCAGCCATCCTTGATTTGCTGATTGAAAATACCGAACTCATAGCGGATTCCATAGCCAATAGCGGGTATCTGGAGGGCGGCCATAGAGTCCATGTAGCAGGCAGCAAGGCGTCCGAGACCACCGTTTCCGAGGCCGGGTTCTTCCTCCTGCTCGAGCAAATCATCCAGGTCCAGGCCGATTTCCTGCATGGCCTGACGGGTGTTATCCGTGATCCCCAGATTCATCAGATTATTGCCCAGGTGCGGGCCGACCAGATACTCCGCAGACAGGTAGCAAATTGTGCGCGCACGCGTGTCTTTGTAGGTTTTCGCCGTCGTGATCCACAGGTGCAGCAGCCGGTCACGGATTGTATAAGCCAATGCCTGGTAGTTATCGTTTGCTGTTGCCACCTCCGGGAAACGACCCTGGATGTAATACAGGTTGTCGAAAAACGCCTTTTTCAGCACCGCTATTCCTGTGCCTGTGCGTACCGGTTCATCCAGGGAATCCTCAACGTTGTCCAGTTTCGTTTGCATCCAGTACTCCCATAGCCGTGACATTCTCTCTTTGCTGCCCGGCATCCCGGGTGGCAAAATACACAGTTCCATCCACAGGGACATGAACCGTGAGTACCACCGAAATTGTACCGGGAGATGGACAGCAATCTGATGACCTGCGTCAAAAGTCAGCTGGATATCGAAACAGAACCGGGAGCAAATCGATGACGCAGGGTGGACGAGTTTTTGGCTCTGTCAGGATAAAGACCGAAGAGGCTACTCCACCTGCAGCCCCCTGCATTATGGTGGTGTTCGGTGCGACAGGAGACCTGTGCAGGCGACTCCTGATGCCAGCACTCTATAACCTGGCCTGTGATGGATTGTTATCGGAACGATTTGCTGTCCTTGGCACCGCCAGACGCTCTATCGGTTCTGAAGAGTACCGCGCACTGATCGGCAGCAATGACCAGGGCATCCAGCGTTTTCACACGCGCCGGCAATTCGACCAGGACCGCTGGGCCGCACTCACTGACCACATCCACTACCTCTCGGGGAACCTGGAAGACCCCAATCACTACCGAAAACTCGGTGAGGTGCTCGCCCGACTTGATGCGGATTACCAAACCGAAGGCAATATCCTGTTTTACCTTGCAACGTCACCGGACTATTTCGGAACGATATGTGACAACCTTTCCCTGGCCGGATTCCAGGATCGTCCCGGATGGACACGGATTATCGTGGAAAAACCATTCGGTTCCGATTTCGCATCGGCGCAGGCGCTCAACAGGCAACTGCTCGACAATTGGGACGAGAGTCAGATATACCGCATTGATCACTATCTCGGAAAGGAGACGGTCCAGAATCTGCTGGCATTTCGATTCTCGAATGGTATGTTCGAACCACTGTGGAACAGTAACCACATCGACAACATCCAGTTCAGCGCCTGTGAGTCGGTCGATGTCGAAGGTCGTGGCGGATACTATGACTCCGCAGGTGTACTGCGGGACATGGTGCAGAACCATATGTTACAGATGCTTGCCTATGTCTGCATGGAAACACCCCGATCTTTCAGCCCGGAGGCAATCCGGGACGAAAAGGCCAAACTGCTGGAATCGGTTCATCTCTGCAGCGCCAGTGAGGTCCCGGAGCATTTCGTACGCGGCCAATATGGCCCCTCATGCGACAGTCAGGGCAGGCAGCTGAAGCCGGGGTATCGTCAGGAAAAAGGGGTCGCCCCACAGTCCACGACGGAAACATACGCAGCAGGCAGGTTATCGATCGACAACTGGCGCTGGTCTGGTGTCCCGATCTACGTACGCTCGGGAAAGGCACTTTGCAAGCGCAGCACTGAAATCGTTGTGCAATTCAAACGCCCTCCCCAGGCTCTCTTTCAGGATACGCCCGTCGACCACCTCTCTGCCAACAGACTGGTTTTCCACATTCAGCCCTACCAGGGCATCGAGTTGCTATTCCAGGCCAAGATACCCGGCCAGGTGATGCAACTGCAAACCGTGGACATGCGCTTCAGTTATGGAGACATCTTCAAGGCTACGCGTTCCACAGGGTATGAAATCCTGATCCATGCCTGTACGCATGGGGATACGACGCTGTTTTCACGCGATGATCTGGTGGAATCTGCATGGAAGATCGTGCAGCCGGTACTGGACTACTGGAAAACGGCACCCGCACCGGATTTCCCCAACTACAACCGCGCCACCTGGGGTCCGAAGGTAGCCAATGACCTGATCGAGCGTGACGGCAGACACTGGTTCGAGGTCGTAACACCGGACATACTGGAACAATCACCGCTGTTCAAGAACGCGGATCCGCTGTTGCTGAACACGGCCATCATGGCACTTCATCCCAGGGCCGTGGCTCCGGGTGTAGACATCGTTAAAAAAGGTGATTTGGCCGAGGAAATGTACTTGATCTGCCGTGGCAAGGTCGAGGTCATTGATGAGGCGGGTAATGTCATTAGCACGCTGGAAGATGGTGAGTTTTTTGGTGAAATCGGTTTACTGATGTCTATCCCCCGAACGGCGACAGTCAAAACAAAAACCCTTTGCGATCTCTTTGTCCTGCACCGCAGCGATTTTCTCCATATCCTGAAGGATCATCCACAGTTTGCGGAAACCCTCACGAAGGTAGCCAGGGAAAGGTATGAAGTGGTTGTCAGGAGAGATGACCTGCTGACCCTGACCTAGGCAGCAAAATGGACAGTTACAGGACGTTACCGATTGTCGCTTTGCCGTCATTTCTGTCTATACTCAGCTTAGCCTGTCAGGGCAGGCAGCAAACACAACCCACACCCACATGTGCACAGGTGACCCATGTTTGAATCGGCGGAGATAGAACATAACATCGACAAGGCCACATTCGAGGAACGGCTGCCACAGCTGCGCACGGATATTCTCAATGCGCAGTTCGAGCTCATTGAAACGAAAGCATTTCCGACAATCCTGCTGTTTTCCGGCATGGAGGGCACCGGGGTCGTTGACACGCTGACCAATGCCTACACCGTACTGGATGCGCGTCATGTGGTCGCCTCTGCATTCGACAAACCCACCGAGGAAGAGTCGGAGCGCCCGCGCATGTGGCGTTACTGGCGCATGTTGCCTCCCAAGGGCGAGATTGGTATCTACATTGGCGCCTGGTACAACACACCGCTGACCAACCGCATCCTCGACAAGTCCAGCATCGCCGAGTACGAGCAGGAGCTCGAAAGAATAAAACGCTTCGAGAGCATGCTGGCATCGGAAGGTGCACTGATCCTGAAGTTCTGGCTGCACCTTGGCAAGGGTGAGCAGAAAAAGCGGCTCAGGAAACTGGTCAGAAGCGCCCGCACCAGCTGGCGGGTCGAGGAATCCCCATGGGGCGGTAGCAAGCAGTACAAGGAAGTAAAGCTTGCCGCCGAAGACATGATGCGACTCACCGGTACGAACCACGCCCCGTGGATCACCGTCAATGCGGCCAACCGTTACTCACGCGGCCTGACCATTGTGACCACCGTCCTGAACGCCATCAATGCCCGGCTCGCAAAGGGCGGCGAGACGGAGGCCCCGGTGGCAGCACCAGTCAGTGTCCCGACACTCGATGGCCAGAATGTGCTGACGACACTGGACCTGTCGCTGCAGCTGGAAAAGGAGGATTACAAGGATCAGCTGGCCAGATACCAGGACCGTTTGAATGAACTCCTTTCCAGAAAGAAATTCAGAAAGCACTCGCTGGTACTTGTTTTTGAAGGGAATGATGCCGCCGGCAAGGGCGGCGCCATTCGTCGCGTGATTCAGTTCATGGATCCTCGCCGCTACCGGGTCAACCAGTTTGCCGCCCCCACGGACGAAGAAAAGGCACAGCCGTACTTGTGGCGCTTCTGGCGGCGCCTGCCGCGACAGGGAGATGTCGCGATCTTTGACCGTTCCTGGTACGGCCGTGTGCTGGTCGAGCGCGTCGAGAACTTCTGCTCAGAGGCCGACTGGCGGCGTGCCTACGCCGAGATCAATGACTTCGAGGCAGAGATAAGCGATGCCGGTGCCATTGTCTGCAAGTTCTGGCTCGCGATCGACAAGGATGAACAGGAAGCCCGCTTCAAGGCACGCGAGGAGACCGGCTACAAGCGTTACAAGATCACCGACGAGGACTGGCGCAACCGGGAAAAGTGGGACGAGTACACGACGGCCGTGTGTGACATGGTCGACCTCACCAGCACCTCCACCGCTCCCTGGACGCTGGTCGAGGCGAACAACAAGTACCACGCACGGGTCAAGGTACTGAAAACCATCTGCGAGCGCCTCGAGGAAGGTCTGTAGCATTCCAGGCGCGCCACAAAAAAAGCCCCGCGTCATGCGAGGCTTTTTGAGTTGATATTCAGGCCTTACCTGTGTGGCTGGTCGTAATGTGCCTGAATATTTCCGCCATCGAGCGTACCCTCGACCTCAAGGACCGGGGCAATCGCACCATCCGGGTCAACACCCGGTGCCCAGATCCGGATCCACGCGGTGTCATTCCTGCCGGGTTCACCGGCATCCACGAAGGTGAACCTGACAATGGAGCCTTCAACACCATTGAGCTCGCCTACCCCCTCACCAATAAAAGTGTCGAACGGGGCAGCCGGAGGAAACGGCGAAATAGCAGGATCATCAATACAGACTGCACTGGTAATCGGCTTGTTCAAGTGCCATTTATTCCCCCCTGGCCAGTTAATCTCCAGGTTATTGGATAGCCTTATATCGCAGTGGATAGTAAAACCCCGCGTGATCCTGGCCCCGTCAATCCTGAGCTGATGGCCGCCACCGGTCATGCGTCCCGGCACGGCCTGCGGTGTAATCGACAGTCCGGCCGCGATCCAGTGGAGAGAGGCTGGCTGACCACGCGTAAAACCCTGGGGAATCGACGCACCATTGTCCACGGATTGTGCCTCCACGATAATTTGTGTCGCACCGGCCGGGACATCCACGTCAATCGAGATGGAGTCCCATTCCTCACCATCAGCGCTGCCGAGCAGATTGTCATAGACCATGGGGCTCTCGTTACCCACGGTTATGGCAATGGCACTGGGGCGAAAGATGCCTTCGCCACCGCTGGAGGCAAGGCCTATCACACTGGCAAAGTGCATATCGATGGTTGCTGTACGGTCCTCTGTACTTGCGGCAAAGGTAAATACTTGGGGCACCGTACGGTCCTGCGGGGCTGGTCTTGGTGCGTAGGCATAGTCATTGCCATCTCGTACGTCAAGGTGTGCGGCAACGGAGACATTTTCATTAATGATCACCAGGACACCGGCGCCGTGGTTTACCTTGGTGAAATCCATGTCACCAATCGTGAGCGTATTGGCACCTGCGCCGACCTCACCCAAGGCCGTGATATCTGCACGATAGGCAGAGGCGTCTGAGGAGTTCAGGTCCAGGGGTCCACCAATCAATGTGCCGGTGACCGGGGTCCCGTTCACGGTGATATCGGCATCACCCACACCTTCCTCGTCATATTGGTAGCCATGCCAGTACAACAGCACCTGCTCGACAGTGGCTCCAGCAGGAACCGTGAACTCAATATCTCCCGGCTGGGACAGAGATAGCCCAACCCCGGCTGTGATCATCCTGGTACCCGATTCGATTGAGACAGAGGGAGGCCCGAGGGTTTCGTCCCCGTCCGCTTTCACAAAGGGGCCATACCATTGCAGAAGCATCAAGCTCATGCAGCTGATAATGGTCCGCCAAAGATTCGAGCGCTTTCTAGTATCCATGTATATTCTCCTTATATTATAGTTAGTTATGCTTTACTTATTATGTAATTTATGCTTTAGGCTACTCATCATGGAGGCAACTTACCGCATGCAACAAATGGGAAGTTTCTTACCTTGTTTAAGGGTAGCAGAAAAAACGCCAAAAAGTAGGCGCTTTAGGCGAAGCATGGAGGAATTGCCGAGAGGGCTGGGGAGAGGGAATCTATTCAGGCGACAACCTGATTTTATATCCCCTCCTCCTGCCCTTCTCCCGGAGGGAGAAGGAACTCTTCATGCTGTTAAAATTCTATTGAGTATCTGTTGCAAACATGATGATCCTCCGCCCAAAGGCGGGAGATTTACAGACCCCCTGGACGGGGCTCTAAAATCTGCATGTGTAGCTGGCGGCAATTTGCCGCAACAGGGGCTTCATAACAACCAATCAACAGACTGATTAGCATCAAAGAAACGGGATCCGGCCACTATAAGGTACCGCGTTCCTGAGGACTGTACACTTTACACCGGGACAGGCGGTGATCGATTTCGTCTTCGATCATTCGGTACTTTTTGCTATCAAGATCCTGGTAGCGATGTTTGAATTCCAGTTCCATAATTCCTTCCGGCAGGTCCTTGATGCTCGGCATGAAGTCGGCTTCCAACAGTACCGAACTGCCCATACGCTGTTGCAGCAGTCTGGCTTGCTGATCCGTACCCGTGGCCATTTCAGCCAGGCGGATGCCGGCACGATCGGCCAGCAGGTCGGCAAAGCTGAAGCCGGTACCTCCGCGTGAATCATCAAGTTCCTTGAACACACCCATCGCACCGGCAAGACCACTACCGGCGGAAACCGTCAATGCCGCAGAGACCAGATAGTGCTGCACCAGATCATAACGACCCAGTACACTCAGGTGCAGCCTGTGCACAGGCGGCTGCAGCGGTACATCAATAAACCGGCTGATATTCTTGCCCAGGGCGTACATGGTCAGCGTCAGCAGCAGGGCCCGGTTTTCTGCTTGTGGATCACCGCCCTCGCCCGTACGCGCGGCCGCTAGCTGAAACAGGGGGGGTAACACCCTGTCAAGGGAGACACGGCGTGATTCATACTGGCCGGAGAGGCGAACCAGTTCCTGGTGATAGGCGAGCATCCGCCGGGTATCGGCTTCCGGGAATAAATAGACTTTGCCACTCTGTTGCAGGCGCCTGACAAGATTCGGATCCAATTGATACACAATGACCAGGCGATTATCATCGAAACGGTAGCTGCTGATGGCCTCGACTGCAGTGCGGTATTCCTCGATACTCGCCAGCATGACCCGATGAACCTGCCGCAATAGCGGCTCAAGTAACCAGACAGGCAGTGAAAGCCTGCCCAGAGTGAGCCGCTCGAAATGGATGCTGCCATCGGCGCCGGATAAATCGGCGCTAATGTTCAGGTAGTCGCCCAGTGGACTTTCAGGGAGCTTCATCGTCAGAACCACCTTCATGCCATCAGGCCGCAGTGCTACCCGACTGCTGGTGTTGAGGGTAAGGGGGGCCGCATACTCGAGCAGCAAATTGAGATCGCGTTCCGTAAGTGACAGTGTGCGAACTTCCTGCTTTTTCAGATGCCTCGGGTCATGCTGCCGAAGCAATTGCTTGATTCGTGCGAGATCCTGGTGGGACAGGCGACTTGCAGGTTCTACCAATGGGGTTGATTCGATGCCGGCTACTGCCACAAGCACCACCAGGGAAAGCAGCGAAACAACCAACAGTGCAAGCAAGGCCCTGGTCATGATGCAAAAAAGGTGCAACAGAGGTATCGGATTGCCGTGTACTCAAAAGCTGCCATAGACCAATTGTGCTGTTTAAATCTCAGGAAAGAGGTCTTGACGGTGATTAACCCCGAAACCCTTGTCTGAAGCCGGAGCTGAATAAACGCGAGTTCCATTTCAATTATCGACACCAGAAACCGTATCATCCCCTCCTGAAATCAGGCCAGAGGATTCCCATCAACCCGTCCTGCCCGATCATTGTTCATTCGAGGTACTGGCTATCGACAGACAGACTGGACAAGTACGTATTGGTTACAAGGATCATCAGCATACACTGATACGGTACAACAGGTTCATCACGGGCAAGGGAATGGGTGTACTATCCGGGCGAAAAGTACCCACTCGAATTCATCCTGGCCAATTTTTACCGCTGCATGCATGGTTTCTTCAGCCACTTCCATACAGTTGGTTCGGCTCTGTAAATCTTACATAATTCCGCTACGGATTCGGCAATATACAGAATCATTCAGTGACCAGCCTCCTGCTTACAAGCCGTATTGCATTGACCTTATGCTTCATGGCTCTGCTGATGTTTGCATCCCTCATCCCTGGTCATACCAGGCTGGGTGGCCTTGCATTCACCTGGCTGTTTGCGAAGACACCAACACTACTGCAAAAGGTACTGCATGTCGGTCTCTATGGAGTGCTGGCGCTGTTGTTGTGCTGGACTTTTGAAGGTATTCAGTCAAGCGCTTACCGGTTCACGATCTCCTTTATCACAGCAGTTGTATTTGGGGCCGTGATGGAGTGGTGCCAGACCAGGGTGCCAGGCCGCTATGGTACGGTGCATGATGTGGCCATCAATGCGGCAGGTGCGGCCCTTGGTCTTCTGGCAGCTGCCTTCTTGCTTTAAGCCGATAGCGGTTTCATGGCTACGCTGGCTGGTTGCATGCGTACATTCTGCTTTTCATCGACCGGGAAGGCCCAAAAAGCGGTCATTGAACGCCGGCGCTTAACGGCACCCTGCAACCTGCCTGCAAAGTGTCATTCTCGATGCGCTGGCATCGCGCCTGGAAACCAGGCTTGCGCATAAAAGTGATTCTGCCAGAAGATGTGGTGGCCTGACCGGCAGCACATTGCCGTGGGGATTTTTTCCTGGGAGACCATCGAGAAATATCAGCATGTCACTGATATCTATTGATAAAAATTGGTAGCGGGGGCAGGATTTGAACCTGCGACCTTCGGGTTATGAGCCCGACGAGCTGCCAGACTGCTCCACCCCGCATCAACGGCCGAGGAGTGTAACGAGTGCCGGGCTGTTTATCAACCCTGAAGCAAACTTAAACGGAAAAATAGCCCTGTGGGCGGCACAGCCGGACAGATTCACCGCCACGATGGACAGACACGCCAGTCATAATGGCTGCTCTGTTGCGCCTTTCAGCCGAGGACACGACTGCACAACGCCAGCAGGCCACCCGGGAAGATGCCCAACCCCAGCACCAGCAAGCCGTTCAGGCTGACCGCGATCTGCATATCGGCTGGGGTGTGCAAAGGCTCGTCAGTTGCAGCCTTGTCAAAGTACATCAGCTTGACGACTCGGATGTAGTAGAACGCACCGATGATGGAGAAGAATACGGCGACAATCGCCAGCCATACACTGTCGATATCAATCACGGCCTGCAACACCGACAGCTTGGCATAGAAACCGACCGTCGGCGGCACCCCGGCCATGGAAAACATCAGGATCAGCATCATGAAGGCAAACCAGGGACTGCGCTCGTTAAGGCCCTTGAAGTCGTCCAGCTGATCGGCTTCAAAGCCGGCGCGGCTGAGCAGGATGATCATGGCAAAGCCGCCAATTGCCATGACGGCATAGGTAATGGCATAGAACATGGCGGCGGAATAGCCTGCCGCGGTACCGGCCAGTATGCCCAGCAGCAGGAAGCCGACATGTGAAATGGTGGAATAGGCAAGCATGCGTTTCATGCTGGTCTGTGCAATGGCAACGACATTACCCAGCGCCAGTGACAAGACCGAGAGGATTACCAGCATGCCCTGCCAGTCGACCGACAGGCTGCCGAGGGATTCCACCAGCAGGCGCATGGACATGGCAAAGGCCGCAATCTTGGGTGCACTGCCGATGAACAGGGTCACCGCCGTGGGGGCACCGTCGTAGACATCCGGTATCCACATATGAAAAGGAACCGCGCCAAACTTGAACGCCAGCCCGACAACGATAAAGCACAGGCCAAAGATCAGGATCATGCTGTTCTCGGCAGGTGCGGAAAGGGCCTCGGCGATCCCGGCAAGATCCAGTGTACCGGTGGCGCCGTAGAGCATCGACATGCCGTACAGCAACATGCCGGATGCCAGCGCACCCAGTACGAAATATTTCATGGCCGCCTCGGAGCCCGGCACAGAATCACGGTCCGTTGCTACCATGGCATACAGTGACAGTGACAGCAGCTCCAGTCCGAGATAGATGGTCAGCAGGCTGTGCGCCGAGATCATGACCATCATACCGAGCACGGCAAACAGGCCGAGCACGTAATACTCGCCGCGCAGCCTGCCCGCAGAGGTCTGGAAACTGCGCGCATAGACAAACGCCCCGATGACCACCAGGAACACGCTGGTCTTCAGCAAGGCCGCCATCGGGTCATGGATGAAGGTGCCGCCCATAACCACCGTTGCATCGGTATCCAGCATGTTCCAGCTGATGATGGCCGTAACCAGCAGCGTCAGCTGCGACAGGACGTAACTGAGCTGGCGTTGCCGCTCGCCGACGAAGGCCTCGACCACGAGGATGATGCAGGCCATCGACAGCAGGAAGATTTCCGGTGTCAGCAGCAGGAAGTCAGACAGGGGTATATTCATGGTAGGCGTCTCAGGGCTGCACTGCATTCAGCAGCGTCAGACCAGCTTGCTGCACAGGCAATTTGGACACAGTGACATGTGCCAGCAGGCTGTCCACACTGGTATGCATGACATCAATCAGGGGTGCCGGATAAAGACCAAAGAACAGCACCATCACGGCAAGGCTGGCGAGGATGACAAATTCGCGGGCATTCACGTCTTCGAGTTGCCTGACATTGTCATTGGCCACATCACCAAACACCACGCGTTTCACCATCCACAGGCTGTAGGCAGCGCCGAGGATCAGGGTGGTCGCCGCGAGGAAGGCAAACCAGAAATTCGCCTTGAAGCTTGCCAGGATGACCATGAACTCACCGACGAAGCCGGAGGTGCCCGGCAGGCCCGAGTTGGCCATGGCAAACAGCACCATGAAGGCGGCAAACACCGGCATGGTATTGACCACGCCGCCGTAGTCATTGATCTGGCGACTGTGCACCCTGTCGTAGAGCACCCCCACACAGAGGAACAGGGCACCGGAGATAAAGCCATGCGAGATCATCTGCACCATGCCGCCTTCCATGCCCAGCGACGCTCCCTCAATCGAGCCATTGTTATCCACCAGTGTATACACCAGGAAGATACCCATGGTGACAAAACCCATGTGCGCAATCGATGAATAGGCAATCAGCTTCTTCATGTCCTGCTGTACCAGTGCCACGAAACCGATGTACACAATCGCAATCAGGGACATGCCGATAATCAGCCAGTCAAGCGCATGACTTGCATCCGGCGTGATCGGCAGGCTGAAGCGCAGAAAACCATAACCGCCGATCTTCAGCATGATGGCCGCCAGCACCACCGAGCCACCGGTGGGCGCCTCGACATGCGCGTCCGGCAACCAGGTGTGTACCGGCCACATCGGCACCTTGACGGCGAAGGCCATGAGGAAGGCGATAAAGATCAGCACCTGCTCGGTCATGGACAGCGGCAGCAGGTGAAAATCGAGAATACTGAAACTGCCGGACTTGAGGTACATGTAGATCAGTGCAACCAGCATGAACACCGAACCCAGGAAGGTGTAGAGGAAGAACTTGATGGTGGCGTACACCCGGTTGGGCCCGCCCCAGATACCGATAATCAGGAACATCGGCACCAGCATCGCTTCCCAGAATACGTAGAACAGCACGGCATCGAGTGCAGCAAACACACCGTTCATCAGGCCTTCCATGATCAGGAAGGCGGCCATGTACTGCGCCGTCTTGTTCTGTATTACCTGCCAGCCGGCCAGCACCACCAGTACCGTGGTAAACGTCGTGAGGATGATCAGCGGCATGGAGATGCCATCGACACCAAGATGATAATTGGCACTGAAGGCATCGATCCAGGGAACATTCTCCTGGAACTGCATGATCGCGGTGGTGGTATCAAAGTGCGTGTACAGCAGTGTACTTAGCAGGAAGGTCGCCACGGCAATAACCAGTGCCGCCTGGCGGCAGGCCGTATTCCCCAGGGCATTCATCACCAGCAGCGCTATACCGCCGGCAATCGGCAACCACACCAGGGCACTCAGCAGGGGAAAGCCGGTCATCGCAGGCCTCCCGGCGAAATAAACACAAACCAGGACAGTATGAACAACAATCCGATAATCATGCTGAAGGCATAGGTGTAGAGATGGCCGGTCTGTATCTTCCTGACGATGGCAGCAGTCAATCCAACCACCTTCGCGCTGCCGTTCACCAGCAGGCCATCGATAATCAGCACGTCACCGATCTTCCACAGCAACTGCCCTACCCCGCGCGCACCGCCTGCGAACACGGCTTCATTGAAGTCGTCGGCATAGTACTTGTTGACCAGCACGGTATAGAAGGCATTGAAGCGCTGCCTGATGCTGTCGGCAAGCTCCGGTTTCTTCATGTAGACATACCAGGCCGTAGCCACACCGGCGATGGCGAGGTAGATCGCCGGGCCACCAAAGGCGTGCATGACAAAAGCCGGCGCACCGTGATAATGCTCGGCCACCTGCGCCAGTCCCGCATGCTCCGGGCTGACGTGGATGACGCCATTGAAGAAATCGCCGAACACGATCGGGTCGATCCAGAAACCCGCGATCACCGAAGGTATGGCCAGCAGGATCAGCGGCACGGTCACCACCCAGGGTGATTCGTGCAGGTGCTCGCGGGTATGTTCATCCATGCGCGGGGTGCCATGAAACACCAGGAAATACAGCCGGAACGAGTACAGCGCCGTGACGAACACGCTCAGCAGCACCGCCCAGTAGGCGATGCCGGCACCCGGGATGTGGGCATGGTGGACCGCCTCGATGATGGTGTCCTTGGAAAAGAAGCCGGAGAACAACGGGGTACCGATCAGCGCCAGTGAACCGATCAGCATGGTGATCCAGGTGATCGGCATGTACTTGCGCAGCCCGCCCATGTTGCGGATGTCCTGGTCGTGGTGCATGGCAATGATTACGGAACCGGCACCGAGGAACAGCAGTGCCTTGAAGAAGGCATGCGTCATCAGGTGGAAGATACCGGCGGCATAGGCCGAGGCACCCAGCGCCACCGTCATGTAACCCAGCTGTGACAGGGTGGAATAGGCCACCACGCGCTTGATGTCATTCTGCACCACGCCCAGCAGACCCATGAAGAAGGCCGTGATGGACCCGATGACGATGACGAAGGACAGTGCGGTGGTCGACAGCTCGAACATCGGCGACATGCGCGCCACCATGAAGATGCCCGCGGTCACCATGGTGGCGGCATGGATCAGGGCCGAGATTGGTGTCGGGCCTTCCATGGAATCCGGCAGCCACACGTGCAACGGCACCTGTGCCGACTTGCCCATGGCGCCAATGAACAGGCAGATGCAGATCACCGACAGCAGTGACCAGTCCACGCCCGGGAATACCTGGTAGGTGGCGCTGGCATAGCCCGGCGCAGCGGCAAACACCGTCGCATAGTCGAGGCTGTTGAAAGTGGTGTAGATAGCGGCAATACCGAGCAGGAACCCGAAGTCACCGACACGGTTGACCAGGAAGGCCTTGAGGTTGGCATAGATGGCCGTAGGCCGCGTGTACCAGAAACCGATCAGCAGGTAGGACACCAGGCCCACGGCCTCCCAGCCGAAGAACAGCTGCAGGAAGTTGTTGGACATCACCAGCATCAGCATGGAGAAGGTAAACAGCGCGATATAGCTGAAGAAACGCTGGTAACCGGGATCGTCGTGCATGTAGCCGATGGTGTAGATGTGCACCATCAAGGAGACGAAGCTCACCACGGTCATCATCAGTGCCGTGAGGTTGTCGACGAGGAAACCGATCTCGAAGCGCACCCCGTCGGACACCATCCAGGTATAGACGCTGGCGTTGTAGGGTGACGCCCCGTCGATGGCAAAGTGCTTGAACACCAGCACCGACAATACAAAGGAAACGGCGACACCCAGGATCGTGACCGTGTGTGCACCGACCCGCCCGATCTGCCTGCCGAACAGGCCGGCGATGATGGCACCCAGCAAGGGTGCCAGCGGGACGGCGAGCAACAGGTTTTCCATACTCATGCCATCACCCCTTCAGCGTGTCCAGGTCCTGGACGTTGATCGTCTGGCGGTTGCGGAACAGCACCACCAGGATGGCCAGTCCGATCGCCGCCTCGGCGGCCGCCACCGTGAGGATAAAGAACACGAACACCTGCCCGGCGGTGTCACCGAGAAAATAGGAAAAGGCAATGAAGTTCATGTTCACGGACAGCAGCATCAGCTCGATCGCCATCAGCAGGATAATGACGTTCTTGCGGTTCAGGAAAATACCCGCGACACTCAAGCCGAACAGGATGGCGCCCAGTATTAAATAGTCTGACAGTGCAATCATATTTAACTCAAATTTTATGTCGCTTCTGTTACCCCCTCTCCTTTATGCCCGTTCTTTGGGTGCTCCGGGAGAGGGGTGGGGAGAGGGAATTCAATTTTTACATTACTGCTTCTTTTCTGACTTCATCTCGACAATACGTACCCGGTCCTGGCTTCTCACCGCGACCTGCTGCGCCGGATTCTGGTACTTGGTTTCCGGGCGCTTGCGCATGGTAAGTGCAATGGCCGCGATAATCGCCACCAGCAGTATCACCGCGGCAATCTCGAACGGGTACACATAATCGGTGTACAGCACACCGCCCAGCTCCCTGACGTTGCTGTAGCCCTCGGCATGACGTGCCGGGATCGCCATCACCTCGACACCAAAGTTGCGCGCACGCACCACCAGGTACATTTCGATCAAGATCAGGGCGGCGACGCTGAGCCCGACCGGGAGATACCGTATAAAACCTTCCCGCAAGGGCGAGGTATTGATATCGAGCATCATCACCACGAACAGGAACAGCACCATCACGGCACCGACGTACACCAGCACCAGCGTAATCGCCAGGAACTCGGCCTCCAGCAGCAGCCACAGGCCGGCACAGGTAAAGAACGCCAGCACCAGGTGCAGGGCGGCGTGTACCGGGTTGCGCACCGTGATCACGCGTGCAGCCGCGAACACCAGAATGGCAGCAAACACGTAAAAGACGAAGCGTTGAAAATCCATAAGTAACTTACCTGTAGGCCGCGTCCGCTGCGCGGTCTGCTGCGATCTGTGCCTCGTGCCGGTCGCCGATTTCCAGCAACATCTCCTTGGTCATAATGTTCTCGCCACGGTTTTCAAAGGCATACTCAAAGACACGGGTCTCGACAATGGAGTCTACCGGGCAGGATTCCTCGCAAAAGCCGCAGTAGATGCACTTGAACAGGTCGATGTCGTAACGCGTGGTGCGCCGGGTACCGTCTTCACGTTCTTCCGCCTCGATGGTGATGGCCAGTGCCGGGCACACGGCCTCGCACAGCTTGCAGGCGATACAACGCTCTTCGCCGTTGGGATAACGGCGCAGCGCATGCAGGCCGCGAAAGCGGTGAGACTGCGGTGTCTTTTCTTCCGGATACTGCACCGTGATCTTGCGCGAAAACAGATGCCGCCCGGTGACGCCCATCCCCTTCAGCAGTTCCTGCAGGGTCAGGCTCTTCAGGAAATTCAGAAAATCATCCATAGCTCAGATCACCCTAGACAAACCAGGGGCCAATGCGGGCCATGACGGCAGCCCCTTCAATGACCAGCCACACGATGGTGATGGGGATAAACACCTTCCAGCCGAGCCGCATGATCTGGTCATAGCGGTAGCGCGGAAAGGTTGCGCGGAACCAGAGAAAGAACAGCAGCATCAGGGCCGTCTTGCCCAGCAGCCAGAAGATGGAAGGGACCCAGGCAAACCATGATTCAATCCAGCTGCCCTGGAACGGTGACAGCCAGCCACCGAGAAACATCAATGAGGCCAGCGCAGCAATCAGGATCATGTTGGCGTATTCCGCCAGGAAGAACACGGCAAACGCCATGCCGGAATATTCGACGTGGAAACCGGCGACGATCTCGGACTCGCCTTCCGAGACATCAAAGGGTGCGCGGTTGGTCTCTGCCACCCCGGAAATAAAGTACACCAGGAACAGCGGGAACAACGGCAGCCAGAACCAGTGCAGCAGGCTGCCCTGCTGTGCCTCGACAATCTCCACCAGGTTGAGGCTGCCACCGGCGATCAGCACCCCCACCAGCGCAAAGCCCATGGCGATTTCATAGGAGACGATCTGCGCGGCCGAGCGCATGGCACCGAGAAAGGCATACTTCGAGTTGGATGCCCAGCCGGCAATGATGACACCGTAAACCCCCATGGAGGTCAGCGCCAGGATGTATAACAGACTGGCATCAATATTCGCCAGCACCAGGGTATCGGTGAAGGGAAACACCGCCCACGCCGCCATGGCCGGGGCAATCGACAACATGGGCGCAATGACAAACAGAAAACGGCTGGCATTGGTGGGTAAAATGATTTCCTTCATCAGCAGCTTCAGCGCATCGGCAATGGGCTGCAGCCAGCCACGGAAACCGACGCGGTTTGGGCCGATGCGCACCTGCATATAACCGATGATCTTGCGTTCGGCATAGGTCAGGTAGGCCACGGCCAGCAACAGCGGCACCAGGATGGCAACAATCTTCAGAACGATAAAAACGACATTCCAGATCATTTCGCCGGTTGTCGGGTCGATCATAGGGATACCTCACCAAAGCTGGCGCCCAGTGCCGCAGACTGATCGGTTCCCGCCTGCAGCCAGACACAGCCATCGGGCACCCGTTCGCTGATCTCAATTACCATCGTAGCGCTGGTATCTCCCTGTTTCACCGTCACCGTGTCGCCATCCTGCACGCCGGACGCATCCGCCTGTGCCGCATTGATCCGACAGCGTGCGGCCGCTTCCGCATCCGGTGTTGCCTGCAGGGAAACGGCACGACGCACCAGTGGATCAGTCGCAAGGATCGCCACATCACCGATACGCTGCAGACCACCGTCTCCCGCCATGGCAGCAGCAACCGGTCCGGCCGCCTGGCGGTTATCCAGCTTGATATTGCCTGTCTGCTCACGCAGGGCGTCACGAACTTCCTCGCTGCTGTTTTGTTCAAATCCATCAAGCCCGAACTGGTTACCGAGCACGCGCAGCACCTTCCACCCCGGGCGACTGTCACCCACGGGCGCAGCGATGCCGGCGAAACTCTGCCAGCGGCCCTCGGTATTCACGTAGGTACCGGAGGTTTCAGTAAACGGCCCAATCGGCAGCAACACGTCGGCACAGGCCTTGACGGCGTCACTGGCATAGGGCGTGAGACTGACGACGACCTCTGCATTGTTCATCGCAGACCTTGCGGCAGCGGCGTCGGCACAATCATGTTCGGGTTCGACACCCAGCAGCAGGTAGCCCTTGCGCGGCGAACCCAGCATGGCATGTGCATCCAGGCCGGCGGCAGCCACGGCACTGCCGGCGGGGCCACGATGGGGTAATGCACCCGCCAGCCAGCCACCGGTACTGTTACTACCCTCGGTCAGCACCGCCAGGGTTGCGTCACTCGCCCTGGCAATTACTGCGGCCAGCGCCTTCAGCATCGAGTACTGCGGATGAGCCATGGCGGCATTACCCAGCAGCACGGTAGCGGCATCGGCAGCCTTGAGTGCGGCTGCCATACGGCGCTGTGCTTCATCCGCTGGGGCATTGCTAATTGCCGTCTGCACCGCCCCGGAGGTACCACTGCCGGCATCGGGAAAACACGCGGCAACGCCGGCCAGTGCACTCACCATCTGCGAGGGCGGCACGATGCTTTTGGCCTGCACATCAAAGAGGAATTCATAATCGACCGGATTGACGACCATGAATTGCGCACCGGCCAGTGCCGCCTTGCGCAGGCGATGGCCGATGATCGGCTGGTCCTTGCGCGGATTGGCGCCAATCAGCAGTGCGGCATCAAGGTTCTCCAGCGCGGCCAGCGACTGTCCCAGCGTCGGACACAGCGGGGCATTGTCCTGGTCGGTAAAATCTGTCTGCCGCAGGCGATGGTCAATGTTGTTCACACCCATGCCACGGGCGAGTGCCTGCAGCAATGACATTTCCTCAAGCGTCGCCGTCGGCGACACCAGCACACCGACCTGATCGGCGCCATGTGCATCGATGACACCACGCAGTCCATCCACCGCGGCCTGCAGCCCGGTCTCCCAGTCCACCGTCTGCCACTCGCCATCGGTCTTTACCATCGGCGTCTGCAGGCGGTCCTCGCTGTAGAGGCCCTCGTAACTGAAGCGGTCCCGGTCAGACAGCCAGACTTCATTGATATCCTCGTTCTCGCGCGGCACCACTCGCAGCACCTGTCCGCGCCGCGTATGGGCAAACAGGCTGGAACCCACACAGTCATGCGGCGCAACGGTCGGGTGCTGCTGCAATTCCCAGGCACGCGCCTTGAAGCGGAACGGTCTGGAGGTCAGCGCACCCACCGGGCAAACATCGATGACGTTGCCGGAAAGTTCCGATTCCAGCGATTGTTCGATATAGGTGCCGATCTCCATGTGCTCGCCACGGCCGGTCGCACCCAGCTCCATCTTGCCGGCCACCTCGCGCAGCATGCGGATGCAACGGGTGCAATGGATGCAGCGTGTCATGTCCGTCGCAATCAGGGGGCCGATATACTTGTCCTTGACGACACGCTTGCCCTCGGAGAAACGCGACACATCACGCCCGTAACCCACTGCCAGGTCCTGCAGTTCACATTCACCGCCCTGGTCACAGATCGGGCAATCCAGCGGGTGGTTGATGAGCAGGAATTCCATCACGGCCTTCTGGCCACCGGTGGCAATCTCCGATTGGGTAAATATCTTCATACCCTCGGCGACCGGCGTCGCACAGGCAGGCAACGGCTTCGGTACCTTTACCACCTCGACCATGCACATGCGGCAATTGGCCGCAATCGAGAGTTTCTTGTGGTAACAAAAACGCGGCACGCTGATACCCAGCGCATCCGTCACCTCGATAATCATGGCACCCTTGCGCGCCTGGCAGGGCTGGCCATTGATCTCGATATTGACCGTCTCCTCAGCCGGAATCTCGGGACGCGCACTCATGCCGCCACACCCTTCGAAGCCGCACCGGTTCCGACCATGCAGCACCCGTGTTCGACGTGATATTCGAATTCCTCGCGGAAGTGTTTCAGGAATCCCTGCACCGGCCAGGCCGCGGCCTCACCAAAGGCACAGATGGTCTTGCCCTCGATCTGTCCCGCGGCACTGAGCAACAGATCAATGTCCCCGGGACGGCCCTGCCCTTCCTCGATGCGCTTGATGATGCGATACATCCAGCCGGTGCCTTCACGACATGGCGTGCACTGCCCGCAGGATTCCGCGTAATAGAAACGCGATATCCGCATCAGCGCCTTCACCATGCAGGTGGTTTCATCCATCACCATCACGGCACCGGAACCGAGTGCGGTACCGGCCCTGGAGAGGGAGTCATAGTCCATGTCGGTTTCCATGATGACGTCGGCCGGCAGTACCGGCATCGAGGAACCACCCGGAATGACGGCCTTCAGCTGATGCCCCTCACGGACACCGCCGGCCATCTCCAGCAGTTCGCGGAACGGGATACCCATCGGCACTTCAAAGTTGCCCGGGTTGTTCACATGCCCGGACACGGAAAATATCTTTACCCCGCCGTTGTTCGGCTTGCCCAGTTGCATGAACCAGTCACCGCCGTTGCGCATGATGGCCGGCACCGAGGCCAGTGTTTCGGTATTGTTGATGGTCGTTGGTTTGCCATACAGACCGAAGTTGGCCGGGAACGGCGGCTTGAATCGTGGCTGGCCTTTCTTGCCTTCCAGCGATTCCAGCAGTGCCGTTTCCTCACCGCAGATATAGGCGCCGGCGCCGAGATGGCCGTGGCATTCAAAATCGACCCCGGAGCCGAGGATGTTGTTACCCAGGAATCCGGCCGCACGCGCCTCCTGCAGGGCGTGCTCGAAACGCTCGAACGGCTCGTGATGAAATTCACCGCGCATGTAGTTGTAGCCCATGGTGGCGCCCATGGCATAGCCGGCGATCGCCATGCCTTCGATCAGTGCGTGCGGGTTGAACCGCAGGATATCGCGGTCCTTGCAGGTGCCGGGTTCGGACTCGTCCGAATTGCATACCACGTATTTCTGTACCGGCGCCTTGCGCGGCATGAAACTCCACTTCAACCCGGTCGGGAAACCGGCACCGCCACGGCCTCGCAGGCCGGACTTCTTGACTTCCTCGATCACGACTTCCGGTGGCATCTTTTCGCTGAGTATCTTTTTCCACGCCTCGTAACCACCGACCTTGAGGTAATTCTCGAGTGTCCACGGTTCGTCAAACTGCAGGGTATCAAAACAGACTTGTACGCTCATGGGTTACTCCAGTCCGTCCAGGATCTCGTCCACCTTCTCGGGTGTGAGCTTTTCGTGATAGTGGCCGTTCACCGTCATCATCGGACCACCGGTACAGGCGGCCAGACATTCTTCCTCGAGCTTCAGCGTGATACGGCCGTCTGCCGTGGTCTCGCCCAGCCGGATGCCGAGTTTCTTTTCGACATGTTCGACGATGGTTTCTGCACCACACAACATGCAGGACAGGTTGGTACACAGCGCCACCATGTTGCGCCCGACCGGTTCCAGTTCGATCATTGAATAAAAGGAACCGACTTCGTACACCTGCATCTTCGGCATCTCGAGATAGTCGGCGACGGCATCCATCAGTTCGCGCGTCACCCAGCCGCCGTTTTGATGCTGCGCCGCCTGCAGCGCCGCGAGTACTGCCGAGTTTTTCTGCTCTGCCGGAAATCTGGTGAGCCAGGCATCAATGGTGGCGCGCGACTCCGCACTCAACAGTTCGGCGCTGCGTGTTTGTGTAGCCTTGCTCATCAGCGATCGATCTCCCCGAACACAATATCCTGTGTACCAATGATCGCAACCACGTCTGCGAGCATGTGGCCGCGCGCCATTTCATCCATCGCGGACAAATGCGCATAACCCGGTGCGCGCACCTTCAGGCGGTAGGGCTTGTTGGCGCCGTCGGAGACCAGGTACACGCCGAATTCGCCTTTCGGGTGCTCCACTGCCGCATAGGCCTCGCCAGCCGGCACGCAGTAGCCCTCCGTGAACAATTTAAAGTGATGAATCAGCGCTTCCATGTCGGCCTTCATCGCTTCGCGGCGCGGCGGCACCAGCTTGGCATCGTCCAGCATCACGGCACCGGGATTGTTGCGCGACCCACTCGATACACTGCCTGATGATCCGGTTCGACTGGCGCATTTCCTCGATACGCACCAGGTAGCGATCATAGCAATCGCCACTGACACCCACCGGGATGTCGAACTGCAAGCGGTCATAGAGTTTCGTATGGGCTGCTTCTTGCGCAGGTCCCATTCAATGCCGGAACCGCGCAACATGGGGCCGGAAAAGCCAGCTGCATGGCACGCTCCGGCGAGACCACACCGATACCCACGGTGCGCTGTTTCCAGATGCGGTTGTCCGTCAGCAGGGTTTCGTATTCGTCGACGCAACCCGGAATCGATCGGTAAACGCCTCGA
>CAVOZZ010000012.1:0-209717 GCA_963701505.1 uncultured Gammaproteobacteria bacterium
GGGTGCGATGGAGTACAGCGTCGTGGTTGTGACCGAGGGCAATGATCCGCCGGGGCTTGCCTACATCGCGCCATACGCCGCTACCAGCATCGCGGAGCATTTTATGGAAGCGGGTCGCGATGTGCTGATCGTTTACGACGACCTCACGCATCACGCACGCGCCTATCGCGAGCTCTCGCTGTTGCTGCGTCGTCCGCCCGGTCGCGAAGCCTTTCCCGGCGACATCTTCTATATCCATTCGCGGCTGCTGGAACGGGCGACACATCTGCGCGAGGAACGCGGAGGTGGTTCACTCACCGCCCTGCCCATCATTGAGACCGAAGCCCAGAACATTTCCGCCTACATTCCAACCAATTTGATTTCCATCACCGACGGGCAGATCTACCTCTCGCCGACGTTGTTCGAATTGGGTGTGCTGCCGGCGGTCGATGTCGGCAAATCCGTGTCGCGCGTCGGCGGCAAGGCGCAAAGGGCGGCCTATCGCGCGGTGGCGGGTGACCTCAAGCTCGCCTATGCGCAGTTCGAGGAACTCGAAACCTTTGCCCGGTTTGGCGCCCGGCTGGATGTAGACACCCGCAAGAACATCGAGCATGGACGGCGCATCCGCGCCTGCCTGAAGCAGCCGGAATTTGCCCCGGTGGGAGTGCCTGCCCAAATCGCTATCCTGCTGGCGTTGAGAGCCGGACTTTTCGACGCCGTTCCGCTGGACGGGATGTCGGACGCCGAGCAGGCCGTGCGCAAGGCGGCGGCTGAGGTCCCGCTGCAGGTGAGCGAGCGCCTGGATAGCGCCGACACGTTGAGCAATGAGGATCGGGAAACGATTATCGACATTGCCCGCAAGGCACTGGCACGTTTCCAGCCCAAAGCTGATTCCCTGTCCCAACCCGGGGCCGGGACGAATCCCGGGGAGGCATCATGAGCGACACCGCAGCGAGCCTGCAGCGCAAGATCGACAGCGCCGGTGATCTGCAATCCGTGGTCCGCACCATGAAGGCCATGGCCGCATCGAGTATCGGCCAATACGAACAGTCGGTGCGTGCCCTGGGTGATTACTATCGCACCGTGGAACTGGGCTTGAGCGTGTGTTTTCGTGACATGCGTGCGGCGCAATCGATAACCGCAGAGACAGGAAAAACGGATGCGGCTGCGATTGGCGCGGTGGTGTTTGGTTCCGACCAGGGGCTGGTCGGCCAGTTCAATGATGTGGCGGCCGATTATGCGCTCAAGATGCTGGCGGCGCTGCCCGGGGAGCCCCGGGTCTGGGCGGTCGGTGAGCGCGTGCATGCGCGCCTGGCGGACGCAGGACTTGAGCCGACCGGATTCTTCAGCGTACCGAATTCCGTCAAGGCGATCACCTCGCTGATCGGGCAGATACTCATGGCAAGCGAGACGCGACGCAGCCAGGGTGACATCGCCGAACTCCATCTCTTCTACAACCGCCCCGCGGTTGGGGCGGTGTATGCGCCCGTCAGTCAGCGGCTGTTACCGCTGGATGAAATCTGGCGACGCAAGCTGGCCGAACGTCCGTGGCCGACGGAAAACCTGCCGGAGGTCATCGGTGGGAGCGCCCCGACCTTGCGGGTGCTGGTTCGCGAATACCTTTTCGTCTCGCTGTTCCGGGCGTGCGCTGAATCGCTGGCCAGCGAGAACGCGAGCCGTCTCGCGGCGATGCAGCGTGCCGACAAGAATATCGGTGAGCTGCTGGACGACCTCAACGGCACATTTCACCGTTTGCGCCAGAGTGGTATCGACGCGGAACTGTTCGACGTGATCTCCGGGTTCGAGGCGCTGAACGAATCCGGCTAGACGCCACGATGTCAAAAAACACCGCGTGACGTTCGCTGATGCAGGGGTTATCCTTTGGCTAGCGTGCCTTAAACGACCGGGAAAGCCGGCAGACGCGAGGCACCTGCCTGTAACGCAAGCATCAGAGAGGACCTGGTCATGCTGATAACCTTTTCCTGCCCGGTCTACGCGAACATAACGATGTTCGGCGAAGTGGCAGTCCAACTGCTTAAAATGATGGGACACAGCGGCACGGTGCCCGGCGCCCTGCTTGCAGAAGATGTCCCGGCTGCGCTGGAGCGTCTGGAGGCTGCGGTCGCGGCTAACGAACAGTTGCCTGAACCGGAAGAGTCCGCGCAATCAGGGGACGATGAACCTGCCGTAAGTCTCTCGCACCGCGCCTTGCCAGTGATCGAGCTACTCAGGGCAGCGGCAAAGGCAAAATGCAACGTGATGTGGGACAGCAGCAACAAATACAACACCGGCGTGTGACAGTCATTCCAGTTCCCGGCCGCCGACAACAGTCGGGTGGTTGTGCCGGGATGTCGGCGCAGAAACTTCGCCATCGACGCTGGAGTCGGGACCGTAGACGGTATCGTCGTCGGCGGCATCATCGATAGTCAGTAACTCCGACTATCTGACATCATGAGATCCCACTACGCTGACACGGAAATCGGAAACTTCAAGCTTATGTGTGATTTCCGAAACCGTGTTGGCGGCACCTGCAATAACGACCACCTCAATGTATTGCTTATTCAGAGAATCCCTGAATTTCAGGCCTGCTGATAGTCGTTATGTATCTAGAAAAATATTTCTGGCAGGGGGTATTTACTGCACGGTAATCACACTATTTCATGCGATTAAATACCACGATGTTCAGTGTTAACTAGAAACATAATCGCCTGGTGCAGGTTAACGGCATATGTGGCTTAACAATATGACTGATGACTCAAATAATGTATTGCAACGTGGCCTTGAAAATATACACGATCCTTTTTCAAGCTTTATCCGCGCGCAGACAACAACCAGCTGGTTTCTTCTGCTAGCTACAATCGTGGCCCTGTGGTGGGCTAACTCAGATTATTCTTCTACCTACCAGAATCTGACACACACATCGATTGGATTTTTTCTGGGTGATTTTAAACTGCATGCTTCTCTCAAACACATCATCAATGATGGTTTAATGGTCATATTTTTCTTCCTGCTTGGACTTGAGATCAAACGGGAAGTACTTGCCGGAGATCTCGCTCGGCCAGAAAATCGACGCATGCTAATTCTCTGTGCCGTCGGTGGAATGGTTTGTCCGGCTGCAATTTATTCGTTGTTCAACTGGTCACTTGATTCACAGATTGGATGGGGTATACCAATGGCAACCGATACCGCGTTTGCGCTGGGCGTGCTCACCATCGTGAGAAAACACATACCGGGCAGTCTATTGGCTTTCCTCGTAGGCCTCGCTATCGTGGACGATGTCGGGGCAATACTGGTCATTGCAATATTTTATACTCAGGATATATCTGTATTGCATCTGTTAAGCGCATTTGCACTTATTGCATTTCTGGCATTAGGCAACTACGCAGGCGTACGCCAGCCGTATTTCTATATTATCGTCGGAATTGCAGCCTGGTGGATGATGCTCAAGTCCGGCGTTCACCCCACGTTTGCAGGTGTCGCAATTGCCTTGACTGTACCAGCACGTCCAAAGTTGGCGTCGGAAAAACTGCTCGATAAAGCGAAAACAACAATCAACTCAATGCAGAAAAAGTCAAAACCTGTCGATGTTCTCGGTAGTCGCACGGGATCATGAACAGGTGCTGGAGGTGCGTGATTTTGCGGAACGTGCCAGTACACCACTGCGTCGCTGGGAAGATGCACTGGAGTTACCCGTGGCTCTGTTTATCTTACCCTTGTTTGTGCTGACCAATGCCGGTGTACCCTTTAGCTTGACCTCATTTGTCGAAAGCCTTCAACATCCAACCGGATTAGGAATTATTACTGGACTGGTCCTCGGAAAATTTATCGGCATTTCCGGTGCGTGCTGGCTGGGTCTGCGCTACAAAATCGGCTGTTTACCCGATGGTGTTAATATTCAACATGTCATTGGAGTCTCACTCATAGCCGGGATAGGTTTTACTATGTCCACATTTATAGCCACGTTGGGCTTTGACTCCCAACCAGTACATCTCCAAAGTGCAAAATCGTCGATTCTGATCGCTTCAATAATTTCTGCAATCCTTGGATTGTTGTATATTCGATTTGTTGCTGCAAAGAAACAACACGTCACTCAATTCGACGCCAAAAAGCGGCGCGAATTAGTTCAGTCGTTATTGAATATCCGAAGCTGCTGAAAGACGACATTCAGGGACACGATACGGACAGGGAAATATCAACACATATCAGTACCATTGCTTATTCTGAACATCAGTCTCTTTGAAAATCATCAATGCATTGCAAGGGCTGTTTCAATAACCTTTATACGAACAACGCAGGAAAACCGGAGTAATCAGAGTGCGGCCCTTGAAATACACCAGCGATTCCCCTGCCTTGCACCATGAATTCAAATGGCAACCCATTCATGAGGGACCGTAATGTCTGAAAAAGACGTAATTGATTCACCGGTACGGCATGACGTTAGCCTGCTAACAGCTCATGACGTTTACCTTTTCAAGCAGGGCAATCATTACCGTCTGTATAACAAACTCGGTTCGCATCTTTGCAATCGTCAGGGCGAAACAGGGGTGTTATTTGCAGTGTGGGCACCGAACGCCAGATCGGTCGCGGTGATGGGCGATTTCAACGACTGGGATCCTCACGGTTATCCGTTGCGCGCCCGCGATGACGGTTCCGGCATCTGGGAAGGGTTTGTCGGCGGTCTCGGCAATGGCGCACAATACAAATATTTTATTACTGCTCATCAGAACGACTATCAGGTCGCCAAAGGCGATCCCTTCGCTTTTCGCTGGCAGCGGCCGCCCGATACCGCCTCGGTGGTGTGGGACCTGGATTACACCTGGGGCGACAGCGAATGGATGCAAAAACGTGACCGGCACAACGGTCTTGATGCCCCCTGGAGTATTTACGAGCTTCATCCCGGCTCCTGGCGGCGTGTGCCCGGTGAAAATAACCGTCATCTGACGTACCGCGAACTGGGTGACCAGCTGAGCGGCTATATGCATCATATGGGTTTTACGCATGTGGAGTGTATGCCGGTCATGGAACATCCGTTTTACGGTTCCTGGGGTTACCAGACCACGGGTTTGTTTGCACCCAGTGCCCGTTATGGCGGTCCCCAGGACTTTATGTACCTGGTGGATCAACTGCATCAACACAACACCGGCGTCATTCTGGACTGGGTGCCCTCGCATTTTCCCGATGATGAACACGGTCTGATCTACTTCGACGGCACCTATCTGTTCGAGCACGCCGATCCCAGGCGCGGTTATCATCCGGAGTGGAACAGCTATATTTACAACTACGGACGTTTCGAGGTGCGCTCGATATTGATCAGCAGCGCCATGCTCTGGCTGGACAAATACCATGCGGACGGACTGCGGGTGGACGCTGTGACATCCATGCTGTACCTGGACTACGGCAGAAAACCCGGCGAGTGGATCCCGAATGAATACGGCGGCAATGAAAACGTGCACGCCGTAGAGTTCCTGCGCAAGTTGAATGAATCCATCTACCGCGATTTTCCCGATGTACAGACCATCGCCGAGGAATCCACCGCCTGGCCCATGGTCTCCAGACCGGCGTATGTAGGCGGACTGGGCTTCGGCATGAAATGGAAAATGGGCTGGATGCACGACACCCTCGAGTATATGGCGCAAGACCCCATACTCCGTAAATACCACCACGACAAGTTGACCTTGAGCATCTGGTATGCCTTTAGCGAGAATTATGTACTACCCCTGTCCCATGACGAGGTGGTCTATGGCAAGGGGTCGTTGTTAAGCAAAATGCCCGGCGACGTCTGGCAAAAAATGGCCAACCTCAGGGCGTTGTTCGGTTATATGTATGCTCACCCCGGCAAGAAACTGTTATTCATGGGTGGCGAATTCGGGCAATGGAATGAGTGGAACCACGAGAGCAGCCTGGACTGGCATCTGCTGGATGACCCTGCACATCAGGGTATGCAGAAATGGGTGCGGGATTTGAACCATTTCTACCGTGAACAACCTGCCATGCACCAATTGGACTTCAAGTACAGCGGTTTCGAATGGGTGGACTTTCACGATGTGGAAAACAGTGTAGTCACATTCATTCGCAAAGGGCGCAATCCGAACGACATGATACTGGTGGCGTGTAATTTCACCCCGCTGCCGCGCGAGAACTATATCGTGGGTGTGCCACGGGGCGGCCGCTGGCTTGAGCTGTTGAACAGCGATGCCGAAAGCTATGGCGGCACGGGCTTCGGCAATGCCGGCGGCGTTGATAGCGCGCCGCTAGCCGCACAGGGTCAATCTCATTCGCTTTATCTTACCCTGCCACCGCTGGGCATCTTGTATCTGAAGCCAGCTGGTTGAATAGGGAGTGAGGCCAGAACAGGTTCGTGTGATCCTTGTTCCGGGATCTTGAACAGGTCTGGCTCATCTGAGCACGTTATCAAAATTACGTTCAGTATCGGTGCGCCTTGCAAAACGTTCACAAATCGTTCTGCTGGCAGGCACAACCGCTGAAGGAAGAGGAGAATCTCTTGCCGGGTGCACCCGTAACTGTCACCGAGAAACAGACGAAAGAACGTGAACCATAACGAAAAAGACATGAGCGACTCCACCTCGAGTCCCCGACGAAACATCAACCTCTGCCGCTGATCAAAATTGTCTTTTTGGATCTCTTTACCGGTGAAGCGAATCTTTTATTGCGCGCTATGCGCGATGGTGGTGCTGACCATGTCCGATGCAGGGGCTACGGGTGCATTCGGCCTGTTGCCTGACCGGGGCGATGCGTACTTGAGCTTCTACCTCGACAATGATCTTTTCGCAGGTACGGACGAGAACTACACCAATGGCATTCGCATCGCCTGGATCTCGGGGCCCCGAGATCCGAAGCAGTTCGGTACAGTACAACGCGGCCTGCGTAAACTGACAGGCGATAGCAAGAGTCTAAAGGTGTTTCAGCGAATTTCGGGATTTCGTGACCTGACAAACATCGAGTACAACTATGGGACCTCAATCACCCAATTAATGTTTACGCCGGAAGATCCAGATGCACTGAAATCGCCTCCAGGCGAGAGTCCTTATGCCGGCTGGCTGGGTATCGGCTTTTCTCTGCACGCCAAGGATGCCTACGCGCTCAATTCTGCCGAACTCAGCATTGGAACAGTAGGACCGAATGCATATGCCAAGGAGGTGCAGGACTTTATCCACGACCTCAAGGGCGTGGACCAGTTCAAGGGTTGGGACAGTCAGATCCCGAACGAGCCGACATTGAACCTGTTTTTCAGTCAGAAGCGGCGTTTGACATTTATAGAATCAGAATGGGGTAAATTTGCAGTGGACGGATTTGGTGAATGGGGAGTCGGGCTCGGGACCTTCCGAACTGATCTCTATCTGGGTGCGCTTACACGCTTCGGCTGGAATCTACCGGTCGATTTTTCCGATCCTCGATTGTCACCAACGGCTTATTCACATCAACCATTCATTACCGACCGTCGAGAAAGCGGCCCTTGGTCTCTCTATGGGTTACTTGGCTTTCGTGGGTCTGCCGTAGCCTATGACGTCACCCTTGACGGTCCGCTATTCAACGACTTTGATACCGGGGCCACCCGTGAACCTCTCATTGGCGGCCTGTACGCAGGCCTTGGTGTACGTTACCGGGATCTGAAATTAACCTATATGCAAACCTATCGCAGCCGAAGATTCAAGGAGCAAAGCAGTAGTACAGAATTTGGCTCCATCGCGATTAGCTATCGATTCTGACCTTATAAACAGAGCCAGTATTAAGCTTTATCACCCCTATAAGTTATGTTGCCTGTCCCCCAGAGGGCCAAAGCAGGTCGATAGACTAACCGCTCGCGCGGTATGGGGTGGCAGATTTCAAGGATACCAGTGCATTAGCTGTCTGTTTCCTATGTTGAGGGTTGAGGCATTCCGCCTCTATCCACAACAGCTGCGTAAACCCGGTAGTTGCATAAACCTGGTTTTGGAAGCTGGTTTCGCTGCCTGTTTTACGGGATGAAATGAATATTTCGAATTGATTCTGGAGTTCACCGCCAGTGAGGTGCTGACACATCCTGTAGGAGCGCCGCCCCCGGCGCGAATCGCGGCCAGGAGGCCGCTCCTACCGGATCTGTCACATGACCGCAGCTGCCGTAGAAGGGGATGGGCCAGGCTGGCCAGGGTCCGGGTGACAGGAAGCCGGGCTGTGATCACGATGGCAGGGAACAACAGAACTACCAGGAGCGTGTGGTACTGGCGCCTGGATATGATCGAGGCGCACATGAGTCAAGATGGAAGCTATGCTGGAGAGCCTGATGCGGCGCTGTGCGGTCAGCATATATTCCTGGATATCATCGAATCGAATGGATGGACTGGTTCAGCATGTCCGGGGTCACCAGTACGATGCCCTTGTCTGTCACGCGAAAACCGCGCTGCCGGTCTTCATCATGGTTTTCGCCGATTACCATATTTTCCGGTATATCGCAGCCGCGGTCGATGATCGCACGGTGTATGCGCGTATTGCGCCCCACGTTGACGTCGGGCAACACCACGGTTTGTTCGATATAGGCATAGGAATGGACCTTGACGCTAGAGAACAGTAACGCCCGGTCCAGTTTGGCACCGGATATGATGCAGCCACCCGAGACAATTGAATCGACCGCCATGCCGCGGCGCTCATCGGTGTTGTGTACGAACTTGGCCGATGGCAGTTGCTGCTGGTCGGTCAGTATGGGCCATTCGTTATCATAAAGGTCCAGTTCAGGCGTGATATCAAGCAATTCCATGTTGGCTTCCCAGTAGGCATCCAGGGTGCCAACGTCCCGCCAGTAGGCCCGTTTGCCGGTTTCGGCGTCGCGGAATGGAAACGCAAACACCGTGTGAGAACTGATGAGCCTTGGAATGAGGTCATGACCGAAGTCGTGACCTGACTCGCTGTTAACGGCATCGATGATCAACTGGTCGCGCAGACAATCGGTGTTGAATACGTAGTTGCCCATGGAAGCAAGGCACATGTCCGGCTGACCGGGCAGCGGTCTGGGGTGTGCCGGTTTTTCCTCGAAACCGATAACACGACCGTTCTCGTCCACCTCTATAACGCCAAAGGTGGCGGTCGCTTCACTGACAGGAAGCTCGACGCATAAAATCGTCAGGTCGGATTGCTGTTCGCTATGAAAGGCCAGCATGGTGCCGTAATCCATCTTGTACACATGATCGCCGGAGAGAATCAGGACAAACTCCGGGTTATGCGTATTGATAATGTCCAGGTTCTGATAAATGGCATCAGCCGTGCCCCTGTACCAGTCGGTATCGATGCGCTGCGAGGCCGGGAGAACTTCGACAAATTCGTGCAGTACACGCTTGAACCCGCCCCAGCCCTCGCTAATGTGCCTGACAAGCGAGTGTGCCTTGTACTGTGTCAGGACACCGACACGGCGGATGCCCGAGTTGATCGCGTTCGACAGGGCGAAGTCAATAATGCGGAACTTGCCGCCAAAAAATACAGCAGGCTTGGCGCGCCAGGCTGTCAGCTCATACAGTCGCGAGCCACGGCCACCCGCCAATACAAGCGCGAGTGTCTTGCGTGTCAGCAGACTGACGAAACGCTGCGGATTAGTGTCGTACATGATCAGTGTCCGTTCATGGCTCAGAGGGTTTGACGCATTGCAACAGCAGGCAATGTGAAGAAAATTGAATTAACCCAATTATTGCGTAAATTATCATGTAGGAGCGGCCTCCTGGCCGCGAATCGCGCCGGGGACGGCGCTCCTACAGGACGGGAGTTATGCACTACCGGGTTAATAAACCTGCAGTACATCCAGAATGTCCCGTGTGTCATCCATAAGGCGCATCACACGATCATCGAGCAGCCTCAACTCCGTGTCAGCCGGGCCGGTTGACAGGCGCTTTAACAGTCCTTCCGGTAATGGCCTGGGTTGTCTGTACAGAGTCATATCCAGCACCTCGCCACGCGCAACCTTCTTCTGCCAACCGGGCGGCAGTTCACCGCCACGCGCCAGTTTTTTCTGCAGGCCGGGTGGCAGACTCTTCTGTTTCTTCGGCTTGTCCCTGCCACTTTCATCGTTATCATCATCGTAACGAGAGTCCCGATGATCCTCGAAGCAGGACTGGATGATGCGTTTTTCATCCTCCGTGAAAAGCCTGCCTGAAGTATCGGCCACTTCATCGGCAGAATCCCAGAACTGCCACCAGGATGCGTCGGTTCCTGCCCGGGCTGTGCCCGCAAGCAGTAGCGCTATAATCAGCAAGGATATTTTCATGATTGTTTCCTTTAACCTGATTTCCGGACAGGCATGCCCATGTGGCAAGAGTTTCCAAACGTCCCGTCGCCAGGCCCGTACATGCAGTCATTATAAGTACACCCCGGATTGTTCAGGAGTACGCGTGATGTCAGTAACGATTAGTCAGTGAGTGGCAAGCTTCGCCCGTATTTCATACTATTCAGAATGGTTTCTTGCCTGGTCCCGCAAAAAACCAGATAATCAAGCCGATCAGTGGCAGTAAAACCACCACCAAAGACCAAATCAGTTTCTCAATACTTTTTGCAGAACTCTGCAGAATCATCACAATTGCATAAATATCTGCAATCAGAATTATGAGACCGCCAATTCCTGTTGGCTCCATTACTTTCTCCAATTTGTCGATTATTCACAGCCTTATTCTAACCTTAAATTCAAGGAAGTGCCGTGCCTGATTGTGAACATGCCTGACTGGATGAAAATCACGCGCTGGTCACGCGCACATACTGTCGCAGTCGGCGAATGAACCAGACTTCAAAATTCTCTGCTTAACTCGGTTTTTTACTGCCCGTCTGCTGCCAGCCAGCAGGCATAGGCTGCGCACTGGCCGGTAAGACTCTTGCGACTCGTAACGACCGCTTTCCGCGGCGTACTTGCACCCAAACTCCAACTATTTTTCCAGTTATTCCTTCGAGCCGGTGGTCCTTTAACAGCCTACACAGCAACTACCTTTGATCGCGGTGGCCATTGCCATATCCGCTTTTATAATAAGACTCAAACAGCGGAATTCATCTGTTCGCTGCCGCACACTGGACCCGGTTTCAGCTCGCCGCCGGGCAGGCGCACTCCCCCGCCCCGCTCTTCCAGGCACTGCAATGCCGCTGCGAACTCTTTAATGGGCATGACCAGGGAAACAGTATCCACATGATCAGTCAAGCAGGCAGGTATGGTCTTACGTACGCCACCGTACCGCTTTCAGGCCGCTTCACGATACCAGCGTACGATTCATGACATGACCGGGTTCACGCTGGAAGAGATATTGGTCACACCTCGCCCGCAGAATGAACACGATAATGTATCAAGTTGAACACAAGTCGTATCCAGGCCTGCAGGCCATAACATGCACAAGGACCTGCAGTTATGTATGGGCCGATTCAGGGCAGGGTTGGATTTTACGACAAGCTGCTAACCCCCCTCAGCAGGAAAGCGGTTAATGAGTGCGGTTATAGCGTCCATATCATATCGTGAGAGTAATTTCTCCAGCTCAACTGCCAGGCACCCCGTATCAGGGTTGAGCCCTTTCAGCTCGCCAATCACGGTTTCTATTTCCGTCAGGGCGTTCATCCTGGCGGCGGCAAGCAGGCGTTCACGTATGCGGTCGGGTAGCTGGATTGTATCCGGTTCCCCGGCACACGGCCTGGCCCCTGCCGGTACCCCCGTTTCGGGTTCTTGCACGAACTCGACATGCAAATGTCTCACCATGCAATCGCAAACCTTCTCAAACAGAAAGGGTTTGCCAATGAAATCGTCAAAGCCCGCATCCCGATAAAAGGAATGCTGGCGCAGCAGGCCGGATGCCGTGATTGCAACACACACAATCCCCTCGGCAGGCCATCGTTCACGCAGCTGCTGCACCGCGGTGAGCCCGTCCATCACGGGCATGCGCACATCCATGAAGACGATGTCCGGAATCTGTTCGGCGATCCGCTGCAGCGCCTCGGCGCCACTACTCGCCATGGTTACCTCGACACCGGTGCGTTCCAGGAGTCCACTGAGGACTTCGCGATTGTCCTCCACATCATCGACCACAAGGGCCCGGACCCGGTAGGCTTCCGCCAGTCGGCAAAACTGACCCTTCTGTTCACTCTTGAGTATCAGGTCACCCTCGGCTGGCGGTAATTCCAGCTCAAAGCGGAAACAACTCCCTTCACCCGGGGTCGACTCCAGACTCAATGAGCCGCCCATGAGCTCGATATGGCGCTTGGTGATTGCCAGACCGAGGCCGGTGCCGCCCTTGACCTCGCCCTCTTCAGCCTGCTGGAAGGGCTCGAAGATGCGTTTCTGCGACTCTTCAGTGATGCCCGGGCCGGTATCCTCGACACTGAATGTGCAACGCTGGCCACTCTGTTCTACCTTGAGGCTGATGACTCCCCGGTCGGTGAATTTGACCGCGTTGCCCAGCAGGTTGATTAAAACCTGGCGCAGCTTGCGATCGTCGGCCCGGACCGCTCGCTCTCCGATGTGCACGTCTTCCCGCCAGGTGAGCCCTTTCTGATCACAGCGCATCGCAAACATCCCGGAGATGTCATCCGTCAGGTCACCCAGGTCGAAATCGCGGAGTATCCAGTTTCATGGCGCCTGCCTCGATCTTCGAAAGATCAAGGATTTCATCGATGAGACTGATCAGGTGATTACCCGCCGAGTGGATCGCCTTCAGCGGGCGGCGGTATTTGTCTGGCATATCCGGATCGGTCTCGATCAGCTGGGTGTAGCCCAGCACCGCGTTCATCGGGGTGCGGATCTCATGGGACATGTTCGCAAGGAACCGGGACTTTGCATGGCTCGCACTCTCGGCCTGTTCCTTGGCGACGCGCAATGACTGCTCGGCTGACTTGCGCGCAGTGATGTCGCGGATGATGCCAACGAAGACCTGCTGCCCGCCCGGGCGTGCCTCGCCGACGGACAGTTCCATCGGAAAGGTCGTGCCATCCTTGCGCCGACCTTCCACCTCACGGCCAATACCGATGATGCGCTTGTTGCCCGTGGTACGGTAACGTGACAGGTACTCATCGTGCTCCTCCTGGTAGGGAGATGGCATCAGCATCTTGACGTTCCTGCCAACCACCTCGTCTTCCCGGTATCCGAATAACTGCCCACAGGCCGGGTTGTATTCCTGTACGGTGCCGTTGGCATCGATGATCATGACCCCGTCAACCGCGGTCGACACCAGCGCCCGCAGGCGCTGTTCACGGTCCTCCAGCGAGCGCGAGGATGCCCGATAGCGCACCACCAGGAAGGCAGTCACCCACAATACCGCGGCTTCGAGACTGATATTGAGCAACAAGGCCGTGGTATCCATTTGAGTGGCCGAGTAGAGGTAACCCACCATGATGAGCAGGGTCCCGACTGCGGCCAGCACCATCGGCGCATTTCGCCAGGGCAGCCAGTAGCTGACGGAAATTAGCACGACATAGGGTATGCCGTGAATGACCCCCGACGGCAGATTGAGGTCCACTACAAGCATGATCAGCAGCACGACTGCGATCAGCAACAACAACAGCGCCTTGCGCAACTTACTCATCAGAACCCTCTGAACTCGATCAGCCATCAGGATGGAAACCGCCAGCGGCCGCCCCCCGGGAGAATACCGTCACCATCTTAAACCAGACACATTGCAGCGATACAGGACCTGGCGAGAGAGTTTCGATCATTGACTTCAGCAGCTTCTATCGGTAACTGCAGTTTGCTAAGCTTGCGTTGCCATATCCCAGGCGCCTGCATGCCATGAGCAAGAGGACCAACGCCATGCACGATCAAGCCAGTATGACCCATGCAAAACTCCTGATCGTCGATGACAAAGCCGCGAACCTTGACCTGCTGCGGGAGATGCTGGCGCCGCTCGGCTACCAGATCTTCTTCGCTACCAGCGGGGCCAAAGCCCTGGAGATCGCCACATCAGCACTGCCGGACCTGGTGCTGCTGGACGTGATGATGCCCGAGATGGACGGCTTCGAAACATGCCATCGGTTCAAGCAGGACGCCGCACTCAGGGAGATCCCGATCATCTTTGTCACAGCCAGGACCGATGTCGAGGACCTGGCCCGGGGATTTGCGGCCGGTGCCGTTGACTACATCACCAAGCCGGTAAAACAACCCGAGGTGCATGCCCGGGTAGCTACTCACTTGCAAATCCAGGGTCTCATCGCCCAGCAACGCGAGCACCTTGCCGCGCTGGAACGGGCGCGCGGCGAGCTGGAGGCACTCAATGACGCCAAGGACAAGTTTCTATCGAATTTGGGTCGCGAGGTCAGCACCTCCCTTGCACAGATTGCAGATACCAGTGCCTCCATCAGGGAATCGGCCAGGACTCCCGGGGCAACCGGTACCGGGATCGACCAGCATCTGGCGGATGTCAATCGATCAGCCCAGGACGTGCTGCACCTGCTGGAAACAATACTCGAATGGCCGCGCCTGCAAACCGGACAGAAGCTCGACCTGCTCTCGACCCAGATTAGTGACCGGGAACTCGGGAATCTGCTCTCCAGCCTGAACGACCTGCGCTTTCTCTCGCTGGCGGAGACCCGGGTCGGCGACGCGGGACTGGTCCACCTGCAAACGTTAACCCATCTGCAGGAGCTGCATCTCGATCACTCTGATATCACCGACGCGGGCCTGAAACTCCTGACCACCCTCCCCAATCTGGAGATCCTCGACCTCAAGGGCACCCGCATCACCGACGCGGGTCTGGCCGAAGTCGGCCGCCTGGAACGACTCAAGGGACTCTACCTTACGCGTACCGGGATCACCGATGCCGGCCTGGAAAACTTGCGCAACCTGAGCGAGCTCGAGACGCTTATCCTCTGGGACACCGCTATCGGAGATGCCGGCCTGGAACATCTCAAATCCCTGCAGCACCTCAAGGAAGTCATACTATGGAACACCCGCGTAACCCAACAAGGTGCAGAGGCGCTGCAAACGGCGTTACCCGAGTGTGATGTAAGTACAAGCATGTTTGCGTGATGAATCCGCCACTGCTTATGATATATGCCTTGCTGGCAGGGGTGGTCTATTTCTGCTGCATGGATGTTGGTTAACACTAAGTTTGTAAACGAGTGGATGCAAATCACATCAGCTCAACTCAAACTCATCGAAGATTTACTTCCAGTTCAACGCGGTAACGTAACGTTATCTAATCTGCAGGTATTCAATGCCATTTTGTATGTTGCCGAGCATGGCTCGAAATGGCGTGGATTACCCAAGAAATTTGGGAATTGGCACAGTATCTATACGCGTGCAAACCGTTGGGCCAAAAACGGTGTGCTTGATCGCGTGTTCTCCGCATTGCAAGAGAGCGACATCATCAATATCCAAGTGGATCACGTTTCTCTTGATAGCACAGCGGTGAAGGTCCATCCGGATGGCACAGGCGCACTAAAAAAAACGGTGAACAATCTATCGGTAAATCACGGGCCGGATGGACGACCAAAATACATATGGTTGCAGCCGACGCTCGAACCGCAGTGACATTCGCTTTATCGCCGGGGAATGCAGGTGATGCACCGGAGGGTAGAAAACTGCTGAAATCCCTTGAAAACCAGGGGTGGGAAGGCACGCATGTGATTATGGATAAAGCCTATGAAGGCAATGTCGGATCAATGGGCCTATCTCGCATCACTGACACGGATGGCGTCGTCTACCGTGGAATCCATCGCCCGCGAAGCTTCCCGGAAGGGAAAGATCTGGTCGGCGTTCGGTTTAGCTCAGTAAACGAAGATGGAAGGAACGATGCACCGTGGGAACTTTCGCCCTCAGGACGACCAGAGAAAGTGCACATTACCGAACCTGTTCCCGCCGAGTTCATGCCGCACTTGCACAGCGATTGTGCATCGACAAAACGGATCTGCCATCACCTCTGCTGAACCAGATCAAGCGACTGGCGGCCTTTCAGAATCCGGAATTCTACAAAAAGCAGAGCATGCGGTTGTCAACGGCATTGACACCACGGGTGATCGGCTGCACCGAAGAGTTTCCCAAGCACATCGCCTTGCCTCGGGGATGTCAGGATGAACTCGCGGCCTTACTCCAACAATATAGCAGCGCACTGACCATTGACGACCAGCGCCATCCTGGCGAACCACTTGACGTACAGTTCGATGGCAAACTCACGGCCATTCAGGAACAGGCCGCTAACACCCTGCGCAAACATGATATCGGTGTCTTCATCGCACCACCGGGCGTTGGGAAAACCGTAATCGGTACCTGGCTGATCACCGAGCGGCAATGCAATACCCTGGTCCTGGTACATCGCCAGCCGCTGCTCGATCAGTGGGTCGCACAGCTCGCACTGTTTCTCGGGCTGGATACCAGAGATATTGGGCGAATTGGTGGCGGCAGACACAAGCCCAATGGCCGACTTGACGTTGCGATGATCCAGAGCCTGGTGCGCAAAGATAGAGTGAATGATCTGGTGGCCAACTATGGCCATGTGATCGTGGATGAGTGTCACCACCTGCCTGCGGTGTCCTTTGAGCGCGTCCTGGCCGAGGTCAGGGCGCGTTTCATTACCGGCCTGACCGCCACACTACAACGCCGTGACGGTCATCATCCGATTATCGAAATGCAGTTAGGTCCGGTTCGTTTCACCGTTGACGCCCGGAATCAGGCGGCCCACCGTCCCTTCAACCATAACCTGATCATCCGCGAAACAGGATTATGTCTCGATGACGACGACCTGCGTATTCAGGAGATTTATCAACGGCTAACCGCTAACAAACAACGTAATAATCTGATATTTGATGACGTCCTGCAGGCACTTGAGGAAGGCCGCTCACCGATCTTGCTCACGGAGCGCAAAGAACACCTGGAGTACTTCGCCGACCGATTGCGTAAATTCACGCGCAACCTGATTGTCCTGCAGGGAGGTAGAAGTGCAAAAAGGCGCCGTGAAGATTTGAATCGGCTGGCTGCCATCCCCGATAACGAAGAGAGATTGATTCTTGCAACCGGGCGTTATATTGGAGAAGGATTTGACGATGCGAGACTGGACACGTTGTTTTTGGCTCTGCCCGTATCCTGGAAAGGAACACTGATTCAGTACGCCGGCAGACTCCATCGCCTCCATCCCGATAAGACCGAGGTTCGCATCTACGACTATGTTGACCGTGATGTACCCATGCTTGCACGCATGTTCGAAAGACGCCTGCGTGGATATCGTGCGATCGGATACAGTGCTAAGGAAGTCACTTCTGACTTGTGATGCAGGGTTGTAATGAGAACAGGGAATCCATCCGTGCCTGAGGCAGGTCTTCACGCACTACCATTAATGACCAACCCAGACGTGCTAACTTCAGCAGCCCTTCTCCCAGATCTCACTGACACCAACTTTTTGGAACCCTGTCAGTCACTTGATCACGGATGCCGTTTACACATGGAAGGCATGCAATGACGGCACCTGTCCAATTAAATGGATATTTTTACCCCGATTGGACAACCACAAAAAAACCGGCTAGGCAGTACGCCATAACCGGTTGATTTGTATACTATAATGGCGCGCCCGGAAGGAGTCGAACCTCCGACCGCCTGGTTCGTAGCCAGGTACTCTATCCAGCTGAGCTACGGGCGCTTGGAAACGGATGTGAATTATACAGAAAAGCTTTGTATAGTCATGCGTAATTTGGCGGAGAGAGAGGGATTCGAACCCTCGATGGGCTATTAACCCATACGCCCTTAGCAGGGGCGCGCCTTCAGCCACTCGGCCATCTCTCCGTAATTCATCAATCAGTAATCACGGACCGCGATTATATCGAATCCGTTCGGGATTACTCGGGGCTTCGCCCCTCGCCCTGCGGGGCCGCCGTCGCTTCGCGACAACCAGGTGGACAGCCGTACATGGTACCCGACATCAGCCCGGGGGCGTAGCATACCGGTGCAGTCTAAATCAGGTAAAGAATTGAACTTGAAAATTCAGTCGTCTGGACAAAATTATCCGGTACCGTCTCTTCTGTTCCTGTTCGGATTTTATCCGGTCGTAGATTTCTTCCCTGTGTACGCTGACATCACGCGGGGCATTGACACCGATTCTGACTTGATTACCCTTAACACCAAGGACAGTGACAGTAATCTCGTCACCGATCATCAAGGTCTCACCCACTCTTCTCGTAAGAATCAACATGTTGTCGCTTCCCCTGCTTTTGGCCTATGTCCATTCCAGGCACTGTTTTGTAATTGTAGTAGACACTGAACCACTGTCGATGGTTCGACTTACCGAATTATTCTCATGAAAGCATTATACAGACTTGGGTTATTATAATGACAACTACCGGGTAGCACCATTAGGATACAACCAGGGCCATGACTATCGATGCAATAGCACCAGGTAATATCTAAACCTTCGGTGGTTGCGCCAGGTCAAAGGCGTCATGCAGGGAGCGGACAGCCAGTTCCAGGTATTTCTCATCAACCACCACTGAAATCTTGATTTCCGAGGTGGAAATCATCCTGATGTTGACCCCTTCTTTCGCCAGGGTTCCAAACATGGTGGATGCAATACCGGCGTGTGAGCGCATACCCACACCGACCAGCGAGACCTTCACGATCTTGTTGTCACCGGACACCTGCTCTTGCCCCCAGCTCGGTAGCCGTCCGGGTCAGTATATCGAGTGCCCGTTTGTAGTCATTGCGGTTTACGGTAAAGGTGAAGTCGGTCGTGGCACCATCCGGTGCAATGTTCTGAACGATCATGTCCACTTCGATGTTCGCGTCCGCAATCGGACCCAGCAGCTGGTGTGCCACACCCGGGGTATCGGGTACGCCGATAACCGTTAACTTGGCCTCATCCCGGTTGAAGGCGATACCTGATATCAACGCCTGTTCCATTTTTTCATCCTCATAGGTTATCAGCGTGCCCTCGCCCTCTTCGAACGACGACAGCACACGCAACGGCACGTTGTAGCGACCGGCAAAACTGACTGACCGGATCTGGAGCACCTTGGACCCCAGGCTGGCCATCTCCAGCATTTCTTCGAAGGTAATACGATCCAGGCGCCGCGCATCCGGCACCACGCGCGGATCAGTCGTGTAGACACCATCCACGTCGGTGTAGATCTGGCATTCGTCCGCCTTCAGCGCAGCCGCCAGCGCAACCGCAGTGGTGTCAGAGCCGCCCCGGCCAAGGGTCGTGATATTGCCATGTTCATCGACACCCTGAAAACCTGCGACCACCACGACACGACCGGCATCAAGATCCGCGTGTATCCGCTTGTCTTCAATTTCACGAATGCGCGCCTTGTTATGCGCGCTGTCTGTCAGTATATGTACCTGGCCTCCCGTGTAGGAGCGCGCCGCGCAACCGCGGTGTTCCAGCGCCATGCTCAGCAGCGCGATGGTCACCTGCTCACCGGTTGCCAGCAATACATCCAGTTCCCGCGGCATCGGCTTGTCGCTGATTTGATCCGCCAGGGCAAGCAGTCGGTTGGTTTCACCACTCATGGCGGAGACGACCACCACGACGCTGTTGCCACGGTCACGGGTAGCGATGACCTTGTCTGCCACGGCCGCAATGCGTTCGGGTGTACCCACGGAGGTACCGCCGTATTTTTGTACGATGAGTGTCATGCTGTCTGAAATTTCCCCTGCACCCAGGCGGGTACCGACTCAAGTGCGGCGTCAAGATGCTCCGGCTGGTTACCACCGGCCTGTGCCATATCCGGGCGGCCACCGCCCTTGCCACCGATCTGCGTGGCGACCTGGTTGACGAGCTCGCCGGCCTTGATCGTGCCGGTCTGGTCTTTGGTTACGCCGGCAACCAGTGTCACCCTGGTGCCATCCACCGCCGCCAGCACCACGGCAGCCGAGCCCAGCTTGTTTTTCAACTGGTCCAGCGTATCACGCAGCACCCTGGTGTCTGCACCATCCATGCGTGCAGCCAGCACCTTGATGCCATTGATCTCAACGGCCCGCGCAGCGAGGTCGGTACCCTGGTTACTGGCCAGCTTGCCTTTCAGCTGCTGCAATTCCTTTTCCAGCGCTCGGTTCTTTTCCTGTAACTGCGCCACCTTTTCAGTCACGTCCTCCCGGCTACCCTTCACCAGTTCGGCAACGCGTTGCATGCGCGCCTCATTGGCGGCGACCCATTGCAGTGCCGCTTCGCCGGTAACCGCCTCTATGCGTCGCACCCCGGACGCAGTGCCGGTCTCCGAGGTGATCTTCAGCAGCCCGATGTCTCCGGCGTGTTGTACGTGGGTCCCGCCACACAGCTCCACCGAGAAGTCACCAATCGACAGTACCCGCACACGGTCCCCGTATTTCTCGCCGAATAGCGCCATGGCTCCCGGATTTCAGTGCATCATCCACGGACATAACCCGGGTCTCGGCGGCAGCGTTGGCACGAATCTGTTCATTGACGAGGCGTTCGATCTCTGCCAGCTGTGCCGCTGTCAGCGGCTCGTAATGAGTAAAATCAAAGCGCAGCCGCTCTGGTTCAACCAGTGAGCCCTTTTGTTGCACATGCTCACCCAGCACGGCGCGCAAGGCTGCATGCAACAAATGCGTGCGCGGAGTGATTCAGGACAATGGACTGGCGACGTTCACTGTCAACATAGGCATTCACAGCATCGTTCACGCGCAGCACACCTTCGGTCACATTACCGATATGGGTAAACACCGTGCCCTGCTTGCGTGTGTCATACACCTCAAAGCGGGCACTGCTGGATTCCAGTCAGGCCTCGATCACCGACCTGGCCACCCGACTCCGCATAGAAAGGGCGTCTGCTCCAGGACCACGATGCCAGACTGCCCGGACTGCAGCTGTTCAACCGCAGCGCCCTGGTAAAACAGCGCGCTAATACGGGACTCTCCGGAGAGCTGCTCATAGCCAGTGAAGTTCGTTTCGCCTTCAATCTGAAGATTACCTGTGGCGGCACTGCCGAACTGACTCGCTTCGCGTGCACGTGTACGCTGTGCAGCCCATGGCCGCCTCAAAGCCTTTGGTGTCTATCGTCAGGCCCCGCTCGCGCGCGATGTCCGCTGTCAGGTCCATCGGAAAACCATAGGTATCATAGAGCCTGAACACGGTATCACCGGCGATGACCGTACCTTGCAACGCGGCAAGGTCTTCTTCGAGGATGCGCATGCCCTGCTCCAGGGTTTCCGCAAAACGTTCCTCTTCAAGCTTCAGGATACGTTCAACGTGTGCCTGGTTTTTTGCCAGTTCCGGATAGGCCGCGCCCATCTCCGCAACCAGCGGCGCAACCATCTTGTAGAAGAACAGCTCCTTCACGCCCAGCTGGTAGCCGTGGCGTACCGCACGCCGGATGATGCGACGCAGTACGTAGCCGCGGCCTTCATTGGAAGGCAGCACACCATCGACTATAAGAAAGCTGACAGGAACGAATATGGTCCGCGAGGACCCGCAGTGAATTGTTGTTCAGATCATCCGTTGCCGTGATGGTCGCCGCCGACCTGATCAGCTGCCGGAACAGGTCAATATCGTAGTTGGTATGTACGCCCTGCATGACCGCCGCCAGTCGTTCCAGCCCCATGCCGGTATCCACCGAGGGCTTTGGCAACGGCTGCAGCTTGCCGTCTGCATCGCGGTCATACTGCATGAACACCAGGTTCCAGATCTCGACATAGCGGTCTCCGTCGTCTTCCGGGGTACCCGGCGGACCACCGGGAATATCCGGACCATGGTCATAAAAGATTTCCGAGCACGGGCCGCAGGGACCCGTCTCCCCCATCGACCAGAAATTGTCCCTGGCACCGATACGGCTGAAGTGTGCCGGGTCCACCTTGATTTCATGCAACCAGATGTCTGCCGCCTCGTCGTCTTCATCGAATACCGTCACCCACAATTTTTCAGGTGGCAGTTTCAACACCTTCGTCAGGAATTCCCAGGCATAGCCAATGGCCTCGCGCTTGAAATAATCACCAAAGCTGAAATTTCCCAGCATCTCGAAGAAGGTATGATGACGCGCGGTATAGCCGACGTTTTCGAGGTCATTGTGCTTGCCACCGGCGCGCACGCAACGCTGACTGCTGGTGGCACGCGGGCAGGCGCGCTGCTCCTTGCCAAGGAAGACATCCTTGAACGGCACCATGCCGGCGTTCACAAACAACAGGGTCGGGTCATCGACCGGCACCAGTGAGGCAGAAGCCACCACCTCGTGATCGTGCTCTTTGAAGTAATCCAGAAATGCCTGGCGAAGTTCTGCGCTGCTGGTCATGGCGGGTTGTGATTCCAGGATAAACCTAATGCCTGTAGCTGGTTGATATTCTCGGGCTTTTATTATTCAGGGATTGGGGCTGGAATGGAACTCTTTTTATACGCTCGGTGCAGAATGGCAGTTACGTAATGACCTCGCCACGGAAGCACACGGAAGTACGCGGTAATATCTCTGGCAAGGCATTTATTTTTCCGTGCGCCTCCGTGGCCAATTGGATGTCTTTACAAAAGACGCCAGTTACGCAAGCAACATTCCAGTGGGGGTTCGAATTTGACCCCCTGTAGCACCCGGAAAGTACCGACCAGCCTGACCGCTAGTCGCCTTTCAATACCGCAACGATCTGTTCGCTCGTGAATCCGCGCTGTTGCAAAAACCGCATTTGCCGGTTGCGTTCGCTGAATGCCTGCGGCAAACCGGGGCCGAATTTTTTTTCACGCACTTCCCGCAAGCGCTCCAGCCACTGCTCAGCAACCGCCTCCAGGCTGGCATGGATGAGGCTGTCGTCAATACCCCGCTGTCGCAGTTCCGCATGGATTTTTTGCGGCCCGGATCCTCGTTGATAGCGGGAATGTACAAAGGCCTCGGCAAAACGATGATCACTCAGCAAGCCGTCAGCGATAAGGGTGTGTACCGCGGCTTCGACAAGGTCTGCGTCAAAGCCGCGGGCGATCAGTTTTCGAGCCAGCTCCTGTTCCCCGTACTCACGCCGGGCAAGGTAGTCCATTGCAGTTTTGCGGATAGAAACAGGGTCGGAGTTCTGTTCAGGCTTCAGCTTCGAGCACCTCGTCCGCGATCTCTTCTGTCTTGACATCCTTGTGCAGCAGCTTGCCACGCAATTTGGCCTCGATATCCCGGGCAATGTCCGGGTTCTTCTTCAGGAACTCGCGCACATTGTCCTTGCCCTGGCCAATGCGGTCATCGCCATAACTGTACCAGGCACCGGATTTCAACACGAAACCGTGCTCTACGCCGAGGTCAATCAGTTCGGCCTCGCGCGAGATGCCTTCGCCATAGAGGATCTGGAACTCCGCCTTTTTGAACGGCGGCGCCATCTTGTTCTTCACCACCTTGACGCGTGTCTCGTTGCCGATGATTTCCTCGCCCTTCTTGATGGCACCGGTGCGGCGAATATCCATGCGCACGGATGAATAGAATTTCAGTGCATTACCTCCGGTGGTGGTTTCAGGGTTGCCGAACATCACACCGATCTTCATACGGATCTGGTTGATGAAAATCACCATGGTATTGGAGCGCTGGATATTGCCGGTCAGCTTGCGCAGAGCCTGTGACATCAGCCGCGCCTGCAGGCCCATGTGTGAATCACCCATGTCACCTTCAATTTCAGCCTTCGGGGTCAATGCCGCCACCGAGTCCACCACGACCACATCAATGGAACCGGAACGTACCAGCATGTCGGTGATTTCCAGTGCCTGCTCACCGGTATCCGGCTGCGACACCAGCAGCTCGTCGACGTTAACGCCGAGCTTTTCTGCATAGCCAGGATCGAGTGCATGCTCCGCATCCACAAACGCGGCGGTGCCACCAAGCTTTTGAGCCTCGGCGATCACCTGCAGGGTCAGGGTGGTCTTGCCGGATGACTCGGGTCCGTAGATCTCGATGACCCGGCCACGTGGCAAACCACCAATGCCGAGCGCAATATCCAGGCCCAGCGACCCGGTTGAAATCGCCTCGATATCGCGAACCGCACCGATATCACCCATGCGCATGATCGCGCCCTTGCCGAACTGCTTTTCGATCTGCCCCAGTGCAGCACTTAACGCCTTGCGTTTATTGTCATCCATCGAGTTCCTCCAAAGGTTGTACGTGGCGCGGCATCCATGACCCGCCGGACGCCGGGATTATCACATAGAAAGTTCTAGCCCTCTAGCGTCCATGTAACGAGTCGCTGATAGCTGACACCGCTCGGGGTATTGACTGACTCGACGAGACTGAATGATCTGATTGACCACGGCACCGGCGCGATCGGCGTGTCATTTGCCAGCCGGCTGATCTTGCGGGCCAGGGTCACGTGTGGCTGATAAGGCCGCGTTTCCACTTGCAATCCACACGCCTCGAACACCGTGCGCAAGCCCCCGATCAGTGACCACAGAGCAGGAGGCACATGCGTGGGACCCATCCAGGCGATACGCGGTCTGCGCCAGTAACCAGTGTGGTCGAGGATCAGATCAAAGGGCGCCAGCGTCAGGTTGCCGGCAGCCTCTTCCAGGCAATGTCGCACACTGGCTGTGACCGATCCGGCAAATGCCAGCGTGATATGCAGGTTGGGAGCCGGTATCCGTTTGACGCGTTTGCCCAGCAGCGACTGGCTGGCCTCATCCAGTGCCGCGCGCACCTCCTCGTTCGGCCACAGTGCAAAGAACAGTCGTTGCGTGGCCTCAGGCGTGGTCGAGGACATGCAGCAGACGCGAGAGGGCATAGGCAACCGATTGCCGGCGTACAGCCTCACGATCACCTTCAAAGTGTTGTGTATCTGTTTGTACTTCCTTACCTTTTACAGCCAATCCGAAACAGACCGTCCCCACCGGCTTGCCGGGGGCCGCCCCATCGGGACCGGCAATGCCACTGATCGCGATCGAAAGGTCTGCAGCGCTGTACCGCAGAACACCGGCAGCCATCTCACGCACCACGGCCTCGCTGACTGCGCCTTCCCGTTGCAGTGTCGACGACCGGACCCCCAGCATCTCCTGCTTGGCCACATTGCTGTAACTAACGAAACCGCGCTCGAACCAGCGCGAACTCCCGGGGATGTCCGTGAGGCACTTGGCCAGCCAGCCACCAGTGCAGGATTCTGCCACGGCTAGCTGCTTCTGTTGTTGCATCAGCGCGTTAGCGAGCTGTTGTGATAATTCGCTTAACTCAGGCATGGCACTTAATGTACTCCATTATCAGGCCTCTATGGCAGTGTTTGAAGGATAAAATCAAAATGTAACCGTCACCCCCGCGAACGCTGCGCAATCGCGCACTGATACGGTAAACTCCCCCGCCATGACCACCGCCCCGCCTGCCCATACACCAATGATGCAGCAATACCTGGGCATCAAGTCCGAGCATCCGGATACCCTGCTGTTCTATCGCATGGGCGACTTTTATGAACTGTTTTTTGCGGATGCGCAACGCGCCGCCCGGCTGCTCAATATCACCCTGACCTCGCGCGGCAAAGACGCGGGTCAGGCCATCCCCATGGCCGGCGTACCGGTGCATGCCGTCGAGCAGTACCTGGGTCGACTGGTGCGCCTCGGTGAATCGGTTGCGATCTGCGAACAGGTCGGTGACGTCGCGGCCAGCAAGGGACCGGTTGAACGCAAGGTGGTCAGGATCGTGACGCCGGGCACGCTGACCGAAGAGTCCCTGCTGAGTGAGCGACAGGATAACCTGCTGGTTGCCATCCACCGGCTGGGTAACGACTGGGGAATCGCCGCACTGGATCTTGCCGGTGGGCGTTTCACAGTGGAGCAATTTCAGGGAACCGAGGCACTGCTCGGGGAACTGCAGCGACTCAATCCGGCTGAACTGGTTGCCAACGAAGCGGTCACCCTGCCCACCGAGGTCACAGGACACAGCGGCCTGCGCCAGCAGGCACCCTGGCTGTTCGCAACCGACACGGCACGCCGTCAACTCAACCAGCAATTCGGCACCCATGACCTCAGCGGCTTCGGCTGCGAGACACTGGACGCTGCCATCGGTGCGGCTGGCGGCCTGTTGCAATATGTCAAGAACACCCAGCGCACCGCCCTGCCACACATCAATAGCCTGCGTGTTGAAAACCGGGATGACAGCCTGGTACTGGATGCGGCCACGCGCCGCAACCTGGAACTGGAACAGTCGACCTCCGGACACAGCGCACATACCCTGGTCGGCGTGCTTGACCGCACCGCCACCGCCATGGGTGGCAGACTGTTACGTCGCTGGATGCACCGCCCGCTGCGTGACCACCGGATATTGCAGCAACGACACCGTTGCATTGCCTCCCTGCATGACGCGCAGCTGCATGATGAGCTGCATACCCTGTTGCAGGGTATCAACGATATCGAACGCATCCTGACACGCATCGCACTGAAATCCGCGCGCCCGCGGGATCTCACCGGCCTGCGTGACAGCCTCGGTGCATTGCCTGCGCTGCAGGAGAAACTCGCCGTCACAAGCGATCCCTTGTTGCAGGCACTGGCCGCACGGATTGGAGAGCATCCCGGGGTCCATGCGCTGCTGCTACGGGCACTCAGGGAGGAGCCACCGCTGTTGATTCGTGATGGTGGCGTACTGGCCACAGGCTATGACGCGACGCTCGATGAACTGCGCAACCTCAGCGAGAACGGTGACCAGTTGCTGGTCGACATGGAACAGCAGGAGCGGGAACGCAGCGGCATCGCCACCCTGAAGATCAGTTACAACCGGGTACACGGTTACTACATCGAGGTCAGTCGCCTGCAGGCTGACAAGGTGCCGGACAACTACCAGCGCCGGCAGACACTGAAGGCGGTCGAACGCTACATCACACCGGAACTCAAGGCACACGAAGACAAGGTGCTGAGCGCGCGTGAACGCGCACTGGCACTGGAAAAGTCACTCTACAGTGAACTGCTGGAGACGCTGGGTGAACACCTCGCGGCATTGAGGCAGTGCGCAGACGCCTTGTCCGAACTCGATGTGCTGGCCACGTTTGCCGAACGCAGTGAAACCCTGAACCTTGGCTGCCCGGTACTCAGTGAGCGCAGCGGGATTGAAATCCGGCAGGGCCGTCACCTGGTGGTTGAACAGATTATGGATGAACCATTCATCCCCAATGATGTCAGCCTCAACAGCAAGCAACGCATGCTGATCATTACCGGGCCCAACATGGGCGGCAAGTCAACCTACATGCGGCAAACGGCATTGATCGTGTTACTCGCACACATCGGCTGTTACGTGCCCGCAGACCAGTGCCACCATCGGCCCGGTCGACCGGATATTTTCCCGCATTGGCGCAGCCGATGATCTCGCCGGCGGACGCTCGACCTTTATGGTTGAAATGACCGAAACCGCGAACATCCTCCACAACGCCAGCGAGGACAGCCTGGTACTGATGGATGAAATCGGTCGTGGCACCAGCACCTACGATGGCCTGTCCCTGGCAGGGGCCTGTGCCATAGACCTGGCTGCACGCGTCAAGGCCTATACGCTGTTCGCCACCCACTACTTCGAATTAACGCGCCTGCCAGAGGAATACGAGGGCATCAGCAATGTCCACCTGGAAGCGGTCGAACACGACGACCGCATCGTCTTCCTGCATGCTGTCAAGGAGGGTGCTGCCGATCGCAGTTATGGCCTGCATGTCGCCGCGCTCGCGGGCGTGCCCCGGGGCGTTATCGAACTTGCCCGTAAACGTCTGGCCGATCTGGAACAAAATACACAGCACCCTGAAGCGCTGCTATCATCGCAGTTACCCCTGTTTCAGGCACCTGGCGATCACCCCTTGGTGACAGCACTCGAGGGCATCGACCCGGACAACATGACGCCGAAGCAGTCGCTGCAGGCCTTGTATGCACTCAAGGAGCTGGCCAGGCAAGGCCTGCATTCATAACGCGGGCAATGTCCGGTATACTGCGATGACACGCCAATATGATTGATTTTTATACTTAATAATACAATAGTTACATATTCTTACTTAAATAATGCGCTTAGCTGTGGCCTGCGCCGCAACGAGCATTCATAAAGCCACCAACTGGAGAATTCCATGACATTTGTTGTGACTGAAAACTGCATCAAGTGCAAATACACAGACTGCGTCGAGGTCTGCCCGGTCGACTGCTTCCACGAGGGGCCCAACTTTCTGGTCATCGACCCGGATGAATGCATCGACTGCACCCTGTGTGAGCCCGAGTGCCCGATCAACGCCATCTTCGATGAAAGCGATCTACCGCCGGGACAGGAACAGTTTCTGGCATTAAATGCCGAGCTCGCACAGACCTGGCCGGTCATTACGCAGATGAAGGATGCCCCGCCCGACGCAGATGAATGGAAGGACAAGCCGGACAAATTGAAACTACTGGAACGCTGATCTCATAACTGCAAATTCCCCTCTCCCCAACCCTCTCCCAACAGGGAGAGGGAGCTAACTGAGACCTCAATGACTGCACACCAGACGGTCACCCTGGTTCCCTACAGCGATGACATTCTCGCAGTCGCAGCCCACCGGGTCCTCGAACGTGCCATCACGCTGCCTGACCTGACGAAGACCGTCATACTGCTTCCCGATCTGCAGTTCGCGCCGCGCCTGCGCCGTCACTTGCTCGAGGCAGCGGGGCAGCTCGGGCACGCCGCCCTGCTCGGTCCCGAAATCAGCACCATCGACCAGTGGCTGGACGAGCACGCGCACATCGAGCAGATCATTCCTGGGCGTGCACGCCGGGAACTCATGCTGGTTGAGGTGATCAGGCAGCACCCGGCTGTATTTAATGGCGGCGATCCCTGGCAGATCAGCAGTTGCCTGATTTCACTGTTTGACGAACTCACACTCAACCGTGTACGCATCCCCGATGACCTGGACGACTTTACCGAACGGCTGAAGGCAGCCTACGGGATAGATGACCGCTTGCCGGAGCCGCTCGGCGTGGAAGCCAGCCTGGTGCACAGGCTCTGGAAGGCCTGGCATAGTCAGCTCAACGACGAGCAGATGCTGGATCCCGGCATTGCCTGCCTGCAGCGGCTCGCCATGCAGCAGCAGTCCGCACCTGACAGCGAGATCTTCCTCGTGGGTTTTGACCAGCTGCATGCTGCACAGCTGGAATGGATCGAGTCACTGCTGCAGTCAGATCGTGCAGAATGCATCCTTTATCAACACACCCGCTGGCTGGACGACAGCACCGGCAACGCCTGTCAGGAAGCTGCTGCAACTGGCGCGCACAGATCGCGAGGGACAACCCCCGCAGCGCCTGCCTCGATACGGTTTTCCAGGTTGGCGAAGCAATCGCCGGCGGAACGTGCAGCTGCGTTTTGCCAGCAGCACCCGCAATCACCGCTGTCCGGGCAGCTGGCCATCCTGCCCGCAAGTTCGCCGGAGCAGGAGGCACGCGCCATTGATTTACAGGTGCGCCAGTGGCTGCTGGCCGGCAAACAGCCCATCGCCATCGTCACCGAAGATCGACGGCTGGCTCGACGCGTGCGCGCCTTGCTCGATCGGGCCGGCATCGGCCTGCAAGACACGGGCGGCTGGGCGCTGTCCACCACCAGTGCCGCCGCTGCACTGGAGCGCTGGCTGGAAACCGTCGAGGAAGATTTTGCCCATCAACCCCTGCTCGATGTCCTCAAGTCACCGTTCCTGTTTCCTGGCGAGGACCGTGATCGGCACGCGAGTATCGTCTATCGTCTTGAGCAGGACATCATCCAGCGGGAAAACATAGCCAGCGGACTGGAACGCTATCGCACCCATATCCATCTTCGCCTGCAACGCCTGGAAACCAGCTGGACAGAAGAGACGGCAGCACTGTTGCAGCAGTTGCTGAACCGGCTGGATCAGGCGGCAGAACCCTTGCGTAGCTGCCTCGGGATGACACGATCCCGGCCCGTCCGCTTGCTGGAAGGTTTGCGTGCAAGCCTCGAGTTGATCGGTATCTGGGCAGCCTTTGAAGACGACCCCGCCGGGCAACGCATCATCCAGGAGTGGCAACTACTGTTCGATGCCGCCAGCCACAGCGATATCGACATGAACTGGGTCGAATTCCGCGCCTGGCTGGGAACGACACTGGAGCGACATGACTTTGTACCCGTGACATCCGACAGCCCGGTGATGTTGCTGACCCTGCGGCAGGCCCAGCTGGGACAGTACGCCGCTGTCGTCATCGGCGCCTGCGATCATGAATACCTGCCGGCCAGCAGTGCCCGGTCCCCGTTCTTCAATGACCCGGTACGCACCGATCTCGGACTGCCAGTGTGGTCAGTACGCTATGAAGAGCAGTTGCACCGCTTCCGTCGCCTGCTGGAAAGCGCACCACAGCTGTTGCTGACCTGGCATCAGGAAGACGCCGGCGAGATGCGCATGCCGAGCCCCTGGCTGGAGGCAATACGCACCTTTCATACCCTCGCCTGGCAAGATGACCTGACCGCTGCTGAACTGCAAGAACTACTGGAACATCCGGCAACACGAGTGGCCGGCGACAATCCGTTGCCACTGCCACAGCGACACCCTTACCCGCAGCCGGGACTGCCTGCAGGGTTGTTACCGGCTACCCTGACCGTCAGCATGCATCGGCAGCTGATTGACTGCCCGTACAAATTCTTCGCCGCCTGTGGACTGCAACTCAAGCCGCGTGAAGCCGTCAGGGAGGCCTTTGAAAAGGCCGAGTACGGCAGCCTGGTGCACCAGTCACTGGAGGTGTTTCACAAGGGAGGGGCCGGCTTTCCTCCGGCCATCCGAGTGCCGGTCACCCCGGCCAGCCGGACGCAGGCCATCAACGCGCTTGAGGCAATATCGGATGCCGTTTTTGCCAGGGAACTGGAAGACAATTTTGAACACCGTGCCTGGCTGCGACGCTGGCGGACATTGATTCCGGCGTATATCGACTGGCAAATCAAACGCCAGCAAACCTGGTCATTCACTGATGCCGAACTGGCAGGTGAGGTCGAACTGCATGCCCGGCAGGACACTGGCAGGGCGGCTGGACCGCATCGACAGCAATGTCAACCGGTGTGGCGGTGCTCGATTACAAGACCGGGGGCATACCCGGGCAGGACGAGGTCGATACTGGCGAGGAGGTGCAACTGCCCTCCTATGCCCTGCTGACGGACACATTGCCGCAACGGGTCGAATACCTGCAGGTGGACAACAGGATCAGCAACCGTATTCACCTGCAAGGTGAGCGTTTGGCAGAACTCGCTGCCGGCGTGAAGCAGCGCCTGGTCACGGTACTGGGCGAGATAGAAGCCGGCGCGACATTACCCGCCTGGGGTGACATGAAGACCTGCGGCTATTGCGAGATGAGCGGGCTGTGCAGGAAACAGGCATGGCTGGAGTGATCACGGCAACACGACAGCGGCACCATGACTGACATGGATAACCGCACCACCCTGGAGGCGGCCGACCCGCTCCGCAATGCGACCGTGCATGCCTCGGCCGGCACCGGCAAGACCTGGCTGCTGGTTACGCGCATCCTGCGGCTGTTACTGGCTGGTGCCAGGCCGGACAGCATCCTGGCCGTCACCTTTACCCGCAAGGCGGCGGCAGAAATGCAACAGCGCGTCACCGAACGCCTGCGCGAACTCATGTGCGCCGGTGAACAGCCACTGGATGACATGCTTGTGCAGTGCGGCATCGTGCCGGATGCAGGCACGTCGCGGGCGTGCCCGCCAGTTGTATGAAGCAAATCTCTTCAACCCCTACCCGCTGCGCGCGACGACCTTTCATGCCTTTTGCCAGGAACTGCTGCAACGCTTCCCGCTGGAGGCCGGTATTTCACCGGGATTTGAACTCAGCGAAACCACCGGGCTGCTGGAGCAACAGGCCTGGGATGCACTGGTGAACGAGTCAAGCAGGAAAGGCCACCCGATCAACCAGGCACTGGATCGACTGGCCGAGGGTTGCGACGGACTCAGCAATACCCAGTCGGCACTGCGATCCTTCCTGACGCATCGCAGCGACTGGTGGGCCTTTATCCAGGGACAGCCGGACCCGCTGTCCTATGCCACCCGCCAGCTGCAGCAACTGCTGGGAATCGACGCCAGCCAGGATCCCGCTGGGCGACTTTCCCGGATGGCAGGCAACGGGCACGAACTACAGGTTTTTTGCAACCTGCTGGAGCGCAACGTAACGCCCACCAATCGCAGCGACGCCCGCACCCTTGCCGGGGTACTCACCTCCTCCCTGGCCGCAATGGAAGTCCTGTGATGCCATCAAACCGCTGTTCCTCACCCTGGACGGCAAACCCCGCGCGCGCAAGGCCAGCAAGGCGCAGTGCAAGCGACTCGGCGAGCAGGATGAACAGCGATTCATTGAGCTGCACCAGCAACTGTGTGCGACACTGCTGGAGATCATGGACCGCCAGGCACGCTATAACACGCTGCATACCTCGGTTGCCTGGATAACAGCGGGCATGCAGTTGCTGAACTCACTACCAGCGCATCAAACAGGAACAACGCCTGCTGGACTTCGCCGACCTCGAATGGATGGCCTGCGAATTGCTCAACCGGGGCAGTCATGCCAGCTGGATACAGTACAAGCTGGACACCCGCATTGATCACTTGCTGGTCGATGAATTCCAGGACACCAATCCGACCCAGTGGCGCTTGCTGCAACCATTACTGGAAGAGCTCGCCGCCGGTAATGATGACCGCAACCGCTCGGTATTTCTGGTCGGCGATAAAAAACAGTCCATCTACAGTTTTCGACGCGCCAATCCGGCCTTGCTGGCAGAGGCCTCTTCCTGGCTGCGCGACCACCTGCAGTCCCGTAGCTACCCGCTGGATGCCTCGCGCCGTTCTGCACAGGCCATTATCGACTGCGTCAACACGGTCTTTGGAACCGCACCACTGCGGCAGCGACTCGATGACTTCAACACGCACACGACTTATTTGCCGGATATGTATGGACGTGTCGAGTTGCTGCCGCTGATGACCGCAACGACTGTCGCCACTGGGGATGCCACGCAAACGCTGTTACGCAACCCGCTGCATGCGCCACGTATCAGCCATGAAGACCAGCGCTATGCCAATGAAGCCAGCCTGATCGCCACCCGGATACAGACACTCATAGAGAACAAAACCGTGGTGACAACCGGCAGCGTGACGCGTGCCTTGCGTTACGGTGACATCATTATCCTGCTGCGGGCGCGTACCCATGCCAGTGCCTACGAGCAGGCACTGCGGAAACTGCAAATTCCCTGCCTCAGTGACAGCAAGGGCGCACTGCTCGACAACCTGGAAGTGCACGATCTCGAGTGCCTGCTGAATAGCCTGGTCTCGCCCTACGACAACCTGGCACTGGCACAGGTACTGCGCTCGCCCGTGTTCGGGTTGTCCAGCGAGCAACTGATCCCGCTGGCCACTGCCGGCAGCGGCACCTGGTATGAACGACTGGCCAGACTGGCGGCTGAACGCCAGCCACCGTTTGCAGACATCCACGCACAACTGGAGCACTGGCGTACACTCACCGGGCAGATCCCTGTGCATGACCTGCTGGACCGTATCTTCCACGAGGCCGAGGTATTGCAGCGCTACGAAGCTGCCTTCCCGCCTGCCCTGAAAGCACGCGTGCACGCCAGTCTGACCCGGTTTATTGAGCTGGCACTCGAAGTAGACAACGGTCGCTACCCGAGCCTGCCGCGTTTCCTTGACCAGCTGAACCGCTTGCGCCAGTCGGAAAATGACCAGCCGGACGAAAGTGCACCGGAAGAAGCGGACTCGCAGCGTGTGCGACTCATGACCATACACGGCGCCAAGGGCCTCGAGGCACCGGTGATCTTTCTGGCAGACACGGCACGGGTCAGCGCGCGCACACGGCAAATACCGCCCTGGTTCACTGGCCTGAAAACCGGCAGAAGCCGACGCATTTCCTGTTATCGGGCAAAAAGGCCAACCAGGATTCTGTCAGCCGCCGCCTGCTGGAGACACTCGCGCAAAATGACCTGCGAGAAGAAGCCAACCTGTTATATGTTGCGATCACACGTGCACGGCAGTACCTGTTCATCTCTGGCAATCAAAAAGAGTCTGCCGATGCTGACAGCTGGTACGGGTTGATCCAGCAGGCGCTGGTTCACTGGAACACCACGGCAGAGGGCAACCCCTTCCATGAAACCGGCAGCCGCGCCGGGCTCGACGCATTGCCGCAAACCGCCGCTGCTGCAATTACACCGGACCCGCGTCTCTCCAGGCACCTGCACGTCGAAAAGCGTCAGCAACTGATTGCTCCCAGTCGCGCGCTGCATGCCAGCTCCATGGGCAATGGCGATGTGGATGGCCGCGAACGTGGCGTCGCCATCCACCGGATGCTGCAGCAGTTGAGTGGCGGAGAAGTACCTTGCTCGGCGGTGATACCGGCCACGATAGCCAACGCCCTGCAGCGCGAGGCATCGGACCCGGAGTGCCAGGCCTGGTGGCGGGAGGCACTACAAACCGTGCAGTCGCCGCAGCTGTCCTTCCTGTTTGATGAAAAACAGCTACCAGCAGGCCTTCAACGAGGTTCCTATTCAGTACCTGGAGGGGGATCAGATGGTGTACGGCATCATTGATCGCCTGATCGTCACTCACGGGACGACCTATGTAATCGACTACAAGACACACCAGTGGGCCACCGTAGATTCCCTGCCCCGGCTGACAGACAGCTACCGGGAACAAATGCGTTTATATGCCAGGGGTGCAGAGAAATTATGGCCCGGACAAATCATCAGACCTTGCCTGTTGTTTACCGCCTGCGGCGAACTGGTTGCGATGGATGATCCCGGCTCTGCATAATAATACCCCTAGCAGTAAGCAATGTACTCCACAGGAGTATTCCCGGCTGCACGCCGCGAAGGAAACAACTGGATACAACCTGTATGAATGACTTGCACAATATTACAGATGTAACAAATGACACCTTTGACACCCTGGTCATCGAGCGCTCACACAGTGTGCCGGTGCTGGTGGATTACTGGGCCGACTGGTGCGGACCCTGCCAGATGCAGATGCCGGTGCTGAAAAAACTGGTTGAGGACTATGCCGGAAAGTTCGCACTCGCCAAGGTCAATACCGATGAGCAGCGCGAGCTGGCCAAGGCACACGGCATACGCAGCCTGCCGACCATGCGGCTGTACAAGCACGGTGAAATGGTCGAGGAGATCCTGGCGGCACAATCGGAATCGACCCTGCGCATCGTGCTGGACCGCTACATCGAGCGCGAGTCCGATATCATCCGTGCACGCGCAACGGAGGCCTGGCAACAGGGCAGGCACAGCGAGGCCCTGGGCCTGCTGCATGAGGCACATCTTGCAGAGCCGGACAATCATCAGCTGACGCTTGCCTATGCCGAGCTGAAAATGCGACAGGGCCTGCTGGATGATGCGGCCGCATTGATCGCCTCGTTACCGCGTACTGTGCGTGACGAGAAGGAGGCCGCACGTTTGAGTGCCCTGCTTGAATTTTCATTACTTGTAAAGAATGCGCCGTCCGTCACCGAGCTCGAAACTGCCGTCGACAACAACCCCGACGACCTGGAAGCGCGCTACCAGCTGGCAGCGATGTTACGTCATGAACAACCAGATGGAACCTGCAATGGAGGCATTCCTGCAACTGTTGCAGCGCGATCGCAACTTTCGGGACGATGCCGGCCGCAAGGGCCTGCTGGCAGTGTTTGATTTACTGGAAAACCAGGGTGAACTGGTCAACAGTTACCGTCGCAAGCTGTTCACCCTGATGCATTGAGAGCGGCATCATATCTGCGGATATGATTCGATCCCGCACCCATTGCAGGAGCGGATCACATCCGCGATTCCAGCAGCCGCTATTCCAATCAGGTACCGGCTTCGAGTGCCTTGGCTAACCGGCAGCAGGGACATAGCCCGGCAACATGGCACCATCTTCCATGATGATCGCAGGCGTACCGCGAACACCCAGCAGCTGACCGAGTTCGTATTCTTCCTTTACCGGGTTGTCACAACTTGCCTTCGGCAAGGTCCTCACCCGCCTTGGAGCGCGTCATGGCATCCTGCTTGTCCTTGCTGCACCAGACGGTCGACTGCCTTGTCGTAGGAAGCCGAATCGATACCGGCACGCGGGAACATCAGGTAACGCACGGTAATCCCCTGTTCGTTGTACTTGTCCATTTCTCCGTGCAGCTTGCGACAGTAGCCACAGTCGATATCGGTAAACACCGTAATAGTGTGCTTCTGGTCCTTGGCCGGGAAGATAATCATGTTTTCCTCGCCGAGGTCGTTGAGGGCATCCACGCGGATTCCGTTGCGGCGTGCCTCGCTGATATCGGTACGGGTTTTCAGGTCAATCAGGCTGCCCTGCAGCAGGTATTTACCGTCATTGCTGATATACATGAGGTTCGGACCAATCAGGACTTCCGATACACCGGCCATCGGTGAGGGAGAGATCTCCGGCTTTACACCGGGGAAAATGGCGCTGAGTGATTTCGTGATTTCCTCCCCTGAAGTGGTTTCGGCAGCAGCTACATTCAAAAGGGCCATAGTGAAAAACAGCAGACCTACGCCTGATAATCGCTTGTTCATAATAAATCCTGTGTTGGTCACATTGTGTAGATTGTTGTCAGAAGCGTATGGACACTTCAACCGGGGCTTAAGTTTCACGCCATACAACGGGAGTTTACCGCATTCTGCAGGTTCAACCGCGCGGGTGGTGTTTTGAGTGCAAATCCTTCAAACGCTCACGTGCCACATGAGTATATATCTGTGTCGTTGACAGGTCACTATGGCCCAGCAACATTTGCACAACGCGCAGATCGGCACCGTGATTCAGCAAATGGGTGGCGAAGGCGTGCCTCAGGGTATGCGGTGATAAGGGTTTGTTTATGCCAGACTTTACCGCGTAATGTCGGATCCGGTACCAGAACGCCTGACGCGTCATTCCCTGGCCCCGGCGGGTAATAAACAGCTGCTTCGCAGCACTGCCAGCGGCCAGGTCGGGACGGCTGTCTTGCAGGTAGCGCTGCAACCAGTCCACAGCCTCCTCGCCCATGGGTACCAGCCGCTCCTTGCTGCCCTTGCCGATCAGTCGGACAACCCCCTGCGTCAGGTTGGCCTGATCGGTTGTCATACTGACCAGTTCGGAGACACGCAGACCGCAGGCATAGAGCAGTTCAAACATGGCACGATCACGCAGACCCAGCGTATCATTTTCATCCGGGGCATCCAGCAGGGCCTCCACCTCGCTTTCACTCAGGGTATCCGGCAATGGCCGGCCAATACGCGGCGTATCGATGAGCACGCTGGGATCTTCCGTGAGACGTCCTTCACGAATCAGGTAGCGGTAGAAACGCCGCATGGAGGACACCATGCGCGCCGTGGTCCTGGGCTTTGCACCCGCGGTGACACGATCAGACAGATAGCCGAGCAAATCCTGCCGTTGTGCAGAAACCAATGGCCTGCCCTGTTTCAGCAGCCAGCTTGCCAGACCGGAGAGATCATTTCGGTAGGCACTCAGCGTGTTCCGGCTCAGCCCCCGTTCCATCCACAATGCATCGGTGAACTGTTCAATCACCTGCAGCGTTTCCACGGGCAATGTCTCGCTGCTTGAGCTGGCAGTCATCTACGCTACATCCTTGCTGGTATATCAATGGTTTGAATCACAGGGCGTTTTACATTAGCATATGCGTGCCTATGAGCGAACCGGTCAAAACACCCGACATCAATACACTGCTGTCTGCGATACGCGACCTGGTTGGTGAGGTACACCCGCACTGGAAAAACCTGCATTTTACCCCCGACACACACCTGGAAAAGGAACTGGGCCTGGACAGCATGGCGCGCGTGGAACTCTGCACCCGGCTAGAATCTTCCCTGGCGATGACACTGGATGCAACCGCTGTTGCCAGTGCAACAACACCAAACAGTCTTCTCAAGGTCATCCTTGATCATGGTACTCACGCAACCCGTGACACGCCTGACGATTCCGCCACAGACCCGGACAGCGTCGATGACAGCAATGTATTGATGGGCTCCTTTGGAGAGGTTGTGGTAGCGGCTGACAGCGGGTCACATCACAGTCCCGGCGAATGGCTATACGCGATCTATGGCTGGTCAATCCTGCTTACACTGGGGCTGCTTGCCTGGATACTCGTGGTGCTGGCGCCCTTTGAAAGCTGGCGGCGCAAACTGGCACACATCAGTGCACAGCTGTTCTTCCTGCTGACCTTTACACCACTCCGGGTGACAGGCCACGAACATCTGGACCCTGAAGGTACCTACATCATCGCTGCCAACCATGCCAGTTACCTCGACGGGTTCGTCGTCACCGCCGCACTGGATATTCCGATTCACTTTATCGCCAAAAGCGAACTGGCGCGGATATTGCCCGTGCGCATGCTGCTGCAGCGCTTCGGGGTCGAGTTTGTTGACCGGCTCAACGGCCGACAGGGGGCCAGCGATGTGCGCCGCATCACCATGAAAACACAGGGTGGTCAGACCATCGTGTTTTTCCCGGAAGGAACCTTTACGACCTTCCCTGGATTACAGCCCTTTCGCATGGGCGCCTTTGTTACCGCGGTACGTGCCAACGTACCGCTGGTTCCCGTTGCCATCAGCGGCGCACGCAGTATCGTGCGCGGTTCGAACTGGTTTCCGCACCGCGGCCGCATAGCGGTCACGATACGTCCACCCATCGTCCCGTCAGGTGAAGGCTGGCAGGTTGCGCTGGACTTGCGTGATGCTGCACGCGCCGAAATCGCGCGCTATTGCGGCGAACCGGACCTGGTGGAAGTCGACTATAATGAAACCGCTGACAGGCCCTGATGCTGCGGAGCCTTGTCTACTGCGATCGGCAATTAGCGCACACAGAATGGTACTATGCTCACGCACAACAGCATACGAAACGATGATTAACTGACCAAATACAACGCGAGGACCTATGACAGACACAGAAAATGATGCCGCCCTGATTCAGGTGCTGGTCGAGCGACTGGAGAAAATAAGGCTTCCTGTGGCCCTTGATCTGAAGGAGAAGGTTGACCGCGGTGAGCTGCTAAACGACCTGGACATCAACTTTCTTGAGGAAGTATTTCAGGATACCGGCAAGATAAAGCCGCTGCTTGACAGACATCCGGAATGGCAGTCACTGGCAGCAAGCATGATAGACCTCTATAACGACATCACCACCAAGGCGCTGGAAAACGAACAGAAATAGGGGGCTTTTCGCTGCTCTCGGCAGCCGCGATGGCGATGCAGACACTCAGGGGATTTGCAGCTCTATGGTACCGCTTACCGTGACCTGCACATCACTCTCACCCCCTTCGACGGCAACCGCATCGTTCGCCTCCATGGCCATGGTTGCCATTTTTGCCTGGTACATGACAGGCGGGCGCTGTGCCGATGTGCCGACATTGATATCCACGATGCGATAGCCCTTGGCATTCAGGTTGTCGCCGACAATTCGGGCACGCAACTTGAAGGCATTCAGGGAGGCATCGATGAGGCGATTCTCTACTGCTATGCGTTGTTCATCCGACACTGAAAAACTCATCGACTTGATCTTCAGCTTTTCCTGCAGCTCACCAGTCAACTGACTGAGTAGCTCAGTATCCCGGCTCTCCAGCATCAGATCCTGCTGGCCGCGCCAGGCGCTCGTAACCTCCTTGCGGATCACTGGCCAGGTCTGATAACCGCCGGTGCTGACGTTCACAGCGCTGTATTGCCTTGCCTTTGCGAGTGCCCACTCCATGTCCTTGTTGATGCGCGCTGCCAGCCTTGCCGAGTCCTGCATTTCTGCATAGCTGTTGAGGGTCACGTGCATGGTGTCATTACTGACCGATTCGCTCTGCTGGGCCTGCAGGCGTACCTGGTTATAGCGCAACGGGGCATCGTCTGCTCGCACAGCGCTTGCAACTGCCAATGCACCGGCCAGCAGCCATGCAAGGCGCTTCATGCTGACCCCTCCTGCTTCTCCTCATGCTCGGCGATCTGCCTGCGCACCTCGTCCATGTCCAGCTCCACAACCTTTTCGATAACCGTTTGCAGGCTTGCCGGCGGCAGCGCTCCGGGTTGCGAGAACACAATAATCTGTTCCCTGAACACCATCAGCGTCGGTATGGAGCGAATCTGGAACTGGGCTGCGAGCTGTTGCTGTTCTTCCGTATTCACTTTTGCAAATACAGCATCCGGGTGTGACTCCGACATCGATTCAAAGACCGGTGCAAACTGCCGGCACGGCCCGCACCAGGGCGCCCAGAAATCGATCAGCACAATGTCATTTTGGTTAATTGTACTGATGAAGTCTTCATGGGTGAGATTCACAGTAGCCATAGCAGGACCCGTCCTTGCAATTAAGAAAGGCCTGATTATACAGGCCAGGAAAAGGCTATGACGAGTGCTTCCGGCGTGGTGTGATTCCCTGGCCGGCGGTTGCGTGACGGCCAGGGATCAGGTGTCGGTACTGCGGCGACGCGGGACACCGCCCTCGCCGTCACTCTGGTAGGTGATATCCAGCTCAATACGGTTGCGACCCAGGTGCTTTGCACGGTACAGCGCCTTGTCGGCACGCTCTATGAACGCACTGGCGGATTCGCCAGGTTTGTAGAGTGACACACCGGCGGAAAAGGTGGGCACCTTCGAGACCGTGCCATTGACTTGCCAGCGCGTTTCACTGGCACGCCGCCTGACCTTGTTGAGTGCACGCACCGCACCGTCAGAGTCGGTATTCGGCAGCAGCACGGCAAATTCTTCACCACCGTAGCGGGCCACCATGTCATGGTGACGGAAGATGGAGAGAATGTTCTTCGAGTAGACTCTCAGTACCTCATCGCCGGCCGCATGACCGAGTTCGTCATTAACCGCCTTGAAGTGGTCGAGATCCATGAGGATAAATGACAACGGAAAGCCATAACGTTGCACACGCGCGACTTCATCCTCCATTCGCCGCATAAAGGCACGGCGATTTGGCAGTCCGGTTAATTCATCTGTCAGGCTGAGGAGGCGCACGCGTGTCAGTTCGTCCGTCAGTTCGCGGCTGTCCGACTCGATCAGCTGCAGGTAGTGGTGGGTGCTATCGAGCTTGTCCGCCAGCTCATTGTGTCCCTTCATGAGTTTTTCGACTTCACGAATCAGCGTCCAGCGCAGATTTTCTATCTCGGTGAGTTCCTCTGCCTGTCGCAACTCGGCAAGTGCCACCTCAAGGATGACGCCAAATTCTTCATTCTGGGTGATGGTCTCAAGGACCTGCTGGCCGAGAGTGGCCTGTAACTTCTGAATGTCTTCGCGGCGGGCTTCCAGTTCGCTGCGATTGATGGCATTCAGGTCCTGCCCGGCCGGGATTTCCTCTTCGGGAAAATCATCCTCTTCTTCTGACTCGATCTCGTCTTCGGGTTCCTCGCCATAATCCACTTCCGTCCTGTCATATTGACTCGGGACGGCTGCTGCTGGTGATATCCCGCTACCGGCGGCATCCCCACCGAACGATTCAACCTCCTGAAAGCGCTGCGGTGCCTCTGCCGGTGTATCAATACCGAAGGCCGCCAGCAGTGGACTGATTGCCTCGACCAGCAAGGAAGGCTCCAGCGCACTGGAACTGCGGATCTGTTCACCGCACTGTTCTATGAACACGCTGAGCGTGTCGAGTTCGGTGGAGGTAAGTGGCGGCTGCAGGCGGGCCTGCAGTAACTTGATTTGTACGTAGCCGGGTGAACCGGGTGTCTGGTGGGCATTGAATGCCTCCAGCAGTACATTCACGAAGCCCGAATAGGCCAGTTCGGAGCGCAGATGGTTCGCGGCAACTTCACCAAGCATGCCTTCGGCCTGCCGGTAAACAAGACTACCGGCGGGCGTAGCACGCAGGGAATCGATCAGATAAAGCAGCTTGCGTACGCCGCCTGGATCGATTTCCTCCGGTCTGTTTGTACCCGCAACCATAAAGACTCCTGCACATTCGTGGGGCTCTGGGCAGGATACACCGGATCCTGTTCGCCCATGCCACACCTGTTATTATGTAAAATTACTTATATATAACAGTCAGTTAGCAAGCAGGCATGTGGCGTTCACCAATGCCCGCAACGTCACATAATTGACGTTGCCAAAATTGTAGCAGGTATAGCCTTGTAGCGGGTAGTGGTACGTAAGTACTAGTGAAAGGCCTAACCGACCAGCAGATAAAGAAAAGGCCGGCATGTGCCGGCCTTTTCTTCTGACAGACACGGATTAACTAGCCGTCGAGCCCTGCAAAGATCGCATCGCGAATTTCATTCACCTTGCCGATGCCGTTGATCTTTATATAACGTGGTGCGCCCTTACCGCCTTCACTGGCCCACTTGGAGTAATAGGAGATCAGGGGCTCAGTCTGTTGATGATAGACGTTGAGGCGCTCGCGCACGGTGTCTTCCTGGTCATCATCGCGCTGGATCAACGGCTCACCGGTCTCGTCGTCCTTGCCCTCTTGCTTCGGCGGATTAAAGACCACGTGATAGGTACGGCCCGAAGCCAGGTGTACGCGGCGACCGCTCATGCGCTTGATAATTTCAGCATCGTCGACATCGATCTCGACCACGGCATCCACAGGAACCCCGTTCGCCTTGAGCGCATCTGCCTGCGCCAGGGTGCGAGGGAAACCGTCGAACAGGTAGCCATTCTTGCAATCATCGTTTTTCAGGCGCTCCTCGATCAGACCCAGGATGATGTCATCGGAAACCAGCCCACCGGCATCCATCACCTTTTTGGCTTCCACGCCCAGTGGCGTTCCTGCCTTGACCGCAGCACGCAGCATGTCGCCGGTCGATATCTGTGGAATGTTGTATTTTTCTTTGATGTAATTGGCCTGTGTCCCCTTACCGGCACCGGGACCGCCCAACAGGATAACCCGCATAGTCATTCTCCTTAAAAACGCGCTGATGAAAAAAGTGGCCGTATTATCCGTGCCCACCCGTCAAATAGCCAGTCAGCTGTATATATGGGGGGATGGAGTGGATTTATGAATATGCCCTGTAAATGGCGGATTAAGGGCCTGTTTGCACGTATTGAGGATCAAAATGCCGCTACGGCCTTGCCGTTCTGAAGCAACAACACCTCAACAGAATTCCCCCACTGCAACCTGAGCGGTTAGAATCCCCTTGCTTATTGATCTGCTTGTCCGGCTTCAGGCCCGATGTGAGATGAAATGCACAGCAAAACCACACAGCATTGGCAACACGAACATATCTTCGGTCAGGACAAGGTCAGGCCAGGTGAGCAACGCACCCTTTGGGTGATACTCATTACCGCGACGATGATGGTCGTCGAGATCACTACGGGCCTTGCCTACGGCTCCATGGCGCTGCTTGCAGATGGCCTGCACATGGGCTCGCACACGGCCGCCCTTGGCATCACAACGATCGCCTATGTCTACACACGCCGCTGTGCGGCAGATTCGCGTTTCTGTTTTGGAACCGGCAAGGTCAATGCCTTCGCTGGCTACACGAGTGCTGTATTGCTCGCCCTTTTCGCTCTCCTGATGGCAGGCGAAAGTATCCATCGTCTGTTTAATCCCGTCGACATCGCCTTTAATCAAGCCATTGTCGTTGCCGTTCTGGGACTGATCGTAAATGGTGCCAGCATGATCATGCTGGGTGTACAGGATCACGATCATGACCACAAGGACGAACATGAACAGGAACACACGGATCCACACCATCACGGGCACACGGACCACAACCTCAGGGCCGCCTATCTTCACGTCCTGGCAGACGCACTGACTTCGGTACTGGCAATTTTTGCCCTGCTCACGGGAAAGTTCCTTGGCATGAACTGGATGGACCCGGTGATGGGCATCGTCGGCGCCATGCTGGTGGCACGCTGGTCACTGGGACTGATTCGCGATACCAGCGGCATTCTCCTTGACCATCAGGCTCCTGCTGCCATGCTGGACCAAACACGCAACGCCATCGAGGGCGCGGATGACAACCGCATCACCGATCTGCATATCTGGTCCATCGGGCCCGGTATCTATTCCGCCACGATAGCGGTAGTGAGTGACTCACCCAGGCCGCCGGAGTACTACAAGAGCCTCATCCCCGGGAGTCTTGGTATCGTTCATACCATTGTCGAGGTTCATCATTGCCAACACTGACCGTTTAGCCACCGCGCACGCGCTATCCTTGCTGGCAATTACTCCTGCACCACCCTTGGCGCGCCTGCTGGCAATCCGGCACTGCTGATCGCGGCAGCAATGTCCCGGCTGAGCCGTTCCAAGGCATGGCTTTGTGCGACCACTACTGCCGGATAGTCGGTGCTGCCGGCAGCTTCGGTGTAGGTCGCCTTGTTGCGCTGCATGACAGCAGCGTCACTGGAGCGGATGAGCTCCCAAGCAGCTGTCAGGATAACCGTGCCACTGGCATCCGCATCGAAACGTGTCACGTTAACGACCACCTGGTAATCCAGCACGGTCGCACGCGGCCATGGATGGATCACGGTCAGGTCGGTGGGTAGCATGATCGACAGGTTTTCTGCAAGGGTACGGTTGAATGCCGTCTTCAGTGGCTCCGCCCAGCGGTCTGAGCCGGCATAGTTCAACTCGTTGCCGCTGCTGCGGACGACGATCTCCGGACGGTCAAGATAGGCGGGGAAGGTCACCGGCCCGATTCCGACTGCCGGGGATGCTGTACTCAACGTGACGGCACCTTGTTCTTCGGCCGGTGTCAGGAGATAGTACCTGGACGGCTTCGTGACACCGCAGCTGGCCAACAGTGCCAGGCAGAGGCTGACCAAAAAGGTATGGAGTATCGGACGCATGCGGTTTCTCCAGTCTATTGCCTGCCCCTGATCAGGGACTCGGGCTGGTTGTTGATGGTCTCGGCAAGGTTACGGATGGCATAAGCGGCCGACGAGATTTCATTCAGGGCGCTATCGAGCGCGGTCAGGACCTGTTCGTCACTGAACAGCGCATCGGCGGATCGCAGCGTCGTATCGGCCTGATCCATGGTGCTACGAATGTCATCCAGGGTAATGCTGGCCTTTTGCAGCGCTTCGCGGGCATTATTCAGCGTCAGGTTGACGTTACTGGCGACTGGCTCGACCTGCTGGTCAAGGTTGGCGACCAGCCGGGTAAAGCCATCCAGTGCCGCGTGCAGGGCGGTAATTGATTGATGCAGTTCCTCGGAATTTACCAGCCTGTCGACCCCCTCGATCGCGGCCAGGATATGTTCCTTGACCTTATCCATGGGTATGTCTTCCAGGAGTTTACCAATGATCTCGATTGGCGAGGGGATGGTGGGTATTTCCTGGAGCGCCCATCGGGACCGGTTGTCTCCGACCAGGTTCGCGGGTGTATTGGGTAAAAAGTCGATTTGAATAAACAGCTGGCCGGTCAGCAGACTCTGTAACTGCAACTGGGCGCGCAGGCCGGCCTCTACCAAGACGGCGATACTGTCATCGTCGCGCAACAGTGATTTTCCGGCCTGAGGTCTGATGAATTTCGTATTGTCGATTTCGATAATCACCGGTATGCGAATATCAGACTCCTCTTCGTTGACCACCAGCTGGATGTCGGTCACGGTGCCAATGTTGACGCCGCGAAAGCTGACCGGCGAGCCGATATTGAGGCCCTTGACCGATCCCTTGAAGTAAAGGACATAGTTGGTCTTGTCGGTTAGCAGCAGTTTGCCACCACTGATTATCAGGATTCCCGCCACGATCAGACCGATGGCCCCCGCAACAAAGATACCGATCAGGGTGGGGTTGGCTTGCTTGCTCATGACTCACCTCGATTGAGAAATCGTCTGACGACCGGGTTGGGACTTTCGTCCCGCAGTGTCCGCGGGTTACCACTGGCAATCATGGTACGCGTTTCCGCGTCGAGAAAAACCGCGTTGTCGCCGATGGTGAAGATGCTGGCCAGTTCATGGGTCACGACGATAATGGTGGTACCAAGGCTGTCACGCAGTTCCAGCATCAGGTCGTCGAGTCGCCGCGAACTGATCGGGTCGAGTCCTGCCGAGGGTTCGTCGAAAAACAGGATCTCGGGGTCAAGCGCAATCGCACGGGCCAGTGCGGCGCGCTTCTGCATGCCGCCGCTGATCTCGGACGGATAGAACTCCCCGAAACCGGCCAACCCGACCAGCGAGAGTTTCAGCGACACGACCTCGGCAATGTCGGCCGCTGTCAGGTCCGTGTATTCGCCCAGCGGCAGGGCAACGTTCTCGGCCAGCGTCAGGGAACTCCACAGCGCACCACTCTGGAAACTCATGCCAAAACCGCGTTTGATACGTTGCTGTTCGGCCGGTGTCGACTCCCAGTAACTGGTATCACCAAACAGCACCCTCCCCCTGGCCGGTGCCTTCAGCCCGATCATGTGGCGCAACAGGGTGCTTTTGCCGCAACCGCTACCACCCATGATGATAAAGATATCACTACGCGGAATTGCGAAATTGAGATCGTGCTGGATGACAAAATTACCGTACATCATGGTCAGATCCTGTACCGTGATGTGGGCATCGGGGTCTTTTTTATGCTGCACGGCGGTCGCTTTCATGTCAGATCCCCAGCTCCTGGAACAGGATGGTGAGCAGCGAGGCGGCGATGACAATGAACAGGATGCCGGTCACCACCGCAGAGGTGGTCGCCTCGCCTACGGCCTGGGCACTGCGCCCACACTGCATGCCGCGCAGGCAACCGGCAAAGGCGATCAGCATGCCGTATACCGTGCCCTTGATCACGCCGACCCAGATATGCGTCCAGGCCATGGAACGCACGGTTTGCTGGTAATACTCAAAGGTGCTGATATCGAAGACCGTTACCGCGACGAACATCCCGGCGGTGATGCCGACAATGCCCGCATACAGCACCAGCAGGGGCATCATCAGGATCAGCGCCAGCATACGCGGCAGGACGAGGAAGTCGATCGGGTTGAAACCCAGCGTCCTGAAGGCATCAATTTCCTCATTCACCTGCATGGTGCCAAGCTGGGCAGCAAAGGCGGCACCGGTTCGCCCGGCCATGATGACGCCGGTCATGAGGGCACCCATCTCCCGCGTCATGCCAAGACTGACCAGGTTGGCGATGTAGATCTGGGCACCGAACTGTGCCAACTGCACCGCACCCATGTAAGCGACGATCAGGCCGACGAGAAAGCTGATCAGGGAGACAATCGGCAGGGCGTGCGCTCCCACGTCCTCAATGATCAGCATGAGGTCGGAACGCCTGAATTGTGCCGTGCCACGAAACAACCTGCCGAAACTGAGGGTGACCTCGCCGAGGAAGTGCAGCATCTCGGGGGCTGCACGCCACATGGACAGCGATCTCCGGCCGATTCGCTCCAGCAAGGGTGGGTGTTCGCTGTGTTTGCCCGTGTCTTCCTTCGGGGGCACCGCCGTTGCCAGCTTCATCATGCGCCGGGCACCGTCGGGTAGCCCGCCTGGATCGACATTGATCTTGCCTTCACTGGCCAGCTGGTAGACACGGGCGAGAAATATCAGCAGACCGCTGTCCCATTGAGTGATGGCCTTGCCGTCGAAGCTGATCCTGTGTACGTCGCTGCGAGACTGCAGTTGCAGAGCGACAGCATCGGCAGAAGGGAGGCTGTCAACTAAAAGCCAGCTGCCTGCAAGTACAACACGGAGGTTGTCCGGGCTGTGGAACTGGAGGCTCAGTTGTCCGGGCATTATGTTCTTTTACATCAGCGAAGATATTCATCAATGGTTGCAGTTCCGGGGCTCTGGTACAAGTCCTTGCATGACTCCAGACTCCAGGGACGTATATGATCACTTTATGGCGGAACCGGGGGTTCTATGGATTTCTGCGAGGAGTCGGAACTTACCCTAATATGCAAGCATGGCGATATTTTTTGCTGCTTACCCTGAACGGTCAGTTCAGCTGGATCCGCTGCCCCCAGGGTACCTTGCCGCGCCCTTTCACCAGCCAGATGACTGGAAAACACGGTTCCCGCTTTGGAAATTCGCCCTCGGCATCGGTGAAGTAGACCAGCAGGTCCGGTGTTGCCCCCTGCTCATCGATCCATTGGAACACCGGGGTAAAGCGGGTGCCACCACCGCCACGAATCGTGTCCGGCAAGGCAAACTCATCCCACGGCTCGAACAGCCAGGGACCATCGCCGGAGAGCGCGGCATCACAGGCATGCAGGGTGATTCGTGCACGCACCTGTCCCTTGATAGCGTCGATCTCGCTCACAAATTCCTGCATCTCGGCGGGCTTGATGGAACCGCTGGTATCGAGCACCACCACGACATCGGTCTGCGTGCTTCTCAGGCTGGGGAAAATGGCATCACCCTCGCGGCGCGACGGGCGCATGTAACTGTAGTCATCGCGACTGGAAGCAGTCATGTAGCGTGCCAGCAGCATCCGCCAGGGCAATTGCGGTTGCAGCAGGTGATCAACCAGCATCCGCAGTGATCCCGCAAGCTTGCCGGCCTGCATCGCCTGCTGTGCCGCACCCGCCAGGCGTTGACGCCATTGTATGGACAGCTGTTCCTTTTCCGACTCACTCAACGGTTCCGGTGCGCCGGCAGTTATCTCCCCGGTGTCAGCACCACTGCCACCACCGGCGCCCTCGTCACTGTCACTGTCCTGCTGGTCCGGCTGTTGGTCTTTACCGTCATGCGCCGACTGTGTGGCTTTGCTTTCCTTGCCATACAGGTGCTGGTCATGCGGTTGTTCTTCATTGTTCTCCTTGACCAGCGGGTAGATTTCCTCGGCCATCATGCCTTCATAGCCGATGTTATACAGCGCCCCCGGTACCGCGGTCATACCCTCTTTGATCAGTATCGGATTGATTGCCAGGTCACAGGCAATATCCCAGCGTTGTACATTGCGGTGCTCGCGACGTGCAAAGTGCGACAAGGCACAATGCAGCGCTTCATGTGCCAGTGCGAACTGTGTCTGTTCCAGTGACAGACTGTCGATATAGGCAGGGTTGTAATAAAAATGTCGTGCGTCGGTGCCAATGGTTGCACACCACTTTGGGTCCGCCGCTTTCATAGGCATGCGTAATACCAGCGCTCCAAGAAATGGCCGGTCAAGGATCAGCCGGGTGCAGGCAGCGGACAGTTTGGTTTCGATTTCATCCGTCATGGGTGTATTTTGCCATAGCTACGAGGTGCATTTATTTAACAATTTTTTTCACCGGTTTATTTCGCCCTGAAGGGCGAGGTACTTTCTCTTGCTTGCCCAAGAGAAAGTACCCAAAGAGAAGGGCGCCCCGGTGCACTCATCGGCTGCGCCGATGCCCTGCGTTCCTCGCCACTCCGGGGGCGCGCACAACTCGGCAGGTAAACCTGCCTCAAACAGGTGCGCGCCTTGATCCCGGACTGGCTGCGGTACTCGGCGAGTGCAAACGGGTACGGGATGGCAGGTTATGGGTTTCAGGTTTCACCCCCGTCTGGCGCCGCCGAGCATCGCAGGGATTTTGAGAGCCAGCGAGCCAGTCTGTCGAGCTGGATTTGCTAGCCGCAGGCGCGGCAAATGCTGCGAGTTTGGCGAGCGCTCAAAATCCCGAGAAGCACAGGGAACCCGCGTAGCGGGCAAGCCTCCGGGTTCGCCTTTCTTTTGGGTACTTTTCTTTGGCGGAGCAAAGAAAAGTACCTCGCCCTTCAGGGCGAAAATAAGAAGATAAAAAAGAATCACCCAGCCCAAGTGGGTGAAACAGGCAGAGAGTATGTACCTAGCCAAACAGGATGCGTCCGAAAGATAAAAAAAGGGCATCTTGCCCTTCAGAGCAAAGCCCAAGACGAACAGTCAACCGTCATACAACATCACATCCGCAACAATATTTGCCCACTTCGAAATTGCGGAACAGTAAAGATATCCTGCCCGATGGCCCGGTACATATCCGAGACCAGCATGACGCCCATTTCCCGTTGCGGAAAGTGAACCGGCAAATTCCAGGATATTGCCGAAGGTCTCGTGCGCATTGTCGTCGTTCTTCGCGCGAATGGCACGACCTACCAGCGCCGCGGCGACGGCATATTGCAGATCGGTTTCCTTCGGCACCCTGACCTTCTCACCGCGCACGATGGCATCGATGTCCGGCAACTTGTCGAGGTTCTCGACAAAGGCAGATAACTCGATGCCGGCAGCCGGTCCGACACAGGCCTGCAGGGAACCGGTCAACAGCTCCTGTATATCCCCGAATTTGTGCAGTGCACGGTGTGCAAATTCCCAGGAACGCGGCGACGGAAAGGCCACCGGGTTATGTGCCGGGTCAAACTCGAACAGCAATTCCGGGCGAAAGCGCAAAAAGGCAATCAGACGTTCATCGATTTCATGTGCATAGGCCCAGGCAACCCAGTCATCCAGGTTGATGTCGACCTCAAAATGCGAGAAGCGGTTTGCCAGCGGCGCCGGCATGGTATAGGTCACGCCGCGGTCACCCTGGCGGTTGCCGGCGGCAAATATTGCCCAGCCAGCCGGCACCTCGTAGGCGCCAAGCCGGCGATCAAGAATCAACTGGTAGGCCGCGGCCGACACACTGGGTGGTACCGAGGTGATTTCATCGAGAAACAGAATGCCCTGATGACCGTGTCGTTCGGCATCCGGCAACATGGAAGGCACCGCCCAGTCGACCCGGTCTTCGACCCGGAACGGTATGCCGCGCAGATCACTCGGCTCCATCTGTGACAGGCGTATATCGATGACCGGCATGCCATGATGTTCAGCCACCTGGGCGACCATCTGCGATTTGCCAACACCCGGCGCACCCCACAGCATGACGGGGGTATGCTGACCATGCAGTGCTGCCTGGAATTCCCGCTCAAGTACTGTTAACAACTGCGCTGGTCGCATTACACTTCCTCTCAGTCCGGCTTGATGGCATAGCGACCGCTGCCGAGAAAGACAAGGGCAAGGGCAGTGAACAAATAGAAACCCTGCAACTCCAGCGCCCAGCCACCATGTTCACTTAAAGTGAAAATATCGTCCGCATGGGCCAGCCAGAGGCAAACAGCATATTCACAGCAACCAGCAGTCCGCCAAGCCGGCAATAGATGCCCAGGACAATCATCAGTGGCGCAATGACCTCGCCCACATAGACGCCATAGGCAAGTGCCGCCGGCAGGTCTGCCCCCTCCAGCATGGAACGGATAAATCCAAGGGAGTCGGGGTTAAGTAGCTTGTCGATACCGTGGAACAGGATAAGAAGGCCAACAGTCAGTCGAATCACCAGTTTACCGAATGCATCGTTCTGCAATAGATTGGTCATGATTATCCTCCAGTTGAGAGTCCGGTCAGGCTGCCCACATTGCCGTCACCCGAACAGGTTGTAAACACTTTTCGTTCAGCTCACCTGCACAGGCGCCGGCACTGATCCCGTGTCCAGGTAATGCAGATAGTCTTTCATGATCCGTTCATGGTCAAACGCAAGCGCCGGGGTGGCACGTGGATCGTAAAGCGCCAGATGGCGGGCATCATCGGCCGCACGCGGCTCGCCCTGTGCCTCGGCAACATAGACGGCACTGGCGGTATGACCTCGAAAATCGCGCGCGGGATCGGAGTAATTGCCCAGCAACAACTTGAGCGTGACATCCAGTGAGGTCTCCTCGCGCGCCTCCCTGATTGCCGCGGCCTCCAGCGTCTCGCCGACATCGACGAAACCGCCGGGCAAGGCCCAGCCGGGTGGCGGATACTTCCGTTCGATCAGGACGACGGGATGCCCGGGACGATCGACCATTTCAATAATGATATCGACGGTGAGTAGTGGCGTGACCGGCTTGCTCATCAGGGATCGCGGCTAGTTTAACCGCTCGTTCTTGAACTGATGTATCTGCCGCCGCTCTCGCTTGTCCGGTCGCCGTTCGTGTCTGCCTGGCGTCTTGCCCTGCATCTTCTGCTGCTCGCGTAACTGCTGGCGTTGCTGCTGGCTCTGCTGCGACTCGCAGTACAGGCGCGCTGCCACCACGGCAGGGCCACGCTGCAACGACAGGCCCGCAACGGTGATCGCGAACGTGTAGGGTCCCTTGCGAATGGTGAGCTGGTCACCGATACCCAGCTTGTGCGCCGGCTTGATACGGGTACCGTTGAGATGCACCTTGCCGCCATTGATCGCCAGCATGGCGAGTGACCGGGACTTGAAGAAGCGTGCTGCCCAGAGCCACTTGTCGGCGCGGATGACCGCGCTTGTCGTCCTGTAACTTTTTCATCTTTGACCAGGCTGCATAATAGCTTCGTCTTCCCCGCGGTCGCGGCAATGACGCGATCTCCTCTGAGATACCGCTGCACCTCAGCCTGACTGGAACTGCTGGGCGTTCGCGCCCTCACGGGCGGCTTTCTGAAACACCGACAACGGCAAGGCACCGTCAATGCGTTGCTGCTCGCCAAAGAATACCGTTGGCGTGGCACGTACGCCGAGTTCCTGTGCGGCAGCGAGGTACAGTTGCAGGCGTTGTTCATAGCGGTCGTCCGTCCAGGCCCGTGACACTAAATCATCCGCTACACCTGCAGCGTGCGCCAGTCGTGCAAGCACGGATTCATCACCGATGTTCTGACCCTCGGTAAAGAATGCCTCGAACAGGCTGACGATGCAGCGCATAAAAGACATCGGCACCAGCTTCCTTGGCCGCTTCTGCCAGCAACAGCGCCTTGTGTGAGTTGGTTGTAAAGGTATGGGGCCGGAAGGTGATGCCCTCCTCGCGGCAAGCACTGCCAGGTTGTCCATCATGGTCTGCCAGCGGGCTCCGGAATAACCCAGCGCATCGGTATCCATGCCTGCCGCCGGGGTGTCCGGGTGTATTTCGAGGAAGCACCAGCTGATTTTCAGGTCGTAGTCATCCCGTAGACGATCGAGACGCACATCACCGATATAGCAGAAAGGACAGATGTAGTCGGTAAAGACGGTGGCAAGGAGCACAGGCTTTTCCGTCTCTCGGACTCAATGCGGTACTCATCCGCGCAATCGTAACAGGAAAACGACCTGCGGGCTCATCTGCCGCTCGTCGGACGGCGCTCCTGCGGGAAGAGAGGGGCATTCATGCGCGAATTCCCTGCTATGTCGTCATTTCCTGCAGCAGATCGTTGAGGCGGTTGACAAAGGCGACCGGGTCTTCCAGCTTGACCACCCTCACTGAGCATTGCCTGGTCCAGCAGCACGTTTGCCCAGCTGCTGAAGCGCTGCCTCATCGGCTTCGTCCCTGCAGACGACTGACCAGCGGATGTGCCGGATTGATTTCAAGATCCGGTTTGCTGAGCGGCACATCGTGACCGGCCTGTTTGAGCATTTGCTGCATGTGTACGGCCATATCATGCTCACCCATCACCAGGCAGGACGGCGAGTCGGTAAGACGCTGGCTGACGCGCACCGTGTTGACACGTTCCGCAAGTACCTCCTGCATGCGTTTGACAAGATCGGCAAATTCATCCTTGGTCTCCTCTGCCTTTTTCTTCTCTTCCTCGTCAGCCAGCTTGTCGAGATCCAGCTCGCCCTTGGCAATGGATGCCAGCTTCTTGTCCTTGTATTCGGTCAGGTGGGAAACCAGCCATTCGTCGACACGGTCGGACAACAGCAGCACCTCGATGCCCTTGCGCCGGAATATCTGCAGGTGCGGGCTGTTTTTTGCAGCCGCGAAGCTGTCAGCGGTGACGTAATAGATCGTGTCCTGACCGTCCTTCATGCGGCCAATATAGTCATCCAGCGATACCGTTTGCTCATCGCTGTCGTTTTCCGTGGTTGCGAAGCGCAGCAAGCCGGCAATGCGGTCGCGGTTGGCAAAATCCTCGCCAGGACCTTCTTTCAGGACCTTGCCAAACTGCTTCCAGAAGTCCTTGTAGACTTCCGGTTCTTCCTTCGCCATCGATTCCAGCAGACCAAGTACCTTCTTTACAGAACCGGAACGGATGGTATCGATCAGCTTGTTGTGCTGCAGTATTTCACGCGAAACGTTCAGCGGCAGATCGTCCGAATCCACCAGTCCGCGCACGAAACGCATGTAATACGGCATCAATTGCTCGGCATCATCCATAATGAAGACGCGACGCACATAGAGCTTGATGCCATGACGGCTGTCCCTGTCGTAGAGATCAAACGGAGCACGCGAGGGAATATAGAACAGGGTCTTGTAGGACTGGTTGCCTTCCACATGACTGTGCACCCATTTCATCGGATCCTCGAAGTCATGGGCAACGTGCTTGTAGAATTCCTTGTATTCCTCGTCGCTCACTTCAGTACGCGGCCGGGTCCACAGTGCTGACGCCTTGTTGACCACCTCGTAGTCCGCTTCCTTGTCTTCTTCTCGGGTCTGGCGAGCATTTCAATCGACAGCGGAATATGATCGGAATACTTGTGAATAATGTTTTTCAGGCGGTAGCTTTCAAGAAATTCATCCTCACCCTCGCGCAGGTGCAGCACCACTTCGGTACCACGCTGCGCCCTCTCAACCGTCTCCAGGGTAAATTCGCCGTCGCCGCTGGAACTCCATAGCACGCCGTGTTCGGGCCCAAGACCGGCCCGGCGTGTGGTCAGTGTCACCTTGTCAGCCACGATAAACGCGGAATAGAAACCCACACCAAACTGGCCAATCAGCTGGCTGTCCCTGGCCTGGTCACCGGTGAGTGATTCGAAAAACTGGCGGGTACCGGATTTCGCGATGGTGCCGATGTTATCGACCACATCGTCGCGCGTCATGCCGATACCGGTATCCGTGACGGTGATCGTCCTGGCCTGCTTGTCAAAATCGATGCGAATACGCAGCTCGGTATCGTCTTCATAGAGCGTGTCATTGGCCAGTGCTTCAAAACGGAGTTTGTCGCAGGCATCTGATGCGTTGGAGATCAAGCTCGCGCAGGAATATTTCCTTGTTGGAATACAGCGAGTGAATCATCAGCTGCAGCAGCTGCTTCACTTCGGTCTGAAATTCGAGGGTTTCTTTCTGGCTATCGACGGTCATGCGTGCAAATTCCTCTGTTTGCCTGGATGTAACCTGTTAGTTGGGGACTTCCTGCGGATTTTCAAGGCCGGAGCGGCGATTCCCTCGTGCCTGAGCAACCACTGCTTGCGGTGAATCTCATGGCCATCGGTGCTGCCTGAATAGCCGCCGATACCCGCGGCGGCGACGACACGGTGGCATGGTACGATGATGGATACCGGGTTGTGGCGACAGGCATTCCCCACCGCGCGGGCACCACTGCCGAGCCGGGCAGGCCAGTTCGCCATAGGTGAGTGTCTGGCCCGCCGCTATCCGCGTCAGCGCATCCCAGACGCGGCACTGGAAGGCGGTGCCCTGCAGGTCAAGCGCCAGCGTGAAAGGGTGTCCGGGATTATCAAAGAACGCGACAAGCTGTGTCGTCACCTGCCGTCCGAAGGCAGTGCGTTGCCGCCTTTAGCGGCACGCATCCGGCAAGATAATCCAGCCGGCTGACGCGCTCGTCATGACAGCAGATACCCAGATGGCCAAGGGGTGAGTCAACGACAGCATCGTAGACCGTTGCAAAGTTTCATCGTTGCATCATGACACCCCCTCCAAAAAAAACGGGTACCCGGTTTGCGGGTACCCGTTATTCTAGCGGTTAATGCCCTGTCCTGCGTAAACCTAGAGCTTTTCCTTGATGCGTGCGGACTTGCCGGACAGTTCGCGCAGGTAGTAGAGCTTGGCACGGCGTACGTCGCCCCTGCGCTTGACCTGTAATAGAGCCAATGGCAGGGCTGTGCGTCTGGAAAACACGCTCAACACCCTCACCGTGTGAAATCTTGCGCACCGTAAAGGCCGAGTTCATGCCACGGTTGCGCTTGGCAATTACAATACCTTCAAACGCCTGCAGTCGCTCACGCGCGCCTTCCTTGACCTTTACCTGTACAGTGACGGTATCTCCCGGGCTGAATTCCGGAATATCCTGTTTCATCTGCTCCTGTTCAAGCTGTGCGATTATGTTGCTCATGACTGATCCTCTGGGTTCTGATAATGGGCTATTGATCACTCAATTACCCGACTCGTACTCACTAATAAATTCGTTTAGCAAAACCTGCTGCTCTTCATCCAGCTGCATGGCTTGCAGTAAATCCGGTCGTCGCTGCCAGGTCCGTCCCAGCGCCTGCTTGTGACGCCAGCGCCTGATATCCGCATGGTTGCCACTGGTTAATACCTCCGGCACCCGCAAGCCTTCAATCTCTTCCGGTCGCGTGTAGTGCGGATAATCCAGCAGGCCCCCCATGAAGGAGTCTTCCTGCGCCGAATCCGCATCACCCAGTGCCCCGGGCAACAGCCGGGTCACGGCATCCATCACGATCAGGGCCGGCAACTCACCGCCACTGAGGACGTAATCACCGACCGATAATTCTTCATCCACTTCCAGCCCGATCAGGCGCTCATCAATGCCTTCATAACGCCCGGCGACCAGGATAATCCGCTCAAGGCCGGCCAGTTGCCTCGCCTTGCCCTGGTCAAACCTTGCACCCTGCGGTGACAGGTAGATAACCGGTGCCGCTGCAGCCGCCGCTCTTTGCCCGCTGAATGGCTGCACGCAGTGGCTGCACCTGCATGACCATTCCGGGGCCGCCACCATAGGGCCGGTCATCGACGCCCCGGTGCTTGTCGTCGCTATAATCCCGCGGGTTCCAGGTCTTCAGCATCAGCAGGCCTTTTTCAATGGCCCGTCCCTGTATTCCGTACGCAGCGCGTTCCCGGATCATCTCGGGAAACAGGGTCACAACATCAATGCGCATCATTCACAGCTCTAGAAATCAGGATCCCAGTCAACCCGAATGATCCGCGATTCGAGATCGACTGATTCAACAACCTGTTCCTGTATAAAGGGAACCAGGTATTCCTGCTCCCCTTTAACCACCATCACATCATTGGCACCGGTCTCGAACAGGTGGTCTACAACACCGAGCACCAGACCATCTCGGGTAATAACCTGCAGGCCGACCAGGTCACTCCAGTAATACTCATCCGCCTCAGGCTGGCGGTAACTGACTTCGATAGATGCCAATGTCAGTCCCCGTCAGTGCAGCAGCCGCATCCCGGTCATGGCACTCTTGCAGTTGCACCACCAGACCCTTGCCATGATGGCGTCCGGCGAGTGGTTCTGTTGCCTGCCATTCCCCCTGTAAATTCAGATACCAGGGTGAATAATCCAGCAGGTTGTCCGCCATGGCCGTGTATGCATTCACTCGTACCCAACCCTTGACACCGAAGGGTGAGGCAATGCGCCCCATCACCAGCAGTTCGTCTTTCGAACCGTTACTGTCTTCGTCCATCACCGATCAGAACACGCAATCGACCAGACAGACAGGTACGTTACTGCGCCCGCTGATCCTTCAGGAGTTTTTCAACACGCGGAGACACCTGTGCACCCAGGGCTGTCCAGTGATCCGCACGTTCGGTATCCAGGCGCAGGCGCACTTCACCGCCGATGGCAACCGGATTAAAAAAACCAATACGTTCGATGTAACGACCGTCCCGGCGGTTACGGCTGTCGGTTACCACGATGTGGTAAAAGGGGCGCTTCTTGGCGCCACTGCGTGACATTCTGATCGTCACCATAAGAATCTCTATCCTCACTAAACACTAAAAAATGTGCTGCCAGGCGCAAGCCTTTGATCAGCAACCCTTGAAAGCCGCGCAATTCTACGCGATTCCCTGAAAAAGTGAAGAGGCACCGGACATTTAGCAGCGACTGAACTTACCGTATCTGCCGGTCCGAGTAGCCACGGCAGCCTGTCGACATTTGTTACAGAAATCCCCGGCGGCCGCTGATTGTCTTACCATGAAGTCTTAACACTACTGTTTTATATGTATTTAATATTCTGGACATCCCTGCGCCAAAGGAGCCTGAAAGCTCGTTGACTCTTGTCGAGTTTCCTTACGAACGTCGTGGAAAAATACCGACCCGAAACCCGGACATACTTTATGCATCTTGTTAATTATATTGTCAATTTTTAATAGTTGGCATACCGATTGCTATATTATTCATGTGAGCACAGAAGAAGAATGCATTCCGGTGGAGGTAGCACAGTAGGACGCACAAAGAATAAGAGCTCATTGCAATGATAATAAGAATTTGTTTGCGCAACGGCACTTGGCAATAACAACAAGACCATAATAATTTATTGTAACTAACCGATTTAGCGCAGTATTCGACGGTGGCCTCGCCACCGTTTTTTATTTGCGGGGATGAAAATTCCGGTTGTTCCCCAGCTGGGGCCTCCACTCAGAACGGAAACCCCTGGCCTCCTTGCGGCAACTTGCCCTTCATGCCCCGAAGCATCTTGCCCATGCCGCCCCTGGACATCTTTTTCATCATTTTCTGCATCTGCAGGTGCTGCTTCAGGAGGCGATTCACATCCTGCACCTGGGTGCCGGAACCCTGCGGCAATGCGGCGCCGCCGCGACCCCTTGATGACGGCAGGGAAACTACGTTCCTGCGGCGTCATGGAATTGATGATCGCCTTCATGCGGTGCACCTGACTGTCATCCATCATGGCGTTCTTCGGCAACTGTCCCATCCCGGGCAACTTGTCCATCAGTCCGGCCAGCCCGCCCATGTTCAGCATCTGATCGAGCTGATCGCGAAAGTCGTTCATATCAAAGCCCTTGCCCCCGGATATCTTCCTGGCAAGCTTTTCGACCTGCTCCTTGTCGACCTTCTGTTCCGCTTCCTCGACGAGGCTGAGAATGTCCCCCATGCCGAGGATGCGTGATGCGATACGGTCAGGATGAAAGGCCTCCAGTGCCGCGGTCTTTTCACCGACACCGATAAACTTGATCGGCTTACCGGTGATCGCACGGATCGACAAGGCCGCACCACCGCGTGCATCACCGTCCGCCTTGGTCAGGATGACACCTGTAAGCGGCAACACCTCATTAAACGTCCGTGCGGTATTGGCCGCATCCTGACCGGTCATGCTGTCAACAACGAACAGCGTTTCCACCGGCCGCACCGCGTCATGTACACGGCGAATCTCGGCCATCATGTCCGTCATCGATATGCAGGCGACCGGCTGTATCGATGATCACCACGTCAAGATGCTGCTTGCGCGCGTGGGATATCGCATCTTCTGCAATCCTGACCGGATCCTGGTCAGTCGCACTGGGGAAAAACACGGCCCCGACTTCACCGGCCAGTGTCTGCAACTGCTCGATGGCCGCCGGTCGGTAGATATCGCAACTGGCGACCAGTACGGATTTCTTTTCCCGCTCTTTCAGCATGCGCGCCAGCTTGGCCGTGCTGGTCGTCTTGCCCGAGCCCTGCAGCCCTGCCATCAGGATGACAGCCGGCGGCCGTACATTCAGGTTCAGGCCGTCATTGGCCTCCCCCATCATGTGGACCAACTCTTGATTGACCACTTTCACCAGCATCTGTCCCGGTGACAGGCTTTTCAGCACCTCCTGCCCGGAGGCCCGCTCGCGTACCCGGTCAATAAATTCCTTCACCACCGGCAAGGCCACATCGGCCTCCAGCAGAGCCATACGCACATCACGCAAGGCGTCCTTGATATTGTCTTCGCTCAGGCGCCCCTGGCCACGCAGGTTCCTGATGGTTCTGGACAGCCGGTCAGTAAGATTGTCAAACATGCGCGTTACAGCTCCCGGATACACCGCAATAAGAAATGAACCGCGATTATAGCGTCAAAAAACGATACCACGGCAACACGGACACCCAGACAGGCAATACTTCAATGCCAACGGCAGTTATGTCATCATCCCGGCATGACACCAACCCTGCCCGGACTCCTCGCGATTGTTCTGTACCTGCTTGCCAGCGCCCTGCTGCTGGCAAGGCTAATGCGCGGTGTCCCTGATGCCAGCTGCCAGCGAAGCCAGATCATGATGCTTGGCCTCGCCGCAATATTCATCCATGGCAGTGTGCTGTATCCCGCCATCATGACGGCCGATGGGCTTAATCTCGGGATATTCTATGCTGCATCTCTGGTTGCCTTTACGGCGGCGCTGCTACTGCTGCTGGCGACATTTGTGGAACCGGTCGAAAACCTGGGAATTCCGGTATTTTCGGCCGCCGCGATCTGCATCGGCCTGACAATGATTTTCCCGGCCCCGTACTTCGTCAGCAGCAGCCGTTCCTGGCAACTGGAGAGTCACATCCTGGCGTCCTTACTGGCCTACAGCATTCTGGGCCTCGCTGTCCTGCAGGCACTGCTGCTCGCGATCCAGGACAGCCATCTGCGAAATCGGGAACCGGGCGGTTTTATTCGTGCGCTGCCACCATTACAAACCATGGAATCGCTGCTGTTCCACATGATCGCGACCGGCTTTGTGCTGCTGACACTGGCACTGGTAACCGGCATGCTGTTTCTCGAGGACATCTTTGCCCAGCACCTGGTACACAAAACCACCCTGTCCATCATTGCCTGGATCGTATTTGCCATCCTGCTATGGGGCCGCTGGCGATATGGCTGGCGAGGCCGCATTGCGATCCGCTGGACCATCGGTGGCTTCATCTTCCTGATGCTTGCGTATTTTGGCAGCAAATTCGTACTGGAGCTGGTAATCGGCAAGTAGTACCGTATATTTCACTGACAGCAAGGCTGTTTTTTCTGTAAAATACCGGTTCGATAAATAACCCGAGGCAGTCCTGTTTGGACGACACCCCCCTGAGCGTGCTGTTTGCGGCACTCTTTTTACTGATCCTGCTATCTGCATTCTTCTCCGGCTCCGAGACAGGCCTGATGACGCTTAACCGTTATCGTCTGCGGCACCTCGCCGAGAAACAACATCCCGGCGCGATGCGTGCACAGAAACTGCTGCAACGCCAGGATCGCCTGATTGGCCTGATCCTGCTGGGCAATAATTTTGTCAACGTGCTTGCGTCTATCCTGATGACGCTGATTACCCTGCGTATCTACAATGACACCGGCCTGCTGTTCGCCGCCGGCCTGATACTGACCATGGTGATCCTGCTGTTCGCCGAGGTCACACCAAAAACACTAGCCGCGTTGCACCCCGAGCGGATTGCCTTTCCGGCAGCTTTTGTCTATATCCCGTTGTTAAAAGTGATGTCGCCGCTGGTATGGATAGTCAACGGGATCTCCAATGGCTTACTGAGACTGGTGGGCGTTTCGCCTGAACAGGGTGCCAGTGATGCACTCACCACCGAGGAATTGCGCACCGTGGTGACCGAAGCCGGTGCCATGATCCCGAAACGCCACCAGTCCATGCTGCTCAACCTGATGGACCTGGAGAAGGTCACGGTGGAAGACATCATGGTGCCGCGCAACGAGGTGACCGGCATTGATATCGACGCGGACTGGGAAGTCTCCCGCAAACTGCTGATGGAGAGCCAGTACACGCGCCTGCCACTGTATCGAGAAACCATTGACCATGTCATCGGTATCCTGCACATGCGCAAGGTCCTGCCGTTACTCTACCGTGACCAGCTCGACCGTGAGACACTGCTGGGAATTGCAAGGGAGCCTTACTTCATACCGGAAGGTACTTCTCTGAACCGGCAACTGCTTAACTTTCAGCGTGAGCACCGGCGCATCGGTTTCGCCGTGGATGAATACGGCGAGATCCAGGGACTGGTCACGCTGGAGGACATCCTGGAAGAGATTGTCGGAGAATTCACATCCGACCCGACCGCCCATATCGAGGACATTCAGCCACAGGACGACGGTACCTGGCTGGTCGACGGCTCCATCAATATCCGCTCGCTAAACGCTGCCCTGGGTATGTCGCTATCCACCGATGGACCGAAAACACTCAACGGCCTGATCATCGAATACATGGAAATGATCCCGGAAGCCGGCACCAGCCTGCTGCTCGATAGCCACCCGGTCGACATTGTGCAGATAAAGGAAAACATGGTGAAGTCGGTACGCATTCACCGGCCACTGGACCGGGATACAGAAGCGGTTACAGCGGATACCACGCAATGAAACTCCTGTTCAATCTGGATGTCATTGAAGGCAAGCGCGTCAGGGCGCGTCCGAGTGACTATCTGAAATCGCTGCCCGTTGATCAACAGGTCACAGCCGTGACCGAGTTCCTCAACTGGGCTCAGAACGAGGCCCGCAACAGCACAGAGCCGCAAGCTCGTGCAGAGGCTGAAATCGGCGTTGCCACCGCCAGGGAATTCCTGCAACAGCTGGAAGGTGCGCAGCGTATCTACACAGGCAGCAGCAGGAAAGACGATGGCTAAAAAAATCGAAAAGACCGATGCCGAATGGCAAGCACAGCTGACCCCGCAACAGTATCAGGTGACACGTTGCAAGGGTACGGAACGACCGTTCAGCGGTGAGTACTACAACTGCGAGGACAATGGCATATATCACTGCAGTTGTTGCGGCACGCAGTTATTTCACTCCGACGACAAATTCGACTCCGGTTGCGGCTGGCCCAGTTTCATACGGCCCGGGGTCACTGCAAACATCAAGACGGCAACCGATAGCAGTCACGGCATGACGCGTATCGAGGTCATGTGCGCCAGCTGTGATGCCCACCTCGGACATGTCTTTGAAGACGGGCCAGCGCCTACCGGGCTGCGTTATTGCATAAATTCCGTGTCATTGAACCTGAAGAAGGAAAACAAGTAATCTGCTTATTTTTGCTGCATGCGGGCAAGCTGCTGACTGCATTTACAAGATATAAAGCAGCACTGCCAGATAGTGTGAAATGCTGCCGGCCAGTACGAAAAGATGCCAGATACCGTGGGCGTGTTTTATTCTTTCGTCGAGGGCATAAAAAATTATCCCGCTGGTATAGAACACGCCACCCAGCACCAGTAACACCAGCGCGCCGGCGGGCAACACCTGGACCAGGGGGTTCATGGCGAACAGGATCAGCCAGCCCATCAGCAGATAGATGATCATCTGTATAGCGCGCGATCCTTCCTTGTGGCGGCTGTCCACGATGATGCCGATAATAGCCAGCCCCCAGATGATACGAACAGTGTCCAGCCCCAGGCACCACGCAGGGTGACCAGCGTAAACGGGGTATAGGTGCCCGCGATAAGCAGGTAGATAGCGACGTGATCCAGCTTCTTGAAAATCTTCTTGGCCCGTCCTCGCAAGGAGTGATACAGCGTTGACAGGGTGTACAGCAGAAACAGGGAGATACCATAGATGCTGAAACTGGTGACTTTCCACAGGTCGCCCTGCAAGGAGGCCAGCACCACCAGCACCACCACACCGGCGAGGGCAAGCGCGGCGCCGACCAGATGGCTGATGCTATTAAAGCGTTCTCCGCGGTACATTTCTTAACATATTCTAATATATGGTTTTTACAGCCCACACCATGGCTGGATTACTGGCATGCAAAACCACCCCGAAGGGTGGTCTGTGGTACGCCTGATTCCCTGCCACTTCGCAACCATTACATCATCGAAGCCTTGCGACAGTTTGTTCTCAGCTTGGGCCGGGGGCAATCATTCTTTAAGGTTACAAACCTGACCGCCTGCGTGCACTTGAGCTACGTGGCTTCTGTGGGTCAGTACTTGAGCCATTCGAGTGCCGCTTCCTCTTCACTGAAGGCAAAGTGCCTTACTTTCGGCCGGACGAAGAAACCTATGACTTTTTGCAGCCAGGAAAGCAGTTTACTGTCAGATACGGTGGCGACCTTCGCAACACTTTTGTGATGCTCCTTGATAAATCTGATATGCGATCCAATACTCGCAACGTCTTTCCAGCCGGAGAAGGTTTCTGTGTAGATCATCATTCCCTTGAGGTCTCCGTACCTTTCAATATAGGGATCCACGCGTCGGGCAAACTCCATTATGTCGGCTGTCTCCAGGGGACCGGCAGGTGACAAAACAAAGATTCCCAAGTCATGCACCAGTTCATGATTGAGCATTATTTTCTCCTTATGGAAACCCGATCCATACCCGCTACATTAGCCATAGATAAAGAATATCCCTTTTGTCCCGTTTTTTCTTCACAAGGGTCAACAGCACGGGCGTAACACCCTTCCATTGAGGTTAACTGACAGATTCTTCAGGGGTAAACAGCTCGCTCAGCCAGTGTTACAGGCGTACTCGCGTTTACACCTCGCAGTATAGGCCGCGTGACAAGGTCGATAGATGAGCAGACTTACGCCACGTGCGGATTCAGTGCGGGGAGTGAGCGCCTTGCGCGCCGCAGAGCGGATCGCCTGCTGCGCTGAAACAGACGGGGACGCAGCTGCTGCCTGAAGTCTTTCTTCCAGACAGCAAAGTCCAGTGGTCCGGCAGCCATAGAGTGCATTGTCCATTGACTGCACGAGTGCACGCAGTCTGTCAGGTTCTGCCAGTGGTTGAAGTTCTATAATTTTCTCGGCGATCGCGGAAATGGGCGCGTGCCTGGATATATCCAGATGCTTGCAGATACGGGACCTGAATTCGACAGCACCATGCCTCCGGCCTGTCCTCACTGTTCAAGACAGCGTACACATAACCACAGTTTGACGCGTCTTGGCATGACGGAAGCAAATGCCATACGCAATTTATCCAGATAGGGCATTGGAGAAAGCTTCCTGCCGGCAGCCACTGTATGCTGAACGGCACGTTCGCCCTGACGCTGACAGCCAGGCGCCAGCCCGGCTACCGGCGGAATGCAGGAACGGTCGGGTGCGTGCCCATGCACCCAGCCAGTAGCCGACGACCAGCCCCAGGATGATTAGCAGCGGAGTCCAGAAATATACGGGGAACAATTCCTGTTCGCCACTTGCGGTGACCGTACCGCGATTAGCCGCGGCAATGGCTGCAGCATCCTGGCCGGGCAACCCGGCAAGCATCGGCTTGTCCGTGTCCACATCCCACCAGGCGACCTGGATTCCGGGCAGATGTATCCAGCCATCCTGCAGTGGAATAATCGTATAGGTTTCCTTGCGGCTCCCGAGGAACTTCGTGCCATCTTTGGAGACCCCGTTACTGGTGGTGACCGAATCCCGGTATGCACGGAAATTTTCACTCTTGAGCTGCTGTTCCAGTGAGGGGAGCTGCGTACCCAGAGCCCCTCTGGCTGTCAGCTCGAGGGTGAGCGTGACAGGGACACCTTCCTTGGCAGGTCCGGTTTCAGTCATCTGCATCCGCAGTCTCAGGTCATTCAGCGGTAGCCAGGGCGTTACGGCGGGGTCAGCCGGCAACACCTGTAACGTCAGCGGACTGTCGGAAGCGATGGTAAAACTGTTTTCGGCCCCGTTGGCCGGCGTCCCGGGGCTCCGTTCCATTGCCTGTTTGCAACATGGGTGCCGGTGAATTTGATCGCAGGAATAACGATCTCACCGGACCGCAATGGCGTCAGTTTGAAGTGGTATTCGTTGACAATCTCACGACTACTGTCCCGTCGCGAATTGCGAGTAGTTGCCACAGGACCGTCCACCTGCTCCAGTATCGCCCCCTTGATGCGCGGAAGTATAGGAGTGAGTGTCTTGAGGTTGTCACTGCTGACAACCCGAACGGTGTACACGATGTTCTGTTGCTCGTAAAACATTGCGCTGCTGGTTTCAATCTCGACGACAGGCTGGCTGCTGGACGGCAGCACTCCCGGTCGCGGGCATTTGCCCCGGATACCATCCGGTACGCGGGAGCAGCACCGAGATAGCGGGTAGCAGGCACCATTGCAGGTGGCGGGTCGCTTTTCAGACCGGGCTTGAAAGCCTCGAGATTGCCCCAGGGACGGTTGCTGGTAGTGTAGGAGTTCTTTGTTGAAGACCTGCTGGTGCTGAACGAAAAACCCCCAGCTTCCGCGCCAGCACTGGTGAGGATCCCGGCAACCAGACAGATAGAACAGATATGGACGTGATTAATGTATTTCAACTTATTCGCTCCTGCTATTTTTTATCTGATGACCATGTCAACCGATCACTTTACCTATTCGTAGCGGCAGTTCATTAAACCGCAAATCCCTTGCTATTACCATGGTCTGGTTTCCATCAATTCACGACCACGTTGTTCAAGCTCCCGCCGTTCCTCGATCATAAACTGGTTTCGCAACAGGTAGGCAGGATCACCCTCAATTTGTTCCAGCCATTGTTCCATCATGATCATGGATAGTACCGGTTCCCGGAATACCGTCTTCCTGGAGTTGCCCGGCCTGTGAAGCTTCGGGGTCTTCTTCACCCAGACCACTGCCCAGCTGATCAAACTGGTCCACTGCCTGACTGGCAGCAGCTTCCTCCTCGGAGATTTCTTCAGGTGTTCCACTCGGTCCGGATGGCTGCTCTGAACGAACTGCCGGCTTCTTGCCGGTCTCTGTTCCTTTTCACCTCCTCCAGCATCGCCAGTTTCCTCCTCCGGCGACGGATCCCTTATCAGTATTGTCTATAGGCAGATTACCATCTTTTTCATCGCCTTGCTCGCCCAAATCGCCATCTTCCTGCTGATCCTGACGCTCTCCCGATTCTTTCCCGGATTCTTCATCACCCCCGGTCGTCATCCTTCGTCTGTTCCTCCCGGTCGCCAGTTGCCTCATCCGTTTCCTCTTCCTGGCCACCCTCGGCATTCGACTCCTGATCCTGCTCCTGCTCCCCGGCGGCATCTTCGGATTCCTGTTCCTGATCCCCGGCAGCGTCCTCGGATTCCTGCTCCTGGTCTCCGGAGGAGCCTTCAGATTCCTGCTCCTGGTCCCCGGCGGCGTCCTCGGATTCCTGCTCCTGATCGCCAGAGGAGCCTTTCGAATCCTGCTCCTGCTCCCCGGAGGCGTCCTCGGATTCCTGGTCCTGCTCACCAGAGGAGCCTTTGGACTCCTGTTCCTGCTCCCCGGAGGATTCCTCGGACTCCTGGTCCTGTTCGCCGGAGGAGCCTTTCGACTCCTGTTCCTGCTCCCCGGAGGCGTCCTCGGACTCCTGCTCCTGCTCCCCGGAGGATTCCTCGGACTCCTGCTCCTGCTCCCCGGAGGATTCCTCGGACTCCTGCTCCTGCTCCCCGGAGGATTCCTCGGACTCCTGCTCCTGCTCCCCGGAGGATTCCTCGGACTCTTGCTCCTGCTCCCCGGAGGATTCCTCGGACTCCTGTTCCTGCTCCCCGGAGGATTCCTCGGACTCCTGCTCCTGCTCCCCGGAGGATTCCTCGGACTCCTGTTCCTGCTCCCCGGAGGATTCCTCGGACTCCTGCTCCTGCTCCCCGGAGGATTCCTCGGACTCCTGCTCCTCTTCTTTTTTCTGTTCCTGTTCCTGTTCCTGTTCCTCTTCCTGCTTAGCCTCCTCCTGCTCTTCCGCTGGCTCTTCCTCGACCACTTCCTCGGCTTCTTCCGTCAAGGTCTGCTCAAGCATCTTCTTGGCCAGTGCAAGGTTATGCAGGGTATCTTCATCATCCGATCGCAGCTTCAGGGATGCCGTGTAAGCGTCAACCGCCCCGGCATAATCGCTGCGCTTGTAGCGTGTATTGCCGAGGTTATAGAGGGCGTCTGCCTTGACCTCTTCACGCTCGACACTGGCGAAGGCTTCACCGGCATCCGTATAGCGGCCGGCACGGTAGAGTGAAACGCCACGACGGTAGACATCGCTAAATTCATCAGCCGCCTCGCTGTATTCACCTTGTTCGAATTTTTGCGCCGCTTGCTGTTCCGGATTCTTGAACCAGGATGCCTGGACGACCGTGCTAACGAGCAGACAAAAAAGAAACACCCCTGCGCGGTTCAGGCGGAACCATTTGACGGTTCTGGTTTTCCCTGTTTGTAGTCATGCCTTTCGCGGCCTGTATCCCGGCATGGTACGACGAAATAACGGCAACAACAGTACCAGCGCCAGTCCGGCAAGCCAGTAAAAACGTTCATCCCAGACCCGTGTTCGTTCATCCTGGTCCAGCAGCGGGCAAGGCCTGCGCCTTTACTTCGTCGAGGATCCTGGCGGTATCGCGCTCGCGATAATCGGCACGCTGATAGAGTCCGTTACCGGCCTTTGCCAAGGATTGCAGCTGTGCTTCATTGAGCGATGAGATCACCGGCTGGCCGGTCCTGTTCATTATCCAGGGGGTATCACGTCCATCGGCGGGGACCTTGCCTCCCTCCGGCGTACCGACACCCAGTATATGTACCCGTATCCCTGCGTCCGCCAGTTCCTTCAGACGCTGCTCAAGACCCTGCTCCTCAAAATCGCCGTCGGTAATAATCAGCAAGGAATTGACGCTTTCGGCCGGCTGACTCGCCAGCAGTTGCTGCGCCCGCTCGAGCGCAAACGACAGACGACTGCCCTGCAGTCTGACGAGGCTTGGGTCGAGGGCCGACAGCACCCGGTGTATTCCCTGCATGTCTTCGGTGACAGGAGAAACAACATGCGCGACTGATGCAAAACCGATCAATCCGACCCGGACACCACGGCTCTGATTCAGCAGGTCCTCAACCTCCTGGCGCGCCCGGGCGAGCCGTGTGGGTTGCACATCCGCCACCATCATTGAGCGAGATATATCCATTAAAATTACCAGATTGGTTCCCGGACGAAACAACTGCACGTCGGTGAAACCCCAGCGAGGCCCGGCCATGGCCAGCACCAGCAGGAACCATAAACCCAGCCAGCGAGCGTATCGTTTCCACTGGGTAGTCGCGAGAGGCCGTCGAACGCCCCAGCAAGTGTGGCAACAAATGGGCATCCGCGTACTGCTGAATGCGGTCATTGTTACCGGCTAAGGCGCCGGAACAGCAACAGCCACCCGGCAACCGGGACGCACAGCAGCAGCGCCCACAGCCAGGCCGGTTGACTAAAATGAAAGGCTGTCAGCATTTCATCCATGCGCCCGCCTCGTCCACCAGGCATCGTGGAATACCGTCCGGAAACAGGCCCAGCAGACAACAGTGCCAGCAGCGCCAGTCCCAGCGGCCAGCGGTATAGTGGTCGCGGGATCATGACCGTGCGCGATTCAGCCTGGGTTTTTTCCAGCGCATCGATACGCTGGTAGATCTGCTCGAGCGCATCGGTATCGGTTGCGCGAAAATACTCACCACCGGTAATCGCAGCAACTTCGGTCAACAATTCTTCGTCGATCTCCATCTTGACCTGGGTCATGCGACCATCTTCTATAAACGGCACCAGGCCCTTGCTGCCAACACCAATCGTATAGATACGGATTCCTTCGTGTGCGGCCAGTTGCGCTGCCAGTCTTGGCGGCAGACTGCCCTCGGTATTTTCGCCATCCGTCACCAGGATCAGGATCCTGGATCCCTCGGGACGATCACGTAATTTTTTCACCCCCAGCCCGATGGCATCACCGATGGCTGTCCCATCACCGGCCATGCGAGACACGATATTGTCCACCAGGCTGTACGCTGCCTGGTTATCCAGCGTCATTGGCGACAGTACGAACGCCTGGCTGCCAAACGCCACAATACCGATCCGGTCACCATCGCGGGCCTTGATAAAGCGTCCGATGACACCCTTGACCACGGCCATCCGGGTAACCTGTCGACCCTCGACCGTGAAGTCCAGGGCTTCCATGGAACGTGAGGTATCGATGGCCAGCATCAGGTCATAGCCTTCGGTGCGCACTTCCGTATAGGGTTCCATCCACTGCGGGCGCATCAGGCAGGCGACCAGCGCCACCCATAAGCAGCGCCAGCATAAATATCTGCATGCGGCTGCCGGCATGGGTGAGTGAGCGGGAAGTGACGAAGGTTGAAGCAAGCCTCCCAAGTGCCGGATGCAGCAAGCGTCGAGCGGTCCGCATGGGTATAGGCATCCGTGGCCCCGTGCGGCCGTCGCCAGAACTTCCAGATGAGCAACGGCAACGGCAACAACAGTGCGAACCAGGGCCAGTGAAAACTAAACACGGGTTGCACCTGCCTTTACCGAAAGCGCCTGACAGCAAACCCGCAGCCGCTGCGACAAGCCTGCTTGCTGTTTTGCCGGGCCGGGATGCATCGATCCAGCGGGTGGCCGCACGGATCAGGGTAAGCAGTTGCTTGCGTTCAACGGACATCGTCGGCGGCATGTATGGGGCCGTCAGCAGTATCTGTCCATGCTGTTCCCAGTCAAATGCCGTGTTGTCATGCTCCGCCAGCCACTGCAGCCAGGTATCACCCGTCAGGCCAGCTGCCTGCTGGCGGCCACTGCGCACCATCGCGATACGACGCAGCAGTTCCGATAATCTGCCGGCCACTGCGTGCGTATCTTCACTGGTCAGCGCCTTACTGGCCAGCGCCTTTTTCAGTTGGCGCAATTGACGTCGCGCATCACCACGCCAGCCAAGCCAGCCGGCGTTGTAGATCAACCAGTATCTGATCCCAAAAGACAGCAGCAACAGACCGACAAGACCGGCCAGGTACCACCAGCCGGGTGCCAGCGGCCACCAGGGGATCGCGTCAAGATCGTGGATATCTCGTAGCACTGTCGTCCCGGCTTCCATGACGTGCTGCTATCGCCTTCCCGCATAGTGGCGCAGTCCGCTGACGAGCGACTTGTGCACGTCCTCGTTGGTACTGACCGGAATCATGCCCAGTCCCAGCCGATAGGTCATCTGCTGCAGTTCCTCACGACGCTGCTCCCAGTCCTCGCGAAAGGCCTTGCGGCCTGACTCGTTGTCAGTGTCGACTTCGAGCAACTCGCCGGCTGCATTGGAGAAGATGACCGGCCCCATGGACGGCAGGTCGCGGTCAGCCGGGTCATCGACTGGCAGCAGCACGACATCATGTCGCTGCTTGAGGCTTCCCAGGATACGCTCGAAACCGGTGGTGACATGGTTGATAGGTGCGATGACGAAGATCAGGGAGCCGGTGCCGGCTACCGCTGTCCAGATGCTGCAGCGTGGCCATCAACTGGGATTCGTCAGTGTCACCCTGCTCAATCGGTTCCGTCAATGCACGCAGCAGCCGCCACAGACCACGGCGTCCCGGTGTGGCCCGGAAATAGCGTATGCCGGTCGCCGGGTTACCGAACAGTACACCACCCACACGGTCATGCTGCTTGCTCGCCGCCCAGCCAATCAGCGCCGCTACCCGCGCGGCCTGAACCGATTTGAATGTGCCGCGGGTACCAAAGCTCATATGCGGTCCCGTGTCGATACAGAGGATGACACTGCGTTGCCGCTCTTCGCGGAAGACCTTGAGATGCGGAGTATTGGTACGGGCGGTAACCAGCCAGTCCATGTTGCGAATATCATCGCCTTCCCGGTATTCACGCACCTCGTCGAAGTCCAGCCCGGTACCCCGAAAGACCGAGGCATACAGCCCGGTAAAGGTGGAATTGACGAGGTGATGTGCCGCCACACCCAGGGTACGGGCCTGGTGGCGAAGTTCCAGCAGGTCATCAAGTTGCGGATGGAGACTCATCGTGTGACTGCAGTGATCACTGGTTCAGGCCCTGTGCGGGCAACAATGCCGGCAATCACGGGATTGCCACGACCTCCAGCAGACGCTTGATAAATTCATCACTCGTCACGCCTTCCGCCTCGCCCTCGAAGGTCAGCATGATACGGTGCCGGAGCACGTCCGGCGCCACCGCCTGGATGTGGTGGGGCGCAACGAACTCTTCACCGTCCAGCCATGCGCGGGCACGGGCGCAGCGTGCCAGCGCTATGGTGGCACGCGGTGATGCGCCAAAGCGGCACCAGCGTCCCAGGCCTTCGTCATAGGCCTCCGGTTTGCGGCTGGCCTGCACAAGGTCAACAATATAATTATTCAGTTTCGGATCGAGATAGAGTTTTGCGGCATCTTCCCGCACCTTGAAGAGTTGCTACCTGGGAAAACACCTCGGCAGGTGGTGCAGGTGCTGCCAGCTGCTGGTTGCTGTCGAGTTCCAGAATCGCCAGTTCCTCATCGCGGCTGGGGTAATCGACGCGGACATGCATCAGGAATCTGTCCAGCTGTGCTTCCGGCAGGTTGTAGGTACCTTCCTGTTCGATCGGGTTCTGGGTGGCAAGCACCATGAACAGTCTCGGCATGGTATAGGTTTTCAGGCCGACCGTGACCTGGCATTCGCCCATGGCCTCCAGCAGTGCTGACTGCACCTTCGCCGGCGCCCGGTTGACCTCGTCCGCCAGCAGGATATTGTGGAACAGGGGTCCCGGTCGGAATTCGAATTCACCCTTTTCATGGCGGTAGATATCCGTACCGATGAGGTCGGATGGCAACAGATCAGGGGTAAACTGGACGCGGTGATAATCACCCTCGATGGCCTCAGCCAGTGCCTTTACGGCAGTCGTCTTTGCCAGACCGGGCATGCCTTCCACCAGGACATGGCCCTTGCTCAGCAGGCAGATAAGCATACTGTCGACAAGCTCGCGTTGCCCGATAACCCGGGAAGCAAGGTGTTTGCGGACACCATCCAGTAAGGAGGAATCGATGCTGCGGTTATTCGCGGGTCTGCTGGTATTTAACAAAGTGTTGCTCTCCTGCACGGTATATTAGGAAAGCATAACCGGCTTGTTTCCCTGGAATCCAGTTGAAAACTACCGCGGTTATCACCCTCAAGGACATCAAGCTGATTCTCGATGTAGGAACTCTTCTTCTAGCATTTTTTTAAGCTTCTCTCTGCAATCTATTACCTTGCAATGGCCGGAATGCCTGCAACTGAGGTAGAGATCCTGAATCTTATCATCTTCTACATCCAGCAAGCAGACCAGTGCAATTTCTTCTTTCTCCTGCTCTGATTCGGCCTGTTCCAGTAGTGTTACCGTATTGCACCCTTCGATAAACCGCTTTCTCGCGAAAAAGGCAATCCTGTCAAAATCATAATTGCCCAGACATCCTGGATTATGGCAGGTCATTATGGTTGCAGCCCTTGAATTTTTGCCGGGTTATCTTTCTTCTAATTATTGTGTTTTATCCACATGCAAGGCAAATATACTCTTTTTTGACTGACAAGCGATTGACATGGATCAATAAAAGTCAACGTCAACCGCATTGACCGGTCTGACTTTTCAACTATACCTCCCTCACCCCGCAACTGCCAGCAGGGATCGCTGCAATGACCCTGAGCTCCCCCTGTCTATCCGCCGTTAACTGGAATAACATAATCTGCAAAATTCCAGTTTTACAGACTGGCATAACCCTGCTTCAGGAGTTTTTCGAAACACAGACCTCATGGGCAAATGTCCGCAGTCAGCCACCAGTGTGATCGACAGTTTCGACATCAAGCCGGGAAGAATCCTGGCACGAAAGTACGAGGTGATACAGTCCCTTGGCACTGGCTGGGAAGGTGAAGTGTTTTTGGTGCGGGAGCACCCTACGGACATCGAAAGAGCAGTCAAGCTTTTTTACCCGAAGCGTAACCTGAAGGATCGAACCGCCAATTTCTATGCACGTAAACTCCACAAGTTAAGACATTGTTCTATCGCCATTCAGTACCACACCAGAGAAACAATTTCCTACCACAACATACCGATCACGCTACTGGTATCGGAATTTGTCGAGGGAGAACTGCTGTCCGTTTCCTTGATCGGCAAAGCGGCAAACGTCTGACAGCGTTTCAGGGACTACACCTGCTGCACGCACTGGCGACTGGTATCGAGTGCATTCACCAGATGAAGGAGTATCACGGTGACCTGCATACTGACAACATTATCATTCAGCGATATGGCCTTGGTTTCGATTTAAAATTACTTGACTTCTATCACTGGGGTGCGGCGAGACCGGAAAACATTCACGATGATGTGGTCGACCTGATCAGGATTCTCTATGATGCCGTCGGTGGACACAGGCACTACAAGCACCAGCCGCAAGTAATCAAATATATTGTGTTGTGGTCTGAAGCGCTCATTAATCCTCAAAAAATTTCGCACCGCAGGCCAGTTGCGGGAGCACCTGGAAAGACTGATCGTGGTAACAATGCTAACTGAACCGGAACTTTATCTGGGCGTGGATATTGCGGCATCGCAAGCTTTCGTTTTGCCAATGGCATCGCCTGCGCCTTTACCGGACGCGCGCCCGGCAAGGAAACGGATAATGAAGATGCCCTGGGACTGATCCCCTGCGGCAGACGATGCAGGTGTTCTGGTCGTTGCCGACGGTCTTGGCGGTCTGCCTTCGGGCAAACAGGCATCATCGACAGCAGTGCGCCAGGTGAGCCGGAATGTTACTGCGAACGGCAGCGAATACACTGTATTTCGCGATGCCATTCTGGACGGTATCGAGCAGGCCAACCAGTCGGTCATGGAACAGGGTGCCGGGGCCGGCACAACGATCGCCGTGGTGGAAATAGAGAACCGCAACGTACGCCCCTATCATGTCGGCGACTCTGAAATTCTGATCACCGGGCAACGCGGCAAGATTAAACACCAGTCTATTTCACATTCACCGGTAGGCTATGCAGTCGAGGCCGGACTGCTTGAAGCTGATGACGCCATCCATGACAAGGAACGCCACCTGGTTTCAAATATCATTGGCACCACCGAAATGCGGGTCGAGATCGGCCCGAGAATCACGCTTGCTCCACTTGATACCCTGCTGATAGCCAGCGATGGTCTGTTTGACAATCTGCATGCCGAGGAGATCAAGGATATTATACGCACTGGTCCGTTGCCGACCGCGGCAGAAAACCTGCTGCAGGCCTGCCGTGCCCGCATGACACACTTCTCGGACGTGCTGCCTCACAAGCCGGATGACCTCGCTTTTATACTTTTCCGGCCGGCCTGACGACGGCAAGCGAGCAACAGCATCAGGCACTGCATGCATGAGCCGCTGCTGGCGAAACAATGCTGACCGTCAGAAGGCCTCGCTTATTTTGTCCAGCACCTGTGACAGACGATTCACCGCAGTCACTTCAAGCCCCTTCAGCGCCGCTTTCGGCTTGTTCGCTGCCGGGATGATCGCCTTGTGGAAGCCATGCTTGGCTGCCTCGCTGATGCGTTGCTGGCCGTTCGGTACCGGCCGCAGCTCACCCGACAGGCCGACCTCACCGAACACGATCAGGTCTGCCGGTAGTGGCCGGTTACGATAGCTCGACGTAACCGCCAGCAACACGGCAAGGTCCGCAGCCGTCTCACTGACACGCACACCGCCGACAACATTCACAAACACGTCCTGGTCACCCAGTGCCAGGCCACCATGACGGTGCAGCACGGCCAGCAGCATGGACAGGCGGTTTTGCTCCAGGCCCAGGGTGATTCTTCGCGGGTTACCGAGCTGACTTTGATCGACCAGCGCCTGCACCTCCACCAGCATCGGCCGGGTGCCTTCCCAGGTCACCATGACGACACTGCCCGGCACCGCCTGTTCGTGCCGCGACAGAAAGATGGCCGACGGGTTGGTGACTTCTTTCAGCCCGGATTCCGTCATGGCGAACACGCCCAGTTCATTGACGGCGCCAAAGCGGTTTTTAATGGCACGCAGGATACGGTAGCGGTCACCGGGATCACCTTCGAAATACAGCACGGTGTCGACCATGTGCTCCAGCACACGGGGGCCGGCCAGTTGCCCTTCCTTGGTCACGTGTCCGACAAGGAACATGGCGATGCCTGACTGTTTCGCAAAGCGTACCAGTTGTGCGGCGCTTTCGCGGACCTGCGCCACGGAACCGGGCGCGGACTGCAATGACTCTGTATACAGTGTCTGGATCGAGTCGAGCACCATGACCTGTGGCCGCTCCCTGTCAGCCGCTGCGATGATGCGTTCAACAGAGGTCTCGGAAAACAGGCGGATCTCGTCACCTTTAATGCCGAGACGACTGGCGCGCAATGAAATCTGCTGCAGCGATTCCTCGCCGGTCACGTACAGGGAGTCGAGCCTCCCCGACAGGGTGGACAGTACCTGTAATAACAGGGTGGATTTTCCGATTCCGGGGTCACCCCCGATCAGCACGACCGATCCTGTGACAAGCCCCCCGCCCAGCACACGGTCCAGCTCCTGCATACCGACCGAGGTGCGCAGCTGTTGATCCACCTTGACCGCAGAAAGGCGCTGGATCGCAACTGCAGAATCGCCGCTGTATCCGGAAAAACGTGCGGCGGCCTGTTTCGGCATGACGACGACTTCAGAGAGCGTGTTCCAACCACCACAGTCTCCGCATTGTCCGGACCACTGGGGGGACTGTGCGCCACAGGCGCTGCATGTATAGAGGGTCCTGGTTTTTGCCATAGTGCTGCGTAGGCTACTAGGCAGACGGTCGCTTGTACACACCGTCCCGGAAGCAGCAGCGGATGGCAGCCGTGTACAGGCTCAGGACGTGAATAGTCGCACTGGCAGAACGTTCCTGCTGCGGTTATTTTGAAGGTCCTGGATCAGGCAAAAAGATTCCCGGAGTGCGACTCCGGGAACGAGTGCTACCGAAAATTATTACATGGGACCGATCAGTTGTGCATTTACCCTCTGGTCTGTCACCCTGTTAAGAACATCCTGTGAACTGAGGTTGTTCCTGTCGTACTGCACCAGCATCAGGTGATACCGCAATGGACAGAATTCAGCGGTGTGGATACCCTCAGATCTTTCGAGTGCATCCACCAGGGCCTTGCGCCTGGGCTCTTCGAGGGTTTCATTGATATGCACAACGATTTCAGTATTGTGTCCAGGCTGTTGCTGCAGATCGTAAGCCACTTCTCCCATAGTCACACCTCCGTTGTGGTGTCATAACCAGACAACCTACACTACAGCGCACCCTGCAGACCTGTCGGATCCCGGTAAATCGAGGCCAGTCAACAAGACAATAATTTGACTCGACATCCGCAGTTGCCCTTCGAAAAATCAAACACGCGGTAGTAACGAAGTCTCAGACCTGCAACAGGTTGCGCTTCTAAAAGCGTAGTCGACAACCCATGGTTGTCAAGAATTCAGTCGGGAAGGAAAAAGGAACGATCAGGTGGTGTAGTCAAACTGCACACGCGCACCAACCCCACACAATAATTCATAGGAAATGGTAGTGGCTGCCTCGGCGACCTCATCAACCGGCAAACCCTCCCCCCACAGGATGACCTCATCACCGACCTGTGCGTTTGGCACGGCATCCAGGTCAACACTGATCATATCCATGGAGACGCGGCCGACCAGGGATGCCGTGCGGCCGTTCACCCGCAACGGTGTGCCACTGCGTGCATGACGAGGATAGCCATCGCCGTAACCGATAGCCGCCACACCAATGCGCATATCAGCCGGGCAGCGCCAGTCGGCACCATAACCGATAGCATCGCCCTGTTTGCAAACTTTTATGGCAATCAGTTTGGTGCTGAGCGTCATCACCGGTTGCAGGTCAAGCGACTGCGCAGTGCGTCCGCGAAGCGGTGAGCTGCCATAAAGCATGATGCCGGGACGTACCCAGTCGGCACGTGCTGCCGGCCAGCCCAGTATGCCTGCCGAATTTGCCAGTGCATGTTCACCCTCCACTGCCGCAACCGCCCGATTGAATACATCAATCTGCTGGCGGGTATCTGGATTGTCGAGGTCATCGGCACAGGAAAAGTGTGTCATGTAACGCACGGTTTCAACCTGCGGGATTTGCAGCAGGCGCGAGACAATATCCGGGATACTGTCCGCATCGAAGCCCAGCCGGTGCATTCCGGTATCGATTTTCAACCAGATATCCAGCGGATGCAGCAAATGTCCCTGGGCCAGCCACTGCAACTGGCTGTCATGGTGGATCACCACGTCCAGCCGGTAGCCGTTGATGAGGCAGATATCATCAGGACCAAAGAGACCCTCAAGCAGCACAATGCGCCGGTCGAACCCGGCCTCGCGCAAGGCAATCGCCTCATCCAGACAGGACACGCCAAATGCAGCCGCCCCGGGCAATGCCTGTGCAACGCTGATCAGTCCGTGACCATAGGCATTCGCCTTGACGATCGCCATGACCTGGCTGTCGGGTGCTGCTTGCTGTACGAGGGAAAAATTGTGTTGCAGGGCCTGCAGGTTAATCCGCGCCCGGGCGGGACGACTCATCCAAAATCACCGCCCGTGTAGCGGCTGTCTGAAGCGTAGTTTTCAAAACGCGTAAACTGGCCACGGAAGGTGAGTAGTCGTGTGCCGATCGGGCCATTACGCTGTTTGCCAATAATGATCTCGGCCAGTCCCTTATGCGGGCTTTCCTCGTTATAGACTTCATCACGGTAGATGAACATGATGACATCGGCATCCTGCTCGATGGCACCCGACTCGCGCAGATCTGACATTACCGGACGACGGTCGGAACGTTGTTCCAGACTGCGATTCAATTGAGACAGCGCAATCACCGGCACATTAAGCTCCTTCGCCAGCGCCTTCAGGTTGCGCGAAATCTCGGAGATCTCGGTGGTACGGTTCTCACGGGTATTACCAATGGTCATCAGCTGCAGGTAATCGATTACGATCAGGCTGATATTGTGTTCCCGTTTCAGACGCCGCGCCCGCGCCCTCAATTCCATCGGTGTCAGTGCCGGTGTGTCATCGATAAAAATAGGCGCCGTGTCCAGCAGGCTCACCGCCGATGTCAGCCGTGGCCAGTCATCATCATCCAGCTTGCCGGTGCGAATCTTGTGCTGGTCAATATGACCCAGCGAGGACATCATGCGCAGCGCCAGTGATTCACCGGGCATTTCCATACTGAAAATGGCCACCGGTACCTGGTGCTTGATGGCCGCATTCTCGGCAAAGTTCACCGCCAGCGTGGTCTTGCCCATGGAGGGCCTCCCGGCAACAATGATCAGGTCTGACGGTTGCAGGCCGGCCGTCATCTCATCAATGTCAGTAAATCCGGTTGATACACCGGTCAGCGGGTTATCCTGTTGCGAGAGCATATCAATACGGTCTACTGCGGCTGTCAACAGCGTGCGTATACTCTTGAAACCGCGCTTTCCTCGGTTGCCCTGCTCGGCGATATCGAACACCAGCTTCTCGGCCTCGTTCAGCAATTCGCTGGTATTGCGGCCCTCGGCCTCATAGGCACTCCCGGCGACGCGGTTACCCACGGAGATCAACTGCCGGACAACCGATTTGTCGCGCACGATGTCGGCATAGGCCTTGATGTTCGCAGCACTGGGGGTGTTTTGCGCCAGCAGTCCCAGTGCCGGCAGCCCGCCGACTTCATGCAGCAGATTGTTGTGCTCCAGCCACTCTGACAAGGTGACCGCATCGAGAGGGTGATTCTTTTCAGCCAGTTCGGCAATGGCGCGGAAAATCAGGCGGTGATCACGACGGTAGAAATCTTCTTCGGTGACACGGTCTGCAACCGTGTCCCAGGTACTGTTATCCAGCATGAGCCCGCCGAGAACAGCCTGTTCGGCTTGCAGTGAATGTGGCGGCACCTTAAGTGCATCCGTACCGGCATGCACTAGTTCTGCAGAGCGAAGTGTTTCGACCATTGAATCCCGTTTTGAATTGAAGCACTGATCACTGCGTTCAGTGCAGGGGAATAAATAGCACAAACGCAGCTGAAAGACATCATTGTAAATGGGCTGACTTTGTGCGTACCTGTAGCCGCCTCAATAAAACAGACAGCCCCCCCGAGCTGCCTGCCTGGTGTTACTAATTTATTACAACCACTTGCAGTTTTTTCGCGTGCTGTTTTTATTTTTCCGCTTGAACCAGCAGTTTTATTGTCACATCCACGTCTGTGTGCAGCTGTATCAGCACGTCATGTTCACCGACAACCCGGAATGCCCCTTCCGGCAAACGCACTTCATGGCGTTCAACAGGGACACCACTCTCCGTGAGTGCATGGGCGATGTCAGCAGTGCCAACCGAGCCAAACAGTTTGCCTTCTTCGCCTGCAAGCGAGGTAATGGTAATCACCTTGCCAAGCAGCTGATCGCGACGCGCTTGCGCAGCGGCAAGTGCGTCGGCAGAGGCCTTTTCAAGTTCTGCTCGTCGTGCTTCATACTCGGCGATGTTTTCAGCAGTGGCCGCTGCGGCCTTGCCTTGCGGGACCAGGTAATTACGACCGTAACCCGGCTTTACATGCACCTTGTCGCCCATGACGCCAAGATTGGCAATTTTTTCCAGCAGGATGATTTCCATTGTTACAACCTCACTCTGTCTTTTGTCTCATTGTCCGGATTCACCGCCGTTTCGGCCCAGCCGTCGACGGAAGTCAATCCAGGTATCCATTAATCCACCGGCAGCAAGCAACAGGGTTGCCTGTGGCAGCACCGCCAGCAGTACGTAGATTCCCACCAGCCAGCCGGCACCACGACGGCCTCGATTCAACAGGCTGTGGATGACAGCCAGACCGACCAGCAGGTACGGCACCAGCAATATCATCGCCAGCTGGGCACTGAATTCACTGAATGTACCCTGTGTCAGCCGGGCCATCAGCATCACCGCCAGTGTTACCAGCCCGGTCGAGTAGCCAAGCCGCAAAGCATAAAACTCTTCCCGAAAGGCACCCGGATGTACCAGTATGGACTGCCACCAGCGTGCCAGCAGCAGACTGGCGGCAACACCGATCACCAGCGAGGCCAGCACCACACCGGTTAGCAAGACCGCCACATCCTGCTGCAATTCGGGTTCAGCCAGGCCGGAAAATGAAACTCCGGCGTCTTTCAGCGTCGTTTCAACCAGCTGCAGCTGCTGCAACCACCAGGGTGCCGGATCGCCATAGACAGCATATACCAGAATCAGCAGGCAGACACCGAACAAGGTGGTCGCTCGCAAGGCCTGTCCGAGATTACGCGTCTTCAGCAGGACGGCAGCGGCCATCCAGCAGGGCAGCCATAACAGCAGCACCATCACCAGACCAATTACGGCATGCACCCCCAGCAGCTGGTAGAACAGCACCGTCACGGTGGTCGCGATCAGCAGTACCTGCAGACCGGGAATCATGCCGACATGCAGGGTAACCAGTGCCACAACCGCCGCGGCCAGGTAATTCAGGATGCCCCCCAGCCAGGGCAGCAGAAACGACATGACACCGCAGGTCGTGGTAAATAAAACCGCTTGCCAGCGACCACTGACAATATAGGCCGCCAGTGCTTTCATGGCCGTAAACACCGGGCGCCCTGCTTTATATCTTTAGTCGGATCCAGCTAGTGTGCGTCACAGTACGGCAACAGCGACAGGTATCGAGCACGCTTGATCGCAGTGGACAGCTGACGCTGATACCTTGCCTTGGTACCGGTGATCCGGCTGGGTACAATCTTGCCGGTCTCTGAAACATATTGCTTCAGGACGGCAATATCCTTGTAATCAATTTCCTTGGTTCCTTCCGCCGTGAAACGGCAGAATTTACGACGACGATAATAACGAGCCATGGTAGTTCCTCTTGAATTCAGTTAGCCGGGATTATTCCGCCGCAGCAGCGGCATCATCATAGTCAGCGTCATCCGTCGCCTCAACGACGTCCTCAGCAACATCCGTTTCATCCTGCGAATCATCGGAATCGGCGGCTCCCCGGTCGCGTCTTTCATCCGGGCGCTTTGCCAGCAGAGAGGGCTCGGTAATGGCCTCCTTGCGGCTGATCACCATGCTCCTGATAACCGCATCATTGAAGCGAAAGGCACTGTTGAGTTCTTCCAGTACAGCGGTACTGCATTCGATATTCATCAGCACGTAATGTGCCTTGTGCAGCTTCTGGATCGGGTAGGCAAGCTGGCGTCGACCCCAGTCTTCCAGCCGGTGGATAGCGCCGCCATCTCCTTCAATCGTGCCGCGATAGCGTTCGATCATGGCAGGCACCTGCTCGCTCTGGTCAGGGTGGACCAGAAACACAATTTCATAATGTCTCATTCAAGACCCCTTGTGGATGAGTAGCCTGCTGTCTCGGCAACAGGCAAGGAGTTTATAATTCAGCTGTTATTCAGCCTTTTAAAAGAGCGCGCATTCTACGTGAGGGCCGATGGATATGCAATCAACAACCCCGCGGGCACCCATTGCCTTCGCGATGATCTGCCACCCCGTGTTCGCAGATTGATCCACTCCAGCAGGGTACTGTTTTTACTTAACATTCTGCAGGCGCTGGCGGCGGGCCTCGAACAGCAACACCCCGGCCGCCACCGAGACATTCAGGCTCTCCACCTGCCCCGCCATGGGAATCGCCAGTAAATGATCACAGTGCTCGCGGGTCAGTCGCCGCAGCCCCTTGCCTTCACTGCCGAGCACCAGCGCAACAGGACCCTGCAGGTCACTGCTGAAGAGCCCCTCAGCCGCTTCACCGCTGGCACCGTAGATCCAGATACCGGCTTCACGCAGCATGCGCAAGCTACGCGCCAGGTTCGTCACCTGGAAAATCGGCACCGATTCCACCGCTCCACAGGCGACCTTGTGCACCACCGGGGTGATACCCGAGGCACGGTCACGCGGCAGGATCAGCGCATGCACGCCAGCAGCATCCGCAGTACGCAAACAGGCACCCAGGTTGTGCGGATCCTGCACCCCGTCGAGCACCAGCAACAGTGCCGGTTCGGTCAACGCGGCGAGGAATCCGGGCAATGACTTTTCACTGCGTTCGTACGACACCGCCCTCACCACCGCGATGACACCCTGGTGCCGGGCACCGGGAATTCTTTCATCCAGTTCCGCACGGGACGGCAGCTGCACCGCCACACCGGCCGCCACGGCTTTCTCTCTCAAGCCGTCAAGTTGCGCGTTTTTGGCACCACTGGCGAGCAGCAGTTTTTTTATCGAGTCAGGCCGTTGTGCGAGCAGTGCCGCCACCGCGTGTATGCCATACACGTACCCGGCGCTAGCGGTCATCCGGCGACTGGCCGAGCGTGACTAAAATCTCGATGCGCCGGTTGAGGCGGCGGCCAGCCTCGGTGGCATTGCTGGCGACCGGGTTGTCATCCCCGTAACCGCTGACCGCCAGCTGCGCGGCGTTGAACCCCTGTTCGAGCAGCACGTCCGCGACCGCCCGGGCACGGCGTTGCGACAAATCGAGGTTGAAGGCCGCTGCACCGACGTTGTCTGTGTAACCCGAGACCTGCAGCTGGCGGCCGTGATAGGGTTTCATGACCTGAGCCAGTTGTGCGGCAACTGCCGGGCGCAGCACCGCACTGCCATAGTCAAACGCAGCATCCGTGGAGACATCCACGCGGGTGACACCATCGGCAAGCGGCACGACCGCAATGCCGCCATGTGTATCAGTCACGGCCTGTTGCTGGCTTGTTAGCGTGGCGCAACCGCTGCTCACCAGCAACAGCGGGCAAAGCAAACCGGCCGCAATACCGCGCCAGGCACGCCGCCCGCTACTCCCGGGAGTCAGGACAGAAAGCAGCAGCCGCAACGGCACACAGCCCGGTAGCCGGCATGCCGGCGCTGAGCAGCGATCCGCATCACGCCGGTTCATCGTGACTTTCTCCTGCGAGACGTACTGCGTTTTCCCTTGTCCTTTTTGCTAGCGGAAGTCTTGCGCTGCTGTTTGGCACTCAATTCGAAGTCTATCTTGCGGTCATCCAGGTTTACCTGCACCACCTTGACGTTGAGTGGATCACCGAGGCGGAAGATCTGGTTGGTGCGCTCACCGATGAGCCAGTGCCGGGTGGGATCATAGTGATAGTAATCATTGCCCAGTGCCGTGACATGCACCAGTCCTTCCACATAAATATCCTGCAACTCGACAAAGATCCCGAACGAGGTGGTGGCGGTAATAATACCGGGGTAGGTCTCGCCGATCTTGTCGAGCATGTATTCGCACTTCAGCCAGTCAATGGCATCACGGGTCGCTTCATCTGCACGCCGCTCCGTAGCCGAACAGTGTTCACCGAAGACCTGCATGTTTTCGACCGTATAGGGGAAGCTTTTTGGCTTCTTTCCTGCCAGTACGTGACGGATCGCCCGATGCACCAGCAGGTCCGGGTAGCGGCGGATGGGTGAGGTAAAATGCGCATAGTGTTCATGCGCCAGGCCAAAGTGACCGATGTTGTCCGGGCTGTACTCGGCTCGTGGCATGGAGCGCAGCAACACCGTGTTGATCAGGTGTTCATCCGGCCGGCCACTGGCCATCTTCAGCACGGCACTGTAGTCACGGGCCGTGGGCTTGTTGCCACCACGCAGACCCAGGCCAAGTTCATTCAGGAACTCCTGCAGGTCGGCTACCTTTTCACCGGTCGGCGCCGCATGCACGCGGTTCAGGGTTGGCATCTTGTGGCGTTCCAGGTAACGCGCCGCGGCGACATTGGCAGCCACCATGCATTCTTCAATGACCTTGTGGGCATCATTGCGCACCAGCGGCACGATGCGCTCTATCTTGCGCCCGGCACCGAATACGATACGCGTCTCGGTGGTCTCGAAATCGATCGCTCCACGTTTGACGCGGCCCTTGCGCAATACCTTGTAGAGGCTGTACAACTCGTCAAGGTGCGGCAGCAGCGGCTGGCGTTTCTTGCGCGCCTGCGGATCGAGATCGACCATGATCGCCGCCGCCTCGCTGTAGGTCAGCCGCGCATGCGAGCGCATCAGGGCATTGCTGAAACGCGAGCGGATCATGCGACCTTCGCGGTTGAAGATAATTTCACAGGCCATGCAGAGGCGATCCACTTCCGGGTTCAGTGAACACAGCCCGTTGGAAAGTATCTCCGGCAGCATCGGGATCACGCGCTCCGGAAAATACACGGAATTACCACGCTCAAAGGCTTCACTGTCGAGAGCCGTATCCGGATGTACATAGTGCGAGACATCGGCTATGGCCACTAGCAGCCGCCAGCCTCCCGGCGTGGCCTCGCAGAACACGGCGTCATCAAAATCCCTCGCATCAGCGCCGTCGATAGTCACCAGCGGCAGTTCACGCAGGTCCTCACGGCCCCGCTTGGACTGTGCCGGCACCTGTTCACCGAGGCCGGCGATCTCCGCCTCGACCGCCGGCGGCCAGGCCTGCGGGATATCGTGACTGCGAATGGAGATATCGATTTCCATGCCAGGCGCCATGTGATCGCCAAGTACCTCGATCACACGACCCACCGGCGGCGAGCGCTTGCTGGGCTGCTCGATGATCTCCACTGACACGATCTGCCCATGCGTAGCGCCGTTGGACTCGCCGGCCGGGACCGGAATGTCTATCGGCAGGCGCTTGTTATCGGGCGTCACGAACTGCACGCCCTTCTCGTTATAAAAACGCCCGACCACGGTGTGCGTGTTGCGCTTCAGCACCTCGACAACATCACCTTCACGTCGCCCGCGCCGGTCCAGCCCGGTAATGCGCGCCAGTACCCGGTCACCGTGAAACAGGGCGCGCATCTGCCTTGCCGACAGGTATACATCATCGCCCTCGTCATCGGTCACCAGGAAACCGAAGCCGTCCGGGTGGCCAATCACCCGCCCCTGCACCAGATCAAACTGGTCCGTTCTGGCATAGCAATCGCGCCGGTTACGGACCAGCTGACCATCCCGGAGCATGGCATTCAGGCGCCGCCGCAGTGCCTCGACGCCATCTTCATCGCGGATACCCAGCAATGCCTCGAGATCGGCACGATTGACCGGGTGATCCGCCTCGGTGATGACCTCAAGGATCAGCTCGCGGCTGGCAATGGGCTGTTCGTAGCGTGTCGCTTCACGGCGGGCATGCGGATCACGACGTTGCGGTGTTCTGGATTTTCTTTGCTTTTTTTTGTCCATAAGGTAACCAGCAATCTATAAAAGGTTGGCACGAGCCGGCACGCTCTGCGCCGGGACTTGTCGGTTTATGCGTGGAGTTCTCAGGGGACTCGCCTGGCATCATTCCCGCGGCAGCGGCATTCCGGATTGACAGGATTCCGGCGACCTGCCCGGGCTGTAGCTGCCACGACGATTAAAACAAAACTTCCTGAGCGATTATAGCAACCTGGCAGCTGTTAGTGTGCTGTCAGCCGGGTTAAATTGACAAGCCCTAAATCAGGCGGTAGAGTTCGCGGCTCTCGGGACAGCTAACAGCCGTTCCGCCAGCCACGCCGAGGTGGTGAAATTGGTAGACACGCTAGCTTCAGGTGCTAGTCGGGGTAACCCGGTGGAGGTTCAAGTCCTCTCCTCGGCACCACATGAGAAAAGGCCTGTGCCATGTATTTGCACCGGCCTTTTTTTATTCAAACGGGTGCTTGAGCACAATCGTCTCGGCACGATCCGGTCCTGTGGAGACAATGGCGATCGGGGTTTCGCATAATTCTTCCACCTTGTTGAGGTAGGCCTTCGCGGCCGCCGGCAACTGCTCAAAGGTTTTTATCCCGTAGGTTGATTCCGACCAGCCCGGCATTTCAATGTATTCAGGTTCACATTGCTCGATCAGGTCGGCCCCGGCCGGCGGGGTATCGACAAGCTCACCGTTGAGCCGGTAACTGACGGCAATTTTCAGGGTATCGAGTCCATCGAGCACATCGAGCTTGGTAATACACATCCCGGTCACGCTGTTGATATCCAGTGAACGCCGCAAAGCCACCGTATCCAGCCACCCACAGCGGCGCTGCCGGCCGGTGGTGGCACCGAATTCGTGCCCCTTCTTGCCGAGGTGCGCACCAACCTCGTCAAACAGCTCGGTCGGAAACGGTCCGGCACCGACACGGGTGGTATAGGCCTTGACGATGCCCAGCACATAATCGATATGGCGCGGGCCGACACCACTGCCGCTGGCAGCACCACCGGCCGTGGTGGTGGACGAGGTCACGTAGGGATAGGTGCCATGATCGATATCCAGCAACGCGCCCTGCGCGCCTTCGAACATGATGTCCCTGCCCTCGCGTCGCAGGCGGTGCAACAGACCCGGAACGTCTGCCACCATCGGGGCGATCTGCTCACCCTGGGCCAGCGCCTCGTCCAGTACCCGCTGGTAGTCGACGGTAGCGGTCCTGAAATAGTGCTGCAGTGCATGATTGTGATACTCCATGACCTCACGCAGACGTTCGGTGAAGTGCGCCGGGTTCAGCAGTTCACCGAGTCGCAAACCGCGGCGCGAGCACCTTGTCTTCATAGGCCGGCCCGATACCACGCCCGGTGGTGCCGATGGCCTTTTTACCGAGTGCATGTTCGCGTGCCTGGTCGAGTGCAATATGATAGGGAAGGATCAGTGGACAGGACTCGCTGATCTTCAATCGTTCGCGCGCCGGTACACCGGCCTGATCCAGCATCTCGAGTTCCTCAAGCAGCGCCGAGGGTGACAGCACCACGCCGTTGCCAATCAGGCACAGGACATTGGCTCGCAATATGCCCGATGGAATCAGGTGCAATACCGTTTTCTGCCCGTCAATCACCAGCGTGTGGCCGGCATTATGGCCGCCCTGGAACCGCACTACGGCGGAGGCCCTGTCTGTCAGCAGGTCGACGACCTTGCCCTTGCCTTCGTCACCCCACTGGGTACCGATGACAACTACGTTTTTACCCATTTGTATACTCTCTTGTTTGTAAACTGAAATCTGATATCCATGCCGTTAGCAGTTGTCCTGGCGGCGAGACAGGCACTGATGTGAGGTTCAATCAGCACACCGGCTTCACCAGCCACTGACCCTTCTCGTTGACCAGCACCCGGTCACAACCCATCTCGGCGGCAGCGCCTTCCTGACCGGGCAAGGCATGTACCACCCGCTCGCCTGACTGTCGCAAGGCCGTTACCGCGGACCAGCAGCTCGCCATCCTCACCGGCGGGGGCGAAGATCGAACCCCTGCTGTGCACAAAGGAACGCTGACTCAACTGCATCAGCTCTCGCAGATCGGTGCTGAACCCGGTTGCCGGCCGCGAACGCCCGAACACCTTGCCAATGGCGTCATAGCGTCCGCCCCGGGCAATCTCCTGGCCACAGCCGGGAACAAACACGGCGAACACCATGCCGGTCTGGTAGCGGTAACCGCGCAATTCCGCAAGGTCAAAGTTGAGTGTTTCGGTGCCTGCTCGTTGCTCAATCAGTGAGGCGATGGCACCGAGGTTATCCAGCGCCGCCAGTACTGACTCACTGGCACCGGCCAGTTGTTCACGTGCCCGCTGCAGCACGCTGCGATCACCGTTGAGATCCGCCAGTGCCGCAAGTCGCTGACGCTGGCCGGCATCCCCGACAAAGGCCTTGAGCATCTCTTCTATTTCGGGCACGGCCTTGCGTTGCAGCGCCTCGAACAGTTCGTTTTCCTGCTGTGCTGAAAGCTCCGCGTCCCTGGCTAGCCCTCTGAAGATCCCCACGTGACCAAGGTCAATATGGATATCGGAGATCGACAACAACTGCAGCGACTCCAGCAGCAGCTTGATGATCTCGACGTCACTTTCGACACCCGCGTGGCCGAACAACTCGGCACCCACCTGTAACGGGCTCCGTGAACCGCCAAATCCGTCATTGCGCGTATGCAATACCGTACCCATGTAGCACAGCCGTGTCGGCTCGCTGCGTTGCAGCGGGTGTGCATCGATGCGTGCGGCCTGTGGCGTCATGTCGGCACGCAGCCCCATCATGCGCCCGGTGAGTTGATCGGTCACCTTGAAGGTCTGCAAATCCAGGTCGTTGCCGGTGCCGGTCAGTAACGATTCCAGGTACTCGATCAACGGTGGAATGATGAGGTCGTAACCCCAGCAGGAAAACAGGTCCAGCAATTCCCGCCGCGCACACTCCAGCCGCCATGCCGCCGGGGGCAGGACTTGATCAATGCCTTCCGGCAACAACCACTGGTCTTTGGTGCTCATGTCAAATCAGTTCTTGTCGGTACAGAGATCATCTGCAGTTATCTTACTATTGTCAGCATTACCACGCCGATAATCATGCTGATGAGACCGACAATGCGCAGCGTCCTGTCGTCCAGTTGTGACACCGTCTCCAGCATCTGCCGCAGCGACTGCGGGTTCAGAAACGGCACCATGCCTTCGATCACCAGCAGCAGTGCAATGGCGGCCAGCAGATCAGTCCAGATAACGTCCATCACTCACAAAAAACCCCGGGCATCAACCCGGGGATTACTGCTGTTCAGCATCACTGTGACACGGCTCGCGGTCACTTGCCGGAATAATCACTGAAGTACTTGAAGAACTCGGAATCGGGTTCCAGCACCAGTACATCCTGCTTATTGGCCAGCGCCTCGCGATAGGCCGTCATGCTGCGATAGAACTCGTAGAATTCCTGGTTTTTCCCATAGGCATCTGCATAAATCTCGGTGGCACGCGCATCACCCTCACCACGCAGGATTTCCGCATCGCGCCGCGCCTCGGCAAGGATGACGGTACGTTCCCTGTCGGCAATCGCCTGGATACCCTTGGCGGCCTCCTGGCCCTGTGCACGGTGTTCCTTGGCAATACGCTCACGTTCGGCACGCATACGCTGGTAGACGGAGTTACTGCACCTCTGCCGGCAGCTCAATCTGCTTGATGCGCACATCCACGATTTCGATACCGAACTGCTCCACCTCGCTATTGGCCATTCGTCGTCAGGTTGGTCATCATCTCCGAGCGTTGATCCGACACCACCTGCTTGATGGTGCGCTGGTCAAATTCAAGCTGCAGGCCGTTGTTTACGATCTGCAACAGGCGCAAGCCTGCCTGGCGCTCATCGCCCATGAACGAGGTGTAATACTTGGCCGGGTTTTTGATACGCCACTTGACAAAGAAGTCGACCTCGACATTCTTTTTCTCACCGGTCAGGAAGCGTTCCGGGCGGGTGTCCAGCGTCAGCACACGCTTGTCGAACTTGCGGACATTATTGATCGGCCAGGGGGCCTTGACGTGCAGACCCGGCGCGTAATCGGACTGTACGATCTCACCCAGCTGGAACTTGATGGCCAGTTGCCGCTCATCAACAATAAACAGTGAACTCATGGCAACCAGCAAGGCAGCCGCAACCAGTAAATTATGAAATTTTTCATCATTAGCGGCTACCTCCATCGCGGGAGGAGGTGCGTCCGCCCGGTGTGTTGGCGGACGGAGTTGGCGTAATATTGATCTGTTCGTCCTCGAGCGGCACCTCCTCAGGCAGGCTTCTGTTTTCCATCAGCTTGTCCAGCGGGATATACATCAGATTGTTGCCGTCCTTCACCTGCATGATCACCTTGCTGGTATTGGCGAGCACGTACTCCATGGTCTCAAGATACATGCGTTTGCGGGTGATTTCCGGTGCCTTTTCATACTCGACCAGTGTTTGTGAAAAACGGCTCGCCTCACCATCTGCATTTGCAACCATCTTGTCACGGTAGGCCAATCGCTGCCTCGCGCATACGTGTGGCATCACCACGTGCCTTTGGCAGGATATCGAGTGCATAGGCCTCTGCCTGGTTCTTGTAGCGTTCCTCGTCCTCCCGTGCCTTGATGGCATCCTCAAAGGCGCCCTGCACTTCTTCCGGCGGCTGCGGATCCTGCAGGTTGACACTGGTGATTATCAGGCCGGCCTTGTACTTGTCGAGGATGGACTGCGTCAGCTCCTTGGTCTGCTGCACGATCGCGCCACGCCCACCACTGAGAAAATCGTCCATGGAGATACCACCGATAACTTCACGCAGCGCACTTTCCGCGGCCTCCTGCAGGGTGTAATCCGGGTCACGCACCTGGAACAGGTATTCTCTGTGCATCACGCACCTGGTATTGCACGGCAACCTCGACCTGGACGATATTTTCATCCCGGGTCAGCATCTTGGCGCGGTGACTGACGGTACGCAGGTTATCGACATCGACCTTGTCGACGGTCTCGATACCACGCATGATCCAGTGTGGCCCCGGTCCGGTGATCGCGTTGAACTTTCCGAGGCGCAACACCACACCGCGTTCGGCCGGCTCGATGATATAAATCCCGAATAACACCCAGGCCATCACGGCAACAATGGCCAGCAGACCAAAGTTCAGCGGCTTTCGCAGCGCCGTTACCACCCGTGCCTGCCACCCTTGCCGCCAAAGAATTTATTCATCCTGCTCACGCATCTTGCGCGCCAGTTCATCGAGGTCCGGCGGGCCGTCATTGCCACTCCGCCGCCCCACGGGTCTTTCTTGCCACCACCCGGTTCATTCCAAGCCATACATTACTCCAGTTCAGACCACAAACAAGGCACATGCCGGCGACGGCATGGACCAGGATAATGGGTTAGTTTAAGAAGCTTGCGCAGTGCCCGCAACAATATCGACGGAATCTGCCCTGTGAAAATCGCAGTCTCCATCGGCGTCGCGGATTATCTTGTCTATATTTCTCTGTGCCATACAGATTTCAAGCCACCAGCTGCCCTGCTCATCGACATGCTCCGACATGACCTGTCCGACATTATAAAGCGAGGAACGGGTGCGTCCGGCATCCGGCTGGCAAGTGCAGCCAGCCATGCACCTGGGTGCCGTGAAAATGCGCCGTCAGGGCCTCTGCCAGCAGATCCAGACCGGCCCCTGTCACGGCAGACACCCACACCCGATCCACCTGTCCGTCATCCAGGTATTCAATGCGGGGTTCGTTGCCTGAGAGATCGATCTTGTTAAACACACGAATCTGGGGTACTTCAGCGGCACCGATCTCCTGCAACACGACATTCACCTGGTCGATATGTGCATGCCTTTCCGGATCATTCGCGTCCACTACGTGCAACAACAGGTCAGCTGTGCGGGTCTCTTCCAGGGTGGCGCGGAAGGCCGCCACCAGATCGTGCGGCAGGTGCCTGATAAAGCCCACGGTATCCGCGAGCACCAGTGGTCCAACGCCGGTCACGTCAACCCGGCGCAAGGTCGGATCGAGCGTGGCAAACAGCTGGTCGGCCACGAACGCGTCCGCACCGGTCAGGGTATTGAACAGGGTCGACTTGCCGGCATTGGTATAGCCCACCAGGGATACCGAAGGCACATCGGCCCGTTGTCGGGCCCGGCGCCCCTGGTGACGCTGCCGTTCAACCTTGTCAAGACGCTGGTTGATCATCTTGATGCGCGCATTGATCATGCGTCGATCGGATTCCAGCTGGGTTTCACCCGGTCCGCGCAACCCGATACCGCCCTTCTGCCGTTCCAGGTGGGTCCAGCCCCGCACCAGGCGGGTGGACAAATGCCTCAACTGTGCCAGCTCGACCTGTAACTTGCCTTCAAAGGTACGTGCACGTTGTGCGAATATGTCGAGGATCAGACCGGTGCGTGCAACCACGCGACAAGAGAGCAACCGTTCCAGGTTTCTTTCCTGGGTTGCGCTCAGGGGGTGGTTGAAGATGACCAGATCGGCCTGGTGTTCTTGTACCGCGGCCAGGACTTCATCCGCCTTGCCCTGGCCAACAAACAATCGCGGGTCCGGTGCGGCACGCGTGCCTGTCACCGTGGCAACGGCTGTTGCCCCCGCTGAGGCGACCAGTTCGGTGAACTCCTGCAGATCCTCCTGACCGGCGCCATCGGGAAAATTGACATGGACCAGAACGGCCCGCTCACCACTATCGGGGCGTTCGAACAAACAGGCACCCCGTTCTTTGATTATTGAATTCAGGCATTCCCTGCCTGAGTGTCATCTGGGGCATCATCCGAACCCGGTATGCGGACGTTGCGCGCCGGCACCACGGTCGAAATAGCGTGTTTGTAGACCATTTGACTGACTGCATTCTTCAAAAGTACAACAAATTGATCAAATGACTCAATCTGGCCCTGCAATTTGATGCCATTGACCAGGTAAATCGAAACCGGGACTCGCTCTTTGCGCAAGGCATTCAGAAATGGGTCCTGCAAAGATTGTCCTCTATTCATGTCGTTACTCCTTTTTCTTGTTCCGTATACAGCAATATTGTGATTATTGAATTCCTTTTCAACACTGTCCTTGTCAATCCTGCGCGAATGATACTAAATTTTTAGCACAATCACATACTTATTTTATTATCCTGGCCATTGATTTCCAGCCAGTCGTCGAGTTTCCGGCAGACACCTTCCAGAACATGATCGTCCTCGGCGACAAAGCATTGCAGGCCGGGCTCACCCCGCAGCCAGGTCAGTTGACGCTTGGCATACTGGCGGGTCGCGATAATCGCCTGCTCGACCATCGCCTCATACGGCAGCCGGCCGGAGAGGTGGCGCCACACCTGACGATAACCGACCGCACGCATGGCAGGAAGTTCAGCACTCAAATCACCACGCTCGAACAGCTCCCTGACTTCGTCAAGCAATCCCTCTGCCAGCATCTGCCGGAATCTTGCCTCTATCCGGTCATGAAGCAATGACCTGTTTTCGGGGACCAACGCCAGTTTCAGCACCCGGTAAGGCAAGCCCGCGGCCGCTTGTTGCGCATGCAAGGCACTCATGGGCTGTCCGCTGAGTTCATAGACCTCCAGCGCCCGCTGGATGCGTTGTGGATCCGTGGCATGAATCCTCGCGGCCGATTCCGGGTCAACCGCTGCGAGGCGCGCATGCATGGCCTCCCAACCGTCACGTCTCGCCATCGCCTCCAGGCGGGCACGAACGTCCTGATCCGCGGCCGGCATAGCTGACAAGCCAAACTGCAATGCCCGGAAATACAGGAAAGTACCACCCACGAGTAACGGTATGCGGCCCCGGGCTGCGATCTCGGCCATTGCCAGCAACGCATCTTCGCGGAATTCCGCGGCCGAATACGGTACCGAGGGGTCACGGATATCGATCAGGCGATGCGGTGCTACCTTCAGCACCCCGGCATCCGGCTTTGCCGTGCCAATCGACATATCCCGGTACACCAGCGCGGAATCTACGCTGATTATCTCCATTGGATAGCGCTTCACCAGCTCGATCGCCAGCGCGGTCTTGCCAGACGCCGTTGGTCCCATGAGGAAGATCGCCGGTGGATGAGTGCTGATCATGTTTTCTTGCATGCTGAACAGTTGCTCCCTCTCCCATTGTGAGAGGGTTGGGGAAAGGGGATATATTCAGATAACCGCCTGATCCAATCCCCTCTTGCTGGCCTTCTCGCGCAGGGAGAAGGGATGCTCTTTGTTTATCCGACGACTGAGTTTACCTGCCACGCTGGAACAGCTTGTCCAGCTCCGCCAGGCTGATCTGCACCCAGGTCGGACGACCGTGATTGCATTGCCCGCTGCGTTCGGTGACCTCCATCTCGCGCAATAGTGCATTCATCTCCTCCATGCCGAGACGGCGATTGGCACGTACCGACCCGTGACAGGCCATGGTTGACAACAGTTCGTTGACAGAATCCTGGACCCGCTGACTGTGCCCATGCTCCAGCAGGTCAGACAATACATCACGCACCAGCATCGCAATATGCGCCTCGCGCAACAGCGCCGGCACCTGCCGAACCATGACCCGCTCGGGACCGAGACGGTCAATCTCGAAACCCAGGGTGGCGAACCAGTCCTGACGCTGTTCGCAGACATCGGCTTCGTGCTGACTGACATCCAGACTGACTGGCACCAGCAACGGTTGCATGCGAATACCCTCGCCCTGCTCCGCGTTCTTCAGTCCTTCATAGGTGATCCGCTCATGCGCGGCATGCATATCCACCAGCACTAATCCGTCACTGTTCTGGGCAAGGATATACACGCCGTGTAACTGGGCCAGCGCGAAGCCCAGTGGATACTCTTGCGGCATAGTCGCTGCAACCGCAGCCGCTGCCGGTTCAACCGGGGGTACAGCTGGTTGCGGATGCAAGGCTGCATAGCGCGACACCTGCTCCTGTACACCCAGCGACATCCTGCCCTGTGATGGCACATCGCCCTTTGCCGTCGTGATGCGCAATGCATCCAGCGACCTTGCGGGCTGTGGCAGCGGCTGGTCATTAGCGGGGCGCAGTTGTGCAAGTGCTTCATGCAGGGTCCTGAACAGGTAATCATGCACCAGGCGGCTGTCTCGAAAGCGAACCTCATGCTTGGTTGGATGCGCATTGACATCCACCGAGGCCGGGTCGATCGCCAGGAACAACACATAGGCAGGGTGTCGCCCGTGGAACAATACGTCCTGGTAGGCCTGGCGTATGGCGTGCGAGACCAGCTTGTCGCGCACCATGCGATTATTTACATAGAAGAACTGCAAATCGGCCTGGCTGCGGGAAAAAGTCGGCTGCGCCACCCAGCCATGCAGTGACAAGCCAGCGGCGGCGTGATTGATGTAGAGAGCCTGCTCCACAAAGGCCTTGCCGCATAACTCCGCAACACGTCGCTGTTGCTGCTCACGGGTGATGGCGCCCGGCAGGTGAAAAACGGGCCGCTGGTTATGCTGCAGCCTGAAGGCAACCGGAAAACAACTCAGCGCAAGGCGCCGTACCACGTCTTCAATGTGCTTGAATTCGGTCGTCTCGGTGCGCAGGAACTTGCGGCGTGCCGGAGTATTGAAAAACAGGTCCTTTACATCGACCGTGGTGCCGGGCGTGTGGGCAACCGGGGCAGCTTCCAGTGACTGATCCGAGCCATCACCGCGCACCGTCCAGCCGCTGTCCGCCGATGCGGTCCGTGAACTGAGCTGCAGGCGTGACACCGACGCGATGCTCGGCAGGGCCTCACCGCGGAAGCCCAGGCTGCTGACTTGTTCAAGGTCCTGCAGCGAAGCAATCTTGCTGGTCGCATGCCGTGACAGGGCCAGTGACAGCTCGGCCTGCTGAATACCGACGCCATCGTCACGCACTCGAATGCGTTGTTTCCCACCCTGCTCGATATCCACCTCGATGCCCTGTGCGCCGGCATCGATACTGTTCTCCAGCAGTTCCTTGACCACGGACGCGGGCCGTTCAATGACCTCACCGGCTGCGATCTGGTTGACGAGTTGTGAAGGAAGAATCTGGATGGACATATATCAAAACAGGCAAGAACTGGAATGGCTCTTACTTAAAGAACCCTGCCACGGAAACACACGGAAGGTCACGGAAATATTAAGGCAATTTTTCTTCTGTGTGTTTCCGTGGCCAATTGTACATATATCCAGATGACACTGCTAAAGCACGCGCCATTCGGGTAAGGACAGGACCTGCTCATGATACCGCCAGGACGCACGACAGAGAAGCAGGAAGACCGGCGAACCGCTCAATCAGTGAAATAGAGCCTTCCTCGCATAAACGCCGGAGGCAAGAACGAACGGTCGGGCATTTGACTAGCTGCCGCGCATCGGTGGAATGCGCAGGGTGTCGCCAACACGCAGCTGGTCGGATTTCAGGCTGTTAAAACCCCGCAGGCTGTTCAGATTCACCTGGTAGGCAGCAGCGATCTCACTCAGGGTATCCCCGTCCTTGACCGTATGCTTGCGGGCCACTCTCAAGGTACCGGGCGGCGGGTGATTATCAAAATAGTCACGAATACCGCTGAGCATGGCCTGCGCGAGCTTTGCCTGGTGCTGGGTATTGCGCAGGTTGTCTTCTTCTGCCGGGTTGGAGATAAAGGCAGTCTCAACCAGAATCGACGGGATATCGGGTGATTTGAGCACCACGAAACCGGCCCGCTGCACACTGGACTTGTGTGTTTTACCCAAGCGCTTCAGCTCGCCCAGCATATTCGAGGCCACCTCGTGACTAGCTGCAATGGACGCCGATTGCGACAGATCCAGCAACACTCCGGCGAGTACGTCATCCTTGTCATCGAGACTGACGCCACCGGCAAGATCGGCGGCATTTTCCTTGGCCGCTATCCAGCGCGCCATTTCGGATGATGCACCGTTACGTGACAGCACGAACACGGATGAGCCGCGCGCACGCTGGTCACGAAAGGCATCGGCATGGATCGAGAGAAACAGGTCGGCATTGTGCTTGCGTGCCTTGTCAATACGCTGACGCAATCCAATGTAGTAGTCACCTTCGCGTATCAACACCGGTCGCATACCCGGTTCCTTCTCGATAAGTGCGGCCAGTTTGCGTGCGATGTCCAGCACCACCGTCTTTTCACGGGTGCCGCGCCGCCCTATGGCACCCGGATCTTCACCACCGTGCCCGGCATCAATGGCAATGACCAGTTCACGCAATGGTGTCGAACTGTTGGTGGTCACAGTGGCGGTCGTGGTGTCGGCGGCAGTCGTTGTCTTTACCGGTGCGGGATGGTCAGGCTTATTGGCAGGTGTCGAAACGGTTGCGGATTCAGCCAGGTTTTCTGTCTTGCCGACTTCATAGAGGTCAATGACCAGCCGGTGACCATACTGTTTATTGGGTTTCAGGCTAAATGCTTTTGGCTTCGCGCCTTGCGTCAGGTCGAGTACGATACGCAGGGTGTCCTTGTCCTTGTGCGCCGTGCGCACCCCCTTGACCAGACCACCGGCGGCTTGCGCTGCCTTCATGGAGCTTGCGGCGCGTGCAGACGCGACATCGATGACGAGCCGATCGGGATTCTGCAAGGAAAAGATCTTATGGCTCACGGAACCGCTGGTATCAAATACCACGCGGGTATGATCGGGTGCCGCCCATAGACGAACCCCTTTAAAATCAACAGCCTCAGCACAGACTGCCGCCTGTCCGGTGAGCCAGAGACACAGCCCCGCCAGCAGCCTGATCACCTGGTGTTGTGTGCGTGATCCCCTATTCATTGCGTGGGATTCTAGCCACAATTTATGGGTTAATGCAAGAAATACTGTTTAATCTCTTTGGGATAGCGTCAAGAGATAAACGCCAGTCGAGATAACCGCCCTACCTGGCAACATCAGGCGTTCTCGAGCGCCCTCAGCAGCAGCTTTCCTGCCCCGGTAGCCGGCACCAACCGTGCCACGCGACCGCTGCCCGAATATTCCATATAAATGGTGAGATCTGCCGGTGGCAGGACACGCCGCTACCCCGCTCTGGCCACTCCACTATCAATAGCGCCGGTTCCTCCAGCATGTCACGCAAACCCAGCCATTCCAGTTCTTCCGCATCGGCAAGGCGGTACAGGTCCAGATGGAACACCGGGCAGCGATTCACAGGCGTAGGGTTCAACCAGGGTATAGGTCGGGCTTCTCACCTTGCCGGTATAACCCAGCGCATGGATCAAGCCGCGCACCAGGGTTGTCTTGCCGGCACCCAGATCGCCTATTAAATAGATCACCGCCGGGGTAACGGATGCCGCCAGTCGCGCTCCCAGCTCTTCCGTGGCGGCCGCATCAAGCAGCTCACGCCTCATGCGTGTCCCTCGATGCATTCAGCAGCGTGCGCAAGGCCGCAATGACATCACGCGCCATCAGGCCACGTTCACCCTGCCTGGCGGCAAGATCACCGGCACAGGCATGGGCACATACGCCTGCGACTGCCGCAGCATCGATCTCCATCCCCTGCGCGATCAGCGCCGCAATCACCCCGGCCAGTACGTCACCGGTACCGGCGCTCGCCATGCCCGGGATTACCAGCCGCGCACACCAGCGGCTCGCCACCGGCCGGCTGGATCAGGGTACCGGCCCCCTTCAGTACCGTCGTCCCCCCGTATTGAGCTGAGATCGCACGGGCGGCTGCGAAGCGGTCGGCCTGTACACGGGTCACTGTCTGGTCCAGCAGGCGTGCGGCCTCCCCCGGGTGCGGTGTCAGCACCTGCCGCTCGAAGGGTGCAGCCCCACCTGCCAGGCAATTCAGCGCATCGGCATCGATGACCCTTGGCAGGGAGGCCTCCAGCACCACCGCCAGCAGTGACTGTGCCCAGGCAGAGCGGCCAAGGCCGGGACCGATCAATACCACCGTGGTGGAACCAAGCAGTGCCTGCAGCTCCCGGGCGATGGTCACACCATGACACATCAGCTCCGGACAGGCAGCAGCGATCAGCGCGGCATGTTCAGGGCGGGTGGCAATACTCACCCGACCCGCGCCACTGCGCAGTGCCGCCTCACCGGCAAGTCGTGCTGCTCCCAACATACCGTGGTCACCACCGACGACCAGCACATGACCGTAATGCCCCTTGTGCGAATTGTGCAAGCGTGGCGTTGCCAGCGTGCCGAACGCTGGCTGCCGCAGCAGCGTCGCCGCCGCTGGCACCTGCCTGAGGAGATCCGGGGGCACCCCCAGATCCGCGAAGCAGATGTCACCGCAATAATCTGCGGCGGCACCGGTATACATGCCGGTCTTGCGGCCGATGAAGGTCACCGTTTGTTGTGCCTGTATGGCAGCGCCCGCCACTGCGCCGGTATCCGCCTGCAAACCACTCGGGATATCCACGGCAAGCACCGGGACGGCGGCCGCGTTAATGGCATCAATCGCGCTACGCCATAAACCCTCGACCGGGCGGTCCACACCGGTCCCCAGCAGGGCATCCACAATGATCTCGGCCTCGATCGCTGCAGTGTCAGTAAATGACCGTATCTGACCACCTGCCGAGATAAAGGCATCCCGGGCCTGGCAGGCATCGGGGTGCATCCGGGCCGGATCACCCAGCTGGTACAGCTGCACCTGCCAGTTCGCCTCCAGTGCCAGGCGCGCAAGGACAAAACCGTCGCCACCGTTGTTGCCGGCACCACAGAATACGGCGACACTGCGAGCCGTGGGCCACTGCGACTGCATCAACCCCCAGCAGGCCTCGGCTGCGCGTGTCATCAGTGTGTAACCCGGGATGCCAGCGACTTCCATCGCCAGGCGGTCCAGTTCGCGCAGCTGTGCTGCGGTGTAGAGAGGCTGCGCTTGCGCGTTGCTGTCTGTCATGCGGTAATGCCCAGGCGTTGGAAGGGTTCGATATGTACCGCAAAGCGGCGAAGTACGCAAAGAAAACACTTACAATTACACTCATCTTCCGTTGTTTCTTTGCGCCCGCCGCGCCTTTAGGCTGAAATAAGACCATCATGGCTAGCACCGGCACCCACCCTGACCCGGATCTTGATTACCGGGCACTCGGCCGACACATCAAGCGCTGGGGAGTGGAACTGGGCTTCCAGCAGGTCGGCATCACCGCTACCCGGCTGGAAAAGGATGAAGCCTGGCTGTTGCAGTGGTTGCAAGCCGGGCACCACGGTGAAATGGATTACATGCAGCGACATGGCACTCGTCGCAGCCGGCCGGACGAACTGGTGCCCGGTACGGTGCGTGTCATATCCGTGCGCATGAATTACTGGCCCGCCGGGGCATGCACCGCCGACGCGGTACTGCAGGATCCGGCACTGGCCTACCTGTCCCGCTATGCGCTCGGTCGTGACTACCACAAGCTGATTCGCAAGCGGCTGCAACAACTGGCAACCAGGATCGAATCACTCGCCGGGCCATTCGGATACCGCGCCTTTACCGATAGCGCACCGGTACTGGAAAAGGCACTGGCGCAACAGGCCGGACTTGGCTGGATCGGCAAGCACACCAACCTGATCAACGAACGGGCCGGCTCCTGGTTTTTTCTTGGAGAGCTGTATACCAACCTGCCGTTACCGGTAGACGCGCCCGCAGACAATCATTGCGGCAGCTGCCGCAATTGTATCGACGCCTGTCCAACCCGCGCCATCATTGCACCCTACCAACTCGATGCCCGTCTGTGTATCTCCTACCTCACCATCGAATTACGCGGCGCTATCCCCGAGCAACTGCGCCCGTTGATTGGCAACCGCGTCTATGGTTGCGATGACTGCCAGCTGGTGTGTCCATGGAACCGTTTTGCAAGTCCGGGGGCTGAGGATGATTTTAACCCCCGCCACGGCCTGGACAGCCGCTCGCTGTTGCAGCTGTTTGCATGGAGTGAACAGGACTTTGAAGAGTATACCCGGGGCAGTGCCATCCATCGCATTGGTTATGAATGCTGGTTGCGCAACCTCGCTGTCGGTCTTGGCAATGCGCCAACCTCGGGTGCGGTGATCACCGCACTAAGGGCCCGGCAGGAAGACCCTTCTGCGCTGGTGCGGGAACATGTGGCGTGGGCCCTGCGACAGCATTTGTAACGCTGGCGAGAGATCCTATCGCCTCTGGATCGAATGCTGTTACCGTTTGTCCTTAAGCTTCAGGGCCTGCTCATACAGCATATTCCTGGAAGCCCCGGTAATCCGGGCGGCCAGCGAGGTGGCCTGTTTCAGTGGCAACTCCGCCAACAGTAGCTCCAGCACCTGCCCGGATACCGCATCGACCGCCGCAGGATCCCGCGGCGGCGCACCCTGCACCATAACGACGAATTCACCTTTCTGCTGATAACGGTCTGCCTGTAACTGTTCTAGCAGCCCGTTCAGTGTCCCTGTCAGAACCGTTTCAAAGGTCTTGGTCAGCTCGCGGGCAATGCTGGCCTCACGGTCGCCTCCCAGGCAGTCACCCATGTCAGCCAGGCAGTCTTCGATCCGGTGACTGGATTCGTAAAACACCAGTGTCGCTGTTGCTGCGGCCAGCTCCTGCAGACGCTGCCGGCGTGCGGCCTGCCTGGCCGGCAAGAATCCCTCAAAGACAAAGCGGTCGGTGGGCAACCCTGCCACCGACAGGGCCGCGACCAGGGCCGAGGGACCTGGGACCGGGACAACCCGGATACCGGCCTGTCGGGCCGTACGCACCAGGTGAAAACCGGGGTCACTGATCAGTGGCGTGCCAGCATCCGATATCAGCGCGATATCCGCGCCTGCAAGCAGTTTCTGTACCAGCCTGTCAGTAACATCGCGCTCGTTATGTTCATGCACAGACTGCAGCGGCGTGCCGATGCCGTAGTGTGCCAGCAGCTTTTTGCTGTGCCGGGTATCTTCAGCCGCAACCAGTGACACGGCCTTGAGCACCTCGAGTGCACGCGCAGAAATATCCTGCAGATTACCAATCGGGGTGGCTACGATGTATAACACCCCGGCACGGTGATCAGGCTTGCTCATGATGGGCGCATCCTAGTACGCCTGCAACGGGATAACAACGCAGGCAGAATGATCTCACGTCACAGATCTGTATTTTTTTAGCCACGAAAACACACGGAATCACATCAGGACTATGCCTGGCAAGATATTTATTTTTTTCCGTGTAATTCCGTGCGCCTCCGTGGCCAAATGTTTATCTGTATATTTAGTAGACGTTGATTCGGCTTTTCAGTAGAGTCTGCGGACGTTCACCAATCGTGTTTTCAATGCTACTTTCCGGTTTTGACCCTGCCACCGTGTTGCGCCATGTACTCACAGCCCTGATACTGGCGTCCCTCATTGCCGGCTGCAGCACGACACCGACACGCCGTCCGGAAACCGTCAGTCCCGTGCAGCAGCAGGCGCAGGCGCTGGAGGCCAGTGGCGACTTTGCGGCGGCTGCGCAACTCTATGTTACGGCCGCATCCCGGGCCACTGCCGGCAAGGAGCAGCAGACACTGCAACTACTGGCTGCTGACAGCCTGATACGCGGAGAAGATTTCGCCGCCGCCGGGCGACTGCTGCGTGAGATGCCGCCGACACTCGCGAGCAGCGAGCTGCAGCAACACTATGCCGTCAATATGGCGGCGCTTGCCCTCTCGGAACGACACCCCGCCGAGGCCATGGCACTGCTCGAGAAGGTACCGGTCAGTGGCACCCATGCGGCTGATGTACACCGTTTGCTTGCCGAGGCCTACCTGCAGGAGTTTCGCTATTTCCAGAGCGCACGGGAACGGGTACTGCTTGACCCCCTGCTCACAGATCCCGATGCACAGCTTGAAAACCAGCTTGCGATTTGGGAGACACTCAACCGGCTAACCGATGCAGAGTTGCAGCAATTGCGCACGGCACCCCCACCCGACCCACTCAGTGGCTGGATGGAACTGGTCGAACTGTCACGTCTGTATCTGCAACAACCGGATGCGCTGGCGGAGGTGACACCGCACTGGCAGCAACGGTACCCCGGTCACCCGGCAACACGGGTTTTCATTCCGAAGTTACTCGAGAGCATGACCGTGGCCGGCCAGCCCCCCGCACAGATTGCACTGTTGTTGCCCTTGCATGGCAAGCTGGCAGAAGCGGCCGCTGCCATACGGGACGGCATACTCGCGGCCTACTACGATACACCGGACACGAGCATGCAACCGCGCCTGCAGCTCTACGACACTGGCGACACCGCCGCCACCGCGCTGGCTGCCTACCAGCAAGCGGTACTGGACGGCGCACAATTTGTCATCGGACCGCTACGCAAGGAAGCCGTACAGGCACTGGCCATGCAACCGCAACTGGCGGTGCCGGTACTGGCGCTGAACCAGCTGGAAGACCCTGCCCTGTTCAACCCGTTGCTCTACCAGTTCGGCCTGGCGCCCGAGGATGAGGCTCGCGAGGCTGCTCGCCTCGCCTGGCGTGAAGGCTATACCCGGACCATTGCACTGTTGCCGGAGAATGAATGGGGCGAACGGGTATATGCTGCCTTTGCTGACGAATGGCAGAAGTTGGGCGGCGTGATACTGGATACCCGGCGCTACGACGACAGCAAAACCGATCATGGAAAAATCATCAGCGATGCACTCAAGCTCGACAGCAGCGAGGCACGCCACCAGCAGTTGTCACGCCAGCTGGGAGTAGCGCTTGAATTCGAACCGCGGCGGCGCGATGACGTCGACTTTTTCTTCCTCGTTGCCTCACCGAATCAGGCACGCCTGATTCGACCACAGTTGAGCTTCTACCGTGCAACCACAATCCCCGTCTATGCAACATCCAGGGTATACAGTGGTCAGCCGAACGCGGCACAGGATGCCGACATGAATGGCATCATCTTCTGCGACATGCCGTGGACGCTCGACAAGGACACAAACTGGCAGCACTTGCAGCAAACGATTGCTGATTACTGGCCGCGGATGCCAGCCGCTATGCCCGTCTGTATGCACTCGGTATCGATGCCTATCGCCTGGTTCCCTTACCTTGGCAAGGGTTACGGTGGCATGTTTGGCGCCTACCGCGGCGTTACCGGCAACCTGACACTGGCCAGCCAGGGCCTTATCAGCCGCACATTGCGCTGCGCTGAATTCAGACAGGGCCTACCGGTCGTGCTGGAACAGGCTGGCGACGTTGAAATCCCGAACCCGCACGCGGTCAACCAGTAAACAGCGATGCAGCCATGGACACGTTGACGCGCGGCAGGGAAGCTGAAGACCGTGCCTGTGACTATCTGCAGACGCAGGGACTGCAACTGCTGGCGCGTAACTATCGCAGCAAGCGTGGAGAAATCGACCTGATACTGCAGGATAAAGACAGCCTGGTGTTCGTTGAGGTACGCTACCGCAGCTAATCCGCAGTTCGGATCGGCAGCAGAGTCAATCGACCGGCGCAAGCAGTCAAGGCTCATCGCCTGTGCTCATTACTATATGCAAACGCATCCGGACACCCGCCAGCAGCCCTGCCGCTTTGATGTCATCTCCATCACAGGGCCGAAGACCGCTATCGAGTGGATTCCGAATGCCTTTAGCGCCCCGGAGTCATGATGAACAGCTAGCGACCCGATTGCACGCGTCAAACAGAATTTCGAGGAAAGCATCCGGCTCAAGCAACAGTCGCTGGAACCACTGGCAGCGGTAACGGCGCAGGCAGCCGCACTGATGGCGCTGGCACTGGACAAGGGCGCCAAAATACTGAGTTGCGGAAATGGCGGTTCTGCGGCGATGCACAGCATTTCTCATCGGAGATGCTGAATCGTTTCGAGATGGAACGACCCGGCCTGGCTGCGGTCGCATTAACCACGGACAGTTCGACACTGACCTCCATTGCCAATGACTATGATTTCAGCCAGATCTTTTCCAAACAGATACTGGCGCTCGGCAAACCGGGCGACGTACTGCTGGCCATCTCCACCAGCGGCAGTTCGGCCAATGTCTGCAAGGCCGTGGAAGCAGCGCACCGCTGCAACATGCAGGTGATCGCACTGTCCGGGCGTGACGGTGGTACCTGGCCACCCTGCTGCAGGAGACGGATATAGAAATTCGCGTGCCGGCACACTCAACGGCACGCACCCAGGAGGTGCACTTGCTGATAATCCATTGCCTGTGTGACCTCATTGACCAACACATCGCTTCACAGGAGAACTAAACGCATGCATCCAGCCCGAACGCTTCTCATGACCATACTGACAGTCAACCTGCTGAGCGGTTGTGCTGCAGTCATTGTCGGCGGGGCGGCCGTTGGCGCCAGTGCCGTGCATGAACGCCGTTCGGTCGGCACCATGGTTGATGATGAAGGCATCGAATGGAAGATTCAGAGTCGCTATCAACGATGACAAACCCCTGAGCAGCCAGAGCCATATCAACGTTATCAGTCTCAACGGGGTGGTACTGCTGGTAGGCCAGACACCCACCGAGGCCCTGCGTACAGCAGGCAACAAACCTTGCCAGGGGCGTCGAGAAATGTGCGCGTTGTCCACAACGAAATGACAATCGCCGCCCCTAACTCCTACATGACACGCAGCAGTGATGCCTATATCACGTCCAAGGTAAAAACCAGCCTGTTCAATGTGAAGGGGCATGATGACTTCGACCCGACCCGCGTCAAGGTCGTCACCGAGAACGGCACCGTTTACCTGATGGGCATTCTCTACCGCAGCGGAGGCTGATGATGCCGCCAGGCAGACCAGCCAGGTCGGTGGCGTACAGAAAGTCGTGAAATTATTCGAGTACCTTGACTAGTAGGAATGAAAATGATGAAACCCTGTTTTATTGTCCCTGTCATTATTGCCGTATTGCTTGCTGAACCGGCTATTGCAGACACGACCATCAGGCTTGGTGGCAGTGATGATGCGTCAAGGACCGTCATCCAGGTAAAGGACCACATGGCGCGCATGGCACAATCGGGGCAGCCCGGTCACGTGTTGTTCGACAAGTCCCGCCACGTGGCCATCTACGTGGACCCGGTAAAGCAGGAATACCGTGAAATAGACCAGCAGCAACTGGACAAGTACGCTGAAGTCATTGCAATGCTGCGCCAGCAGATGGAACAGCTGTCGGCGCAACTGCAAAACCTGCCGGCCGCACAACGTGCATTCATCGAACAGCAGATGGGAATCCCCGCCGGTGGACTGCCGGACCTCGAGGTCATGGGCACTGAGGCGCGCGGCATCCACGAAGTCGCGGGATTCAAGTGCCAGCTGCAGGTGTTGCTGAGGAACCGGCAACCTGTCGGTGAAGTCTGCCTGGCGACTGCTGCGGATGCGGGCATGTCAGAAAGTGACTTTGGCACCCTCATGGCGATGATGGATTTCATGCGTGAACTGGCCGGCACCACCCAGAAACTGGTCGGCGAACTGGGTGAAAACAGCCGCCTGTTGCTGAGCGGCCTGCAGGGTGTACCGGTTGCAATGAAAGACTACCAGAACCACATGGAATACCGGGTCACAGAAGTCTCGAGCACAACGATTCCAGCAGAGGTATTCAACAGTTACCTGGCCTACAGCAAGCAGGATCTGCTGCTCAATATGCCGACCCGGTAAGCTCAATCGCGGACATAATGCCGCATCATTACCCGCTACTGCGCCACCTGGCACACCATGGATAAAGCAGATGTCTCAAATCGTTGTTTGTGCCTTATACAAGTTCGTCAGCCTCGATAATTTCCGGGCGCTGCAAGCCCCGCTGCGACAGGTCATGCTGGATCACCATGTCCGCGGCACGCTGCTACTGGCTGATGAAGGCATTAACGGAACTGTGGCCGCATCGCGCCAGGGCATCGACGCCCTGTTGAACTGGTTAGGACAGGATTCGCGACTGGCGGATGCAGACTGCAAGGAATCATATACCGACATCCTGCCCTTCAAGCGAGCCAGGGTAAAAATCAAGAAGGAAATTGTCACCCTGGGGGTTCCCGGCATTGACCCCCGCCACACCGTCGGCACCTACCTGAACCCGGCGGAATGGAACCGGTTGCTCAGTGATCCCGATGTGCTGTTGGTGGACACACGCAATGACTACGAGTACCGGGTCGGCTCGTTCAGGAACGCGGTCAACCCGCAAACCATCTCGTTTCGCGAGTTCCCGCACTACGTGCACAAACACCTTGATCCGGAGAAACACCGGAAAATCGCCATGTTCTGTACCGGTGGCATCCGCTGCGAGAAATCGACCGCCTATATGAAAACGCAGGGATTTGACGAGGTGTACCACCTCAAGGGCGGCATCCTCAAGTACCTGGAACAAATCCCGGAACAGGACTCACTCTGGGAGGGCGAATGCTTTGTATTCGACGAGCGCGTCACCGTTAACCATCGTCTTGAAAAAGGCAGTTACGATCAATGCAACGCCTGCCGCATGCCCATTACCCGTGACGACAAGGCCAGCGCCAGCTTTCAACAGGGCGTCAGTTGCCCCCACTGCCATGACAAACTGAGCTGCATCACAAAAGCTGCGCTTCCGCGAGCGGCAGAGACAGATGGAACTGGCCCGTGAACGCGGCCAGGCCCATATGGGCGATGACGCCGTGGACAGCAGCGCGGCGAACCAGAGCCGTCAAACAGCAGCAAAAGAACCGTCAGCGCAACCGGCAGCGGTGAAACCGCTAGTCTCCTGACGCTGTCACGTGCCAGGCCCTGAGTTCACCGGAAACCCGGTACTCGGCATCTGCAGGGAGTAAAGGGTCCAGATCAAGTGCGCAGCCGGATCTGCACAGCAGCAGAAATGATGCCTGCCGTCAGAAACAGGGGCACAACGTTGTCGAGTACAGTGGTAACCCCGAAGGTAAATAGTTCGATAAAAGGCAGCTGAACCAGCGACGCAAGCCGCGCGACCGGTTGACTTCCTGACAGTTCCAGCGCCAGGACCTGCGCAAGGGATTTACCTGTACCCTGGGGCATCAGCCCAAACAAAAAACCCTAGAGCCACTTCTTCTTCCTGAAATAGACAAGCAAGACAGCAGGAATTGCAATAAACGCGACCCAGAGGGTCGGATAAGCCCATTTCCACTTGAGCTCCGGCATATAGTCGAAATTCATTCCGTAGATACCCACCAGGAAGGTCAAAGGAATGAATATTGAAGCGAATACAGTCAACACCTTCATCACTTCATTCATTTTGTTGCTAATGCTGGATATGTAGATATCCAGCAGTCCTGACAAGAATATCGCGGTATGACTCGATTGACTCTATTACACGTGTTGTATGGTCAGACACGTCCCTGAAATACAGGTAGGTGCCCTCATGAATCAACCCGGACTCAGTACGCAGCAATCTCGGCCATCAACTCTCTTATAGGGGACATATCTCCTTTTTATGATGAATTACTTCCCGTTTAAGCATTTGAATCTTGTTCAGCGTGTTTTGCGTCGGGCTCGCGAACAAGGCATCTTCAACCGAGGTTACGGCATCATCGAGCGCGTCGATGAGAATAAAACCCTGGTCGACAACGGTATCGAGAATTGCATACATAAGGTAATCACTGCGCAGGCTTCTGAAGCGACTATTGCTGTTCCTGATGCGTTGCAGTAGCGGATAAAGCAGCTCATCCGTTTTTTCCTTGAAGGCAGAAAACAAAATTTTCGAGCACCAGACAGGCTTATCTGTTCATAACTGACCGAGAACATCACCGTCTTCCGGCAGCAGGCTCTTCAGGACCAGATAAAGGTAGTCATCATATTCCTCGAGCTTGGGCCGCTGGTGAGTATTCAGAATATCTTCCAGCACCAGCGGATGTATCCCGAACAGTTCTCCAATCTTTTCTACAACACCGACATTTGCCAGTCCCTCGATAATCACCCAGGTAACGCTGTCACTGCTCCTTGTATTGCCAGGATTTCGTCCAGGGACTGGATCTGCCGCTCTTCAAGCACGTTCTTTACTGTAATCAACCACCGACATGCTGCGTTACTGATTCCAGTACATCACCGACGTGAACCAGGGAACCGGGTGGAAAACCGGTTTTATCGGATGCGTAGCTCAACGATTCAGACATTGGCAGCCTAGTGCTTTTTTACATGCCGCATGAGGCGCGTTTTACGCTTTTGCTGACGTCCGGTGAGCTTGTTCTTGCGGCCCTTGTAGGGGTTGTCACCGGTCTTGAACTCGATTCTTATCGGTGTGCCGGAAAGTTTCAGCGCCTCGCGGAAGGCATTCACCAGGTAACGTTTATAGGTGGCCGGGACGCGTTCCGTCTGGTTGCCATGGATCACGATAACCGGTGGATTACGGCCACCCTGGTGGGCATAGCGCAGCTTGATGCGGCGACCCTGCACCGTCGGTGGCTGATGTGCCTGCACGACCTGCTCCAGGATGGCGGTTAACCCGGGTGTCGGCAGCGCGCGTGTCGCCGAGGCATAGGCCTTGCGAATATGCGGAAACAACTCGCCCACGCCGGAGCCATGCAGTGCCGATATGAAACATGTGGTTGCAAAATCCAGAAACGGCAGGCGTCGCTCTAGTTGATCGGTAATCTGGCTGCGCTGATGCGCATCCAGTCCGTCCCATTTGTTGACCGCTACGATAAGGGCACGCCCCTTCTCCGCAATATAACCGGCCAGGCTGGCATCCTGATCACTGATCTCCTGCTGCGCATCCAGCACCAGTATCACCACATGCGCCGCGTCGATAGCCTGCAGGGTTTTAATGACGCTGAATTTCTCTATGACCTCATTTACCCGCGCGCGGCGCCGCACTCCGGCGGTATCGATCAGGGTATAGGCGACCTCGTCGCGCACAAAGGGAATAAAGATGCTGTCACGCGTGGTGCCCGGCAAATCAAATGCCAGCACCCGTTCCTCGCCCATGATACGGTTGATCAATGTGGACTTGCCGACATTCGGCCGTCCAACCACGGCGACACGGATGCTGTCCTCATCCTGTGCCTCGCCGGTCTCCGCTGGCGCTTCCGGCAACTGCGTCATGGCAAGGTCCATGAGCGTTGCCACTCCACGCCCGTGAGCGGCCGCGATCGCATGCATCTCACCCAGACCCAGCGCATAGAAATCCGCCATGGCGCTGTCCGCGTCGAGTCCATCGGTCTTGTTGACCACCAGCAGCAACGGCTTGCCGGTACGCCGCAACGCCGTGGCGATCGCCTCGTCGCCGGCGGTCAGGCCATCACGCGCATCAACCAGGAAAAACAGCAGATCCGCTTCCTCGATGGCCTGCCAGGCCTGTTGCGCCATCAGCCCATTGAGTTCATCGCTGACATCGCTCAGGCCACCGGTATCGATCACTATAAACGGTCGCTCACCAACCTTGCCATCACCGTACTTGCGATCACGCGTCAGTCCCGGCACATCGGCAACCAGCGCATCCCGCGTCCGCGTCATACGGTTAAACAGTGTTGACTTGCCGACATTCGGACGGCCAACCAGGGCGATTACAGGTAACATGAGCGTGCGAGGATATTCAGGCAGGCACCCGGCCGGGTGCCATGATTTTATTGCCGCGCTGGCATGGTAAAGGCTGACAGCTTGCCTGAATTACCGTACACGTAAAGGATACCGTTCCTGACCAGCGGCTTCTCCTGGATGCCCTTGCTATCCACCTGCGCGCGCGCTGCAATATGTCCGTCATAACGCGACAGCAGGTGAACATAGCCTTCCAGGTCACCGACTGCGACATAGTCTTCATACGGTGCCGGTGCGGTGACTTTCCTGTTGGCCAACTCATCCAGTTTCCACTCGGATGCGCCGTGTCGAGCGCGACAGCGCCCAGACATTACTTTCAGCATCGGTGACGTACACCTGCGAGAAGTCCACACCGAGACCCACATGTGACGACATGTCCCGCTGCCAGCCCTGGTTTCCGGTTTGCGCCTCAATGACGGTGATGTGTCCCTGGTAGGTCGTCACGTACACGACACCGCCGACAATGACCGGGTCACCGTCAATATCCACCAGCCGATCGATTTCGGAACGACCCTGCGGGATGGCAATACTGACCTCCCAGACAGGAAACCCCTTTTCCGCACTCAACCCGACCAGCTTGCCATTGGCAAAACCGGCGACCACCAGGCCGCTCTCAACGGCCGGCGTACTGGTGCCGCGCAAGGTCAGCACCGGTACCGAGCGGTCGTTTACCCAGAGCTGTTCACCATTATCAACCGACAGTGCGGCGATGTTGCCATCGGCCGTTTGTACAATCACCTTGTCGATATCCACCTGTGGCACAGACAATACTTCACTGCTGACCTCGGCCTTCCACAACAGGGCGCCGTCAGTGGCACTTAACGCCAGCACCTCGGCGTCACTGGTACCCACGAGTACCAGGCCACTGCCCGCACCGGGTCCTGCAGACAGCGCTGCCCCTGTTTTGACCTGCCACTGTTCCTTGCCGGTTTGAGCATCCAACGCCACCACACGACCCTTGCGGTCGGCAATATACACATGGTCTTCATAGACAACCGGCGCCAGGTTGACAAACTGCTTGTCAAGACCGACGCCTACACGCGTACTCCAGAGTTCCTTCAGGGGGATTGGATTGGCAATTTCAACCAATGGCGCGGGTGGTTCGGCATTATCCGACCCCCCGAGCAGGCTGTTGGTCCAGCCGGACACGGTAGCGCAACCACTCAACAATGCCGCCAGCATCACGGCTGCAAGCGCTTGTTTCACTCGGATGCCCCGGCGGGTGCAGCGGCTGCCACCAGCGTACTGTCGTATTTCAGTTGCAGCAGATGGCGTCCGGGTGAATCGCTGGCAGTTGCATCCAGTGCCGCCTGGTAGGCCTTGTTGGCAGCGGCCCGGTCGCCGCGTGCGGCATCAATATCCCCCCTGACCTCGGTATACAACGGATCAAAGGGCGTGCCTGTGGTCGCCTGGTCCAGCAGGGCAAGTGCGGCGTCGAAATCATCCATCGCCATCATGACACGCGCCATTCGCAGGCGTGCCGTATTGCGCATGATCTCGGAGTCGCTGTTATCAATGACCCATTGCAGGTGCGACCGGGCAGCAGCCAGTTCGTCCGCTTCAATCTTTATCCTTGCCAGCGCCAGTGCCGCGAGTGTCGCATAGGGAGTGCCGGTATAGTCCGAAATCAGCATGGCGGCCCTCTCGGTAACCACCTGCTTGTCTCCACCCTCGAGGGCGGTCATCAGTGTGGTGTAGATATTTGATGCCGTCTCGGCGTTGCGTTCCTGGTAAGCAAACCACGCCTTGCCGCCGAACAACACGGCGAGCCCCAGGACCACACCGGTAATGATTGACCCACCATTCTCGCCCCACCATTTTTTGACTTCAGCGAGTTTCTCTTCATCTGTTAAGTGAGCGTCCATCGTTACTCCTGTTGCATATTCAGAATATGCTTCAAGTAATGCGCTTTTCTGCGACCGGTAATTCTTCATGTACTGCGTTAACCCGCGGCAATAACCGCATTGATACGCGCAGCCACCTGCTGCTGCGGCAATGTCTCCTGTTCAGTTTCGTCGCGCAACGATTTAAGGATGACGGTGCCTTCCCGTCACCTCATTGTCACCCATCACCAGCGCAATGCCTGCACCACTCCTGTCAGCCCGCTTGAACTGACTCTTGAAGCTGCCGTTGCCGCAGTTAGTCAGCAAGCGCAGACCGGGCATGGCGGTGCGCAGGCTGTTCCGCAAACACCATGCCGTGTTGTACCGCCTGCAGACCGTTCAGCACCAGGTACACATGCGGGTGATGCAGTGGAATGTCTGCATTGCCTGCCTGCAGCAACGCCAGCAGTCGTTCCAGGCCAAGCGCAAAACCGAAGGCCGGCGTTGGCCTGCCACCGAGGTATTCAACCAGCCCGTCATAACGGCCACCGGCGCATATTGTACCCTGCGCACCCAGCTGATCGGTGACCCACTCGAATACTGTTTTTGTATAGTAATCGAGTCCCCGCACCAGCCGTGGGTTGACCTGGTAGGCAAGACCGGCCGGCATCCAGCAAGGCACATAGTTCGGAAAAGTGCTGCCGGGATTCGGCGTCGAGATAGTCAGGCAAGCGCGGCGCCGCCTCGATCAGGGACTGCATATCCGGGTTCTTGCTGTCCAGAATGCGCAATGGATTGCTGTCCAGCCGCCGGCGGCTGTCTTCATCCAGACGGGATTCATGCTGGCGCAGGTAGGTCACCAGCGCAGCGCGATAGTCTGCCCTGGCAGCCACCGTTCCCAGTGAATTGATTTGCAACACGGCACCCTTCAGACCCAGCCGCTCCCACATGCGCGCCGACATGAAAATCATCTCGGCATCGATATCCGGCCCGGCCATGCCGAAGGCCTCGATACCGATCTGGTGAAACTGGCGATAACGGCCTTGCTGCGGACGCTCGTGACGGAACATGGGGCCGGCGTACCAGAGGCGCTGCACCTGGTTGTGCAACAGCCCATGCTGCATGCAGGCACGCACGCAACTCGCCGTACCCTCCGGCCGCAGCGTCAGGCTGTCACCGTTACGATCATCAAAGGTGTACATTTCCTTTTCGACGATGTCGGTCACTTCACCGATCGAACGCTTGAACAGCTCGGTCTGTTCCAGCAGCGGCAGCCGGATTTCCTGGTAGCCATAGGCATGCACCACCTCACGCAGCGTATCTTCAAGATACTGCCAGCCGGACGACTCCCCGGGGAGTATGTCGTTCATGCCTCGAACGGCCTGCAGGGTCTTGGCCATGTGTTACACGCGTTATTGTCTGAGAGTGTTAGCGGGAATGTCATGTCGATATCAGGCGAACAGCCGCCAATCCACACATCCATCGTATTCATTCTGTTGCTTGCGAGTTCTGCCGGCGGCAACTCCAGACGACCCGGTACTACCTGCTGTGTTTCCTGCCCCCGTGACTGGATCAGTCGTTCAGCAAACGGGTACGCCAGCCACAGCAGTATTGCTAGCCAGCAGCAGCAGGATGATATTACGCAGCAGGCGCGCCGATGGCAGCTGGAAAAAAGGTGTTCTGTCATTTATCGAGACCACTGTCAGCGGCGGCGGGTCACCGCTTTGTTCGGCAAAGTCCCTGACTATCTCGTCTTCCGGCAGACCTACCAGTCGTGCATAGTTGCGCAGGTAGCCCTTCACGAAAATAGCTGCGGGTAATGCCGCCTTGTCGTCATTTTCCAGTGCATCAATAGTACTGACATCAAGATGCAGCTCATTGGCAACTGCACGCCTGTCGAGCTTGCGCTCTGTGCGTGCCGCTGACAGCCGCGCGCCTATCGACTTGCGATCAACGCCAGTCACGGTGCTGCTGTCATCAGTATCCTGACTGACGTTCATTCTCCCACTCCAGCAATAACGCCGTCTCTTTACTATCAGGAAAATTATTCTTGAGAATAATTGCGTATTGTCCCCAGGCCTGATTATCGTTCAGGGCAAATTCGGTACGCACCGCCAGCCACAGGCTCTGCGGATTGTGATCGGCCACCTGCTGCAGACGCTGCAAATAGCCACGCGCACTCAAATAATTGGCTTGCTCGAACTTGATGATCGCCATCTGCAGCAGTGCCGGTGCAAACTTCGGGTTTTTCTCCAGCGCCAGGCGGTAGTACTCGCTGGCAGCTTCCAGATCCGGTATGCGTGCCGCACACAGACCGGCATTGGTCAGTGGCACTTCCGGTGTCTGCATAGAAAGGGTTGTCCGCTGCCTTCATGAACTCTGCAGTGGCTTCCTTGTAACGGTCCCGGAAGCACAGAAACTGTCCGTAGTTGTTATGCGCCCGTGCACTGTCCGGACTCAGTTTCAGGGATTGTTTATAGTGCTTCTCCGCCAGGCCGTATTCGCCGACCTTTTCATAAAGCACGGCGATTGCATCGTGCGCAGGCGCGTAGTTTGGTTCCAGTTCCAGCGCCTTCTCCAGCTTTACCCTTGACTGCTCGTAGTTACCCTTGCGCAGGTACTCGACACCCAGTTGGGTATTCGCCTGGGCGGCCACGGCAGCGGCATTCTGCTTCATCCTTTGTTTCAGGCGAACTGGCACAGGCAGTCAGCAGTGCGCGACAATTACACAAACAACAAATCGTTTGCATTTTTCATTGCTGGCTACCCGGGTGTTTTTCTGTAGCCCGTTCACGTCGCCGTGTCCGGTCCTGGAACTGTCCCGCCAGCTGACCGCAGGCGGCATCGATATCATCGCCACGGGTACGACGTGTAATGGTCACGACCCCGGCATTGTTCAGTATCTCGAAGAAACGCTGGATGCGATTATTGGAACTGCGCTGATAGCGGGTCTCGGGAAAGGGATTAAACGGTATCAGGTTGACCTTTGCCGGTACGCCCTCAAGGCAGCGCAGCCAGCTGGCGCGCATGGGCATCGCTGTCATTGACACCGGCGAGCATCACGTATTCAAAGGTCACGCGGCGCCGGCCCTCGCCTACATAGGCCTTGCACGCAGCCAGCAGTTCACGAATCGGGTATTTCTTGTTCAGCGGCACCAGCTGGTTACGCAGCAGATCATCAGGTGCATGCAGCGACACTGCCAGGCTGACATCACAATCCTCACGCAGTTGCTCGATTGCCGGTATGACACCCGCGGTACTCAGGGTGATGCGGCGCTTCGACAGACCATAGCCGAAATCATCCAGCATGATGCCCATGGCACGCACGACATTGTCATAGTTCAGCAAGGGTTCGCCCATGCCCATCATGACCACGTTGGATATAAGCTCGTTCGCCATCGACGGTCTGCCCGAGTGCCCGGGCGGCAATCCATAGCTGCGCGATAATTTCGCCGCTGGACAGATTGCGATTGAATCCCTGTTGCGCGGTAGAACAAAAACTGCAGTTCAGCATGCAGCCTACCTGTGATGACACACACAGGGTGCCACGCTCGGCCTCCGGGATATACACCGTCTCTATGCAGTTGCCATCATCCAGCTGCAACAGCCACTTCCGTGAACCGTCATCAGAGAGGTGGTCGGATACAACGACCGGCAAACGCAGCTCTGCGCAGGACTGCAGGTCGGCGCGCAGTCCCTTGCTGATATTGGTCATCGCCTCGAAATCGGTTACACCCTGACCATAGATCCACTTCATCAGCTGCGTGGCGCGAAAGGCTTTCTCCCCACGCGCGCTGAAAAAGTCCATCAGCCCGGCACGATCAAGATCCAGCAAATTGGTTTTCATGGTATCGGTCATGATGGACTGAACGGGGCTGACCTTAGCGTGTGCGCGGGCACAGTTCCTCGTCAGCAAAGAAGTACCTGATTTCCTGTGCAGCTGTTTCCGGGGCATCCGAGCCGTGCACGGCATTTTCATCGACCGTCTTCGCGAAGTCAGCACGGATGGTGCCGGGAGCCGCATCCGCCGGGTTGGTCGCGCCCATCAGTTCACGGTTCTTGCTGATGGCATTCTCGCCCTCAAGCACCTGCACCACGACCGGGCCTGAAATCATGAACTTGACCAGATCATTATAAAAGGGACGTCCGGCGTGCACGGCGTAGAACCCCTCTGCCTGTTCCTTGCTGAGGTGCAGCATCCTTGAGGCAATGACCTGCAGGCCATTGTTTTCAAAGCGACTCACGATCTCGCCAATCACGTTCTTGGCGACGGCATCCGGTTTAATTATGGAAAAGGTCCGCTCAATTGCCATGCAAAACTCCATTGATATTCTTCAGAAACAAGAAACCCGTAAGAAAACGGGAGCTTAGTGAATAAATTCAAGCGGGTAGTTTAAGCGGATGGGCAGCGAGTGGCAATGATGGCAGACGCTATTTATATCAACGTGTATCAATGGAGCCAGACTCGAATGGACAGTCTCCTTAAGTCACCCTGCCACGGAAACAGACGAGAATCATGAGACACGGAACCGCTTGCCCGGTAAGATCGTTGAAGATTTGCTGTGTATCATCACCCTGGCATTCCGATGACCAACTCTGCAACTTTGCTATATTGACTGAAAGGCTGCCTTGAGCAATTGCCATTGCGGTGACTAATTGGTTCAATTGATCCGGGATCGGCTCAGGAAAACACACGTTTGGCGGTTTTGCCGATCAGGGCGGGGTTGCGCACCACGTGACACCCAGTTCTTCCATCAGGTCCATCTTGGCGTTGGCGGTATCGGCCTCACCCGAGATGATCGCACCGGCATGGCCCATGCGGCGACCGGGTGGCGCCGAGACACCGGCAACAAAACCCACCACCTTCTTGCTCATGTTCTCTTTTGCCCAGCGGGCGGCCTCGACTTCCTGCGGCCCGCCGATCTCGCCGATCATGATGACGGCTTCCGTCTCGGGGTCTGCTTCAAAGGCACGCAGCACCGTGACGAAGTCGGTGCCATTGACCGGATCACCGCCAATACCCACCGAGGTCGTCTGCCCCATGCCCAGTTCGGACATCTGCTGCACGGCCTCGTAGTTGAGGGTGCCGGAACGCGACACCACGCCGATGCGGCCCGGCGTATAGATATGCGAGGGCATGATGCCGACCTTGCAGGCACCCGGGGTAATGATGCCCGGCGTGTTCGGACCGATGATGATGGCATCCTTGCCAGCGGCATAGCGTTTCACACGCACCATGTCCTGTACCGGAATGCCGTCGGCAATCACCACGATGACGCCAATGCCGGCTTCCAGTGATTCCATGATGGCATCCGCTGCAAACGGTGGCGGTACAAAAATGCCACTGACATCGGCACCGGTCTCGGCAACCGCCTGGTGCACGGTGTCGAACACCGGCAAGCCGAGATGCTCCTGCCCGCCCTTGCCCGGCGTCACGCCACCGACCACCGTGGTGCCGTTGTTGCATGGATTCTTCGGCATGAAAGGTCGCGTGCTGACCGGTGAAACCCTGGATGATGACACGTGAATGCTTGTGGACAAATACGCTCATGCTGTGCCCTCCAGTGCGGCAACGACCTTGGTGGCCGCATCGTCAAGATTGTCGGCCATGATAAACGGGAAACCGGATGCCTTGAGAATCGGCGCACCCTTTTCAACATTGGTCCCGGCCAGACGCACCACGATCGGTACCTGTATGTGCAGCTCGCGCATCGCCTGCACCAGCCCCTCGGCAATCCAGTCGCAGCGATTGATACCGGCAAAGATATTCACCAGGATGGCTTTTACATTCGGGTCCTGCAGCACGATACGGAAGGCATTGCCGACCTTCTCGGGCGATGCACCACCGCCCACATCCAGGAAGTTGGCCGGCTTGCCGTTGTGAAAACTGATCGCATCCATGGTCGCCATGGCCAGTCCGGCGCCGTTGACGATGCAGCCGACATTGCCATCCAGTGCAATGTAGTTGAGTCCGTGACCGGACGCCTCGACTTCCTTGACATCCTCTTCATCAAAATCGCGCAGCTCGATAATGTCGGGATGCCGGTACAGGGCATTACTGTCGAAGGACATCTTTGCATCCAGCGCCATCAAGCGACCCGTCGTCGATATCAGCCAGCGGATTGATTTCCGCCAGCAGCGCATCTTTATCCCGGAAGCAGCGATACAGTGCCTGCATAATCTTGGCCGTCTCACCGATCTGCTTGCCTGCAGCCCCATCCTGGCAGCAATCTTGCGGCACTGAAAACCCGCCAGTCCGATGGCAGGATCTACCGCTTCACGGATGACACGGTCCGGATCTGTTTTTGCGACTTCCTCGATATTCATGCCACCGGACGCCGAGGCAATCACGGTAATTCGTTGTGTGGCACGGTCAATGACCATGCCGAGGTAATATTCCTTGTTGATGTTGCAGGCCTGCTCGACCAGAACGCGCTGCACCAGCCGGCCCTCTGCACCGGTTTGCGGGGTGACCAGGTGGGTGCCGATCATTTCGTCGGTGAATTGCCTGACCTCATCCAGGGAGGAGGCGACCTTGACGCCACCGCCCTTGCCACGGCCACCGGCATGAATCTGCGCCTTGACGACCCAGCGTTCGCCGCCCAGATCTTCCGCGATGGTGGCGGCATTGTCTACATTGTGTGCAACACGGCCATTCGGGACCGGCACACCAAAACCCCGCAGCAGTTCCTTGGTCTGGTACTCATGAATATTCAAAAGAATTCTCCGGAAATTTGTTGTTTAACAGCAGTTACTTGCGTGCCGCGAGTGATTTCTCGATCTGCGCGACTTTGTCCACCATCACCTGCGCCTGGCGAATGGAGGCCGCGTCGATCAGCCGGCCGTCCAGCGACACGGCACCCTTGCCCTGGGCCGCGGCTTCCTTCATGGCGACCAGGATGCGGCGCGCACGCTCGACTTCAGCCTCGGGCGGTGTAAACACTTCGTTGGCCAGTGCAATCTGTGACGGGTGTATGGCCCACTTGCCCTCGACACCCAGTGCGGCAACACTGCGGGAGACGGCCAGATAACCATCCGGATCGTTAAAATCACCAAACGGTCCATCGATCGGACGCAGTCCGTAGGCACGACAGGCAACCACCATGCGGGAAATGGCAAAATGCCACTGGTCGCCCCAGTGACGCTCACGCCGACCCTCGCTGTCAGGGTGCGTCAGGGTGTAGTAATCGTGTTTGCACCACCCATGTTGGTGGTGCGTGCCTGTGTCGAGGCCGCGTAATCAGCGACACCGAACACCATGGCCTCCATGCGTTCCGGGCAGGTCTGCGCAATGCTTTCGACATTCGCCATGCCCATTGCGGTTTCTATCAGTACATGAAGATTGATACGCTTGATTCCCTTGGCCGCCTCGATCTGCTCCAGCATGGTTGGAGACAAACAAGATATCCGAGGGAGAACCCACCTTGGGTATCAGGATCGTATCGAGCTTGTCGCCGGCCTGTTCGACCACGTCGACGATATCGCGGTAACAGTAGTGGGTATCCAGGCCATTGATGCGCACCGAGACACTGCAGTTCGACCAGTCGAGATCATTCAGCGCTTCAATCACGTTTTTGCGCGCCTGCGCCTTGTCATCCGGCGCCACGGCGTCCTCAAGGTCCAGGAAGACCATATCAGCACCGGCGGTGGGTGCCTTTTCAAGCATGCGTACATTGCTGCCGGGGACGGCCAGTTCACTGCGGTGCAGACGGTTTCGTAGAGCCATGATGTACCTCTAGTCAGAATGATCCAATGCAGGGCGTCCGGCCATTCGCCTGGTGCCGGTCGACGTGCCATCGGGACCAGGCCGGTGCAAACAAAGCCGCGTAATATACAATGTCGGGGCGAGTATTGGAATGTGGAAGCGCGCGAGCAACCGCCATGACCACAACTTGCAAGGCACAGGGCGGACACCACACATTACACATATTATATATTATTTATCAATTGTATAGCTATATTTCTTCATGCTTTCTCTATACCTGACCAAGGGCCTTCCTGTGTACTTTTGCCTTACTTCGCAGCGGCGCTTCTATATAATCTGCACCCCCGGGACAGCACCCCGGCATCGCATGACTACCAACGGAGACCACCAACGGCTTACACCGGGAGGCAAGGCATGAAATTATTACAGGGACTGTGTGTCGCAATGCTGCTGGGCAGCCCGCTTGCACATGGCAGCAGCAGTGATCCTGGCAAGGTCATTGCCGGATGGGTGGAAAAGATCAGCCTGGTGGAACAGCCAGTGCTGCTGAAGGCCAAACTGGACACCGGTGCCAAGACCTCGTCCATCCATGCCATCAATGTAGAGCCATTCATGCGCGAGGGTGAGCGCTGGGTGAGGTTCGACCTGCAGCTGAAAGACATTGAGGATAAACAACACACCCTCCACATGGAGAAGCCCAGATCGAGGCGTGTGCGTATCAAGGATGACGATGGTGAGCATGACCCGCGCTCCGTGATTGAACTGGAGATCTGTTTTGACGGGCGCAAACACGTTACAGAATTTACACTCGCAGACCGTTCTGAATATATATACGATGTGCTACTGGGTCGCGAGTTTCTGCAAGGCATCGCGGTCGTAGACCCTGAAAGCACATTCCTTACACAGGCAAACTGCCCGGCACCATGACCGTTACGAAAACAGCAGCATGAATAGCTTAACCGCAAGAGGCTGGGCAGTGGCGCTGATACTGCTTGGACTGGCGATCACGGCTTACAAGGCCTACGAACTGGGTCTGCCACTGACACCCGAGCAGCATGCCGATGTGTGGACAGTGCAGGCACAGGTAGCATTCAAGGGCAAGGGCGGGCCGGCAAAACTTTCACTGTTCATTCCTGAAAACACCCCGGGCTTCATGTTACTGGATGAGGATTTCATCTCCAGCCGCTATGGGCTGACCATAGCGAAGTCACATGAAAACCGAAGAGCCGACTGGGCGATACGCCGGGCGAAAGGCGCACAAACCCTCTATTACAGAATATCGGTGGCCCGATCAAACCTGAACGTCGACTGGGAAACGAAGCCCGAGTTCCCTACCCCTCCGGAGTACGAGGAACCCTACGCCTCTGCAATCCGCGCAATTATCGAGGATGTGCGTGAAGAGTCCGCCGATGTTGAGTCATATACGCTGGAGCTACTCAAGCAACTCAACTCAAGCGCGCCAAATGAAAACGTGGAACTGATCCGCGACCAGGCAAGCAATGCCGGCCAGTGGACAAACGAAATCATCAACGTGCTGAAAGGTGTCCGCATCCCGGCGCGCATAATCTGGGGGATCGATATCAACGACTCGGCAAATAACGCCACACTGCGGCCGTTGCTGCAGGTGCATAATGGCAGCAACTGGCTGAGCTTCGATCCGGAAACCGGCAGAGAAGGTATCCCGGTGAATTTTCTTGTCTGGAAAGTCGGCGACAAGAGTGTCTCGGCACTGGATGGCGGCAGTGATCTGAACATCAATTTCTCGGTAACCCGCACCTATGCCGAACTGATCGATATTGCCCGCCAGGGCGCCGCGAAACGGGATTCCTTCTTTTCTGAATTTTCCCTGCTTTCATTGCCGGTACAGAACCAGAATGCCTACCAGTTGCTGCTGATGCTGCCGCTGGGCGCATTACTGGTGGTGTTCCTGAGAACCATCATCGGACTCAAGACCTTCGGTACTTTCATGCCCATCCTGATCGCCATGGCCTTTCGGGAGACGCAGCTCTTCTGGGGCGTGCTCATGTTCAGCCTGATTGTTTCCATTGGACTGATGATTCGTTTTTATCTTGAGAAACTGTATCTGTTGCTGGTTCCGCGACTGGCCTCGGTACTGGTTATTGTCGTGATTCTCATGCTGGTTATCAGCCTCATGACCAACCAGCTGGGAGTCGAACGCCTGCTGTCCATCTCCCTGTTCCCGATGGTCATCCTTGCCATGACCATCGAGCGTATGTCGATAACCTGGGAGGAAAACGGGGCACGGAATGCCATTCTCCAGGGCCTTGGCAGCCTCTTGGTCGCCTCGATTGGCTACGTGGTCATGACAAACGAGAACCTGATGTATCTCATCTTTGTTTTTCCGGAGTTATTGCTGGTAGTACTGGGTCTGTGTCTGTGGATGGGCGGTTATACCGGCTATCGACTGACGGAACTGGTACGTTTCAAGGGCATGCTGGGCAAGGAAGAAAAATGAGATTCTTTGCCACACCAGCGGAACTGCGCGCACGCGGTGTACTGGGAATAAACAAGCGCAACGCAGACTACATCATGCGCTACAATCCGCGCAGACTCTTTCCACTGGTTGACAACAAGCTTGAAACCAAGAAACTGGCACTGGAAGGCGGTATCGCGGTACCGGAACTCTACGGGGTGGTAGCCATTGAGCATCAGGTACAGGAGATGGCTAGCTTGCTTGCCGATCACCAGGCGCTGGTAATCAAACCGGCACACGGCAGCGGCGGTAACGGCATCCTGGTCATCGGTGGTCGCATGGGTAATTTTTTTCGCCGGGCGAATGGCTCCCTGCTTTCAATAGAGGCCATACAACACCATACCTCAAATATTCTCAGCGGCATGTACAGTCTCGGTGGCATCCCTGACAAGGCCATCCTGGAATACCGTGTTGACTTCGATCCGATGTTTGAACACATCAGCTACCAGGGCGTACCTGACATCAGAATCATTGTTTTTAAAGGAATCCCGACTGCCGCCATGATCCGCCTGCCTACCCGCGACTCTGATGGCAAGGCCAACCTGCACCAGGGTGCAGTCGGACTCGGGGTTAATATCGCGACCGGTGAAACCAGCTATGCTGTACACCATAATCACCTTGTCGAGCATCATCCCGATACCGGTCACGAAACCACCGGCATTGTCATTCCTCACTGGGATAACATGCTGCGGCTGGCGATGAAATGTGCAGACACGGTTGGCCTGGGTTACCTCGGTGTGGATATCGTCATCGACCGTACCCTTGGACCATTGATGCTGGAACTGAATGCGCGCCCCGGTCTGAGTATTCAGCTTGCTATCGGCCATGGCCTGCTGAATAGCCTCCAGAGGGTCGAAGCATGCCAACATTTACCAAAGAATATGGATGCACGACTGGAATTCGCTAAAGGTATCCGTCCATGCGAAGATATAAGTGAGGTGATCAACTGATTCGCATGTGTACCTTTTTTATGAAATCAAGCAACCGTCTTTTATGAAATCAAGCAACCGTCGAAACAGGCTGACTGCCAGAGCCTTCCTGTTACTCATCCCGCTCACCGCAACAACCGCGGCCGTCTCCGGGAAACCGCTGCAATCGCCCGCAACTGACAGCGAACAGCCGCAAGCCGGCAACCCGCAGCCAACAGAGCTCGCAGCACTGGGAGAACCTCCGGTCGCACCGAGCCTTGACCTGAGGCAGGTTGCGCCGTTACCAAGACCCGTACCCACCGTCGAAGCCTTTCCAGAGACAGCCATACAGACAGATACCGGCCAGCAAGCCAATGCGGAGCCCGAACCCTTTGAGAACGGCGACGAGCATAAACTGGTGATCCTCGGATCGGAAGTTGCCCCGGGCACAGCCACGCGCCTGTCATGGACTCCCGATGGCAACATCTCCGGCCTGGCCACACCCACACCGGTCATGGTGATCAGGGGCAACACCCCCGGCAAGACCATGTGCATGACAGCGGCTGTGCACGGTGATGAACTGAATGGTATCGAAATCGTGCGCCGTGTAATGTATGACATCGACCCGGAAAAGCTGACCGGTACTATTATTGGCATACCGATTGTCAATCTGCAGGGCTTCCAGAGAGGCTCCCGCTACCTTTCCGACCGCCGCGACCTGAATCGTTATTTCCCCGGCGAGGCCACTGGCAGTCTTGCAGCGCGTACCGCCTGGTCGCTTTTCAATGAAGTCATCGTACATTGTGATTTCCTGGTTGACATGCATACAGGGTCTCTGCGACGCACCAATATGCCGCAGATACGCGCCGATATACGCTTCAAGAATGTCGCGGATTTCACCGATGGCTTCGGCAAGATTGCAGTCGTACACAGTACCGGCAGACCAGGCATGCTGCGCTTCGCTGCTGTTGCCAACGGCATCCCTGCCGCCACACTGGAAGTCGGTGAATCGCTGCGCATACAGGAAGACCAGATAGACGTCGGCGTTGGCAGCATTAACCGTCTACTGGAACACGAGGGCATGTACTCACGCCCCTTTACCTGGGGCGAGCCGGAGCCAGTCTACTACAAGTCCAGCTGGATACGGGCCGAAAACGGTGGCATCCTGTTCAGCAAGAAGGAAGTGGGTGACCTGATCAGGGTCGACGACGTGCTTGGCTCCATTACCGACCCGATCACCAACGAAACCAGCAATATCCTGTCAACGATAAACGGCCGCATCATTGGAATGGCCGTCAATCAATTCGTGATGCCGGGCTATGGCTGCTATCACATCGGAATCGAGGCAACAGAAGAAAAACTCGCCGACCTCGGGGTCACAGACGGCATTGAGGGCGAAGTTGAATAACATTGCAGTCTGCCCTGCTGACTAACAGACTGAACGACATCCTGTAACCAACGGTTGAAGGGGTACCGTCAAAACCGTGGCAGTGAAGCCGCTCCCTGATAAATAGCCCGATGTAGCCCGTATTCGCCCCCCGCCAGTCGGCAAATTTGACTGGAAACCGCCTGCAATACATTGCTTGCCGGAACACTCCCTATTAAATTGTTCAACTTGCTGTTGCACACGTAAAGCGTGACAGCATGTTCATTTGACAAGCGGCAGGACATTTCCATGGCTACCCGGGACAAGATTTACATCGAGCAGATAAAGCTGCTCAGCGAAAACATCCCGCGCGGCCAGCTCCTCAATATGGTGATTGCCCTGGCGTTTGCGCTTGTCATGCTGATACAGTCAAGCAGAGCCGCCGTGATCTCCTGGCTTGCGCTTCTTTATGGTGTATCCCTTATCCGCCATCTCCTGCACAAATATTATTTCCCACCGGCCAATAACAAGCCGATAACGGTCCACACACGCCACTTCTATGCCGCCGCATCGGCAATGGCCGGCACCGTATGGGGTAGCGCAATGTTCTTCTTCAAGCCGGAAACCCTGGGCGAAATGCTGCCCATCGCCTTGATCCTCGCCGGTGTGATGGCCGGGGGAATCAGCGTACTTTCCTACCTGAAGGAATCCTATGCGAGTTTTGCAACCCCCATCGCCATCACGCTAATAACGGGTTTCTTTACGATGGGCCAGCAGACGGCAACGGTTATGGGATACATGCTCATCATCTATACAGCTGCCTGCCTGTATTTCAGCCGCTCATTCAACAAGGTTCTGACCGAGACCCTGCGGCTAGAGCATCGCAATGATGCGCTTATGGCTGAGTTGCGAAAAGAGAAAGAAATGGCGGAACAGGCTAACAGGGCGAAATCCAGATTTCTCGCCGCGGCAAGCCACGATTTACGGCAGCCGCTGCACGCGCTGTCCCTGTTGTTCGAGGCAATCAAGGAGGCCGATTCCATTGAACTCAGGAGATCACTGTATCCGAAAATCGAGATGTCCATAGAGGCACTGAGTGGCCTTTTTAATGCACTGCTTGACATATCGAAGCTGGATGCCGGTGTAGTCGAGGCAAACCTCGAGGACTTTTATATTCAGGATGTTATCAAGGCGACAATGCATGAATATGAAACGCAGGCGGAAAACAAAAATCTTTCGATGAGAGTGCATTGCAGCGACAGCATCGTATATTCCGATCGTGTCTTCCTGGAGCGCATCATCAGAAACCTGTTAAGTAACGCCGTTCGCTATACCGAGGCAGGCGGGGTGCTGGTGTCATGCCGCAAGCGTGGCGATCGTGTCATGTTTCAGGTCTGGGATACGGGGATCGGCATCCCTGAGGCAGAAATCAGCACCGTATTCAGTGAATTTTACCAGCTGCATAATATCCACAGAGACAGAAGCCAGGGACTTGGGCTCGGTCTTTCCATTGTACGGAGACTCTGCGAGCTGCTGGATCATCCTGTTGAACTGAGCTCAAGGCCGGGCACTGGCAGTGTAGTCACTATTCTGATACCCGCTGGAAATCCACAACATGTTCGGAAAGAGAATCATCCTGCAGCGGCCTCGCCCTGGGACTTGACCGGGCTATGTGTGCTGGTTATTGATGATGATATCGAGGTCCTGGCCGCGACTTCCGTGTTGCTGAAAAAGTGGGGTTGTCAGGTAATTACCGCGCTGTCATCCAGTGATGCCCTAGACAAGATCACCGCAGCAGCGGCAAAACCGGACTTCGCGTTATCCGACCTGCGCCTGCCTGGTAACCAAAACGGCATACAGGCGCTGGATGCAATACGCAGCAGGCTGGGCACCGATATCCCTGCAATCCTGATAACGGGCGACACCCGGCCGGAACGAATTAACCTTGCCCGGCAAAGTGGGTACAAGGTATTACACAAGCCGCTGAAACCTGCACAACTGCGTACGGCCATTCACCAGCTGCTCACTTCCCGTGCAGTTATTACTGGATAAGTCCATGGTGACGGGCAATACTGACACATTCAGTCCTGTTTGCAGCACCGAGTGCCCGCAACAGCGCGCTTACATGTACCTTGACAGTATTTTCAGTCAGTAACAGCATCCGCGATATCTGCTTGTTTGAATATCCGCTGGCCAGTAATTTCAGAACTTCATATTGTCTTTTGGTGATACCACAGTTGCCGGGCACGTCATGCACATGCTTGTCATATGCCTGCAGCGGCGGCTGGCGCTGGATTTGATTATGGACTTCATCGGGTATGAAGATCCCACCCTCCATGACGGTACGGAGCGCGCCAAGCAATTTCTTCCCGGAGTAGGATTTGGGTATAAACCCCATGGCGCCCGCTGCAATCACCGCGCTGATGGCATGCGGGTCATCTTCTCCCGAGATAATGATGATTGGCAGACAGGTATTGCGGACACGTTTGTGTTGCATGATCGACAGAGCATCCAGTCCCGGCATGTGCAGATCCAGCAGCACAAGATCCAGTGCGGCACCTGAATCCAGATGGCTCACTGCCTCATCGGCGGAGGTGGCCTCCATGATTTCAACATGATCATCGAGCAAGTTGATAAAATGCCGTATACCATCGATGAACAAAGGGTGATCATCAACGATCAGAATATGCACTGACAGACCCCAGTATCTGAATGCTTGTTCCCTTCTTCACTGCACCACGCTCGTGCATTGCACAGTAATTATAAACAAATCCAGTACATGAAAGTTAATACTTTTGTGTAATTGCACTCCTGCATATTGCGCAGTACATTTTGCGCAAGCCTGAAACGAGGTTGTATCTATGCGGGCCAGGGATATGCATGCCGGCACGCACAGCAACAACGGTAACAGGACTGCGTTAACGGAGGACGATAATGGACACCATTAAAGGACTGATAATTATTTTACTGCTGTTTGCGGCACCTGTGATTGCAGGAGAATACGCGGGCTACAACACTACTGCAGGCAGCCCGACGAACCCGGTACAGAAACCGGATAAAGATTGCGAATAATATCGACAGAGCCAGTTCCGTTGTTTTTTGACTCGCCGGTACGCATCGCAAGAGGACGGATATACGCAAGTACGGCAAGAACATGAAACATGCTGGCATCTTTTTCGCATTCTTGTTTTTTTGCACTGCTGCACAGGCAAAGCACAACAGTGACCACCCCCTGTCTCCCGAGGACTGGAAGGAAGTCATGGAAAAAGTTGTTCTCCTGGAGAACTCTGGTCTCATGCCGACGCTGCTTCCGGTCATCATGAGCAATAGAGACATACTTCAGCTCACTGATGAACAGATAAATTCATTCCGCGCATGGCGAAAGAACAACTACACACACATGGTAAACGTCATGAATGAAATTATCGAGAAGATGGTTCAGTTTCGCGTTGAGTCCTTAAGACCAAGCGTCAGCAGTGAACAGCTCATTGCATTTCAGTCAGAAATACAGGGATTACAGCGCCGGCTTTTGGTAATAAAACTTTCCTGCAGGGATCTTGTCATGAAAAGTTTCACCACTACACAATGGGAGAACTTTGCATTCGTCGTTTCTGACAATCCCAGGCTTGCAAGCCTTATGTCTCAGGACAACCCGGGATCACACTGATCTGAGCAAATGCGATGGCTCAATCGTGTATCCGTATCAGGGATGACGTTAGTGCGAAGCAAACAACAAGATCCGCGCGCTTCAGGACACAGGGTGGTACGGGGAGTATTCAGGCATCAAAGAAGGTTGTGGCAGGATGCCGATCCGCAGCTATGGAAAACAAGGCCCGTGTTGCCCTGCCAGCGGTGCGGAGACCGTAACAGACTGGAGTGACAGAACTAACTAGCGGCTATGCAACACGGCCCGGTTTCCCGGACCGTGTATCCTGCTGGACTCAATCCTATTCAGGCAGCCTGGGAGGAGGAGGAGTTTGCTCCTTGCCACTTGAGGGATTTACCACGATGGTGCTTGGCTGGCCGCCATAGCCCGGATAGCCTCCCCAGCCACCATAAGGGCCACCCCAGCCATAGGGGCCACCCCCGTAGGGCCCGTAGCCATAGGGACCATAGCCCCCGTAGTAACCACGGCCATACCGGTAATAATCATCATCGTCGTCGTCAAACCAGTCACCCGGGTTCATCATGTTGCCCATATTGAAGGCGTGTGCGATGTTCGTCACCGCAAGAATTGCCACGCCAAGGGCTGCTGCTGTCGCTACTGAAGTGATTTTTTTCCGATTCATTGGCGGTTACCTCACGTTTCTCGTTATCTAATACGAACCTGGGTTCGAACAGTTTAAACCAGTATCCGGGCGGATCAACTGTCTCTGCGCACACCTTGAAAGGGAGCCGCCCCGATGCACTTGCCGGTTAATGATAATCGGCATGCATTTTTTTATTTATTTGGCAACGTTACAATGATATATACAACCATATTGTGTGATTTACAACCATATTGCATGATAATGTTATGAAACGGTGCTCTGGTACCAGGCGCAAGGAAAAAATACTCAGCTGAGCGATCTGCATAATACATTCGCTCAGAATCAGGGAAATGGTGCCCGTTTCGAATCCTTTATGGAAGGACCATGTGCCAGCAGATTGCCTGGTTTGTGGTGTCAAACAAAACCGCCCGGGGGGTAATAATGAAAAAGCTGCCGCTATTGTTAATTCTGATTCTGCCAATCATCTGTCAGGCAGAGGCCTACCAATCGACACTGTTGGTACAAACCGGTCAAATGCGCGAGAGTGATCTCATCGTGCGTACCGTTACTGACCTGGAAAGCAGCAAGATCTGCCTGGCATTTTATATTCGAACCACCGGCACGAGTCCGGTAATGAATTGTTATGATGCCGTGGGCGGATATGCCGCCAATATCAATCAGGTCGGGCACTTCAAGGAACAACAGCTGATTGTCCGTAAAATGAAGGATACCGTGAACGATGTGTCTTGCCTGGTGGCTTATGTCGGCACACCGGGGACCTCACCTTCCATTGACTGCTACAAAAGCAGAAAGTCTGCCACCGATGACCTGGTGCGAAGCGGGCATTTGCGTGAGGGCGACCTCGATGTATACCGGGTCATCGACAAGGACAGTACCAAGACCTGCCTGGTTGCCTATGTTGCCACCGGGGGTACCGCACCTTCGCTGAAGTGCTATAACAGTCAAGCAGGAGACAAGGGTGGCCTGGTGCAGAACAGCTTTTTACGTGAGGGTGACCTCATTGTGCGCAAGATCGTCGATCGGGCCAACAATAAAGAATGCCTGATTTCCTATGTCAGTACAGAGGGCACCTCTCCAAGCATCAACTGCTTCGATGTGGAGTCGGTGCCCCCGGCCAGCAGTGCCCCAAAGACATCCATCCCGGTCACCCCGAATCGCTGAGACAAACTGCAAGCACTGGCCAGGGATTTAAAGACGGCATGACATGATCCCCCGGCGGGGGGATCATGTCAGTTGTGCGTTGAAATAGCGGCTGATCTTTGGTTGTTTGCACCACCCTGCACTGCCTTCCCCTGCAGACACGATGGAGTGGTTTTCAGAAACTGGCAGTCACATATAAAACCGGGCCTTTGTAATCGATATCATATTTGTCTTTTCTGTTAGATTTATTAATCGTCAGATCCATATTAATGTAGTTGTAACCGACACCCACACCAAAATGGTCGGTCAGACGGTAGTCAAGATTGGCCGCGAGCGTCAGGAGATTACCGTCATAGTCATCGTAATTCAGGCCAAACCAGCCGGCGGAGCCATCCAGCGACAGTTTCGGTGTAAAGGCATAGGTGCCATAGCCAAGGACATTCGGCAACGGCGCTGTCAGATCGACCGAGTCTGACTGTACACTGCCGCTCGCATTGTTGATGCCGCCACTGACCTTGAGTTTCGTATCGAACCTCACGAGGTGCACACCAGCACCGATACCAAGTTCGGCACGTTCATTCTTCAGCAAGGAATAACCGACCTGGGTGATATAAAAGTCCGTTTTGAACTTCGTATCGACGGCCAGAAAACCCGAGGCCTCAATATCTCCAAAGTCCAGATCATCGAAATTCTCACGGACGTTGCCGTTAACATCCAGACCGAAATAATCGAAGGTAAGACGCCAGCGCTCAGTAAAGCGCCAGCGTGCAGAGAATGCCGCGTTTGTTTCCGTGTCATCAACACCCAAATCACTGGTTGTGAGCTTTTCCGTGGGGTCACCCTCGCGCGTGGAACTAAAGCTACCGTCAGCCTTCAGCCAGCTGGCCCCGAGCTTGAAGGTAAATTTGTCATCCAGGACGGGATTAAGCGCGTTGCCGGCAGCATTGACCGAGTATGAAAGGACACTTCCAAACAGTAACGCCAATAGTCGTAGTTTCATCTAGCAATCTCCTGATTAATGCCCGTCATCGGCGAGCCGGATAGGCAGATTCTACCGGGTTAAGCAGAAAAATGAACTACTTTACAACAGACTACCTGCTCTGCCGAGCTTGAAAGAGGTGATACCGCTCCACTACCCGCTTGCTGATTTCGCCCAGGTTCCAGCGCAGACCGATCGTAACCACGTTACCCAGGGCCTCTCCATCAGTCAGGTGACCACCATCAAACTTCACATTTGCATAGATCATGTTCTGAAAACCATCATGTGAATAGCGCAGGCCGAGGACACCGTACTTGACTTCATAGTCACCACTCAAGGGGTCACTGTCAGGACGCAGGTAGTTCCAGCCGCCCGTCAACCATATCTTTTCACGTAGCTGGTATTGGCCGTATACCTCCCAGCCCCAGCCATCAAAGTACTTGCCCTGGTCCGTTGTTTGCTGGTTCAGCAAGCGTGATACCACGGTCCCCAGATACCATTTTTCACCAAACTGGCGGGTGCCCACGAGGAGAGCATGTACATTGCCATCGAGTCCGGCCTCACGGATAGCGGGGTCATCACGGTCATTTATTTCCGCGAAGTTATAGGCAATCCCGAGCGAAAAATCAGGCCTGATCTGGTGAATGCCGCTCAGGCCGACGGCCGTGCCGTAACGGGCACCATCGACAAGCGGAATGGGCTCACCCTGCTGCACCTGCAGGTTCAGGTTAAACGGTTTTATGCCAATGACCTCGGGTAATTTACCCATGTGCAGGCGTGTCTGTATGACGGACTGCGCCCGGCCCGTGCCGGTGGCACCGCCATCCGTGCCCGCATTGTAGGCTCCGGATGCATCCCCGCCGGTACCGGCAAAGCGATCGGTAAAACCGGCCACCTTGTAATAGGTTGACCAGCTCTTGCCGTATGTCAGGAAATAGCCGGGCGCTTCTAAACCGACATACAACAGGCGCTTGAAAAAACTGTTGCCGTCCTTCCCTTCCGGCGCGCTATCCTTGCTGTCGATCAGGAAATCCAGTTCACTCAGCAGATTGAAACCCAGCTCGGCGCGTCCGAAGACCTTCAGCTTTGGAAGCAACTGGTACTGCGCATCGGCACCCACCCGCGATCCGCCGTCTGACAGTGCATAATCACTGCCATCGGTACTGCGAAATCGGAGGCGGTAGTTTCCATAGAGACTGTAATCATATTTTTTGACTGCAGGCTGCACGGGTACCTCCAGGGTCTTGACCTCCTGCTCGCTCATGGGGTCTTCACTGGCGCCTGCCTCACGATCAACCGCCTCCTGCGTGGCGGCTATTTCAACCTCCGTAGGCTCATCTTTACTCGCAGCCGTGGACTGTCCATCCGCAGGGGACGCACCTGAAGCATCGGCAGGACTTGCGGCATGCAGTGTCCACGGTATTAGACACAGCGCCAGGCTGATGAGGAAAACTTTCATGCCGGTGCGTTCATGACAGGCTCTTCAGCATGCGCCGGTGCAGGATGCCGGCATCAATAAACGGCTCTCCACTCTCCACAAAGCCGAATCGTGTATAGAACGGCACTGCGCTGATCTGTGCGTGCAGGAAGACAAGGGTATACCCCTGTTCACGGGCATATTCCAGTAACGCTGCCAGCATCGCCGCACCGACACCCTGCCCGCGGCAGTCTTTTACTACGGCCATTCTGCCGATGTGGCCATCCGCTTTGATTCTGCCGGCACCGACAGGCCGCCCCCGCACATCGGTCACCAGCACATGGTGACAGTGCGAATCGTGCTCGTCCAGCTCGAGTGCTTTGGGGACCTGCTGCTCAACCACGAACACCTGGCAGCGAACAGCAGTCAGCGAGCGTTTATATTCCTGCCAGCAACCCTCTGTCAGGTCGAACGATGAATTCATCCCTTATAACAGCGACTGCAGTCGTCAGTTCCGTTCCTCTATCCACGCCATCTGAATCGCTTCCAGGATGCGTTCGCCACAATGTTGTGGATCATCGTCAAATTCATCAAGCGCCATGACCCAGTTGCGCAGATCGACAAAGTTCACATGAATGGGGTCTGCATCAGGGTGCTCCCCTTCAAGCTCAATGGCGATATCGAGGGTGTCAGTCCATTTCAGAGCCATTTCTACTCCTGAGGTTTAGTGATTTTCACTGACCATATTAATCGTGTATTTCGGTATTTCCACAACCAGGTCCTGGTCCGCGACAATGGCCTGGCAACTCAGGCGCGAGTCCGGATCCAGTCCCCAGGCCTTGTCGAGGAGGTCATCCTCGTCTTCATCGGACTCATTCAGCGACCCGGAACCTTCCCGAATATACACATGGCAGGTGGTACAGGCACAGGATTTCTCGCAGGCATGCTCGATCTCGATGCCGTTTTTCAGTGCCGCGTCACAAATGCTGGTACCGGGTTCGGCATCGATCACGGCGCCATCCGGGCAGATTTCCTCATGTGGCAGAAAAATAATTTGCGGCATAACGGCTGTCTCAATTAGTGGTCAGATAAAAATGAGCGGTACCACCCCACTCTTCCGGGGCAGTTCGCAGCAGTATCGGAGCGATATTCAGGAGGGGTTGAATTCATCAAGCTTGTGTCCGGCCATCGCCTTGCGAATACTGCGGTTCATGCGCCGTTCGACATAGGTACTGCTGGCCTTTTCAACGACCTCAATTGCACGTTTAATGGCACGATAATCATCACCGCGGCGCTGCTCATCAAGCAGTTTTGCCGCTGCATCAATGGCGTTGCGTTCTGCCTCGTCCAGCAGCTCGTCACCATCAGCGGCCAATGCAGAATGCAGCGCCTCCAGCACCCGGTCTGCCTCAACCTGTTCCTCGCGCAGCCGCCGGGCATCGCGATCAGCGGCTGCAGAAGTCATGGACTCCCTGAGCATGGTCTCGATTTCGCCATCACTTAGTCCGTAAGACGGCTTGACATCGATACTGCTGCTAACGCCCTGGGTCTGTTCCTCAGCCGTTACATTCAGCAAGCCATCAGCATCGACCTGAAACGTTACCTTGATGCGGGCAGCACCGGCCACCATTGGCGGGATATTCCGTAATTCAAACCTTGCCAGAGAGCGGCAATCCTCCACCAGCTCGCGTTCCCCCTGTACCACGTGCAACGACATCGCGGTCTGGCCATCCTTGAAGGTGGTAAATTCCTGGGCACGCGCAACCGGAATGGTGCTGTTGCGGGGGATAATTTTTTCTGTCAGGCCACCCATGGTTTCAATGCCCAGCGACAGCGGGATAACATCCAGTAACAACATCTCATCATCAGGCTTGTTGCCTGCCAGGATATCCGCCTGAATGGCCGCACCGACAGCGACCACCTTGTCGGGATCGATATCGATCATGGGTTCGGCAGCAAAGAATTCGGCAACCCCCTGGCGTACCAGTGGCACACGGGTAGCCCCGCCAACCATGACCACTGACTTGATGCTACTGGCGCGTATGCCTGCATCACGTAACGCACGACGGCAGGGGCCAAGTGTTCTGTCCAGCAGCGGTGAGATCAATGCATTAAACTGTTGGCGGGACAGCTGACCTTTCCAGATTGTGCCATCTTCAAGTACAAGTTCAATTGCGCTTACCGAGTGCGCAGACAGGTCTTCCTTCGCCGCTCGTGCAACCTGCATCAGGCGGCGCATGTCTACATGACCCGCATCAGTCCCCATGCCAGCCTGCTGCATAATCCAGTCAGCCACCAGGCGGTCCATGTCATCACCGCCAAGCGCGGTGTCACCCGCTGTGGCCATGACTTCAAATACCCCCTTGTTGAGTCGCAAAATCGAAACATCAAAGGTACCGCCACCCAGGTCGTAGATTGCAATCACACCTTCCGAACCCTGGTCCAGCCCGTAGGCAACTGCTGCGGCAGTCGGCTCGTTAAGCAAGCGCATAACATTCAGACCCGCCAGTCGACCCGCATCCTTGGTGGCCTGCCGCTGTGCATCATCAAAATATGCGGGCACCGTTACCACGACTCCGCTGAGTTCCCCGCCGAGGGTCTCTTCCGCACGTGTCTTGAGTACACGCAGGATTTCTGCCGATACCTCGACCGGGCTGAGATCACCCGCCGCGGTATGCAATAACGGCATGCCACTGGACCCGGGCACAAATTCATAGGGCAGATACTCGCCAATGCCTTTCACATCCTCTACACCACGCCCCATCAGGCGCTTCACAGAGGCAATGGTGTTCAGCGGGTCTTCGGTTGCCGCGGCGAGTGCATCATGACCGACAATCACCTGGCCATCGGCCTGATAGCGCACCACCGATGGCAACAGGTGGCGACCTTCCAGGTCCGGCAGGGTTTCAGCCACACCGCTGCGGACAGTGGCAATCAGCGAGTTGGTAGTGCCCAGGTCGATACCTGCCGCGAGCCGATGCTGGTGCGGGGCGCTGGATTGACCGGGTTCTGATATTTGTAAAAGTGCCATGGTGAATAAGCCCTATCTGCTTACTAATAACCCCCCTCCCGTCGGCAGAGGGGATGCCTCGTTGAGATGATGAGGCCTGACATTTGCATACTGCGCTCGCTGTTAACCCGCAAGATCGTCCTCCAGTTCCAGCTCCAGTTCCATGGCCTCATCCTGCAGTTTGCGGTAGAACTGCATCTTTGTGAGGCTGTCTGCGGCCAGCTCAAGACTGGCCACATCCCCGGCACTGAACTGCTGCTGCAAACCACTGGACAGTCGTGCGATATCATCCGCAATCCGCTCCATAATCACGCCCAGTTCAGCAAAGGCATCGGCAGCATTGCGTACTTCACCCAGGGCCTCGTGCAACTCCATCTGCTCCATCAGGAAGTTGATATCGCTGTTCGTGTGGTGTTCATCATCGAAGCGGCGGCCAGCCAGTTGCAGCAGGTAGCGGCCACGTTTCAACGGATCCTTCAGGATCTGATAGCCCTCGTTGATCAGCGTTGCCTGTTGCATGGAAATGCGACGCTCCTGATCAGTGGCATTCGCGAACCGGTCGGGATGCACGGCACGCTGACTGTCGCGATAGCGTTCATGCAGCAGATCGAGATCCACATCATAGGACTGCGGCAGACCGAAACGCTCAAAGTGGGTTGTGGAATGATCCGCAGCCATGTGGGCAACCAGCAGGAAACAAGACAGTAGTCAGCTACAGGCTGACATCAGACGTTAAAACTTTCCCCGCAGCCACACATATCCTTGACATTGGGGTTGTTGAACTTGAAGCCCTCGTTCAGCCCTTCCTTCGCATAATCGAGCTCGGTACCGTCAAGGTACACCAGGCTCTTTGGATTGATCAGTACCTTGACGCCCTGGTCTTCAAATACCACATCATCCTCTTCAACCTGGTCAGCGAACTCCATGACATAGGCCATACCGGAACAGCCGGTTGTTTTCACGGCAAGTCGCAGCCCTACTCCATTGCCGCGTTTCTCGATAAATGCCCTGACCCGTTCGGCCGCTGCTGCTGTTAACGTAATCGCCATGATCGCACCTGCTAGTGAGCGGCCCACTTGACCGAATCCAGATCAATGCCTTCCTTGAACATATCCCATAGCGGTGACAGATCACGCAGCTTGTTGACCTTTTCCCTCAGCAGACTGGCCACGTAATCGATCTCCTCTTCCGTGGTAAAGCGACCGATGGTAAAGCGTATGGAACTGTGCGCAAGCTCATCGTTACGTCCCAGTGCCCGCAACACATAGGAAGGTTCGAGACTGGAGCTGGTGCACGCCGAGCCTGAAGACACAGCCATATCCTTCAGTGCCATAATGAGGCTTTCGCCTTCAACGAAGTTGAAGCTGACATTCAGATTACCCGGAACGCGGTGCTCCATGTCGCCATTGAGATAGACCTCTTCCATATCCTTCAGGGAATTCCAGAGCCGGTCACGCAGTGTGCGTATACGCGCCTCCTCTTCCACCATTTCCTCGCGTGCAATCCGGAAGGCCTCTCCCATGCCAACAATCTGGTGGGTCGGCAGCGTTCCGGAACGCAGGCCGCGTTCATGACCACCACCGTGCATCTGTGCCTCCAGGCGCACACGGGGTTTGCGGCGCACATACAGGGCACCGATTCCCTTGGGGCCGTAGATCTTGTGTGCCGAAAATGACATCAGGTCGACCTTCAGCGTTTCCATATCGATGGGAATCTTGCCGGCGCTCTGCGCGGCATCGACATGAAAAATAATATTGCGCTCGCGGCAGATCTCACCGATCGCTGCAATATCCTGGATGACACCGATCTCGTTATTGACCTGCATAATAGACACCAGCACGGTATCACCACGCAATACAGCTTCGAACTTTTGCAGATCCAGCAGGCCGCTGGGTTCTGGGTCCATATAGGTCACTTCATAACCCTCACGTTCCAGCTGCCGGCAGGAATCCAGCACAGCCTTGTGTTCGGTCTTCAGGGTTACGATGTGCTTGCCTTTTTTCTGGTAAAAGTGCGCGGCACCCTTGATGGCGAGGTTATTCGATTCAGTAGCGCCCGAGGTCCAGATAATTTCCTTCGGATTGGCATTGATCAGCTGTGCCACATCCTTGCGCGCCTGCTCCACGGCTTCCTCGGCCTTCCAGCCAAATTCATGCGAGCGTGAAGCCGGGTTACCAAACTGTCCCTGGCGCGTGAGGTAGGTACACATTTTCTCCGCGACACGCTCGTCAACCGGCGTGGTGGCAGAGTAGTCCATGTAGATCGGTATGCTAAGGTTCATCGCAAATCACCTGTAAAAACTTCATTCAAAGTCAATAACCCGGCCGCTGCCTGGCGGCCGTATTGTTTAATGCGGGTTCAGCCACTGCAATTGCAAGACCGGACTGCTGACGTCTTACCACGGCACTGACCTTGTCACGCCTGAGAAAACTGGCGAGTGTAATGCCATGCATGAATTCATGGATTTCGTTGCCCAGCCTTTCCCACAATGCGTGAGTCAAACAACGCTGGCCATCCTGGCAGTCCTCGCGGCCGCCGCACACGGTGGCATCAATGCCTTCACCGATGGCATTGATGACCTGCGCAATAGAAATATCCTCGGGTGAATGCGCCAGTCGGTAACCACCACCGGGACCACGCAAGCCTTCAACCAGACCGTCCTTTTTCAGGCGCACGAACAGCTGTTCCAGGTAGGACAGTGAAATGCCCTGCGTCTCGGAGATACCCGCCAGTGTCACCGGACCCTCGTCATAGTGAATCGCAAGATCCAGCATGGCAGTCACTGCATAACGCCCTTTGGTTGATAGCCGCATGATGTTTACCCGTTAACACACCCGTAAGACTGTGGTAATCGGGTGAAATAATAACCTACTAAATTGCTCAGGTACTAAGTATGCGGGAGACTCGGGGAACGAGCAAGGTTTTGGACCTGCTCAGAAGGGATATATGAAGCGGGGTACTTCAGGATTCTACACTTAACAGCGGTCTGTCCAGCGACTCTGAAACACTGTCATCCAGCAGCATTACCTTGCCGGGGATGAAGCGGTGTCCTTGCATGAGACAATAACCCAACCATTTCTGCAGGAATCGATTCATGCGCCATTTTTCAGACAGGGTGTAACGGTTGTACATTCGATTGTAGACGGCGTGACGAACACCACGACGCCGTCCACAGGAAATTACCTCGCCCACCTGGGCATCATGGTACATGCGTACCCGCATGTCAGGAGCCGGGAAGCTGCCTTCCTGGTCAGCAAAATAGTAGCTGAGATTGAGCGTGGTGGTGAACTTGCAGCGCTCGACGATACTCAGATGCAGATCCAGTACACCGTCGACACGTGAGACCACATGGTCAGACATGGCATCAAGTTCCGGCACCAGGTTGCGCAGGCGGATGTAATTGCACTCATATAACTCCATCAGCCCCGCGAAGTTATGTGCGGGTATGCCGTTGTATAAAAAGTGTGTCTCTGTGCAATGCATGTCAGAATCATATCACGTTAACGAGTATCTGCTTAAAAATTACAGGCCGTATAGAATGCTGGTATTTGAACGGCTATCGGCGATAATTAACGGATCTTAATCAGGCCCAACGCTTGACACAATCCTGTTTTGATGTCACAAAAAAATATTACAAGTGCATTGCGCAAGCATCTGCCGGAAGACTGTGTACTCACACAGCCGGAAGAGTTACGACCTTATGAATGCGATGCATTGTCAGCCTATCGGCAACTGCCCATGGTCGTTGTCATTCCCGACACATTCGATCAGGTGCGGTCGGTCTTGCGACTGTGCAGTGAACACAAGGTACCTGTGGTTGCGCGTGGCTCGGGTACAGGACTCTCCGGTGGCGCCATGCCACTGGAAAATGGTGTATTGCTAAGCCTCGCACGATTTAACCGCATCCTCGACATCGATGTACACAACCGCGTTGCGCGGGTGCAACCCGGTGTTACCAACCTGTCGATTTCCAATGCAGTTGCTGACGATGGCCTGTATTACGCGCCTGACCCGTCCTCGCAAATTGCCTGTTCCATCGGCGGCAACGTCGCCGAGAATGCCGGCGGGGTTCATTGCCTCAAATACGGCCTGACAACACACAACATACAGGCGCTTGAGGTGCTCACCATGGATGGCACACACTTGACCATCGGCGGACAGGCACTGGACGCGCCCGGTTATGATTTGCTCGCACTGATGACGGGATCTGAAGGGTTGCTGGGAGTCATCACCGAGGTCACCGTCAAACTGTTACCCCGGCCCGACATTGCACAGGTGGTCATGGCCGCGTTCGACTCTGTCGATGCTGCCGGTGCGGGTGTTACGGCGGTTATTGCCAGCGGCATTATCCCGGCCGGTCTGGAACTGCTCGACAAACCGGCCATCGACGCCGTCGAAAAGTTCATCCACACCGGTTACCCTAAACACGCGGCAGCCATCCTGTTATGCGAACTGGACGGCACACAGGCAGACGTGACAGCACAGATTGAACGCGTCAACCGGGTATTCACAGAAGCCGGCGCTATTGATTTGCAGGTGTCGCACAACGAAGCAGAGCGCCAGCGTTTCTGGGCCGGCAGGAAAGCGGCCTTCCCGGCCATGGGCAGGCTGTCACCGGACTACTATTGCATGGACGGCACCATCCCGCGCAAGCACCTGGCCCATGTGCTGAATCAAATCAGCACCCTGTCAGAAGCCTATGGCCTGCCCATTTGCAACGTCTTTCATGCCGGTGACGGCAATCTGCACCCGCTGATTCTCTACGATGCCAACAAGGCAGGCGAACTGGAACGTACCGAAGAACTGGGCGGGAAGATTCTCGAATTATGTGTCGAGGTTGGTGGTACGATTACCGGCGAGCACGGTGTTGGACTGGAAAAAATCAACCAGATGTGCGTGCAGTTCAATGCTGCCGAACTGCAGCAGTTTCACGCCATCAAGTCCGCTTTTGATGCTGATAATCTATTGAATCCCGGCAAGGCTATCCCTACCCTGCACCGCTGCGCCGAATTCGGCGCCATGCATGTGCATCACGGGGCATTACCACATCCCGGGCTTGAACGGTTTTAACTCCTGCGCAAGCAACCATACATACCGGCTCTATATCCAATCTGATGTCCGAAATACAAACCATCCAGGAGCAGATAAAGTCCGCGGCTGCCAGTGGTACACCTCTATCCATACAGGGCGGCAACAGCAAGCCCTTCTATGGCCGCACGCGACACGGCGAGGTCCTGTCTGTCAGGGAACACCACGGCATCATCGATTACACACCCTCTGAACTGGTGATATCCGCACGCGCGGGCACCCCGCTTGCCGAACTGGAATCCGTGCTTGAAGAGGAAGGCCAGATGCTGGCCTTTGAGCCCGCACATTTTGGAGACCGTGCCACGCTGGGTGGCACCATCGCCTGCGCATTCTCCGGCCCACGCCGCCCCTATGCCGGTGCGGCAAGGGATTTTGTGCTGGGCATCAACTGTATCAACGGTAGCGGCGAATGGCTGCGTTTTGGGGGCCAGGTCATGAAGAACGTGGCCGGTTATGATGTCTCCAGGACACTGACCGGATCACTCGGCACACTGGCGGTTCTGCTCGACATCCACTTGCGTGTACTACCACGACCGGAAACCGAGATCACCCTGCAACAGGCCTGTGATGCAGCAACGGCCATCCAGCGTTGCAATGCCCTGGCAGCACAGTCGTTGCCGGTCTCTGCCAGCTGTCACATGGATGGAAAGCTGGCTATCCGCCTCTCAGGCATGGAACAGGGCGTCAAGGCAGCGGCAGCCGGCATCGGTGGCGAGATCCTGGAGGATGCGGCGGATTTCTGGCTACAGCTACGCGAGCAGCAACTAGCGTTTTTTTCTGGGGATCGGCCACTGTGGCGCCTGTCCGTCCCACCCGCAACAGAATCGCTTGCACTTGAGGGTGACACCCTGCTGGACTGGGGTGGCGCGCAACGCTGGCTCAGGAGCGAGCAACCGGCAGACATCATCCGCACCATCACCGGCTCCACCGGGGGACACGCCACCCTGTTTCGTGGCGGCGACCACAACGGTGAGGTGTTTCATCCATTGCCAGCGGAGCTGCTGGCCTTGCACCAGCGTTTAAAAATGCGCTTTGACCCTGCCGGAATCCTGAACCCGGGCCGGATGTACCGCGAACTGTAATCATGCAAACCTCTTTGCCACAGCAATTGTTGCAAACCGCTTCCGGACAGGAAGCAGATGAAATCCTGCGTAATTGTGTGCATTGCGGATTCTGCAATGCGACCTGCCCGACCTACCAGCTGACCGGCGATGAACTGGATGGTCCACGCGGCCGCATCTACCTGATCAAGCAGGTCCTCGAGGGCCAGCAGGCAACCCGCACGACACAGCGTCATCTTGACCGCTGCCTCAGCTGCCGCGCCTGTGAAACCACCTGCCCCTCCGGCGTGGATTACCATCGCCTGCTGGATACCGGACGCGAGCTGGTTGAGCAACGGGTCGAACGGACCGTCGGTGACCGCCTGTTGCGGCGTACCCTGCGCATGCTGTTGCCATGGCCAGCCCGTTTTGCGCCCTTGTTACGCCTCGGCCAGGTGGTCCGGCCACTGCTGCCTGCGGCACTGAAGCAACACGTCCCTGCAAGGCGAGGACATTCCCCGAGCACTGCCCGGCAAGCCGCATGACCGGGTGATGCTGTTACTGAATGGCTGCGTACAGCCCTCACTGGCGCCACAAATCAACAGTGCAACCATTCGGGTGCTGGATGCACTGGGCATCAGCGTAGCAGTCGAAAAAGGCAGCGGTTGCTGCGGCGCCCTCAGTTATCACCTCAACGCAACCAGTGAGGCACAGGCCTTCATGCGTACCAACATCGATGCCTGGTGGCCGGCAATCGAACAGGGTGCAGAAGCCATTGTCGTAACCGCCAGTGGCTGCGCACCGATGGTCAAGGACTACGGCCGTCTACTGGCAGCAGACAGTGCCTATGCCGACAAGGCAAGACGTGTCAGCGAACTGGCAAGGGATATCAGTGAAATCATTACCGCTGAATTCAGGTCCTCGATGCCTTTGCAAAGACGGAGGCGGACAGCCGCATTGCGTTTCATTCACCCTGTACCCTGCAGCACGCCCAGCGCATCACGGGCAAGGTGGAGAGACATACTCACCCGACTCGGGTTTACACTTAACCGCGGTCCGCAACAGTCACCTCTGTTGCGGCTCGGCAGGCAGCTACTCGATCCTGGAGCCCGGACTTGCAACCGCACTGCGCGACAACAAGCTGGCTACCTTGCAGGCCGACCGGCCTGCTATGATCGCGACCGCCAATATCGGCTGCCTGATGCACATGACTGCGCATGCCGGGGTACCGGTTAGGCACTGGATAGAATTGCTTGAACCACTGATACGCCAACAGGACACGACATAAAATGACCATGAGCGAGAATATTTTACCCCTGCTTATTGAACCGGATGAACTGGAGAAAACATTAACGGCTGACAATCTCCTGGTTGTTGATCTTGTGCAAGGCGGAGACCTACCGGAAGATGCATATCCCCGGCGCCGTGCACCTGGAATACCCGCAGATCATTGCCATCAGCAAGCCGTCAATGGGTCTGGTGCCGGATGATGCCACGCTGGCCAGCGTGTTCTCCTCACTGGGCATCGACGAGCACACTCATGTGGTCGCCTATGACGACGAGGGTGGCGGTCGTGCCTCGCGCCTGTTATGGACACTCGAGGTGGCAGGACATAAACGATACTCATTGCTTAACGGTGGTCTTCATGCCTGGGCCAACGAAGGCCATCCGCCTTGACGCCACAGCCGTTGCACCGAGTTGCAACAACATTCCATGTGCGGCGTAATAACGAGCCGAGTGTCGACAGTGCCTATATCAGCGAACGGCTTGGCCATGTTGATTGCTGCCTGCTGGATGCACGCAGCCCGGACGAATACAACGGCATCAGGAAGTATGCCGATCGTGCCGGTCATATTCCGGGTGCGGTAAACCTCGAGTGGACACAGGCCATCGATCCCGCTCGCAATATGCGGCTCAGGACCGCTGCAGAATTAAACGCCTTATTGTCGCCGCTTGGCATCACCGCCGACAAGGAAGTGATCACCTACTGCCAGACGCACCACCGCTCTGCGCATACCTACATCATGCTCAGGCAACTGGGCTTTGAAAAGGTGAAAGGTTATCCGGGTTCCTGGTCGGACTGGGGAAACAATCCCGATCTGCCGGTCGAATAAACAAACCTGCAGGAGCACGCGTCCCCGCCGCGATTGTTTTTTATCCACCAAATCGCGGCGGGGACGCCGCTCCTGCAATTCGATTAGTATTTAAAAAAACTCTCCCGGTAATAGCGCAATTCACGAATCGAATCACGGGTATCATCCAGCGCCAGGTGCGTACCGCCTTTCCTGAAGCCACTCAGCAGATTCGGTGGCGCCCAGCGCATCATCAACTCCTTGATGGTGCTGACATCCAGGTTTCTGTAATGAAAAAACGCCTCCAGCTTTGGCATGCAGCGCGCCATAAAGCGACGGTCCTGGCAGATACTGTTGCCACACATCGGTGAGGCACCCGCCGGGACATGTTCAGCCAGAAATTCGATTGTCTGGCGCTCTGCCTCGGCCTCATCCAGGTTGCTGTTGCGCACCCGTTCGACCAGGCCGGACTGACCATGTTGCCGGGTATTCCATTCGTCCATGGCGTTGAGCACTTCGCCGGGCTGATGGATGGCCAGCACCGGTCCTTCTGCCAGAATATTCAGTTGCGCATCGGTCACGATGGTGGCAATTTCTATAATCCTGTCCGTGGTGGTGTCCAGTCCGGTCATTTCCAGGTCGATCCAGATCAGGTTGTTGGCATCTTGCGTCATGTAGCACATCATCCATTCAAAGATTAAGGTTGAGTCGCATTGTAGCAGAGGCTAATCTGCCAGATGCCACTACACGAGACCATGTTATCGACATGAATACATTCACTTATTTATTTCTGCTTGCCCTCACCGGTTCACTGGTCGTGCGTTTCTGGCTGGCCGCACGTCAGTATGGCCCATGTCAGCAAACACCGCGACACCGTCCCCGCGTCGTTTGCCGGCCGCATACCGCTTGAAGACCACCACAAGGCGGCGGACTACACCCTGACAAACACCCGCATTGGCATGATCGCGCTGATCTACGACAGCCTGCTGCTGCTGGGCTGGACACTTGGCGGCGGTCTGGAGTGGCTGGACAACAGCTGGCGCGGCGCTGGCCTGCACCCGGTCATCACCGGCACTGCCGTGATGTTCAGCGCCCTGGTGATTATGACGCTGCTGGACCTGCCATTTTCCCTGTACCACACCTTTGTCGTTGAAGAACGCTTCGGTTTCAACCGTTCCACGCCCGGCGTGTTCCTTGCTGACCTGCTGAAAAACGCGCTGTTGCTGGTCGTCATCGGCGGACCGTTAATCGCACTGGCCTTGTGGATCATGGAGGCATCGGGTGGTCTGTGGTGGCTGTACCTGTGGGGCGTCTGGATGGTATTCACGCTGGTGATGTTCTGGGCCTACCCGTCGGTTATTGCTCCGCTGTTCAATAAATTCTCGCCGCTGGACAATGAGGCACTGAAGCAGCGCATCCAGGCGCTGATGGATAAATGCGGCTTCCGCAGCAAGGGCATCTTTGTCATGGATGGTTCGAAACGCTCCGGCCATGGCAACGCCTACTTCACCGGCTTCGGCAGCAACAAGCGCATCGTGTTCTTTGATACCCTGCTGGAATCCCTGAACCCGACCGAGATCGAGGCGGTGCTGGCACACGAACTCGGGCACTTCAAGCTCAGGCACATCCAGAAGCGCCTGCTGACGACCTTTGCGTTGAGCCTGGCAGCACTGGCACTGCTTGGCTGGCTGGCCGGTGAGGACTGGTTTTACCAGGGACTGGGCATCAGCCAGCCTTCGCCGTGGATGGCGCTGCTGCTGTTCATGCTGGCAATGCCGGTATTCACCTTTTTCCTGCAACCGCTGCTGTCGCTGCTGTCACGGAAACATGAATTCGAGGCAGACACCTATGCGGTCAGACAGGCCAGCGGCGCCGACCTGATCAAGGCACTGGTAAAAATGTACCGCGAGAATGCCAGCACCCTGACACCCGACCCCCTGTATTCGGCATTCCATGATTCACACCCGCCGGCACCGGTGCGAATCTCGCATATATCCGCTACCATGAGCACCAACTGACACGGAGATCGAAAATGAACAAACCATTCGCTGTACTCATTACACTTTTGCCTGCTGACTGCAAGCAACACATTGCTCGCCGCTGACATCAACAACGGCAAGCAACTGCAGCAAAAAAACTGCATGAGCTGCCATGACGACGGCATGTACAGCCGTGCAGACCGCCGCGTCAACAGCCTCTCCGGCCTGCGCACCCAGGTGCAGCGCTGCGAGATCGACGCTTGGACTGAAATGGTTCGACGAAGAGATCGACGATGTAACAGCCTACCTCAACAAGACCTTTTACCAGTTCAAGTGAAAGACATGAGCGTCTGCAACCTGACTGACAAACACTGCAAGCCCTGTGAGGGCGGCGTTGCCCCGCTGAGCCGCGAGCAGGCAGAAGATTTCATGAAAGACCTGCATGACGACTGGTCAATCGACGACACCGGCAAGGAAATCAGCAGGACCTGCCGCTTCAAGAACTACTATCAGACCATGGCCTTCGTCAATGCGCTTGCCTGGATCGCACATGGCGAAGACCATCATCCGGACCTCGAGGTTGGCTACAGCTGCTGCCATGTGCGTTACAGCACGCACGCCATCGGCGGGCTCTCCGAGAATGATTTCATATGTGCGGCCAAGATTGACGCGCTGCTACCTGCCTCCGGATAAAGAACGGGACCGATTCGTATCAGCGCGGACAATAAAAAATCCAGTCCCCTTCGCGGGCTGGTTATTGTCAACTACGGCAAGAATCAACTGCTTGAAACGGCAGACGGTAACATCTATCCGCTGCGTTGCACGGCGTGGTCTGCCCCGGATCGTGTGCGGTGACGAGGTTGAGTGGTTACCGACCGGTGATAACAGCGGCGTCATCGAGACCATTCTGCCACGGCGCACGGTGCTGCATCGCGCCAATGGCAACAACGGCCAGCGGCCTCTGGTGGCGAATATCGACCAGGTCATTATCGAGGCCGCACTGGAACCGGCTCTGGATTACTTCCTGATTGACAAGTATTGCATTGTCGCCGAACTGGCGCACACCGAACCCCTCATCATTATTAACAAGGCGGACCTGCTGCAGGACCAGGACCGTGGGCGTGTGACGCGGTTGATCAGTGAATACCGGCACATCGGTTACACCGCACTGTTGATCAGCGCCCTGAAGAATACCGGCATCGAGGCATTTACTGACAACCTGTCCGGCAAGACCAGCATCCTGGTGGGTCAGTCCGGTGTCGGCAAGTCATCCCTGATCAAGCGCCTGCTGCCGGACCGGGACATTGTCACCGGCAAATTATCAGCGGCATCCGGGCTTGGCAAACACACCACTACCTCGACAATGCTGTATCACCTGCCACACGGTGGTGACCTGATCGATTCGCCAGGTGTACGGGATTTTCACCTTGCCACAGTGCCCGACGATGAACTCGATCATGGCTTCCGGGAATTCCGCCCCTACCTGGGCCAGTGCCGGTTCCATAACTGTCGCCACCTGTCAGAACCCGGGCTGCGCCATTACTGCCGCGGTTGCAGAAGGCCAGCATCCTTGAACGGCGCATGGCGAGTTATCGGAAGTTAATTGAAAGCGGAGGTACATGAGCCATACGCAGTGCGGGTGGTACGTTGGGCTTGTCGCTGTGCTCCTTTGCACACTCCTGCGCGACTTACCGAATCGCGCCGGGCGGCGCTCCTACGCCAAACGATGCACCGCAGGAGCGGCGTCCTTGCCGCGATCGCGCTTAACCCGGCGGCCAGTGCAGCGGACGACCACCAAGCACATGCAGGTGAATATGGTAAACAGACTGTCCGGCGCCGGCGTTACAGTTCATCACCATCCGGTAACCCGGTTCGGCCACCCCTTCATCGACGGCGATCTGCCTGGCGGCCAGGTACATCTTGCCGAGCACGCCTGCCGTCTCCGGCGTCAGGTCATTGGTGGTCGCAATGTGTGTTTTCGGGATCACCAGTACATGCAGCGGCGCCTGTGGATTCAGGTCACGAAAGGCCAGCACATCATCATCTTCAAACACAACATCCGGTTGTATGTCACCTGCCACCATTTTGCAGAACAAACAGTCAGACATCCCGTACTCCTTGCATGTTAAAACTCCTGTCGACCGGCAAACGCATGTGACAACGTGCCGCCGTCAATATATTCCAGCTCACCGCCCATCGGGACACCGTGAGCGATGCGTGTCGCACGCACGCCCTGTACGCGCGCCATTTCACTGATAAAATGCGCGGTCGCCTCGCCCTCAACCGTCGGGTTAGTCGCCAGGATCAGTTCCTTCACCTCTCGCCGAGGCGAGCCGCGCCTCCAGCAGATCCAGCCCGAGCGCCTCGGGACCGATGCCGTCCAGCGGTGACAAATGTCCCATCAATACAAAATACAGGCCCTGGTAACCGGTTGACTGTTCCAGTGCCTGCACATCGGCCGGTGTTTCTACCACGCACAACAGGCTGCGATCGCGCCGTTCACTGGCGCACAGCGCGCACACCGCCTCTTCACTCAGGGTCCGGCATTCGCGGCAATTACCGACCCGGTCCATGGCGAGAGTAAGCGCCTCTGCGAGCTGCCGGCCGCCATCACGATTGTGTTCCAGCAGGTGAAAGGCCATGCGCTGTGCCGATTTCGGGCCGACACCCGGGAGACAGCGCAGTGCTTCAATCAGGCGCCCGATCAGGCGCGAGCCACTCATTGATCAGAACGGCAGTTTCATGCCAGGTGGCAGATTCAAGCCCGAGGTGAGGCCCGACATGCGTTGCTGGGTATTGGCTTCCACCTTGTGTGAGGCATCGTTGATTGCCGCAGCCACCAGGTCCTCGAGCATGTCCTTGTCATCGGCCAGCAGGCTGTCATCAATGCTGACGCGCCGCACCTCGTACTTGCCGGTCATGGTAATCTTCACCATGCCACCGCCGGACTCGCCAGTGACTTCCATGCTGGCAATCTCTTCCTGCGCCTTCTGCATGTTGGCCTGCATTTCCTGGGCCTGCTTCATCAAGTTTCCCAATCCACCTTTCATAATGCTTCCTCAGATTGAATATGTACTGATTTCCGTGTAGCGCGAATGACTGAGCATTCATCCATTACGCGGTCGTATCGATCCCTGGTTCACCGAGCCGCCAAAGACATCCTGAATCGCCCTGATATTCTCGTCCTGCTCGATTGCAGATTCCGCCCGTCGCTGCCGCTCATTCAGCTCCCGGGTTCGTTTAGCCGCGGGTGTTTCGCTCGCCAGCGGCGCATCCGTATCGACCTTCACCTGCAGCGTACGCTGGTAGTAATCACATAACGCACGCTCGAGTTGCTCGACACGCGCCTTGCCCAGCAAATGGGCATGAGCGGGATCCAGTGACAGCTTCACGACATCGTCCTCAATACCGTGGAAGACGCAGTTTACTGACATTTCACGCGCCATCCCCTTGATGGACAGTGCCCCGACAATGGCAGACCAGTCGTCATCTTCCGCCGCGGCCGGTGCTGCCCGGTGCTTTCCGGGGGCTTCGCTACCCTTGCAGCCCCTGCCTGAACCCCGGGTGCCGGAGCGGACCTGACCGGCGGCACCTCGACCCGGGGGGTAACGCCGGGGCGAAAGGCGAGCATGCGCAACATCACCATCTCAAAACCGCCTCGCGGTTCCGGCGACAGTGGCAGATCGCGCCGTCCCAGCAGGGCAATCTGGTAATAGAGCTGTATATCTTCGGCAGACATCCCGGCAGCCAGGGCGATGACCGTCTCACGATCACCATAGCTGTCGTCCACTGCATCCGGCAGTGTCTGCGCCATGGCAATGCGCTGCAACACGGACACCACGTCCGCGAGCAGTGCTGCGTAGTCCGGTGCAAACGTATCCGCCTGCGCAATCTCGTCCATCAAGCGTGCAGCATCGCCCTGCGAGAGGGCCTCCAGCAAGCGATAGATGACATCCCGGTCGATGGTGCCCAGCATGGCGCGCACCTCGTCTTCCTGCAGTGCGCCATTACCAAAGGCAATCGCCTGATCGAGCAGGCTCAGAGCATCGCGCATACTGCCGCATGCCGCGAAGGCCAGCTGTCGCACCGCGCCCTCATCCGCAGCAATCCTCTCCTGTTTCAGGATGGTCTCGATTTGCCCGCTTATCTGCGGCACGGTCAGGCTCTTCAAATTAAACTGCAGGCATCGTGACAGGATGGTGACAGGCAAGCGCTGCGGATCAGTGGTCGCCAGCAGAAACTTGACATGCGGCGGAGGTTCTTCCAGCGTCTTCAGCAAGGCATTGAAGCTGTGCTGCGACAGCATGTGCACCTCGTCAATCAGGTACACCTTGTAGCGGCCACGCGTCGGTGCATATTGGACGTTTTCCAGCAGTTCGCGGGTGTCCTCGACCTTGGTACGGGAAGCGGCATCGACTTCGATCAGGTCAACAAAGCGGCCTTCGTTGATTTCCTCGCAGGCACTGCATTTGCCGCACGGTCGCGAGCTGACACCGGTTTCACAATTCAGCGACTTGGCGAGGATACGGGCAATGGTGGTCTTGCCGACACCGCGGGTACCGGTGAACAGGTAGGCATGGTGCAGGCGATCGTTGTCCAGGGCGTTGATCAGCGCACGCTGCACATGATCCTGCCCAACCAGTTCGGTAAAGTCCCGGGGACGCCACTTACGCGCAAGAACCTGATAACTCATTGATAATCTTGGCCTTTTTGTCGCCTATCGGGTTGTGTAGAGCGGCAAAAAATGGAGGTGACCTGTACCAGCCACACCCCGGCGCTCGAATCCACTGCTGCCGCTGCTCCCTTCCGGGCCTGACGGGGTTCACAGCTTATCGTCGCGGGGGGACCAGCACAAGCCACCATAAAACGCATTGAACCAGCGCTGCATTATAGGATGTACAGGGCAGATTGATAAGGTACCTGCTTCATCGATGCCGGCTAAGGCCCCGCCTATCCGGATTTGTCCGTGCCGATGAGCTTTTCACCGCTGGTTAGGTGTCTGTCTCCAGGGGGTTTTCCGGGCAGGCTGCCGGCCGTGTCATCTGCTATCCGGCCAGTGGCAGGGTGCTGGCGCGCCCTGACGCCATACCCCAGGAGGGCACCGCCGGTTGCGGACACGGCCAGCAGGCCCAGTGTCATGAACTGGGTAAACAGCAGCAATACACCCAGGCCGGCAATTCCCGCCATCGCCGCCCCCAGCTTCAGCGTTGAGCGGTTTTGTACACGCCTGGTTTCACGCAGGATCTGGCGATGACCGTCCCGGATCTCTTTTGTTTTCTCCTTTTCGGCCTGCCGGCGCAGGTAGTCACGCTGGCGATTGAATTTCTCACTGGCACGGACAAAGGTATGCTGGCTGGCGTGACTGGTGATGGTGGAAAACCACAGTGCAGCAATCACACCAATCACAGCGCCAAGCGCAACCAGCAGCCAGCCACTGCCATGCAAATCGGCATCCTGCAGGGACAGCACCAACAATACGGTCGCACCCTGCAACAGGAAAACCCCGATCAGGAACTTGATCAACGCCGCAATGCTGAAAGGAATCATGGCCATATTGCGAGTATGCTGCCGCAGCAGATTTTCTGCCACCCGCAGGAGTGCCTCGCATCCGTGATGACACGGCCCGGCCATTCGCACAGGTGGAGTGCTGCGGAATACGGAACTCATGTATATTAAGCTTATAAAAACAGGAATCCTGGCCCAACATGCCACGTAGCGCCACCTTCAGACTGTTCCTCGCCACGGTCGTCTTTATCGGACTGCTGTTGCTGCTGGCGCTGATACTGAGTGCGGCACAGTTCAGCCTGTCACTGTGGCAGCAACTACAGACCGCCCCGGTCTGGGTCGTGGGACTGATTGCAACCGTCAGCAGCCTGCTGCTGCTGTTCGGAATCTGGCTCAGCTGGCGGATCGTGCGCCCTCCCCGTCCCAGGGCCACTAAAGCAGCAACACCCCTGACAGAAGCCGAACTGCAGTCACATCTGGATAGCGCCACGGCCTCCGGTGTCAATGTCGAGTCGGCCCTGCGTGAATTGCAGGAGCTGGCCCGGCGCCGTGAGCTGGAGATCATTCACCTGGCACTGTTTGGCGAGATCAGCAGCGGCAAGAGTTCACTCATCAACGCACTGTTACCGGGTGCGCGTGTGGAGACAGACGTGGTCGGCGGGACCACCACAAACATCCAGCACTATCACTGGCAGCGAGAATCCGGCGATACAGTGGTGCTCGTTGATGTACCCGGTCTCAACCAGGTGGAGCGCCAATATGACCGCCTTGTCATGGACGAGGCACAACGGGCACACGTGGTAATCTTTGTCTGTGACGGTGACCTGACACGCAACGAGTATCTGGCCCTGCAACCGCTGCTGGAGCTAAAAAAGCCGCTGATCGTGGCGTTCAACAAGCTGGACCGTTACTCCGCAGCTGACCAGCAACTGATCCGCCAGCGCCTCACTGAACGCTTTGCATCCAATCCGCAGGTGAGCATTGCCGGTATCGCCACCCAGCCAGCACGCAGGGTCATCAAGGTCAGTGCGGACGGAAACGAGCACGAGGAAGAACAATCCCTGCCTCCGCAGATCGAGGAACTGCGTGCGGCCGTACAGGCCGCTCTTGATAGCAACATGGCACTACTGGAGCACTTGCGTGACAGCGCCGTGTTCGAACTGACTGCGCGAAAGCTGGAACAATCGAAGGCCGAGCACAGGGTAAAGGCCTCCGCCGAGCTGGTGAAGACCTATACCCGGCGTGCCGTGGCCGGTGGCCTGGCGGCGATCAGTCCCGGCACCGACATCCTGATCCAGGGATACCTGGGCACGCGTATGGTCAAATCGCTGTGTGAATTGTACGAAGTGCCGGTGCGCGAGATAGAACTACAAAAGTTGCTGACCCTGACGCAGCAGCAAGCACGTACGGCACTCCCCCTGCTGCTGGCCGTCGCCGGCAATGCCGCCAAGGCCTTCCCGGGGATTGGTACGCTGGCCGGTGGCCTGATGCATGCCGTCGCCTACGGGCTGATCTTCGATGCGCTCGGACGTGCCGTCAGCCGCACGCTCGAGACCCGTGGCGAACTGCGGCCCGCTCCGGCAACCCTGATGTTCAGGGACAACCTGGTCAGCGGTGTGGAGTCACAGGCACGCAAGCTGTTGCGGCTGGCGCTCGATGTGCGTAATGAACAGCGGCATACTGATGACAGGACCACATGAGCACTGACAGCCATCTCGACCAGGCACGCGACAGCCTGGAGCTGTTGCTGCAGGACGAGCGTCTGCCACCCGAGGCACGCGCCGAGCTCGCTGATGATTTCAGCCAGGTGCAGGCCATGCTCGACAAGCTCGAACATGGCCACATCCATATTGCGGTCCTGGGTCGCGTCAGTGTCGGCAAGTCCTCGGTACTCAATGCCCTGATCGGCGAACGGCGTTTTTCCACCAGTGCCCTGCACGGCGAGACGAAACAGAGTGAAATGGCCCACTGGAATGAACAGGAAAACGGCGCCCTGTTCCTGATCGACACACCGGGCATTAATGAAATCGATGGCGAGGCGCGTGAACGCATGGCCCACGAGGTGTCACAGCGCTCCGACCTGGTGCTGTTCGTCATCGATGGGGACATGACCGACAGCGAGTACCGGGCCTTGAAGGGACTGGCACGCGAACACCGGCCGCTGCTGCTGGTACTGAACAAGTGCGATCGCTACAACGCAGCACAGCGCGAGCAGCTGCGAAACAGCCTGCTGGCACGTCTCGAACAGCTGATCCCCCCCGAGAACCTGATCGAGGTCGCTGCCGACCCGGCACCACGTATTATCATCGCAGTGGATGCCGATGGCCGGGAAACCGAGAGCGAACGGCCCTCGCCCCCCGATGTGACGGCACTGAAAGATCGTATCTGGGAAATCCTCGAGGCGGAAGGCAAGACCCTGGCGGCACTCAACGCCAGCCTGTTTGCCGGTGACCTGAGCGACAAGGTGGGTGCCCGCGTACTTGCCACGCGCAAGCAGCTGGGAGAAAACGTCATCGACAGCTATAGCCTGGTCAAGGGTGTGGCGGTAGGCATCAACCCGGTGCCGGTAGCAGACCTGGCCGCAGCGGTGGCCGTCGATGTTTCCATGGTGGTGCACCTGTCCAAGGTCTATGGCATGCCCATGACACGCAGCCAGTCCGGCACGCTGATCAAGACCATCAGTGGACAGTTATTACTGTTGATGGGCGCCACCTGGCTGCTGCATCTGGTGGCCTCACTGTTGAAGGCCGGCAGCGGCGGCCTCTCGACCTTATTGACCGTTGGCGCACAGGGTGCCGTCGCCTATTATTCGACCTACGTAGTCGGGCGCGCGGCAGAACAATACCTGGCGGCCGGCTGTTCCTGGGGCGAAGACGGTCCCAAGCGGGTGATCCGCAATATACTCGACAGCATCGACCGTGATTCGATGCTGGCCAGGGCCCGCCAGGACATCCTTGCCCGAATCCGCACCACACGGGCCTGATGTTGATCGCTTGCAGTAACTTGAGCCCCGACACAGACAATATGGTTAAGGCCAGCAGCCTCCACAACGATACACCACGGGCGCTGTCGAACAGGCATATCTTTATCCAGAACTGCCGCGTGAAGTAATGCTGATACGCCTTTGTAAAGAGGTTCTCTTTTCCTATGCTGGAATCACTGCTGAGCACCTATGGCTACCCGATCCTCATCATCGGGACCTTTCTGGAAGGCGAAACCATCCTGGTGCTGGGTGGCCTCGCCGCACATCTGGGTTACCTGTCGCTGGACTGGGTGATTGTCTGCGGGTTTTGCGGGACGCTGTTCGGGGACCAGCTGTATTTTTTTCTCGGCCGGCGCCAGGGGAAGACCCTGCTGGCCCGACACCCTTCATGGCAACCACGTGCAGAACGCGTGCTTCGCATACTGGAACGGCACCAGACCCTGCTCATCCTGGGCTTCCGGTTTCTGTATGGCCTGCGCTCGGTAACACCCTTCGCCATCGGCATGAGCGATGTATCTTACCTGCGATTCATCCTGCTCAACCTGATTGGTGCCGGCATCTGGACAATCACTATCGTGTTTGCCGGTTACTACTTTGGGCGGGCCATGCAAGCACTGCTCGGTGATATCAAACAATACGAACTGGAGTTGATGACTGGCATCATCGGCACCGCGATTGTCATCTGGCTGGTACACTTTTACCGGCGACGCCGGTCAGGCCGCAGCACCACCTGAGAATACAAATCCCCTTCTATGCCTGAGCACCAAAAACACACAAGCCAGCCGCCGGATTGCAAATACATGCAACAATTTCTCGGGAAATGAGACTCGGACCAGTGACATAACGGACACTGCACCCACTCAACTACTGCGCTGGGTCCGACGGTTGTTACCCGCGGTATTCCTTGTAATCATCGTGGCACTCGCCGACCGCGAGCTGCGCGGGCTTGATATCCATGCCGTGCGAGCAGTGCTGCAGGCGCTTACCCTGTCCCAGTTGATGATCATCCAGCTGATTGCCCTGGCTGGCGTACTGGCGATGAGCCTGTACGACTGGCGCGCCGCGCGCGTATTCGATCCAGGGCTCGCACTCACTGCCCACGCTGATCCGTAACGCGTGGATCGCCAATGCATTCAATAACCTCGTTGGCTTTTCCGGCCTGGCGGGGTCAGGCATCCGCATGCTACTGCTTTGCGATGAAGGCATCGACGCCCCCGTCGGGCCGCGTCGTTTTCGGCGTTGATCATGGCTTACGGACCGGTAGGCCTGGCGGTACTGAGCTGGCCGCTGCTGCTCGCCGGTGGACCCGGTACAGACCAGCTGCCGATTCCGGCCTGGGCCGCCTGGCTGGCGCTTGGCGCGTTTGCCGCCTATCTTCCGTTTTTACCTGTGCACCTTATACAAAGAGATGTTCGCGCGCGTGCTTCTCAATTACTCCCCGTCACGGCTGTCCCCCGCTTCTTGCTGAGGCAGAACGCCCAGTGCCCTGGCCTCCTGCCTGGCGGTCGATGCCCTGGCCGCCATCCGGGAGGCGCGCCGCCGGGCTTTTTCCGCCTGCACTTCCAGCTCGCGTAACTGCGCGGTCAGCCCGTCGATCGTATCGCTATCCGCCGGCTGCTCTGTTGCGGCGTCCAGCTCCTCGCGCACCTTGCTAACCGCCGTCTCTGCCTTCCCGGCATCGTGGGCTGTCAACTCGGCGAGCCGTTCGGCGTCACCCAGCGCGTCCAGAACCCGGGCTGCATCGGCAGCCTCCCCTTCTTCCGGCTCGGCGTCGAGGTCGATGTCTTCTGCTGCCAGCACCAGGGCAGTAACAGGCAGCGGTGCGAGCAGCTCATCCAGCGACCCGTCGAAGGGTCCCAGCGGCTGATTGCCGCGCAGGCGAAGCGGCAGCAAAACCAGCGACGCATCGGCCGAACGCGCCGCCACTTCTCCCGGCCCCGCCGCTTCCACCAGTACGGCCTCGGCCTCGATACGCGTTTCGTCCAGGGTGCGTTGCAGCGCCTCGGCAGTTTCCGCGGAATCCCCTGCACAGCAGATGCCGAGAAACCGTATACGGGCGCCTTCCCAGTCCGCTGTACGCGTCATCAGGTACGCGAGCAGCAGCATCAGGCGACTGCTGGCATCGCCGCGCCACCATACGTCGATTCGACGTGCGTCGGGAGGCACCTCCCGCAAGGCCGCCCACTCCGGGTCCCTGGCGTCGAGCACCACCAGATTGCAGCCCATGCGAAAGGCAGTGCGCAGATGGCTGCCATAGATCAGCTCCTGTTGCTCGCCGCCGGTTTGCGGGGTGTGCTCCAGCCAGTTGACCAGGATGATATTGGCACGCAGCGTCCCGATGCCGAAACTTTGCAACAGGGTCTGGATGCCCGTCTTCAGGTCGGGTGCCACCATGGCGAGCGGGAATACCTCTACCCCGGCCTGGCGGATGTCCTCTTCCAGCGCCGCCTCCGCCTCCCGCTTGCGCCTGAGCATGTCAGCAGCACCACCACCACCTTCCAGGACCTTGACCACCGTGGCGAATCCACTGTCGCCCCCCAGCCAGGAGGCGAACTGCAGCAACGGGGCGCGTCTGTGGCTGTCGTCTGAAAACAGCAACATGTTGGGTCGCCAGTCCCTGGGGTGTTCGGCCTCCCTGGCCGCGGCCAGCAGGTGGGTGCGCACCCGCTGGGTATGGTAGGAGCGGCGCCCGTCTGCCCAGCGGGCCTGGGGAGCGGTACGGCGCAGGTACTGGTAAATGGCGAACAGCAGTGCCACCGACACGAGACCTGCCTCCAGATCAATAGCGAGCATGGCGCCCAGGCAGGCCAGCGCACCCAGCAAGCTGAGGTGACGGTGATAGAAGCGAAACCGCGGGCGGAATGACGGACTGGCCGCGCTGGCCTCGAACCAGGTGGCGTAGTTGATCAGACCGTAGGAGATCAGGAAAAACATGGAGACAATCGGCGCAATCAGGTCGAGCTGACCCAGGCTGATGGTGGCCAGGGCGATGGCGCCCGACAACAATACGCCGCGGCGCGGGTTATTCAGTGGGCCTGCTCCTTTGGCAAACGGCAGCAACAGGTTGAACAGGCGGTCTTCGGCCAGCGATTGCAGGATGCGCGGCGCTCCCATGAACGAGGCCATGGCCGAGGACAGGGTGGCGGCAAACACCCCGGCCACAACCAACGGCTGGAACAGCGCCACCCGCCCCATGGCCTCGTAGTCACGCACGAGTTCCTGCTGGGAGAGTGTGCCGGCAAACACCACTGCGGCGCACAGATAGACCACGATCGACAGACCCACTGCAAGCAGGGTACCCAGCGGCAGACTGCGCCCCGGATCCTTGAGGTCCCCGGACATGCTCACCCCCTGGGTGAAGCCGGTCACAGCCGGAAAAAACAGGGCGAACAACACCCAGAAGCCCAGCGATGTCGCCGGTGCAGACCAGTTCTGTACCAGTAAGGCGCTGTCCCATCGCAGTAACCCGCCGGCAAAAAACGAGACCAGGGCGGCCACCAGAATCGCCATCACCACGAACTGAAAGCGTGTGGCCCAGTCGGCTCCCAGCCAGGCGAAGACAAACAGCAGGCCCGCCGCCACGGCCGCGATGTAGTGTGAATGATCAGTGAATGGTGCGGGGAGCATGCTTGCAATGACCTCGGCAAAGCCTATGCAGTAGAACCCGATGGAGATCGCCTGGGCCAGGAACAGTACCAGGCCGATGGCGCCGCCGAACTCATGGCCGAGGGTGCGCGAAATGAGATAGTAGTCACCGCCGCGCTTTACCCGGAGATTGGTAGCCACCGCCGACAGCGACAGGCTGGTCAGCACCGATATGCCGTTCGCAAACATCAGGATCAGCAGCGCCTGCCCCAGGCCCGCCTCGCCCACCACGTAACCCAGGCGCAGGAACAGGATGATGCCAAGAATGGTCAGGATGCTCGGCGTGAAGACCCCGGCGAAGGTGCCGAGGGTACCCTGGGGCGGATTGGTGCGCGCGACAGACAGGGGTGTTTTTTTCACAGGCTCAATCTGGCGGGAGGCGACCGTATGTCATTGGCCAAATGAAACACAGTGCTGCAATGATTGAACTGCCCATGTCTGGATTCGCCATAATCACAGATCGTAACGTCCTCTTTTCTGTCTAATGTGTACTTCCAGCTCTCCGACCACGAAAAATATGCGCGGTGCGATAACGTTTCAGATAACCGGGATGGCGAAAACATCTCCGCCTGCGAATAGGAGTACTGCATGTCCCTGGTTAAAAGTAGTTCGCCGGGGTAGCTGATAGGTGTTTGCTTGTACGGTATCAGCCCGCCAGCAGCACCCTGGCCCGCGCGCAGATGTTCTCGACGGTAAAACCGTATTCGCGCAGCAATACCGCGGCCGGGGCTGAGGCACCGAAGCGTTCGACACCGAGCATATCACCATGCGCACCGGTGTAACGATCCCAGCCTTGCGACACACCCAATTCGACCGCGAGCCGGGCACTGACCCCGGGCGGCAGTACCGCATCGCGTTCGGCCTGCGGCAAGGCCTCGAACAACTCCCAGCTCGGCATCGAGACGCAACGCACGGCGATGCCCTGCTGCTGCAGATGTTCCGCCGCCGCCACGATCAGGCTGACTTCGGAGCCACTGGCGAGCAGGATCAGATCGGGTTTGCCGTGCGGCGCATCGCTCAATACATAGGCACCACGGCGCAAGCCATCCGCCGCCGCGTAACGGTTGCGATCAATCGTGGGGACATCCTGCCGGCTCAATACCAGCAGCACCGGCCGATCGCGTATTTCCAGTGCGACGCGCCACGCAACCGCGGTTTCGTTGGCGTCCGCAGGTCGAATCACGACCAGGTTCGGAATCGCGCGCAGGCTCGCCAGTTGCTCCACCGGCTGATGGGTGGGGCCGTCTTCGCCGACGGCGATGCTGTCGTGCGTAAACACATGCACGACGTGCAGCCCCATCAATGCCGCCAGCCGGATCGACGGGCGCAGGTAGTCAGAGAAGATCAGGAAGGTGGCGCCATACGGGATAAAACCGCCGTGTGCGGCGAGGCCGTTGACGATGGCGCCCATGGCGTGTTCGCGCACACCGAAGTGCAGGTTGCGCCCGGCATAGCTCCAGCCAACGCTATCGGAGCCTTGTTTATCCGCGTTTTCCATCGCAGGCGGATTGAAATCGCCCTGGCCCCTTAAGGCCGTTTTCGTTGACGGGTCGAGATCGGCCGAGCCACCGGTCAGTGCCGGCAGTTTGGGCGCAATGGCGTTTAGCACCTTGCCGGATGCCTCGCGTGTCGCAAGGCCCTTGTCATCGGTGTCAAATACCGGAACATCCACATCCCAGCCCGGTGGCAGTTGGGCGCGCAGGCGCCCTTGCAGCTCTTCGGCCAGTTCCGGAAACACCCCGGCATAGGCAGTAAGCGACGTGGTCCAGGCGGCCTCGTCCTGCGCGCCACGTTCCAGCGCAGCTCGAAAATGCGCCAGCGCCGTCTCCGGTATCAGGAACTCAGGCTCGGTCGGCCAGCCCAGTGTCTGCTTGGTCTTGCGCACGCTGTCCAGACCGAGTGGTGAGCCGTGCGCCTTGAAGCTGTCCTGGTCCGGCGAGCCGTAGCCGATATGCGTGCGCACCAGGATCAGCGACGGCCGCGCGGTTTCCGCGCGCGCGGCGGCCAGCGCGGCGTCGATCGCGGCGAGATCATTGCCGTCCGCCACCAACACGGTGTGCCAGCCATAGGCTTCGAAGCGCTGTGCGCGATTCTCGGAAAAGCTGATGTCGGTGCCTGCGGCGAGGGTGACGTAGTTGTCGTCGTAGAGACAGGTGAGCTTGCCAAGCTTGAGATGCCCGGCCAGCGAGGCCGCTTCGGCTGCCACGCCTTCCATCAGGTCACCATCGCTGACGATGGCCCAGGTATGGTGATCGATCAGCGCATGACCGGGCCGGTTGTAGCGGGCCGCGAGTTGCGCCTCGGCGATCGCCATGCCGACCACGTTTCCCAGGCCCTGCCCCAGCGGCCCGGTGGTGGTTTCCACGCCAGGCGTATGTCCACGCTCGGGGTGCCCCGGCGACTTGCTGCCCCACTGGCGGAACTGCCGGATGTCGTGCAGCGAGAGGTCATAGCCGGTCAGGTGGAGCAGACTGTAGAGCAGTGCCGAACCGTGTCCAGGCGAGAGCACAAAGCGGTCGCGGTTGGGCCAGTCGGGGTTGCGCGGGTTGTACCTGAGCCAGCGCGTCCACAGCACATAGGCCATCGGGGCGGCGCCGAGGGGCAGGCCCGGGTGCCCGCTGTTGGCCTTTTGCACCATGTCCACCGACAGGAAGCGCAGGGTGTTGATGCACTGCTGGTCAAGCTCTGTTGTGACTGTCATGGCGCGCCTCCGTCCTGTGGTTGTCCCTGCGTCAGCGCGGCGCTTTTCGACGCGATGCGGTCCAGTAGCTCGTTCCAGGACTTTGCGAAAGATAGCGCGCCCTCGCGCTGCAGTGTAGCCGCGAGCGCACCTTCGTCCACGCCTGCCCGGGCAAACTCGGCGAGCATCACTTCGGCATCGCCGCCATCGGCCGGCAAACGGCCTTTCATTTCACCGTGCCCGGCAAAGGCGAGCAACGTCTTCTCGGGCATGGTGTTGACGGTGTCCGGCGCGGCGAGCGCGTCGATGTAGAGGGTGTCCGCGGCAGCAGGATCCTTGGTACCGGTGCTGGCCCAGAGCAGGCGTTGCGGCCTGGCACCGGCGTCGGCCAGTGACTGCCAGCGCTTTGATGCCAGCAGTTCGAGATAAGCCTTGTAGATACGTTTGGCAATAGCGATACCGAGGCGGTTGCGAAGGTCCTGTGGAACCCTGTCCTTGATGGCGACGTCCCAGCGGCTGACGAAAATCGAGGCCACGGAACCGACCGCCGGGTCGAGGCCGGCGGCGATGCGTCGTTCGATGCCGCGCAGGTATGCCTCGGCGGCAGCGAGGTAGTGCTCTCGCGAGAACAGCAGCGTCACATTCACCGGCACACCGGCGAAGATCGCCTCCTCGATCGCGGGTATGCCTGCGCGAGGTGCCGGGTATCTTGATGAAAAGATTCGGGCGTTGCGCCTGCGCATATAACGCCACCGCCGCCTGGATGGTGCCTGACGTATCGTCCGCCAGCAGCGGTGACACCTCCAGCGATACCCAGCCGTCAACGCCGCCAGTGGCGATATGGACTCGGCCGAAAAAGATCGGCGGCATGCGTCAGGTCCTCCAGCGCCAGTTCGAAGAACAACGCCTCGCCCGACTTGCCGTCCAGCGCTTTCTGGCGGATGGCCGCGTCGTAGAAGTCGGCATTGCCGATGGCCTGATCGAAGATCGTGGGATTGGAGGTCAGCCCCGTCACGGCTAACTCGCTGATATAGCGGCCCAGTGTGCCGCTGGTCAGCAGCCCGCGCGTGATGTTGTCGAGCCAGAGACTTTGACCGAGATCGTGCAGTTGTTGTGTGGCTTTCATGTTGCCTCCTGTGCTGTTGTCATTTTGCTACTTTCACAAGTGTTGGGTTATGCCAGCCGCCGTCTGCCGCTATGAGCGCGTCGGCAGGTTTCGGCCCCCAGCTGCCAGGCTTGTAAGGGTGAACCGGGTTGTGCTTATCAAGAACCGGATCGACCACCGTCCAGGCGGCCTCAACCGCATCCTCACGGGTGAAGAGCGCGCCATCGCCGGACAGGGCGTCACTCAGCAAGCGCTCGTAGGGCGTTTCAACGCCCGGCTGTTCTTCAGACAGGAAAAGCTCGCGCTGGTCGCCGACGAACTCCTTGCCCGCGCGCTTGACGCGCGCGGCGAGGGCGACGGCAGAGTCGGGAGAAAGCCGAAAGCGCAGATAATTGGCCCGCCCGGCCCCCGGCGCGGAATCGTCGAACAGCCGTTGCGGCGGCGGTTTCAGCTCCACCAGCACCTCGGCCGCGGTTGCAGCCAGGCATTTGCCGGCGCGCAGGTACCACGGCACGCCTTCCCAGCGCCACGAGTCGATGAACAGCCGCAGGGAAAGAAGGCGATGGAGAGCGTCCCGGTCCTCGATCTTGCCGGCCTGTCTGATGCTGTCCTTTGCCTGTTTGCGCAGTTGCGTCGTGTTCCAGTTCCGTGGCGCTCGGGTGTTTGAAACTGAACACCTGACAACCCTGGGGATTGACGCCAGACATCACATGCCGGATGGCGCCATCCTTGCCGGCGGCGTCCATCGCCTGAAAAATCAGCAACACCGCATAGCGGTTGGATGCGTAGTGAAGGCGTTGCAACTCGCTCAGCTCCTCCACCTGTTCTTCGAGGAGCTTTTTGTACTCCTTTTTCGACTTGTACGCCGGTTTCACCAGCGTCGGCCACTTCTTGAGGTTGACCTTTTCGCCCTCTTGAACCTGGAAATCCTCTGACTTGATCTTCACCATTTTTACCTCATTGTCACGCGCTTGTGTGAGTTGCGTTTCGTACACATGGGGTTCAGGAAGACGTCGACGCGACCTTCGCCTGCTCCGTCCAGTCTTTCCTCATCCCGCGCTCTGCCACAAGCCAGTTCTGATCCGCATGATCATCGCGGTGGCCAATGCCGGTCGACCCCCGAGAGGATCACGGCCGCTTCGATCATCCACGGGATGGTAACCCAGAAATAGCTTAAGAATTCCAGGAACGAATGGGTCTCCTTTTCTTCTGGTTAAGTGTTCGGTCGCCACTTCCAGTTGCGAATCTCCGGCATGTCCTCGCCGTGCTTGTCGATGTACTGCTTGTGCTCGATCAGCTTGTCTTTCAGCTGCTGTTTCAGGTAGATGCCCTTGTCGCTGGTCTGCGACAGGCGGTCGATGGTGTCCAGACGAGGTGGAAGCGATCCAGATCGTTCAACACCGTCATGTCGAAGGGCGTGGTGATGGTGCCCTCTTCCTTGTAGCCGCGAACGTGGATGTTGTGGTGATTGGTGCGGCGATAGGTCAGCCGGTGGATCAGCCACGGGTAGGCATGGTAGGCGAAGATGACCGGCTTGTCCCTGGTGAACAGTTCATCGAAATCCGTATCGCTCAAACCGTGCGGGTGCTCGCTGGGCGGCTGCAGCTTCATGAGGTCGACGACGTTGACCACGCGTATTTTAAGCTCGGGCAAATGCTCACGCAGGATGGAGACGGCAGCCAGGCGTCCCCGGCGCGGGCACGTCGGCCGCGTAGTCGCGGAAATCCGGCATCCGCAGATCGCGTAACAGCATACCGCCGTTGGCATGCGGATTGGCTCCCATGCGGCGTTCGCCCCGGGGTGCCAGTTCGGCCAGTTCCGGTTTCAGGCGGCCCTGGCTCTCGAAGAGTTCCTCCGGCCGGTAGCTCTTCAGCCAGTCTTCCAGCAGTTTGAGGTGTTCGGGATGAGCCCTTGGGTGGAGCGGCACCTGGTGCGCACGGAAGGTACCCTCGACCTGCAGGCCATCGACCATCTTCGGCCCCGTCCAGCCCTTGGGTGACCTGAGGACGATCATCGGCCAGCGTGGCCACGGGGTGTCGTTATTCTTCCTGGCATTGTTTTGGATGAGCCGAATGTCATCGATGGCCTTTTCCAACATGAATGCATCACGCCCGCTGCGTTCCTCGATCCAGTCCATCAGTGTGCCCACTGCCACCGTGTGATCCGGTGCCGGTACTGAGTGCGAAAAGTTGTCCGCCGGGGACAGGCCTTTTACGCACAATTCGGCCTCCGGCAGTCCGATCCGCTCAATCACGCCTTCCAGAATCCGTCGGAGCGAGTCACCGGCCTCGAACAGCGCGAACTTGATGCTCGACGAGCCGCCGTTGATCGTCAGGATGCGTGGGTTAGCAGGTTTCTTCATGGATGAGTCCGTCCATCGGATCATCGCTGCCACAGGATATGAGCGTCTTCCAGAGGCACCGCCACGTCATCGCGCTGCGGTATGAGCCGCACCGTATAGTCTGTCGCCGGGCGGGCTGCGGGCACCTCGGCGCGATAGGCGTAGCCGTTGGTTGCGCCCACCAGTTGCCGCACGCGCTGCATCGCCACGCGCTCCGGCGCGCTACCATTAACGCCATTCGCATAAAGCTCAACCCGTACGGCCTCCGGGTCGAGTTCATCGAGATACACCTGAACTTCAAAGATGTGTTGCCCGGCATCGGTTTCAAGTTTCACCTCGCCGAAGCGAAGAGCTGTCCATTTTTGCTCCAGCGCGTGCCGCCAATTAACGATATCCATGCCGTTCTTGCCTTTGTCGGCAGCCCGCTCACGGTAGGCTGAGGCCGCCGGGAGGTAATGTTGCTCGGTATATTCGCGCACCGCGCGGTTGCTGGAAAAGCGCGGTGTCAGCCGCGCCATGCTTTCACGCATCCGCGCCACCCACGCACCGGGGATGCCCTGCGCGTCGCGGGTATAGAACTCGGGGACCACCTCGCGCTCGAGCAGATCGTAAAGGGCCTCTGCTTCGACAGCATCCCAGGCAGGATCGTCATCGTGTTCCTGACCATCCCCCAGCGCCCAGCCGGCTTCCGTCGTGTAGGCTTCCGACCACCAGCCATCCAGTTCCGACAGATTGATACCGCCATTGACCAGTACTTTCATGCCACTGGTTCCGCACGCCTCCCAGGGGCGTCGCGGTGTGTTGAGCCAGACGTCCACACCCTGCACCAGTTGCGCGGTCACATGCATGTCGTAGTCACTGAGGAAAATTACATGGGGGCGCACCTCCGGGCGGCGGATGAAACGGATCCATTGCCGGATCAGGGACTGTCCCGTCAGATCAGCCGGATGGGCCTTGCCGGCCACGATGAACTGGACCGGACGTTGTGGATTGCTCAGCAGACGCAACAGTCGCTCCGGGTCGTGCAGCAGCAAGTTCGGTCTTTTGTAGCTTGCAAAACGACGAGCAAATCCCATTGTCAAGGTGTTGGGGTCAAACAGATGTTTGGCCTCATCAACCGCCTCTGGCGAAGCGCCTGACGTGGCCAGTTGCTTGCACAATCGCCCGCGAGCGTATTCAACGAGGGCCGTCGTGGTCGCAGTGCGGAATTGCCAGAGACGGGTATCGGAAATACCGCGAATGTCCTGCTCCAGGGTTTCCGCCGTCCCCAGCCAGCGGTCCTTGCCACACACCTCCGTCCAGAGCTCATCGGCCGCCGCCGAGTCCCAGGTCGGCATGTGCACGCCGTTGGTGATGTGTCCGACCGGCACCTCGTCCGTCGGCCAGCGCGGAAACAGCGGTTCAAACAGGTGCCGGCTCACCCTGCTGTGCAAGCTGCTCACCCCGTTGACCGCCCCGCTGCCGCGGATCGCCAGACAGGCCATATTGAAGGGCTCCGCCGCATCGTTCGGGTTCTGTCGACCCAGGGCCAGCAAATCGTGGATAGTTATACCGAGCTTCCGCTCGGCGTATCCACCAAGGTATTGCTCAATGAGGGCCGGTGCAAAACGGTCAAAGCCGGCGGCTACCGCGGTGTGCGTGGTGAAAAGGTTTCCCGCCCGGGTTACGGCCAGCGCGGGCTCGAAGCTCAGCCCGTTTTCCTCCATGAAGCTGCACGCACGTTCCAGCACGGCGAAGGCCGCATGACCTTCATTCAGGTGGCAGACTTCCGGTTGGATACCGAGTGCGGCGAGCAACCGCCAGCCGCCGATGCCGAGCAGTAATTCCTGTTTCAGTCGCAGTTCCGGCCCGCCACCGTATAGCTCACTGGTAATGCCTCGGTGCGCGGGGTAATTCGCGGCGTCATTGCTGTCCAGCAGGTACAGCCTGACGCGACCGACCTGAACCTGCCAGGTGCGCAGCCACACTGAGTAACCGGGCAAAGCGATCTCCAACCGCAACCATTCGCCGTTCTCCTGGCGCAACGGCGTAATCGGCAACTGTCCGGGGTCGTTATACGGGTACAAGGCCTGTTGTGCGCCGTTCTTGTCGATCATCTGGCGAAAATAGCCTTGCTGGTAGAGCAGCCCCACGCCAATGACCGGAACGCCCAGATCACTGGCGGCCTTGAGTTGATCGCCGGCCACGTTCCCGAGCCCGCCTGAGTAAATGGGCAGGGCTTCACTCAACATGAATTCCATACTGAAATACGCAACACAGTTTAGCTGCGATTGAGGGCAGGCTTGCTGAAACCATGCGGGCGTGTCCTCGGCATCCCGCCTGGCTTGTGCCAGGCCGTCAATATTCTTGCGCAAAGCGGGCTCGGCCAAAACACGCTGCAGTCTCTCCCGCGAGACTGTCTGCAGGACAACCCAGGGGTTCTGCGTGAGCTCCCACAGCACAGGATCGAGCTGCCGCCACACCTGGTCGGTGGCATGATTCCACGTCGAATGCATATCCAGGGCAAGCTCGGCCAGGGAATCAAACCCCTCCACGTCCGTGGGTAAAAGAAGCTCCTTTGGGTGACCACCCCGAATGTGTTCGCTCATTGCAGCTCCTTCAAATTTACCCGTACGCAACCTTGTCCTAGCGTGCAGGCGACCGTAAACAACGGTTAATGTTCACCTGCATAGAGTACGAGTTTACTGCCTCAAGAATAGCATGCTCTACCTGTGTGCGATCGGTGTGTTCTGATCGCCGGATTTCAGTCCCGGTTGTGCAATGCGGACTGGCGCTCTCAACTACTATTGCCTCCGTGTTTGCCGGGAAACACATCAAGCCTGCAAGCCTGGACATATCCCTCCATCACCAGCTGATGCAGCTGAATACTGATCAATGGGCAGAGCAAGGATCCGGAGAACGTTGGCACATTCCTTACAATCTTCGTAAAAGACACTTACACTTCACTCACTCCTGTCCAGCCCTGTACTAAGCTGCAAGATCAGGTTCCGTTGACTTTGCTGAGTCAGAAAGTCATCACACTACAATGAGGGTTCAGGCTATGGATAAATCACTGGAAGTATTCATGGACAGTCGCTCGCGCAAGACCGTCATCATTACCAGCATAGTCTTGTTACTTGCGGGTATTGCAGGTATCGCAATGCCGCAATTTATGTCGATAGCAGTCGCATTGTTTGCTGGCTGGCTGATGATTATCGCCAGCGGTATTGCCTTCTACATCACCTGGCATGGCTTCCGTGATCGCTGGGTTGTCTGGCTCAAGCCGTTTGTATTATTCACAGTTGGCCTGCTCATTCTCCTGCACCCCCTTGCAGGTACGGCGGCACTCGGGTTGATGCTAGCTGTCTATTTCCTGCTGGACGGTTTTGCCGGTGTCGGCTCTGCCTGGGACTTGCGTCCTCGACGTGGCTGGGGATGGCTACTGTTTAATGGAATCGTATCCCTCACACTTGCGGCAGTGTTTATTGCCGGCTGGCCGTTTACTACCGCCTGGCTCATCGGGCTGTTTATCGGGCTCAGTCTTTTTGTTGACGGCCTGTCACTGTTGATGCTTGGGCTTGCCGCCAGGACAAGTTGAGCCTTGAATGAAATGGGCGGGATCCAGTATATCGATCAAGCCGGTATTACAACCCCACCTGCAGGCCGAGTTCCAGAACCCGTTCCTCCGGCAAGTGGTAATAGGCGGTTGCGCGGGCGGCATTGCGAGCCAGCCAGATAAAGATCTGTTCCTGCCAGAAAGGCAGGCCGGCTACATCGCGTCGGGCAATCAGTGTTTCACGGCCGAGGATATAGATAACCGATTCAGTGTCAATCGGAATTCCTACGTGTTCGCCAAGCTTTAGTGCAACCGGGATATTCGGCGGTTGAGAGAAACCGTAGTGGACCCGCATACGCACCACACCCAGACCGAGATTCTCGAAATCCAGGCGTTCGACAGCGGGTACGTGCGGCTGGTCGGCGGTGACTACGGTAAGAAAGATGACCCGTTCATGCAGTACCTGCGTGCACGCCAAGTGATGCATCAGTGACGCCGGCACGCACGGCTCATCATGGCTGGTTATCACCACCGCAGTGCCGGGAACGCGGTAAGGTGGATCGGCCTTGAGCTGCTGCAAAAATATGTCCTGTCTGGTTGCGCGTACCGATAACCGGGTCGCCAGCAGGGCTCGACCTGCACGCCAGCTCCACATCAGCAAAAAAATCAGTCCCGCCATCAGCAACGCATACCAGCCACCGTCAGGTATCTTCACCAGGTTGGCGCCAAGAAACGCGCTGTCAATGATCACGAACAGTATACCGGTAACAGCTGCCAGCAACGGGCGCCAGCCAAAGCGCCATGCTACGGCCACGGCCAGCAGTGTGGTCACAACCATGTCCATTGACACAGCAACCCCGTAGGCGGATGCCAGTGCATCGGAACTGCCGAAGCCGACCACCAACGCTACACAGGCCGCCATCAGCAGCCAGTTGACGAGTGGCAGATACACCTGGCCGGATTCTTCCGCCTGCGTGAATATCACCTGCATACGCGGTAACTGACCGAGCTGGATCGCCTGGCGGGTGAGTGAAAGGTGCCGCTGATCACTGCCTGCGAGGCGTGGTCCTCACTCTTTCGTGGATGACTGTCATTGTCATCGGGAAGTCGCGGCATCGTTGGGGTCGATGGATGAGCGTGAGAGCATATCCCGCCGGTTACGGGAGAAGCAACCGGAAGAATACCAGCTGCTCTGCTGCATAGAGCGCGGGATTGCGAGCAAGGGAGCTCGTTGCCTTCAAGGTTGGCGACATCGACAGCACCCGCAGAACCGTTGAACAAGGCAATCAACCAGTCAGCTACCATGACCTGGAATGCCCGGCGAGGTTGCAGCATACAGGATGCCGCGTTTTATACTCCCCACAGACTACAGAGGCTACCTCCCTGCAATCCGCTCTTTCCGTGCCGGTGTGAACCGATACATTCTATACTTCAGAAAGATGTTTCTTCACCCCGTGCGCTGTGCCTGCTCCATCTGGTAGACCGCAATGGCCGCGAGAAAGTCTCCGCCGTATTTCTCCAGCTTGTGCTGACCCACACCCGTGATAGCCAGAAGTTCGGAATCATCCGCAGGTTTGTCTCGCGCCATCTGGATCAGGCTGGCATCGCCGAACACGATATAGGGTGGCACTCCCTCTACCCCGGCTATGTGTTTGCGCAATTCGCGAAGTTGATCAAACAGCAGCTCGTCATAAGGTCCGTGTGCGGCAGTGGCCACGGGGCGCTTGTTCCTCGCCAGCTCACGGATACGCGGTTTTGCCAGCTGCAAGGTCTGTTCGCCGCGCAACAATGGCCGGGCGGCCTCGGTCAGTTTCAGGACCGAGAAGTTGGCAATATCCTGGATCAGATAACCATGATGAATGAGCTGGCGGATAATGGACGTCCATTCCTGTTCACTCCTGTCGCTACCCAGGCCATAGGTGGAAAGCTGCTGGTGATGCCGTGAACGAATGCGCTCGTTATCGGCGCCCCTAAGCACATCCACCACATAGGCAACGCCGAAAGACTGGCCAAGCCGGTAGACGCAGGACAGTGCCTTGTGCGCGTCCACCGTGGCATCGAACTGTTCCGGCGGGTCCAGGCAGACATCACAGTTGCCGCAGTCCTGCTGCAGCCGTTCACTGAAATAGTTCAGCAGCACCCGGCGCCGGCAGGTCACACTTTCAGCCAGCCCCACCATGGCATTCAGCTTGTGCACCTCGATGCGTTTCTGTTCGGCGTTGTCGTTGTTCTCGATCAGGCGCCGCGCGGTTCCCACGTCCTGGGCACCGAACAACAGCAGGGCTTCGGCCTCCAGCCCATCGCGGCCGGCACGACCGGTCTCCTGGTAGAAACCCTCGATGTGTTTGGGCAGGTCGTAATGCACGACGAAACGCACATTCGGCTTGTCGATACCCATACCAAACGCCACCGTGGCGACCACCACCTGCAGCTCGTCGCGAAGAAAGTCCTCCTGCACATCCTCGCGATGGTCGGACGACAGACCGGCATGATAGGGCTGCGCACGCACACCCCTTGCCTGAAGTTTCCCGGCGATCTCCTCGACCCGCTTGCGGCTCAGGGCGTAGACGATGCCTGCCTGCCCCTGGCGGTCCTGCAGAAAACGCAACAGCTGATCGAAGGGCTTGTGCTTTTCCAGCACCGTGTAACGGATATTGGGACGATCAAAGCCTGTGACGTGACGGTTGGCGTTGCCAAGTCCGAGCACGCGCACGATGTCATCCCGTGTCTGGGCGTCTGCCGTCGCCGTCAGCGCGACCAGCGGGATGGCGGGAAAATACTGGCGCAGCGCACCCAGTTGCTGATAGTCGGGACGAAAATTATGGCCCCACTGGGACACACAGTGGGCCTCGTCGATGGCAATCAGGGCAATGTCGATGTCTGCCAGCCGCTCCAGAAAGACCAGCGCTCATGAAACGCTCCGGGCTAATGTAGAGCAGGTCCAGTTCATGGGCATGCAACCGGGTCAGCACCTGGCGGGCCTGCTCAGGGCCCTGGGCAGAATTGTAGAGGGCCGCCGCGACACCATTGGCCTGCAGCGCGTCCACCTGGTCTTTCATCAGCGAGATCAGTGGCGATACGACAAGGGCCACGCCCGCTCGATGCAGGGCCGGAATCTGGTAACACAGGGACTTGCCACCGCCTGTCGGCATCAGCACGAAGACGTCCTGGCCGGCAATCAGCTGCTCGATGATGGTCTGCTGGTGGGGACGGAAGCGGTCATACCCGAATACCCTTTGCAGGGTATCGTGGAGGTCCCCGGCGGTCGGGTAGCGCGGACTATTCATCGCGCCCATTGTAACCTGACCTCCCCGCCAACCCCTAGGGTCTGTGGCGGTCCATACGGTAGTCACTTGCCTGTATATGCACCTTGCGTGCGCAACGGGATCAGAAATCGGCGCGGTAACCTACACTTACGAAGTAACTGCGATTCTTTTCAGAACCCTCAATAATCTCGCGATCTGAATACTCGCCACCGATTTCCGCTTCCAGACGCAGTCTGCGTTTAACCCGATAGTCCAGCCTCATTGAAGGCCGGTAAATCATCTGGTCTGTATTGTCATTGCGGTTTTTGCGGTAATCCATCCTGAAGCGCGGATTGATTCGCAAGTCCTCGGTAACAGGATATCGGGTATTGAAATTCAGTGAATAGACATTCCTGTCATTGCCGTCGGCAAAACGCAGTCCAAAAATCGTGATATCACCCTGATTGACCAGATTACTCCCGATCAGCTGCAGGTTATAAATATACTCGGTCCCGGGTCCTTCCATCGCCTCAACACCGCCCGATTGCCCGGTATCGGACAGGTTCAATGCGGTAACATCACCACTGATCTGTAATTTTTCATTCATTGGCCGTGACACGCCCAGTGTGACGAGCTTGCTGGTCGCGGTACGATCACGCGCCAGATCAAATATTTCACCACTGGAAAAACTCTCCTGCAGGTCGTCTATTGAAGTTGCGAGCTGTCCTATAAGGGCATTGCTGCTGGTCAGTATCGGACTCTTCCTGTAATCCGTTACCAGATTGACCGTAGTCTTGTCAGGCAAGGTCCAGTTCCCGAGTAATTGCCAGATATTCAGTTCATTAAAATGGATGTCATAATCAACCAGGCTAAAAAACGAGCGAATGGGATCGAAATATCTGAGCTCACCACCGATAGCACGGCGATCCGTCAGTCCGTCGACCTGCTGTTGAATCACAAAGGCATTTGCATCCCAACCCTTCGCAAAACTCTCGATCCCAAGGGTAAGGCCATAAAAATATCCACTCGTATCGTCAAAGGAATCAGTCGAGGATTCGACTGGAAAACCGCCGACTGCACTCAAGGAGAATTTGCTACCCAGCGGCAACCCGAGTAGCAGGCCATCGAATCGTCCCAGCACCCCGCCGGTACTGAGTGACTGCCGGCCAATACGCAGGGAATAATCACCTGATGTGTCCCGCGCATCAAAATACATCGAGCTCACCGTTGTATCGCTGTTAACACCATTATCGAGAAAATCATGCAGGTAACCGCCGGTAAAGCGCGTCTGAAGTTCATAGCTGCTGCGGCGCAGTCGGCCCGTGACATCCATGTTGCTGTTCAGGGATGACTGGCTCACTGTCGTAATCTCGGCATCTTCGATACCTGTGGTATTCTCATCGCGACGGTAGTACTGCGAGATCCCGCCAAACAGGTCCCAGTCTGTTTTCTCTTCAGCACGCGTCTCGACTTGTTTTGTTTGCAGCTTTTCCCTGGGCTGTTTATAGGCAGTCACCAGTGCTGCCATGCGTTGCCTGACACGTTCTGCACCATCACCTTCCGGGTAGCGCTGAAGATAGTCCCTGTATACCATTTTGGCATGCGCCAGCTGGCCATTGCGTTCACGGGCCAGGCCCAGGTATTCCAGGGCATCCTGGCTGTAGCTGTTATCGGGAGACTGCAGAATCTTGGTGTATAGCCGGATCGCTGCAGCATAGTCCTTGTCCGCCATATTGTTGCGTGCTTCCTGCATCAGGGAGGCCAGCCGCTCTGGTGAGATGACAGTGCCTGCACCCGGATGCTGTGATGCAGTCGGACTTGCGGCTACGGATCTCGCATTGCGGCCGGCAAGCATTGATTCACGAGAACGTATCCTTTCAGCAACGGAAGCCTTTGTAATCCACGCCTCGGGATACTGTGCCAGCAGTTGCTCCTTGACTCTCTCTGCATCTGCCACCCGCTCAAAGAATCCAAGTCGAATCCGGTACCATTGCTTGCCGCTTTTGTCAAAGGTTGTCGTGTACAGGCGGTAGCTGGAGAATTCATCCAGAGGAGGCAGTTCTTTTTCCTGGAACGGAGCAGGCGAGGATGCCAGATTAATAACATAGGGAAAGGGCGAGGTACCTGCTGCAGTAACAGGCACAACCGTATCGACTGCGTCATTATTTACATCCCTGCCCGTCACCACTGTTGCTGGACCGATGTCACCCAGATGTTCCGCTCCCGCTTCCGGCATAACGACAAATGCAGACTCGCCCGGCTTTCCCGATCCTTGTGCAGTTCCCGTATCTGGTAATTCATCTTTGCTTGCTTGTGGATGTTTTATAACGACATCGATACTCCTGATATCACCCGTATTGGGTACTTCAAATTCAACTTTTTTCTGAAAATGCAGGGTGATGCTGGTATTAGCAAACCCTTCCCCTTCGTAGGTCACATCGAATAGCGGGACCTGCTTATCCGCGCTCCACTGGATTGTTTGCAACCCGAGCAACGCACTCTCACCGGATCCGAGAGATGGAAGCGGCTCGACAAAGATGCGGAGCAGGTCACCAAACCGCTCCGGCACATGTGATTTGTAGCTCATCGGTATACTGAACCGAATATGGATTGTGGACTGTCCCTGGCCATGCGTTACCTCGATTCGGTCAAGAACACCGATTTCCGCATGTGATGCCATGGTAACCAGCATACAGCCCAGAAAGCTCAAGAGGCGTGCAAATCCGGTTTGACTGGAAGACTTCGGTTTCATTCGGCGGCGTCTTCAGTGGCTGATTCCACCTGGACTTCCGGAGCGACTTCGTCTACATAGACCAGAATGCTGCGGGAGTCGCTGCCCTGCTCCACCCAAAAATCAACCCGGCGACTGAAAAACAGGGTCAGATAGGGTCCGTCTTGAATATCACCTTCATAGACCACCTCGATAAGTGGCAGATCTTCATGCCTGGACGGCACAAGGGTTTCACGCTCGAGTAGCGCATCTGCATTATCACGGCTGATATCAAAGGGTGTGATCTTGATACGCAGTTCCTGACCTGACTCATACGGGAAGTGCCGGACATAACGTACCCGTGTGGTCAGGCTGATCCGCAGAGTGGTTACTGCCTCATCCTCAAACACCTCCAGCGTGTCAAGAATCTTTTTTCTTACCGGCTCGGATTCAACCAGTTGCGCAATCAGTACCATACCCAGAAGCAGTAAGAGTCCCGGAATTGCTTTTCCTCTGGGTGACCACATCCTGGCATTTCCCTCAGAAGCCACTACTGGTGACACGGTGTTCCGGCCCGGGTCGATTATTCTTGATTGATGTCATGCTGCTGTCCGTATACATATGGCAACTCCCGGAACAATCCCTCAGCTCACTGACGTTATAGAATGTGTCGGGATTTTCGTATTTCTTGTGCGCGCTCGGCTTGAAGTCATTCGCATGACACCCGGCACAATCCGGCGCATAGGCGGGTGCCGTCCAGGTCACTGCCTCGCTGTTGGCTTTGTGGCAAGCGGCACAAAGCAGATTACCTCTGTGGTCTCCCGGGTATGACGGTGATGAATGACGAAAATCGATCGGAACCCAGAAATTCGTGGTATGGCATACATCACACTGCAAGCTGGTTACGAAATGCCCACCAGGCTTGCCGGTTGCCGTAGTCCCGTTATGACAGCCCGAGCATGAGCCAGTGACCAGATCATGATTGAAACTGGCAGGTATCCAGGCAATGGTCGAATGACATTCATCACATTGCACCGAGGTGGTGACATGCGTGGATGGTTTCCCGGTCGCGGTGCTGCCGTTGTGACAGCTCGAGCAGTTGCCGGTGACATTGCTGTGATCGAAGGTCGCCGGCAGCCAGCCCGTGGTGGTATGACAGTCATCGCAGTTGTTGTCACTGGCGATGTGGTTGACCGTCTTGCCGGTCGCGGTGCTGCCGTTGTGACAGCTGAAGCAGCTGCCGAGCACCGCGGCATGGTCGACCCGGATTACCGGCACCCAGCTGGTGTTGCTGTGGCAGTCCTCGCACTGATTGGTGGTCTGGATGTGGGCACTGTGCTTGCCGGTCGCGGTGCTGCCGTTGTGACAGCTAAAACAGTTGCCGGTGACATTGCTGTGATCGAAGGTTGCCGGTAGCCAGCCCGTGGTGGTATGACAGTCATCGCAGTTGTTGTCACTGGCGATGTGGTTGACCGTCTTGCCGGTTGCCGTGCTGCCGTTGTGACAGCTAAAGCAGCTGCCGAGCACCGCAGCATGGTCGACCCGGATTACCGGCACCCAACTGGTGTTGCTGTGGCAGTCCTCGCACTGATTGGTGGTCTGGATGTGGGCACTGTGCTTGCCGGTCGCGGTGCTGCCGTTGTGACAGCTAAAACAGTTGCCGGTGACATTGCTGTGATCGAAGGTTGCCGGCAGCCAGCCCGTGGTGGTATGACAGTCATCGCAGTTGTTGTCACTGGCGATGTGGTTGGCCGTCTTGCCGGTTGCCGTGCTGCCGTTGTGACAGCTGAAGCAGCTGCCGAGTACCGCGGCATGGTCGACCCGGATTACCGGCACCCAACTGGTGTTGCTGTGGCAGTCCTCGCACTGATTGGTGGTCTGGATGTGGGCACTGTGCTTGCCGGTCGCGGTGCTGCCGTTGTGACAGCTAAAACAGTTGCCGGTGACATTGCTGTGATCGAAGGTCGCCGGCAGCCAGCCCGTGGTGGTATGACAGTCATCGCAGTTGTTGTCACTGGCGATGTGATTGGCCGTCTTGCCGGTTGCCGTGCTGCCGTTGTGACAGCTGAAGCAGCTGCCGAGTACCGCGGCATGGTCGACCCGGATTACCGGCACCCAACTGGTGTTGCTGTGGCAGTCCTCGCACTGATTGGTGGTCTGGATGTGGGCACTATGCTTGCCGGTCGCGGTGCTGCCGTTGTGACAGCTAAAACAGTTGCCGGTGACATTGCTGTGATCGAAGGTTGCCGGTAGCCAGCCCGTGGTGGTATGACAGTCATCGCAGTTGTTGTCACTGGCGATGTGGTTGACCGTCTTGCCGGTCGCGGTGCTGCCGTTGTGACAGCTAAAACAGTTGCCGGTGACATTGCTGTGATCGAAGGTTGCCGGTAGCCAGCCCGTGGTGGTATGACAGTCATCGCAGTTGTTGTCACTGGCGATGTGGTTGGCCGTCTTGCCGGTTGCCGTGCTGCCGTTGTGACAGCTGAAGCAGCTGCCGAGCACCGCAGCATGGTCGACCCGGATTACCGGCACCCAACTGGTGTTGCTGTGGCAGTCCTCGCACTGATTGGTGGTCTGGATGTGGGCACTGTGCTTGCCGGTCGCGGTGCTGCCGTTGTGACAGCTAAAACAGTTGCCGGTGACATTGCTGTGATCGAAGGTTGCCGGTAGCCAGCCCGTGGTGGTATGACAGTCATCGCAGTTGTTGTCACTGGCGATGTGGTTGACCGTCTTGCCGGTCGCGGCGCTGCCGTTGTGACAGCTGAAGCAGCTGCCGAGCACCGCGGCATGGTCGACCCGGATTACCGGCACCCAACTGGTGTTGCTGTGGCAGTCCTCGCACTGATTGGTGGTCTGGATGTGGGCACTGTGCTTGCCGGTCGCGGTGCTGCCGTTGTGACAGCTAAAACAGTTGCCGGTGACATTGCTGTGATCGAAGGTTGCCGGTAGCCAGCCCGTGGTGGTATGACAGTCATCGCAGTTGTTGTCACTGGCGATGTGGTTGACCGTCTTGCCGGTTGCCGTGCTACCGTTGTGACAGCTCGAGCAGGAGCCAATAACCACATCATGGTTCATGCGTGTAAGTGGCTTCCAGAACTGTTCCGAGTGACATTCCTCGCACAGCTGGTTTGTTCGTATATGATCACCCGGTATTTTGTCTGCAGGCATCTGGCTCGCCTGGTTGTGGCAAGCTGCACACAGAACAGGGGTTCCCTGAAATAGTCCGCGCAGATGGCAACTGGTACACGCAGCCTGTTGATGCGCACCATCAAGTGGAAAGCCTGTCGAGAAATGGTTGAACCCGGACACGGTTTCAGCTGCATAGACTGCAGTCGCCGGTAACATAAACAAGCAGAGAAGAAACAACACAAATCTCGCCAGTCGCACCAGCACTCCTGAGCGGCAGAAGTTATTGTTCATGCTTGTATTTGTCTTCATATGGCATCCAAACATTACGGTGTTGACGATGGGCCATTCCCCGGGCCTGCAGAGTTACCGGATCTCCAACACGTCAAATGACTGCGTGACATGGCAACGCTCGCAGTAGCTGCCAAACTGGCCGCGGTGCACATCATCTGTGCGATGACAATCAGCACATGTGGTCGAGACAGTAATTCGCTCTGATGCATCCCGTTCGTGACAGGAGCTACAGTCAAGTCCCTCATGTGCACCGTCCAGCGGAAAATCCGTCTGGGAGTCGTGGTCGAATTCCCACAATGACCAGCCATTCGGGTTATGACAGAGTTCGCAACGCTGCCCCAGACGCTGTTCATGTACGTCATCGGACTGGTGACAAACGTTGCAGTCGCTTGCTGCCGTTTTGAAAGCAGCAGTAAAGTGGCACTCCTCACAGGGCGCAACAGCATGCAGGCCGACTAATGGAAAACTTGCCATGCCATGTTCGAAACGGACGTGCCCGCCCCATCCGTTCTCTTCATGACATTGATCACATTGCTCTCCTTCCTGGCCCTTGTGGACATCGTCCGGCGCATGGCAACTGAAACAATCCATTGCAAGTTCTTCTGTATAAACCTCTCCTCTGTGGCAGGCTGAACAACGCACCTGCTGATGCTTTCCACGCAGTGGAAACTCTGTTTTCACGGTATGATCAAATTTCGCCTTGTCCCATCCTCCAGGGTTGTGACAGGACTGACAGTTGTTACCGTAGCGGCCGCCATGCTCATCCTCGCCGCGATGACAGGAGACACATTTCGTATCCAGGTTACTCTCATGGAGATTGCCGCTATGGCATAGATCACACTTCACTTCCCGGTGCCGCCCATCAAGCGGATATTCTGTGTCACGATCATGATCAAACCGTGTGCGCTTCCATCCGGCCTCAGAATGACAGTCATTGCATTTCGATCCATAACGACCGGCATGGACATCATTCACCGCGTGGCACACGTGGCACTCTCCGGGTGTATCCTTGTATTGCTGATTTACATGGCAGCTGTTGCAAGCGGTATCTGCATGTTTGTCCAGCAGTGGAAAATCGGTTGTCTCGTGATCAAACTTGCGGCTTCCCCAACTGCGCTCATCATGGCAGTCCGTGCACTCTTCCCCAAGATGTCCCTTGTGTATATCGTTTTCCCTGTGGCAATCGACACAGTTTTGCGGTGCCTCACGGTATTTTTTACCGGTTACATGGCATGCCATACAGTTGACCACCCCATGTGCACCCTTGAGCAAGTAATCTGTATCCTTATGATCGAAGGTTTCCGTTTCCATCTGGATGATGTCTGCAGCACGTCCCTTGTGATCGCTATGACAGTAATTGCAATCGCTGCCTGCTGCCTTACCCAACCCGTGAAATCCCTGATGCTTTTTCAGATCCGTATCGACTTCTTCATGACAATCACGACACATGCTGCTCTGGCCATCCTTGTTGAATGGCTGATGACAGTGATCGCACTTTTTCTCGTATTTCGCGTGGCCTTCGATCACCTGGCCTGGCATTACCAGTGACTGAATTCCTGCAGCAGCCGCAAGCTCTGTTTCAGCTGCTGTCGCAAGCAGGATTACAGCCACAAGAAGCAGGAACCGTTTGCGCACGTTATGCCTGCAACACTACTCAGTACATGTGCACGGCATACACATGAATAACCCCGGAAATCAGTAGCATCACGAAGAGTGGCAGATGAAAGATATGCCACATGGAAAACAGCCGTTCGAATAATGAGAAACCTGCGACCTTGCGTACAGCAAGCAGATATTGAGAGAGATAACGCCTGGTCTTCCTGAAATAATAGCGACGCTGTTCGCGTGTCAAATTCTCCCGCCTGGGTCCAGAATTAAAATAACTTCGCAGCTCCAGTACGGATAGAAACCCGCACCAGCGGGATCTTGTATCGACCACAAGCACATTAGTCAGACATGCGAGAAAACCACCTGGTGTTAACTTCGCTTTCTGTTCAAGACCTTGTAATCTCGCTTTCATTTCCGGTACCACTTCAAATACCGGATCGAGTTCTGCTCGTGCCATAGCCGCATCACTGCCCAGACGATCCAGATCTGCCTTACGGCCATACAGTCCATAATGTATTTTTGTGTAGATATACCTTCCAACAAGCCCGCTGCCAGCCACGAGCAACATGCTGAAAAGCGCAATATTCCCGTTTGTTGAACCGAGCTGGTAATTACAATGGAAAAGAATACAGACGGGTCCAATCACACCCATCAGCATATGACTCCTGAACCAGTATCGAACCGGACCAAGCCCTCTTGCCCAGCGCGCATGCTTGCGCAGCGGATATAGCAACAGCATCACCATCAGTGAGGCACCTGTGATTCCCAGGGCATATCCAAGCCCCTGCTCCGGGGTAAGATACAAATAACGGTTGTATCGCCAGCCGAGATAGAGACCCACCAGAACCAGCAAAGAGAAAACCGGCGTATGCATATTCCTCGACGACAGTGAGTGGCGGCCACTACCCTGATTCATACGGGATTCATTGGCTACACCCAGCTTTGGATGCCGGCTGTTTTCTGATGCTGTAACTGAAATCTTGCCCGTCTCAGGAGCAATCTGTGCTTCACTCATTACTGCCCCCTTACCCAACGGCGTATGATCCGCTTGTAAAAGCAACTGCTGTATCAGGCATGCACAGGGTATGTAGCAAGAGGTTTACGAATCTTGACAAGTCCTGTCACCCGCGCAACTGCATCCCTGCAACCTGCCAGCAAGTATCCGGTTTTATGTTCAATAGAACTGCGACCCAGGTCATAAATAGTGGCCCGGGTAGCTGTGACGATGTTCACCATTTGGGAATTTTTACCCATTTATATTTATTCGCCATGCAACAATGTTCGACAGGACTGCCGAGGCAATCACAAAACGATAAGGGCTTTACCGGGTATGCTCTTCAGCTGGACACAGAATCAGTGAAATGGTAACCGTTCATGCCTGATGCAACTTACTATATCTATCTGACACCCATGCTGTTCATCTGGGGTCTCTATTACGGCTTGCGCAACCGCAGACAGCGCAATCTCGCCCGTGTACGCGACGAGGTCCGCAATGCCGGTCTTACACAGCCAGCCTCACTTCATCCTGTCATAGATTCAAGCCGCTGCCTTGGCTGTGGCTCTTGCGTAAGCGCCTGTCCGGAAAAGAATGTACTGGGAGTCATTGATAACAGGTCTGAGCTGGTTAGCCCCACAAACTGTATCGGGCATGGTGCCTGTAAAACCGCCTGCCCGGTAAATGCGATCACCCTGGTATTTGGCACCTCTGAGCGTGGTATTGACATACCGATTGTGGCTCCCGACTTCGAGACAAATGTACCTGGTATTTTTATTGCCGGCGAACTGGGAGGCATGGGGTTGATTCGCAATGCCATTGAACAGGGCCGACAGGCCATGACATCCATCATTGATCGTTGTCACAAGGACAGCAGGCCACTACTGGATGTTGTTATTATCGGGGCCGGTCCTGCGGGCTTGTCAGCCAGTCTGGCTGCACAGGAAAGCAAGTTGCGATTTGTCACACTGGAACAGGACAGCTTTGGCGGAACCGTGTCGCACTTTCCACGAGGAAAGATTGTCATGACTGCACCGGTATTGCTTCCGCTGATCGGCATGGTCAAATTCAGGGAAATATCCAAGGAATCACTACTGGAATTCTGGAAAGACGTGATCACGAAAACGGGCGTGCAGATCAATTATAGAGAGCGTGTAGAGTCCATCACAACTACAGACAGCGGACTGGAAATCAGGACACCCGGGAATGTCTATCGCGCAAAAAGTGTGCTGCTGGCCATTGGCCGACGAGGTACGCCGCGGAAACTTGGTGTAGCCGGTGAGGATTCAGCAAAGGTTGTGTACCGGCTGGTAGATCCCGAACAGTACCGCGGCCAACAGGTGCTGGTTGTCGGGGGTGGTGACAGCGCACTGGAGGCCGCTATCAGCATTGCCGAGTTACCGGATACCGTGGTCAGCCTGTCCTACCGCAGTGGCAGCTTTTCTCGCGCCAAGGAAAAGAACCGCCGCAGGGTTGAAGCACTGAAGAATTCAGGTGCACTGAATGTGCTCATGAATTCCAGTGTCAGGGAGGTATATGACCACAGCATCGAGATAGAGCAGCAGGGCAGCCTGATAGATCTTGCAAACGATACAGTAATCGTTTGTGCCGGCGGGATCCTGCCGACACCTTTTCTTAAGGCAACTGGCATCCAGGTGGAAACAAAATATGGCACGCAATAACGCGGTTTCCACCACCTAAAAGAAAGCAACGCCAGCCTGTCTCCACAATGACACACACCAGCATTCCCCTGTTTATGCGCATTGTTATCTCTCTCCCTCTACTTTTCGGCCTGTTCACCTACCCGTCTGCACATGCTGACGGTCTGGAAGTCGTTCTGACGGCCATTCGGCAGCAAAACTATGAAAAAGCCGTGCCCCTCCTTGAAGACCTGGCCAGTAGCGGCAACCCGGACGCCCAGTATCAACTTGCTGCCCTGTATCGATCAGGAAATGGTGTATCCAAAAATCACGAGACAGCCTTTTTCTGGCTGAGAAAGGCTGCAGAACAACATCACCGGCAGGCAGAATATAATCTGGGGGTCATGTATGAAAATGGCTGGGGAATAGCAGCCAGTGAATCAGATGCATTCTACTGGTACAAAAAGGCTGCTGCACAAGACCATCCGATGGCACTGGAAAAGCTCGGCAGGCGCGACAACATTGCGTCTCGCACAAGGCCTGATGCACCGTCAGGTCAGTCACCTAACCAGGATGAGCTACTCAAGCGGGCTGCCACAAGGGGAGATCTGCAGGCTGCGAGCGAGGCTATCGGGGCTGGCGCCAATGTGAACTCATCGGACGAATACGGCAGAACCGCCCTCATTGAAGCGGCTGAACAGGGATTCACTCCAGTTGTCCAGCTGTTGGCAGACAGTAACGCCAGCATCGATGATAAAGACATCTACACAAATAACGCCCTGAACGCAGCTACCAGTAACGGACACCTCGACACTGTCGAGGTACTGCTGGATGCTGATGCGGATATCAATACTACGGATGCAAGTGGCAATACTCCGCTAATGATCGCCAGCCGCAAGAATCACCTGGAGCTGGTACGTATCCTGGCAGGACGCGGCGCTCATCTCCATACAAGGAACGCCCAGGGTGATACGGCTGCCGACATCGCGGCACGCAAGCAACATGATGACATCCTGAAAATCCTGCAGGCAAACGGCGCTTCCCCTGCAAAACACTATGGTCAGAATAATGCATCAGTTGCCAAGCGACTGGCCATGCAAGCCACAAGGCAGGTAACAATGAGCAGCGAGAATGAGACCCGGCAGCCTTATGATGGGTGGCCAGCACTGATGGAAGCAGCCTGGCGCGGCCAGGATGAAATCGTTCGTGAGTTAATCTCCCGGGGTGCCAGCATCGACAGCCCCGATGAACAGGGTCACACAGCACTGACGCGCGCCGCCTTCAAGGGACACAGCAAGATAGTACAAATGCTGCTGGATGCCGGCGCCGACCCTTTTATGAATACGGGAAATGGCATGACCCCACTCCTCTGGGCAGCAACATCGGGTGACCCTGATACAGTAGCTGTACTTTTAGAGACGGACAGTGACATCAATACAAAGGATGACCAGGGTTGTACGGCGCTATGCCATTCGGTACGCAATGGCTTCAGTGAGGTGACCAAACTTCTCCTGCATCATGGCGCTGACGTCGACTTTACATTGAACGATGGCAAGACCATGCTGATGATCGCTGCCGAAATGGAAACATCAGACCTGCTCCAGGCCCTGCTCGAAAAATCACCAGTGATCGATCAACTTGATGATGCCGGCCATACTGCCTTGTCATACGCAGTCATCGAGGGGCGTGAAAACAACGTACGCCTGCTTCTGGAACACCATGCAGAGACCAATAACCGGGACTCCATGGGACGAACCGCAATTACCTTCGCCGCTGCCGGGGGCCACAAAAACATTGTAGACCTGCTGGTCAAATACCAGGCAGACATATCAATGCGTACCCGTGATGGAAATACAGCACTAATCCTTGCAGCAGATTATGGACATGCCGGGATTGTCAGACGGTTAATCAAGTCAGGCGCTGATGTGAATGCCCGCAGCAATAACGGCAATACTGCACTCATGCTTGCGGCTGCCAATAATCATGTCGATACCGTCAAAATCCTGCTGGAAGCCGATGCCAAACCGGCAATCAGAAACAATAAACGCGAACGGGCAAGGGACCTGGCTGAGGCAGCAGGCAGTACAGAGTCATTGACGCTGCTTGAGCAGGGCAGCAGCAGTGGTACATGGCTGCCTGGCTGGTTCTAGTTCAGCGGGGGCCAGCGTTTTATTTTTTCAGCCCTCGAGCTATTTACCTGCTCGACAAGCCAGTCAGCCCCAGCTCACTACCACCGCCGGCAGGAGCAAGCTTCGCTTACAGGCAATCAATCAATCTGTCCCCGTTTTTACCATGCTGATTCATGTGGCTGCTGTGACCGGTGTAAATAACAGTTCGCCATGACGCCATGCTCATATCCGGTCGGTCGGCCTGGCGGCCTTCTCGAAACGTTGTTGCAAGATCCTTTCCTCGCTGGCCGGCCCTCCCCCTGTCAGATACCATTGACGCTGGATTTCAGCCATTTTATCCATCGTGCCCTCTGTAGCCTGACCCATGGCGCCGGCCAGACGCCTGACCTGTAATTCCAGGCGCGCCTGTTGCGCCTCCACGGGTGATTCCACACCGGCAAGAATTTCCATCCACAGGCAGAGCTCCTTGCGCTGATTCAGGTTGGCAGCCAGTTCGCTTAACAGCCGCTCTCGCTGTTCACCACCCTCCAGCAGCGCGCGACGGGCGGTCTCGTAGCGTACTTGCATAGCCTGTTCTGTGGCTGCGTCATTCAAAGCCGGCAGTGCTGTCCATTTCTGCTCCAGCGTCCCCGGGTTCGAGTGGACTGCAGCCGGATCAGGATGCTCCAGCAGTTGCTCCAGCTCCCTGCAATAAGCGGCCTTTTGCTGTAACAGCTGCAACTGTGTCTGCGCGGCCTGTTCGCGTAATATCCCGGCATGAGCACGGAAGTCCTGTTGTGCCTTTTCAAAACGCTTATCCAGAGTTGCGGCGTCATGCTTTGCAACCGGTCCTGATGCCTGCCACTCTTCGAGCATCCGGTGCAGCTGATGTACGGCATCATCCAGCTCGACCAATGTAATATTGGTCAGCCCTTCAAGCTGTTTACACAGCTGCTGTTTGTGTGCCCGGTTTTGTTTTTCCAGCTCGTGGCGCGCCTCCTGCTGTTTTTTTCGACGTGAGAATACGGCATCGCAGGCGGCGCGGAATTCCTGCCAGAGGGTGTTTTCCTGCTGGCGCTTGCCCGCTACCGTAACCTGCCAGCGGCTTTGCAGGCGTTTGCATTCATCAATCGCCTTGTTGATATCCTCGACTGTCAGCAGCTCACGAAGTTGTTCGATCAGTGACTGTCGCTGCAACAGATTGCGCTGGCGTTCCATTGAGAGATACTCGTTTAGTATCCCCATGCCGTTCCTGTAGCGAGTTTCTAGCTCCCGGGCCTTGCGCCGATCCACCGGACCTGCGCGCCGCCAGTCGTTGCTGATCTGCCTTTGAAACTGGACAGCGGCATGCCAGTCCATGTGGGACCATTCTGCCGCTGACAGGAAGGCCTCCAGCCGCTGCAACAAGGCAAGTTTTTGCTCCAGATTGCTGTTACGCTCCGCCAGCTGTTGTTTGAAAAACAGCTCACAGGGCTTATAAGCCTTGTTGGCAGCCTTGTCGAAACGCTTCTGCAGGGATCTGCTGCCCGCAGTTCCGTTAGATGGCAACTGTTTCCATTCACTTCGCAGACGGCGGATCTCGCTGGCCAGATCATCAGGACTCAGTTCGCTGCCGATCAGTGCTTCCATCTCGTCACACAGGCGTTGCCGTACCTCATCGGCACCCCACGCGCTCCAACTCCGCAGCTCCAGGAGCCGCGGGGTCATGCGATGCAATTTCTGTATGGAGCTGTCCAGCAGTTCCCTGGAAACGCCCAGCGCCTGCAAGAGGTTGATGCTGCTCTGGATGCGGTCATGCAGGGGAGCCGCCTCCTTGAGGGTTTGCTTCGTTAACAGTGCTTCCAGCTCGATGAGCCTGTGCGGAAGCCGTTCCAGTTCCTGCCGGCATTGTTGCTGTTGATGACTCACACGCTTCCGTAACTGCCTGTTGATGCCTTCGAAACGCAACAGGCCTTCAGCAATTCGATCGGAATCGCTCGGCCAGGGTTGCCCCTTGCAGTACTGTTCCAGGGATTTAACGGCCTGTTCCTCTAGCGGCAGCTGTGAACCCAGTAACCGTTCCGCCTCATCGAGCAGTGACTGCAAGGCCTGTTCCATTTGCCGGTTGTATCGCAATGCCTCCAGTCTTTGGCGAATGGCGCTGGTGTCCCGGGCAAGTTGATCATTCAGCGACTGTGCCTGCGGGACCGGCAGTTCACCGGATTCATCCCAGGCAGCCTGCCAGGCTTCCAGCTCCGCAACATAACCTGTCGCGGCCTCCGCCGAGAGTGCCTGCGTGTGCAGCAAGTGTGCCTTGCGTTGTGCTACCTGGGTCAGCAACGCTTGCCTGCTGACCATAATGGCCGCCCATTTGCGCTGTTCGGCTTCGCGGGCCTCGTGAAAGGCCCCTGCTGCCTTCATAAAGGAATCGACGGCCTGCTCATAGCGTGCCTGACAGACTGGGTCGGCGTCATCCCTGATAGCCTGCCAGCGAGCCTCCAGACGTTGCAGTCCATGCTGTTCTTCCTGCAAATTTTCATTCGGGACCATGGCCTCGAGAGCGCTACAGATCTGCTCACACTCCGCCCTTATCCTTGCAGGGCGTTCTTGTGCCTCCCGTATCGCCTCCAGCCGCAGTCGTGACTGGCGGTAAATCTGCTTGTCACGCTTGCTGGTCTGGCGATTGATGGTCTCCAGTATGGAGGGGGCGGTGATCCTTTCCAGCGCGGCCTCGCGGTTTGCCAGCACGGCATCCCCGATGGCAATGTCGCACAATACGGTTTCCCGGGTGATCTGCTGCAGGGCCGACCTGCGAAGCTCTGCTTCAATCGCGTTCAGGGCGACATACTCGAGCCATTCCGTGACCGGGTACCGGGACAGGAAATCCTCACGGACAGCCAACGCCGGTGCTCCTTTGCGGGTACCCGTCAGCAGTTCCGACAGGCAGGTACGTGCAAACTGACGGATGTCGCTGTCGTGCTCTTCCTTCAGCCGACTCTGCATCAAATCGAGATCGTCAAGCCGACTCAGCGCCAGGCGACGAACGGCAGGGGCGTCATCCTCACGTGCGATCCGGATCAGGATGTCAACATCATCGGACGGCAGCGCCGCGACGGCCCGTTGACGGACCTCTGGATCCTGGTGTTGCCATTTTGGCTTGAAAAAGCGCGTCAAGACCATGTAATTATTCTCCCGGGGACTCGAATTATGAGCGCTGTGCGGTGCAGTCATGATTATCCCTTGAAAGAGACAGTATGGACAGTCTTGTTACTGAAGGCAATCCCACCTACCCTTGTGCTGCAGTACCAACTACCCGGCGGGGAACACCCATGTCACTGCAGGACCAGTTGCTGAAAGCCGGCCTTATCGATGACAAACAGGCGAACGAGGTTAAAAAGAGCAAGCAGAAGCAGATCAGACAGAAGCAGAAGAGCAAGATCGAGACCACTGACGAGGCAAGACAGGCGGCACAGCAGGCGCACGCCGAGAAGGTGGAGCGTGATCGCCAGCTTAATCGTCAGCGCAAGGCAGAGGCCGAGCAAAAGGCAGTCTCGGCGCAGGTGCGCCAGCTGGTCGAGATGAACCGTCAACCGTTGGATCAGGGTGATATTGCCTACAGCTTTACCGATGGCACGCTGATCAAGCGCATCAGCTGTACACCGGCACCCAGTTACAACAGCTGAGTAATGGCCGCCTCTGCATCATCAAGCTGGATGAGCAGTACCAGCTGATCCCGACCCGGGTTGCCGAGAAGATTCGGCGGCGTGACGACGCACACGCAGATCCTTAGCAACCAGCCCACCGAGTCAACGGACGAGGATGATCCCTACGCCGATTTTCAGGTACCCGACGATCTGATGTGGTAGCGAAGCGCCGGCCGGACGCGGCGCCGCTGAGGCTCAGCCCGGCCAGTAGGGCGTTTCGATGCTCTCACCGAGGTCGGCCTCGATCAGACGGCGGCGCACTTCCAGCAACTGCTCGATTAGCTGCGGCTCGAAGCGCTCGTAGGCCACGGCATCAGGGACACGCTTGACCACCACGCCGAGCAACTCGGTGATGGCATTGCCGATCGAGTTCTGGCTGATGGTGACAATCAGCTTGTCCTCGTCGTTGCGGTAGATGAGCTGCTTGAAGGCCGGCTGCCAGCGGATGGCATTGGCGTAGGCGGCATTAACGATACAGTTATCGCGGACCTTCTTCGCCGTCTTCAGGAAGTCATTATTGAACAGCAGCACGTTCTCGACATGCTCGGGGAAGTACAGGTCATTGCAGCATCGGCGCATTGCGCGTCGACACCTGGCTGAAGAAGGTGCGATAGAAATCGATGAAGCCCTTCAGGATCTCGTCGTACTCGTTCCAGAAACCGACTTCCTCCAGTGCCGCCACTCCACCCTGTACTTCCCAGCTCGGCAGACCTTGCGGATAACCGGTCAACTCGATACGGGAACCCGCCTCGCCCACCGGCCAGAGCATCTCCAGGTCCAGCGCGCGGTCGAAGAACTCGCGGTAGACATCGTGCATGTAGGCCTCGAACAGGCTGTGCTGGCCACCGTCGGTGAGGTTCGGATTATTGCGGGTCGGCCGAGCTGCGCCGCGCGCAGCTCGTCCTTGTCGAAAACGATGAAATGATTGTGCAGCATGCGGATGCTCGGCACCCCGGGCGATGTCAGCGGCCAGGTCGCATCGAGACTGGCTTCGCCTGCCAGCACCAGGTGTGACTCCGGGTCCGGATAGCGCTCCAGCATGTAATCGATAATGATCTGGTTCATGCGGTTCCAGATGCGTTTCACATCGTCCGGCACCTGGGTGCGGCGCACCGGCCGGCCCAGCGGGTTGAGAATGCACTTCGAACTGTTGTAGATGATCGAGGTGTCGAATTCGCGGCTATGTCCGAGTGCCTTGCGGTACAGCAGCAGGTTCTCCGGGTTGGTCAACAAGCCCGTTGTTGTGCATCAGGTCATCCAGGTTCTCGGTACTGTTGAAAAACTCGTTGGGCGCCATGGCCTCCGGCACGTCCAGCGGGATGGGCCGGAACGGGGTGACGATTTCTCTTGGTCCGGATTGCATGTGTCTTGCTCCTTGTTGTCATCAGGGGGCCGGTTATTGATGCTGACCCGGCAATCCAGTCGAGACCGAGCGGGTTATGCGGATTTACCTCGTCCATGAACGGCAGCTTCCGCTGTTCGTGGGTCAACTGGTAGACCAGGCCGATCCAGTTGCCGAGGATGCCCTCGGCGGTATCGTGCCAGGTGTTGTCGATGTGTGCGGCAACCAGCTGCTCCGGAAATCCAGGGGCCGGCTCGCCCGCTGCCTGGGCTGCAGCCAGGCGCAGGCGATACTCGTTGAGGATGGCCTGTTCGCGGGGCTTGAAGTAGTTGTCGGGAAATGGTGGGTAATCGCTGCGCTTGCCGACTGGCAAAACGCTGTACCTCACGTTTGTACTCCTTTAGCAGCGACACGGTGTCATACTCCGGGTGTCCCTGGAAATAGACGATACGGAAACCATCCGCACTGACGGCCAGGTGCACTCCCGCCTCGACACTCTCTACCAGCAGGTGCAGGCCGGCCTCATGGAACTGCGCGGCGCTGATATCATTGAAGCGTGAATGCGGTACGTCGAACTGCGTATTCACATCGTCGACCAGCGGATGGGTGGCCGGATCACCCGGTGCGGAAACACGCCCCAGCGTTTGGCAGGCAGCGGGCGGCGCGTCTGGCCGTGCTCGAACTGCATCGCGGCGTGAGTGGCGAGGCAGGAACACAGCACCGAGGTGACATTCTCCTGTGCCCAGTCGAATACCTCGCGCAGCGGCTCCCAGAAGGGTTCCTGCGACAGGTCGGGATGGGAGACATTGGCCCCGGTGATGATCAGCGCATCCAGCCCTTCGGAGCATATCTGCTCGAAGGTATCATAGTAGCGCTCGATGTGTGCCCGTGCCTGCTCACTGCGCGGCAACTCCTGCAACGTAAATGGATGCATATAGAACTGGGCGATAGGATTGCTCTCCCCCACCAGTCGGAAGAACTGGCGCTCGGTTGCGGCCAGTGCTGCGTCCGGCATCATGTTCAGCACGCCGATATGCAATTCGCGGATGGTCTGGTGCAGGGCGCGGCCCGGTTCGAGGATGGTCTGGCCTTCCTGGCGAAGGCGCTGGAAGGTCGGCAGGTCATTGTGGGCGACAATCGGCATGTGTGTTACCCCTGTGGTTCTCTCGTGTTGCGGGCAATGGCATTTTCCAGCAGATCGAGAAAGTCCTGCTCGTCACGCACCGCCGCTACCTGATGCGAAGTCACGGTGTAGCCATGCGGACGCGCAATGGCCTCGTAGCGCGGTACGCGTGAATGGAACAGCCGCGGGAACACCCAGCTGCAGAAATCATCGGGTTCCACCTGTGCCGCATATTCCAGACCGCGCTCACCCAGGTACTGCTGCAGCTGCTCCGCGAGAAACTCGGGGCGGTAATACAGCGGCTTGGGGCTGCTCTGGGCTCGTCGGATGAGAGCCTCCTCCTCGGCCTTCTCGGTGACCCGGATATACAGGATCAGCGAGTGCTCCACCAGCAGATCGATCACGGACGGCTCGTCGAGTTCACAGAGGCTGCCGCCGACGTCGTTGACGAAGTTGTTGTAACCGTAGATCTCGTGTGCCTTGCGGATAAACTCCGGCACGTCCCGCATGGCAGCGATCTCTGCCTCTCGGTACAGTGCCTGACGTCGTGAAAATTCGTCCAGTGGAACGCCGCCGAGCTCGGGATTACCGAGCTTGCCGACAAAACTCAGCACGGGTCCCAGGTCGTTCACCTTGATGTTGTTGCGGAAATGGATCCAGTCGCGCCGCAGCAGCTCGCGCAGGAACGGCGTCTGCATCGCCTGCTGCTTGATCAGGTCCATGATCGGCTCGTCCAGGTAGCGGGTTCCAATGCGGTAGTCGCCCGAGTAGTGAAACCAGTTGTGGGCTCGCAGCAGGCTCGACAGATGGGTCTTGCCCACCCCGGACATGCCCAGCAGGGTGACGCTTTTATTCTTCCAGGCGCGGAACTCGTCTATGGTGAACTTCATGCAGCAGACTCCAGGACAGAAGCAGTGGGGAAGTTTAACCGAAACGCCGTCCTGCGTCAGAGACCGGTTGCCAGGGAATCACAGCGGCAAGTCAGGGTGGGCATGCCGTATTTTGAATCCGGACAGGGCCTTGATACCGAAGACAGGGTAGCGGCTCAGGCGGGATTGCGTACGTCGTAGCGGGTAGTGTTGAACTTGCTGTCAAACCATTGGTACAGCTCGGCGACGGTGCGTGGCTGCTGCCGGTTCCGGAATACCCCGGGTTGCGATCAGCCGCTTCGGGGAAGAGCGCGGCGGCAAGGGTAGTCGGCGATTCATCCAGCGTCTTGAGAAATAGCACCGCATCGGACGGCCCGAAATAATGCGCCAGATAGAGATCGGTCCGGTCAGGATCATGCCCGATCCGTTCGCTCAGGTACGGCAGATTGCGCTTGATGTTCTCCGCGGCCAGCAGGGTCGACAATCGCGGATTCAGACGCAGTGCCAGCACCTCCAGCTGCAGTGGGTCGTGCACAATTGGCTGCTGTTCATAATTCTTGTCGTCGATCAACGCAACCCGGGAAGCATAGTCCTGCAGTCCATAGTCGGCACCAAAAGTCCGTATCGTCTCCAGCCAGGGAGTGTCCCGGAACTGAAACAGGCCGGTTGCCGAGGAACCTGGCGCACGCGCCGTCGCGATCGAAATTACTCTCCACCCTTGCCACTTCCATCAGGAAGGAAAAGTCCACACCGGTGCGTATACTGCCGAGTCGAATGGCGGCAAGGACCTCCCTGTCAATCCTGAATCGCAGCGGCATCGACTCTGGCAAGGTCGGCGGATTGCAGGATCTGGAGCAACCAGTGATTCACTGATCAGGCTTCCGGTGCCTCACTTTGCGGCACATAGAACTGCCTGAATTCCTGCAATGCCTGGCGGGTCTTGACACCCAACTCACCGTTGGGCTTCGCCATGCCCAGGTCAAAACCCAGCGCCATCAGGCTGGTTTGCAACTCCCGGATATCCGGCGTGAAGGACACGGTTTCCTGTGGCGGCAAGTCTGCCGCTTTTCCCAGCACTTCCGGAGGCGGAAGCTCCACAAGCTGTACCGCTTCAGGGGGCAGCTGGTTATTCACTGCCTGCGTGAGATCCTTTAGCAGCGCATCCTGATTATCGATATGCTGCTTCATAAACCCGCGCATGTCGGCCAGATCCCGGTCTATCGCGGCCAGCTCCTGGCTGCTGTCCTGCTGCCCCTGCATGGCAAACACCCCGATCAGGGTACCGCCTGCAAACAACAGGACAGCAATGATGATGAACTGCAGCAGTGAGTATTTTTGCTTGCTATTGCGTTCCTGCAGTGACTCAAACAGGCTCGTGCTGACCCGGTGAAAGGTATTGGCGAGTTCTGTTTGTCGCGTCAGCTGGGACTGCTGTTCGGCCTGCATATGCGCCTGTCGGGTTTCCGTGGCCTGCATGCTCTGTTCGTACCGCTGGTGCTCCTCTTCGAGCTTCGTTTCCAGTGTATCTACGTGTGCCTCGGTAAACTTCTGACGCTGTTCTGCATGGGCCACCGCGCGCTCCAGCAACTCGATCTGCTGATGCGCATGTGTGCGTTCCAATTCGATCTCTTTTAGTTGTTGTCGCAGATCGGAAAGTAGCTGTGCATCCGCCTCGTGTGTCCGCTGCTGCTCATTCCGGACCTTGCTCAGTTCTGCACTGACGCTGGCGTGCTCCTCATGACTCCGTTGCAGCTCGGTGCGCACCTTGTCCAGTTCTGCACTGACGCTGGCATGGTCCTCATGACTCCGCTGCAGCTCGGTACGCACCTTGTCCAGTTCTGCACTGACGCTGGCGTGCTCCTCATGACTCCGTTGCAGCTCGGTACGCACCTTGTCCAGTTCTGCACTGACGCTGGCGTGCTCCTCATGACTCCGTTGCAGCTCGGTACGCACCTTTTCCAGTTCTGCACTGACGCTGGCGTGCTCCTCATGACTTCGTTGCAGCTCGGTACGCACCTTGTCCAGTTCTGCGCTGACGCTAGCGTGCGTCTCGCGAACCGCCTCCAGCTCCTGCTGTAACACGCGCGTTGCCGGGGAAGTGTACTGGCGAATGGATTCCAGATATTTCTTTACTGTGCTCATAGTGTCAGGTTCTGTCTTTGCATGAATAGACTACACCCGCCGGCCAGTGAATGCCAAAAGCCAGGCAAGGCCTGTGCAAATCCCGGTACAACATTGCGATGTCAACCGGAAGAAAGCACCCGGCATACAAGGAAAAAGAGCCGGGCTCGCAAGGCCGGCAGAGTGAATGACCCTGAAAATCGATCGCCTGGGCCTTGGATTTCCGCATTGTGATGACAGGTCCAGCGTACCCTTGCCTGTACTTTGCTTCGTTTCACTTCCAATACACCGTTGGGAAAGCGGGTATTACGTTACTGGACAGGTGTTGATTACATTTCATTGATCATACGACCAAATTCTTCAACCCGGTTCCAGTCTGTAAACTCAATATTCGTGTTCGGATCGGTCGGTCCCCTGGTGATCCACATAATCAGCCTGATAAGCATACGGTCCAGGAAACTGTACTTTTGATAGTCGATTTTTCCGGCAAACACCGCCAGTGTCTTAGGCTTCCATGCGATTTGCTTGAGGAACTTTTTCAGATACGGATTTGTTTCCGGCGTGTTTTTCTCCGCTTTGCGTGCCACCACATTCACAGAGAAGAAGGCATTAGGCTTGCTGTCCAGCACTTTCGAGTTTTCTTTTATAAAGCGGTAGACTGCCGGGCTGTGTTTGCCGTAGCGAATGCTAGCCCCAATGACTAATTTGTCGAAGGATTTCAGGTCGATAGCGTCAGCATGATGAATAGAGCTCAAGGTCACATGGTTGCCCGCGTTCTCCGCGATTTCCTGCAAGCGCAAGCAAATCTTCCGGGTATGCCCGTCCGTCGTGGAGTAGAGAATGAGTATCCTGGACATGTTTGCGGGTCAGGTCGCTTCTGGGTTGCATGGTATTGTGCCAGCATAGCCAACTCTGCTGCTGGCGTCATCCGGACCCGTGGTGCAATTCCAGCCTCGAGCGGATATGTGCCAATCTTCTTTTGACGGAGCTCGTCAGGTCTCTCCAGCCTGCAGCGACATATCATAGAGAATGTCATCGAAGGGATGCCGGTAGAGCGGCATATTGAGGCGCTTTTCATCGAGGATATGACCGATGAAGCCGATCGAGCGTCCCAGCACGAAGAAGGCATTCAGCGTGCCGGACTCGATGAACTGGTCGATGTCGCTTTCCGGGTAACCCAGTCCGCGCCACATATCCACCATGAGCACACCGACGGCGCCGTCCACGTTGAGGATGAGGTTGTCCTTTTTCCGGGTGGTCAACTGCTCCACCTCCAGGGCGTAATCCAGCAGCCGGGTTTCCGGAAAATGAGCGCGCGCATAGCGCGTGATGCCCTCGACCCGCAGGTCGGGATTGCGCAGCGACTTGATGCGGTGACCGATACCCGGAATGAACTGGCCCTGCCCGGCCATGTAGTCGATGAAACCGGCGGCGGACATACCCTCCGACTGGCCGTGGCGGAACCAGCGTGCCGCACCGTCGATGGCACCGCCGAAGCGCGGCCCGATGGTCAGCAGGCCGGTCACCAGCGAGCTGATCAGGTCCTTGCCGGCACGCGCCGTGACACGGGCATTGTGTGCACCGCTGACCGCCGGCCCGTGGTCGGCGACGGTCTTGATGACCGTTTCCAGGAAGTCGCTGGCCCATTGCGGGTAGCGCCGCTTGAACCACAGCAGCGTGATGACGTCACCGATGCCGTAGCCGGTATCCGGCGTCGCCACCTGGCTGATGGGCAGGCCTGCATAGGTGGCTTCATCGCCGCGGTCATCCGAAATGGTACAGGTGAAATGTGTGCGCTTGCGCACGCGCCCGGCCGCCAGCGCCGTCTGGCAGTCTTCCGGCAACGGCGTCACCAGCGGCTCGACTATGTCCCCGATCACGCCTTCGGCATGCAGCTCCCGGTACACGGCATTGATGATCTCGGGCAGGTCATTGAAGCTTTTCGGCACATGGATACCGGCCGCGCGCATGGCGGCATTCTTGCTGACGGCGGTCTCCAGGTCGCTGCTGGCACTGGCGCCGGCATGGCCGAACTGCACACCAGTGGAAAAATGCTGCGCAATGGTGCCGATGCACCAGCCGATCACCGGCTTGCTGATGCGGCCATCCCGGACGGCCTCGATGACACGGTATTCCTCGGTGCCCCCGACTTCCCCCAGCAGCAGCAGGTACTTGATCCGCGGATTGCGCTGCATGCGCAGCAGGTGCTCAAGGAAACCGGAACCGGCGAAGCGGTCACCGCCGATGGCGACACCCTCGGCAATGCCGTCGGCATTCAGTGCAATGGTATGCGCCAGTTCGTTGAAGAGACCACCGGAACGGGTCACCAGCCCGCAGGCACCCGGCCGGTGCAGCTTGCTGGCCAGGATATTCTCGACCGTGCCACCGATATTGGCGGTCTTGAAGGCACCCGGCACGATGGCACCGACCGTGGCCGGCCCGATGAGGGTCTTGCCCAGCGCCCGGGCATGCAGTTTGAGGGCCCGCGCATGACGCTCCGGTATGCCCTCTGCCGTGATCATGATGGTGCGAATGCCGGGCAGTTCCAGCGATTCGTTGCTGATGCGGGCAGCCCGGCGGAAGGAGGCGAAGTTCAGCAGCACGGAGGCCTGCGGGTGCGCGGCCGCGGCGGCATGCTTGGTCTTGTAGATCGGCAGCAGCACTTCACTGGTGCCGAAGAAGAACTTGCCGTAAGCGGCTGCCGCTGGTGGGCGAAACAATGGCCGCAACCGAAGGCCGCTCGCGCCCGATCAGCGTATCGTAGTCCAGCATGCGCTGGATGGCCGCCTGGTGATTGTTCCAGAAAATCGCCTGGGTATTGCGGTCAAACAACACGGTATCCGCAGGCGGCAGCTGTGCTGCTGCTGGGGCTCACTGACATTGGTGTCCTTCTATGCACTCAGGGCCATCCTCGCGATATCCGTCATATGGGTCTCGGGACCGTAGACCTCGATGGGCAGGCCGAGGGCATCGGCCGCCTGCTTGAGGTTGCGCAGTCCCACTTCGTAATTCGGTCCGCCGCGGCGCACATAGATGCGCACCCCGACCGCCTGCAATTGCTCGCGGTATTCGCGCAAGGCCTGAATGATGCCGGTAAAGGTCTTCGCCACGTCGGTGAAGTTGGCGATGGCACCCCCGATGATCAATATCTTCTCCCGTCCCTGCGGGTCCGGACTGCGGGTCATCAGGTCCAGCAGGGTGCGCGCATACTGGCAGGTCTCCTGGGTCGTCGGGTTGCCCGAGTACTCCCCGTAGTTGGCAAGTTCACCGGCGCCGATCAGGTCGGCAATGGTGTCCGCATACACGACCGAGGCACCGCCACCGGCGACCAGCGTCCAGATGAGTTCCCTGCGGATTCAGGACCGTGAGCTTGAGCGAGGCACCGCTCTTGTCATCCATTTCCTTGATGGCCTTTTCTTCCGGCCCGGGCGCCTTCATGCCGAAGGGCGTCGGGAAATACAGGGGTCCCCAGCGATCCTCCATGAGGTGGCTGGCCGTATCATCCACTTTGGCCACCAGGTCCAGCAGGTGCACGCGTTCACCTGCCAGGGAAAACGGGTTGATCTCGAGATAGGCAAAATGCAAATCGCGAAAAAAGCGGTAAAAGTCGCTGGCGAACAGCGCGAACCGTTCCCGGTCCGCGACCTCTGCCGGGACGGCGGCGGTGATCAGGTCCAGCAGGTCGTCGCCGTCCGCATCCACCGGGATCTCGACAATACTCACCTGGTCCCAGTTGTCCTCGATGTTGACGCCACCCTGCGCGCTCAGGGTCAGCACGTCGGCCATGTCACCCAGCACCGCGGAGATGTAGTACTCGGCATCACCCGCGTGCGCCACGAACGGTTCGACGATAAAACGGCTGAGCACGCCCTGCTGGCCACTGAGCAGGGTGGTGGTCTCGGCGCGCCGGGCATCGATCCAGCGCGCAGCCTCCTCCAGGCTGACATCGCCCGGCTGCTGCTGCTGGTAATAAACCAGACCATTGAGGCCGCGCTTGCCGAAGACCATGTCCGGCTTGACCACCAGCGGCCCCTGCAGCCACTCATAACCTTCCCCGGCGGCCAGGGCGCGCAACTCATCGCCGCTGGCCACCGAAGCCGCCTGGAAGTCATACTGAAACTGGCCAAAGTAGCGCGACCAGTTATGCTGCGAAGATACGTTTGCCCTCGTATTCGCGTATTGCCCGTTGTGCCATGCCGTCGTGTTCCCGCGTTGCTCTCGTGCGACCCGCTGTTATGCCGCTGCCTGAACCCATGCACGAAACAGTGCCTGATTGTATAAAGGATTGTTTATTGGGCATTGCACCCCGACGGAACAGGTCCCCACAGACCCTATATGCACTGTTATGAGGCACAATGGCTCGATCACGCACTGAAATGCGCAAGACCATGAGGCCTTAGACGGGAAATCCGTGCTACCCAAATCGGTATTCGAGATGATTGCTTATTGCTGGACCAGCACCGGGAAAGGGAGTTCGGTTTTAAGGGGGATTACGCCGACTGATCCCGGCAAGCACTACCATTGCAGTGGAGGTGCTTGCCCTTACGTTCAGTACCCGGGTGGTCCGTCTGGCCAGTTGAGATCGAAAGGGAACGGTCGTTCCTCGGTGTTGAATGTCAGGTAACGGATAATCTGGTACGTGTAAGTCGCCAGTGACTGGCCCAGGTTCTCAAGTGGCTTGTTGGTCTCTGACGTGAACAGTACCCAGAAAAACTGCAACAGGACAACCACACTAACAACCACCCTTGAAACCGAGTAGAGCAACACCATCACAAACATAAAAAACAGTCGCAGCCAGGTGGAACGTTTTTTCAGGTTTTCTTTCACCAGTACGGGTTGCGGTTCCCTGTCCCCTGAACCACTGGATGAAGGCGGCATTACATCACTCATAGCATACTCCTGCTGCAGGTCTGGTTCGTTTCTATGTTACCTGCTACGGCTGGATAATACTGCACCTTCCAGCATCTTCTCCCGAGGGGGCTCACTAATGACAAAACCCGTACCTGCCTGTATGGTTTCTGCGCACGAAAGACGTCCAACACAGCCTGGAGATCATGGGTGCAATGCAGGTTCGATCTTTTCTGTTGCTTGCGTTGTCCGCATTCACACTGGCACAGGCGAACGCGCAAATGGAGGCCGGAACCATGTCCGATCCACGCATCGATGAAGCCATCGCGTTGATGAATCAATTCGCAGAGCGCACCGGGCTTGGCTCCGAACAGCCCCGGCGGCGCTATCTGTGGACGGATGCCTTCGCCGTTTGTAACTATCTCGGTCTGGCGCGCACCACTGGCGAACAAGGCTTCACGGAGCGTGCACTGCAACTGGTCGACCAGGTTCATCACACCCTCGGCAAGCACCGGGACGATGAGCGGCGCTCGGGCTGGATCAGCGGGCTGAACGGGCAAGCGGGTGAGCATCATCCCACCCGGGGCGGATTACGCATTGGTAAACACCTGCCGGAGAGAGGTCCGCGCGATCCCCTGGATGAGCGCCTGGAGTGGGACCGCGACGGCCAGTACTTTCATTATCTGAGCAAGTGGATGCACGCCCTCGACCAGGTCACGCGGGCCACGCGACAACCCCGCTTCAATACCTGGGCACGCGAACTCGCCCACAGCGCATTCGAGGCCTTCACCTACCAGCCCTCTCCCGCCTGGGGACCGCGCAGGATGCACTGGAAGATGAGCATTGACCTGACACGTGCACTGGTACCGTCCATGGGGCAGCAGGACCCGCTGGATGGCTACCTCAGTAACCTGCAGCTGAGCGCCACAGCGGCCGCGCTACCACAACCGGCCACCGGGCCAAGTCTGGAGGACGAAACCCGCGAGTACGCAACGATGCTCAAGCGGGGCGAATTAGCCACCGCCGATCCGCTTGGCCTGGGTGGTCTGCTGATCGATGCGTACCGACTGCAACAGCTAATGCAACAGGGTGCACTGCCGGAGCCGGGATTGCTCAACCGGTTGCTCGATGCGGCGCTCAACGGTCTGCAGCACTATACTCAGGGCGGTGAGCTGCAACTGCCGGCAAAACACCGGCTCGCCTTTCGCGAACTCGGCCTTGCCATCGGACTGCAGGCCGTGGAACGCATGTACCAGGCGGCTGGCTATAACAGCGATCACGCCACCACCAGTCCGCGGCTGCGCGCACAACTGCAGACGCTCATGCAGTACCTGCCCCTGCGTGACGAAATCGAGGCTGTCTGGCGCAATCCCGAACAGCAACGCACCACCAGCTGGCGCGAGCATCAGGACATCAACGAAGTGATGCTGGCTACGAACCTTGCACCGGATGGCTTTCTGGTGCTATTGCCGCCCAAGGACTGAGAGTTAAATACTCTGCGGGTAGGTTCGCCCGGACTTGCACTGCCCTGGGAACGTTACCGATACAGCATCACCGTTTCCTGCTCCGCTATCCAGGCCGTCTCGTCCATCCCGGCCATGGCTTCCAGATCCCCCGGCGTGGCCTCGGGGTCATCCACCCACTGGCGCAGCAGCTCGCTGCCATTGATGACGTCGATGGCCAGGCGTTCGACTTCGTACTCGTAGGGGAAGTCCCGCCACAGCGCGAAATCCGGACGCAGCTGGCGCAGCGCCTTGAAGGCCAGTGCCATCAGTCGCCAGGGCCGGAAGGCAGCATGATCGTAGGCGCCATCCTCGACATGAATCTGCACTCCGGCGCACAGCGTGCCCGCGTGCTTGTGGAAGGTGGGCTCAAACCAGCACTCCCGCAACCGGCAACCCTGCAGCCACTGGGGAGCAAGGCGCTGCATCTCTGCCAGCAGCTTTCGCGGCTCCAGGTCCGGTGCCCCGAACAGTTCCAGCGGCCGGGTGGTACCGCGCCCCTCGGACAGGGTTGTACCCTCCAGCAGGACCGTGCCGGCATAGCAGCGGGCCATCCAGAGATTGGGTGCATTGGGACTGGGGTTGACCCAGGGGCGCTGACCCAGGGGCCAGCCATAGCCCGGCCCAGCCCCGGGGGCCCAACCCTCCATGGTCAGCACTTCGCATTCCACGTCCAGTTTCAGTATCCGCATAAACCACAGGGCCAGTTCCCCCAGGGTGAGGCCATGGCGCATGGGCAGGGGACCTGCGCCCACGAAGCTCTCCCAACCCGGACGCAGGGCCAGTCCCTCCACGGGTCGTCCCGCCGGGTTGGGCCGGTCCAGCACTACCACCCGCTTGTTAAACTGCGCCGCTGCCTCGAGTACATAGCGCAGCGTGGTGATAAAGGTGTAGATCCGGCAGCCCAGGTCCTGCAGATCCACCAGCAGTACATCGAAGCTGTCCATCATGACCGGCGTGGGTCGGCGTACCTCGCCGTACAGGCTGAATACCGGTATGCCCAGCTCAGGATCATTGAAGTCCGGCGATTCCATCATGTTGTCCTGCTTGTCGCCGCGCAGGCCATGCTGGGGACCAAAGGCCGCGGTGAGCTCTATGTCGGGCAATTGTGCAAGGGCATCCAGGGAATGGCTAAGCTCGTCTGTTACAGAGGCCGGATGGGCCAGCAGGGCCACGCGGCTCCCCTTCAGTGACTGGCGCAAGGCAGGCTGTTGCAGCAGGCGATCAATGCCAAATTTCATAGTCTCACTCCAGCGGTTATTGTGTTCATGCCACACATTCAGGGTCGTACCAGTTGCAACGCGAAGGCGTCAGTGTGATGGAAGTCGGGTTTGCCTGGAGGATGTCGCAATGCCCAGTAAGACAGAATGCCGTCCGCATCTTCCACAACCGCGGACAACCCCAGCTGTAGCGAACGGCCCGGCGGCAAACAATCTGGACGAATCGCCGCATGCAGTTCCAGTTGTTCCGCACTGTGGTACACCGTGATTACCGGGGCCATTTCAACTTCCTGCTCCCCACCGTCCCGATAGCCGCGAAATGTATAGGCCGCCCACTCACCGGAGGGCGAGAAGTTGAACTCACGATACCCTGGCCCCTCCTCCGCCATCAGGAAAGCCTCGAAGCAGGTGTGCTGCCACAGGTCGTGCACCCGCCGGGACGCCCGGGGTTCAGGGATGCACAAACTGGAGAGTTTACCCTCCAGGACAAAGACAAGGGTGAGGGTGCCACTCGTTGATCCACCCACGACCACGTCGATCCCACGGATTGCCCTGGAGGGAGTCTGGGGATGACAAACAAGCGGCATCGACGCTGAATCGGTAAAGGACTTCATGGACGGCAAGGCTAGCATTCAACCACGTTGCTCGCACGCGTGTTAATCCGGGAATATCCGCCATCGGTTCTGTGTGTGCCTTCAAAACCTGCAACGGGCTATCTGGAGTGATCCCTGGTAGGTTAAGCAATTAATTTACCTGTCGTGAACTTGACCTGGTGCAGCATTCCCGCACAAAGGCGCCAAAAGTTCAGAAGTCCTGATTGACAATAGCAATGATATCTTATATAAGTATTTCATTATTTATTAATACTATAGGAGATTGCCATGAACAACAGCGCACTTGATTTGAGCTGCAGTGAATTGCTTGAACTCACGGAGGAATACCCGACGGAGATGGAGGGCATCGTCGAAATGCTGATCGATGCCGATGAGGATCTCTGTCTGGAATCCTGACTAATGCAGGAGGACACTATCTGATTCCGCCCCCAAAGTCTCTGCATGCAACATTCGGCAGTTGGAGGGGTTGCAGGAAGGCAACAAACCGGGGCTTGAAACTGCCCGACGGGAATTCCGGGAAGAAACGGGATTCGAGGTCGACGGGAAGTTCCTCGAACTCGGCGCAATTTTGCAAGCGAATGGCAAGACTGTATAGCTCTCCTACTGAAAGGTCACAGGGCCAACCTACCCAGCCTCTGGTTAATTAGGCGGTGTGCTACAAGCATCCTTGTGCACGCGTCAGAGAACGCCAAGGAACCCCACAATCTGGTCGATGATACGGTCTCTCTCCTGCTGGTCGAGGTTCATATTGAGTGGCGGCATTGCGGTTCCTGGTCTCACATTCCGCGGATCGCTGATCCATCTTCTGAGCTCATCCGTGGTCTTGCCATGAACCAACAGCTTCATATCTGCCCCCACCTTCCTGCCACCAACACCATTGATTTGATGACAACCGAGACAATATGTCTTGAAGTCCACGAATCCCGCCTGTGCAGCGGGTGGTGCACCGGGCGGTATCAGTCCGGAATAAAACGATTCCGAAACCAGCTGAATTCGATCCACTTGATAAGGCCAACCGTAGGAGCCCATTTGCTGCAAATCCGAATCTGCAACATTGTCCCAAACCAGATAGAACGGACCAAGCGGCACATTACGTTCATTCTGTTGATTATTATCAATAATAAACGGATTCCCGTCTGCCCTCGCAAACGTGAGATAAGCATCTTTTGCACGTGCCCTGGACGCCTCCACAATCCCGAGATAACCATCCCGTGCTATAAAATGTATTTCTCCACTGAAGTCTCGCCATTCTTCAGAGTAGTAATGTTCAATAAGTGTCCTGAGCGGAACCCCAACATAGGTCACAATGCATTTACGCTCCCCGCACTGTGTATGCGGCTCTATGACGGTGACCTCCCTGATCGCAGACCCGAGATCGCGCCTGACCTGTTCAGGGTTCAGCTCTACAGGTCCTGCTTGCAAGGGCAAAGCAAACAGCATTAGCAGGATCACAACATGGTTAAAAGACATACAACCCCCGGATTTGGCCTGGATGAATGATACAGCCAGTATAATTCTGGCATGACCTGTCCAGTATTAGGGTGGAAATACTCTTACCAGAAAAGAGCATCATCGATACTATGGTGGAATGCAAAGATTTTAAGTCCTCTTAAGAAAACCGCGCTCCCCAGGAGCGCGGCACACAAAGTCAAACGCTGTATTGTTCAATAATCCCAGTCACCATATTTCGCCCTCCATGCCCTCAGCATCAGTTTAATTCGGCAGCCATGGCTTTCGATTGTTGATCCGACAACGATGGCGGCCATACCCAACATGGCGAGACTGGCCCAGCTTCCCAAGTGGAAAATCTGGATAGCATAGTAAAGCTGGTAGATCAGCCCAACGCTCATCGTCACCATGCCACCGCCAAAAACGATACGTTGCTGTTTCATATAACCGTTTACAGCCACCGCACTACCGATTACCGTGCTCATCATCGCCGCCAAAACACCGCCAAAGAGGAACATATTCGCCAACAAGCCGAGGCAAAGTACGGCAACGGAAAGTGTTCTGTACAGTGTCACGCCTTGTTGAGCTCGTAGGGATATCTCATAGATCAAACTCGCTGTCGCCAGTGCAGCCATGGGTACCCGATGACAGGGTCTGTGACGGTGACTGCATACCGGGTTCTTCGCGCATCTGGTAGCGGTGCCCGTTGGCGATATTTGTGTTTAGTGTGGTCAGCATGGTGATGGTGGCGACCTTGATACCTGGATTACAGACATTCGCTATCCATGCTTCCACCATGGCCTGGTCCCGTTCGTATACCGGGCTTCTGTATGGTGCCAGATCGATCTGTTTCCTGGGGTCGTAGTCGAACGGGAAAAACCGGGCGTAATCTTCCAGTACAAAATCCAGAGGCTGTTCTTCATAGTTCTCCACCACCTCTTCGCTTGCGATGGAGGCTTCTTTGGCCGCTTGCAGGAAGGTCATGACCGCGACAGTGATGCCGTAGACATCGAGCTTCCAGTGGATGCGAAACTCCGGGCTGATATCCAGTTTCGAGGACTGCACGCGTATATCGTGGCCGTCGCGTGGGCGCAGGTGCAGTCATATGTGGCAACAGGGTTACAGTTTCTGCATAGTGGTAGCGAGTCAGGTGATGGATATGAATACGGCGCACGATAGTGAATTTAGTGTAGTAACCGGGTGCGTGACTATCCACGATGTCACCACTGCAAACAGGCTTAATACCGACAACATGCCCAAAGGCTTTTGACAGCCTGGTGGAATTGCTAAACACTCAACACCGTGGAATCTGACAACTAATAGTTTTGAAGCGGCGATTCGCGCCCATGATGAAGCCGTGGCGAACAGCGGGCTTGATGTCTGGATCGGCGCCGAACCGACCTTCACCAAGCGACAGTCTGAATCACCCGAATGGCTCAGCGAAGCGCTGGGTGAGACCAAGCAAGCTTACGCTTGCCATATCATCAAGGAGCTGCGCGACAGTTATCCCGGTTCGATCGTCCTGCGCACCCTCGGACGTCAGTACGCAGGCGAGCCTCAGCCGCGCTGGAGCCTGGGCCTGTACCGGCGCCGTGATGATCTCGCACTGGCCGATGGTCTGCCGCTTGACCCGCTGAGCGATGCGTGCGCCTGCGAATTGAAAGACATGAACGCGTTCTGGCAATCACTGCGTCAAGCAACTCACTCGCAACGGTCGGGCCGCGACCGGTTTCCAGGTCGACATCGAAATGGGCCTGCGAATACTGTTTACCGCAGATGAGCAAACGATCAGTGTCGACCCTGCCGCGGACCCACGACTTTTGCGGGCGCCGGTGCAGTCGCAGGCGATCCCGCCCGAAGGTCTTGAAGACGATCTGGCAACCGAAGGCCTGTACCTGGTTTCAATCGGCTGTGTGCCGAGCGAGCCAGAAAACAGCCTGCAGCCCTGCATCGAGCTGCCAGGCTTCGCCGACGTCGAACTGTTCGCAGACTTTGTGCAATGCGTCGCCATCGCCGCATCCGCAGCCGGACTCACCAGCCTGGTATGGCGGGGTTTCCCACCTCCGGTGGATTCGAGCGTCGCATGGATGACGCTGACGCCCGACCCGGCGGTGCTCGAGGTCAACGAAGCGCCCGCCGCCAGCATCACCGAATTCCTCGACATGAGCCGCAGGCTGTTCGATGTAGTTCAGTCCAGCGGACTCGCGCCCTACCGGCTGAACTACAACGGCAACATTTCGGAAAGTGGAGGTGGCGGACAGTTCACGCTAGGTGGTCCCAGTGCAGAACGCAGCCCGTTTTTCGTCTCGCCGCAACTGCTCTCGCGCCTGGTCTTGTATCTGAATCATCACCCGTCGTTGTCGTACTGGTTCGCGCCGGTGTATGTCGGCAGCTACAGCCAGTCGCCACGCACCGATGAAAACGTGCTCGAATCCTTCAACGAACTGCAAGTCGCATTACAGAATCTGGCCGCCTCGGCCGCGCCGGCACCCGAATTCATCTGGCGCAGCTTGAGTCCATTCCTTGTCGACACATCGGGCAACGCGCATCGCAGCGAGATCAACATCGAAAAGCTGTGGAACCCGTACCTGCCTGGCCGCGGCTGCCTCGGCCTGGTCGAGTTCCGCGCCTTTCGCATGTCGATGGATGCGGATTCAGCGGTGGCCATCGCCGTCATGTTGCGTGCGCTGGCGGTGATGCTGGCCAGGCAGGAATTGCACCATACACTGATCGAGTGGGGCAGCCGTCTGCACGACCGCTTCGCACTCCCCTTCTATCTTTTGCAGGACCTGCACACAGTGTTCGATGATCTCCGATGCGCCGGCCTGGGTCTTGGCGAGCCGATCACCCGGCGACTGTGCACAGATAACTGGCGCCATGTCGGTGACACCGAGCTGGCCGGTTGCCGGCTCGATGTAGACCTGGCAATTGAATTCTGGCCGCTGCTGGGCGACGCCGCCGAGCAGGCGGGCGGTTCGCGCCTGGTCGACGCCAGCACCAAGCGCCTGCAGCTGACACTGCGGACCTGCGGAGATCAAGACACGGACCTCGATGGCTGGAGCCTGCTGGCTGGCAACTACCGGGTGCCGCTACGCAGGGAGCAGGACGATACCGGCGTGGTCTTGATCACCGGCCTGCGCTATCGCGCTTTCGTACCTTGGGCAGGGCTGCACCCTGGACTCGGTGCACTAACACCAATCGTGCTTTGCCTGCTGCCGCCCGGCGGTGAAAACGGGTTGCGCTGCACCCTGCACGACTGGCAGCCCGAGGGTAAACCCTATGATGGCCTGCCAGATAATCTCGACGAGGCGCGAAGACGCATTGCCGAGCGCTTCGTGGTCGAAGAGATTTCACCGGACCAGGCGCCCGACCCAGTCAACCCGCCGGACGAAGCTGTCACTGACTACTGCCTGGATTTACGCCGTACCTGAGCAAAGGGGTAATAATAGTATCCACCTTCACTGGGAGCTGGTGCCCGTGGCTCAAGGCCAGGTCACAGTGGTTTAAATCGGGGAAGTGACTTTGCTCTGGAGGCAGCGGCTCAGGCAGGGGATCATGCTGAGTATCGGAAGATCAGGGAGAAGCAGAGAGGTGGTTAGGCTGTCATAGTTGCTGCATGCATTTCGCCTTACGGCCACAATGTGACATTCAGCACAAATATATTACTCATGGGGTTGCATCCCAACAGACAAAGGCCACCCCGAAGGATGGCCAGTGCCGCATCCTCTCCCGGCATAGCCAGTTCGCAGACATGGTCGCTCAAGTGCAAGGATAATATTGATTAATCTGCGGTGGGTGCCTGCAGGACAAATCTGATATTTAGGTAGGAATCTGGCGTGGAGAGCCTCTTCATTCACGGGTCAGGGAGGGATAGCCGGGAAGGGAGACAGCCTCACCTACCCCCGCTTCCCCACCTGTATCCGCCCTCCTCTGCCTGCAAACCTCCATTTTAATTGCCCTATTCTCTGTTCTGAGGACAGTCTCCGAAATCAGGAACAGGGAATTAGCAGGGAAATTATCTGTCGTCGTAAACCTGGTCGGGAGGTACCCTAGAAAATCTGCAGTCTGGAGTACACTTGACTGGCACGACAACTACCATTGCACGACGGATTGATAACGAAGATGACATTTCCTGCACGACTCTCCCGGCGTGAATTCATGAAAACGCTTGCCGCGCTTTGCGCCAGTGCTTTCGTGCCAGCCGCAAAGGTAGCCAGCCGGGAAAAGCTCATCAGCAAGCCGATCCCGTCCAGCGGCGAAGCCATGCCGGTGATTGGCCTCGGTAGCTCGCGCACCTTCAATGTCGGCGACGACATTGCCGCGCGCAATACCTGCGCGGAGGTGATCCGGCACTTCCTCGATGCCGGCGGCCGCATAATCGATTCCTCACCCATGTATGGCAGCTCGCAACCGGTAATTGGTTACGCCTTGAATAAGCTCGGCAGGTCGAGGGAGGTTTTCTCCGCCGACAAGGTATGGATCTCGGCGCCGAGCAAGGGGCGCCGGCAGATGGAGGCCTCACGTCGGTACTGGGGCGTGCCGGGCTTTGATCTCATGCAGGTGCACAACCTGCTCTCGTGGCAGGAGCACCTCGAGACCCTCTATGAGATGAAGGCAGCTGGCAAAATACGCTATGTCGGCATCACCACCTCGCATGGCCGCCGTCACGAAGAGTTCGAGGAAGTGATGAAAACCCGCGAACTCGATTTCGTCCAGTTCAGCTACAACCTTGTCGACCGCGAAGCCGAAGGACGCCTGCTGCCGCTGGCTGCCGAACGCGGCATCGCGGTCATCGTGAACCGTCCATTCCAGCAAGGCAATCTCATCTACCGCCTCGAGGAGCACCCTTTGCCGGGATGGGCCGATGAGATCGGCTGTACCAACTGGCCGCAGTTCCTGCTCAAATTCATCGTTTCACACCCGGCGGTGACCTGTGCGATACCAGCGACGTCGCAGGTCGAGCACGTAAAGGAGAACATGAGCGCCTGCTACGGTGGGTTGCCAGATACCGATATGCGCGCCCGCATGGTCTCTTACGTCAAAAATCTATGATGGATGTATGGTGGACGTACAGCATCGCTGACCTGGTCCTGTTCACCCCGGATACCTACTTTCGCTTGTTCGAGTTGCACCACCGAGACTGGTGGCCCATGCAACTCGCATGCTTGGCCATGGCCATGGTCATTTTGCTGTGCCTGTGGCTGAAACCCACCTGGGGCGGCCGGGTAATCGCCATCCTGCTGGCCACTAGCTGGGCTTGGGTGGGCTGGGCGTTTCTTCATCTTCGCTTAGCCCCCATCCACTGGGTCGCTGACTGGTACGCTATCGCCTTCTTTTTCCAGGCGCTACTGCTTTTCGTCTATGGGATATCGAGTAGAGGGGTGGAATTTGAAATAGGAAATTCGGCCCGCGCGGCTATCGGTGTTTTCGTCCTGATGGCCGCACTGCTGGTCATGCCAGCTATCGCTTACCTCAGCGGGCGCGAGTGGATGCAGGCAGAATTGTTCGCAATGACCCCCGACGCCACCGCACTGGTTACACTCGGCTTGTTGCTGCTGGCAAAAGGACGCGTTGCCGGTTGGCTGGTAGTAATTCCGGTGGCCTGGTGCTTCGTGACCGGGGTTACCTTGTGGGTTCTGGAAGCAACCGAGGCAATGATCCTGCCTGCTGGCGCCATGCTGACCATCGCAATGATATTTGTGCCTGTGCGCCAACGAGAATAATCCACGGGATACTTATATTTCATTTAGCGGAATCATTCACTAGTATCCAAAAAAAGGCTCCCAAGTTGTCTTTAAGTGTAAATCACATAAGAGTCGACCAAAGGACTAGAATGGAATCGAAGACTCCTCTTCTTGTACTTACCCATTTGTGGTCTTTGATGGCCCTAAACGGGAAAGTCGGAAATAAACATTCCCATTTACGATTGTAAATGGGAATGTTGCATTCATACCGGGTTGACTTCTCATGTTTAGTCCTAAATGGGAATTTCGCAAGGAAACCAGAGTTGACGTTTTGCTCACCCCCCTCTTCTGTCTCCGACGAGTGCCTTGTGGTAGGGTCTTGCCAACCATTTCAAGAGCAGGTCAATGATACAGAACACGCTGTACTGGCACGATTATGAGACCTTCGGGTTGGATCCGGCACGCGACAGGCCGGTGCAATTCGCCGGCATCCGTACCGATGAGGACCTCAACATCATCGGCGAGCCGCTGAATATCATGGCGCGGCCGGCACCGGATACTTTGCCGCACCCCATATCGTCGCTGATTACCGGCATTACACCACAGCAAGCAGTGGAGCAGGGTCTGCCTGAAGCCGAGTTTATCGCCAGTATTCTTGCCGAGTTATCGCAACCCGGTACCTGCGGTGTGGGCTACAACTCGCTACGCTTTGATGATGAGGTAACCCGCAATACCCTCTATCGCAACCTGTACGATCCCTACAGTAGGGAGTGGCAAAATGGCAATTCGCGCTGGGATATCATCGACATGGTGCGCGCGTGCCATGATTTGCGCCCAGAGGGCATTGTCTGGCCACGTCGCACGGATGCAGATCGGCCCAGTTTCAGGCTCGAAGAACTAACCGTTGCTAATGGCCTTCCCCATGAACAGGCACACGATGCCCTATCCGATGTCTACGCCACCATTGCGATCGCGAAACGGATCAAGGAAAAGCAGCCCAAGCTCTATGATTTTCTCTACCGTCTGCGGCGTAAACGGGAAGTCCTTAAGCACATTGACCTGAAAGAAATGACGCCGATCCTGCATACATCAGGAATGTATGGTAGTGATCACGGCAATACCCGTCTGGTGGTACCGATTGCCCCCCACCCAACCAACAAGAACAGTATCATTGTCTTCGACCTCGCACAGAATCCTGCTTTGCTGCTTGATCTCGGGACGAAAACACTACAGGAACGACTATACACCACAAACGAGGATCTCCCTGAAGGATTAGAGCGACCGGGTCTCAAGCAGGTTCTGATCAACAAGTGTCCGGCTATCGCACCGACATCTACCCTTACCGGTGATGCCGCGAAACGGCTGCAAATCAATCTCATCACGGGCATGCGCAACCGCCAGACACTGCTCCATGCGCGCAAGGAAATTCACCAAAAGGTAACCAAAATATTCGAGTCACGCGATTTCGAGCCGGTTAACGATCCTGACCTGATGGTCTATTCAGGTGGGTTCTTCAATGACAGTGACAAAGCACTGATGAACGAGATTCATAATACCGACCCACAGGAACTAGGAAATCAAAGCTGGGGCTTTTCAGACAAGCGTCTTCCAGAGATGCTGTTACGTTATCGGGCACGCAATTACCCTGAAACGCTCAGCGCCAGCGAGCAAGCGCAGTGGCTGGAACATTGCCGCGCACGTCTAGTCGACGGGGAATCAGGGCACTTCTGTTTCATGGATTTTTACGTCGAGATCGAGCAATTGCGGGCAGAGATGCGGGCGGACGATCAGAAAACCAGACTATTGGATGAATTAGCTGCGTTTGGTGCCGAGCTAGAATCCTTTGTCCAACACACGAATGATTAATCGATCGGCAACGTTACAATAATGTGAATGTTAAAATGTATCTATTGACGGGTGATTCCCATTAACATCCCTTGACGAAGGAAGCCCTGAAGATCTGGGAAGGACACATTTCACGTAAACTGCCTGGCGATATCCAGGCTATTGTGCACAGGAAACTCCGGATACTGAACAATGCCCAGCATTGGATTGGCTCTGCCCCGCAGAGACGCAGGACAGAGACCAGACTTGTTGGCGGAGAGAGAGGGATTCGAACCCTCGGTGTTTCCATATTTTTCAATTTGTTACGAAGACACTGCGTCCAGATCATGTCTAACAGAGCCCGAGAAACACCAAGAGCTTGGCAATCCCGCGACTACATGGTATTTTCTACATAAATCTACAGAACTGTAGAGGACGATCTGCCATGAACACAACCACACAAGTTTCCGCCTATATCTCGGAAGAGACCAAGGCCGCGATTGAAGCGTATGTGAAGCGACGCGGTGTGAAGAAGGCCTACTTGATCGAAGAGGCGCTACAGCACCACCTTCAGGCGTTGCGTGAGATCCCCGAGGATTTGATTATCCCCTCCCGGCTGGTGTTGACTGGCGAGGCAATGGCAGAGATCGCTGAACGTGTCATCCAGGAAGAGCAACCCACGGAATCCCTGAAAGCGCTGTTTCGTGAATAAGGCGGAGCAGGAAGTTCAGGTCAGGCGACTTGAACCCCTGGACGATCGTACCCGATTCCGTAGCGGAAATATCGACCTCGACCGCTTCTTTCAACGCTATGCCGGTCAAAACCAGTTTCGACACCATATTGGAACGACCTATGTCGCCGTCCAGGACAACCATATCACCGGATTTGTCACTGTCTCCAGCGGAGAGATGGTTGCAGAAAAGCTGACGAAAGCCCTGCGCCGACGCCTGCCCGCTTACCCCCTTCCGATACTCCGCCTCGCCCGACTCGCCGTGGACAAAAGATTCCAGGGGCATGGCATCGGACGGCTGTTACTGCGCGCCATGCTTGAACTTGCCCTGGAGATGCGGGACCGCGTTGGTTGCATCGGTGTGATTGTGGATGCCAAACCGGATGCAGTTCCCTTTTATTTGTCTTTGGGCTTCAAACCGATTGACCTGGTCAGCGGCGCCCTCAGCGATCGACCCGAGCCCATCGCTATGTTCTTGCCCATTGGCCATATTGCTTTGGCCACCAAAGAAGCAATGGACTGAAGAGTAATACCTAAGCCGCAACAGTGGGGATGAATATTCATTCGAATAAACGTGGCGGCATAATTGG